>NZ_SPQW01000001.1:550704-2244142 GCF_004570445.1 Microbacterium sp. dk485
AGGATTCTGGGGGCGCGGTGCCGGGGCTTGGTGGGGCGCCGGTCGGCCGCCCGCGGCGGGGGGCGCCCGACCGTTGTGTGGGAGGTAGTCACGGCAGCTTCAGAAGGTGAACTCGACCTTGTCGACCGACGCGTCGGCGGCGACCTTGTCGGACATCGCCTGGACCTCCGCCAGATACTCCTTCGCGGTCATGTCGCCGCTGAGGAAGGACAGGAGCGGCACCGCGTGGTCGATCCCGTAGTACTGGAAGTACTTGTTGGACAGCACCCAGTTGAAGATGTCGTCGCCCGCGTTCTCCATCGAACTCATGGTCGACGCCAGCGCCGTCGAGCCGAATCCGTCAGCCGGAACGGTGTCCTTGACGATCGTGGGAGCGAGGGTCGTCTCCGAGAAGTGCGACGCCGCCTCCTTCGAGAGCATCGTGCGCAGCAGCTCCTTGGCCCCCGCGACGTTCTCCGCGTCGGCCGGGATCTCGAAAGGCACGCCCGCACCCGCCTGCACTGCGGAGTAGGGCAGCGCGGAGTCCGACGTCACCGTCGGGAACGGCGCGACCGTCATATCGAACCCGGGCGCCGTGGCGTCCTTCATCTCGTTCTCGATCCAGCTTCCCGACGGATAGAACAGCGCCCCCTGGTCCTGGCTCCACTGCGCCTGCGCCTGGGTGAACTGGGTGCCGGCACCGCCGGGCATCATGTAACCGGCCGCGATCGCCTCCTCCATCGCCTCGTACACCTCGACGACGGCGGGGTGCGACCACGCGTCGGGCTCGAGGTTCGCGATGTCGGCAATGACCTCCAGGCCACCCTCCTTGATCGCGGAGTCCAGCATCATCCACTCGTAGTAGTTGGCCGCCTCCTTGCCGAAGGTGAAGAGGTAGAGCCCCTCCTCCTTGGCCTGCGCCCCGAGATCCAGCAGCTCATCCCATGTATGCGGCACCTCCCAGCCGTGCTCTTCGAGCAGAGAGCTGGAGTACCACAGGCCGATCACGGTCATCACATAGTTCGCCGCGACGAACTTGTCACCGTACGTTCCGTCGTCACGGACGCTGGGGAAGACCGCGTCGGCGATCTTCACGCCGTCGAGGTTCTCGGCATCCCACAGGTCATCGAGCGGTTCGAGCTGGCCGATGATCGTGTCGGTGGGGATGGGTGCGGCGCCGTCGTTGCTGAAGAGGTCGGGCGGGTCGCCTCCGACGAAGCGCGGCTGCAGCTCCTGGGCGATGCCGTTGGAGGGGCTCACGCTGACATCCACGTCAGGGAAGTTCTCCTGCAGGATCTCGCCCGCGGCGGAGACATAGTCGATGCCGTAGCCCCCCTCGAAGACCACCGCCTCGATGGACGAGTCGGCGGCGAGACCGAACGGGTTGTCAGCAGTGACTTCGCCCGCCGGCCCCTCTGGGGATGCGGACCCCGCACAGGAACTGAGCACCAGCGTGAGCGCCAGCGCGCTGGCCGCGCCCACTGCGGCGCGGAATTTGGGAAGAGCCTTCACAGTCTTTCGCCTTTCGATTTCGGGTGTGTGTTGGTGTGGGTGAGTGGGCGGCTATTGGCCGCGCCGTGCCGGCTACGCCGTCGCCGCTTCCTCGGCCGGTGCGACGAACGGGTTGATGCGCTGCCCGTAGCGGGCCTCGATGCGCTGGTTGTGCGCATCGCCACCCGGGATGTTGGCCGAGAGGAAGATCGGCGGTTCGGTGCCCGCCGCGGTCAGCTTCTCGACCGCGCCGAGAGTGAGCAGCTGTGCGATGTAGGCAGCCGTGATGGATGACACGGGCCCCACCTTCGGACCGTCGCCGATCTGGATCGTCGCATCGCCGTAAGGCGCCAGGTTGTCGATCGTCACGTCCGCGACCTCGAAGAGCCTCTTCCCGCTCGGGTGCTTGGACTCGACGCCGCGGCTGTGCTCCAAGCTCGTCACGGCGATCACGGGGTGCCCCTCCTCCTTGGCGCGCAGCGCGAGACCGACGATGGACCCGTTCGCACCGGAGTTTGAGGCGATGAGGAAGCAGTCGGCCGGACGGATGTCGTACATCGACCACAGCGTGTCCACCACATCGGGGCGACGCTCGAACTCCGGCGTACCCAACCACGAGCGATCGTACGCCCCGGTGAGGACGAGGTCGTTGAGGCGCAGCGCGTGCGACGGGATGAAGCCGCCCGCGCGGCCGGCGATCTCCATGGCGAAGGCCTCGGAGTGCCCCGTGCCGAAGGCCTGGGCCACTCCGCCGTCGGCGATCGTGCGCGCCAGGATGGCGATGGCCTCGTCCAATCCTCCCGCCTGCGCCAGCGCGTCGAGGGAACGGAGTCGGTCGGCGACCTGTGCCGAGAAGTCAGCGGATGCATGCACCGGGCTTGCGCCCCTTTCATTGAAATTCACTTCGAGTAAGTCGAACTGATGATGAAAGTATCTTCCGAGAACGAGACTGTCAACCACGGTGGTCGCCTCGAGATTGAAGAAATTGACTTTCATGCGGTTGACATCCAGATGAAAGCATCTCTACGCTCCCACGTAATGCGGGCGCTGGAGCCCCTCAGGACGGAGACCATCGATGCATTCCCCTGCCCTTCCCCGCGCACGACGAACGGTCATGGCTCTCGCCATGGCCGTGGTAGCGACGCTGCTCGCGTCCGCAGTCTCGGCGCTCCCCGCCGCCGCAGAGAGCCGTGACGACATCGCCTCGTATGCGCCACCCGGAACGATCAACGTCGCGCGCGCAGCCGCCGCTTCGGTGAGCAACTCTGAAGCGGCGTGGCCGGCCGACAAGCTCGTCGACGGCAACCCCGGCATCTCAGGAATCAACCTGTGGGTAGCCGCGGACACCGGCGTGGATGCGGGCGGATGGGCGCAGCTCGACTTCGCCGAGCCGGAACCGATCGAGCGGGTCGTGGTGTTTCCGCGTGGCGACCTCTACGGGGCCTACTTCCCCATCGACTACACCGTCACGCTGCTTGGCGACGGCGGAGAGAGCGTCTGGAGCACGCGCGTCACCCACCCCGACCAGTGGACCATTGTGTCCGAGCCCGACGTCATCGATCTCGAGGCGCCGGTCACCGCATCCGCTCTTCGCCTGGATGTGACGAAGCGCTCCGCTCGCGAGGGCGGCATACTCCAGCTGGCCGAGATCGCCGCCTTCGCCGAGGGCGTCGCGAGCGAACCTGAGGAGCCCGAGGAGCCGCAGGGTCCGGAGAACCTGGCGCGCGGGGCGGTCGCCGTGGCCAGCAGCAGCTACGAAATGCCCGGCGAGACGTGGGCCGCGGCGCTCGCCGTCGACGGCTCCCGGGGCACCGGATGGAGCACGAATCCCTACGATCGCGTGCAGGACCCGGCGGCCCCTGCCACGCTGACTCTCGATCTCGCTTGCACCGTCGACGTCACGAGTCTCGTCGTCGCGCCGCGCGAGAAGGCATTCCCGAGGGATTACCGGCTGCAGGTATCTGCGGATGGCGACGCGTGGAGCACCGTGGCGACCAGCACGGGCAACCCGGGCGTGCAGCCGACCGCGCAGGAGTTCGCGCTGGCGAACCCCACCGCCGCGCGATTCGTGCGGCTGCAGGTCGATGTGCGCAACGGCCCCTCCGGCATCGACGGCTACCTCGCCCAGATCTCCGAGCTGGAGGTCTACGGAGAGCGCAACGCGTGCGTCATTCAGCAGAAGCCGGCGCTGCTGCTTCCCCCGGGGGCGACCGACGCGCACTGGTTCTCGGTGGTCGGACCGCAGCCGGAGATCTCGGTCGCGTCGTCGGACCCGAGCGTGGTGACCGTGGCTGCGGACGGCACGGTCACCGCCGTCGCGGTCGGGACCTCGACGGTGACGCTCACCGCCGGTGACACGACACTCAGCCTCCCCGTCGAGGTCAGCGATGACATCGAGCGCATCGGCGACGAATTCGCGATCACCGCATTCTGGCCGCCCACCATCGACTACGTGGGGGACGAGCATTACGACAACCTTGCCGAGGCCGGGATCACCATCGTGCAGAACAACCAGATCGAGACGTCTGCTCGCCACGTGAACCTGGAGATGGCCCGCCTCGCTCATGAGCGCGACATGCAGATCATCGTTCAGGACAGCACCGCCGGATCCCTGGCGACCATGTCCGCCGACGAGGTGAAGGAGTGGGTGAACACCTACCGGAACGTTCCGGGCGTGGGGGGCCTTTACCTCATCGATGAGCCGTCGAACGCCGTCGCGTACGCGACCGCCTTCAACGCGGTCCGCGAGGAGGCACCCGAACTTTACCCGCACTTGAACTTCTTCCCGTACTTCTACTACGGGGGCGAAGCGGGCAACGACAAGGCGATGCAGGACTGGATCGATGCCACGAACGGCCGATCGATCGACGATCGGGACTACCTCATGTACGACATGTATCCCTTCCGCGAGGGCGACACGAACCTCGAGGGCATGTTCACCAACCTCAACACCGTGCGCGAGCTGGGTCTGGAGAACTCGGTGAAGACCGCGATGTACCTGCAGGCCGTCGGCATTCCTGGAAATCTCCGGCGCCCCGTGCCGGCGGAGATCCGCTACGAGGCGAACGTCGCGATGGCCTACGGCTACAAGCAGCTGTCGTACTTCACGTGGTGGACGCCGACGAACCGCGGAGAGCCGTTCACCGACGCGATCATGACCGCCGACGGGAGGAAGACCGACCTGTACGAACCGGTCAAGCAGCTCAACTCGGAGATCCAGGCCCTCGGCGACACGCTCATGCGACTGGATGCCGAGCAGGTCTACCTCAGCGGGACGGCGTACGGACAGCCCACCGTGCCGGCGGATTTCTTCGTCCAGTCGGAGGGAGACGGCGACCTGGTCCTGTCCCGGATGATCGATCGCGAATCCGGCGAGGAGTACTTGTTCGTGGTGAACAACAGCTTCACCGCCGAGCAGAGCATGGAACTGTCGTTCGACGAGACCATCGGAGCGCTGCGCGAGGTGAGCCGGGAGGACGGAAGCCTCGGTGCACCGATCGAGCTCGACGGGCAGACCCTCACCCGGACCTTGTCCGCGTCGGAGGGGGTGCTCTACCAAGTCGCCGACGCGACGGACCCCGAGGACCCGGCCGAGCCGACGGACCCGACCGCGCCGGCAGACCCGACCGCGCCGCCCGCGCCGGTCGACCCGGGGGCGGACCCGGCGGCCGGGGATCAGGTCGGCGGCGACTGGGCGAACGTCACTCTGAGCAACGGCGGACGAGTGGAGCGCGGTGACACCCTCTCGGTGACGCTGACGGAGCTCCAACCCGGCCAGCAGGTCGCCGCGACGCTGTTCAGCGAGCCGATCGCGGTGACAGGCATCCCGGCGGCGAATGCGAGCGGCACGGTGACGTTCTCGGTGCCCGTCCCGGCTGACTTCGCGGTGGGCGCGCACACGCTGGCCATCACCGCAGCGGGACTGCCCCAGATCAATGTGGGCGTCACGGTCCTGGCTGCCGGCGCCCTCGCGGTCACCGGAGGGCAGTCGCCCTGGGCGTTCGCGCTGGCCGGCGCGCTCCTCCTCGTCGCGGGCGGGCTGGTGTACGTCTTGCGCCGACGAAGCCGCGTGGCGTAATCACCCGGAAACGGACCGGCCCCCACCGCGAGGTGAGGGCCGGTCCGTTTCAGCGCAGCGACGAACGGACCGCTGCTAGTCCACCGGGTGCCGCCGGTTGCGGCCCAGCACTTTGTGCCGCTGCACCGCCGCGCGGGCATTCTCCGCGTATCGCTGCGAGCGCTCCGGATCGATCCACGAGACGAGCAGGTACAGCAGATCAGCGGCGAACACCTGCGTGTGCGAGGAGGTCAGCGCCCCGAGATCCAAGTAATCGTCTCCCGGCGCCGTGCGGATCACGACGTCGGCCAGATCAGCCAGCTGCGACCGAGGGTCGCTGGTGATCGCGACGGTCTTGGCTCCCGCAGATCGGGCCATCCTCAACATCTCGACTGTCTCTCCTGTCGAACCCGAGGCCGAGACGCCGATGGCCACAGCGGTCGCGTGGAGGGAGGACGCGCTCATGATGCCCAGATGCAGGTCGCTCCAGCTTCGCGCATTGATGCCGATCTGATAGAGCCTCTCGGCGAGCCCGTTCGCGACCGAGCTCGAGCCGCCGACGCCATAGACGTCGATGTGGACGCTGGCCGCGATCATTCCGGCGGCGGTGCGGAAACTTCTCATGTCTACGAGATCTCCGGAGGCCTGCAGTGCCTGGATGTGTGTCGCAAGGAACGTTCGCACCAGCTCCTGGTCGCTCATCGCGGGGTTCACCATGGCTCCGGGTTCCCCCGCCAGGCCGTCCTGACCCACTGAGCGGCCGAGGTCCGCCGCTGCGCCGACTCGAAGCTGAACGTACCCGCCGTAGCCGATGAGCTTGCAGAATCGCGTGATCGTGGGCGCCGAGACCGCGGCGCGTTCTGCCAACTCGAGAATGGATAGATTGACGGGCAGTTCTGGATTCTCGAGGAGGAGGGTGGCGATCTTCTCCATCGACGGCGAGAAGCGCGACTGGGCAGCTTGCAGGCGAGCCCGCATGCCGAATTCGGCGGGGAACGAAGAGGGCTCCGATTGTGGCATTGCGGGTACTTTCGTACAGGGTATGGTGCAGTACATGAAAGATACTTTCATAGCACCTGTGCCGTCAACCGCTCCCACCGGGCGGCACACGTGAGCGTATCGTGACGACTCGCGTATGGGTCGCAGTGGACGCGGGCGGGTCGTCCACGCGCTGTGTAGTCGTCACCGCGGACGGATCGTGCATCGGCTACGCCCGCGCGGGTGGAGCCAACCCGATCTCTCGAGGGATGCCGACGGCGATCGCTGTGGTCCGCCAGTGCATCGCAGCTGCCCTCGAGGACGCCGACCGCCCGGCCTCCGCTGTGCATGGCGTCGTCGTCGCGATGGCCGGCCTCGGCCTGGAAACCCCGCTGCAGCAATCGGTGGCGGAGTCGCTGCGATCAGACGGGATCATCGCGGACGTCCACGTCGAATCCGACGCGGTCGCAGCGTTTGAAGCGGGAACGCATCGCACGTCGGGATACGTCTTGATCAGTGGGACAGGCGCTGCCGCGTTGCGCATCGAAGACGGGGGCGTTGCAGCCACCGCCGACGGGCTGGGCTGGCTGCTCGGCGATGTGGGCTCGGGGTTCTGGATCGGGCAGCGTGTGGCGACCGCCGCGCTGGAGGAACTCGACGGTCGCGGGCCCACCACAGCGCTGACCCAGAAGGTCCTCGACCACTTCGGCATCGACGAGGACCGACGTCGGCAGCGTGACGAGAGCCGGCGGCTCGTTTCGGCAACGGACCTGCTCGTCCGCGTGTACGGCGGGCCGGCCATCAGTCTCGCGGAACTGGCGAGGTTCGCCTTCGACGACGTCGACGATGAGGCGTCCCGTGGGATCCTCGCTGAGGCTGCCGCTGGTCTCGCCACGACTCTTTCAGCCGTGATGGCTCCGAGCCTGCCTGGGCCCGTCGTCGTGACCGGCGGGGTTCTCGCGGGCCAGCCGCGCCTGCGCCGCGGGGTGGTGGACGCCATGGCTCTTCGCGGCCACGAGGTCGAGCTCGAGCGGGTGCCCGACGGACTCGCCGGCGCCGTCACGATCGGCCTGCGCCGCGCCGGTGTCGTCATCGACGCCTCCAGGCACGCCCATATCCGGGAGAGCCTGCGGCGATAGTCGAGGTTCGTCAGCGGCAGCGCCGCCAGCACTCTGCCCGAAGGGCGACGCTCGACGACCGGGTGTGTGGGTCGATGCGGCTGTGCGAAATCGACTTATCCACAGGCCGGCTCCGGCGCCCGATCGGGCGGCGTTCGATGTCGGTGGCCCTCGCTAGCTTGGCGGTATGGAATACAGCTCCTGGCCTGGGGAAACCACCGCAGCGGACGCGTCCCGCATGCGGGCGGGTCTGGCCGGGTTGCAGGACGCCGACGCCGCCGTCGCGAAAGCGCAGGCGAAGCGGATCCGCTCGCTCGCCGCCCTCGCCGACGTGGCCGCCGGCCAGGTGGCACGGATCCGGTCGCGGGACTCGCGGGAGCGGAAGATGCCGGTGCGATCCGTCGCAGCCGAGATCGCGTTCGCCACGCACGTGCACGACATGACCGCGCAGAAAGAACTCGGCGACGCCCATACCCTGGTCACGAGGTTCGCCGCCACCGTCACCGCGCTGGAGGGCGGCCGGATCTCGAAGCGGCACGTGGATGTGATCTTCGAAACCGGGCTGCCGATCGCCGATGACCAGGTCCGCGCGGCGTGGGAGGAGACCGTCCTGGACTACGCCGCGCGGCAGACGCCGGGGCGGACGAAGGCGTACGCCCGGCAACTGGCCGAAGCGGTCAACCCGGAAGGGATGACTCTCCGGCACGCCAGGGCGCTGGAGACCCGGGGTGTGTCGGTTCTCGACCTCGACGACGGGATGGCGCTGCTGCAGCTGCGGCTGCCCGCGGCGGTGGCGTACGGGATCCGCGACCGGCTGCGCCGGCAAGCCCGCGCCGTCCGCGACGCCGCGAACACCGAACGCGCCCGCCGCGCCGAACAAGCCGCCGCCGCTAAGGCGCCCGCCGAGAACGAAGATCCGGTCGTCGATGACACGCGCACCCTGGTCCAGATCGGCGCCGACGTCGCCGCCGACATGCTGCTCACCGGTACCCCCGCGATCGACCCCACCACCGGGGAACACCTCCCCGGCGGGCTCGGCGCCATCCACGCCCACGTCCAGGTCGTCGTCCCCGTGCTCACCCTTCTCGGGAAGACGGATGCCGGTGCCAGCCTGCACGGGCAGATCCCAATCGACCCCGACACCGCCCGACAGCTCGCCGGCGGAGCACCCGGGTGGGACCGGGTGTTGTGTCACCCGATCACCGGGACCGTGCTCGAAGTCGACCGATACACCCCCGGCACCGACCAACGCCGCTACCTGCAAGCCCGAGACCAGCACTGCCGCGGATTCGGCTGCCGCCAACCCGCGCACCGATGTCAGATCGACCACAACCATGAGCACCACGACGGCGGACCCACCGCACTCAGCAACCTCGCCCACTTCTGCACCCGACACCACACGCTGAAAACCGAAACCGAATGGACCGTCCGGCAGTTACCGGATGGAACGGTGGAGTTCACCAGTCCCCTCGGCAACACCTACACCGACGAACCCCCACCACGGGTCATGTTCATCCCCGACGGAGACCCACCACCGTTCTGAACCGGCTCGCTCAGGGGATGCGGCGACGGGCACGGCCTCAGTCCCGCCGTCCGGCTGCGCCTCGACACCGCGCGTATGGATCCGCTCCCCCGACGCACTGAAAATGCTCACCACCTCCACCGGGCCCTCCGCCGTCGCACTCAGGCTGTGGGGGGTGCGGGTGTCGAACTCGGCCGCCTCGCCACGCTCGATGAGGTGCTCGTGACCGTCCAGAGCCAGGCGCAGGCGCCCACTCAGCACGAACACCCACTCGTATCCGTCGTGGACGCGCGGGGCGGGAGCCTCCTCCGCCGGCGGAAACGTCACCTTGTACGTCTTGATCGGAGAATGCTCCAGCGTCAGCGGTGCGATCACCATGCCGTCGCGGCGCTCGACCGGGCGACGGATGCGGGGATCCGCCGGCGTCGCGGGCAGCAGGTCGTCGATGCGCAGACCGAGCTGCCGCGTGAGTGGGAGCAGCAGCGCCAGCGACGCCTGACGCTTGCCCGACTCCAGACGCGACAGCGTGCTCGCCGACATCCCCGCGCGCGTCGCGAGGTCTTCGAGCGTCCATCCGCGGTCGCGACGGGCGGCGCGAAGGCGCGGTCCGATCTGGTCCAGGGCGGCATCCATGGTCCGAGCTTGCCATATCCGCAAGAATGTTTGCCATCCGCGGCATCCGTGACGACGCTGGAGACATGACGAACGAATGGGATGCCGTGATCATCGGCGGCAGCATCGCGGGACTGAGCGCGGCGCAGATGCTCGGGCGCTCACGGCGACGCACGCTCGTGATCGACGGCGGACAGCCGCGCAACCGGTTCGCCGCGCACATGCATGGAGTGCTCGGCCACGACGGACTCGACCCCGCGGCGCTGCTCGAGAAGGGACGCGCCGAGGCCCGCGCCTACGGTGTGGAGATCGCCGAGGGCACTGTGACGGCGCTGACGGATGAAGACGACGCCCTGCGCGTGACGCGCGCCGACGGATCGGAGGACACCGCCCGCGCGGTCGTCATCGCCACCGGCATCCGCGACGCGCTGCCCGACGTGCCGGGGCTCGGCGAGGAGTGGGGGCGAACAGTGTTGCACTGCCCGTACTGCCACGGGTGGGAGGTCGCCGGCGGCCGCCTCGGCGTGCTTGCGACATCACCCGCGAGCCTGCATCAGGTCGAACTCGTGCGGCAGCTGTCCGACGACGTCGTCGCGTTCACCGCCGAGGCCGAGCCGCTCCGCGAGGAGGCCGTCGCGCGGCTCACCGCCCGCGGCATCCGCATCGTCCCCACTCCGGTGCGGGAGGTTGCGCCCGGCACCCACGGGCTGACCGTGGAGACACAGGACGGCGACGCGCACGTCGTCGACGCGGTCTTCACCGGCGGCGACCCGGTGATCGACCTCGCGTTCGCCGACAGCCTCGACCTCGCGCGCGTCGACCAGCCGGGCGCTCCCCTGGCGGTCGACCTCCGGGGTGCGACGAGCCATCCGCGGGTCTTCGCCGCCGGCAACGTCACCGCGCCCTACGCCAACGTGCCGGTGTCGATGGGAGCCGGGTCGATGGCGGGAGCCGGCGCGAACGCGATGCTCGTGACGGAGGAGGTCGACCGCGCCGTCGCCGAGCGCACCGCGCAGCGCAATGCGGAGTGGGAGGAGCGCTACGCCGCGCAGGATCGGTTCTGGTCGGGCCGCGTCAACGCGACGGTGGCCGAGATCGTGGGCTCTCTCGAGCCGGGGGCGGCGCTGGACGTCGGCTCGGGCGAGGGCGGCGACGTCGTGTGGCTCGCCGAGCACGGCTGGCGGGCCACGGGTGTGGACGTGTCAGCCACGGCCGTGCGCCGCGCGGCGGAGTTCGCTGCGGAACGCGGCGCGGACGTCCGCTTCGTCCACGGCGACGGCGCAGCCGCCGTCGAGGGTCGGTTCGACCTCGTGCTGGCGAGCTTCCTGCACTCGCGGGAGGCGGACTTTCCCCGCATCCGGATGCTGCGAGACGCCGCCGAGCGCGTCGCCCCGGGTGGGCGCCTCCTCGTCGTCTCCCATGCGGCGGCGCCGCCGTGGGCGGCGCACGAATCGTCCGGCCACCACCCGGGTATGCGCACGCCCGAGGAGGAGTGGGACCTGCTCGGACTCGACCCGGCGGTGTGGCATCCGGAGATTACTGAGATCCGCCCCCGCGAGGCGACCGCGCCGGACGGCACACCCGCGCACCTGGACGACGGCGTGCTGCTCGTGCGCCGCGCGGTGACCGGGTGACTGTGGCGGGATCCGGCCGCCCGGTGACCCGGCGTGAGCTCGCGACGGCGGTCGGCGCCGACGAGGATGCTGCCATGACCACACCCACCGCCACCGCCCTGCTCGTGATCGACGCGCAGGAGTCCTTCCGTCACCGCGCCGACGAATGGGCGGAGACGGCCAACCCGCAGGTCATCGCGAACATCGACCGGCTCGTCGAGCACGCCCGCAGCGTCGGGGACCTCGTCGTGTGGATCACGCACGCCGACCCCGGGTCGGGCGGAGTCTTCGACCCGGATAGCGGCCTGGTCCGGGTGATCTCCGACCTGTCGCCGGCTCCCGACGAACTCCGGCTGCAGAAGACCACGATCAGCGCGTTCGCGTCGACCGACCTGGAACAGCACCTCATCCGCGCGGGCGTCCGGCGGGTCGTGGTCTGCGGCATCCGCACCGAGCAGTGCTGCGAGACGACGACGCGGGCGGCGAGTGACCTGGGGTTCGAGGTCGACTTCGTCACCGACGCGACGACCACCTCCGCCATCGCGGCCGGCGACACGTTCGGCGCGGTGTCGGGCGAGGACATTCTGCGGCGCACCGAGAGCGTGCTCGCCGCGCGCGGGTTCGCGTCGATCCGCACGACCGCGCAGGTCGTGGACGGCGCCTCCATCGGCGTCTGAGGATCAGACGGGCACGGCCACCGGCGCAGGCGTCCCGCCCAGCTGCCGGGTCACGGTGGCGCAGGCCGCACTGAGCGCCCCCACCGACGCCAGCATGCGGTCGCGCGTGAACCGCTGGGAGGGACCGGAGATCGACAGCGCGGCGACGACCGCGCCCGTGGCATCCGACACCGGCATCGCGATGGAGTTGACGCTGTCGATCGCCTCGTTGAAGGCGATCGCGAATCCGTCGCGGCGGTATTCGGCGAGGTTCGCGCGGATCGCCTCGTCGGAGAGGGGATGGTCCACCGCGTGATCGAGCGCGCGGTTGGCGAGCACGGCCTCGACCTGCTCCTCGGTGAGCGCGCCCATGAGCACGCGCCCGTTGGCCCCCGACCACAGGGGGTAGAGCTTGCCGAGCTCGGGGGCGAAGCGCAGCTCCTGCGTGCTCTGCACCTCCTCCAGGAACACGCGGGTGTGCTCGACCGCGACCGACAGGCCGACGGTCTCCCCCACGGCGTCGCGCAGCGCCACCATCTGTGGACGGGCCGCGGTGATGAGGTTCAGACCGCTGTTGTAGCCGAGACCGATGAGCAACGCACGCGGGCCGATCATGTACTTCTGCGTGCTCTGATCCTGGGTCACCATGCCCGTCGCGGCGAGCGTCGCGAGGAGGCGCTGGACGGTGCTGCGCGGAAGACCGGCTGAAGAGGCGAGCTCTCGTGCGCTCGCCCCTTCCGGCAATGGTCGAAGGGCCCCCAGGACGTGGATCGCTTTGGCCACCGAGTTGTCCAGAGCCGCGTCCACCCGCCCAGAGTAACCGACCGCCTTCGACGTCACTCCGAGGGAAGGCCGCTTCCGCGACGGGCATACAGCTCGAGCACGCGCTCGCGCGGGATGACCCCGCAGCGCGCCGCCCACTCGTCGTACGCGGCACTGAACTCCGCCACGATCTCCGGATGCTGCGCCGCGATGTCGTGCAGTTCGGTGCGGTCCTCGACCATGTCGTACAGCTCCCAGTCGAGCCCGTACTTCTTGACCAGCTTGAGCGCACCCCGGCGCACGCCGCAGTTCCCCTCGTGCTCCCAGAACAGCATCCGGTCCTCGTCCGTCGCGCCTTCCCGGAGGGTGGGCATCATGCTGACGCCCTCCGCCGGCAGCGGCTCACGGCCCGGGTACTCGGTCGGATAGTCCACGCCCGCCACATCCAGCAGGGTCGACATGACGTCGGTGAGCTGATGCGGCTGCGTCCGGAGGGTCGGGTCGGTGCCGAGCCCCGCCGGCCAGCTGGCGATGAAGGGGGTGGCGATCCCGCCCTCGTGAATCCAGTGCTTGTACTCGCGGAACGGCGTGTTCGACAGGTTCGCCCACGAGCGGCCGTACGTCGCGTACGTGTCTTCGGTCCCGGGCACGATGCTCGGGTCGTTGCCCGGGCGCACCTCGCGACCGTCGCGCGTCTCGGCGTCGAAGGTCACGTACGTGGTGACGAACTCCCGCGCGGTCTCGATCGGCATCTCCTCGGCGCATCCGCCGTTGTCGGAGAGGAAGATGACGATGGAGTCGTCGAAGATGCCCTGCTCTTTCAGCTCGCCGACGATGCGCCCGACGCCCTGGTCCATGCGGTCCAGCTGCGCGGCGTAGACGGCCATGCGGATGGCCTCCCACTCCTTGTGCTCGACGTCGTCCCACGCCGGCACGCGCGGGTCGCGGTCGGTGAGCGGCCAGTTCTCCGAGATGATCCCGGAGGCGATGAGCCGCTCGAGCCGCTCTTGGCGCAGCGCGTCCCAGCCGGCGTCGAAGCGGCCGAGGTACTTCTTCACGTCCTCCTCGAGCGCGTGCAGGGGCCAGTGCGGCGCCGTGTACGCGACGTAGAGGAAGAACGGATCGTCGGCGTGCTCGGCGCGGTGGTCCTCGATGAAGCGCACGGCGTTGTCGCTGATCGCGTCGGTGTAATAGAAGTCCGGGTCGAGCGTCTCGTCCTCGACGTTCGTCTCATCCCGCGTGAGGGTGCGCGTGCGGAAGAAGCTACCCGCACCCTCCAGCGTGCCGAAGAACTTCTCGAACCCCCGACGCGTCGGCCACGCATCCGTCGGGTTGTGGATGTCGCCGGCCATGTGCCACTTGCCCGAGACGTAGCTCCGGTACCCCGCAGGCTGCAGTGCTTCGGCGATCGTCACGCACCGGTCGTTGAGGTTCCCCGGGTACCCGTCGGGCGCGTCGTCGTAGTTCAGGATTCCGATGCCGGTCTGGTGCGGATGCAGCCCCGTCATGAGAGAGGCGCGCGACGGGCTGCAGCGGGCGGTGTTGTAGAACTGCGTCAGCATCGCCCCGTTCGCGGCGAGCGCGTCGAGGTTCGGCGTCTCCACCTCACCGCCGTAGCATCCGATGTCGGAGAAGCCCATGTCGTCCACGAGGATCAGGACGATGTTGGGAGTTGAGCGGGTCATTGCGGTGCTTCCTGCTTTCACTGGGCTGCGGGGGCGGGAGCGGCCTGCGCCTCAGCGCGCGCCCGCAGGTCGGTGTCGACCTCCTGGTGCGCCGTCTCCTTGGCGAAGTACAGCGCCACGAGGGCGATGGCGGCGGCGACCATGACGTAGATCGCGACCGGCCACGACGAGCCCGAGATCGACACCAGCCACACGGCGATGATCGGCGCCACGGCACCGGAGGGGAGGACACCCAGCTGGTACACCAGCGACATGCCGGTGTAGCGCACGCGGGCGGGGAACAGCTCGGCGAAGAAGGCGGCCTCGGCGCCGAACATGGTGCACGCACCCATCGACCAGCCCAGCACCGTCGCGAGCCAGATGAACACGGCGACACCGGAGTCGATGAGGCCGAAGATCGGGAAGGCCGTGACGAGGGCGACGGCCGCTCCCGCTGCGAAGACCGGTCGGCGGCCGAACTTGTCGGAGAGCTTGCCGGCGATCGGGATGATGAAGAACCCGATGACGCTCGCCACGAGCAGGCCGTTCAGCGCGTAGGAGCTGGACAGTCCGAGGACGGTCGTGGTGTAGGTCAGCAGGAACGCGTTGTAGACGTTGAACGTGATGCTCTCGCTGAAGCGCGCGCCGAAGCCGACGAGCAGCTGCTTGGGGTACTTGCGGATGACCTCGAACACGGGGACCTTGACGACCTCGCCGGTCTCGACCATGTCCTTGAAGGCCTGCGGCTCCTCCACCTTGAGGCGGACGATGAGGCCCACGACTACGAGGACGATGCTCGCGATGAAGGGGATGCGCCACGCCCACTCGACGAGCGCCCCTTCACCGGCAAGGCTCGCGAGGTTCACCGCGACCGTGGACAGCAGGAGGCCCAGCGGCACGCCGGTCTGCGGCCACGATGAGAAGAGGCCCCGCTTGC
This sequence comes from Microbacterium sp. dk485, assembly GCF_004570445.1. Classification (NCBI taxonomy): domain Bacteria; kingdom Bacillati; phylum Actinomycetota; class Actinomycetes; order Micrococcales; family Microbacteriaceae; genus Microbacterium; species Microbacterium sp. dk485. The sequence continues at coordinate 566,094 of NZ_SPQW01000001.1, forward strand.
CGCGCGGTGCGTGCTCGAAGGTGAGGATGGCCGCGCCACCCCACTCGCCGCCGAGGCCGATGCCCTGCAGCATCCGCAGGATGAGCAGCAGGATCGGCGCGGCGATGCCGATCTGGGCGTACGTGGGCAGCACGCCCATCAGGAACGTCGAGATGCCCATGATCAGCATCGTGATGACGAGGATCTTCTTGCGACCGATGCGGTCGCCGAAGTGGCCGAAGATCAGCCCGCCGATGGGGCGCGTGACGAAACCGGCGGCGAACGTGCCGAAGGCGACGAGCGTGCCGATGAGCGGATCGAACTGGGGGAAGAACTCGCTGTTGAAGACGAGGGCCGCCATCGTGGCGTAGAGGAAGAAGTCGTACCACTCGATGACCGAGCCGAAGACGCTCGCCAGAACGGTATTGCGCTGCTGCTTCTTCACGCGCAGCTGATCGGTGTTCGCCATGACTCTCCTTTGAAGCGACGAATGGGTGATGCGGGTGGGGCGGCTTCGGGCCTGTCCCAATATGCGGGACAACGTCCCACATTTGCCTTCACGACTGTAGGGTGAGAAGCGTAGGTGCGTCAATGCGGCCGCGGGAGGAAGCGACGATGGAGATGCAGATCGCCGGCGCGCGGCCGTCCGCCGGGTGCGGATGCGGCTGCGGTTCCCCGTCACGTTCGACGCTGCTGCAGATCCCGCCGGCTCGACGCCCAGATCCCATCGTGGCCGACGGCGGGGCGCACTCCGTGCCGCAGGCTTTTGTTCCGGCCGGGGAATTCGTCATGGGCGACTCCTCGGGAGATGAGAACCCCGGTGACGGGGAGCTCCCCCGCCATGTCGTGCGACTGGGCGCCTTCTCGATCGACGCCACGACCGTCACCAACCGCGCCTTCGCGGAGTTCGTCGACGCCACCGGCTACCGGACGGAGGCGGAGACGTTCGGGTTCTCCGCCGTCTTCCACCTCGCCGTCACCGCGCGGGGCGACGACATCGTCGGCGTCCCGCCGGGCACGCCGTGGTGGCGGGGCGTGCGCGGCGCCGACTGGCAGCATCCCGGCGGCGCCGGATCCTCCCTCGACGGCCTCGACGACCACCCCGTCGTGCACATCAGCTGGAACGACGCGCAGGCGTACTGCGCGTGGGCGGGACGGCGCCTGCCGACCGAGGCGGAGTGGGAGTACGCCGCCCGCGGCGGGCTGGCGGGCGCGAAGTACCCGTGGGGTGACGCCGAGGTCGACGAGGGCGGATGGCGGACGAACATCTTCCAGGGCACCTTCCCCGACCGCAACACGGCAGAGGACGGGTGGGCGACGACGGCCCCCGCGCGCAGCTTCGAGCCGAACGGCTACGGGCTGTGGCAGTCCGTCGGCAACGTGTGGGAGTGGTGCGCCGACTGGTTCAGCCCGCGCACCTACGCGCAGTCGCCTGCCGATGCGCCCACCGGACCCCGCCTCGGCACCGAGCGCGTGCTGCGCGGCGGCAGCTACCTGTGCCACCTCTCCTACTGCAACCGGTACCGGAACTCCGCCCGCTCGCGCAACACCCCCGACTCCTCGATGGGCAACGCCGGCTTCCGGACGGTCGCACTGTGAGCGCCCGCTTCCCCGGCTCCGTCTACTCCCAGGGCGGCGAGCCCGACGCGCGCTTCACCCTGGCCAACGAGCGCACGTTCCTCGCCTGGATCCGCACGTCCCTCGCCTTCATCGCCGCGGGGATCGCGCTGGAGCTGCTCGGGGCGGAGCTGCACGCCGCACTGCGGCTCGCCGCATCCCTCCTCCTCATCCTCGTGGGCACCGCGACTCCCCCGCTGGCGTGGTTCGGGTGGGCGAAGACCGAGCGCGCGCTGCGCCGGCACGAGCCGCTGCCGGCCGCTCCGCTGGGCGCGGTCCTCGCGCTCACCGCGACCGTCGCCGGCGCTCTGCTCGTCCTCGCGATCCTGCTTCGATGACGCTGTTCGACCCGGGGCTCCAGCCCGAGCGGACCGAGCTGGCCTGGCGACGCACGGCGCTGGCGATGGGCATCGGGTCGCTGCTCGCGGTGCGGCTCCTTCCCACTGCGATGGGCAGCCCGTGGTGGGCGCTTCCCGGATTCGCGGGGATCCTGCTCACCGCGGCGCTGTGGCTCGGTGCACGCCGTCGCCACCGGGCCGTCGCCCGGGCGCTGGCGGCGCACGGCGACCGCGCCGCGCTCCCCGGCGGCGCCCTGCCCGCCATGCTCGCGACGCTCGTGGCGCTCATCGGAGCGGGCGGGGCCGCCGCCGTCGTGGCGCACGCCCTCTCCGCCACCGGCTGAGCCGAACGGTCAGCGCTTTTCTGCCACCGCCCGCAGCAGGTGGACGTTGCGCTGCGCGATGAGGCGTCGCAGGTACGGCACCAGCACGAGCCCTTCGGCGAGCCGACCGAAGACCGGCGAGGCGACGGTGATCGTATCGGTCATGCGGGTGCCGCCGTCCAGCTCCACGAACGCGTGCTCGTGGCGGAAGATCCGGAACGGCCCCCGCACCTGCTCGTCCACGAACCGGTGCGGCCGGTCGCGCTCGGTGATGCACGAGGTGAGGGTGAACCACACTCCGAAGTGCCGCGCCCGCCAGGTCACCGTCTCGCCGAGCGCGATGGAACCGCTCGTGACCCCAGCGATCGCGCGCTCCCGGGAACCGGCCATGGATGCCACGTGGGCGTCGATGCTCAGGGAGATGTCGAAGAGCCGCTCGGCCGGCGCATCCGCATCGGTTACGAGGGTGAAGGTCGAGGGCACCCGCTGATCATCTCAGCCACCGCGCCCCACGCGCTACTTCTCGGTGTCGTCGCCGGCGTCCACGACAGGAGCGTCGGGGGCGTCCTTGGCCGGACCCACACCGACCGGCACACCGGCTTCGGGGTGGTTCAGGTCGAACGCGGGACGCTCGCTGCGGATCCGCGGGATCGAGGTGAAGTTGTGCCGCGGCGGCGGGCACGACGTGGCCCACTCCAGCGACGCGCCGTACCCCCACGGGTCGTTCACGGTGATCCGAGGCGCCTTGCGGGCGGTGATCCACACGTTGAACAGGAACGGGATCATGGATGCCCCGAGCAGGATGGCCCCGGCCGTGGAGACCTGGTTCTCCCACGTCCACTGATCCTCCGGCGCATAGTCGGCGTACCGGCGGGGCATGCCGTCCACCCCCAGCCAGTGCTGGATGAGGAACGTCACGTGGAAGCCGATGAACAGCATCCAGAAGTGGATGTAGCCCAGGCGCTCGTTCAGCATCCGGCCCGTCCACTTCGGCCACCAGAAGTAGAACCCGGCGAACATCGCGAACACCACGGTGCCGAACACGACGTAGTGGAAGTGCGCGACGACGAAATAGGTGTCGGAGACCTGGAAATCCAGTGGTGGCGACGCGAGGATGACGCCGGTGAGACCGCCGAACACGAAGGACACGAGGAAGCCGAGCGCGAAGACCATGGGCGTTTCGAACGTGAGCGACCCACGCCACATCGTGCCGATCCAGTTGAAGATCTTCACACCCGTGGGCACCGCGATGAGCATCGTCATCAAGGCGAAGAAGGGCAGCAGCACGGCGCCCGTGACGAACATGTGGTGCGCCCACACCGCCATCGAGAGAGCGGCGATCGCGATCGTGGCGTACACGAGGGTCTTGTACCCGAAGATCGGCTTGCGGCTGAAGACGGGGAAGACTTCCGACACGATGCCGAAGAACGGCAGCGCAATGATGTACACCTCTGGGTGCCCGAAGAACCAGAACAGGTGCTGCCACATCAGCACACCGCCGGCGGCCGGGTCGTAGATGTGAGCGCCCAGAACACGATCCGCCGCCGCCGCGAGCAGCGCGGCCGCCAGCACCGGGAAGGCCAGCAGGATCAGGATGCTGGTCACCAGCGTGTTCCAGGTGAAGATCGGCATGCGCCACATCGTCATGCCCGGAGCGCGGAGGGTGATGATCGTGGTGATGAAGTTCACGGCACCCAAGATCGTGCCGAAGCCGCTCATGCCCAGACCCAGGAACCAGAGGTTGCCGCCGACACCCGGCGAGAAGCTGGCGTTCGCGAGCGGCTGATAGGCCGTCCACCCGAACCCGGCGGGCCCCTCAGCGGTCAGATAGCCCGCGACGGCGATGAGCGACCCGAACAGGAACAGCCAGAACGACAGGGCGTTCAGGCGCGGGAACGCGACATCCGGTGCGCCGATCTGCAACGGCATGATGGCGTTGGCGAAGCCGGCGAACAGCGGCGTCGCGAACATCAGCAGCATGATCGTGCCGTGCATCGTGAACAGCTGGTTGTACTGCTGCTTGGTCGGCACGATCTGCATGCCCGGCTCGAACAGCTCCGTGCGGATGATGAGCGCCAGGAGGCCGCCGAACATGAAGAACATCAGCGACGCGATCAGGTAGAGGTACCCGATCGTCTTGTGGTCGGTGGAGGTGATCCACCGGACGAGGATGTTGCCCTTCTGCTCCGCACGCGAGGCGCTGAGCAGAGCCGCCTGCCGCGGCGGAATCGTCGGGGTCGCCGGTGCCTCGGCGTCGACTTGGGTCATGCGCACGCTCCCTCCGCGCCTGGTCACGTCGCGGCGAGCGTAGGCATCCCTCCCTCGCGCGGACTACGGGGTTGCGGCCAACCGGAGGCGGGGGTACAAGCAGGGGCAGATGCGCTCAGGCGGGCGGGACGATGACGTCGCGCACGAGCGCGTCCAGCTGCGCGTCGGCCTCGAGGAACTGCCGGAGCGTGTTGCGGGCGGCGCCGAAGTCGGCGAACTCCGACGGCGTCATGCCGTCGACCTCGTACGCGCGGCGGAACTCGCTGAGCCGCTGCAACTCTTCGAGTACCTCTGAGGCCACCGGCACATCGATGCGGTTCTCGGCGGGGATCGCGTTCTCGTTGATGCGGGCCTGCCAGTCGAACGGCGGCGAGACGACGAGGTCGCCGCCCACCAGCTCCGCCCACTGCAGGTGGTTGCGGAACGCGGCCGAGAGGATGCGGCTGCGGTAGCCCCGCTGGGTGAACACGGCGTGCGCGTGCTTGAGCGCGGCGACGCCGGCCCAGTCCAAGACGCCGGGCGTCACGAGGATGCGGTTGTCCGCCGCCCACTTCTTCAGCCAGTCGTCCAGGCGTCCGCCCATGATCGTGACGACGTGGCCGAACTCCTGCTCGGGCAGCCCGTCGGCGGCGCGACGGTCGAGGGCGCGCTCGAGGGCGGCGCCGACGGCGACGGCCTGGGGCACCGTGAAGCTCAGGGTGGCGTTGATGCTGACCCCGCGGTAGGCGGCCTCCTCCATCGCGGCGATGCCGGTGGCGGTGGCGGGGATCTTCACGATGATGTTCTCGGCCAGCTGCGCGAACTCCACCGCCTCGGCGACGAGGGCATCGGCGTCGCGGTGCAGGCGCGGATCGGTCTGGATCGACAGGCGCCCGTTCCGCCCGCCGCTCTCCGCGAACGCCGGTTCGAGCAGGCGCGCGGCGGCGATCGAGAGCTCCTTGACGGCCTGCCAGCCGAGCTCGGACTCGCCCCACGTGGGGTGCTCGGCGGCGAGCTCGCGCAGTCGCGGCACCCACACGTCGGGGTTCTTCTTGATCGCGGCGAAGGCGATGACGGGGTTGCACGTCGCGCCGACGGCACCGAACTCGATCGAGCGCCGCAGCTCGTCGGGATCGGCGGAGTCGTTCCACAGCACGGTGGGCGTGGTCGCGGCGGCGCGGGCGAGGGAGGCGAGGTCGTTCTCGAGGATCGTGGACATGGCGGTCATTCCCTTCCGGAAGCGGGTGCGGGGACGGCGAGTTCGCCGGTGACGTACTGCGCGCGGCCGAAGCCGAACGACCAGTCCTGCGGGCCGTTCTCGACGTAGCCGATGAAGATGTCCTGGCCCGCGACCCCGACCGGCTCGAGCCGCGCGGCGATCGCGGCGTACAGGCGCTGCTTGGCCTCATCCGTGCGCCCGCGCTGCGTGAAGATCTGGATGACGACGGGGTCGGTGCGGTCGAAGCCGAGACCGGCGTCCTCCGCGATGATCGTCGCGGCCGGACGCGCGGTGATCACCTGAAAGCGGTCGCGCTCGGGGATGCCGTAGACCTCGACGATCGCGTCGTGGATCGCCGTGGCGATCTCACGCGGATTGGTGCGGGCGTCGCTGTGGTCGATGCGGACGAGGGGCATGGGATCTCCCTTGCTTCAGGCTTTGTCCTATCATATGCACATTGGCCCTCATGTCAACACTCCCCGCCGCCCCCGGCCGTTGCCCGCGAGAGCGCACCCCACCGGCGAGACCGCGGCCTTATGTCGGGGTTTCGCCGGTGGCGTGCAGTCTCGCGGAGGAGGGCTTCAGCCGAGCGACGCCGTCGTGCCCCGGACGACGAGCGAGGGCTCGAGCGTGCGGCGGACATCGACCGGATCCTCGCCCGCGAGGCGCGCGCGCAGGAGCTTCCCCGCCTCGCGGCCCACGCCCACGCTGTCGTCGTCGACGGTGGTGAGGTCGATGAGGCGGGTCTGGGCGAGGGCGGTGTTGTCGTAGCCGACGATCGAGAGGTCGCGCGGCACGTCGCGTCCGAGCTCACGGGCGGCGCCGAGCGCACCGATGGCCATGACGTCGTTCGCGGCGAAGATCGCCGTGACGCCCGGGTGCTCCCGCAGCAGGGCGAGCGAGGTGTCGTATCCGGCACGCTCGGTGGCGGGCCCGCGGTACGCCGTCGCCCGCGCGAGGGCCTCGGCATCCTGCATCGTGGCCAGGAAGCTCTCCCGCCGGGTCTGTCCGGCGCCGCCCACGACGGAGAGGTGGCCGATCTCACGGTGACCCAGGCCGAGGAGGTGCTCCGTGGCCAGGCGCGCGCCAAGCACGTCGTCGTTGCCGACCGCGTCGACGCCGTCGGGGACGTCGGCCCTCGTGCCGGCGATGACGAACGGGGGCGCGGTGTCACCCAGGAGCACGTGGGGGACGTCGCGCGCGACGATGATGCCGTCGGCGCGCATCGACAGCAGGCCCTCGACGGGATCCTCGACGCCGGCGGCCGTCGCGGTGTCCACGACGCTCAGCCGGTAGCCGTCGGGGCTGAGCACCTCGTCGAGCCCGCGCAGCAGGTCGACGAACCACGGGTTGGCGTAGTCGTCGATCAGCACGCCGACCAGGCGCGTGCGCCCCGCCGCGAGCGCGGCCGCCGCGCGGCTCGGCCGGTAGTCCAGGTCGTGGATGGCGCGCTCGACGGCCTCCCGCGAGGCCGCACTCACGCCGCCCGCGCCGCGCAGGACGAGCGAGACGAGGGATTTGGACACGCCGGCAGCCTTCGCGACGTCGTAGATCGTCGGCCGGCTCGTCGCCATCTCAACTCCTCCGAACGGACGTTTGACAGGACATATGCACAAGAGTAGCCTCCCCGTATGGAGCGCTCCACTGGAGTCTCCCACCGCGCCGGCGCGATCGGAGCGGACCCACCGCACTCCCCGGGAGAAACCATGAGCACGACCGACATCGGCGTCGCCGTCATCGGCGCCGGCATGGCCGGCAAGGCCCACGCCGCCGGCTACCGCACCGCCCCCACCGTGTACGAGAGCACGCTGCCGCCCGTGCGGCTCGTGTCGATCGCCGACGCGTACGCCCCTCTCGCCGAATCCACCGCGCGGCGCTTCGGGTTCGAGCGGTTCGACACGTCGTGGCAGGCCGTGGCCGAGGCCGACGACATCGACGTCGTGAGCGTCGTGGTGGCCAACGCGCTGCACCGCGAGATCGTCGAGGCGCTGCTGGCCGCGGGCAAGCACGTCCTGTGCGAGAAGCCGCTCTCCGACACCCTTCCCGATGCGCGCGCCATGGTCGCCGCCGCGGATGCTGCCTCCACCGTCGCCCGCATCGGCCTCACCTACCGCCGCTCCCCCGCCGTCGCCCACATCCGCGACCTCGTGCAGTCGGGCCGGCTCGGGCGCGTGCTCAATGTCAGCGGCCACTACTGGACCGACTACGGGTGCAACCCCGACTCCCCCATCGGCTGGCGTTACAAGGGCCCGAACGGATCCGGCGCTCTCGCCGACGTGGGCAGCCACCTGACCTACCTCGCCGAGTTCGTCGCCGGGTCGGAGTTCGCCTCCGTCCGCGGCGGCACGCTCAGCACCGTCATCCCCACCCGCCCCAAGCCCCTCGGCGCGGTCGTCGGGCACGAGGGCGGCGCCGTCTCTGCCGAGCGCGAGGATGTCGAGAACGACGACGTCGCGGCGTTCTCCGGCGAGTTCGCCGGTGGCGGCACCGCGACCCTGCAGGTCTCGCGCGTGGCGGCCGGCCACGCCAACACCCTCGTCTTCGAGGTGTTCGGCGAGAAGGGCTCGGCGCGGTTCGACTTCCGCCACCCCGGCCAGTTCGAGCTCTTCCTCCCCGAGGCCGACGACGCCGGCTACCGCACCGTCACGCTCGGCCCCACCCACCCGTACTGGCGGGGCGGCCTCGCGATGGATGCGCCGGGCGTGGGCGTCGGGCAGAACGAGGGTTTCGTGTTCCAGGCGCGGGCGTTCCTCGAAGAGGTCGCCGGCATCCCGGAGTCGGCGTCGCTGCCGCGCAACGCCGGCTTCGACGAGGGCCTGCACAACATGCTGCTGATCGACGCCGTGGCCCGCTCCGCAGCGCTCGGCGGCGGCTCCGCTCCCGTTCCCGCGACGGCCCCCGTCGCCGTCTGAAAGGCCCGACATGCGACTCGGTCTGTACAACGCGATCCTGCACGACCGCACCCTCCCCGAGGCCCTCGAGGTCATCGCCGACGCCGGGCTCACGGGCATCGAGCTGAACACGGGCGGGTTCCTCCCCGCGGTGCACGTGCCCTCCTTCGACGACATCCTCGTCAGCGACGCCGCGCGCGACGACTTCCTCGGCCTCTTCGAGGGGACCGGCGTGCAGATCGCCGGCCTGAACGCCAACGGAAACCCGCTGCATCCCACCGCCGCGATCGGCCGAAAGCACGCCGACGACGTGCGCCGGTCGATCCGGCTGGCCGAGCTTCTCGGCCAGCACCGGGTCGTGACGATGTCGGGCCTGCCCGGCGGCGAGCCGGGTGCCACGCGCGTGAACTGGGTCGTCAACGCGTGGAATTCCGCCGCGCTCGACGTCCTGGACTACCAGTGGGATCTCGCCGCGCCCTTCTGGCGGGAGCTGGACCGCTTCGCCGCCGACCACGACGTCACGGTCGCCCTCGAGCTGCACCCGCAGAACCTCGTGTTCAACTCCGCCGACGTGCACAAGCTTCTCGAGCTCACCGGCGCCACCCACCTGGGCGTCGAACTCGACGCGTCGCACCTGTTCTGGCAGCAGATGGACCCCGTCGCCGTCGCACGCCACCTCGGCCCGATCGTGGTGCACGCCGCCGCGAAGGACGTGCGAGTCAATCCGCAGTGGGCACAGCTGAACGGCGTGCTGGACAACTCCTTCCGCCGCCTGTCGCCCGACGAGCCGCGCACGAACCTCGGTGGCGACGAATGGGCCAACGAGTGGCCGACCGAATCCGCGTGGGACTTCGTCGCCCTCGGGCGCGGACACGACGTCGCGTACTGGACGGAGTTCCTGCGCGCCCTGCACGAGATCGACCCCGACATGTTCGTCAACATCGAGCACGAAGACGTCTCGCTCGGGCGGGTCGAAGGCGTGCGCGAGGCCGCCGAGGTCCTGAAGGCAGCGGATGCTGCGCTGCAGGACTCCCTCGTCCGATGACCCGGCCCCTCAACGTCGGTCTCATCTCCGTCGGCTGGATGGGGCGCCTGCACTCGCGCGCGTACCTCGCGACCGCGCACCACTTCCCCGAGCTGCCCGTGCGCGCGGTGCTGCGCACGGCCGCCGATCCCGACGAGGGCGGTCGGCGCCACGCCGTCGACGCGCTCGGGTACGAGCGGGCCGTCGTGGACTACCGCGACCTGCTCGCCGACCCCGGGATCGACGCCGTGTCGATCTGCTCGCCCAACTTCCTCCACCGTGAGATCGCCGTGGCGGCAGCGGACGCGGGCAAGCCCTTCTGGATCGAGAAGCCCATGGGCCGCAGCGCCGCGGAGTCGCGCGAGATCGCCGAGGCTGCCGCATCCGCGGGTGTCGTGACGTCGGTGGGGTTCAACTACCGCCACGTCCCGGCGATCGCCGAGGCACGCCGGCTCGTCAGATCCGGGGCACTGGGAACCATCACGAACGTGCGCGCGAGCTTCTTCGCCGACTACTCCGCCGATCCGGGCGGCGCGCTGACGTGGCGCTTCCTGCAGGAGCGGGCGGGGCCGGGCGTCGTGGGAGATCTCCTGTCGCACGGCATCGACCTGGCGCAGTTCCTCGTCGGGCGGATCGCGAGCGTCACCGCCGCGGACGGCACCTTCATCCCCGAGCGGCCGCTCCCCTCCGCCGCCGCGGCCGGCCACTTCTCCCGCGGTGATGCCGGCGGGCCGATGGGCCCGGTCGAGAACGAGGATTACGCCGCCGTCATCGGCCGCTTCGACTCCGGCGCGATCGGGGTCTTCGAGTCCAGCCGCATCGCGGTGGGGCCGCACGCGGAGTACGTCGTCGAGGTCTACGGCACGAAGGGGTCGCTGCGGTGGGACTTCCAGCGGCTCAACGAGCTGCGCCTGGCCGATGACCGCGCCGGCTACCGCACGATCATGGCGCATCCCGGGTATGGCGAGTTCTCGCGGTTCCAGCCCGGACCTGGTACGAGCATGGGCTTCGACGACCTCAAGACGATCGAGGCGTCGCTGTTCCTGCGCTCGATCGCCGAGGGGCGCCAGCTCGCCCCCTCCGCCGCCGACGGGTGGGCCGCCGCCGAGGTCGCCGACGCGGCGATGGCCAGCGCCCGCCACGGCGCGTGGGTGCCCGTGCCCGCCGTCACCGGCAGCACCACCTTCGACACCGTCTGAGCGGCAACGACAGAACCGCCCGCACCCCGAGGGGCGCGGGCGGTTCTGTCCTGTGCGCGGGGTCAGGCGCGGACGCGGCCCTTGACCGTGTAGATGGCACCGGTCGTCACGTCCTCCTCGAGGGCCTCGAGCGTGCGCCCGCGGGTCTCGGGGATGAACCGCCACACGAACAGGAGAGCCAGCGCGCCCACCACGGCGAACAGGAAGAAGGTGCCGGTGATGCCCACCGCATCCACGAGGGAGAGGAAGTACAGCGACAGGAACCCGTTGGTGATCCACAGCATGAACACCGAGACGCCCATGCCGAGGCCCCGCATGTGCAGCGGGAAGATCTCCGACAGGTAGACCCACACCGCGACGTTCAGGAAGGTCTGCATCGAGCCGACGAACACGATGACCAGGAACAGGATCACGAACGGGCGGATGGGGTTCCCCACCTGCAGGGTCATCGAGGCGATGCCGATCAGCAGGTGGCTGACGGTGGTCAGCGAGAACCCGATGATGAAGGTCTTGCGGCGGTCCAGGCGGTCCATCATGGCCAGCGCGATGAAGGCACCGACGACCGCGATGACGCCGGGGGCGACGTTGGCGATGAGGGCGGCGCTCTCGTCGAAGCCCGACTCGATGAGCACCGTCTGACCGAAGTACATGATCGAGTTGATGCCGGTGAGCTGCTGAGCGATGCCCAGGCCGATGCCGATGAGGAGGATGCGCAGGAGGTTCCGGTTGCTGAACACCGCACGCCAGCCGAGCTGGCCGGCTTCCTTCTCCTCTTCGGTGACCTTCGTCAGGTCGCCGAGCTCGGCGATCGCGCGGTCTTCCGAGCGCACGGTCTTCAGGACGGCGAGCGCCTCGTCGTTGCGCCCCTTCTCCACGAGCCAGCGCGGCGACTCGGGCACCCGCAGCATCCCGATGAACAGGGCGACGGCCGGCAGCGCGCAGATGGCGAACATGATGCGCCACACGCCTTCGATGTGGTCGAGGGTGTTGCCGATGATGGCGTTGATGACGAAGGCGGCCAGCTGCCCGACGACGATCATGAGCTCGTTGCGTCCCGCGAGCGAGCCGCGGATCTCGTACGGCGCGATCTCGGCGAGGAAGACCGGCACGACGGTGGATGCGCCGCCCACGGCGAGTCCCAGGAGCACGCGGCCGAGGACCAGGACCCCCAGGTTCGGGGCGACGACGACGAACACGGTGCCGACGAAGAACAGCACGGCCAGGAGGATGATCGTCTTGCGCCGGCCCCATCCGTCCGACAGACGCCCGCACGTGACGGCGCCGATCGCGGCGGCGAAGATGAGCGAGGACGTCGCGACCCCCTCCGTGAAGGGGTTCAGGCCGAGCTCTTCCGCCATCGGCCGCAGCGCGCCGTTGATCACGCCGGTGTCGTAGCCGAACAGCAGACCGCCGAACGTGGCGATCAGCGCGACGACACCGAGGCGCTTCCGGTGGGGACCGGACCCCAGCGGGGGGAGTTTCGACTCCGACAGACCGCCGGCGGTATGGGAAGTAGCCATCAGGGACTCCTTTGTCGGGTTCGCGGGCGGGGGCCCGCTGTTCACCATTGGGGGTATCGTGCCAGATGTCCGTATGTCCTGTCAAACATACATTATGAGTTCCCGCAGCCGCGACAGCTGGAAATGCGCGGATTCGTCGGCGTTCTCGTCCTCGGCGAACACGTTCGAGACGATGAGCGCGTCCTCGCGGTCGAGGTAGCCGATCGCGCGGAGCGTGCCGAACAGCTCCTCCCAGTCGACGTCGCCGTCGCCGATGTCGAGGTGCTGGTGCACGCGGGCGGTGTTGCCGGGCGGGTTGGAGATGTAGCGCAGGCCGTGCGAGCGGCGGTGGTCGAACGAGTCGGCCGCATACACCGCGCCCAGCCGGTCGCCCACCATCGGCAGGAGCGTGGCCGCGCGGTCGCCGTAGTGGAAGGTGTGCGCCGCGACGTAGACGAATCCGACCCGGTCGCTGTTCAGGCCCCGGAGGATGCGCCAGGCCTCCAGCCCGTCCTCGACGAAGTCGTCGGGGTGCGGGTCGAAGTTGAGCGTCACGCCCTCGCGCTCGAGCACCGGGAGGAGCTGCTCCATCGAGCGGTAGAAGGCGTATTCCGACTCCTCCGCGCGCTCGGGGCGGCCGGAGAACTCCGTGTTCACGATGGGCGCCTCCAGCTCCGCGGCGATCCGGATGTACCGGGTGGTGTGGAACACCGCCGCCTGCCATTGGTGCTCCTCCGGCCCGCCGAAGCGCTGCACCGGGAGCACCGAGGTGATCGTCACGCCGGCATCGCGCGCGCGCTTCTTCAGGGCGGCGATCATGGCGGAGTCGACCTTCGGGTGGTGGAAGTGGCGGCCGAAGTCGGGGCTCGGGGTGAGCTGGACGTACTCGTAGCCGAGCCGCGCGACCAGGTCGGGGAACTCCAGCAGCGGCACCGTGTCGTTGTAGGGCGTCGGATCGAGGGCGATGCGGACCATGGGAACTCCTCCCGGATCAGGCGTAGAAGGCGGGGCGGGCAGGGGCTTCGACGGGGACGATGCCGCCCTCGAGCGCGCGGACGCCGGCCTCGCACGCGAGTGCGACGAGATACCCGTCCCACGCGTTGGGGCCGTCGACGAGGGTGCCCTCGTGCACGGCGTTGACCCATCGCTGGATCTGCGCGTCGTAGGCCGCGGCGAAGCGGGTCGTGAAGCTCATGTGATCGGCGATCGAGAACGAGCCCTCGCGCCACGCCTGCAGCCCTGCGGGCTGGCCGATGCGGGCGAGGCCCTTCTCGAACACCGCCTCGGTGGCCACCTGGTAGCCGAACTGCGCGCTGACGTTCATCTCCACGTCCACGAGCACGCCGTTCTCCAGCTCCATCAGGACGAGGATCGGCTCGCGCAGGTGCTCGGGCGAAAGGCTGTTGCGCCGCGGATGCTTCACCTCGACGCTGCGGATGGGGGAGCCCGCGAGCCACGGCACGACGTCGAACTCGTGCACGACCGAGTCGGTGATGAGCATCGACTGCGTGTAGCTCTCGGGCACCGACGGGTTGCGGTGCGCACAGCGCAGCATCAGAAGTTCGCCGGACTCCCCCGACTGCACGAGCGCGCGGAGCGCGGCGTACTCGGCGTCGAAGCGGCGCATGAAGCCGACCTGGATGTGCGGGCGGTCCAGCTGCTGCTCCCGCTCGAGCACCTGCCACGACGACGCGGAGTCGGGGGTGAGCGGCTTCTCGCACAGGATCGGCAGCTTCGCCTCGAGTGCCGGCATGAGGACGGGCTCGTGGAAGGGCCCGGGCACGGCGATGAGCACGGCATCCACTGCGCCCGCGGCGATGGCGTCCTCGATGCGGGCGAAGGCCGCCGCGCCCGGCGCGTTCGCCGCGGCCGCCGCGGCGCGCCCCGCATCGGGCTCGACGACGGCGGAGACGACGGCGCCGGAGATGCGGTGGGTGATGCGGGCGATGTGGTCGGCGCCCATCTGGCCGGCGCCGACGACGCCGATGCGGAGATCGTTGGTCATGGAGTTGCCTTCCGGGAGGTCAGTGGACGCGGGCGAAGTGCGTGCAGCCGAAGATGTGCTCGCGCGTGCGCTGGGCGATGGGGAACGGGCGGTCGACGTCGCAGCCGTACATGTCCTGCTCGACGATGGCGAAGATGTCGGAGTCGATGGCGGCGACGGCCTCGATGATGGGGGCGAGATCGGGCACGCCGTACGGCGGCTCGATCATGATCCCCTGGGCCACCGCCTCCGCGAACGGCACATCGTTCTTCAGCACGTCGAACAGCAGCGAGGTGTCCACCTGCTTCAGGTGCAGATAGCCGATGCGGTCCGGCCGCTCCTGGATGAGCTTGACGTTGTCGCCGCCGTAGTACGCGAAGTGGCCGGTGTCCAGGCACAGGTTGGTGTACCGCGGGTCGGTCTCGTCGAGGAACCGCACGACCTCGCGCGTCGTGCCGACGTGGCTGTCGGCGTGGGAGTGGAACTGCTGCGCGACGCCGAACTCCTCCAGGAGGGCCTTCCCGAGCCGGTCGTGGCCGGCGGCGAGCTTGGCCCACTGCTCGTCGGTGAGGGTGCGGGATTCGAGCACCTCGCTCGTCGCGTCGCTGCGCCACAGGTCGGGGATGACCACGAGGTGCTGCGCGCCGAGCTGGGAGGCGAGACCGGCGACGGCGAGGGCCTGGTCCCACGCGCGCTGCCACTGGTCCTCGCCCTTGTGGAATCCGGTGAACACGGTGCCGGCCGAGAGCTTCAGCCCGCGCGCGCCGAGCTCGTCCTCGAGCTGGTGGGGGTCGGTGGGCAGGTACCCGTACGGGCCCAGCTCGATCCACGTGTAGCCCGCGGCGACGACCTCGTCGAGGAACCGCTGCCACGGCACCTGCTTCGGGTCGTCGGGGAACCATACGCCCCAGGAGTCCGGCGCGGTGCCGATGCGCAGGCCTGCGCCGGAGTTCACGACGATGTCGGCGTCGGCGGGGATGGTGTCGGTCATGGTGTTCTCCGGTGCAAGGGGGTGGTCGGGGTGATCAGCCGAGGAGGGGCTTCTGGGCGGCCTGCTGCGCGACGTATTCCTCGCGCGCGTGCCGGGTGGATTCGAGCGTGGACACTTCGGCCACGGGCACGTCCCACCAGCCCTCGCCCTCGGGGGCGTAGACGAGCGGGTCGCTGTTGATGTGGATGAGGGTCGCGCGCTCGGAGGCCTTCGCCGTGGCCATCGCGGCTCTGAGGTCGTCGAGAGCCGAGGCGCCGGGCTCGATCTCGAGAACGTCCATGCCGTAGCTGCGGGCGTTCATCGCGAGATCGACGGGGAGGATGTCCTCGCCCTGGAAGTTCTTCGCCGCCGGGTCGTACTCGCGGTACAGCGTGCCGAAACGCTCGGAGCCGACCGTCTCGGAGAGGTGTCCGATGGAGGCGTAGCCGTGGTTCTGGATGAGGACGACGATGAGCTTGATCCCCTCGGCGACGGCGGTGACCAGCTCGGTGTTGAGCATGAGGTACGAGCCGTCGCCGACCATCACGATGACGTCGCGGTCATCGCCGTCGGCCATCAGTCCGCGCTTGGCACCGAGACCGCCGGCGATCTCGTACCCCATGCACGAGAACGCGTACTCCACGTGGTAGCCGAGCGGATCGCGCACGCGCCACAGCTTGTGCAGGTCGCCGGGGAGCGAGCCGGCCGCCTGCACGACGACGTCCTCCGGGGCGCTGGCGGACTGGACCGCGCCGATGATCTCGGGCTGACCCGGCAGGGCGCGACCGGTGGGGGCGAACGCCTCGTCGACGAGCGCGTCCCATCCGGCCTTCTCCCGGGCGATGCGCTCGGCGTGCTCCGCCGGGACCGCGTAGCCCTCGAGGGCCGCGGCGAGGGCGGTCAGCGCCTCGCGGGCGTCGGCGATGACGGGCAGCTGCGTGCCGTGCTTGTACGCGTCGAAACTGGCGACGTTGATGTTGACGAAGACGACGTCGGGGTTCTGGAACGCCGTGCGCGAGGCCGTCGTGAAGTCGCTGTAGCGCGTGCCGATGCCGATGACGACGTCGGCGCCCGCGGCGAGGCGGTTGGCGGCGAGCGTGCCCGTCGCGCCGACGCCGCCGAGGTTCTGCGGGTGGTCCCACACGAGGGAGCCGCCGCCGGCCTGCGAGGTGCCGACCGGGATGCCGGTGGCCTCGACGAGCGCGCGGAGCTGGTCCTCCGCACCGGAGTACAGCACGCCACCGCCGGCGACGATGAAGGGTGCGCGGGCGGCGCGGATCGCGGCCACCGCGCGGGCCAGCGGCGCACGCTCCGGAACCGGGCGGCGGATGTGCCACTCCCGGTCCTGCAGGAACTCCACGGGCACGTCGATCGCCTCGGCCTGGACGTCTTCAGGGAGGGCGATCGTGACGGCGCCGGTCTCCACCGGGTCGGTGAGGACCCGCAGAGCGGCCAGCGCGATGGAGTAGAGCTGCTCGGGCCGCTGCACGCGGTCGAAGAACCGCGACAGCGGCCGGAAGGCGTCGTTGACGGTCAGGCCGATGTCCCACGGCTGCTCGAGCTGCTGCAGCACGGGGTCTGCCACGCGCGTGGCGAACGTGTCGCTGGGCAGCAGGAGTGCGGGGAGGCGGTTGGTCGTGGCCAGCGCCGCGGCGGTGAGCATGTTGGCGGCGCCGGGGCCCACGGATGCCGCGGAGGCGAGCGTCGCGCGGCGCCGGTGCATGCGCGCGTAGCCGACGGCCTGGTGCACCATGGCCTGCTCGTTGCGGGCCTGGTAGTACGGCATCAGGTCGGGCTCGTCGACATTGGCCTGCTTGAGCGCCTGGCCGATGCCGGCCACGTTGCCGTGGCCGAAGATCCCGATCATGCCGGGGATGGTCCGTTCCCGGATGTCGCCGTCGACGGTCCATTGGTGACCGAGGAACTCCACGAGCGCCTGGCTGACCGTCATCCGCTTCGTCGCCGCCATCAGTGCTGGCCTTCCGTGTCGTGTCCGAGGGGCAGCCGGGGGTCCATTTTCTGCCCGTTCCAGGTGTCGCGCACCCACGCGTGCGCCGGGTCGTCGCTGATCAGCCACTCCCGCTCCGGATCGGGCCCGGCCATCACGTTGAGGTAGTACAGGTCGTACCCCGGGGCGGCCACGGCGGGGCCGTGATACCCGAAGGGCACGAGCGCGATGTCGCCCGTGCGCACCATCGCGTTGATGTCGATCTCCCCCGCCGGGGAGGAGTAGGTGCTGAACATCCCGAACGCCGCGTCACGGGGAGCCGCCGCATCCGCCACCGGCGCCGCCTCGAAGTAGTAGATCTCCTCCAGGCGCGACTCGGAGCCGGGGACGTGCTCGTCGTGCTTGTGGGGCGGGTAGGACGACCAGTTCTCCGCCGGGGTGAGAACCTCACACACGATCAGGCGTGCGGCGTCGAGGGCCTGGGGCGTGCCGAAGTTGTGCACCTGACGGCTCGACGCGCCCGCCCCGCGCAGTTCGACCGGCGTGGACGCGGCGGGGATGTACTGCCAGGGGCGCGTCTCCGAGGTCGGCGCCTCCGCCACCGCGACACGGCCGGTGCCGGTGATCTCGGCGGTCGTGCCCGTCGGCAGGTACAGCACGTCGGTGGGGCCGGCGAACACCGACGGGCGTCCGTGCAGCCGGGTCTCCTCCTCGCCGGGGTGGTGGTGGTGCGTCACGCGGAACTCGCCCGAGAGGGGGACGATGATGCGCTCGACGCCGCGCTCGGCCAGCGCGACGGCGTCGCCCTCTGCGAGGTCGGCGACGCGGATGCCGGTGTGCTGCCACCCGGGGGTCGCCGCGTCGACGACCGATTCCCAGTCGCCCTGCGCGAGGGAGCCGCGGCGGTGGAACCAGCGCTGGTCCGTCGGGGTCATGTCGTGCTCTCCGTGGGGGTCAGTCGTTCTGGGGGAAGCCGAGGTTGATGCCGCCGTGGTCGGTGTCGTGGCGGGTGGCGGGGTCGATCCAGCGGGCGGTGATCGCCTTCTCGCGCGTGAAGAAGTCGAACCCGTGCACGCCGTACGCCTTCGCGTCGCCGAACAGCGACTGCTTCCATCCGCCGAACGAGTGATACGCGACCGGGACCGGGATGGGCACGTTGATGCCGATCATCCCGACCTGCACCTCGTTCTGGAACCGGCGGGCCGCTCCCCCGTCGTTGGTGAAGATCGCGGTGCCGTTGCCGAACTGGCCGGAGTTGATCAGGGCCACGCCCTCGTCGTAGGACTGCACGCGCACGACCGAGAGCACCGGCCCGAAGATCTCCTCGGTGTACGCACGGGAGGAGGTCGGGATGTCGTCGATCAGGGTCGGTCCGAAGAAGAACCCGTCCTCGTGACCTGCCACGCTCAGGCCCCGGCCGTCCACGACGATCTTCGCGCCGTCGGCCTCCGCGATGTCGACGTAGGAGGCCACCTTGTCGCGGTGCACGTCGGTGATGAGCGGCCCCATGTCCGGCTCGACCCCGTCCACGCCCGCACCGTTGCCGATGCGCAGCGTGCCGATCCGCTCGCTGATCTTCGCGATCAGATCATCGGCGATCGGCTCGACCGCCAGCACGACGCTGATCGCCATGCACCGCTCCCCTGCCGCCCCGTAGCCCGCGTTGACGGCCTGGTCGGCGACGAGGTCGAGGTCGGCGTCGGGGAGGACGAGCATGTGGTTCTTCGCGCCGCCCAGGGCCTGCACGCGCTTGCCGTGCCGGGACGCGGTCTCGTAGATGTACTGCGCGATCGGGGTCGACCCCACGAACGAGATCGACTGCACCACCGGAGACTCCAGCAGTCCGTCCACGGCGAGCTTGTCGCCCTGCAGCACCGTGAACACGCCGTCGGGGAGGCCGGCCTCCTGCCACAGCTTCGCCAGCCAGAGGGCGGCCGACGGGTCCTTCTCGCTGGGCTTGAGCACGACGGCGTTCCCGGCGGCGATCGCGACGGGGAAGAACCACATCGGCACCATCGCGGGGAAGTTGAACGGGCTGATGATGCCCACGACGCCCAGCGGCTGCTTCAGGGAGTACACGTCGATCCCGGTCGAGGCGTTCTCGCTGAAGGCGCCCTTGATCAGGTGCGGGAACCCGGTCGCCAGCTCCACGACCTCCTGGCCGCGCAGGATCTCGCCCATCGCATCCGAGACGACCTTGCCGTGCTCGGCCGTGATGATCTGCGCCAGCTCACCCTTGCGGGCGTTCAGCAGCTCACGGAACGCGAACATCACCGCCTGCCGCTTCGCGATCGAATACCCGCTCCACAGCTCGTATCCGCGCTGCGCCGACGCCAGCGCCGCATCGATCTCGGTCTGGTCGGCCAGCGCCACCTCGGCCTGCACGGCGCCGGTGGCGGGGTTGTAGACGGGAGCCGTGCGACCGGAGGTCGAGGGGCGCTCGGCGCCGTCGATCCAGTGCGAGAGAACGCGGACGGCGGACTCCAAGTCGTTCGCGGGGGCGGTCTGTGTCGTGCTCATGGGGCTCTTCCTTCGGTGTCAGAGGCTGGGGTGGACGAGGCCGGCGGCGATGTCGACGGCGGCGGCGACGTTCCCGTCGGGCGGATAGAGGAGCGTGCGGCCGACGGTGAGGCCGCGGACGCCGGGGAGGCTCAGCGCGTCCTCCCACGCGGCGAAGGTCTCGTCGGGGTCGACGCCGGAGTCGCCGCCGAGGAGGAGGGTGGGCATGGTCGTGGCGGCCATGACGCGCTCCATGTCGTCGACGACCGGCAGCTTCATCCACGTGTACGCGCTGGATGCGCCCAGGCCCGACGCGATCGCGATGGAGAGGATGACGGCCTCGGGCGACAGGTCGTTCACGATTCGCCCGTCCACCCACCGGCTCAGGAACGGCTCGAGCATGATGGGCAGCTCCGCCGCGGCGGCCTGCGTGACGGCGTCGGCCATCGCGGCGAGGGTGGCGGCGGTGCCGGCGTCGTCGAGGTTGACGCGGATGAGGGTCTTGGCGACGTCGATGCCGGCCTCGACCATGCGCGGCACGTCGTACGCGGTCATCCGGTCGTCCATCTCGAACGACGCCCCGCGCAGGCCTCCGCGGTTCATCGAGCCGACGATGATCTTGTCGTCGAGGAGGCCGAGGGCGGCGAGGTCGTCGATGATGTCGGGGGTGCCCAGCACCCCGTCCACGCCGGGGCGGCTGAGGGCGATCGCGAGCCGGTCGAGCAGCTCGTAGCGGTCGGCCATCGCGACGGGGTTCTGCCCGACGGCGAGCGCGCCGCGGGCGGGGTGATCGGCGGCCACGATGAACAGGCGCCCGTCTCCGCGCAGCAGCTCGCGACGGCGGCGGCTCGCGAGCGTGTCGCGGATCGTCCGCGGTGACGACGCGCGCACGTCACGGAGGCGCTCGAACGCCTCGGGTGCCAGGAACCGCGGACCCATCAGCGCTCTCCCCCCTCGATCAGCGCGACGACCTCGTCGTGCGTGGGCATGGCGGTGGAGCACTCCAGCCGGGATGCCACGATGGCACCGGCGACGTTGGCGAAACGCAGCACGCGCTCCAGGTCCCACCCTTCGAGCAGTCCGTGGCACAGGGCTCCGCCGAACGCGTCGCCGGCGCCGAGGCCGTTGACGACGTCGACGGGGTACGGGGGCACCTCGACCGTCTCGCTCCGGGTCTTGGCGAGCACGCCCCGAGGGCCCTGCTTGACGATCGCGAGCTCGACACCTCGGTCCAGAAGGGCGTCGGCCGCGCGCGAGGGCTCGGTCTCGCCCACGGCGATCTCGCACTCCTCGCGGTTGCCGACGGCGACCGTGGCGAATTCGAGCGCGTGCGACACGTGTGCGCGTGCGTCGGGCGGATCGGCCCAGAACATGGGGCGGTAGTCGAGGTCGAAGATCGTGCGTCCCTCGGTGCGCGCCTGCAGCGCGGCCACGTGCGCCGCTCGGCTGGGCTCCTGCGTGAGACCGGTGGCGGTGAACCACAGGATCTTCGCCATCCGCACGGCGTCGAGGTCCAGCTCGGCCGCCTCGAGGGTGAGGTCGGGCGCCTTGGGCTCGCGGTAGAAGTAGAGCGGGAAATCGTCGGGCGGGAAGATCTCGCAGAAGGTCACCGGCGTCTGCAGCGTGGGGTCGACCCGTACGTACCGGTTGTCCACGCCCAGGCGGTCGAGCTCGCGCAGCAGATAGCGGCCGAACGGATCATCGCCGACGCCCGAGACGAGCGCGGTGCGGTGGCCGTACCGCGCCGAGGCGACGGAGACGTTGGCGGCACTGCCGCCGAGGTACTTGCCGAAGGTCTCGACGTCCTCGAGGCCCACGCCGGACTGCAGCGGGTACACGTCGACGCCGAGCCGGCCGAAGGCGAGCACATCGAAGGGGGCAGGGGTTTCGGTCATACTCCGCTGTACAACTCTCCGCGGGCCGGCAACCGGATCCGCATCGTCGGAATGTTTGTCCTGACAATAGCACAAGGGAGCGCCATCGCAACCCCCATCGCCGCCGGGGAGGACATGGACGCGCCCATGTACGATTGTCGCGTCAATAGACGGAGCATGGGGGTTCTGTATGGCCGACGACGTGGTGCAGTTGGACGAGCTGCTGGCGACCCTGGACCGCACGGGCCCTGTGCCCCTCTACTTCCAGGTCTCCTCGGCGATCGAGCGCGCCATCCGCTCGGGCGACATCGCCCCCGGTGCGCGCCTGGAGAACGAGATCGCGATCGCCCAGCGGCTGGGCCTGTCCCGTCCGACCATCCGGCGCGCGATGGAGGAACTGGTCGACAAGGGCCTGCTCGTGCGCCGCCGCGGCATCGGGACGCAGGTCGTGCAGGGCCAGGTCACCCGCCAGGTGGAGCTGACGAGCCTGTACGAAGACCTGCAGAGCTCGCACCATGCGCCCGGGACGCGCGTGCTCGAGCACGAGATCCGCCCCGCCGACGCGGCCACCGCCGCCGCCCTGAGCGTGCCCGCCGGCTCCGACGTCGTGTATCTCCGCCGTCAGCGCTCCACCGACGGGGTGCCCGTGGCGGTCCTGGTGAACTATCTGCCGCCCGATTTCGCCGACATCACGACCGAACAGCTCGAGGCCAAGGGCCTCTACCAGATCATGCGCGCCCGCGGCGTGACCATCCGCGTCGCCAACCAGCGCATCGGCGCCCGGCGCGCCCAGGGCGACGAGGGCGAGCTCCTCGACATCGACAAGGGCGGGCCTGTGCTGACGATGGAGCGTGTCGCGTACGACGCCTCCGGGCGCGCCGTGGAGTTCGGACACCACTGCTACCGGCCCGACATGTACAGCTTCGAGACCACCCTCGTCGCCAAGTAGCGGCCGATCGGCGGCAGCCGCCATAGCGGCACGACGTCCACCCGTCCAGTGTGCGGACTCATCCAGGTGCGACGGCTAGCGTGACCCCATGCCCGACACCTTCCGCCGCACCCGATGACCTCCGAGCGCACGACCTGGCGCGCGGATCAGGGCCGCCTCGCCTTCCGCGTCCACGCGAACCCCGCGCAGGCGACGAACCGCCCGCCCGTGGTGCTCGTGCACGGCATCGGGATGTCGCACCGCTACTTCTCGCGACTGCAGGACGTGCTCGGCGAAGGCCACGCGGTGTTCAGCGTCGATCTGCCCGGGTTCGGGGGCCTGCCCAAACCGGGCACCGACGTCGACATCCCGACCATGGCCGCCGCGCTGGCCGGCGTCGTCGCCGGGCTGGGGGTGGGCCCGTGCGTGCTCGTCGGTCACTCGATGGGCGCCCAGTGGGTCGTCGAGCTGGCGGCGCAGCGGCCCGACCTGGTCTCGCACGCCGTGGTCATCGGGCCGGTCTCCGACTCCGAGCACCGCTCGGTGGCGGCGCAGTCGCTCGCGCTCGGGCTGGACTGCCTGGGCGAGCCGCCCCTGGCCAACGCGATCGTGTTCACCGACTACGTGCGGTGCGGCATCCCGTGGTACCTGACTCAGGTGCGCCACATGATCGCCTACCCGATCGAGGAGCGCGTGGCCGATCTGCGCGTGCCGCTGCTCGTGCTCCGCGGAGAGCGCGATCCGATCGCCGGGATGCGGTGGTGCCGGATGCTGCGCGACCGGGCCGGCGAGGGCGACTTGGCCGTCATCCCCGGCAGCCGCCACGTCGCGCAGTTCTCCCGTCCCCGCGCCGTCGCCGACGCGATCACGACCTACGCGGGCGCCGTGGCGGGTCTCAGCCGGTGATCGGGCGCGCCGCCCGCGACGCGGCATGGTGGGTCGCCGACTATGCGTACGCCGCGACGTGGCAGGCGCGCGCCTTCCTCAATCGCACCGATCCCGCGACGTTCCGCTCCGGATCCGAGGTGGCACTGGTGCTCCTGCCCGGCGTCTACGAGACGTGGAAATTCCTGCAGCCCCTCGCCTCCGCTCTGCACGAGCGCGGGCACCCGATCCACATCGTCGACCTGCTGCAGCGCAATCGCCGGCCCGTCACCGAGATGGCCGTGCACGTGACCCGGTACCTCGACGATCACGATCTGACCGACGTGGTGCTCGTCGCCCACAGCAAGGGCGGCCTCGTCGGCAAACAGGTCATGATCGGCGAGGCCGGCTCCCGCGTGCGCGGGATGGTCGCGGTGGCGACCCCCTTCGGTGGATCGCGCTATGCGCGCATGATGCTCTCGCCCACGCTGCGCAGCTTCTCCCCCCGCGATCGCACGATCGTCGCGCTCGCGCAGCAGCTCGAGGTGAATGCGCGGATCACGTCGGTCTACGGGGCGTTCGACCCGCACATCCCGGAGGGGAGCAAGCTGCCGGGCGGGCGCAACGTGCAGCTGGAGACCGGCGGCCACTTCCGCATCCTCGCGCACCCGCGCGTGATCGCCGAGGTGGAACGGATGTCAGCTGCTGCCTGACGGACGCCGCTCGCTCTCGGCCTCGCGGTCGTGCTGCGCCGACTTCTCCTGCAGGAACCGGCACAGGTCGGCCGCGCGCTGCAACTCAGCGCTGAGCTCGTCGAGCTGGTCGGGGGCGATGACGCTGTCGTGCGGACGCGCCTGCAGCGTGATCTCCCAGTGGTAGTCGCCCGGAGCGATCGGCTGCATGAACATCTCCGTGGTGGCGTTGACGAGCCGGACGATGACGAGCCCCGTGTCCCGGCCGTCGCTGCCGTCCTGCAACGCCACGTGAGCGTGGATCTCGTGTCCCTCGGCGCGGAACTCGTCCAACCAGTCCTGCAGCACTGCCTGTGTGCGGTAGGGCATGTCGTGTGGCCTTTCTCAACGGCTCGCCAGACCCCGTAAGGCGATGTCCGATGTGATTTTCGCACGTCCGCACCCGTGCTCGAGACCACGCCCGATCGCGCACCTCAGCCGCCGAGACACCGCCTGCAGCGCGGCGGCGCGGGGCGTCAGCGACGGACGAAGACGCGCCGCAGCATGCGCACCACGATCCAGCCGCCCAGCACCCACGGACCGGCCACGAGGATCGGGTCGATCCACGCGTGCCGCAGGTCGACGCGTCCGCGTCGCGACGCGATGGGGCGCAGGCGCGGCTCGGCGAGGATGCCGGTCGCGGTGATCGGGTTGTCCGGACGCAGCGTGAACAGCGACCGAACGTGCGCGCCGAAGGCCTCCACGCGGTCGCCGAGGACGAGGAGCAGCCAGTGCGCGGCGCGGCCCTCGCTGTAGCGCGCGTAGGCGTACCGTCGGATCGCGCCGGAGACGCCGTGCAGGGGCTGCGCCGTTCCGTACACCGCGGTCAGGTGCGCGTGCTCGATCGACCGTTCCCGCCGGGGGTCATCCCCCTGCCGCTCGGGCTCGGTCCAATGGGCGCCGGTAGCGCCGGGATCGAAACACTCCTTGGGAAAAGACGGCCGGTCGGCGGGGTCGAGGTCGGCGCCCCATCCCGGGATGCGCGCACGCAGTTCGTCGGCGCTGGGAGGGGTGATGGGTTTGTCAGGTGTGTAGGGCATGAATCCTCCGTCGCGGTTCTCACGCGCCCGGCACGATGACCGGCTTGATGCAGTCATCGAGCTTGGACGAGAACATGTGGTATCCCTCGGCGATCGCGTCGAGGGGGATGCGGTGGGTGATCATGTCGCCGGGCGTGATCCGCCCGGCCTGGATGTGCTCGAACAGACGCGGCCACTGTCGCTTCACCGGTGCCTGGTTCATCCTCAGGGTCAGCCCCTTGTTCAGAGCGTCGCCGAACTTCACCGCACTGAACAGCGGCCCATAGGCGCCCATCACGGAGATGTTGCCGCCCTTGCGCACGGAGTCGATCGCCCAGTTCAGGGCGACGGGCGACCCGCCCTGGAGCTTCAGCTTGGCCGAGGTGATGTGCTGCGTGAGGTGGCCGTCGGCCTCCGCGCCGACCGCGTCGATCGCGACATCGGCCCCCAGGTGGCCGGTGAGCTTCTTCAGCAGCACCACGACGTCGTCATGGCGGGCGAAGTTGTGGGTCTCGGCGAACGCGAACTCGCGCGCCTTCGCCAGGCGGTAGTCGAGGTGGTCGATCACGATGACGCGCCCCGCACCCATGAGCCACGACGACCGCGCTGCCGCGAGCCCCACGGGACCGGCGCCGAACACCACGACGGTGTCGCCCTCGGCGATGTCGCCCAGCTGCGCACCGAAGTACCCCGTCGTGAAGGCGTCGGTGAGCATGAGCGCGTCGTCATCGCTCATCCACTCCGGGATGATGGTCGGCCCGACGTCGGCGAAGGGCACGCGCACCAGTTCGGCCTGACCTCCGTCGAAACCGCCGGCGGTGTGGGAGTACCCGTAGATACCGCCGAGGGCGGTGGCGTTGGCGTTGACGTTGTGACAGTTGGAGTAGAGCCCTCGCGCGCAGAAGAAGCACGTGCCGCAGAAGATGTTGAACGGCACCATGACGCGGTCGCCGGGCTGGAGCGTCTGCACCGACGAGCCGACCGCCTCGACGCGTCCGATGAACTCGTGTCCGAAGGTGTGGCCGATCCGGGTGTCGGGGATCATGCCGTGGTACAGGTGCAGATCCGATCCGCAGATCGCCGCCAGTTCCACGCGCACGATGGCGTCATTGGGGTGCTCGATCCGCGGATCGGGCTTCTCTTCGACCCGCACTTTGTACGGGCCGCGGTACACCATCGCCTTCACAGGCTCCTCCTCCTGCCCGCCGGAACGGTCGGGCGCGGTACGTCAGGGACGATCGTCGGCAGCGGTGTCGTCGCCGTCGTCATGCGCGTCGAGCTCGCCGGACTTCTCCGTGATCTCGTCGTCGCCGACGTCGCCTTCGGCCTGGCTGGGCTTGTCGGGCAGGGAATCGCTCATGTCGCTCTCCTCCGTTCGCGGCACCGCCGATGCGGCGCCACCACTCCACCTCATCGCGTCGGCCACGATCACCGAAGGGGGTTGACCCGGACGACTCGGATGAAGAGGATGCTCTGCTGGTCAGCCGGTGGCGTCGTCGATGAGCGCCTCGAGGAGGGTGGCCAGCCGCTCGGCCTCACCTGCGCCCGACGCGGCGAGCGCCCGCTCGAACGCGGCGTCGAACCGCGTGAGCGAGGACCAGGGCTCGGC
The DNA here is from genome assembly GCF_004570445.1 of Microbacterium sp. dk485. Taxonomy (NCBI): domain Bacteria; kingdom Bacillati; phylum Actinomycetota; class Actinomycetes; order Micrococcales; family Microbacteriaceae; genus Microbacterium; species Microbacterium sp. dk485. The sequence continues at coordinate 592,856 of NZ_SPQW01000001.1, forward strand.
GGACAGGTCGACGGTCACGGTGAGCCGGTTGACGCGACGGTCATGGGGGTCCACCTCACGACGCACCGCCCCGCGCTGCTCGAGGCGGTCGACGAGAGCCGTGACGCCGGCGGAGGTGATCCCGAGGTACTGCCGCAACGAGGTGGGCCTGGCCCGGGGGTGGCTGGCGATGAACAGCAGCGCCCGCGCGTCGAGCTCGTTGACGCCCAGCTCCTGACGTGCCTGGGTCAGCGACGCCTGGCGCGCCTCGACATAGCGAAGCAGGGCCCGGCCCAGGGCCGACGGCTCGCCGACGCCGGCATCACCCGCTCCATCGTCGTGGTCGCTGTCCGAAGCCATGCGGGAAGACTACCGAGGTAGGCCCACTATTACGAAATGCTATCTAAATATTCTAGATATCTATACACTGATGGGTGGGGAACAACCGAAGGAGCTCGCAATGGGCCATCTGTACTACGGCGGCTCATTCGAGCCCATCGACATGTCCGACCGCCTGCTCGCGCACGTCAAGGTCGTCATCGCGACGAAGTTGCGCCGGGGGGAGAGCTTCACCGTGTCGTGGCGCCACCCCGAGCAGGGGCGCTCCACGATCTGGCTCCACCCCGCCATCGAGCTGCGGTTCGTGTTCGCCTCACCCGAGCCCGAGATGCTCGACAGCGCGCTTCTGCAGCGCTTCGCGAACGAGGCGGCCACGGCCGCGGGACTCGTGCTCGACCTGTCCGACGCATCCCTGTCCTCTCCCGTTCCCGAGGGCGGCTGACACCCTCTCCCGCCCAGCGCAACCCTCTCCGCCGGTTCGGCGGGTCCGGATAGCGTGACGACACGGAGAAGGGGGACGGATGTCTCGGAACACACGAGTACTGCGCTGCAGCCCGGAGGACGTCTTCCGGGTGCTCGAAGACGGCTGGCTCTTCCCCGCATGGGTCGTGGGAGCCTCGCGCATGCGTGAGGTCGGCGAAGACTGGCCGCACAAGGGCAGCCGCCTGCATCACTCCTTCGGCACGTGGCCGATGCTGCTGGACGACGCCACCGAGGTGCTCGACTACGACCCGCCGCGCCGGTTCGTGCTCAAGGCCCGCGGATGGCCGATCGGCGAAGCCCGCGTGACGATCCACGTGAAGCCGCACCCCGACGGCGCGCTCGTGCGCATCCAGGAGGAGGCGGTGGCCGGTCCGGGCGCGCTCATCCCCGCACCGATCCTCGACGTGCCTCTGCAGCTGCGCAATCACGAGACGCTGCACCGGCTGGCCTACCTGGCCGAGGGGATGGCGGAGCGGACCGCGGACACCACCGCCCACGAGGAGGACTCGTCCACGCGCGAGGACTCCGACGCGCGATGACCGCCCTCGACGCGGTCGTCGTCGGCTCCGGCCCCAACGGGCTCGCCGCCGCCGTGACGCTCGCCCGCGCGGGGCTGTCGGTGCGCGTCTACGAGCGGGCCGATCACATCGGTGGGGGCTCCGCGTCGGCGGAGTTGACCCTGCCGGGGTTCGTCCACGACATCTGCTCGGCGGTGCATCCGCTGGCCTTCGAGTCGCGCTTCTTCCGCGAGTTCGGGCTGACCCGCCGCGTGGACTTCGTCGTGCCCGACGCCTCGTACGCGCAGCCGCTGGACGGCGGCACGGCGGCGGTGGCCTACCGCGACCTCGAACGCACCGCGCAGACCCTCGGCCGCGACGGCGACGCCTATGTGCGCCTCATGCGCCCGCTCGCCGAACGCGCGAGCGAGGTCGCGGACTTCACCGGCGGGGCGCTGCTGCGCGTGCCGCGGCATCCGCTGGCTGCCATCGTCCTCGGCCTCCGCGCGCTCGAGCAGGGCACGCCCGCGTGGAACGCGCGCTTCGCCGAGGACGCCGCGCCCGCGCTCATCACCGGCGTCGCCGCGCACACGATCCTGTCGCAGCCCAGCCTGGCCGCCGCAGCGGCGGGGATGGTGCTGGCCACCTACGGGCACGCCCTCGGGTGGCCGATCCCGGTGGGCGGCAGCCAGGCGATCGTCGATGCGCTCGCAGCGGACCTGCGTGCCTTCGGCGGCGAGATCGTGACCGGCCACGAGGTGCGCTCGCTCGCCGAGCTCCCGCCGGCACGCGCCGTGATCCTGGACGTCACCCCCGACGCACTGCTCCGCATCGGGGGCGACAGGCTGCCGGGGCGCTATCGCGCTGCGCTGGCGTCGTTCCGCTTCGGCGGAGCCGTCGCGAAGGTGGACTTCGCGCTGTCGGAGCCCGTGCCGTGGGCCGACCCGGCCGTCCGCACCGCCGGGACCGTGCACGTCGGGGGCACCCGCGCCGAGATGGCGACAGCGGAGAACCTCGTCAGTCGCGGGCGGCTGAGCGACCGGCCGTACGTGCTCGTCTCCCAGCCGTCGGTGTTCGATGAGACGCGGGCACCCGCCGGCGCCCACACGCTGTGGACCTACACGCACGTGCCGGCCGGGAGCGACGCCGACCGCGAGGAGGCGGTGATCGGTCAGATCGAGCGCTTCGCACCCGGCTTCCGCGACACCATCCTCGCCAGCCATTCGCGCACCGCGGTGGAGGTGGCGGCGGCCAACCCCAACTATCCCGGCGGTGACATCGCCGCGGGGGCGCCCACCATGTGGCAGCTGCTGCGGCGCCCGACCCTCTCCCCCGATCCGTGGCGCACGCCCGCCCGCGGGGTGTACCTGTGCTCGGCGTCGACCAGTCCCGGGCCCGGCGTGCACGGGCTCGCGGGCTGGCGAGCGGCCCTCAGCGCCCTGCGCCACGAGTTCGGCACCCGTGCGATGCCGGACCTGTCGCCGCGGTGACGGAGTCCGACTTCTCCCGCGCTGTCAAGCCCCTCAGGAGTGTCGGAGGCCGATCGTACGGTGACATCACACCCAGAAAGGACTGTTCGATGACGATCGCAGACAACTGCAGCGCCCCGGCCCACGGCGCTTCGGAGGGTCGAGTCGTGCTGGTCCCGATCGGCGCCGAGGACTGGCTCATCCACGACACCCACTACCCCGAGAACGACGCACGCCGGCTCGTCGCGTGCGTGCGCGAACGCGGCCTCGACCACATCGACGTGCTGTGGCTGCAGGGCAAGGGGCTGCCGTCGCGCTTCCCGCGCATCCAGGACGCCCTGGATGCCGCCACCCGCGCCGTCACGAGCCGTTCGTCGCGGCTGTGGTCGCGCGCGGAGGCCGGGCGGAGCTGACGCCGCCGCCCTCAGGCGATGCGCGTGCCCGGTGGCAGCGTGCGCGCCGGCGTTCGCGTCCGCTGCCAGCCCCACGCGAGGAGACCCGCGGTGATCGCGAGCTGGACGGCGAGCCCCACGAACCAGCTCGGCGCCGTGCCCGCCATCTGCTCGCTGGGCAGCGGCCCGCCCTGCTGCCACATCGCCGTATCGCAGTAATCGGTGCGCACGTCGGTCTCCGGGGCGATCTGGGCCGAGCGCACGGCCCAGGAGATCTGGCCGAACAGGTCCTGCGGGTACCCGTCCGGTGACAGGTTGGTCGGCGTCGCATCCGCCAGCACGACGAAGGGGTTCGCCGCGAGGATCCACCACACGTGGTCGGTGCGCGGCACTTCGCGCGTGTAGGACTGCCATGAGGAGCATCCGCTGAGCGGCTCCTCCACGCAGCCGTACTCCTGCGGGTCCTCTCCCGGCCCGCACGGCGGGCCGGCGTCGGCGTAGTAGCGCTCCGTCACGGTCACCTCCACGGAGGAGGTGACCGCGCCCAGGCCGAACGCGATGAGCGTGCCCACCGTGAGGGCCGCGACCACGAGGTAGGTGGTGGCGACCGAGAACAGCGGGCGGGCGATGACCGCGCTCAGCCCCACGCCGATGCCCGCCACGACACCCACTTCCAGGACGAGGATCGCCAGGGACGTACCGATGGTCGCCGGCTCCATGTCGCCGGCGAGGGTGGCGACGACGAGGAACGGCAGGGCCACGGCGAGGAACGCCAGCCCAGCGATCCACGCCGCCAGGAACTTCCCCAGCACGATCTCCCCCGTCGTGGCGAGGGTCACCTGCATCGGCGCGAGCGTCGCGGCATCCCGGTCCCCGTTGACGCTGTTGCCGCTGAGGGTGGGCGAGACCAGCAGGACCAGCAGCAGCACGAGGAAGATCTGCAGCGAGAAGAGCCATCCGCCGCTGCCGGCCGTCAGCGCGGCGGCCGCGACGGCCAGGCCCGTCACGATCAGCAGGATGAGCGCGAACACGCCCAGGAGCACGTACCACGCGACCGAGCGGAGGCGCTGCGTCAGCTCGAGGCGGATGAGGGCGCCCAGCCGCGACAGGTTCATTCGGCGCCTCCCCGCAGGTCGAGGAACGTATGCTCCAGGTCGCCGGTGGCCGGCGCGAACTCGGTGACGTCCAGCCCCGCGCCGATGAGGGCCTGCAGTGCCCGAGCCGCCTCGGCGTCGGAGGCGAACGGGGCCAGCACGTCGCGCCGGTCGACCGAGAGGTCTTCGGGCGCGCGCCCGAGCGCCGCCGCCACGCGCGCGCGGTCGTCGGCATCGGGCGGCGACGCGGGCGCGGCATCCGTCGATGGGAGGAGCCGGATGCGCCATGCCCGGCCGCGCCCGGCGGCCTGTGCCACCCGGTCCGCGGCCACCGTCCGGCCCTCGACGAGGAACACCGCATCGTCGACGACTTCCTCCAGCTCTGACAGCACGTGACTGGAGAGCAGGATCGTCCGGCCGTCGACGGCCAGGCGGCGCAGGAGCAGGCGCAGTTCGATGCGCGCCTGCGGATCCAGGCCCGATGCGGGTTCGTCCAGCAGCAGGATGCGCGGGTCGTGGACGAGGGCGCGCGCGAGGGCGAGGCGCTGCTTCTGCCCGCGCGAGAGCACGCGGGCCGGCGAATCGGCGAGGTGCCCGAGGCCGACGTCGTCCAGCAGCATCTCTGCCCGCTCCCGGGCGGCCGTGCTGGGCAGGTCGTACAAGCGGCCGGTGACCACGAGCGTCTCCCGGACGGTCAGGGTCGGCCACGCGCCGAGCGTGTCGGGCATCCACCCCAGGAGTGCGCGGGCCCGCGCCGGTTCGGTCACCGGGTCCACGCCGTCGAGGCGGATGCTGCCGGCGTCGGGGGCGAGGAGAGAGGCGAGCAGGAGCAGCAGCGTGGTCTTGCCCGAGCCGTTGGGTCCGACCAGCCCCGTGACGCGGCCCGGCTCCGCACGGAGAGTGACGTCGCGCACCGCCTCGACGCGGCCGAACGACCGCCGGACGTTCTCGACGGCGATCCCCCCGGACGCTGACATGGGCACAGCCTAGGGCTCGCGCGCGGCCGGCGACGCGCGCGCCGCGCTCACGTGCCGAAGAATCGCCGCCCGAGGTCGGGGTGATCCACGAACACGCCGTCGACGCCGGAGTCGCGGATGACCGCCCACTCCGCCTCGTAGTCCCCGAACGCGGCCGCACCGCCGCGCAGCCGGAACTGCGGGAGGAGGAACGCGTTCTCGGGCCGGCACGTCCACGTGAACACCAGCAGACCGCGGTCCTTCGCGTCGCCGACGACGCCGCCGGCCGTATGCGTGCGCCGGCGGGGGGCGAGGATCATGCTCTTGTCCACGCTGATCCCGTCCACGCGCCCGATCAGTTCGTCGAGGCCCGCCGGCGCCGCCTGAGCCGCGTAGGTGGGCGCTGCCGTGCCGTGCTGCGCGATGAGGTCGTACGGGCTTCCGGCCGCCTCCAGGAGGTATACGTAGGTTCCGGGCAGGCCACGCTCCCGGAGCCGCGTGAGCACGGTGGATTCGAAGGCCTCGAACACGATCGGCAGTTCGCCGCGCGACCAGCCCGCCGCATCCAGTTCCGCCGCGATGAGGCCCACGACGTCGAAACCGAGCGTCTCGAAGTAGGTCGCGTGCTTGATCTCCAGCACGACGCCGATCTCCCGGCCCTGCTCGAGGGAGGCCGCGCGCACGAGATCGAGCACGTCGCGCAGGCGAAGGACCGGCTGCGTCCCGTCGAAGGACGCGCTGGCCGGCCGGATCTTCGGCAGGCGCTCGCGGCAGCGGAGCGTCGCCAGCTCCTCCCATGTGAAGTCCTCGGTGAACCACCCCGTCAGGCGCTCGCCGTCGATCGTCTTGGTCGTACGGCGCGAGGCGAACTCCGGATGCTGCGCCACATCCGTCGTCGAGCCGATCTCGTTCTCGTGCCGCACCACCAGCACGCCGTCGCGGGAGACGACGATGTCGGGCTCGACCGCATCCGCCCCCATCGCCAGCGCGAGGTCGTACGAGGAGCGGCTGTGCTCGGGGCGATATCCCGGCGCACCGCGGTGACCGATCACGAGCGGGGAGGACCGGGTCACGCCTCCAGGCTACGCGCGGGGCCGCCTGAGGGACCTCATGTCGCGCTCATAGCGAACCCTCAGCGCACCACTGCCGGAGCCGACACGCCGTCGGCTATCGTTGATCCACAGCACAGTGCTGTGATCCCGAAGATTCTTTGGAGTGTGAGAGCAAGTGGCCCTCAACAACCCGGCCTTCAACAACCCGGCGTTCCAGGACTCCCGCGGCGCTTCGACGTACCCCGGCGGCCCTGCCGCGACGCAGTACGCGCCGCCGCCGGCCGCCGAAGCCGCGCAGCTGGACGGCATGTACGCCTCGCCGCCCGCCGGCGCGCGCGAGACCGGTCGCATGACGGTGGAGGACACCGTCCACAAGACCCTCGCCCTGTTCGGCGTGCTCGTGGTCACCGCCGTCGTCGGCTGGCTGTGGACGATGGCCGGCGTCACGCCCACCAACCCGAACCCCTCGATCGCCCCGTGGCTGATCGGCGCGCTCGGCGGTTTCGTGCTCGCGATGGTCAACATCTTCAAGAAGCAGCCGTCGGTGCCGCTCATCGTCGCGTACGCGGCGTTCGAGGGTCTGTTCGTCGGTGGCATCTCGGCCTTCTTCGAGTTCATCTACCCGGGCATCGTCTTCCAGGCGACCCTTGCGACCCTCTCGGTCGTGGGTGTGACGCTCGCCCTGTTCGCCAGCGGCAAGATCCGCGCGTCGGCCAAGGCGACGAAGATCTTCCTCATCGCGATGGTCGGCTACCTCGTGTTCAGCCTCATCAACGTGGGTCTGATGCTCTTCAACGTCCCGATCGCCGGCGGCGCCTTCGGCCTCCGCTCGATCGAGGTCATGGGCATCCCGCTGGGCGTCATCATCGGCCTGCTCGTGGTCGTCATGGCCGCCTACTCGCTGGTGCTCGACTTCGACCAGATCCAGCGCGGCGTGCGTGCCGGCGCTCCCCGCAAGTACGCGTGGGTCGGGGCCTTCGGCATCATGGTCACCGTCGTGTGGCTGTACGTCGAGATCCTCCGCATCCTCGCGATCCTGCGCGGCAACGACTGATCCACCTCTTCCCGTAGGGGGTCGCCCATCCGGGCGGCCCCCTTCGTCGTTTCCGCACGGGTGCTTCTGCTGTGGGCGGAATGGATGGCGACGCCGACGGAGCCCGCTCTAGCCTGACGGCATGGCCGAGCTGCTCCCTCTCCCCCGCACCCCGCGAGACCCCGAGCCACTGTGGCGCGAGGCCCTCGGCGACCTCCTCCGCCGCATCCGCCACGCGCGCGGAGAGCGTCTGGCCGACACCGCCGCCCGCGCCGGCGTCTCCCCGCAGTACCTCTCCGAGGTCGAGCGGGGACTCAAGGAGCCCTCCAGCGAGATGATCGCCGCGATCGCCGGCGCCCTGGACCTGACGCTCGTGGAACTGACCGCGACGATCGCCGGCGAGCTGCGGGCCACCGCATCCGTCTCCGTCGGCGCGCCGGGCGCCTTCGTCCTCGTCGCCTGACCTTCCGCGCCGCGGCCCGCGCGGGTGCAACCCCTGGCCGGAGCATCCGCCGCGCGGCTAACCTCGCGGCATGAGTCCGTCGAAGACGCCCGCCGAGACCCTCGAGGTGGATGGCCACGAGGTGCGCATCACGAGCCCCGACCGCGTCGTGTTCCCGGGGCCGGGACTGACGAAGCTCGACATCGTCCGCTACTACCTCGCCGTCGCCGACGGCGCCCTGCGCGGCGCGGGCGGGCGGCCCATGGTGCTCAAGCGCTTCGTGAAGGGCATCGACCAGGAGGCGTTCTTCCAGAAGCGCGTGCCCGAGAACCACCCCGACTTCATCGGCACCGCGACGCTGCACTACGCCCGCGGCACCGAGGCGGAGGAGACGGTGGTGCGGGATGCGGCGGGCCTGGCGTGGGTCGCGAACCTCGGGTGCCTCGATCTGAACCCGCACCCCGTGCGCGCCGAGGACCTCGATCATCCCGACGAACTGCGCGTGGACCTCGACCCCATGCCGGGCGTGGACTGGTCGCAGATCGTCGACGTCGCCTTCATCGCGCGCGACGTGCTCGAGGAGTACGGCCTGACGGGGTGGCCGAAGACCAGCGGATCGCGCGGCCTCCACATCCTCGTCCGGATCGCGCCGCACTGGGACTTCCGCCAGGTGCGCCTGGCGGCCGAGACCCTTGCGCGCGAAGTCGAGAACCGCGCTCCGGGCCTGGCCACCGCGCGATGGTGGAAGGAGGAGCGAGGCGAGAGCGTGTTCGTCGACTTCAACCAGAACGCCAAGGACCGCACGGTCGCATCGGCGTACTCCATCCGTCCACTCCCGGATGCACGGGTGTCGACGCCGCTCGCGTGGGACGAGGTCCGCACCCGGCGCCCGGAGGAGTTCACCGTGGCCACGGTGCTCGAGCGCTTCGCCGACATCGGCGACCCCCATCGCGGCATCGACGACGCCCCCGGCACGCTCGATGGACTCCTGCGCCTGGCCGACGAGCTCGGGCCGGCGGAGAAGCCGCCGCGCGGACCGGACGGCTCGGGCCGCCGTGCCTCGACGATGCCGCTCATCGAGATCGCCCGCACGAAGACCAAGCCCGAGGCGCTCGAGCTGCTGGAGCGGTGGAAGGCGGAGCATCCGGAGGTCGAGGGGATGCTGCATCCGGCCGATGTGCTCGTCGACGGCATGCGCGGCTCGAGCTCGCTGTGGTACCGCGTGCGCGTCAACCTGCAGCACGTGCCCGAGGCGGAGCGGCCCGAGCAGGGCGCGCTGCTGGCCGACTACGACCCCTGGGCCTGATCCGGCACCGTCCCCAGGCCGGCGAGGATCCGGTCGAGGCCATACGCGAATGCGGCGTCGAGGTCTCCGCCCATGCGGAATGCGCCGGCCAGCTCCATCGTCAGGAATCCGGTCGCCCATGCCGTGACGAGCCGCGCCGCCTCCAGTGCGTGCTGCTCGCCCACGGCACCGGCCGCCGCCCGCACGACCGCCTCGCCCACCGCGTCGACCGCCGGGCCGGCGGCCATCGGCGTGAGGAAGAGGCGGAACCCCTCCGGATGCTCCGTCGCGAACGCCCGGTACGCCAGCGCCAGGGCGTGCAGGGACCCGTCGGATGCGGTGAGCCGCCGGCTGAGGTCGTCGGCCGAGGCGCTCGCCACCAGCGTCAGCAGCGCGTCACGATCCCGCACGCGCTTGTACAGGGAGGGTGCGCGCACGCCCACGCGCGCCGCCACGGCCTGCATCGTCACGCGCGTAGGGCCGCCCGTCTCCAGCAGTTCGCGGGCGGCGGCGACGATCTCCTCGAGCGATGTGCGTTCCGGTGTCGGCATCGGCCCCTCCTCATGGCTATGGATATAAGCTATCATGGCTACACCGCATAGCCATCAAACCCCGGATCGGACGGATCATGCGACTCGCGCCCCACCTCTCCCGCATCGGCAACGACATCGTCGCCGTGCATCTGATCGACACCCCCGACGGCGTCACCGTCATCGACGCCGGCCTGCCCGGGCACCGGCGCGACCTCCAGCACGAGCTGCGCGCACTCGGGCGCACCGTCGCCGACGTGCGCGGGGTGGTCCTCACCCACGGCGACAGCGACCACCTCGGCTTCGCCGAGCGGCTGCGGCGCGACTCCGGCGTCCTCGTGTACGTGCACGCCGCCGACGCCGACCGCGCCCGAGGCGGCGACAAGCCGAAGCTCCCCCTCGGTCCGCTTCGCCTCGGACCGACCCTGGGGTTCTTCGCCTACAGCCTGCGCAAGGGCGGGATGCGCACGCACCACCTCCGCGACGTGGTCGAGGTCGCCGACGGCGACGTGCTGGATCTGCCGGGGGCGCCCCGCATCGTCGCGCTGCCGGGGCACTCCCTCGGCAGCATCGCCGTGCACTCCGACATCGCGGATGCGGTCTTCGTCGGCGATGCGCTCACGACCCGCAGTGTGCTCACCGGACGCACCGGCCCGCAACCGGCGCCGTTCACGGATGACCCGGCGACGGCTCTCGCCTCCCTCGACCGGCTCGCCGCGCTGAACGCGTCGTGGGTGATCCCCGGCCACGGTGCGCCGTTCCGTGGCTCGCCCGCCGAGGCGGCGGCCGCCGTGCGCGCCGCGGCCCAGCCGCCGCGCGCCGCGGCCTAACGCGACAGCACGATGTCGGCGAGGCCGTAGGCGACCGCATCCGCCGCCGTGAGGATGCGATCGCGGTCGGTGTCGGCGCGGAGGCGCGCGGGATCCTTGCCGGTGTGCCGCGAGAGGATCTGCTCGACGTCGCCGCGCACGCGCACGAGCTCGTCGGCCTGGAGGATGAGGTCGGGGATGGCCCCGCGGCCCTGCCCGGCCGGCTGGTGCAGCACGACGCGGGCGTGCGGGAGCACGGCCCGCTTGCCGGCCGCACCGGTGGCCAGCAGCACCGCGCCCACCCCGACCGCCTGCCCCACGCACGTGGTGGCGACATCGGGCCGGACGTGCTGCATCGTGTCGTACACCGCGAGCATCGCCGCCGGGTCGCCGCCTTCGCAGTTGATGTAGAGCTGGATGTCGCGCTCGGGGCTGTCGGCGTCCAGGTGCAGCAGCTGGGCGATGAGGGCGTTGGCCACCCCCGCGTCCACGCCGGTGCCGAGGTAGACGACGCGTTCGGCGAGGAGGTGGGAGTAGACGTCCATGATGCGCTCGCCGCGCGGGTGCTGCGCCACCACGTTGGGGATCGTGTAGCTGCTCATGCCGCCACCTCCGCCCCGAGCCCGGGGACGCGACGGCGCCCGGGGACGACCTGCGTGAAGTCGGACACGACCCCGTCGATGAAGCCGTACGCGACGGCTTCGGATGCGGTGTACCAGCGGTCGTGCAGGGAGTCCTCGAAGATGCGCTCGGGGCTCTGGCCGGTGTCGTCGGCGATGAGACCCAGGACGGTGTCGCGCATGTGCCGGAGGTCGTCGGCCTGCACCTCGACCTCCACGGCGGACCCGCCGATGCCGGCCGAGCCCTGGTGCATGAGGATGCGCGCGTGCGGGAGCGCGCGACGCTTGCCCGGCGTGCCGGCCGAGAGCAGGAACTGGCCGGCACTGCAGGCGAGACCCAGGGCGAGCGTCGCGACGTCGTTGGGGACGAGGCGCATGACGTCGCGGATCGCGAGCATCGACGGCACCGAGCCGCCCGGGGAGTGGATCCACAGGGCGATGTCGGTCGCCGCGTCGTCGGCGGCGAGGGCGAGCATCTGGGTCGCCAGGAGCGTGCCGTTGTCGTCGTCGAGGGGCCCGTCCAGGACGAGCACCCGTTGGGCGTACAGGTCGCGGCGCGCTTCCGCGCCGAACAGCGGGATCTTCGCATCGTTGGTCATGTCCGACAGCCTCACCCCGCGGGCGCCCCCTGTCGCCCACATCCGCCCCGGGCGGATCCGCCACCGGCGGCGTGGGGCGGGCAGGACTCAGGCGCGGCGCGAGGGGCGGGCGAGCACGTCCGTGACGGCGGCGGCGAGCGCGGCCATCGCGTGGGCGGGGTCCACGGCGCGGGAGGAGGCGACCGCCTCGGCGGCGAGCCGCTCGCGCAGCGCCGCATCCGTCAGCATCCGCACGAGGGCATCGACCAGGGCGTCCTCGTCGCCGTCGGGCACGAGGATGCCGCCGCCGGAGGCGAGCAGGTCGCGGGGGCCGTACCGCACGTCGTACACGACGGCGGGGCACCCGTGCACGAGCGCTTCGGTGAGGGCCAGCCCCTGCCCCTCGAACGCCGAGGTCTGCAGGTACACGGATGCCTCGTCCAGCACGCGGCCGGGGTCCTCCGTGACTCCGCGCAGCACGACGTGCGCCGTCAGTCCGAGGTCGTCGATGACGCGCTGCAGCCGCTCGCGCTCCGCCCCCTCGCCGTACACGTCCAGGCGCGCGTGCGGCACCGCCGCGACGACCCGGGCGAACGCGCGGATGGCACTGTCCACGCGCTTTCCGGGCGCGAGGCGCCCGAGCATCACGACGCGGCCGACCTCCCGCTGCGCCGGCGGGACCACGGATGCCGCGGCCGCGACGCCGTGCGGGGCGACCACGTGCACGTCGGAGAGCCCGAAGCGCGCCTGCACGTCGTCCCGCTGCGACGCGGTGAGCCACAGGACGGCGTCGAAGCGCTCTGCGAGCGTGAACCATCGCGACCACAGCGGGTTCAGCGGAGCATCCGCGTCGAACGGCGGCTCGAGGTGGATCGTATGGATCCCGTGCACGAGGCGCACGCCGGGGTCGTCCCATCCGACGAGCAGCTCGCCGAGCTGCCGTGATTCGCACACGACGACGACCGGCTTGTCCGCCGCGGCGCGCAGGCCGGCGGCGACGTGTGTCAGCCATGCGCGGTACAGCGCCCCGAAGCCGTCGATCACGCCCGCGATCGATCCGTCGCGCTCCCGCACCACGACCGGCGCCGTGCTGATGTGCCAGTCGGGGTCGCCCGCCACCACCGGCAGCTCCAGGACCGCGGTCCCGTCCGCTCCGGCCACGACGCGGTAGGCCAGCGCGGGGTCGGCCTCGCCCGGATGCGCCGCGGCCCGCAGCCACTGCGCCGCGCCGCCGGCGGGGCCGGATGCCTCGTCGAACAGGTTGCGCAGCCGCGCGGGGTCGTCCAGCAGCCCTCTCCGCGCGAACTCCGCACGATGCGCGTCGTGATCGGAGCGCGTGCCCGGGTCGACAGTGAGCAGCACGGGACCCTGCCCCCCGTCCACGCCGGCGTCGGCCATGTGCCGAGCACGCTGGAGCGCTGCGATCGTGTAGCCGCCGTCGAGGCCGGGGATCAGCCGGCTCGACAGGCTCACGTACCACGCGTCGGGGAACTCGCTCACGTCCCTATCCTCTCCCAGGGGGCGGGTCGGGGTCGCCCACGCCTCTGTCAATCGCGGCGTGACCGCGCGGTCCGCACCGATACGCTCGGGGGAAGCACCGCGGGCACGGACGCCGCGGCGATGACAGGGGGACAGCAGGATGGGCACGGCACAACGATCGGTATTCGGCGCGGCGCTGGCACTGGCACTCGTGCTCACCGGATGCACCGCGGCGCCCGCCCCCGACCCCGGCCCCACCGACGCGCCGGCCGCGACCGACGAGGTCGTCGAAACGATCACCGTGACCGGTTCCGGCGGAGAGATCGAGGTCGCGCTCCATCCCCTCGTCCGGATCGATGACCACCTCGTCCTCACCGCCGACCTCACCGCGGTCGAGCTTCCCGAAGGGAAGGAGTCCATCTCCCCCAGTGCATGGTTCGACCTGGAGACGGTTCCCGGCGTACCGGTGGCCGGCGGCGCCCTGCGGTTGATCGACCCGGCCGCGGGCAGCATCCATCTTCCCGCCGTCGATGCGGCCGGCGCCCCGATCGGCAGCGTGGTCACGCGGTCGCTGAGCGTGAGGGCCGAGCCGGTCCGGCTGCAGCGGGTCTTCGCCGCTCCCGAAGAGGCGGATGCCGCGGTGGGGCTCGTGCTCCCCGGCGCCTACCTCGATGCGTTCCCGGTCGTCGACGGCGAGCCACCGGAGACCGAGGACGACCTGGCCCTGGACGACATCGACCAGGCCCCGATCGTGCCGCTGGAGAGCACCACGCGCGAGCTGGACGGGGCGGTGCAGGTCACGCAGTCGAGTGAGACGCTGCAGATCAGCCTCAGCGGCGATGTGCTGTTCGCCTTCGGTTCGGCCGAGCTCAGCGCGGATGCCGCGACGATCCTGGGCAGCGTCGTCGAGACCCTCGGCACCCGCGAAGCCGGCGTGGTCGACATCGTGGGTCACACCGATGATGTCGGCGACGATGCGTCGAACCAGGCGCTGTCGGAGGCGCGCGCCGCGGCGGTCGCCGGCGCCCTCGGCAGCCTCCTGGAGACGGGCGACTTCGAGCTGCGCCCCTCGGGCCGGGGTGAGAGCGAGCCGGTGGCCGCCAACGACTCCGACGCGAACCGGCAGCTGAACCGACGCGTGTCCCTCACCCTCACCACCACGCAGGTGAGCGAGACCGAGGTCGCGGCCGACGGGCAGCTGCCGCCGTTCGAAGACGGGCCGGTCGCCCCCGGCCCCGACGGCGTGGCGCTGGACATGGGCGCCGCCGGTACCTTCCAGATCGCGGTGCCTTCGGCGCGAAGGGTGGACGGGATGCTGGCGGTCGTGGTCGAGGCCACGCGCACCGACGACGGCGCGTACCGCCTGGGCACGGTCGCCAACCTCTCCCCCGGGCCGTGGAGCTACCGCGGAGCGGGTACCGACGCGCGGCTCTACCCGTTCGCACCCCGGCTCGTGGTCGGGACGAGCGCGGTGTATCCGCTGGACTACCCGATCGGCGCGGAGGAATCAGACATCCAGTGGCGCCTGGCCGGCCAGACCGATGCGCGCGACGGTGCGTCGAGCGGGCAGACGCTGCGCTTCCTCGCCCTGTTCCCCGACGTCCCGGATGCCGACGCCCTGACGCTGGAGACCGACGGCGGGGCGGCGTGGGGGACGATCTATCGACTCACCGACATCCCGATCGAATGAGCGGGGGTCACTCCCACTCGATGGTTCCCGGCGGCTTGGACGTGACGTCCAGCACGACGCGGTTGACCTCGCGCACTTCGTTGGTGATGCGGTTGGAGATGCGCGAGAGCACGTCGTAGGGCAGGCGCGTCCAGTCGGCGGTCATGGCATCTTCGCTGGAGACCGGGCGCAGCACGATGGGGTGCCCGTACGTGCGGCCGTCGCCCTGCACGCCCACCGAGCGCACGTCGGCGAGGAGCACGACAGGGCACTGCCAGATCTCGCCGTCCAGGCCCGCCTTCGTCAGCTCCGCGCGGGCGATGGCGTCGGCGTCACGCAGGATCTCGAGGCGGTCAGCGGTGACCTCACCCACGATCCGGATGCCGAGGCCGGGGCCCGGAAAGGGCTGGCGACCGACGATCGCCTCGGGAAGGCCGAGCTCGCGGCCGATCGCGCGCACCTCGTCCTTGAAGAGGGTGCGCAGCGGCTCGACGAGCTCGAACTGCATGTCCTCGGGAAGGCCGCCGACGTTGTGGTGGCTCTTGATGTTGGCCGTGCCCGAGCCGCCGCCGGATTCCACGACGTCGGGGTACAGCGTCCCCTGGACCAGGAAGCGGATGGGGTCGCCCTCGGCGGCCGCCTCGGCGAGCAGGTCGGTCTGCACGTTCTCGAACGCCCGGATGAACTCGCGCCCGATGATCTTGCGCTTCTGCTCGGGGTCGCTCACCCCGGCGAGGGCGCTGAGGAACGTCTCGCGCGCGTCGACGGTGATCAGGCGCACGCCGGTGGAGGCGACGTAGTCGTTCTCGACCTGCTCGCGCTCACCCTTGCGGAGGAGGCCGTGGTCGATGAACACGGCGGTCAGCTGGTCGCCGACGGCCTTGTGCACGAGCGCCGTGGAGACCGCGGAGTCCACCCCGCCCGACAGCGCCGACAGCACACGGCCGGTGCCGACCTGGGCGCGGATCTTGTCGACCTGCTCGGCGATGACGTTGCCGCTGTTCCAGTCGGCGGGGAGGCCGGCGGCGCGGTGGAGGAAGTTCTCCAGCACCGCCTGGCCGTGATCGGTGTGCTTGACCTCGGGGTGCCATTGCACGCCGTAGAGCTTGCGGGTGTCGTTTGCGAAGGCGGCCACAGGCGTCGCGGCGGTGCGCGCGAGCACGTCGAAGCCCTCGGGTGCGCGGGCGACCTGGTCGCCGTGGCTCATCCACACGTTCTGCTCAGGCGGCTGCCCCTGCAGGAGCGTCCCCTCGGTCACGACCGTCGCATCCGTCGCACCGTATTCGCGCAGGCCGGTGTGGGCGACCTCGCCGCCCAGCGCCTGCGCCATGACCTGGAAGCCGTAGCAGATGCCGAGGGTGGGGACGCCGAGGTCGAACACGCCCGCATCCAGCGACGGCGCACCCTCCTCGTACACGGACGACGGGCCGCCGGAGAGGATGATGCCGACCGGGCTCTTGGCGGCGATCTCCTCCGCCGTGGCGGTGTGCGGGACGATCTCGCTGTAGACGCCGGCTTCGCGCACGCGCCGCGCGATCAGCTGCGCGTACTGCGCGCCGAAGTCGACGACGAGGACGGGACGCTGGGAGGTCTCGGTCTGTTCGGTCACCGGGTGCCTTTCGGGGCGGGTTCGGCGGATGCCGGGATGGATGCGGCGGCTGCGGCCGCCTCGCGCTCATCGAGGTAGGTGCGCACCTGCTTCGCGGTCCTGCCCTCGAGGATGAAGGACAGCAGCGGCACGACGCCGCCGAGGGCCAGGAGGAGGAACCGGCGCAGCGGCCAGCGCATGAGGCTCCACAGCCGGAAGCACGCGAAGAGGTACACGACGTAGAACCAGCCGTGCGCGACGAGGATGAACAGCGAGATGTTCGCGCCGTCGCCGGTGGAGATCATCTCGCACGTGTTGGTCTGCGGCAGGAACAGCGACCACCACTCGCACGTGGGCCCGGCGATGACGGTCGCGAGCCACAGCGGGCCGCCCGAACCGCCCGCGAACAGTTCGAGGTGCAGCGGCGTGTACTTCAGGATCATCTCGGCCAGGAGCAGGAGCAGTCCGATACCGGTGATGATCGAGCAGATCTGGTAGAACTTCAGCGCTCCGCGGATCGCCGGAAACGTGGCGAGTTTGGGGGCTGCGGGCATGGCGGCATTCTACCCGGGCGACCTGTGTGCCCCCGACGAGCGCACGTGCGGCACAGCGCTCGGGCGCGCGTCAGGGGGCGGCGGCATCCTCGAGGTCTTCGACCTCTTTCTCCCACGCGTCACGAGCGAGCCGGTACCACATGTAGAAGGCGAACCCGGCGAACACCGCCCACTCGGCGGCGTAGAACAGGTTGAGCCAGTTCACCGCGCCGCCCTCCTCGGGGGCGGGAGAGGAGATCTCCTCCAGGCCCCCCAGCGCCTCCCACGAGGTGACGTACGGACGATAGACCGACAGACCCTCGATGTCGTGCCACCGCGAGAGCAGCGCCGGCGGCGACATCCGCGTGATCTCCTCCGGATCGGCGCCGGGCGGCGGGAGCGCCGGGCCCTCGTCGGAGATGAGGCGCCCGCTGATCTCCACCAGCGCCTCGGGGTCTGCGGCGGCTTGCTCCGACAGCGCGGATGCGGCGGCTTCGGCACTCGCGCGGTCGGCGGCCCATCCCACCGCGACGGCGACCGACGTCGGCTCGGGGGTGTCGGCCAGGCGCAGCTGCCCGGTCACCCAGTACCCCTCCACGCCGTCGTTCACGCGGGCGGAGACGACGAGGAAGTCGCCGGGGATCCACCGCCCGACCGTCTCCACGCGCTGACCCACGAGCGGCTCCGGCAGGTACTCGCCGGGCTGGGCGACGTCGGCGAGCGGCCGCACCTCCTCGGTCATCCCCGGCGGCGGCGGGGAGGTGTCGATGGCGTTGCCCAGCTGCCACTGCCCGAGCCACGCGAACACCCCCGCCACGACGAGCGACAGCGCCAGCATGCCGAGCCACTGCGGGCGCAGCATGACTTCGCGCAGCGTGGGCGGGAACGCGTCGACGGGCTCGGCGGCCGGGTCGGCGCGGACCGGCTCGTCGCGGGGCGGGACCTCGGACATCAGGAGCCGTATGGGGCGACGACCACCTCGACGCGCTGGAACTCCTTGAGGTCGGAGTACCCGGTGGTCGCCATCGACTTGCGCAGCGCCCCGATGAGGTTGGCCGTGCCGTCGGAGACGGGGGCCGGCCCGTACAGGATCTCCTCGAGCGCGCCGATCTGGTCCACGCGCACGCGGCGTCCGCGCGGCAGCTGCGGGTGGTGCGCCTCGGGGCCCCAGTGATAGCCGCGGCCCGGCGCATCCGTCGCCCGCGCCAGCGCGACACCGAGCATGACGGCGTCGGCGCCCATGGCGAGCGCCTTCACGATGTCGCCGGAGGTGCCCACGCCGCCGTCGGCGATGACGTGGACGTAGCGTCCGCCCGACTCGTCGAGGTAGTCGCGGCGGGCACCGGCGACATCGGCCACGGCGGTGGCCATGGGCGCGTGGATGCCGAGGGTCGCCCGCGTGGTGGACGCCGCTCCCCCGCCGAATCCGACCAGCACGCCCGCGGCCCCCGTGCGCATGAGGTGCAGGGCGGCGGTGTAGGTGCCGGCGCCGCCGACGATGACGGGCACGTCGAGGTCGTAGATGAACTTCTTCAGGTTCAGCGGCGCGCTGCCGCTGGAGACGTGCTCAGCCGACACCGTCGTGCCGCGGATGACGAACAGGTCGACGCCGGCGGCGACGACGGTCTCATACAGCTCCTGCGTCCGCTGGGGCGTGAGCGCACCGGCGACGGTGACCCCGGCTGCGCGGATCTCGGCGAGGCGGTCACGGACGAGCTCGGGCTTGATCGGCTCCGAGTACAGCTCCTGCATACGCCGGGTCGCGAGCGCGTCGTCCAGGGCCGCGATCTCGGCCAGGTGCGGCTCGGGGTCTTCGTAGCGGGTCCACAGGCCCTCGAGGTCGAGCACGCCCAGGCCACCGAGCTGTCCGAGCATGATGGCCGTGCGGGGGCTGACCACCGAGTCCATCGGGGCGCCGAGCACCGGGATCTCGAAGGGGAACGCGTCGATCGTCCACCCCGTCGAGACGTCCTCGGGGTTACGGGTGCGCCGTGACGGCACGACGGCGATGTCGTCGAACGTGTACGCGCGGCGGGCGCGCTTGGCGCGGCCCAGATCGATCTCCATGGTCACCGCTCCAGCCTACCCGCCAGCCGTTTCCGCCCCGCCGGCGCGGGCAGGCACGCGCGCCGGGCCTACTTGCGGCTGTAGTTGGGCGCCTCGACGACGATCTGCACGTCGTGCGGGTGCGATTCCTTGAGCCCTGCCGCGGTGATGCGGACGAAGCGTCCCTTGGCCTTGAGCTCCTCGATCGTGCGGGCACCGACGTAGAACATCGACTGACGCAGTCCGCCGACGAGCTGATAGGCGACGGCCGAGAGTGGCCCGCGGTAGGCGACCTGCCCCTCGATACCCTCGGGGATGAGCTTGTCGTCGGTGGGCACGTCGGCCTGGAAGTAGCGGTCCTTGGAGTACGACGTCTTCTTCCCGCGCGTCTGCAGCGCGCCGAGCGACCCCATGCCGCGGTACTGCTTGAACTGCTTGCCGCCCTGGAAGACGATCTCGCCCGGCGACTCGTCCGTGCCGGCCAGCAACGAGCCGAGCATGACGGTGTCGGCCCCGGCGACCAGCGCCTTGGCGATGTCGCCGGAGTACTGCAGCCCGCCGTCGGCGATGACGGGGATGCCCGCCTCCCGCGTGGCCTGGAACGCCTCCCAGATCGCCGTGACCTGCGGCACGCCGACGCCGGCGACGATCCGCGTCGTGCAGATGGATCCCGGACCCACGCCGACCTTGACCGCATCCGCGCCGGCGTCCACGAGCGCCTGCGCGCCCTCGCGCGTGGCGACGTTGCCGCCGATGACGTCGATGTGCGCGAAGGACGGGTCGGACTTCAGGCGTCGCACCATGTCGATGACACCCGCGGACTGACCGTTGGCCGTGTCCACGACGAGGACGTCGACGCCGACGTCGCGGAGGGCCTCGGCCCGCTCCCACGCGTCGCCGAAGAATCCGATCGCCGCGCCCACGCGGAGGCGCCCGTGCTCGTCCTTGGTCGCGAGGGGATACTTCTCGCTCTTGTCGAAGTCCTTGATCGTGATGAGGCCGGCGAGCTTGCCGTCGTCGTCGATGAGGGGCAGCTTCTCCACGCGGTGCTGCGCGAACAGCGCGATGACCTCGTTGGCGCCGATCCCGACGCGGCCGGTGATGAGACCCTCGCGCGTCATGACGTCGCGCACCTTCGTCGTGCGCCGCTCGAAACCGGAGACGAACCGCATGTCGCGGTTGGTGATGATGCCCAGGAGCCGCCCGTCGTCATCGACGACGGGGAGACCCGAGATGCGGTACTGCGCGCACAGCGCGTCCACTTCCTCGATCGAGGCATCCGGCGTCGTCGTGATCGGGTCGGTGATCATGCCCGATTCGCTGCGCTTGACCCGGTCGACCATCGAGGCCTGCTCCTGGATGGAGGCATTGCGGTGCAGGATGCCCAGGCCGCCCTCACGCGCGATCGCGATCGCCAGGCGCGCCTCGGTGACGGTGTCCATCGCCGCCGACAGCAGCGGCGTCGCCACGGTGATCCGACGCGTCACCCGCGAGGAGGTGTCGGCCTCGCTGGGGATGACATCCGTGTGCCCGGGAAGGAGGAGGACGTCGTCGTAGGTGAGGCCGACGAAGCCGAAGGGGTCGTGGTTCTCCATGGTTCTCCTGCGCGCGCGGCGCGTTGCTCGAGGGACGACGACGGCCGGCGCGAAAGTCCGCGCTCTACAGATTCTAAGGCGACGCGGGGAAGGAAAATTCCCCCGGATGACTCCGATCGCCCGTGTAGTGCGTAGTATTCCAGACCGGTCACGCGTCATTGCCGTGAGGTAGGTGAAACACGGCCGACACATTACGCTCGTAGCGTCGTTCATCACTGCCGATACGACCCGAACATCGGCTTTGTCGCCGACTGGAGGATCTGTGAGTCCCACGACCACTGCGGCGCGCCGAAAGCGCGCGGGAGCGCTCCCCGCCTTGTTCGCGCTTCTCCTGACGTTGCTCGGAGTGTTCGCCGGCTCGGCGCCCGCCGTCGCGGCCGAGGACGACCCCTATCGCATCAGCGGCAACGTCCAGCTCGACGGCGAACCGCTCGAAGGCGTCATCCTGGTCATCGACGGGCCGGGGGGTGATCAGGAGGCGGAGACGGATGCCGCGGGCCAGTGGCGCGTCGGCGTCCCCGAGCGCGGCGAGGAGTACACCGTCACCCTCGACGAGGACACGCTCCCCGAGGGCATCGCCGTGGTCGACCCCGAGGACGACAGCCCCAACGTGAAAGAGGTCGAGGTCGGCGCCGGCGGCCGCGTCACCGTGAACTTCTTCATCGGCGAGGGCGAGCGCAACGTCACGAGCTTCTTCGACCAGCTCATCCAGCGGACCGTGCAGGGCCTGAACTTCGGCCTCATGCTGGCCCTGGCCGCCGTCGGGCTCTCGCTCGTGTTCGGCACCACCGGCATCTCCAACTTCGCCCACGGCGAGATGGTCACGTTCGGCGCCGTCGCGGCCCTGTTCCTCGTCGGGCTGTCGCTGCCGTGGTGGCTCGGGTTCCCCCTGGCGGTGATCCTGGGGGCGGTGTTCGGGCTCGTGATGGACATGGTGCTGTGGCGGCCGCTCCGACGCCGACGCGTCGCGGTCGTCCAGCTGATGATCGTGAGCATCGGGCTGTCGCTCACGCTGCGGTACATCTACCAGTTCTTCATCGGCGGCGGCACGAGCCAGCTACCGTTCTCCTCGGCACCGAAGATCAACCTGTTCGGGTCGGTGCAGATGAGCGTCATCGACATGGTCTCCATCGGCATCTCCCTCGTCGTGATCGTCGCCTTCGCCCTGTGGCTGACCCGGTCGCGGCTGGGCAAGGCCACGCGAGCCATCTCCGACAACCCGTCGCTTGCCTCCGCATCCGGCATCGACGTCGACTTCGTCGTCCGGGTGGTGTGGATCGTGGCCGGCGCGATGGCCGCCCTGGCCGGCATCCTCTATGCGTACTACCGCCCCGGCATCAAGTGGGACATGGGGGCGCAGGTGCTGCTGCTGATGTTCGCCGCCGTCACCCTGGGCGGCCTGGGCACGGCGTTCGGCGCCCTCATCGGCGCGATCGTCGTGGGCCTGCTCGTGGAGGTGTCGACCCTGTTCGGCATCCCGTCCGACCTCAAGTACGCCACCGCACTTCTGATCCTGATCGTCATCCTGCTGTTCCGACCGCAGGGTATCCTCGGCCGCCGCGAGAGAATAGGTTAGGCGCGAACCATGGACTGGCTTCCCATCCTCTCGAACACCGCATCCTCGATCCTCAGTCCCGCCACGATCGGCTACGCGCTGGCGGCCCTGGGCCTGGCGGTGCACTTCGGCTACGCGGGCCTCATCAACATGGGCATCGCCGGCTTCATGGCGATCGGCGCCTACGGCTACGCCATCTCGATCCTCTCCTTCGGGCTGCCCTGGTGGGCCGGAGCGCTGGTCGGCCTGGGGGCTGCGGCGGTGTTCGCCCTGATCCTCGGCATCCCGACGCTGCGGCTGCGAGGCGACTACCTCGCGATCGTCACGATCGCCGCCGCCGAGGTGGTGCGCCTGCTGTTCCTCACGACGGCCTTCGACGAGTTCACCGGCTCCGCCGACGGGCTCAGCGGCTACCACACGAGCTTCCGCGCCTCGAATCCGCTGCCCGACGGCACCTATGGCCTCGGGCCGTGGACGTACAACGAGAACGGGTGGTGGGTCCGCATCATGGGCCTGGTCACCCTCGGCATCGCCGTGCTCGTGGTGTGGATGCTCATGCGCAGCCCGTGGGGCCGCGTGCTCAAGGGCATCCGCGAAGACGAGGACGCCGTGCGCTCGCTCGGCAAGAACGTCTTCTCCTACAAGATGCAGTCGCTCGTGCTGGGCGGCATGCTCGCCGCGGCCGGTGGGATCGTGTACGCCCTCCCCTCGGCGGTGAGCCCCGGCGTCTACGTCACGTCGCTGACCTTCTTCGTGTGGACCGCGCTCCTCCTGGGCGGTGCGGCCACGGTGTTCGGACCGCTCCTGGGCTCGCTCATCTTCTGGGTGCTGCAGACGTTCCTCTCCAACGTGCTGCCGGCGCTCGTGCAGGCGGGCTTCCTGCCCTTCATGAACCAGATCCAGGCCGGCACGCTGCGCTTCATCCTCGTCGGCGTCGCGCTGATGCTGCTGGTGATCTTCATGCCGCAGGGCATCCTCGGCAACAAGAAGGAGCTGACCTTTGTCAAATAACGCACCTTCCCCCGGCGGGGACATCCCCGTCGAGCCGACGCCGACCTCCCCCACGCCGCGCGCGAAGGCCACCGGCCTGCACGTGGGCACCCCCGGCCCCGGGGTGAAGAAGGTCGACCCGATCATCGTCGCCGACGACATCACGCGCTCGTTCGGCGGCATCAACGCCGTCGACGTCGAGCACCTGGAGATCCCGCGCGGCGCGATCACCGCCCTCATCGGCCCCAACGGCGCGGGCAAGACGACGCTCTTCAATCTGCTCACGGGCTTCGACAAGCCCAACAGCGGATCCTGGACCTTCGACGGCAAGTCCCTGTCGGGGGTGCCGGCGTACAAGGTCGCCCGTATGGGGCTCGTGCGCACGTTCCAGCTGACCAAGGCCCTGGGCCTGCTCACGGTCATGGAGAACATGAAGCTGGGCGCGACCGGTCAGCGCGGCGAGCGGTTCTTCCAGAGCCTCATCCCCGCGATGTGGCGCCCGCAGGACGCCGGGATCGAAGAGCGCGCGGAGGGCCTGCTGCGCAAGTTCAAACTCGACGCGAAGGCCGACGACTTCGCCGCTTCCCTCTCCGGAGGCCAGCGCAAGCTCCTGGAGATGGCGCGCTCGCTCATGACCGAGCCCACGCTCGTCATGCTCGACGAGCCGATGGCCGGGGTGAACCCCGCGCTGACGCAGTCGCTGCTGGACCACATCCTCGACCTCAAAGACCTCGGCATGACCGTGCTGTTCGTCGAGCACGACATGCACATGGTGCGCCACATCGCCGACTGGGTGATCGTGATGGCCGAGGGCCGCGTGGTCGCCGAGGGCGATCCGGAGTCGGTCATGAAGAATCCCGCCGTGATCGACGCCTACCTGGGCGCGCACCAGGAGCTCGACCTGGGCGTGGTCACCGGCCGCATCCCGGTCATCCTGGCCGATCCGACGACGGATGCCGCCGCATCCGAGAGCGCCAGCGCCGCGATCCTCGTGGACGAGGGCGTCGCCGAAGACGAGGAGAACCGCCGATGAGCACGGTCGCCACCGACACCGCCGTCGTCGTCATCGACGACGTCCACGCCGGCTACCTCCCCGGCGTGAACATCCTCAACGGCTGTTCGCTGACCGCCTCCCAGGGGGAGCTGGTCGGGATCATCGGCCCGAACGGCGCGGGCAAGTCCACGCTGCTGAAGGCGATCTTCGGGCAGGTCAACGTGCGCTCGGGGAAGATCCTGCTCGAGGGCGAGGACATCACCGGCCTGAAGGCGAACAAGCTCGTCGGGCGCGGGGTGGGCTTCATCCCGCAGAGCAACAACGTCTTCCCCAGCCTCACGATCGAGGAGAACCTCCAGATGGGGCTGTACCAGCGCCCCAAGGCCTACAAGGAGCGCCTGGAGTTCGTCACCGGCATCTTCGCGGAGCTCGGCAAGCGGCTGAAGCAGCGCGCAGGGTCGCTCTCCGGCGGCGAGCGGCAGATGGTCGCCATGAGCCGCGCGCTCATGATGGACCCGAAGGTGCTGCTCCTGGACGAGCCGTCGGCCGGTCTCTCGCCGGTGCGGCAGGATGAGGCGTTCATCCGGGTCTCGGAGATCAACAAGGCCGGCGTCACGTGCATCATGGTCGAGCAGAACGCGCGCCGCTGCCTGCAGATCTGCGACCGCGGCTACGTGCTGGACCAGGGCCGGGACGCCTACACCGGCACCGGCCGCGAGCTCCTGAACGACCCCAAGGTCACCGAGCTGTACCTCGGCACCCTCGGCCAGTAGCCCGCTCGCCCCGCCCCGCCGCCCCGCGGCCATCCGCGCGCCCGCGCCGCCCAGTGCTCCGCGAGACTGCACGCACGTGACGAGACCGCGACATCATGTCGCGGTCTCGCCGGTGGCGTGCAGTCTCGCGGATCTGGGGTGGGCCGGGCGGGCACGGGGAAGGGCCCCGGTCGAAGACCGGGGCCCTTCCGTGTGGATGCTGCGATCAGCCCTCGTAGGCGGAGTAGTTGTTGTCCTCGCCGTACTGGTAGATGCCGATCGACGCCTCGGTCGGGTCGCCGACCTCGTCGAACGTGATCGGACCCGAGATGCCCTCGTAGTCGGCCGTGCCGCCGTCCAGGATGATCTGGGCGCAGTCGGCGTACGTGGAGCACGTCTCCCCGTCACCCGAACCACCCGAGACCTCGATGAGCTTCTCCGCGATATCCGCGGAGTCGGTCGACCCGGCCGCGAGGGCCGCGAGGGAGAGCAGGATCGTGGCGTCGTAGGACTCGGCCGCGTAGCTGTAGTCCTCCAGCGCCGGCAGACCCTCCGCCTCGACGAACGCGTCGAGCTCGCCGGTGAAGTCCGCGATCGAGTCGATCGACAGACCGGGCAGCGTGCCCTTGGCGCCCGTGAGGGAGCCGGCCGGGAACGCGTCGGCGAAGTTCTTCAGGTTGCCGTCGACGAAGTACAGGTCTTCGGCCGGGTACGACCCGAACAGGCTCGGCAGGATCGTGGCGACCTCGTCGAACGTGATCAGCGCGATCGCGTCGGGGTCGGCCGCGAGAACCTCGCTGATCTGCGTGTCGAACGTGGTGTCACCGGTGTTGTACGTGGTCTCGGCGACCACCTCGCCACCGGCGGCCTCGAAGGCCTCGGAGACGTACTTGGCCAGGCCCGTACCGTACGAGTCGTTGAGCACGATCAGGCCGAGGGTCTGGTTGCCGTCCTCTGCGATGAGGTTGCCGAGCACCTCGCCCTGCAACACGTCGGAGGGTGCGGTGCGGAAGTACAGGCCGTTGTCCTCGTACGTCGTGAACTCGTCGGAGGTGTTCGCCGGCGAGAACTGGATGACGCCGGCACCGGTCACCTGGTCGATGAACTGCAGCGAGACGCCCGAGGACGCGGCGCCGATGACGGCGGAGACGTCCTCGGCCAGCAGGCGGGGGATCTCGGTCTCGTAGGCCTTGTTGTCGGTGTCGCCGGAGTCGCCGAAGACGACCTCGAGCGACAGACCCGTCTCGTCGGAGATCTCGTTGATCTGCGCCGCGGCGTAGCCGACGCCGGCCTCTTCCGGCGGGCCCAGGAAGGCCAGGGTCCCCGTCTGGGGAAGCGCCGTGCCGATCTTGAGGTCGAGCTCGCCGCCGACTTCGGAGGAGTTACCGCCGCCGGTCTCGGCGGCCTCTCCGCCGCCACCGCCGCACCCGGCCAGGAAGAGCGCGCTGACACCGGCCACGGCGATGGCGCCGAAGACCTTGCCCGCACGCGAACGTGTGAAGACGCTCATGATGCTCCTTGCTGTGTATGAACGCTGGCCGACTCGGGCGCCGACCCAGTGCCCCAAACCTAGTCCGCGGGCCATCTCGCCGGTATTGCCGTTCGTTAACGATGTGTAACGGCGCCCAAATCGTTATGTGCGGATGCTGCGGCCTGACTCAGGCCGGTTCGGCGACGTCCGCGCCCGCCCGCCGGCCGCGACGCGCGGCCGCGACGGAGTCGGCGGTCAGCACGATGAGGGCGACCCACACGAGGGCGAACCCGATCCACCGCTCCACCGGCATCGGCTCGCCGAACACCCACACCCCGATCGCGAACTGCAGGATGGGCGCCACGAACTGCAGCATCCCCATGACCGTCAGCGGCGTGCGCCGCGCGCCGGCGGCGAAGAACAGCAGCGGGGTGGCGGTGACCACGCCCGCGAGCAGGAGCAGCACGGCGTGAACAGGGCCGGCCGTGAACAGGGTGAGCCCGGAGATCGCGGCCACGACGGCGAGCTGCACGAGCGCTATGGGGGTGAGCCACGCCGATTCCAGCGTGAGCCCGCTGACGGCGTCGACGGCCGGGCCGATGCGCTTTTTCACCAGGCCGTACAGGCCGAAGGAGAACGCCAGGCTCAGGGCGATCCAGGGGAACGCGCCGTAGCCGACGACGATGACGACGACCGCGACGGCGGCCAGCCCGAGGGCGAGCCACTGGGTGAGGCGCAGGCGCTCGCGCAGCACGAGAACGCCCAGCACGACCGTCACGAGAGGGTTGATGAAGTAGCCCAGGCTCGTCTCCACGACGTGGCCGCTGAGGGTGGCCAGGACGTAGACCATCCAGTTGATATAGATGAGTCCGCCGGCCAGGGCCGTCCAGCCGAGCAGTCTCGGCTGCCGGAGAATCGCCCGCAGCGGCCGCCACGCACGGGTGACCGCGAGCAGGACCACGCAGAACACCAACGACAGCACGATCCGCCACGCCACGAGCTCCCACGCCCCGGTGGGCAGGAGCGAGACGAAGTACAGCGGCAGGATGCCCCACAGCAGGTACGCGGTGAAGGCGTACGCCCCGCCGGTCAGTCGCTCGCGGGCCTCCGACGGTGCAGGTGCGACGGGGGCGGGGGGCGTCGTCCGATCCACTCCCCCAGCCTATGGGCGTGCGCCGACGCCGGGCCGGACATCACGCCGCGCGCACGAGCGCGTGACCGCGGAATCCTGCCACGCACGCGAAAGCCCCGGATGCCGAGGCATCCGGGGCTTTCGGAGAACTGGTGTCAGCGGACGACGACCGCGAGGACGTCGCGAGCCGAGAGCACGAGGTACTCGTCGGCGCCGAACTTGACCTCGGTGCCGCCGTACTTGCTGTAGATCACGCGGTCGCCGACGGCGACGTCGAGCGGAACGCGGTTGCCGTTGTCGTCGATGCGGCCGGGTCCGACGGCGACGACCTCGCCCTCCTGCGGCTTCTCCTTGGCGGTGTCGGGGATGACGAGACCACTGGAGGTGGTCTGCTCAGCCTCGACCTGCTGGATGACGATGCGGTCCTCGAGCGGCTTGATGGAAACCGACACGGTCTACCTCTTCTTTCTTCACGCTTCGGTACAGAAGACTCGTTAGCACCCGCGCGGGGTGAGTGCTAACGCCAGTGTACGGAAAGAGCTGGCACTCACGCAACGCGAGTGCCAGCCCGGCGACGGATGCGGCACCTGCTGCCGAGCCCCGGGCGCCGGCCACCCTTCCCATCCATGCGGGCGTGTGCCACAATCCAACACACGTCGATGCGCTGGGGGCACGCATCGGCCATTGGGACATCAGTGGGGATGAGCCTGGGCTTTCCCTTGCTGGCGTACGGAACGAGCGCGGGGGCCCCTCGGGGCAGCTTCGTCCGGGGGGAAGAAATGAATGGTCCGTACTATTTGGCGATCGATGTCGGCACCAGCCGGACATCTGCGGCGATCGCGAGGTTCGCGCCGGACGGCAGTCTGCTGGCCACGCCGTTCCCGCTCGGGCGCAGCGGCGACAACGCACCCACGGTGGTGTTCGCCGCCGACGGCGAGCTGCTGTTCGGCGACGCGGCCGAGCGGCGGGGGCATACGCAGCCGGATCGCCTGATCCGGGAGTACAAGCGCCGGATCGGCGACGACGTGCCGATCCTCGCCGCCGACCGCGCCTTCGCGCCGGAGGAGCTGTACGCCCGCACGGTGGACTGGGCAGCGCGCGCCGTCGTGGAGCGCGAGGGCGGATCCCCCGCGCTGCTGGCGATCACGGTGCCCGCCGCGTGGGGCGAGTACCGCAGCGACATCGTGCGGACGGCGCTGTCGGAGCAGGGTTGGCGCGGCGTCGTGGTCATCACCGAGCCGGAGGCCGCCGCCCGCCACTACGAGTCGACCAATCCGCTGCCCGAGGGCCGCGTTCTCGCCGTCTACGACTTCGGCGGCGGCACCTTCGACGCCGTCGCCCTCCGCAAGGACGCGGATGGGGCCGTGCGCATCGTCGGTGCACCCGCCGGCATCCCCGACCTCGGCGGCGCCGACTTCGACGATGCCCTCGTGCGCCACGTCGTGCGCACGGCGCGCCTGGACACCATGGCGCTGGCCGGCGACACGTCGGGGCGGATGGCGCTGGCGGCGCTGCGGCGGGAGTGCGTGGATGCCAAGGAGTCGCTGTCGTTCGACTCCGAGGCCGTCGTGCCGGTGCTGCTGTCGGGCGACCAGCGCAGCGTCCGCCTGAGCCGCGACGAGTTCGAGGTCATGATCGCCGACGACCTGGACCGCACCGTCGACGCGTTCGAGGACGCCCTCGAACGCGCCGGGGTGGACCTCGACGATGTCGACGCGATCCTGCTGACCGGCGGGACCTCCCGCATCCCGCGCGTGGCGCAGGTGCTCTCGGAGCGGTTCGACCGCCCGATCGCCCTGGACGCCGACCCGAAGGCGATCATCGCCCTGGGCGCTGCCCGCGCGGCCGCCGACGCCGCCCGCGCCGCAGCCGAGCCCGCCGACGATGTGCCGGCGCTCGTCGTCGAGGACGACGCTCCCGCGCTCCGGCCCGAGCCCGCCGCAGGTGCCGCGCGGCGCAGCTGGTTCCGGCGCGCACCGGTGGCGGCGTACCTCACGGTGGGGGCGGCGGTCGTGCTGGCGAGTCTCGGCGTCGCCGGCGCCCCGACACTGGGCACCGCCATCGTGGGAGCCTCCGACCGTGCCGATATGACCGCGGCGCCCGAGGCCGCGGCCGCGGATGCGGGCCCCGGTGACCACAGCGCCGCCCAGCCCGCCGAGTCGGCGGTGGAGCCCGTCGCCGAGGCGGAGGGCGCCCGCCCCGAGGGCACGACGTGGCGGCGCACCCCGGCCAAGAAGCCCGCCTCGGCGACGCCCCCGCGCACTCCCGGCAGCTCGACGCGTGCCGCCGCGCAGGGGCGGGCCGCGCAGGGGACCACACCCGCCGGCGGTTCGGCGGCCACCCCGCGCCCCTCCTCCGGCTCCCCCTCGGGCTCGACTCCCGCCCCCACACCCGGCGGCGGGGATGCGACACCCGACCCCGGCCCGACCGACCCCGGCCCCTCCGATCCCGGCCCCACCGATCCCGGCCCCGCCGATCCCGGCCCCGCCAATCCCGGCCCGGCCGACCCCGGCCCCACCGACCCCGGGCCCAGCGACCCCGGCGGCACCGGCGGAGGGGACACCGGCGGAGGCGACACCGGCGGAGGCGACACCGCGGAGACACCGCCCGCCGATCCCCCGGCGGAAGCGGATCCGACGCCACCGCCGGGCGGCGAGCCCTCACCGACGCCCACCGCCGGCGTGCCCGTGTGACGCGGGCCCGACATGGCGTCCACGCTCACGCCGCCCGCCGATGCGGCCGGTGGTATCCCGATGGTCCTTCCGCGTCCTGCGCGCACCCACATCGACGCCGTCGTCGCTGACGACCGGCCTCCGCGGCTGGTCCTCGTCGGCACCGCCGGGTCGGGTAAGACGCGGCTGCTGCAGCGGCTGCACGCGGAGTTCGCCACGCAAGGCCGCACTCCCGTCAGCGCGGGCCGCGACCTCGCGCACGTACCGGCGAACGACGTGCTCGTCATCGACGACGCGCACCTCCTCTCCCCCGACGACCTCGCCGCGCTCGGCCGGCGCGTAGGCGACCCGGACGCAGCGCTCGTCCTGGCGATGCGACCGTGGCCGGTGCCGCCGATGCTCCGCGAGATCGCCGACGCGCTGCATCCGGCCATCGTGCTGGGGCATGTCACGCACGCGGACGTGGTCGACGAGTGCACCCGGAACGGGCGGGCGATCGCCCCGCGGTGCGTGGACGGGGTCCTCGAGCTGGCGGGTCACCTGACCTGGCTCGTCTCCGAGGCGCTCGGCGTGCACGACGCCGACTGCACCGAGGATGACGCGCACCCGGGTGTGCGGGAGGAGCTGCGCGACCTCATCGCGCATCGCATCGCCGGTCTCGACGAGGAGCTCCGGCATGCGCTGGAGAGCCTGTGCCTGTCGCCGCACACGCCGGTGTCGCCCCCGGGGGCCGATTGGGCCGCGGCCGGACACGCCAAGGGACTGCTGCAGCGCAATGGCCAGCCGGCGCCGGTCGTGCGCGACACCGTGCGGACGACGATCTCCGTCGACCGCCTCGCCGAGCTGTACGTCGACGCCGGGGCGTCGCCGGCCGACCCGCTCGTGCGCGAGCTGATGGGCGGGATGCACGATCCGCGCGTGGCCACGGCGCTGCTCGAGGACGGCGACACCGAGCTCTCGCGTCATCCGCACCGCGCCGACGAGCTCTTCCGCGGCGCCGCCGACGCCGGCGCAGACCCGCGCACGGTCGCCGTGCGGCGTGCGCGGGCGGCATGGAACGCCGGGGAGATCGACGCCGCGGGCGCTCTCATCGACGCCGCCACGGTGGATGCGGCGCACCCCGGCTTCCCGGAGGCGGCGGCGATCGCCGGCGCCGTGTGGGCTGCGCGCGGCGACCTGCGCATGGCGTCGGCGGTGTTCGCCCACACCGACCCGGGCACGCCCGAATTCGTCGCGCACGCGAGCCTCGCGGCCCTCGGCTCCGGTGAGGTGGACGAGCTCGACCGCCTCGGCCAGGCGCCGCCCGCACGCGCCGTGCCGTCGACGCTGGCGGTGTCGCACGAGCTGCTCGTCCGCGGGTTGCGCGCGACACTGGGGACGCAGACGCGCACGTGCCTGAGCGACCTCGTCCGCGCCACCGAGATGTACACGGCCGCGCAGTGCGATGCCCCGACGCCCGAGCTCCCCGCGGTGGTCGCCACCGTCGCAGCCCTGAGCCTCGGCGAGCTCGGCGTCGCCCACACCGTGATGGACACCGCCGTGCGGGCGGGCCACGGCGGGATGTGGGCGCGCCCTCGGCTGCTGCTGTGGCAGGCCTGGGTCGCGGTGCAGCGGGAGCGTCCGCATGAGGCGGAGTCGGCCCTGCAGGCGGCGAGCGCGGCCGGCGTGACCACCGCCCGCGAGCGGGTGCTCGCCGACGCCGTCACGATGGCCCTCACCCGCCGGTACGCCGACGCGTCGGCGCTCGCGCCGGCGTGGCGGCGCGCCCGCGAGAGCATCCTGCGCACGCGCTTCGACCTGTACTCGCTGCTGCCCCTGGCCGAGTTCGCCGTCGGTGCCGCGCGCCTGGGCGACCTGGAGCGGCTGCGCCCGCACCTGGACGAGGCGTACGCCACGGTGGAGCGCATGGGCTCGCCGCCCATGTGGTCGAGCCATCTGCACTGGGCGGGCCTGCACTGTGCGATTCATCAGAACCGCCCCGACGACCTCGCCCCGCATGCGCGCGGGCTGCTGGCCGCAGCCCCGCACACGCGCCTGGCGCGCAAGATGGCCCGCGCGGGCAAGGTGTGGACCGAGGTGCTCACCGGTCATGTCGACGCCGACGCGATCGAGCGGGCGGCCCTGGGGCTGGCTTCGGTGGGCCTGGCATGGGACGGTGCGCGCCTGGCCGGCCACGGCGCCGGGCGCACGGAGGACCGTCGCGTCATCGCGCGCCTGCTCGCGTGCGCGCGTCAGCTGCACCCGCGGGAGGAGCTGCAGCATCCCGCCGTCGACGACGCGCGCACGACCGAGGCCGCCGCCCAGCGCGTCAACGACCTGCTGAGCGCGCGGGAGCGGGAGGTGGCGGCCCTCGTCGTACAGGGCAAGACCTACGCCGAGATCGGCGAGTCCATCTTCATCTCCCCCCGCACCGCAGAGCATCACATCGCGCGCATCCGCCGGCGCCTGGGGGCGACGACGCGTTCCGACCTCATCGGCAAGCTGCGGATGGTTCTGGAGGATGCACCCTCCGACGATGTGCCCTCCCCGCGGGAGGTGGAGTTCGCATGAGCGAACACGCGACCGGCCACGGTGCTCCCCCCGCGCGACCCCCTAGTGGCACCCCCACGACGGGGGGACAGCCCCCGACGCGCAGCGCGCGGCGACGCAATACGTTCGGAACGTCCCGATGTGAGGAGCAGAAATGAGCATGACGCTGGCGACGATCGCCGATGCCCTGATCGAGTTCATCCTGAGCCTGCTGCGCGATCCCGATGCCGCCGAGGAGTTCGCGAAGGACCCCGAGGCCGCCCTCACCGCTCGCGGCCTCGGCAACGCGACGGCCGCGGACGTGTGCGCGGTCGCACCCGTCATCGCCGAACGGGCGCAGGTGGTTCCCGTCCCCGCGCCCAAGCCGGCGCCGGCCGCGCCGGAGCCGAACCCGACCGTGCGGGAGATCAACTCCATCACCAACAGCTTCTCCTACATCGACGACCGCGACACGCTCCTGGACCAGTCGGTGAACCAGAACATCTGGGCCGACGGCGACGTCACGCAGGTGTTCGATCAGGACGCCGTGGTCGCCTCCGGCGACGGCGCCATCGCGGCGGGCAACGATGCGACGCAGGAGAACAACCTCGACCAGTCCACCGACATCGACGCCGGCGACGACGTCGCGATCGGCGGCAGCGACGTCACCGAGACCACCACGACGGACTCCGGCAACACCTCGACCGACACGACGACCACCACGGATGCATCGACCACGACCACGGTCACCGACTCGATGAACAGCACCACCGGCACGACCACCGCCGACGAATCGTTCAACGACTCCACCGTGGCCTACGCCGAGACGACCGTCGACAGTGACACCACGGGCGTGTTCGAGTCCTCCGACACCGTCGTGATGGAAGAAGCCCCCGCGGATGACAACTTCTGATCTCGCGCGACGCCCCGACCCCGACAACGGCGCCGGGGCGCGGGGCGCCCGCGCGACCTCCTCGGCCGGCGAGGCCCGCGAAGCACCCGCGCGTCCGTCGCTGGGGAACAAGGAGGCGGCGCCGGTGCTGGTGAAGTTGCCGGCGCCGGCGTCGGTGCGTCTCAGCCAGCTCGCGTGGGTGCTCTCGCTCGCGGTGAGCGCCGTCGCGGTGGTCTACCTCTTCATCATCCGCGAGCAGCAGCTCCCCGAGATCATCGGCGTCATCGAGGCCGTCGACGCGGAGCGAGCGGATGCCACGTACGACACCGCCGCCGACATCGTCTACTGGTCGGTGTTCGGCGCCCTCGTCGCGCTGTGGCTGGTCCAGGTGACGCTCCTGGTGTCCTTCTCCAACCGCCGGCCGAACATGCGGTGGTGGCTCCTGGGGACCGCGCTGTTCCAGGGGGCGGTGTTCCTCGCGTGCCGGGAGCTGGTCGCGCTCGGCGACCGCGGCATCCCCCTGACGCGCGTACTGCTGCTGGCCCTCGGGCTGGCCGTCGTCGGGCTGCTCTTCTCGACGCTACCGGCCGCCCTGCGCTGGACCGCTCGCCAGCACGACGTCGCCCGCAGCCTCGGCGCGGGCAGCGGCCTCTGACGCGATCCCCTCGATGCTGCGCACGACCATGCGGCACAGGTACGCGGTGTAGCGGTCGCTCAGGGGCGACTCGCCCAGCGACCGCCAATGCCCGAGGAGCGCCAGGGTCCGTTCGTCGCGCTCCGCCTTGGTCGCCGTCTCGGGCAGTCCCAGCCGTGCCGGAGCGGAGGTGCCGAGGCCCCCGAGCACGCGCTCGGCCTCGGCGATGTCATGCGGCGACAGCGCGACGGGGGCGGTGCGCACATCGGCCAGGAGCGCCAGCTCACGCAGTTCGTGGCTGCGCACCAGAATGCGCTCGATGCCCCCGAGCACGGCGTCGGCGCCGGGGCGCGGCCGCTCACGGACGAGCTGCTCCACCCCCTGCAGGACCCCGCGTGCCTTGAGCGCGACGGCGCGCGCGCGGAAGTGGTCGACGAGAAACTGCTGCAGCCCCACCATCCCGCTCTGCTGCACGAGCCGCTCCGCGAGCGCGGAAGAGGTGGTGGCCCCGCCGCGCACGAGCGCGGCGGCCAGGCGCACGCCGAACAGGCCGAAGCGCTGCAGGAGGTTCTCGCGGACGGGGATGCTCAGCGACGTCGCCGTCGTGGGGCGGACGAAGCGGTCGGCCGACAGCAGGAGGCGCTCGCGCACGTCGCGGTCCAGCCGTGCCAATTCGCGCAGCGCGATGAATTCGCTCTCCCGGAGCGTCCGGGCGCCTTCGGCCAGGAGGCCCGCGATCGGCACGACCCCCAGCGCCAGGGCGCGCAGCTCGCCGTCTCGTCGGTACCGGTCGGCGATCGCGGCCGCCGACAGCAGGGAGTCGATGCGCCCCGAGCCGATCTCGTCGGCTCGGGAGAGCACGGCGACGGCGTTGACGGTCGAGGATGCTCCGGCCGCGGTGTCGCGGAACGCCCGCAGGAACGACACGTCCGAGGAGTGCACGTGCCGCAGCAGGTACACGATGGCGTCGGCGGCGGCGGGGGAGTTCTCCGGCAGGAGGAACTCCATCGAGCGCGCCGAGTTCTCGCGGGTGACCGACGCGATGCCGGGCGTGTCGATGAGGATCGTGGAGCGCAGCGCCTCGGAGGGCCATCCCACGTCGATCCAGGCGACGTCCTCCGCGCGGTGGCCGCCCAGCTCGAGGTCGAGCCGCCCGTCGGTGCGGCGGACGGGCAGGCGCACCGCCGAGCCGTCGACGAGGTTCATCGTGATGCGGGCGGTGGGCGCGTAGCGGTACCACGTGATCGCCCGCGTGCACTCCCCCGCATCCGTCGGTGCGATCCGTTCGCCGATGATGGCGTTCAGCAGCGTCGACTTGCCGGCCTTGACGATGCCGGCCACCGCGAGGCGCAGCGGCTCGCGCAGACGCCGCGCGTAAGCGTCCAGCAGCTCCACCGTGCCGGGCTCGTCGGCGTAGAGGATGCGCGTGGCGTCGAGAACGTCGGCCACGTCGCCGAGCGACGTGCGCATCAGCGGGCCCGCTCCGAGACCGCCTGGAGCGCGGGGATCTGCGTCCGCAGCGCGTCGAGCTGGCGCAGTCGCGTCTGCAGCTGCGTGACGCGGCCGTCGCGGTCGGCGGTGTAGGTGGCCGCGGCCTGCTTGGCGGCGAGGACCGATTCGGACAGGGAGCGGTGCAGCTCGTCGGCGATCGTGCCGAAATGGTCGCGTGAGGCACGCTGCACGAGCCGGAGCCGGTCCTTCAGCTGCTTGCCGACCTGGAAGACGACGTCTTCGATGTGGCGGCGCAGGAGGTTCTTCGCCTCCATCTGGCGGCGCGTGAGGCGCCCGGTCATGTCTTCGCGGTAGGCGCGGCGTCCAACCAGCACGCCGGCCAGCAGCGACAGCGGGTTGATGAGCGTCAGGCCCACCAGGCTCGTCGCGAGCCCCACCATCAGAACACCGCCGTAGGAGCCGCGCACCCCGATGTAGATCTTCTCGGCGGCGCTCATGCGGCCCTCATCCAGCACCTGCAGGTTCTCCACGGGATCGAGCACTCCGGTGACATCGCCCACGTCGATGAGGGGGATCCCCGACTCCCCGGCGATGAACTCCTCCGCGACCCGCTCGGACAGCCACTGCGAACGCTCGTTGGTCCACACGAAGGTCTCCGACACCGCCGCCGACACGCGCTCATCCAGCCACTGCGCGATCTGATCCCAGATGGGCCCGGGGTCGCCCTCGTCGATGGCCGCCTCCCCGTCGCGCTGCACCTTGCGGAGGCGATCGCGCAGATCGTGCTCGGTGTCGGCGATGAGGTCGGCGATGCCGTCGCTGAGGGTCACCTGCCATCGGGCGGAGCGGCCGCGGAACTCGTCGGCGCGGGACTTGGCGTCCTCGAGCTCGGCGAGCATGCGCGGGGTGTCCTCGGGGTGCAGCAGTGCGTTCAGCTCCGTGCGCAGCGAGAGCGAGAGCTGATCGACGACCGTGGTGAGATCGTGCACGGCCCCGCGGCGGTGCAGCAGCTCGGCATGCCCGAGCACGTTCCGGCGCAGGTGCGCCACGAGCGCGGGGAAGCCGGACTCGTCGTTGAGCTCACGGTCCTGGTGCTCGGCGGCCAGCAGGCGCAGGTCGCTGGAGACGGCGAAGATCGGCACGTCGCCGAGCCCGTCCAGGCGCGACCGGTCGATGGAGTGGATGTCGCGCCACTGCGGATAGATGTCGGTCTTGCTGAGCACCGCGGCGACGTTCGGCGAGATGCGCATCGCGTGCTGCAGGAACGTCAGCTCCGGCTCGGTGTACTCCTGCGACGCATCCGAGACCAGGATCACGGCGTGCGCCGTGGACAGGGCCGCAAGGGTGGCCAGTGCCCGCGTGGATTCCAGACCCCCCACGCCCGGGGAGTCCACGAGGCGCAGGCCGCCCTTGAGGATCTCCCGGGGCAGCAGGACCTCGGCCCCCACGACCGAGCGCCCCGGGGGCACCTCCGCGCGATCGGACACGTAGGAGGCCAGATCGTCGAAGGAGATGGGAACGCGCTGCACGGTGTCGTCGCCGCCACCCTCCGGCCGCATGAACACGGCAGCGGAGGGCTCCTCCGCGTACCCGACGGAGGTCGGCACGGCGGTGGCGACATCGTCGTCTACCGCGCACGCCGGCGCGTTGATGAGGGCGTTGACGAGTTTGCTCTTGCCCTGTTTGAACTGTCCCACCACGATGACCCGCACGTGCGGATCCAGCAGCCGGGCACGGGTGTCGTCGAGCCGCTTGGCGAGGTCGGTGCGCCCCACCGCGCCGGAGAAGGAGCGGGCCTGCTCCACCAGCCGGACGAGCTCGCCGGGTGGGGCGGATGCGGCCACGTGGTCGTTCACGGGCGCCCCGACGGCGATCCCCCCTGCCGGATCGGTTGCAGTCACCGTTGCCTCCTTCTCGTCGCGACCCGTCGCACGAAGCGATGGCCCCGGGTCGGGTGCTGACCCGGGGCCATCGCGGTCACGTCGGAGTCATAGATCCACGTCGACATCGGGGTCGGTGTCGTCCGCGATCCCCGACATGCCGCTGTCCCAGATCACGTTCGCGTCGATGTCCCAGGCGCTCGTGGTCTGCACCGTGAGGTCGTCGTGGAAGGAGTTCTCCACATCCAGCGTCGCCGAGTAGGTGTTGCCGCTGTTGTCGAGGTCCCAATCCTGCGAGCTGTCGTTCACCGTCGTGTCCACGGTCGAGGTGTTCCCCGAGTTGTACGAGAAGTTCACCGTCTTGGTGCTGTCCATCAGGATGTCGCCGTCGGCGCTGAGCGATGTGCTGCTGTCGACGTTGTACGTCACGGCCGCATCCGACCCGGCGACGATCGCTCCGTCACCGCTGTTGACCACCGCATCCGTCGACACCCACTGGGAGACCCCGCTGCCGGCGGAGACGTTCATGTTGAGCGACTGGTCGAGGATCGTCGACCGGTTGTCGATCATCATGTCGCCGCCGCCGGCAGCCCCCAGCACATTGCCGAAGCCGGTGTCGTAGGACCGGACTCCCGCATTGATCGAGTTGTCGTGGGTGGAGTTGTCGGAGTTGTCCGTCTCCGACCCGTCCGTGTACGTGAACTCGTCGTTGAATGAGTCGGTGTTGTCGGAGTGGTCGGTGTCGGTGACGGTGTTGTACGAGTCCGAGTGGAAGGAGCCGGTCGCCGTCGCGGTGTCGTTGCCCGAGTCGTTCGTGGAGCTGTTCACGTTGCCGGAGCCGCTCACGGTGGTGGCGAGGTTCGCCGTGTTCGTGGTCGTGGAGGTGACCGAGTTGCGCACCTCGCTGGTGACGTCGATCGTGACGTCGTTGTCGTCGAAGGCCATGTCCTGCTGCTCTCTGTCTGGTGGGCGCGAGGCGCCCGGGGTTGGATGGCTGCCGGTCGCCGCCACCGCAGCGACCGGCAGCCGGTCTCACATGCCGAGGTCGGCGTCGCCGATGCCCGCGCCGACGCTGCCGACGATCGCGTCGACGTTCACGTCGACGGTCGTCGAGGACTGGAACAGCGCCTCGTCGTTGTACGAGTCGGTGACCGTCTCCGACCACGTGTACGTGTTGTTGGAGTCGGTGACGTCCCAGTCCTGCGAGCTGTCGTTGATCGTCGAGGTGAACGAGTAGTCGTTGCCGGAGTTGATCGACGAGTTGACGGTCTTGGTGCTGCCGTCCATCAGGATGTCGCCGCCGGCATCGATCGACAGCGACTCGTCGATGTTGTAGGTGACGTTCGCGTCGCCGCCGGCCACGATCGCGTCGTCGCCGGAGTTGACGACGGCCGAGCTCGACGCGGTCGTGTACACGGGGCCGGATGCGGCGATGTTGCCGTTGATCGACTGGTCGACGATCGTCGAGCGGTTGTCGATCATCATGTCTCCGCCGCCGCCGGCGGCGGCTGCGGCGCCGCCGAGGTCGCCGAAGCCCGTGGAGTAGCTGCGCACGCCGGCGTTGACGGAGTCGTCGTGCGTGGAGTTGTCGGAGTTGTCGGTCCACGACTCGTCCGTCCACGTGGCGGTGTCGTTGTACGAGTCGGTGTTGCCGGAGTGCGCGGTGTCGGTCTCGGTGTTGTACGACCCCCAGTGGTACGAGTCGGTCGCCGTCGCCGTGTCGTTGTAGCTGTCGTTGGTCGAGTCGTTCGTGTTGCCGGACTCGGTGACGGTGTGGTCGACATCCAGCGAGCTCGTGTTGGTCTCGGTGTACTCGTTCGTCACCGCCGAGCTGAGCGTGGCGTTGAGAGTGTTGTCGTCGAAGGCCATGATCCCTTTCCATTCCCGGGGCCCCAGGTCCCCGACGTGGTGTTGTGGCCTCACAGTACGAATGCGACCGGGTGCGCCGCATCGGGGATCCCTCCCGGGTTTGCCCGACGGGGTGCGGGGGTCCCCTCCCCCCGATCCCCCACCCGAAGGGGGTGCGGGCCGGGGCGTGGGGTGGACGCGCCTAGGGTGGGGGAGTGGATATGGCGGAGCTGACGGCGCTGCTCACCCCCGGCGGCCTGCGGCTGCTGGACGAGGTGGGAGAGGTCGGCTCCACCGCCGACGTCGCGCGCGTCGTGTCGCAGCTGCGCGCGGCCGGTCACTCCCCCGACCTCGTCTCCGCGGTGGTGGGGCAGGCGCGGCTGCGGGTGCGGGCGCGCGCGAAGTTCGGCGACTTCGCCGCGCGCATGCTGTTCACGCGGGCGGGGCTCGAGCAGGCCACGCGCCTGTCGGTGGCCGCGCGCCACGCCGGCCGCTTCCGTGCCGCCGGGATCGAACGGGTCGCCGACCTCGGATGCGGCATCGGCGGCGATGCGCTGGGGTTCGCCGGCCTCGGCTTGGGAGTCGTCGCCGTGGACGCCGATGAGGTGACCGCCGCGATCGCGGCGTACAACCTCGCGCCCTTCGGCGACGCCGTGACCGTGCAGCACGGCACCGCCGAGGCGGCCGACCTCTCCGGCGTGCAGGCGGTGTGGCTCGATCCGGCCCGGCGCACCGCCGGACATACGGAGACGACGCGCGTGCGCGCGGGCGACTACTCCCCTCCGCTGGAGTGGGCGTTCGATCTCCTCGCCCGCATGCCCGGCGGCATGAAGCTCGGCCCCGCCTTCGATCGCGACGCCCTCCCCGCCGACGTCGAGGCGCAGTGGGTCAGCGCCGACGGCTCGACGATCGAGCTCGTGCTGTGGAGCGGATCGCTCGCACGCCCGGGCGTGCGCCGCGCGGCGCTGGTCACCCGCGGCGACGACGCGTGGGAGCTGACGGCCGGCGGCGACGCCGAGGACGTGCCGGTGCGCCCGCTCGGGGCGTTCGTGCACGAACCCGAGGGCGCGGTCATCCGCGCGCGGCTCATCGGCGAGGCCGCGCGGCAGCTGCAGGCCGGGATGCTCGCCCCCGGGATGGCGTATCTCACCTCCGACGAGGCGCTCACGAGCCCGTTCGTGACCTCGTTCCGCGTGCGCGAGGAGGTGCCGTTCGACACGCGCGCACTCGCCCGCGCGCTGCGCGAGCGCGGCATCGGCACGCTGGAGATCAAGAAGCGCGGCGTCGACGTCGACCCGGCCGTGCTGCGCACGAAGCTCAAGCTGCGCGGCGACGACGCCGCGACCCTGATCCTCACGCGCGTCGGATCGCGCCGCCTCGCGCTCCTGGCCGACCGCGTGGGGTGAGGCGGACTGCCCGGGTCAGTCCAGCGGCAGCTGCGGGATGACCCACAGCAGCCAGCCGGCGCTGTAGGCGATCGACACGAGGCTCAGCACGAGCGCCCACACCGCCATCGCGCGGGACTCCCGGGGACGCCGCAGGGCCACGATCGCGACCACGAACCCGGCGAGACCGAACGGCAGCATCCACCCCACGAAGAAGGACGCCCCCAGCGCGACGATCGCCAGGGCGAGCGCCCACGCGGCCACCGCGGCCCGCCGCGCCGGCGGCGGGGGCGACCACGGCGAGGATTCACCCTCGACCGGACCGTGCGTGGCGAGGATGACCGGGGCGGTGGGCAGCTGTGTGTAGCCCGTGCGCGCGGCTCCCGGGATGCGCGGGGCGACGGGGGCGGCGACGACGTCGGGCGAGGGCGCCTCCACGGTCGGCGCCGGCGGCAGGGGCGGCGGCGATCCGAGCGCGGCGTCGACGCCGGTGAGGTCGGGCGTCGTGGCCGGCTGGACCGCGGCCTCGGCCGCCTCCGCATCCGCGGGCGGGTGCGGCTCGGGAGGCAGGGGCTCGCTCACGCGGCCTCCTCCTCCGCCACCTGGATCTGCGTCACCGGCAGGGTCGAGTCCGCGCCGAACGACAGGGTCGAGGGGCGCCGGCCCGATGCGATGAGGTCGGCGGCGAGGGCGGCGATCATCGCGCCGTTGTCGGTGCACAGCCGCAGCGGCGGGATCCGCACGCTCACGCCCGCCTCGGCGGCGCGGGCGAGGGCGACATCGCGCAGGCGCCGGTTGGCCACGACGCCGCCGCCGAGCAGCAGGCGCGGAACGTCGTGCTGCGCGCAGGCGTCCAGCGCCTTGGTCACGAGCACGTCGACGACCGACTCGCGGAACGACGCGGCGACGTCCGCGACGGGCACCGGCTCGCCGGCGGCCTCCCGCTGCTCGATCCAGCGCGCGACGGCGGTCTTCAGGCCCGAGAAGGAGAAGTCGTAGCGGTGGCGTGCCAGGTCGGAGGCGCGGGAGAGGCCCCGGGGGAAGCGGATCGCGGTGGGGTCGCCGGATGCGGCGGCGCGGTCGATCTCGGGGCCGCCGGGGTAGGGCAGGCCGAGGATGCGGGCGACCTTGTCGAACGCCTCCCCCGCGGCGTCGTCGACGGTCTCCCCGAGCAGCTCGACGTCGCTCGTGAGGTCGCGCACGAGCAGGAGCGACGTGTGCCCGCCGCTGACCAGCAGCGCCACCGTCGGGTACTCCAGTGGACCGGCGTCGGCGTCGAGGATGTCGGCGGCGATGTGCCCCACGAGGTGGTTGACGGCGTACAGCGGCTTGCCGAGCGAGACGGCGAGCGCCTTGGCCGCGCCGATGCCCACCATGAGCGCGCCGGCCAGCCCAGGGCCGCTCGTCACGGCGACGGCGTCGAGGTCGTGCAGGCTCACGGATGCCTCCGCCAGCGCCGCGCGGATCGCCGGCTGCAGCGCCTCCAGGTGGGCGCGGGCGGCGACCTCGGGGACGACGCCGCCGTAGCGGGCGTGCTCGTCCATGCTCGAGGCGATCGTGTTGGACAGGAGCGTGCACCCACGCACGATCCCGATGCCCGTCTCGTCGCAGCTGGTCTCGATGCCCAGCACGAGCGGCGCGCGCGTCATGTGCACCACCCCGTCGCCACGTCGCATGCCGGCGCCGCGCCCCCGAGCGGCCGGAGGCCCGCACCGAGGTCGGAGGATGCGCCCGAGGTCGGAGCATCCGCCGTGGATCCTCCGACCTCCGTGCGATCCTCCGACGGCGCGGCGGCGCGCGCGGCGGCCCAGGAGGGCAGGTCCAGGCGCATCACGACGGCGTCGACGCCGTCCGGCTGGTAGTAGCGGGGGCGGCGGCCCACCTCGGCGAACCCTTCCGAGGCGTACAGCGCCTGGGCGACGGGGTTGTCGGCGCGCACCTCGAGGAACACCTCTCGGGCGCCCCGCCGGTCGGCCTCGGCGAGCAGCGCCCGCAGCAGCGTCCGTCCCCGTCCGTGTCCGCGGAAGGGCTCGGCGATCGTGATCGTCTGGATGTCGGCGTCCTTCGCCCCGCGCGGGGCTCGCAGCCCCGCGTATCCGGCGAGCATCCCCGCCTCCTCGGCGACGACGTACCAGCCGTGGCGGGAGGCCAGCTCTTCGCGCATCATCGCCTCGCTCCACGCGTCGGTGGGGAACGAGGCGCGCTCGAGCGTCATGATCGCATCGAGGTCGGCGGCCTCGGCGGCGCGGAGGTTCACGTGCGCACCTTCTTCGGCGTGTGCCCGAGCGT
The DNA here is from genome assembly GCF_004570445.1 of Microbacterium sp. dk485. Lineage (NCBI taxonomy): Bacteria > Bacillati > Actinomycetota > Actinomycetes > Micrococcales > Microbacteriaceae > Microbacterium > Microbacterium sp. dk485. The sequence goes on from NZ_SPQW01000001.1 coordinate 635,778, forward strand.
GACGTCGGGCGAGCGGAGGTACAGCGGCTCGGACGGGCCGATGCTGCGGCCGGCGGCCACCGCGCGTGCGGCGGCGAGGGCGATCATGGTCGCGGGCACGGATGCCGCGTCATGGCGGGTCGCGCCGAGGTCGGCGACGCGCGCATCGAGCTCGTCCCGCGGCGACAGGGCGGGCTCGCTGACGCGCACGGGAAGGCCGTCGTCGTCGAGGCCTTCATAGACGGTGAACGCGAACTCCCGCCTGCGGGCATCGGTGACGACGGCGAAGCGGCCGGGCTCGGGGGCGCCGGCGACGGCCGCATCCAGCAGGAGCCCGAGGGCGACGGCGTCGTGACTGACCACCGGCACGACCGGCAGGTCACGGCCCAGGGCGAAGGCGCGGGCGGCGGCGATCCCCACGCGCAGCCCCGTGAAGGGGCCGGGGCCCATTCCGGATGCCACGTGCGTGATGCCGGCCGCATCCACCTGCGCGAGCAGGTCGCCGATCACTTCGGCGTGCCCCAGCGGGTCGGGGCTGGATGCTTCGTCTCCGACGTACCCGTCGGCATCGACGACGGCGACGGCCGTGGCGAGGGAGGTGTCGATGCCGAGGAACACCCTCCCAGCGTAATCCGCCCCCGGCACCCCCTCGCCCTCGTCCGCCGGCGGGCTACGGGTGGCGGGTGATGGCGACGGTGCGGGGGGCGTCGGCGTCGAGCTCGGCGGTGTGGCCGGCGATCGTGCCGCACGCGGAGTCGAGACCGCGCCCGCCGGTCTGCGGCGTGATCTCGATCTCCCACCACGACTCGGCGAGGTGCTCGGCCATCCCCCGGCCCCATTCCACGATCACGACGGAGGACGGCACGTCGATGTCGAGGTCGTCGAGCTCGACCGCCGAGCCGAGGCGGTAGGCGTCCACGTGCACGAGCGGTGCGCCCCCGATGAGTGAGGGGTGCGTGCGCGCGATGACGAACGTCGGGCTCTGCACGGGGCCGCGGATGCCGAGGCCCTCGCCGATTCCGCGGGTGAGCGTCGTCTTGCCGGCGCCGAGCCCGCCGGTGAGCACGACGACGTCGCCGGGCTCGAGGGCGCGCCCCAGCGTCACGCCGAGGTCGTGCATGGCGTCGGGGGTGTCGATCTCGCGCGTACCGAGGAGCTCGTCGGGGACGCTCATCCGGCCACCTGCCGCCGCGCCACCCGCGAGCCGATGCCCGTGACGAGGTCGTAGTTGATGGTGCCCGCCGCATCCGCCCACTCGGTCGCCGACGGCGCACCGAGCGTCGGATCGCCGAAGAGCACGACCTCATCGCCGACGGCGACCGGCGTATCGCCCACGTCGACGACGAACTGGTCCATCGCGATGCGCCCGGCCACGGTGAAGCGTCGCCCGCCGATCGTGACCGGTCCCGTGCCCGAAGCCTGTCGCGGCACTCCGTCGGCGTATCCGAGGGGGACGAGGGCGAGGGTCGTGTCCCGCGGGGCACGGAAGTCGTAGCCGTACGACACGCCCTGGCCCGCGGGCACGCGCCGCACCGCGGCCACGGCGGCGCGCAGGGTCATCGCGGGGCGCAGTCCGAGCTCGGCCGACGTGCGGTCGGCGAAGGGCGACAGTCCGTACAGGCCGATGCCGATGCGCACGCATCCGAGCCGTGTCTCGGGCAGCTCGATGGCCGCCTGGGTCGCGGCGATGTGGCGCAGCGGAGGGTTCAGCCCGAGAGAGGCGGCCTCGCTCACGGCCTCCTCGAACACGCGCAGGGCGGCGAGGTCGTCGGCGGCGGACGCGTTGGACAGATGCGAGAACAGCCCGACCACGCGCACCTTGCCGATGCGCTCCAGGCGCGCGGCCTCAGCGAAGACGACGCGATACTGCGCCGGCGGAACGCCGTTGCGCGACAGGCCGGTGTCGATCTTGATGTGCACGGCGGCGGGGCGGTTCCCGGATGCGGCGGCCGCGGCCTGCAGCAGCTGATCCATGCCCGACACCCCCACCTCGATGTCGTGCTCGACCGCCTCGGCGAACGACGTGCCCGGTGCGTGCAGCCACGCGAGGATCGGGGCGGTGATGCCCTCGCGGCGCAGGCGCAGCGCCTCGGCGATGTCGGCCACGCCGAGGCGGGATGCTCCGCCCTGCAGTGCCGCGACGGCGGAGCGGAACGCCCCGTGCCCGTATGCGTCGGCTTTCACGACGGCGATGATCTCGGCGTCGGTGAGCCGGCGCAGGTGCCGCACGTTGTCGGTGATCGCGTCGACGTCGATGCGCGCCTCGCGCATGACGCCGTCGGGCAGCCGGCTCATGCCGCCTCCCCCGACTCCACGATCACGTACGCGGTGGCCAGGCCCGCGTCGTGGCTGAGGGAGAGGTGTGTGCGGGTGATTCCACGGGCCGCCATCGCCTCCGCCGTCGACCCTGACAGGGCGAAGCGCGGGCGGCCGGACGCTTCCGAGACCACCTCGATCTCGGTCCAGTGCACGCCGTCGGATCCGCCGAGCGCCTTGATGAGGGCCTCCTTCGCGGCGTAGCGCGCCGCGAGCGAGTGCGGCTTCAGCATCCGCTCTGCCGGCGCGAACAGTCGCGTCAGCAGGCGCGGGGTGCGCGCGATCGACCGCTCGAAGCGGGGGATGTCGACCAGGTCGACCCCGATCCCCACGATCATGCGCGCTCCTCCCGAACACCCCGACCGCGGTCTGCGACCTCCGCACGGAGCCTCCGCCAGCCTACCGCGCACCGGTTGGACGGCACTCGGCGGGGCGAGAGCCGGATAACGTGGCGGGGTGGATTCCCTGCCTCCTGGACCACGGCTGCCTCGATCGACGACGAGCCGCGAGCCGCAGTACCTCATCGTGACGCTCCTGGGCGACTACTGGTTCAGGCGGAGTGAACAGATCCCGTCGGCGGCGATCGTGGCACTGCTCGCCGAGTTCGGCATCACGGAGAGCGGCGCGCGTCAGGCGATGCGACGACTTCACAAGCGCGGTCTCCTCACCCAGGGCAAGTCCGGCCGGACCACGTCGTACGGCGCCCCCGAGCGCATGAGCGAATCCGCGGAGGCGACCATGCGGCGCGTCTTGCGATTCGGCCTCGACATCACCGGTTGGGACGGACTGTGGACCGTGGTCACCTTCTCGATACCCGAGCCTGCGCGTGACGTCCGGCGCGTGCTGCGGACGCGATTGCGTGACCTGGGTTTCGGCCTGCTCAACGATGCCAACTGGATCACGCCGCATGATCGAACGATCGAAGCCGTCGAACTGCTCGACACCTTGCAGGTCGACGACGGCAGCGTCCTGCGCGCGACCATCGTGGCACGGCCCGGGCGTCCGTTCTCCGTCGCCGACGTCTTCGACCTCGAGACGCTGGAGCGTCGATACCTCGACTTCATCGCACGTCACGAACCGAAGGTCCAGGAGGTGCTCGCCGGCGGGGTCCCTCCGCGCGACGCCCTCGTCATGCGTACCGAGATCATGACCGAATGGCTGCAGTTCCGGCAGTTCGACCCCGATCTGCCTGTCGAGCTGCTGCCCGACGGTTGGCCGCGCGCTCGCGCGCGAGAAGTCGCGTTCCGCATCTACGACGAACTCGGGGTCGCGGCGGAGGCCCGATTCCGTCAGGTGCTCGGGGCGGTCGATCGCGATCTCGCCGCACTGTCGTCCCACCACACATCCCGCGACGCGTGACCTTCGCCGACCCGGGTCGAGGGAAGGTGCACGTCCTCAGCCGCAGCTCATGCGGGCACGACCCGCAGGGGCACGCTCTGCGCACCGAGTTCGGGCATGCGTGTCATCTCGATCTCCCCCGCGACATCGAACGACTGCGTGCGCTCAAGGAGGACCTCCAGCGCGATGCGGAGGCTCAGGCGCGCGAGAGCCATGCCCACGCAGCGGTGCCGCCCGCGGCCGAATCCCATGTGCCGAGAGATGTTCGACCGGTCCAGCACGAATGCGTCCGGATCCGGGAAGACGCGCTCGTCGCGATTGGCCGACGCATACACGAGGGTCACGGGCACCCCCGGCTCGATGAGGCGGCCGTGAACCTCCACCGGCTCGGAGACCGTCCTGGCGAAGCCGCGATACGGCGTGTAGAGGCGGATGAACTCCTCGAGCGCTGCCGGGATGAGCGCAGGGTCCGCGCGGAGCCGGCTCTGCAGGTCCTGATCTCGGCTCAGGTGGACGCAGATACCGCCGAGCAGGATGGGCGGGGCGACGAGGCCGACCACCAGAGACTGCCGGAGCGCGCCGACGACGAGCTCCTCTGCGAGCGGCGCCCCCTCGTACTCCTCGGCGAGCAGCGAGCTCGCCGGGTCGGTCTCGACGGGCCGGGGGTTGGCGCGACGATCGGCGACGAGGGCGCGCGCCATGTCGTACATCTCGTTACTGCGCGCCGTCACCGTCTCGCCGTCCTGCCGGCGCCAGGCGTCGACCCAATCGCTCGACACCGACGCGAGTCGGTAGACCTGGTCGCGGTCGAGATTCAGCCACTCCGCTGCGGTGAACGCCGGGTAGATCGTGCCGAAGCTCCGACAGATATCGCTCGTGCCGGCGTCGAGGAAGGGCTGGATCTCCCGCTCGGCGTGCGCACGCAGGCGGGGAGCCAGCCGTTCGAGCCTGGAGTGGTGCAGCGTCCGGTCGAGCGCACGACGGAACGGCGAGTGCGCCGGCGCGTCGAAGTTCAACGGCGGCCGGCGGATGCCACGCGGGTCGCTCGGCACGACGGCGCGGACGGACGAGATGAAGCGCGTCGAATCACGCGCGGCCTTCTCGACGTCCTCGAACCGCGTCAGCGCGTAGAAGCCGCCATACCCGCTCGAGTACGCCACGGGCGCCTCATCTCGCAGCCGGCGGTAGTTCTCGTGCGCACCGTCGAAGGATTCGGCGGCCGTCGCGTCGAAGTCGTCGGCGAACGGACACCGGGAGTCACTGTGCGTCATTTGGTTCTGCTCCACTCTCGGATTGTCGACTCTACGCCAACGCCCGTCCGCTTGAACGATGTCTATTCTCGCGACCGGCTCGCCGTTTCGCATCATGTCGCCAGTCTCGACCGCGATCCCGCGCCGTGACAGCGAGCGTGATGGTCCGAATAGGATTCACCTGGATTGACTGTCGCCACTTTTACTGAATACTATTGCGTGACAGTGCCGTCTTGCCATGCGGCGGGTGGCGTTCCGAATCAACGACGATGGGATACCTCGTGCACCACACACTCCGCACCGCGGCGGCGGTGATCGCCGCGGGGATGGTCCTCGGCCTCGCCGCCTGCAGCACCAGCGGCGATCCTGCGCCCGCGGGACCCGCTTCCGCCACCGGCGACCCGGTGGCCGGGGGTGATGCCACCATCATCCTCGGCGTCGAGGCGGTGCGCGGTCTCGATCCGGCGTTGCTGTTCAACCTCACGCCGTCGGGCGACGCCAACCGGATGGCAGCGATCTACGACGTGCTGTTCTGGTCGGATGCGTCCACCGGTGAGGTCCACGGGCAGCTCGGCGACTCGCTGGAGCCCGACGTGGACGGCACCGTCTGGACCATGAGCCTGCACCCCGACATCGTCTTCACCGACGGCACGCCTCTGGATGCTGCCGCCGTGGTCGCGAATTACGAGCGGATCCAGGACCCGGCCACCGCTTCACCCCTGGCAGGACTGCTCGAGGGCGCGACGTTCGCTGTGGTCGACGAGACGACCCTCACCATCGAGCTGACCGAACCGAACCTCCAGTTCGACAAGATCGTCGCCACGAGCTTCACGCACATCGGCTCGCCGACGGCCATGGCCGAGGATCCGGACTACGCCAACAACCCGGTGGGCGCCGGACCGTTCGTACTCGAGGAATGGGTCCGCGACGACCACATGACCCTGGTGCGCAACCCGGACTACTTCCAGGAGGGGCTGCCGTACCTCGATTCGATCACCTTCACGCCGCTGCGCGACCCCACGCAGCGCATCAACACCGTGCAGACCGGAGCCGCGCACGCGGCCGTGCCCGGGTCGGAGCTCGCCTTCAAGCAGGCCGCGACCGACGCCGGTCTCGCACTGACCACCGCCCCGGCCGGCGGCGGACCCGTCCTGATGTTCAACACGCAGACCGCTCCGTTCAATGACCTCCGCGCCCGCCAGGCGGTCCAGCTCGCGCTCAATATCGATGAGCTCACCTCGGTCGTCGACCCCGGCTCGTCGGCTCCGGACAGCCTGTACGGCCCCGAGTCTGCCTTCCACCCGGGGGACAGCATCTTCGTCGAGCACGACGCGGAGGCCGCTCAGGCCCTCTTCAGCGAACTCGCCGCCGACGGCAACCCGGTCTCGTTCACGGTCACGATGCCTCAGAGCGGATTCTTCACCCGCACCGCGGAGTACCTGCAGAGCCGCCTTGCGCAGTACGACGACGTGACCGTACAGATCGAGACGCTCGACAACGCCACGCTGGACGAACGAGTTTTCCGCAAGCAGGACTACCAGATGTCGGCGCAGATCGTGCCGGTCACGGATCCGGAGCCGAACCTCGCGAAGCTGCTGCAGACCGGCGGTCAGACCAACTACATGGGGTTCTCCGACCCCGAGCTGGACGCGGCGCTGGACTCAGGGCGCGCCAGCGTCGATGAGAAGGAGCGCACCGCCGCGTACGCGACCGTCGAGGAGATCGTCGTCGCGCAGGTGCCGATCCTCCCCATCCGCAATCAGGAATCCTTCACCGTCCACGCGAAGTCGCTGCACGGCCTCACGCTGCACGGCGACGGGTCGCTCCTCTACGACCGCCTCTGGCTGAACGCGGAGTAGCGTGAGCGTATTCACCGGGGAGCGGATGCGCGCCACGCGCATCCGCTCCCGTCCCGCCCTCGCCCGCGCGGCCCACCTCGCCGCGGTCGTCCTGCTCGTCACGCTCGCCGCCACGGCATTGACGGACCTCATGCCCGGTTCCCCGGGATCGGTCATCCTCGGCCCCGGCGCGACGGCGCAGCAGATCGCCGACTTCGATGCCGCACACGGGTACGACCAACCGCTGTTCGCGCGATACGTGCAGTGGCTCGGCGCCGCTCTGACGGGTGACCTGGGAACGTCCATTCAGACGAACCAGCCGGTCGCCGAGGTCCTGCTGCAACGCCTCCCCGTCACGCTCGAGCTGACCGTCCTGGCCCTCCTGCTCTCGCTGCTCATCGCCGTCCCGGCCGCCGTCTACGCCGCATCGCGGGCGAACGGCGTCTTCGACCGGATCATGTCCAGCCTGGCGTCGGGGTTCCTGTCCATCCCGGTGTTCGTGGTGGGTGTCGTCCTCGTGTACGTCCTCGCGGTGTCGACGCGCTGGTTCCCCGTGGCCGGGTGGGCGCCGCTTTCTGCGGGGCTGGGCGAGAATCTCCGTTTCGCCTTCGTGCCCGTGCTCGCCCTGGCGCTCGGAGAGTTCCCCGCGTTCTACCGCCTGCTACGTGGGGATGTCATCACGACGCTTCGCGAGGACTTCGTGCGCACGGCCACCGTCCGGGGTCTCCCCCGCGCCTACATCCTGCTGCGACACGTGCTGCGGCCGTCCTCCTTCTCACTCATCACCGTCGCGGCCGTAGCGTTCGGGCGACTGCTGGCCGGATCCATCGTCATCGAGAGCCTGTTCGCCCTCCCGGGGCTGGGCAGCCTCGCCCTGCAGTCGATCCCGGCCAAAGACGTCCCGATGATCCAAGGAATCGTGGTGCTCGTCGCTGTGACCTACGTACTCATCAACGCCGCCGTCGACATCGCCTACACCTTCCTCGACCCCAGGACCCGCCGATGACCGCGACCGCCCCGCCCACCAGGCCGTCCACCCGGACGCTGCACACCGTCACGGTGCCGCGGCGCCGGCATGCCGGCAGGCGCATCGCCCTCGTGGTGTCGGTGACGTGGATCGCCCTGCTGGCGACTCTGGCCCTCGTCGCGGATCTTCTGCCGTTACCCGGGATCGATGAACCGGTGGGCGGCCCGAGCCTCCCCCCGTTCTCCGGCGAGGGACCACTGCTCGGCACCGACGCGATCGGTCGCGACGTCGCGACCCGGCTCATCTACGGGATCCGGATCTCGCTCGCCGTCGGGATCGGCGCCACGGTCATCGCGCTGGTGATCGGCGTGCTGCTCGGCCTCATCGCGGCGAACGCGCGCGGGAAGATCGAAGCGCTCATCAACGTCCTCGCCGACACCGTGCTGTCGTTCCCGCCGCTGCTGCTCCTGATGGCTCTCGCGACCGTCGTGGTCCCCGGCGTACCGACTCTCGTGTTCGCCTTGGGGTTCCTCTTCGTTCCGCCGTTCTTGCGCCTGACCCGCTCCGCAGCGCTCGCGCAGATGAACCGTGACTACATCACCGCGGCCCGCACCCTGGGCGCCGGTCGCGCGCGCATCGTCTTCCGCGAACTGCTCCCCAACAGCATCCAGCCCGTCGTGTCCTATGCCGTGGTCGTCATCGCCGTCATCATCGTCATCGAGGGCTCGCTGAGCTTCCTCGGGGTGGGGGTTCCCCCGCCCGCCCCCAGCTGGGGTTCGATGATCGCCTCGGGCAAGGACAACCTCAGCCGCGCGCCGTACCTGATCGTGGCCCCCTCGCTGATGATCTTCCTCACGGTGCTCAGCTTCAACACGGTCGGCGACCATCTGCGCCGACGTCTGAGCGGAACGGGTGCCGCATGACCCTCGATAGCCAGGCCGACCTTCGCGAGTCCGGGAGTGCCGATGCACTCCTTCGCGTCGAGGACGCACGCTGCGCGATTCCGACCGGGCGCGGCGACGTCAAGGCGCTCGGCGGGGTGGACCTCGAACTGCGCGCCGGCGAGGTGCTCGGCGTGGTCGGTGAGTCCGGTTCGGGCAAGTCCACGCTGGCGGGGTTCATCATCGGAGCACTCGCTCCCGGGGCGCAGTCGACCGGGTCGGTCATCCTGGAGGGCCAAGATCTGCGCAGCCTGCCCTCCGAGACCGCCCGCCGTGTGCGGGGCCGCCGCATCGGGATCGTCTTCCAGGACCCCATGATGGCGCTCAACCCCGTCGTCCCGATCGGACGCCAGGTCACCGAAGCGGCCATGTTCAATCTCGGGCTCTCCCGCGCGGAGGCGAAGGCCAAGGCCGTCGGGCTGCTGCGCCAGGTAGGCATCCCCGACCCCGAGCGCAGGCTCCGCCATTACCCGCACCAGTTCTCCGGCGGGATGCGCCAGCGCATCACGATCGCGATGGCCTTGGTGTGCGATCCGGACATCCTCATCGCCGACGAGCCCACCACGGCGCTGGACGTCACGGTCCAGCGCCAGATCCTCGATCTCTTGGCACGTCTCGCCCGCGAGCGCTCGCTCGCGATGATCATGGTCAGCCACGACCTGTCGGTGATCGCGGGACGCACGGACACCATCGCGGTGATGTACGGGGGCTACGTCGTGGAATCCGGGCCGACCGTCGAGGTCTTCCGCAACCCGCGGCATCCGTACACGCGGGCGCTGCTGCGGGCCATCCCCCGCATCGACGGCTCGCGGCACGCACGGCTGGAAGCGATCCCCGGCAGCCCGCCGGATCTGACGCTACTCGGCACCGGGTGCCCGTTCGCACCGCGCTGCCCGAACGCCCTGCCGCTGTGCGCCGACGTCATGCCGGCGGTCTCCCATCCGCACGGAGGCCGAACGCTGCGATGCCACAACCCCGTCCCGGAAGGAGCCTGACATGCCGCTGCTGGAGGTGAGCGACCTGACCAAGCGCTTCAAGGTGCCCGGGGGGAGCGTGGAAGCCGTCTCAGGTGTGAGCTTCTCCCTCGAACGTGGCGAGACGCTCGCCCTCGTGGGAGAGTCAGGATGCGGGAAGTCCACCACCGGGCGCGCCCTGCTGGGCGCACCCGGCCCGGATGAGGGGACGATCGTCCTGGACGGCGTGACGCTGTCCGATCGCGCGGCGTCCCGGCGGCGCGACGTGCAGATGATCTTCCAGGATGCGCGGGCCTCGCTGAACCCCCGCCGCCGCGTCCGCGATCTCGTCGCCGAAGGGCTGCGGATCGCCGGCGTGCCGAGGGCGGAGACGCGCACCCGCGTGGACGCCATGCTGCGTGCGGTCGGTCTCGACCCCGACCGCGTCGGGGACCGCCGCGCCGCGGAGTTCTCAGGTGGCCAGTGCCAGCGCATCGCGATCGCCCGCGCGATGGTCATGGAGCCCCAGGTGCTCGTGTGCGACGAACCGGTGGCATCGCTGGACGTGTCGGTGCAGGCCCAGGTGGTCAATCTCCTGCAGGACATGAAGGAGAGTTACGGGCTCGCGATGCTGTTCATCTCCCACGACCTCTCGGTGGTGCGCAGCATCAGCGACAGGGTCGCGGTCATGTATCTGGGGCGCGTCGTGGAGATCGGAGGCGTGGATGAGCTGTACGAGAACCCCGGGCACCCGTACACGCGAGCGCTGCTCGACTCCGTCCCCGCACCTGACCCTGCCGCCCCCTCGCGGGGCGCGGCGCTGACGGGAGACCTGCCTTCGCCGATGTCACCGCCGAGCGGCTGTCGGTTCCGGACCCGGTGTCCGCTCGCCCAGGATGTGTGCGCGACCGAGACTCCCACCCTGCGGCGCACCGCGGCGGGACAGCTCGCCGCATGCCACTTCAGCGAACTCGTGGCCGCGTGAGGGGGGCGACCGCCGAGCTGGCGGAATGGGCGGCGAGCCTCCGTATCGAAGATCTGCCCGACAGCGTCATCGATCGTGTCCTGGCGCACACGCTCGACACCGTCGGCGCGATCCTCGTAGGTGCCACGCAGCCGTGGACGCGCACGGTGGCCGAGTACGCGTCCGTCGAGTCGCCGACCGGCAGATCCCGCTCCGCGGCGCTCGATCGCACGCTCCGTCCCGAGTGGGCCGCCCTCATCAACGGCACGGCGGCGCACGGTTTCGAGATCGACGACTACGCCCTGCCCGGGCTGTCGCACCCCGGCAGTGTTGTCGTGCCGAGCGCGTTCGCGCTGGGTGAGGACCGGGGGATCTCGGGCCGCGCGCTCATCGTCGCCCTCGCCGCCGGGTTCGAGTCGATCGTGCGGTTCGGTGAGGCCTGCACTCCTTCTCTGACCAGCCACCGCGGATTCCACGTCACAAGCGCGCTCGGGGTCTTCGGCTCGGCAGCCTCCGCTGTCAGCGTCCGTGGGCTGACTGCGGAACGGGGCCTGGCCGCGCTCGGAATCGCCGCCGCGCACGCGAGCGGCACGACGGAGTTCACGAGGACCGGGGGCGACATCAAGCGGCTGCACGCAGGCATGGCGGCGGCGGCCGGCATCCGCTCGGCGGCCCTCGCCGCGGGCGGGTTCACCGCTCCCCTCGCCGCCATCGAAGGCGAACGGGGGTTCCTCGCGGCGTTCGTGGAACAGGCCCGCCCCGAGCAGCTGACCGCGCAGCTCGGGCACCGCTGGGCGCTGGACGGCCTCGCACTCAAACGCTGGTGCGTGTGCGCCGGAATCCAAGCGCCGCTGGCGGGGCTGGACGCGATCCTCCGCGAGGGCGACATCCGGCCCGAGGACATCACGGCGATCGAGGTCGGGGTCGACCGCGCGACGCTGGCCCACGTGGGTCACATCGGCGGCTCGCCCCGCGACATGACGGAGGCGCAGATGAGCCTGCACCACGCCATGGCGATGCGCCTGGTCGCGGGTGGCAACGACCCCCTGCACTACACCCTCTTCGAGCAGGGGCTGGATGTCGGGGCCCAGGCGGACCGGGTCTCCCTCCACGTGGATGACACCGCGGAGGAGGCCTTCCCCCGCCGCCTGCTGGCCTCGGTCACGGTGCGCACCGCCACCACGACCGCCACCACCGTCCGCGCCGAAGCGCCCGGCACTCCCACGACCCCCATGGATCGCGACGCGCGACTGGAGAAGTTCCACGCGCTCGCCGACCCCCTCATCGGCGAGCGCGATGCGGTCCGCCTCGTCGACGCGGTCGACGCGCTCCGAGAGGACGGGCCGGTCTCGGTCGTCCTCGCTCACACCCGAAAGGCACAGCACACCGCATGATCCGTTTCACCGCCGTCGGCGACGTCGGGCCCGAGCGCCCCGACGTCGACAGTCTGTTCGAGAAGGTCGCCGCGCACGTGCGCGCGGCGGACATCGCGTTCATGCAGCTCGAGATGACCCTCACCCAACGCGGGCAGCGCGTCCCGCAGACCAAGCACACCTCACGGACGCACCCGGATGCCGCTGCGGCCTTCCGGCGCGCGGGCTTCACCCACGCCGGCTGGGCGAGCAACCACTCGCTCGATTGGGGGACCGAGGGCTTCTTCGACACGATCGACGCGCTCGACGCGGCGAGCGTGGTACCGCTCGGCGTCGGGCGGGATCTCTCCGAAGCCCGCCGGATCCGGATCGCCGAGGCCGACGGGATCCGCGTCGCGATCCTGGCGTACTGCAGCATCCTCCCGGCCGACTACTGGGCCACGGCGCAGCGTCCGGGCGTCGCCCCCCTCCGCGCCTTCACGGTGCACGAGCCGATCGAGCCGGACCAGCCGGGCACCCCGGCACGGATGCACACCTTCCCCCATCCGGACGACCTCAGCGGCATGGTGGCGGACATCCGCGCCGCGCGGGAGATCGCGGACGCCGTCATCGTGTCGGCGCACTGGGGTATCCACTTCAGCTACGCCGAACTCGCCGATTACCAGCGCGTGGCGGGGCGGGCGGCGATCGACGCCGGCGCCGACCTGGTCATCGGCCACCACGCCCACATCCTCAAAGGCGTCGAGATGTATCGCGGGAAGGCCATCTTCCACAGCCTCGGCAATTTCGCGATCGAGCTGCCGATGGATGAGGAGCACGCCCAGCGACCATCATTCCGGCACCTGCTGTCCCTGCACCCCGGCTGGGAGCCCGACATCGGCGGGATGTTCAACTTCCCGCCGGATTCACGCAAATCGATCATCGTGGACTGCGACATCGACGAGAGGGGCGTGTCGGGGGTGCGCCTGCGTCCGGTGTGGATCGATCGGATGGCCGTGCCCGAGATCCTCGCTCCCGACGACCCGCGCTTCGCCGAAGTGGTGGACTACCTCCGCGGCGCCTCGTCCGCGGCCGGACTCGACACCACCTTCACGGTGGACGGGGACGAGGTCCGAGTGTCCTGACGCGGGGGCGCTCCGCCCCCGCGGCCGGGACTCCGCCCGCGGTCTACTCGACCGTCACCGACTTGGCGAGGTTCCGCGGCTGGTCCACGTCCAGGCCCTTGGCCGTGGCCAGGCCCATCGCGAAGATGTGCAGCGGCACGACGGCCAGGAGCGGCTCGAACATGGGCGCGGCCAGCGGGATGCGCAGCACCTCGTCGGCGACGGGCAGCACGGCGGCGTCACCCTCCTCGGCGATCGCGATGACGCGCGCGCCGCGGGCGCGGATCTCCTCGATGCTGGAGATCACCTTGCGGTGCATGTCGCCGCTCCCGCGGGGAGACGGCACCACCACGAAGACCGGCTGACCGGCCTCGATGAGCGCGATCGGGCCGTGCTTGAGCTCGCCGGCGGCGAAGCCCTCGGCGTGGATGTAGGCGAGCTCCTTGAGCTTGAGCGCGCCCTCCATGGCGATGGGGTAGCCGACGTGGCGGCCGAGGAAGAGGACCGATCGCGTGTCGGCCATCCAGTGCGCGAACTGCGAGATGCGCTCCTGCTCGGTCTCCAGCACGCGCACGATCTTGCCCGGGATCGCCTCGAGCTCGGCGACGTTGTCGGCCAGCTGCTCGGCCGAGAGCGTGCCGCGCAGGCGCGCGACGTGCAGGGCCAGCAGGTACAGCGCGGTGATCTGCGCGACGAAGGCCTTCGTGGAGGCCACGGCCACCTCGGGGCCGGCGTGGGTGTACACGACGGCGTCGGACTCGCGCGGGATGGTCGCGCCCTGCGTGTTGCAGATCGACAGCGTCTTGGCGCCCTGCTCGCGGGCGTACTTGACCGCCATCAGCGTGTCCATCGTCTCGCCGGACTGGCTGATCGACACCACGAGCGTGTTCGGGGAGAGCACCGGGTCGCGGTAGCGGAACTCGTGGGCGAGTTCGACATCGACCGGCACGCGGGTCCAGCTCTCCAGGGCGTACTTTCCGACCATGCCGGCGTACGCGGCGGTGCCGCACGCGATCACCAGGATGCGGTCGATTCCTCGCAGCAGGTCGTCCATGCCGTCCAGCTCGGGGATCTCCACGCGGCCCTCGTGGATGCGGCCGAGGAGGGTCTTGGCGACCGCCTCGGGCTCTTCGGCGACCTCCTTGGCCATGAACGAGGACCAGCCGCCCTTCTCGGCGGCCGCGGCATCCCACGTCACCTCGAACGGTTCGACCTCCACCACGGACCCGGCGAAGTCGGTGACCTCGACGCCCGTGGGGGTGATGACGACGATCTGGTCCTGCCCGATCGCGAGGGCGTTGCGCGTGTGCTCGACGAAGGCGGCGACGTCGGAGCCGAGGAAGTTCTCCCCGTCGCCGAGGCCGATCACCAGCGGTGAGTTGCGGCGAGCCCCGACGACCACGCCAGGGGAGTCCTGGTGCATCGCCAGCAGCGTGAAGGCGCCCTCCAGGCGCGCGACGACAGCGCGGAAGGCCTGCGCGAGGTCGCCGGTGGCGGCGTACTCGCGGCCGAGCAGGACGGCGGCGACCTCGGTGTCGGTGTCGCTGCGGAAGGAGAACCCCTCCCCCACGAGTTCGGACTTCAGCTCGGCGAAGTTCTCGATGATGCCGTTGTGGATCACGGCGAGCTTGCCGTCGTCGGCCAGGTGCGGGTGCGCGTTGACGTCGGTGGGGCCGCCGTGGGTCGCCCACCGGGTGTGCCCGATGCCGGTCGTGCCGTCCGGCATCGGCCGGTCGACGAGGTCGTCGCGCAGCACCGCGAGCTTGCCCGCGCGCTTGCGCATGCCGAGGCCGCCCTCACCGTCGATGACGGCGATGCCGGCCGAGTCGTAGCCCCGATACTCCAGTCGGGCCAGCCCCGACATCAGGATGTCCTGGCTCTGTCTCGGGCCGACATATCCGATGATTCCGCACATAACCCCTCATCCTAAGCGGCGGAGTCTGAACGCCTTCCGGACGACGCGGCCGCGTCGCGGCGTCGCGTGCGCCCGTCGGTGGGAGGGCGCGGGCCCCCTCGAGCCACCGGTGGGACTGGGGACAGGAGAGGGCCCACTGCTCCGATGCGGACCCGCGGAATCGCTTGGGGAAACGACCCGACCAAGACTGCTGGGGACAGCCCGGGAACCGCATCGGAGGCACGGTCAGTGTACTGCACGGCACCAGGAGCGAAACGGGATCTTCGCCATGCGTGTCGGGCGAGCCGTCCCGGTTTGTATCTGGTGCAGTCGTGGGGGCGGTTGTATCGTGAAAGCTCGACCGAACGGTGGTCGCGAAGGGGCCTCGGGGCGAGGCGCTGCCACGGTCCGGCCGGCGCGAGGAGTGACTGGGGAGAACGCTCCCGCAGCATCGAACCCTGTGCGCGGCAGGCGTCTCACCGGCCGTGCACGGGGTTCGATCTCGCAGCGGTCAGCCGTCGCACGCCGGCGCGGCGAGCACCCGCACCGGAACCGGTTCGAGCATCGGAGTGTGCAGCACGACGGGCGGAACCGCCGCGCCGCCGGACAGCAGGAAACGGAATTCCACCGTTTCGGCCTGACCGGGCGAGACGTTCACGCGGACGGCGGTGACCGAGCGCGTACCGTCGAGGGCCTGCGCCGCGGGCTCGGCGCCCTTCATCCCGGTCACCCCGGCCGGGTCGGCGCCCGGTGGCGCCGCGACGGTCACGTTGGTGCCGATGTCGCCCACCGCCGTCCCCCACAGCCCGCCGCCGGTCATGCTCAGCGGCAGGTCGAAGACGGTGTCGACCGGCGCCGTGTTGGCCAGCTCGACGCGCACGAGGGCCTCCGCCGGGCCGTCGCCGCACGCGCGGACCTCGACCTCGACCGCCGCGCCGAGGTAGCTGCCCATCTTCCCGCCCGTGGCGTCGTTGAAGTACACCGCCCACGCGTCGTCGCCGGCCGCCTCCAGGCGCGCCCTGGGGCCGCCCAGCGCGGACGCGGCCAGCGCGTCCTGCTCGGCCGGCACGGCGCTCCACACCGAGATCCGCCCCTCCGCGATCACCGGCGCGAGCGCGTGGGCCCACGCCAGCGGGTCGGCGTCGGCGGTCAGCGCCGGGAGCACCGCCGCGGTGACCTGCTGCAGGTAGGCGGTCTGACCTTCCGCGTCCAGGTGCAGATACGGCTCGACCAGCAGCCGGTGCACGAGGTCGTCGGCGCTCAGCTGCGTGCCGTCGGGCAGGGCCACCGGCCCGTGCGCGGCCAGGAGCGCACGCAGGACGAGCGGATCGATCGCGACCACGGCGTCCGGGGTCACCCCGTACGCCGACTGCCACCACGCCGAGGCGAGGCCGGCGGATGCGGCGAAGTCGGGGGTCATCGTGGCGTTCTGCACGAAGCGTCCCACCACGTCGCCGTACAGCGCCGTGGCGGCATCCGGGACCGGCGCGATGGCCGCATCCCGCGGTGCGAACGCGCCCGATTCGGCCTGGCGCACGAGGGTGAGCCCGCCGTCTTCGGCGTGCAGCTGAACGAAGCTGCCCGTGATGCCGCCGCCGGTGCGCACCTCGGCGGTGTTCTGCAGCATCACGAGGATCTCGCGCGGGCCGTCGGCGCCGAGCAGGCCCGGCGCCACGGCGCCCGCCTGGGCGAACCCCTCGACGACGCCGGCGCCGGCGTCCAGGGCGCCGCGCAGGCGCGTGACGCCGTCGGCCAGCGGCGGCAGGAGAGCGTCGGCGTCCACGGCGTCGACGGCATCACGCGCCGCGAGCATCGCCGCCGAGGCCTTCGCCAGAGGTTCGGACGCGTCGGCGAGGGCGCGCGGGTCGCGGCGCTCCTGGAGGGAGCCCGCGGCATCCAGCACCGGGTCCACGACGGAGCCGGCCACCGTGGCCAGCTGCTGCGAGACGGTGCGCACGGCGGTGAGGTTCGGGCCGAGGCCGGGGACGGCCTCGAAGAGGGGCCACAGCGCTCCCGTGGTCAGCTCGTGCGCGCGGTCGGCGTGCGTCCGGAAGCGGACGGAGACCTCCCGGGCGGCGTCGAAGTCGCGCGCGGAGACGGCGGAGCCGAGCTCGTCGGCGAGCGGGACGACGGCGGCCAGCTCTTCGGTCGCCTGCCACGCCTGCACACCCACCCATCCGGTCGCGGCGACGGCGAGCACCGCCGCGCCGCACCCCGTGAGCACGAGCGTCCGCCGCCGCCGCCTCCGAAGGGCGACGGATGCCACGCCCGTCAGCTCTCGCGTCGGCGACGCAGCATCGAGACAGCGATGCCAGCCGCCAGGAGGGCGACTCCCACCGCGCCGAGCGCCGGGACCCACGGCTCGAGCCCCGTGAACGGCAGCGTCACCGGAAGCGCGGCCATGGCGCACGCGCTCGAGGCCAGCGGCACCCGCAGTGCGGGTGCGCCGGAGGGCTCCAGCTGGATGGTGGCGCTGGCGGACGGATCGGCGGCGGCCAGTGCCGCCGCATCCGCTGGCACACGGACCTCTCCCGACGTCGTGCCCTCGGTCACCTCGCCCAGAGACACCGTCTCGGTGCGGCCTCCGGACTCGACGACGAGCAACGCCGTGGCGGCGACGGATTCGTCGTCGGCCGCCGTCAGCTGCACGCGGTAGTCGAGCCACGGATCGCCGGAACGGCACTCCATGGCCACGGCTGAGCCGGCCAGCGTGGCGGTCGACGGGTCGACCGGTGTGTATCTGGACTCTGTTGCGACGCCGGCCGTCACGGGTGCTCCCATAAGCACCCCGACGAACACGGCCGCTGCGATGGATCGCATGCGGATTGCCCTCCCCAATAGGCTCGCAGACTCTCAACTCCCCAGTGGAGTGCCTGCAGGTTCGAGACTGTAGCGCGAATCCGGCGAGAACGGAAACACATCCGACACGCCGATGGTGAACGGGGACTTCCGCGCAGCTCGAACCTGTGGTTGTATTCATCCCGCACCAGGCATCGCAAGATGTCGAGGACGCACAGCCGAGGGGTCGGCAGTGCGTGACCTCCCGATCTGGGGTCGGGATCAGGGTCACCTCGGGTGCACTCAGCGGGATCACGCCCGCTTACTGGGGAAATTGGGGACGACGTCCATGGGGAGACGTTATTTGGCGTACCCGCGCACCGTCGGAGGTGTGCGGCTGCGCATCATCGACGGTGCGCGGGGACGCGTACCGCGGGCGCTGAAGCGTTCGAGGACGCGGTCATGACCGCCGTCGACATCGCCGCGCCGGGCCTTTCGCTGCCCGCCGTCGACGCGGCCGACTTCACCGTCGCCCGCCCGGCCGGGCCGGCTCTGGGCGTCGGTCCGCGGGCCATCCCGTCGCTGGAACGCCGGCTGCTGTGGGAGCGGGCGTACCGCGTACGCCTGACCGTCACCGATTCGATCGTCGTCGCCGTCAGCACGTGCGCGGCGTCGCTGCTGCAGCTGGCGACCCTCGCGCCCGGCTCGCTCGCGCAGGATCCGTGGATCCCCGCCCGCATCCCACTGGCCACAGCCCTCGTGTGGCTGCTCATGCTCGCCGCCTTCCAGAGCCGCCAGCCCCGCATCACCGGGGCCGGCAGCACCGAGTACAAGCGCGTCGCGCACGCCACCGGCCTCGCCTTCGGCATCATCGCGATCGCCTTCATCGTCTTCCAGTGGCAGGGGCTGCGCAGTCAGCTCGTCATCGCCCTGCCCATCGGCCTGCTCGGCCTCCTGGTCGCACGCTGGCGCTGGCGCCACTGGCTCGTGGCCCAGCGCCGCGCGGGCCGGTACGTCTCCCGTGCGATCGTGGTGGGCCGCCGCCCCGACGTCGCGCACGTCATCGGGACGCTGCAGCGCGACGAGCAGTGCGGATTCGACGTCGTCGGCACCGCCCTGGAGGGCGATTCCGGTGCCGAACTCACCGTGCGCGCCCGCTCGTACCGCTCGTTCGGCACTCCGGATGCGGCGGCGCGCGTGGCGCGCGACCTCGGCGCGGACACCATCATCGTCGCCAGCCACCTCGACGATCCGGACGCCATCCGGAGCCTGGGCTGGCAGCTCGAGGGCACCGCGGCCGACCTGGTCCTCTCCAGCCGGCTCACGGATGTCGCCGGTCCCCGCATCTCGCTGCGTCAGGTGGTGGGGCTGCCGCTGATCTCGGTGCGCATCCCGACGTTCGACGGCGCACGTCACGCGTTCAAGCGGGCCCTGGACATCGGCCTGGCCGCTGTCGCGCTCATCCCGATCGGCCTGGTCACGCCCCTGCTGGCGCTGCTGATCGCGCTCGATTCACCCGGCGGCGTCTTCTTCCGCCAGCGCCGCGTCGGCCAGGACGGCCGTGAATTCGACATGGTCAAATTCCGCACCATGCGTGCGTCCGCCGAGAGCGAGGTCGCCGGCCTCGCGGCGGGAAGCGACGGCGCCGGCCCGCTGTTCAAGCTCCGCCACGATCCGCGGGTCACCCGCGTCGGCGCCATCCTGCGCAAATACTCGCTCGACGAGCTGCCGCAGTTCTGGAACGTCCTGCGCGGCGACATGAGCGTGGTCGGGCCCCGGCCGCCGCTGCCCAGCGAACTGGGCGGTTACGACGAACCCGTCTTCCGCCGGCTCTACATCAAGCCCGGCATCACGGGGCTCTGGCAGGTCAGCGGACGCAGCGACCTGTCGTGGGAGGAGAGCGTGCGGCTCGACCTCCACTACGTCGAGAACTGGTCGGTCATGACCGACCTCATGATCATCGTCCGCACGGCGAAGGTCATGCTGCGCGGGACAGGAGCGTACTGACATGACCCTGCACAAGCCCACTCCGGCCGCGACGAAGCGGCAGAGGGCCTCCGAGGCGGTGCCCGCCCCGGCCACCGCGCCCGCCACGGGGCATTCGCATCGGCTGGACGACGTGCCCAGCATCGACATCGCGGCGTGCCCCGTGCACGTCACCGACGAGGCCGGCGCACTGCGGGTCATCACGGATGCGGCCAGTCGCCCGCATCCGGCCCCCCTCGCCGTCTCCTCGATCAACCTCGACCACGTGCATCACTTCGGCGACGGCCGACGCCGACTGGGCGCCGGCGACGTGGAGTGGCTGCACCTCATCGACGGCGCGCCGATCGCCCACCAGGCCCAGCGCGTCGTCCACGCCGACGTGCCGCGGCTCGCGGGCAGCGACCTCATCGTCCAGATCCTCGACGACGCCGACCGCCGCCACCTCTCCGTGGCGGTGCTCGGCGGCTCTCCCGAGGTCAGCGCGCCGCTGCGCGAGCGCCTGGCGCGCATGTGGCCGGGCCTGCGTTTCACGGGGCACTGGACCCCGCCGCGCGAAGAGATCTCCGACCCGGCGCGCTCACGCGCGGTGGCCGGGGAGATCCGCGACAGCGGCACCGACATCCTCATCGTCTGCCTGGGCAAGCCCCGGCAGGAGGAGTGGATCGACACCTATGGCTCGGCCACCGGCGCAGGCACGCTGCTGGCCTTCGGGGCCGTCGTCGACTTCCTGGCCGGGCGCGTCTCGCGCGCCCCGCGCTGGGTCGCGGCGGCGGGCTTCGAGTGGATGTGGCGGCTCATGCTCGAGCCACGGCGACTTGCCCGCCGGTATCTCATCGAAGGACCGCCGGCCTATCTGGCCGTGCGGCGGTCGCATTCCCCCACGCGGGCATGAGCTGCCACTTGACCGAATCGTCGCTGTGGGGACTCCGTCCCACCCGACGCACATCGTCCGGGCGGGTGTGCCCCTCACCCGTCCGGGCTTCCCCCCGCGGCGGATGACGACGCGATCCCGGGGCCGAAGGGACGAACCGGCGCGCGAGCCAACGGCGCGCCGGTTCGCCGCGCCACCGGTCGGAGCCAGCATCCACCCGAAGAAGAAAGGACGGCGTCCGTGAGCGACAGCCGACGAGCCGACGACCGCGGATTCGACCGAGGCGACGCCTTCTCCCCCGACGGGGCCGTGGCGGTCGCCGTCGTGATCGTCTCCTACAACAGCGCTGACGACATCCGGCACCTGCTGCCGGACCTGCGCCGCGAGGCGCGCACGATGCCGCTGCGGGTGATCGTCGCCGACAACTCCTCGACCGACGGGACACTGGCGATGCTGTCGGAGCACACCGATGTGCTCTCCGTCCGCACCGGAGGGAACCTCGGCTACTCCGGGGCCATCAACGCCGCGATGCGCCACGTCGGCGAGACCGAGGCCATCCTCGTCCTCAACCCCGACCTGCGTCTGGACGCCGGATCGATCCCGCGGATGCTGCGCCGTCTGCGCAGCGACTCGCGCATCGGCGCGGTCGTCCCGCTGCTGCGCGAAGAGGACGGCTCCGTCTACTTCTCGCTGCGCCGCGAGCCCACGGTCCTGCGGGCCGCCGCCGACGCCGTCATCGGGCGATTCTGGCAGCGCCGTCCTGCCCCGCTGTCGGAGTACGTCCGCGACCCGCGTGAGTACGCGTGGTCGCACCCCGTCGACTGGGCCACCGGCGCCGCGCTCCTCCTGTCCGCCCCTGCCGCCGCGGTCGTGGGCGAATGGGATGAGCGCTTCTTCCTCTACTCCGAGGAGACCGACATCCAGCGGCGCCTGCGCGACGCCGGCTGGCTCGTGTGGTTCGAGCCCGCCGCCGGGGCGACGCACCGCCGCGGCGGATCCGGTGCATCCGCCGATCTGAACGCTCTGCTGACGGTCAATCGTGTCCGCTATATGAAGAAGCATCGACCGCTTGTGGCCGGCGTGTTTCGCGCCGCCGTGATCACCGGCGAGCAGCTGCGCCGCTCGCCGGGCAACGCACGCTCGCGCTGGGCACTGTGGAGCAGCAGGCGGTGGGCCGCCCTGCCCCACGCACGGAGGGATCCCGTCCCACTCGACGCGTTTCCGCGCGCCTCCATCGTGATCCCCGCCCATCAGGAGGCTGCGGTCATCGGGCGCACGCTGGAACCTCTCGCCCTCTTGGCCGCTGCCGGCCGGCTCGAGATCGTCGTCGTGTGCAACGGCTGCACCGACGACACCGCCGAGCGCGCGCGCGCCTACGCCGGTGTGCGTGTCATCGAGACGGAGGAGGCGTCCAAGACCGCCGCCCTGAACCTCGGCGACGCGCATGCGACGGCGTGGCCCAGGTTCTACCTCGATGCCGACATCGTCGTGCCGCCCGCCGCCCTCGGCCCCGTGATCGCAGCGCTCGACGGCGGCACGGCACTGGCCGGTCGCCCGTCGTTCCGGCTCGACGTCCACGGCGCCTCCCCGATCGTTCGCGCGTACTACCGGGCGCGCGAGCGGATGTCCTCGACGTCCGCGGCCCTGTGGGGTGCCGGCGTGTACGGAGTGAGCCGCGCCGGCCACGCCCGCATCGGGAGCTTCCCCCCGGTCACCGCCGACGACCTCTATGTCGACGGCCTGTTCGGGCCGGAGGAGAAGACGTTCCCGGTCACGGAGCCGGTCATCGTGTCGGTGCCGCGGCGTACGAGCGCCCTGCGACGCGTCCTCATCCGGATGCGGCGAGGACCGGCGGAGCAGGGGGTCGACACCGGTTCGTCGACCGCGCGCGAACTGGCCCGCAGCGTCCGCGGGCCGCTCTCGGCCACGGATGCCGCCATCTACGCCGCGTTCGCACTGGACGCCCGTCGCAGCGCACGGGAAGCCGGCCGGCATGGCGCGGCCGGGTGGGAGCGCGACGACTCGTCGCGGGGGGCCGGCGCTGCCGGCTCGCTCGTGGACGCCGGATGACGGCGCGGCGCCCGCGCAGCCGGTGTGGACACCAATCCCGCCCGCGCTGTTCCCCTCACGGAGGGGAACAGCTAGACTCCCCCCGAAGCGGCGATCAGGTTCCGGGGGGAATCGATCGTCTTGGGGCATAGACACGACCGCGCTCGAGCTGCGTCGTCGTGTGGGGACTTGGGGATTGGCTCGATGGGGATATCTGCGCGTTCGCGCATTCTGACTCCGCGTATGCGGGTCGCACTGGCCGTCACGGCGGCACTCGTCGCGCTCGGCGCCGTCTGGAGCGCGTGGCTCCTGCTGTCGCCGGCACCGCCGACGTCACAGGCGACCTCGACCATCGCGCCCACACCGGGACCGGTCCCGAACGCGACACCGGAGACCGGCAGTGAGGTCCTGCCGCCGGACGCACACGCGGTGCCGGAGGATCGACTGCCGGCTCTCGAGCCCGCAGCCCCGCGCATCGCCGCACCGCTTCCCCAGTCCGCCTCGGCCGAGAACGCACTCGTGGACGGCTATCCCGGCGACCTGGGCGCGCCGTTGGAGGGCTCGGATGTCCTGGACTCCTCCCTCGCCGTCGAGGGCGAGGTCCTCCAGTTCACGCTCGTCGCGCGCTCGGACGCCTCCGGCAGCGACGTGGCCGCCCAGTACGCCCAGCGGTGGGCGGGCATGGGGCTGGCGCCGGCACCGCAGACCGGTACCGCGACGTCCTACCGCGACGCCTACTCCTCCGTGACGGTGGCCGCCGACGAGTCGGGCACGGGAACCGTGTACACCCTGTACGGCGTGCTGAGAGCCGGGTGAGCGCGATGTACATCTCCCTCACCAACACCCCCGCGCCCGATGGCGAGTCCACCGACCCCGGGACAGATGCCCGCCCTCCCGCGCGCCGCCGTGCCGGCGTGCGGACGGTGTCATCCACGGTGATCACCCTGGGCGTCGTGTCGCTGCTCACTGACATCTCCTCCGAGTCGGTGTCGGCCATCCTGCCGCTGTACATCACCGGCGTCCTGGGGCTCTCCACGATCGCCTTCGGCGTGCTCGACGGCCTGTACCAGGGCGTCAGCGCACTCGTGCGCATCGCCGGCGGCTACACGTCCGACCGCATCGACCAGCCCAAGTGGGTCGCCTTCACCGGCTACGCTCTGGCAGCCGTGGCCCGCGTGGGGCTCCTGTTCGGCTCGGGCTTCGCGGCGCTGACCGCCGTCATCACCGCCGATCGCATCGGCAAGGGCATCCGCACGGCGCCGCGCGACGCGCTGATCACGGCGGCGAGCGACCCGGCGAAGTTGGGCACGGCGTTCGGGGTGCACCGGATGCTGGACAACATCGGCGCCGCGCTCGGGCCGCTGATCGCGTTCCTCATCCTCCTGGTGATCCCGGACGGGTACCTGACGGTGTTCGTGGCGTCGCTGGCCTTCGCCACCGTGGGCGTCGTGATCCTGGGCCTCGTCGTCCCGAACGTCCGCACGCGCCGGCGGGAGACCCCTCCCCCGGGCGCACCGCGCGCTCGGCGGCCGCGCTTCGCGTGGGCCGTGATCACGCGGGGTCCGATGCGGCGAGTGCTGGCCGCAGCGGGCCTCCTCGGTCTCATGACCATCGGCGACGGCTTTGTGTACCTCGTGCTGCAGGCGCGCAGCGATTTCGCCGCGCAGTGGTTCCCGCTGCTCTACGTGGGCACCAACGTCGCCTTCCTCGCCTTCGCGATCCCGCTCGGGAAGCTCGCCGACCGGATCGGCCGGGCACGGGTGTTCGTGCTGGGCCACTTGGCTCTCCTTGCCACCTATGTGATCGCGGCGCTGCCGATGGCGGACGTCGCCGCGACGATCCTGTGCCTGCTGTTCCTCGGCGCGTTCTACGCCGCGACCGACGGCGTGCTCGCGGCGCTGGCCGCGCAGCTGACCAGCCCCGAGACGCGCGGAACGGGCATCGGGGCGGCGCAGACGGTCGTGGCCGTCACGCGATTCGTCGCGGCTGCGGGTTTCGGCCTGCTGTGGTTCGCGGTGGGGCGGGAGACGTCGATGCTCATTGTGGCGGGGCTCCTGGCCGTCGCGATCCCGCTCATGGCCGTCGTGCTGCGCCCGCTGCTGGTCGCTCCGAAGGCGGCGGCGACGTGACCGATCGGATGAAGTGGATCGTCGTGTCCACCGTGGCCGCCGTCGCACTCGCGGCGACGTCGCTCGTCGGGCTGTTCGCGTGGCAGCAGCACCAGGCGCGCGCGGCCGCACCCAGCACGGTCGATACGGCGGGCGAGGGCGTGTCCGGCGACCACGTCGTGTTCCGCAACACCGCGCCGGGGGCCGGGTACGGCCATGTCGCCCGGGTCGGGCTGGGCGAGCCGACCGGCGCCCGCACCGTCGACGACCTCACGTGCGACCGCGTCGATGCGACGACCCGCGTGCTGTCGTGCCTGCGGATCGAACGGGGGATCGTGCCCGCGTACTCGGCCTCGCTGTACTCCGCCGACGGCGAGCCGCTCGCGCAATGGCCGCTCCCGGGCATTCCGAGCCGCACGCGCCTGTCGGCGGACGGTTCCCTCGTCGCCACCACGTCGTTCGTGACGGGGCACTCGTACGCCGCGGTCGGGTTCTCCACCGAGACGGTCATCCGCACCGCCCGAGGTGAGAGCCTCGGGAATCTCGAGGATTGGACGCTCGTCATCGACGGCGCCACCTCGACGGCCCCCGATCGCAACTTCTGGGGCGTCACCTTCCTCGACGACGAGACCTTCTACGCCACGGTGGGGCTGAGCTCCGCCGGGCGCACGCACCTGGTGCGCGGCGACATCGCCGACCGCATCCTCACGGCTGTCGCCGAGAACGTCGAGTGCCCGTCGTTGTCGCCCGACGGCACGCGGGTGGCGTTCAAGCAGCTCGCCGGTGGGGCCGGCGCGAGCGCGCACTGGACACCCGCCGTGTACGACCTCACCAGCGGGCAGGTCACCGTGCTCGCGGAATCGCGGAGCATCGACGACCAGATCCAGTGGCTCGATGACGACACGATCCTGTACGGGATGCCGCGGGCGGATGCCGTCGGCGACACCGACGTGTGGCGGCTGGCGGCCGACGGCTCCGGCGACCCGGAGATCTTCATCGAGCACGCGTGGTCGCCCGCGGTCGTGCGGAGCGGATCATGACCGCCGTGCGGACGGCGGGACGGCCGGCCCCCCGCGCCGCGGACGGCACGGTTCAGCGCGCGATCTGGGTGGTGTCGGCACTGGCCCTGTACGTCGCGGTCGCTGCGGCGATCCTCCTATCACCGGTCTCGCCGGAGCGGCTCGTGGCCGCTGCCACGGCCTGGCTGCGCGACGACGTCGGGCTTTCCACGGTGCGGCAGGGCTGGGTGGAGTTCGCCGCGAATGTCGCTCTGTTCATCCCCCTGGGCGCGCTGATGGTGATCGCGTCACGCCGTGCGTGGATCGGTCTGGCCCTGGCGGCGCTGATCTCGGCGGGCGCCGAACTGGCGCAGGCGATGCTGCCGGAGCGGACCGCGAGTGCCCGCGACGTCATCGCCAACGTCGCCGGCGCGGCGCTCGGGGCCGCCGCCGTCGCCGCGGCGAGATGGATGCGGGCCCATGAGAAGACCATGAGAACAGGTCGGGGACGCACGCAACACTGGTACGGTTCCGACAGGGGCGTCCAACGCACGTCAACGAGCCGTGGAGCGCCCCGACATGACTAACTCATCCCCTTCTGTCTCTCTGCGCCGGCGGAAGACCCGCCTGGCCATCCTGCTTGCCGCCATAGCGACGGCCGTCGTGATCGTGGTTTCGCTCGTTTCCCCCCGCTCCGGGACCGATCCGGGTGAGGCGGCCGCGGCAACCCCGGCCGGCGTCAGCGTGTTCGGAGAGAACGCGACGCCTCGGACCTCGCCCACGGACGAGGAGACGGTCGGGACGGTGGCGCTGTCGGCGGCCACGAGTGCAGCGGCGGCCACCGGAGCATTCCCAGAGGACACCACTCCGCAGAATCCGGTCGACCCCGACCGGGCGTCCGTCGAGCTCGGACTCCGGTTCACGCCGAGGGTCGACGGCACGGTCGCGGGAATCCGCTTCTTCCGGACGCCGGCCAACGCGGGCCCGCACGTGGGCACGCTGTGGAGCGGCACGGGCGAAGTGCTCGCCCGGGTCTCGTTCCCCGACTCCAGCACGACCGGATGGCACACGGCGGAGATCTCGCCGGCCATCGCCGTCACCGCCGGTACCCCGTATGTGGTGTCCTATCTCGCGCCGAGCGGACGCTACGCCGCCGACGAGCACGGATTCGACGTCGGGTCCGACACCGACGTCCTCGACATCCCGCGGGGCGCCGGCGTCTTCGCGTATGGCGCCGGTGTGTTCCCGACGGAGAACCACCGCAACTCCAACTATTACGTGGACGTCTCGTTCGTTCCCGGTGGAGACCCCACCGATCCTGAAGAGACGCCGGAGCCGCAGCCGACCGCGACCTCCGGTGCGCTGCCGGAGGACCTCGAGCCGGAACAGGATGCCGATCCGGACAGGTCCACCGTGGAGGTCGGGATGCGGTTCACGCCCAAGCAGGACGGGACGGTCACCGCGCTGCGCTTCTACCGCTTCGACGACAACCCCGGCCCGCACCGCGGAACGCTGTGGAACGCCGACGGCACCGTGCTGGCACGCGCGGAGTTCCCCGCCGAGGGTGAGGCCGGATGGCAGACGGTCGAACTCGAGGAGTCCGTCGCTGTCCGCGCCGGCGCCGAGTACGTCGTGTCCTACTTGGCGCGCCAAGGCCGGTACGCCTCGGATGAGCACTACTTCGACAGCGGAGTGGAGAACGAGTACTTCTCCGTCCCGGTGGGAGCGGGGGTGTACGCGTACGGCAGCAACACCTTCCCGGCGCAGACGTACAACAACTCGAACTACTACGTCGACGTGCGGTTCGCCCCGGCGGCGACACCGCCACCCGGCGAGCCGACGGCCAGCCCTTCGCCGAGCACTCCCGCACCTCAGCCCTCTCCGTCGACCTCGCCGTCCGCCACCCCGACGCCGTCGCCCTCCGCCACCGCCCCCGACGGCACATCGGTGCTCGACCTGCCCACCGAGCCGTGGTGGGGAGGCCCGCAGTACTACGCGCAGTGGGACAAGGCCGAGGCCGCGGGATGGACCGATCCGTCGTTCTTCCCGATCTCGGTCTTCTTCGGCAAACCCTCCCAGACCGCCCGTCTGGCCGCCATGGGCATCAACACCTTCATGGGCGCGGAGCACGACGGCTCGCGCGTCTCCGCCATCACGCGGCACGGCGTCTCGCTGATCGCGCAGGACGAGTGGACCTCCGCGGAGGTCGGCTCCGACCCGGGCGTGGTCGGCTGGCACGTGAGCGACGAGTGCGAGATGGGTCTCGGCGGCTGCGCGAGCACGGGCGAGGAGGGGAGCCTCGAGATCCAGAAGCGATTCGTGGCGGACCTGCGCGCCAAGGACGACGGTCGTTTCCTGCAGGCCAACTTCGGCAACGGCGTGCTCGGCACGTACTGGTCGCCCGAGACGATGGACGATCACCTCGCGCTCATGGACGTGACGAGCGTCGACAAGTACGCCTACACCAGCCCGCACGTGCAGGATCTCTTCCGGGGGTCGCCGTTCTGGCCGGACGGACGCGATCCCGCCTCGTCCGGGGCGTATGGCTGGCAGCAGGATCGCATGGAGGGCTACATGTCGCCCGTCGCCTCGCAGCCGAACTGGGTGTTCGTGGAGACGGCGAAGCCGTATCTCATCGAAGCAGGCGCCACGACGATCACGGTCGAGCAGATCCGTGGCGCGGTGTGGAATGCGATCATCCACGGCGCGGCCGGCATCGCGTACTTCCAGCACAACAACAACGGCTGCGGCAATTACTCCCTGATCGATTGCGGAGCGCAGCTGCAGGAGGGCGTGGGAGCGGTCAACCAGCAAGTGGCCGACCTCGCACCGGTGATCAACACGCCCAGCTACAGCTGGACCTTCGGGGAAGGACTGGAGACCGCATTGAAAGCGCACGACGGCTCGGCGTACATCATGGCCATGACCGACGGCGGCACAGGCGAGCGCACCTTCACGCTGCCAGGCGGCCTGACCGGACCGATCGAGGTGGTGGGAGAGGACCGGACGCTCACGGCCACCGACGGCGTCTTCTCCGATGGGTTCGCGGCCGAGAACACGGTGCACATCTATCGGGTGGAGATCGGATGACGCCGCCCGCTGCGACCCCGACGCTCGCCTACCTCGTGCCGGAGTTCCCCGGACAGACGCACACGTTCTTCTGGCGCGAACTCGAAGCGCTCGACGCGGCCGGGGTGGACGTAGACCTCCTCTCGACGTCTCCGCCCACCTCCGGCGCCGGCCACCCGTGGCGGGATGCCGCGACAGCGCGCACGAGCTACCTGTCACGACCCTCCGCCGCCGACGCCGGCCGCGCGGCCGGGGTCCTCGCGCGCGCCGTCGGCGCAGGACGTCTGCCGGCCGCGCTGCGCCGCGCCGGCGGCGGCGTGCGCGAGCGCGGCGTCGTCCTCCTCGCCGCCGCCGTGCTGGCCGCGCGCGCCCGGGCGCGCGGATGGCGCCACGTCCATGTGCACTCGAGCGCCAACTCGGCACGTGTCGCCATGGTCGCCGCCGCGCTGGGCGACATCACCTACAGCGTCACGCTGCACGGTCCGCTCGCCGACTACGGACCGGGACAAGCCGACAAGTGGCGCCACGCTGCGTTCGGCCTCGTCATCACGGAGCGGCTGCGGGTGGAACTGGCCGCCGCGCTGGGCGAGGATCTCGTCGAGCGCGTGCGCCTCGCGCCCATGGGGATCCGCCTCGCCGACACCGAGCGATCCCGCCCCTACGAACCCTGGACCGGTGAGGGCCCAGCCCTGCTGTTCAGCTGCGGGCGGTTGAATCCGGCGAAGGGGCACGATACGCTCATCCGCGCCGTCAGCGTCCTCGTCGACGCTGGTGTGCCGGTGCGTCTCGCGATCGCCGGCGAGGACGAGCAGGGCGGGGACGGCTACCGCGCCCGCCTGGAGGGCCTCATCGATGAGCTCGGGATGCGCGCCCACGTGCGCCTGCTCGGCGCAGTAGGCGAGGACGTCGTGCGCGCG
This sequence comes from Microbacterium sp. dk485, assembly GCF_004570445.1. NCBI lineage: Bacteria > Bacillati > Actinomycetota > Actinomycetes > Micrococcales > Microbacteriaceae > Microbacterium > Microbacterium sp. dk485. The sequence continues at coordinate 665,470 of NZ_SPQW01000001.1, forward strand.
TCGCTCGAGGAGGCGCACGTGTTCGCCCTGGCGAGCCGCGGCGAGCCGCTGGGGGTCGCGATCATGGAAGCGATGGGGGCGGCCGTGCCCGTCGTCGTCGGCGATGGGGGCGGCGTGCGGGAGCTCGTCGCCCCCGGCACCGGGCTTCTCGTAGACCCCGCCGAACCCCGCGCGATCGCCGACGCGGTGCGCCGCCTGCTCATGGCGCCCGAGGAGGCGCGCGCCGTGGGCGAGCGAGCGCGCGCCCACGTGCGCGCCCGTTTCACGAGCGAGGCGAGCGCGCGCGTGCTGGCGGACGCCGTCGCCGAGCTGCACGGGGCACGACGGAGGGTCGTGGGGACGTGAGCGGGGCGAGACGGAGACCGGCCGGGGGGCAGCGACGATGACGACGACGTACGAGGGGCACGGCGGCCACCTGCGGACGAGGGCGCGGCGCGCGGGTTCGCGCTTCACCTACAGCCCGATGGCAGGCGTGCCCGGCGACGTGCCGCTCCTGCTGTGCGTCGCGGCCTTTTCAATCTTCTTCTTCCCTTCGAGCATGGTCATCGACGTCATCGGCGCGGCCGGGACGGTGCCGATGATCCTCGCCTGCCTGCTGCTGGCCTTCTGGATCGCCTCGTGGGTGTGGAACCTGCACCGGCCGGTTCCGCTTCGCTTCCCGGGCCGCGCGGCCGGCGTCATGTTCTTCCTCGCAGTGGCCGGATCCTATGCGGCCCTCCACGGGGGCTGGATCGGGCGCACGGATTCGACGGCACTCGCGGCCGCCGACCGATGGATGATCCTCGTCGCCGCCTCCCTCGGACTCATCCTCGCCGCCGGCGAGACCGTGCGCACGATGGCGGACGTCCTTCAGCTGACCCGCTGGATCCTTGCCGGGGCCTTCTTCTCCTGTCTCGTAGGCCTCGTCCAGTTCACCTTGCAGATCAACCCGATGGAGTGGGTGCAGACGGCGATGGCCGGCTTCACCTACAACGGCGGCGACACCCCGTTCCAGCAGCGCGGCAATCTTGTGCGCGTGGCAGGCAGCACCTTCCACTCCATCGAGTTCGCCGTGGTCAGCGCGATGCTTCTGCCACTGTCGATCTGGCGCGCCCTGCATGATCCGCGGGGACGACGCTGGTTCCACTGGCTGCAGACAGCTCTCCTGGTCTTCGGTATCGCTTCCACCGTGTCGCGCTCGGGCACGCTCGCCGCCGTCGTCGCGATCGGCGTGTCCGTGCCGTTCATGCCGCGCGCCGCCCGGCGCGTGGTCCTCATGACCGTCCCCGTCGTGATCGCGTTCCTCTTCTTGGCCGTTCCCGGGTTCCTCAGCACGATCCTGGGCGCTCTGACCGCGGACAACTCCGATCCCTCGATCGCGACGCGCACGAACAACTTCCCGCGGGTTGTCCGGATGGTCGACGAGCACCCGTGGTTCGGCCTCGGCCCTGGTAACTACCGGGCCGAGAACGCGCTGCAGATCCTCGACAACCAGTACCTGAACGCCGCCGTCAGCCTCGGGCTCGTGGGCCTCGCCTTCCTCGTCGTCTACCTCTGGCTGCCGACCGTCACGACCACGCTCGCGGCGCGCGCGGCCCGTGCGCCGGCCCTGCGATCGCTCGCTGGCGCGCTGGCCGGGGGGCTCGCCGTCGCGGCCGTGTGCTCGGTCACCTTCGATTCGCTTTCTTTTCCCGTATTCGCTCTGCTGTATCCCCTGCTCGTCGGCTTGGCGGGCGGGGTCTGGCGAATGGTGCAGGCCGAGCCGGGGTTCCTCGGCCGGTCGGCACCGTTCAGGTCTCACAACTTGGGGGCATGAGACATGGATCCTGTTGCAGTACTTCGCACCGTGTGGCGGCAGAAGTGGTTCGCCTTGCCGGCGCTCCTCATCGCGCTGGGGGCGGCGATCTTCGTGTACGCGGAGGGACCGAGGTCATACGACGCATCGCAATCCTTCGCGCTGGCTAATCCGCAGGTGCCGACGGAGAAGGAGATCGATGCCGACCCGTCTCTGCTCGAGCTCAACTCCGACAACCCGTACCTGCGTTCGTCGGACCCGAACCTCGTCGCGAACGTCGTGATCACGCGACTGAGTTCGCAGGAGACGGCGGACCGTCTGGAGACCCTCGGTCTTAGTACCGACTACACGGTGGACGCGGGCGCCTTCGGTGGCGGGCTGGTCGTGTCCATCTCGGCAGCCGGGGAGACCCCGCAACAGTCGCTGCAGGCGGTCGGCGAGCTCGGCTCGCTCCTGCAGTCGTATCTCCGTGAGGTGCAGACCGTCAATGGTGCAGACGAGCGCTACCTCTTCACGGCGCTCACCGTCTCCGCACCCAGTACGCCCACCGAGCAGCTATCGAGCCGCCTGCGTACGGTCGTCGTCGTCGGCATCGGCGGCCTGATCCTCGTCTTCGGCGCCATCTCCCTAGGGACCTGGGTGGACAACGTGCGCGCGCAGCGCCGGATCCGCGATGCCCGGAAAAGCGCGGAGCCGGCCGACGACCCGGCTGGAATCACCGCCGGACGGCGCGTCCGGCACCTCCGTTACACGCCGCTCGACGCGACCGTGATCGTGCACGGAGAAGCGCGCCAGAGGTGATGCGGCACGGTCTCACGGTGCGGCCGAGGCGACCCGGCGGATCGCTTCGCGCCGTACCGCGAGGTCGGTGCCGGACTTCGCCGAGATCATGACGGCGACGTCGTCGTCCGACACGTCGGCGAGGAAACGGTCCAGCGCGACCCGATCGAGGGCGCGCTCGTCCGAGAAGCTCGGGCAGTGCATGTCTGCTGTAACCGGAAGCGGCTCGACCGGACCCCGCCCGTACTCGGCGAACACGCCGTAGAGGACCATCTCGGAGAAGTGCAGCCGGCGCCCCACCGCGACCGGCCACGCCGTGCCGGCGACCCGCTGGACGCGTGCGAGGGCGGCACGCACGACCGCCGGGTCCCACACGCACGGCCAGCAGATGTAGTCGGGCCGGGGCTGCGCGGCGTCCGGCGCGAGCCCCAGGAGCTCGCGGGCCGCGCGGTCCCACAGCAGGTGCCGTGGGAGGTGGTCCGTCACGGCGCCGTCGAGGCGGTACAGCGGGACGCGTCCGTCCACGAGGAAGTCCGAGAGCGCGAACGGGCGCACGAACTCGACGTCCGAATCCACGACGAGGACGGCGTCGGCGGTGCTCGCTGCCACGGCCTGGAGCTTCACGATCTGCTGCGCGATCCATCCGCGCACCGGCGGCCACGGCGCCCGGACGCTCAGCCACATGTTCATGCGGGGCAGGCGCACGAAGCCGCGCGGCATGATGTCGCGCGTCGCGATCACCGTCGCGCCCTCCGCCTCGAGCGGCCGGAACAGGGTGAGATCGCTCGGCGGGACGACCACGGTGTGCCGCGTTCCGATGGGAGCGAAACGGCGGACGCTGCGCACGAGGTCCCCGCACAGCTCGCGATCCGGCGCGTAGCTGGGCGTGATGATCTCCATGCGGCGCGGCGCCGCGGCCTGGACGCTCATCGCTGCGACTCCGCGGGGACGCCGAGATGAGCGAGGAACGCCTCCGCGGTCTCCTCCCACGAAGGGCCGCGCCAGGCCGCGACGGCACGGGCGCGCGCCTGCTGCTCGGCGGCGGACGCCCCGACGATTCGCTCGAGCACGTCTGCGATGGCCGTCGGTGTGGGGGCGGCCCACTGCGCCGCGGGGTTGTCGAACACGAGCCGTGCGGCGGCGTCCTCGTTCATCACGGGTACGGCGCCCGCCGCGGCTAGCTCGGCGGGGATGAGGGAGATGTTCGTGAACGACAGCACGAGGCCGCACACGACGGCGTTGTACAGCGCGTCGAGCTCACCCGGAGTGAGGTAGCCGTGGTTGACGACGCGCAGGCCCGTCTCGCGCACGGTGTCGCCGTACACGTGCACGGGGACATCCGGGCGACGGCGCTGGAACTCGCGCAGGGCGAGCAGTGCGAGTCGGTATCCGCGCCGTTCGTTGTTCGTCTTGGCGAAGAAGGCGACCCCCGCCCGCGGGGAGCCGTCGTCGCGGTGCGCGTAGGCGAGGGCGTCCTGCCCGAACGGCACGACATGCGACGCCACGCCCAGCTCGCGTTCCAGTGTGCGGACGACCATTGGGCCGAGCGCGATGTTGTCGAAGCCGAAGCGATAGGTGTCCTCTGCGAGCGTCGACAGAGTGCCGCGCGGCGAGAAGTACGGCTCGTAGTCTTGGATGAAGTACACCCGGCGCGCGGCCGTGTGCTCCGTGCGGGTCGCGAGCGCATGCACGGTCGGCCACGCCGATGCGACGTACGCGTCGAAACCGTCGAGCCGATCCGGAAGTGGCTGCACGTCGCAGTCGAGGTCCGGCCAGCCCCGCCGCAGCCGCTCCACGTTCACCTGGAAGTCGCCGTTGTGACGATCATAGAAGAACAGCGTGTTGGAGATGCCGGCGCGCGCGGCATGCCGGATGAGGCGGAACAGCGTCGTATGCCCGCCCGACCCGATCCCCGGCGGCACCACGATCCACGCGATGCGGGTGGGCGCCGACCTCGCGGCACGGGCCAGATGACCCGCACGGGTGGAGTCGAAGATGTCCGCCTCGTGCAGGGGGAAGTCCCGCTCCGCGAGGTCGACGGCGTCCGCGAGGCGCGACACGACTCTCTGCGCCAGCTGGCGCGGCGACTTCCGCCGCACCCGTCGCCACAGCGCGCCGACGCGGCCCGTCACCACCGGTCCCCCTCGCGCACGGTGCGCGCCGCTGCGGCGGCCGAGAGGACCTTCGCGTGCTCGCCCAGACACGCGTCGGCACTGAATCGGCGCACGGCGTCGTCCGCGACGATCTCCCGCGGAGCGAAGCCGACGTTACCGGCCGCGACGTCGCGTAGGGCCTGCACGAGCTCCTGCCGGTTGTCCTGCGGAAGGAACCGGGCGCGGGAGATCCGTTCCCAGCTGAGCAGGTCCGGAGGGATAGGCGCGGGGACGAGGATCCCCCGCGATGGGCCGCCCGCGAGCTGCTCACGCGCGCCGCCCACATCGGCGAGGATGCACGGCAGCCCCGTGCCGATCGCCTCGAGCGACGCGAGCGACCACCCTTCGAAGAACGAGTCGAGGACGAACGCATCTGCGGCCCACAGGAGAGCCGGTGCGCCGTCCAGGTGGCCGCGCAGGTGGACGCGCCCCCGGAGTCCCGCGCGGTCGCGGAGTGCCACGACCTGCGCGGCGTACGCCGGATCGTCCACCCGGCCGGCGATGAGCAGGTGCGCCTTCGGCGCGGCGCGCGCGACCTCGGCGAAGGCCGCGACGAGGCCGTAGGCGTTCTTCTGCACGCCGTGGCGCGCGAGGGAAAGGAAGAGGAACTCGTCGCTCAGGCCCAGGGCTGCCCGCACATCCGCCCGGTGATAGCGGGGCACGCGTGCAGGATCGACGGAGTTGCCGATGGCGACGACGCGCTCGGCGGGGAAGGAGAGGTCGGCGGCGCGGTACTGATCGCGGACGAGTTCGCTCACCGCGACGACGGTGTGCGCGGACGCCCGATGCGCCGCGACCTCGCGGGCGGAGCGGCCCATGACGTTGTGCACGCCGTGGAGGGTGAGGACGGACGGGATGCCGCGCTGGGCGGCGGCGGCGAGCGGCCAGATGGCGTCGGAGTGCGAGTCGAGCACGTCGGGCGCCCACGACGTCATCCAGCGCGATCCCTCCTCCGCACCCAGTGCGCGCACCTCGACGCCCTCAGCCTGGAGGTCGCGGCCCAGGCGTCCGACGCCGTCGGCCAGGACGAGGATCGCCACGGTCCACCCCGCGGCCCGGAGACCGCGCGCCAGGAAGGCCACGAACTCCTCCACGCCGCTGGCGTCCAGCGTGTCACTGACGAGGAGGCACCGCAGCGGGCGGACGACGTGCGCGCGTTCCACCTCGCTCGGCGCGTCACCCGCGGGAAGCGGCGCGGGGAGCGTCAACGCTTCGGCCGCGGCGCCGAGGAGGGGCGCGTCCCAGCCGTCGACGACACCTGCGTCGGCACGCGGCGCCCCGCGCCACCGGCCGAGCGCGGCCCGCACCGGCGCGGGCAGGGCGGCTGCCGCGCGGCGGAGCGCCAGGCCCGCGGCCCCGGGATATCTGGTCATGGTGATGCTCCCTCTTCGACAGAGCGGTCCGGGGCGTGAGCGGCGGATCCGCCGCGCGGGAATCGGGCAGTCGCACGCCGGCGCAGCAGCAGGAAGACCTCGGCGAACGCCGCGGGTGCGATGATGCGCGCCAGCAGCACGTGCACGAGCGCAATGGCGGCGCCGCCGGCGGCCACGGAGACCAGGGCAGGAAGGCCGGACAGGAGGACGAGGACGAGCCACCCGGCGGCGCCCGATCCGGCGGCCATCACGACCGCGCCTGCCAGGGGCCGCGCGACTGTCCACGGCGACGCGCCGATCGCGCGCGCGACGAGCAGCCATCGCGCGATCGTCGCGGCGGCGGCGACGATCGCGAAACCGATCGCGACTGCCACGATCCCGGACGACACCGCGACGATCGTGGCGGCGACGGTCAGAGCGTCGACGACGGCGGCGTACACCAGCCACCTGCCCGGCCGCCCGAGCCCGTAGAAGAGCCCGTGGTCGAGCACGGCGCCGAGGGTGAAGATCGCCGCGATGGCCAGCGCTTGCGCAGCGCGCGCGCTCTCCTGCCACTGCGCCCCGAACAGCAACGGCACGAGCAACGGCGAGAGCACGGCGAGAGCCGTCAGAGCGGGCGTGATCACGACGTAAGCGAGGCCCAGCGCGCGCGCATAGCCTCGGCGTAGGCGTTCGGGGTCGTCCCGCACCTGCGCGAACACGACGGTGGAGATCGGGGCGATGGCCGACGTCGCCACCTCCTGCATCGTCTGTACCAGACGCTGGGCGATGCTCAGGCGGCCCAGCGCGGCGGCGCCGAGCACGTTCGCGATGACGGCGCTCTCCGCCCACAGACGCGCCGACGACACGACGTTGACCGCGACGACCTTCGTGCCGAACCGGACCATCGCGCTCAACGTACGCCATCGGAACGCCCAGCGCGGCCGCCACCGGGACGAGATCCACGCCGCGACGAGGATGACGGCCTGCGCGACGTACGTCTGGCAGATGAGTGCCCACACACCCGCTCCCGCGAGCGCGAGCGCGATCGCGACCGCTTGCGCGAGGAGAGCCGCCACCACGGACTGCACGGCGAGTGCGCGGAACCGCAGGCCGCGGCGGAGCACCGCCACAGGTACGGCCGACAAGGCCACCAGGAGGATGGCGGGCGTCACCCCCAGGATCACGACCGCCACGCCCGGCGCGCCGAAGAGGATCTCCAGCAGCGGCGCGGTCGCGGCGAGCGCTGCAGCCAGCACCGTCCCAGACGCGGCGGAGTACCAGAACGCGGTGCTCGCCGTCGTCTCGTCCAACTCGCCGAGCTGCATGAGGTACGTGCCGAATCCGAGGTCGGCGATGAGGTAGACGAGGGGAAGGATCGTCATGGCGATCGCGACGAACCCGAAGTCGGACGGCGTGAGCAGCCGTGCGAGGACGATCAGCGTCAGGAAGCCGCCGGCCTTGGCCACCCATGTCTGCGCCGCGATCCAGGCGACCCCCGCCTTCGCGCGGCGGGCGGTGTGGTCCTCCTTCGGCACGACGGACACGTCAGCGCCCTCCGCGCTGTGCGATCATCGCGCCGGCCGCCCGGCGCTGCACCTCGTCTGGCGAGATCTCCTCGGCGAAGCGGGCAAAGTCGATCGCCGTGTCCGACGCCGCATCCGCGGCCTCGCGCGCGGCCGCCAGAGCTTCCGCGGCGAGCGTCCGCAGTCCGGTGATGAGGATGTCGTCGCCCCCCTCCAGATGCCGTAGTGCCGCGAACGCCGCGTGCTTCTGGCGCAGGTCGTCCATCCGCAGGGGGAAGGCGGTCAGATGCATGTTCGCACCGTGCACGCGGTAGTAGGCCTGCGGGATGCCGCGCAGCTGCGCGATGCGACCGTGCGCCGCCGCACGGATCCAGTACTCCAGGTCGGCGGCGTGCGGGAGCCGCGGGTTGTACGGGCCGATCGCGCGCAGGACATCCGTGCGCAGAATCGCCTCGGGCGAGATGATGGGGTTCCACCCGGTCTGCGCGATACGGAGCGCCCACGCACGTCCCGAGTGGATGCGCCACCCCCCGACCCGCCGCGCGGGCGGCAGGGGCTCGTCGGAGAACCGCACCAGCTTGCCGTAGGCGAGCGACACATCCGGTCGGGATTGCAGAAGTGCGACAGCCCGGTCGAACGCGCCAGGGGCGACGAGATCATCTGCCGAGACGAGGGCGACGAACTCCGTGTCCACGGCCTCGAGGCCGTCGTTGTAGGTGCGGATGTGTCCTTGGTTCGTTTCATGCGGGATGACGCTCACGCGGCTGTCCGCGGCTGCGATGTCGCGCGCGACCGCGAGCGAATCGTCCGGGGAGGCGTCGTCGACGATGATGACCCGCATGTCGACATGACGCTGGGCAAGAGCGGAGTGAACCGCCGCGCGGAGGTAGTGACCGTACCGATAGCACGGGATGACCACCGTCGCGCCCGCGCTCCGGCGGGGCCGACCGGGCAGGATGACCGGCCCCCGGGCGGACCATCGCGGCCCCGGGCGTGTCGGTGTGGCGGCGGGCATCCTCATCCCACCGGCTCCAGCGCGGAGCGCATCGAGCGGGCCAGGCATGCCGCCACCCGCTCCTGCTGCTCCTCGAGCAGGTGCGGGAACATCGGCAGGGAGAGGATGCGGTCTGCCGCCGCCTCGGCGACGGGGAACTGTCCGCGCCGGTACCCGAGGTGCGCATACGCGTCGGTGAGGTGCACGGGGGTCGGGTAGTGGATCCCGGCTCCGATGCCGGCGGCGGTGAGTTCGGCGAGCACCCGGTCCCGTTCCTGCACCCGGATGACGTAGAGGTGCCACACGTCGGAGTTGCCCGGGCGCACGGCGGGGAGGCGCACGCCGTCGATCCCGCTCAGGATCTGCCCGTACCACGCGGCGGCCTCCTGACGTGCGGAGTTCCACGCATCCAGGTGGCGGAGTTTCGCGCGCAGCACGGTGGCTTGCACCGCATCCAGTCGCGCGTTGAATCCGATGCGATGGTGCACGTACTTCACGGCGCTGCCGTGCGCCGACATCTCCCGGACGATCCCGGCCAGCTCGGCGTCGTCGGTCATGACGGCACCGCCGTCGCCGGCGGCCCCGAGGTTCTTGCCGGGGTAGAAGCTCGTCGCCGCGATGCGGCCGAGCGACCCCGCCCGGCCCGCCGGCGAGGACGCACCCTGCGACTGGGCCGCGTCCTCGATGAGGGGGACGCCGTGGCGCAGTGCGAGAGGAGCGAGCGCCTCGATCGGCGCGGTCTGCCCGAACAGGTGCACCGGCACGATGGCGCGCGTGCGTTCGGTCACGGCAGCCTCGACGGCATCCGGATCGAGGAGCAGGTACTCGTCCTCGACGTCGACGAACACCGGCACGGCGCCGATGCGGGAGGCCGCCTCCGCGGTCGCGATGAACGTGTTGGCCGGCATGATGACCTCGTCCCCCGGTCCGACACCGGCGGCACGATAGGCCAGCTCGAGCGCATCGGTGCCGTTGGAGACGCCGATCACGTGTTCGACGCCGAGGTACGCGGCGTACTCGGTCTCGAACGCCTGGACTTCGGGCCCGCCGACGAAGGCGGCCGAGCGGAACTGCTCGCGCCACTTCGGCAGCACTTCGTCGATGATCTCCGCCTGCTGCGCGGACAGGTCCAGGAACGGCACGTTCTCGGTCATTTCTTCTCCCCCAGTCGTCGGGCCGGCACGCCGGCCCAGGTCTCACCGTCGGGGACGTCGCCGACGACGGCCGCCGACATCCCCACCGTCGCGGCGGCGCCGATCGACAGCCTCTGCCGCACCGCGCAGTTCATGCCGAGGTACGCGGCTTCCCCCACGCGGACGCCCCCGGCGAGCGAGACTCCCGAGGCCAACGTGGCATAGTCCGCCACGACGGCGTCGTGCGCGATCGTGCCGTGCGGCATCACCACCACGTGCTGCCCGAGCACGGCATCGGCGGTGACCACGACCGCATCCAGGAGGATGCTCCCGGCGCCCACCTCGCTCGTGGTGCCGATGCGTGCCGACCGCGCCACGAACCTCGCGTAACGGTCGTCGGGCACGCCGAGGCGGGCGAGCCGGCGGACGACCTCGCGCCGGGCTTCACTCGGCCCGATGCAGACCAGCAGCTGCTCCGTGCGGGTGGCCGCGTCGCCGACCGGTCCGAGGACGGGCACTCCGCCGATCTCCTCGCCGTGCAGCCGCACGTCGTCGTCGAGCAGGCCGACCACGCCCGTGATGCCGGCGGCGAGCACTTCGCGCGCCAGACCGCTCGCCCCCACCAGGAGCAGCCCCTCGGACACGGCTCTCATCCCGTCGGCTCGCGCAGCACCGCGATCACACGGTCCTGCTCGGCGGTCGTCATCGTGTGGAACAGCGGCAGGATCAGGGTGCGGTCGGTGAGCCGGGCCGTGACCGGCAGCGTCGCATCCGTTCCGGCGTCGCGGTAGGGGGCGTGCCGATGCGCGGCCATGATGCCGCGGCGTGCCGAGATGCCGGCCTCGGCCAGCGCGAGGAGCAGCTGCTCCCGGTCGAGCGGATAGTCCTCCCCCACCTCGACCCACAGCGACTGGAAGTTACTCGTCCCCCAGGCCGGGTCATCCACCAGACGCAGGCCTCGAATGCCGGCGATCTCCTGTCGATAGCGGGCGGCGTTCACCCGCCGTCGGCCCACCACCTCGGGCAGCTTGGACAGCTGAACGATGCCGACGGCGGCCTGCAGGTCCGTCATCCGGAAGTTGAAGCCGATCTCGGCGTACTCCTCCGGAGGCGACACGAGGCTGGAGTGGCGCTCTGCGGCCGAGACGCTCATCGCATGCTCGCGGAGCGTGCGCGCCCGCGCGGCCCACCCGGAGTGGTTCGTGGTGAGCATGCCGCCTTCGCCGGTGGTGAGGATCTTGCGCGGGTGGAACGACCAGGCCGTCAGCTCCGCGCCGGCGCCCACTGGCCGGCCCTTGTAGGTCGACCCGGCACCGCACGCGGCATCCTCGATCACGACGATGCCGCGCGGGTCGCACACGGCGCGCACGGCGTCGAGGTCGACCGGCACACCGCCCTGGTCGACGATGATCACCGCTCGGGTGGCGGGCGTCAGCGCGGCCTCGACCGTCTCGGCCGTCACGTTGCCGGTGAGCGCGTCGACGTCGGCGAACACCGGCCGCGCACCGACGTAGGTCGGCGCGTTCGCGGTGGCGATGAAGGAGAAGGAGGGCACCACGACGTCATCGCCGCTGCCCACACCGGCCACGATGAGCGCGAGGTGCAGCGCCGTGGTGCAGTTGGACACCGCCACGGCCTCGCGCGTGTGCATCGCGCGCGCGAAGGCGCGTTCGAACTCGGCGACCTTGGGACCCTGGGCGACCCACCCGGACTCGATGACCGCGGTGACCGCGGCGACCTCGTCGGCGCCGAGCCACGGCGTCATGACGTGAATGCGCGACTCCTGAACGGTGCTCATACCGCCACCGCCGTCCGGCCCAGCGCGATCTCCTGGCGGAGCGGACGCCACCACTCCACGAGCATCCGCAGGCCTTCTTCGAGGCCGATCTCCGAGGTGAACCCGAGGTCGCGCCGGGCCGCCTCCGTGTCGGCGAGGCGGCGGACGACGCCGTTGACGGCGCGGTCGGGGCCGTGTTCGACCGGGAGATCGGAGTCCATCGCCCGCAGCAGGGCCTCGGCCAGGCCCAGCAGGCTCGTCTCGGTGCCGCTGGCGATGTTGTACACCCCTTCGACGACATCGCTCTCGGCGGCGAGGATGTTGGCGCGGGCGATGTCGGGCACGCACACGAAGTCCATCGTCTGCTGCCCGTCGCCGAAGATGAGCGGGGGGCGGCCGTCGGCGATGCGCTCCATCCACCGGACCAGCACCTCGGTGTAGAGGCCGTGGACGTCCATGCGGGGCCCGTACACGTTGAAGTAGCGCAGCAGCACGTAGTCCAGCCCCTGCATCGCGCGGAAGCTGCGCACCAGCCCTTCGTTGAACGACTTCGCCGCCCCGTAGAGGGTGTCGTTGTTGTGGTGGTGATGCCGTTCGCCGGTGGGGAATTCCTCCGCCATCCCGTACACAGAAGCGCTGGACGCGGCGATCAGCTTGCCGACGCGGTGGCGTGCCGCTGCCTCGACGACGTTGAACGTGCCGTCGACGAGCACCTCGAGGGCCAGGCGCGGTTCTTCGGCGCACTGCGTGATGCGGATGGCGGCCTGGTGGAAGACCACATCCTTGCCCGCGACGAGGTCATCGACCAGTCCTCCATCGCGGATGTCGCCGTCCACGAGCTCGACGCGGCCGGAAGCGAGAGCGTCGTCCAGATTCGCCCGCCGGCCCCGGACGAGATTGTCCAGCACCTGGATGCGGCCGGCGCCGGCTTCCAGCAACTGGTCGACGAGCGTCGACCCGATGGTTCCTGCACCGCCTGTGACCAGTACATCGGCCCCTACGAGCTTCGTCACGAGATTCCCCTTAGTGTCGTTCGGTCTTCAGAGCGCGGCGGCGCCCATGAGTTGCGGTGCACCGGCGCCGACGAGACTGCCGGTGGCCGCCTCCAGCACCGAGAGCACCCGGAGTCCTGCTTCACCGCTCGTACGGGCGGGGCGGCCGTCGCGGATCGCGGCGGCGAACTCCGTCGCCACGTTCGCGAGCGCCTCACCCTCCGGCAGCGCCGGAGCCCACGTGTCGCCGAGGCGGTAGGAGATGTTGGCCGCGCGCGCGTCGGCGGTCGTGCTCTTGGACACCTCGGCGATGTCGACGCCGCGGTCGTACACGCTCACCCGCTGCTGCGGGTTGAGGTCGTCCCACACGAGCGTGCGCTTGGTGCCGCCGATGACCATCTGGCGGATCTTGGTCGGGCTGAGCCAGTTGACGTGCACGTGCGCGACCGCGCCGCCGGCCAGAGGCATGGCGAGGTACCCGATGCACGACTTGCCGGTGCGCAGCGGGTCGGCGCCATGGGCCGAGACGCTCGTGACGTCGAGCCCACCGGGCAGGACGAAGTCCATGATCGCGAGGTCGTGCGGTGCGAGGTCCCAGAACACGTCGACGTCGGGCTGGATGAGGCCCAGGTTGATGCGCACGCTGTCGACGAAGAGGATGTCGCCGAGGAACCCCTCGGCGATGAGTTCGCGGATCTTCAGCACGGCCGGCGTGTAGCAGTACGTGTGATCGGCCATGAGCACGAGGCCCTGCTCCGCCGCCCGGCGGACCATCTGCGTGCCCGACTCGTGACTGTCGGCCAGCGGCTTCTCCACGATGACGTGCTTGCCCGCATTCAACGCCGCCATCACGATCGGATGGTGCGTGCGGGCGGGCGTGGCGATCGCGACGGCGTCGATGAGCGGATCCCGCAGCACATCGCCGAGGTCGCCGGTCACCGGTGCACCTCCCACCGACTCGGCGACGCCTCGAGCACGGGCGAGATCGAGGTCGCAGATCGCGGCCAGATTCCACGCCGGGTTGTTGCGGAAATTGCGGGCCAGGTTCGGTCCCCAATATCCAGCGCCGACGACGGCGATGTTCAGTCTGTCGTTCACGGATTCCCCAATCCCCAGTTGCGTTCCCCAGCGTGCGGCCGTCGTTCAGCCGCTGCTTTCGAACAGGACGTCCACCCAGTAGTTGTGGGTGGAGAGTTGCACCGGATACGACCGCCCGTAGGTGAAGGCGCTGCCGTTGGCCGGGACGGTGAAGGGTCCGGTCGTGGTCTGCGCCCCGAACCCGTCGAAGTCGATGGCATAGCGTCCGGTGGTGCTGTGCAGCCCGACGCGATACTCGACTCCGGCCTCCAGCGGGACGGGAGAGGCGAACAAGGCGGTCTGCCATCCCTCCGCCGTCTCGTCGGCGAACGCCACCTCAGCGATGCGGTTGCCTGCCGGATCCCATAGGTAACCGGTGTGCACACCGGTGTTGGCGGCGCCCTTGTAGAAGCGCACACCGGTCACCTCTCCCGGCGCCGCCACGAGGAAGCGCGTCGCGACCTGCGCCTCGTTCGTGTCATCCCACCACGGGTGCTGCGGGGTGGCCTGGCCCAGGAGGGAGTGCACCTGCACCTCTCCCGGCTCCCGCACGGTCGTGAAGCTCCAGGTTCCCCCGTCGACGGCGCGCCCCGGGGCCGTCACCGTCGCTGTGTACGAGCGCGACCACTCCAGCGGCTCGGCGGGAGTGAAGACCAGCGCTCCGGTCGCGGCGTCGTACGCGCTCTCGCCGGCCACCGGCGAGTCGCCGGGCCCGCGCAGCGCGAGCTCGGCCGCCGCGGGGGCGGGTTGCAGCGCCGCCGACACCGTCGTCGTCGGCGCCACATCCCGCTCCTGCTCGGCGGGCTGGACGTCCTGCACCGTGACGGGTCCCGACGGATCCGGCGCCGGGGCGTCCGCGAAGACCACCTCCGCGTCGACGAAGTACGCCGACGACCGCCACGAGCCGGTGGGATATCCGCCGGCTGCTGCGTAAAGGAAGCGTCCGTTGTGCCCCGCAGGCGCAGTGAGGGGCCCGTCCGATCGTGCCGAGGTGAAGTAGTCGTCCTCGCGCGAGTACCGGCCCTGCGGCGCGAAGTACGACACGACGTACGTCTCGCCGGGCTGCACCGTCACGGGAGCGGGCAGGTGCACGCGCTGCCATCCGGAGGCGGTCTCGTTCGCGAACGTGGCCGTAATCAGCCGGTCGCCCTGCGAATTCCACAGCGACCCGACGTGCGTCCCGGTGTTGCCGGGGCCCTTGTAGAAGCGCAGGGCCGTCACCTGCCCGGGGCGGTCCACCGTGAACGCGGTGCCGACCTCGACGGCGTCCGTGTCGGACGTGGCGGCGATCGCGGGCGCGCGGTCGCCGAAGACCGTCACGGTCATCCCCGCGTCCTCGGACGGAGCAGTGGTGAAGATCCACTGATCCACGACGGCGCCACCGTTCCGCACCGTCACGGTATGCACCGTGCCGGCAGCCAGCCCCGCGGCGGGGGCGAACGTCACGGTGCGCGTCGCCGCGGCGTATTCGGAGGTGCCGGCGACGGGCGCTCCGCCCGCGCTCACCTCGATCGCAGGCGAAGACGGCGTGCCGCCGAACGTCGCGGAGATGACGGCATCGGGCGCGACGTCCTGGCCCACCGGGGTGCGTGCCGTGACAGCGGGACCCGCGGGAGCCGCCGGCCGGAACTCGATGTCGGCGAAGTAGTTGCTCGCGCGCCAGCTGTCGCCGGGCACGAGACCGCCCGGGCCGTAGCGGAAGCGCCCGTTGTCGCCGGTCACCGTCGTAAGCGATCCGCTGGACAGCGGGGTCCCGAGTCCTTCATGCGTGAAGCCGTAGGCGCCGTGGCTGGAGTGGTAGGAAACGGTGTAGGTCACGCCGGGGAGCAGAGCTACGGGTGTCGTGAGCTCGGCGCGTTGCCATCCAGACGGACTCTCGGCCGTGAACTCGACGTGGGCGAGCCGCTGACCGTCCGGCCCCCATAGGGATCCCGTGTGCACCCCGGTGTCGCCGGCGACCTTGTAGAACCGCAGCGCCGTCACGGTGCCGGCTGCCGACGACGTGAACGCCATACCGAGTTCCACTGCGGGAGAGCCAGCCGGAGTGATCGACTGCGGCGTGCTCGTCCCGAGCAGCGTGAGAGAAGCCGCCGCCGCCCCGACCGTGAAGGACCACGTCTGATCGTCGGCAGCAGCGCCGTCCGTCGAGCGCACGCCGGTGAGGGAGACCACGACGTGCGCGCCCTCGGGCAGTCTCGTGTCCGGCTGGAAGGTGATCGTCCGCCCGTCGGGCGAGATCGTCCAGTTTCCCGCGACGGCTGCTCCGTCGCCTGTGACCACCCCGGCGAACTCGGGCTCGATGGCTCGGTCGAACGTCGCGGACACCGTGGCCGATGCCGCGGCAACAGCACCCGCCTCGGGGGTGCGCGCGACGATCAAGGGAGGCGGGGCGTCCGGCTCGAACACGACATCGACGCCGTAGTCGGTCGCTGATCCCTCGGCCGGATACGCGCCGTGGTAAGTGAAGACCGCACCTCCGGCCCCCACGCTCAGCGGACCTCGCTCGTAGGCGGTGGTGAACACACCGGGTGTCGCGGAGTAACCGCCCCGTGGCGCGAGGTAGGAGGCGACGTACGTGCGCCCTCCCTCGACCTCGACGGGGGCGTCGAACTCCGCGGTCTGCCATCCCCCGGCGGTCTCGTTCGCGAACTCGACGTGCGCCATGGCTTCGCGGTCGCTGTCCCACAGGGTCCCCGTGTGTTCTCCCGCGTTGCCCGGGCCCTTGAAGAAGCGCAGCGCCGTGATAACGCCGTCGGACGAAGGGGTGAAGGTCACGCCCAGCGTGACCGGTCCGGCATCGTCAACGGACGCGATCGACGGCGACCGGCTTTCGTTGAACAGACTGCACGGGCAGTCGCCTTCGGCGCGGTCGGGCGCGCGCGTGGTGAAGCTCCAAGCATCCTCCTCACCGACCTGGATCGCGTCGCCGCCCACGGTGACGGTGACCGTATACGTGGTGCTCGCCGCGAGCGGAGCGTGCGGGATGAAGCGCACGGTGCGCGAGGGCGCGTCGAAGGACAGATCGCCCGCAACCACCTCGCCGCCCGCGCCGGCGACGTGGAGACCGACGGCGCCCGGATCGATGGCGCGCGACAGCGTCGCGGTGACGGCCGCATCCAGCGCGATGCTCGACGTCCCGGTCGCCGGAGTGGACGCCAGCACACGCAGCGGCGAGGTGTCGGTGAACTCGAATACCACGTCGACGAAGTAGTTCGATTCTCCGAAGCTGGATGCCGGGAACTCCCCGGGCGCCCCGAACACGCCTGCGGCGCCCGCGCCCACCGCCGATGCGACGGAGAGCGGGCTGGAGGCGGCGGACCGGTAGGGCCAGTAGCGCGCGTCCATCGCGTAGCCGCCTGCCGGCGCGGTGTAGGAGACGGTGTAGGTGCGGCCTGCCGTCACGGGGACAGCGGAGGCGAAGCGGGCGCCCTGCCATCCCTCCCCCGTCCCGCCCGGGAAGACGACCTGGTCGAGCCGGCGGCCGGCGTCGTCCCACAGGGAGCCGACCTGCGTGCCGGTGTTGCGCTCTCCCTTGAAGAAGCGCACGCCGCTGACGAAACCGTCCACCTCGGGAGTGAAACGCAGTCCCAGTTCGACCGGGCGGTCGTCCGCAGCCGAGGTGTTGAGTGGGACCTCGTCGCCGAAGACGGTGTACGGCCCCGTCACGGCGACGGTGCGCTGCACCCCGACGGTGGCGAAATTGGCGCTGTCGTCGATCGCCCGCGCAAGGATCGTCGCGCTCGCGGCGCCCTGCTGGACGTACTCGTACGACCACTCCTCGGTCCCCTCCGCGGGATGCCAGGATATTCCGCCGTCCGTGGATACTTCGACTCCGGCCACCCGGCCGCCCCCGTCCGAGGCCGTGCCCGTGACCAGGACGGTCGCTCCGTGCGCGACCGTCTCCCCCTCCTGCGGGCTGGTGATGACCGTCTCGGGCGCGATGGTGTCATGGCTGGGCGCCGCGGCGGCGAGCCCATGCTGCAGCGACCCCGGCTGGGCGCCCATGTCGGCGAGGAGGTTCACCTGCGCCTGCTGCATCCGACGATCGGGAGGAGCCCCGTTGCCGTCGTGTCCATCGTCGAGCCCCCATCCCCACTGGACGGTCGCGGCCGAGAAGACGAGCGCGCCGCTGGCGGCCCTGTACAGCGTCACGTGGTGGCGGGTGGTGCCCTCCACCAGGGTGTTGCCGTAGTCGGTGAGGTATTGCGGCGTCGGACCGATCGTGGTGGACAGGCGGATGAGCCCGGGCGGACGGTGGCCGTTGTCGATGTCCTCGTTCGACTCGTACCCCACGGTGTGCGGGGCGAGCGGCGCGGTCTCGTCCTCATCGAGGTCGTCCAGTCCGGTGTACCGCCACAGGCGGAAGCCGCCCTGCTCGCCGGCGACCGTCAGCGCCAGATCGTCGTGGTTGACCATGTACATGGTGCCGATGAGCGCATTCTCCGGCGACGCGCCGCCGTTCTCCGCCGCAGCGAACCGCGGGTCGCGCCACGTACCCGTCCACTCGGGGCTCGGATCGATCTTCCCGCCGCCAAGGTGATCGCGGTCGCCCCACGTCTCCTTGTACGACACCAGCGTGCGGCGGTCGCCCTGCTCGCCGACGGTCGAGGGCTCGTACCGCGTGCGCCAGTACCCTTCGTTGCCCGCGAGGAACTGCAGGTTCACGCCGGCGTCGCGGGCGGCCTCGATGTTGGCCCGCTGCGCACCCGACCAGTACTCGTCGTGCCCGACGGAGAGGAACACCTTGTGGTTGAGCAGCTCTGCTCCGCGGCGGTCGGTGTCCATGCCGGCGATATAGCTCATGTCGTAGCCGTTGCGCTCGAGGAACCGCACCGTGGCGTACTCGGAGCTGAAGTAGAAGTCTCGCTTCTCGATCCCGCCTCGGGTGGCGAACGGACGGTTGTAGCTGATCTTGTAGGCCCGGCCGTTGGCCGCGCCCTGGTAGAAGTCCGACCCGCCGTAGGTGTTGTACGCGTGCCACGTCGGGTCGGAGGTCTGGAAGAGCACGTCGGAGGTGTTGCCGTCGCGGCGGACGATGAAGATGATGTGGCTGGCGCCGCCGGTGTCGGTGCGCTCGAGCCGCGCGAGGTAGACGCCCGAGACGGCGTGCTCGGGCACGTCCCAGGAGGCCGACACGTCCCACGTGCCGCAGTCGTACAGCTCGGTGGCGAGGTCGGAGAGGCACTCGTCCTGTACCTGCGGCAGGGGCGCCGACGGCTCCACGCTGTCGATCAGACGCGCGCCCAGGCCCTGATACCAGCCGGTGCGGTAGATGTCGATGTCGTAGTCCGCGGCATCCGTGTCGATCTTGAAGTCGACGCGATCACCTGCGTTGACGCTGATGTCGGTCGCGAAGCCCTGGATGCTGGGGTCGCCGGCACCATCGATGTCCCACACGTCGGGATCGGTGCCGGGTTCGCGGTTCTCGCACTCGATCGGATTCACCCCATGACCGCAGGGGCTCGGTGCCGTGGCGCGCGCCGGCGGAGCAGGCGCGACGACGAGCGACGTGACGAGAGCGCCCAGCACAGCGAGCGCGATGATGCGTGCACGAGTCGACCGTTCCCGATCGACGACGAGCGTCGAGTACCCCAATTTTTCCCCAGACCACCCGCTGCACTCCCAAGCGCTGCGGGCTTTCCGCCCCCCGGCGGACCCCAGTCCGCCCGAAGACGGATATCCATGACAGGCGACGCTCGCTCCGTGACCGGTGCAGAGTCGTCTGTATCCCCGCGGCGAGTATAGCGTTTAGAACGAGCCGTGCACGAGCAATTTCACGGATCCCGCCCCCGCGCAGAGGAGTGCCCATGGTTTCGCACACCGATCAGCCGTTCATCGCCGCCACCGCCGACGTCTCCGAGGGTGCGCAGGTCGGCGAGCGCACCAAGGTGTGGCACCTCGCCCAGGTGCGCGAGGGCGCCGTGCTCGGAGCGGACTGCATCGTCGGCCGCGGTGCCTACGTCGGCCCCGGCGTCGAGATCGGCGAGGGCAGCAAGCTGCAGAACTACGCCCTCGTGTACGAGCCGGCCCGCCTCGCGCGCGGGGTGTTCATCGGCCCAGCCGCCGTGCTCACCAACGACGAGTATCCGCGGGCGATCACTCCCGAGGGGCAGCTGAAGTCGGCGGATGACTGGGATGCGGTCGGCGTCGAGATCGGCGAGGGCGCCTCGATCGGCGCCCGTGCGGTGTGCATCGCGCCGGTGCGCGTGGGGGCGTGGGCGCTCGTGGCCGCCGGCGCGGTCGTGACGAAGGACGTGCCCGATTTCGCGCTCGTGGTGGGCGTGCCCGCGCGTCGCATCGGGTGGGTGGGCAGGGCCGGCCGGCCGCTCGCGCAGGAGGGCGACGACTGGGTGTGCCCGGCCACCGGCGAGCGCTACCGCGAGTCCGCCGGCACGCTGCATCCGCTGTCCTGACCTCCGCCGGGCGACGACGCAACCCCCGTCGACGGGCAGCCGGGCGCGAATACGCTGAGGCACTCGACACGAGGAGGTCCGGATGTCCGTCGCCCGATTCCTGCGCCAGGTCGCTGCCGGCGCGCTCACCGTCAACGCGGTCCCGCACGCGGTGAGCGCCCTGCGGGGTCAGCCGTTCCCGACGCCGTTCGCCGATCCGCCCGGTCGAGGCCTGTCCTCCCCCGCCGCGAACGTCGTGTGGGCGGCGATGAACCTCGCCGGGGCGGGGCTCCTGCGTCGGCGCACCACCGCGACGTCCGCGCGCGTGGCGTTCGGCCTCGGCGCGCTGGGGATGGCGTTCGTCGTCGCGCAGTACTTCGCCTCGGTGCCAGCCGTCCACGGCAAGCGCCGCCGCTGAGCTGCGGGCGTCGGTCTAGAGCTTGCGGAGCGAGACTCGCTCGACGGTGTGGTCGGAGGCCTTCTGCAGCACGAGTGTGGCGCGATGCCGCGTGGGCAGTACGTTCTCGAGCAGGTTCGGCAGGTTGATGTCACGCCAGTAGCCGAGGGCGCGCTCGACGGCCTCGTCGTCGCTGATGTCGGCGAAGACGCGGAAGTACGAGTTCGGGTTGCTGAAGGCCCCCTTGCGCAGGGCGAGGAAGCGCTCGACGTACCACTGCTCGACATGGGCGGCGTCGGCGTCGACGTAGATGGAGAAGTCGAAGAGGTCGCTGACGGCCACGTCGTTGGGCGCGGGCGGGGGCTGCAGCACGTTGAGGCCCTCGACGATGACGACATCGGGCCGGCGGACGGTGACGTGCGCGTCGGGCATGATGTCATACCGCATGTGCGAGTAGAACGGCGCGCGGGCCTCGGCGGCACCGCTCTTGACCTCGTGCAGGAAGTCGATCAGCGCGCGCCGGTCGTACGACTCCGGGAAGCCCTTGCGGTCCATCAGCCCCCGCCGCTCGAGCTCGGCGTTGGGGTAGAGGAACCCGTCGGTGGTGACGAGTTCCACGCGCGGGGTATCGGCCCAGCGGCTCATGAGCTCGCGCAGCAGCCGCGCGATGGTCGACTTCCCGACCGCGACCGACCCGGCCACCCCGATGACGAACGGGGTCGTCACGTCGGCCTCGCCGAGGAAGGCGCTGGTGTCGGCGCCGAGCCGCTTCGTCGCGTTGGCGTACAGGCTGAGAAGGCGACTGAGCGGGAGGTACACCTCGCGCACCTCGCGCAGATCGAGTCGGTCGCCCAGGCCCCGCAGCTGTACGACTTCGGTCTCGGTGAGCGGCTGCGGCATCCCCGCCGCCAATCGCGCCCAGTCGGTTCGGTCGATCTCGCGGTACGGGCTCAGCGACGGCGCGGCGGTCTCGGCGGGCACGCGCCCATGCTACCCCCGCGCGCTCAGCGCCCGGGCCTGGCGCCTTCCCGGTCGTTGAGCGGGCGGAGCTCGACGAAGCGCCGCGACCGCTACGCTCGACCCGTGCGCCTCGGGGTCCTCGACATCGGTTCGAACACCATCCATCTCCTCGTCGCCAACGCCCGCCCCGGCGGCCGCCCGACGGCGACGACGAGTCACCGCACGGTACTGCGCCTCATGCGCCACCTCGGCCCCGACGGCGCCATCGATGCCGCCGGCATCGCGGCGCTGGTGGATGCCGTGACCCAGGCCCGCGCGAAGGCCGCGGCCGAGGGGGTCGACGAGCTGCTCGCCACGGCGACCTCGGCCGTGCGGGAGGCGACGAACGGCCCGGCCGTCATCGCCCGCATCGAGGAGGCCCTCGGCCAGCCCCTGCAGGTGCTCGGCGGCGACACCGAGGCGCGCTTCACGTTCCTCGCGGTACGGCGGTGGTTCGGCTGGTCGGCGGGGCAGATCCTGCTGTTCGACGTCGGCGGCGGATCGCTCGAGCTCGCCGGCGGCGCTGACGAGCTCCCCGACATGGCCGACTCGGTGGCGCTGGGCGCGGGGCGGATGACGTGGGAGTTCCTCCCCGACGATCCTCCGAACGACTTCCAGCTCGAGGCGCTGCGCCGGCACGCCGCGTCCGTCCTCGCCCCGGTCGCCGAGCGCTTCAGAACCCTCCCGCGCCCCGATCACGTCGTGGGGTCATCCAAGGCGATCCGCTCGCTTGCGACGCTGGCCGGGTACCCGGTGCCGGGCTGGTCGGGTATCGAGCGGATGGTGCTCCCCCGCCGCGAACTGAAGGCGTGGATCCCGCGGCTGGCCCGCATCCCGGCCGAGGCGCGCCAGGAACTCCCCGGCATCACCGCCGACCGGGCGACCCAGATCGTCGCGGCCGCCGTCGTGCTCCACCAGGCGATGAAGGCGATGGGCGTCGAGGAGCTCGAGGTCTCGCCGTGGGCGCTTCGCGAGGGCGTGCTGCTGCGCTACATCGAGTCCCTCGCGATGTGACCGCTCGGCTGCATGACTTCGGTCTCGGCGCCCGGCTGCTCCGGCGCTGACCGCCTGTCCGCTCCCCCGCACCCCGCGCTACGCTGGAATGGCGAACACCCGAGCCCGGAAGTTGGCCCTCATGGCGCCCGATCCGATCAGGACACCCGACCAGCGACTCCGCGTCTTCGTCAGCTCGACCCTCGGAGAGCTCCAGCCCGAACGAGCCGCCGTGCGCGAAGCCGTGGAGCGGCTGCGCCTGGCCCCCGTCATGTTCGAGCTCGGCGCCCGGCCGCACCCGCCGCGGTCGCTGTACCGGTCCTACCTCGAGCAGAGCGACATCTTCCTCGGCATCTACTGGCAGAGCTACGGCTGGATCGGCCCCGGCGAGGAGATCTCCGGCCTCGAGGACGAGTACCGGCTGTCGGGCGAGATGCCCTCGCTCATCTACATCAAAGCGCCGGCCCCGCAGCGCGAGGAGCGTCTCTCGGCGCTGCTGGCCCGCATCCGCGACGACGATCGCGTGTCGTACAAGTCCTTCCGCGATCCGGCGGAACTGCGGGAGCTGGTCACCAACGACCTGTCGACCCTGCTCGCCGACCGTTTCGACGCCGCCGCCAGGGCATCGGTCGTCCCCCCGCCGCCCCCGCCGTCGGCCGCCCCGGGTACCGGTATCCCCAGCAGCTTCAACGCGATCATCGGCCGTGCCCACGATCGTGATGAGATCCTGCGGATGCTGCGCTCCCCCGCCGCCCGCGTCGTGACGCTCGTGGGTCCCGGCGGCATCGGCAAGTCGCGCCTGGCGATCGAGGTGGCCTCGGCCATCGCCGCGGACGGGGGCGAAGTGGCCTTCGCGCTGCTGGAGTCGGTGGGCTCGCCCGACGACGTCCTTCCCGCCATCGCGCGGGCGGTGGGTGTGCGCGACGGCGGCGACCGGCCGCTGGAGACGGCGCTGATCGCGGCGCTGGACGGACGCGACTACACCCTCGTGCTCGACAACATGGAGCACGTCCTGGATGCCGCCGACGCCCTCGTCCGGCTGCTCACGGCCCTCCCCCGGCTCACGATGCTGGTGACCAGCCGCTCGCCGCTGCGCCTGCGCGCCGAGCGGGTCTACGCCCTCGCACCCCTGCGCGCCCCCGGCGAACGCGACGACCTCGCCGCGATCGAGACCAACGCCTCCGTCGCGCTGTTCGTCGAGCGGGCATCCGCGGTGCTGCCCGGGTTCCGCCTCACCGAGACCGACGCGCCGACCATCGCCGCGATCTGCCGCGCGCTGGACGGACTGCCGCTGGCCATCGAACTGGCCGCGGCGCGGATGCGGTCGCACACGCCGCAGGAGATCCTGGAGCGCCTCGGCTCGGCCCTGTCGCTGCTGGTGGACGGCGCCCGCGATCTGCCCGCACGCCAGCGCACCATCCGCAGCACCATCCAGTGGAGCGTGCGCCTGCTCGACGACGACGCGCAGGCCGCCCTCGCCGCGCTCGCGGTGTTCGCGGGGCCCTTCACGCGGGCGGCGGCGGAGTCGGTGCTCGAGTGCCTCCCTGGCCTGGATGCCGAGCCCGCACTGGACGCGCTCGTGGACGCGAGTCTCCTGCAGCAGCAGGACCGACGAGGCGTGCGCGTCTTCGCGATGCTGACCCTCGTTCGCGCGTACGCGAGCGAGATGGGTGCCCCCGACACCGCGCGGGAGCGCTGGATCGAGCACTACGCGTCGCTGGCGGAGACCGCCTCGCGCGATATGACCGGCTCCACCCAGCTCGCGTGGCTGCTGCGGCTGGACGCCGAGACGGAGAACCTGTCGGCGGTGCTGCGCGCCCTCATCGACGCGTCGCGCTTCGACGAGGCGGCCCGGATGGCGTGGGCGCTGTACCTCTACGGCTGGCTGGGCGGGATGCTGGGCGCCCAGCAGGCGCGCATGGCGGAGGTGCTGAGACGGGCCGAGGCGGAGGGCGTGGCCCTCAGCCCCTGGACGGCGGCGGTCGCGAACTACTACGCGCACGCGATCACCTTCTGGCAGCATCCCGACGTCGACGTGAGCCCCGGTCTCACGCGCGCCGCCGATCTGTTCGACGAGGCCGGCGATAGCCGCGGTGCGTCCCTGACCCGCGTGTCGCTCGGGCTGGCGCTGCTGTCACGAGCGGAAGGACCCGACGTCGCCGGTGCGCAGGAGGTGCTCACGCGTGCGATCGACGGATTCGCCGCCGCCGGGGATGGATGGGGCGAGGCCATGGCGCTCGTCCCGATGGGCCGCCTCGACCTGCTGCTGGGGAACACCACGACTGCCCTCGGCCGGTTCGAGCGCAGTCTCGCGCTGGCCTCGGCCAACAGCGAGCGCCTGGGCATCGTCATCGCACAACACCACCGCGGGTGGGCGCGCCTGGCGCTGGGCGACGTCGGCGGCGCGGAGGCCGACTTCGCCCAGAGCCTGAACGCCTCGCTCGCGCTCGGTCACGACGAGGGCATCGCGTACGGCCTGGAGGGCCGCGCCGCGGTCGCCGCGGTGCAGGGCAGGGCCGAAGACGCCGGTCTCATGCTGGGCGCCGCGGCCGCCGCACGGCGGCGGATGGGCACCACCGACTCCGGCCAGCTCGACCTGTACGCCCCCGCTTTCGAGAACCTCGCCGACGACGGTGCCGGTCCCATCCTCGATGCCGCCGTCGCGCGCGGCGGCACTCTGTCTCCGCGGGAGGTTCTGGATGCCGTCACCCGCTGACACCGCCGACCATCGCGCATCCACGCGCGACGACGTCGTGCTGCGGGCGACGCGCGGGATCGCGGTGGTGATCCTGCCGTTCCTCGTAGTCGCCGCGTTCCTGCTCTACGTCTTCCCCGACCGCACGGGCGAACTGTTCGCGTGGGCGATCGATCCGCCACTGTCGGCCTATCTCCTGGCCTCGGCCTACGTGGGTGGGATCTGGTTCTTCGTGCGCGTCGCCGTCGAACGCCGGTGGCATCGCGTGCAGCACGGATTCCCCGCCGTCGCAGTATTCGCCGGTGCGCTCCTGGCAGCCACGCTCCTGCACCTGGACCGGTTCTCCCCCAACCTGTCCTTCGCCGTGTGGACGATCCTCTACGCCACCACGCCGTTCGCCGTCGTGATCCTCGCGGTGATCCAGCGCCGGCACGCGCGACGCGATCCCGACCCCGGTGACGTGGAGATCCCGCGGTCCGCCGCACTCGGCCTCGCGGCCATCGGGGCGGCGGCGTTCGTCTTCGGCGCCGTCGTCTTCGTCGCTCCCGGGTTCGCGGCATCCTTCTGGGCGTGGGAGCTGACGCCGCTGACCGGGCGCGTGACCGGCGCGGTGCTGAGCCTCACCGGCGTGGTCAACGTCGCGCTGCTGTGGGACCGGCGCTGGAGCGCCTTCCGCATCCTGTTCCAGGCGCAGCTGCTGAGCCTGGCCGCGATCTGCCTGTCGCTGCTCGTCCGCTCCGCCGACCTGCGGTGGGAGCGCCCGATGACCGCGGTCTTCGTCGCGCTCGTGGCCGGCGCCGTCCTCTCCTACGGCGCCTTCACCGCGTGGTGCGAGCGCCGGACCCGTCGCCCCCGCCCCTGACCCGGCGCATCCGCCCGCCGCGGGTACGGGCGGCGCGGTAGGACAGAATCGATCCGTGCCCAAGATCATCGACCGTGACGCTCGCAGACGCGAGATCGTCCATAGCTATCTGGCGCTGGTCGCGCGTGAGGGCATGGAGGCCGCCACCACGCGACGCCTCGCCCAGGAGCTGGGGATGGCGACCGGGGGCCTGTGGCACTACTTCGCCAACTTCGACGAGGTCATCGCCCAGGCGTTCGCGCTGGTCGTCGAGCGCACGACCGCCCGCATCCAGCAGCACGTCGGTGAGACGACGGGCCTCGTCGCTCTGACGCGGATGCTGGAGCAGATCCATCCGCTCGAGAAGACGACCCAGGACGAGGCCCTCGTCGTGGTCAACTTCTGGGGACGGGTCACCGCGCAACGCCACCACACCGTGCGCGAGGCATTCGCCGAGCGACTCTGGCAGGAGGAGTACCGCACGCACCTCGATCAGGCCGTCGGCGACGGAGAGCTCCATCCGGATACCCCGACGGCCGCCCTCGCGGATGCCCTCCTGGTGGTCGCCCTCGGGCAGCAGGTGACGTTCGTGCTGCATGCGCCGTTGGCGGAGGCGCGGGCGCAGTGGCGCACGGTGCAGACGCTCCTCGAGCCGTGGATGACGCCGCAGGGTCGCGAGCGCGCACGCTTCGCCCGGCCCTTGGAGTGACGCGACTCAGCCGAGACCCATCGCGAGCACGGCCAGCGCGAACATGACTGCCATCGCGGTGAACTCGATGCGGGCGGCGGCACCGGCGGGACGATGTCTTCGTCGGGCCAGAGCGACGACCGTCCAGACGACGTAGACCGCCGCGGCAGTCCCGAACACCCCATGCGGCGGAAGACCGAGCCCGTGGTCGTGCACGGCCGCCATCGAGTCGCCGGCGCCGTGCCCGCCCGCCCGCGAAGAGCATGCCGGCCATGAGAGCGCCACCGATAGCCCGGTGCATGTCCAGAGCCCGCTCATGCGTGCTCCGCCGCCGCAGACCGACGCTGAGCAGCAGCACGAGCAGGAGCACGACGAGGGCCGCCGCCATCCGCACGGTGTCTGTGAGGATCGGAACACACGCGGCGGCCATGACCGCTGCGAGCGCACGCGCGCGCCAGCGGGAGCCGGCCAGACAGCATCCCGTCGCCGCGACGGCGCCGGACACCGCCACGGCGACGGTCAGCACGAGACCGTCCGTTCCTGGGGAACCGTCCGGTCAGTGCCCGTGGTGGTGATGATCATGCGCGCCATGCGCGTCGTGGTCGGGCGCGGCGTTGGCCAGCCCATGATCGGCCGCACCCCCGGCGCCGGAAGCCGAGCAGTGGTCTCCACCGGACTGGTCGGGCACGTCGATCGTGGGGTTGCGGTCGAAGAACCCGTGCGGCGCGAGAGTGAAGCCGGCGTAGTCGACGGGCATGACGGGCCAGTCCTCGGTGCGCGGGAAATGGGTCAGGCCGAACGTATGCCACACGACGACGTCCTCGCCGTCGATCGACCTGTTGGCTCGAACGTACGCCGGGAGCCCCGATCCGCCGGGATTCTGGTTCGTGGTCCGCCCTGCGGCCCACATCTCGTCGCGGTCGTACCGGGTCACCCACAGGTGGTGAGTGGCGAATTCCGCGCGCGGACGGATGTACGCGTCGTCGTCGGCGAGCAGCGTGGGCTTGCCCTCGGGAAAGAGGATGTACGACGTCGGCCGGCCCAGGTGGTTCGTCTTGTCGGTACTGAGGATGCGCCAGACCCGGTCGACCCGGTTGTCCGCATCGCGGATCCCCTCGGACTCGGTGGCAAGACGCGTATGGGTGCGCGCGAAGGCGTTGCCCCACGGGTTCTCGGCCGACTTCGAGACGCGGGTCACGTCGACCTCCTCGACCGCGTTCGCGACGCCGTCCACGGTCAGATCCAGGCGTGCCGAGAAGAGGTGCTGGTGCACCGGCGCGCCCAGACCCGGCGCCACCTCGGTGGCGTACGGGTAGTCCCCTCCGGGGTGCGCGTTCGTGAAGACGATCCCCGTCGCCTTCGCCTCCAGCTCGATCTTCCCGTCGAGGTACAGGTACCAGTAGAAGCCGTAGTCGTAGTTCCCGACCGTGACGAAGAACGAGATCACGAGCCTTCTCTGGCGCCGGGTCTCGCTCGTGCCGTTGATGGCGTCGTTGTGCTTCCAGAGGATCCCGTAGTCCTCCTCGTGGATGCAGATGGCGTTGCGGATCGTCTGCGCCCGCCCCAGGTCGTCGGCCACGACCGCGTCGACATAGGTGATGTCGCCGACGCAATCGCATCCGAGCTCCAAGGAGTTCGCGAGCCGGCCGAACTGGTACTCCGACACGTCGTAGTAGTTCTGCCACGCGTTCGTCGGCGACGTGTCGCCGTAGTTGACGACCATCTCCGACACCGATCCGCGGTAGAGGATCGGACGGTCCACGCCGCCGTCGCGGAACGCCAGCTGGTGGAGTGTGAGCCCCTCGCGACCGTTGAATCCGAGGCGGACCGACCAGTTCTCCCAGCTGAGCACTCCGCCCTCGAGCGTGAAGCTGACGCCCTCCGGCTGGGAGATGGAGATGGGCTTGAGCGTCGTGCGTTCGGGGCCGCGCACCTCAGGGTCGAGGTAGTCGCCGGATGTCTCCGGCACGAAGGCGAGCTCGGTCTCGACCAGCCGCACGACCCGTTCGGACTGCAGATCAACGTGCGCGACCAGGCCGCCGATGGGATGCGCCCAGTACGAATCGGTCGGGTGAGTGCGGAGGAAGGCCAGCACGCGGATCATGCGCACGCCGACCTCGTCCTCGTACCCGAAGACCCCGGCCGACAGCGCCACGACGATGACCTTGTCGAGATCGGTCACGCCGCGTCTGGCGAGCGCCGCGACATACGCCTCATCCGACTTGACGATGCGGTCGACGGCCTCGAAATCCTCGTCGAAGACCGGCCCGAAACCCTCGGTCGCGGTGTCGACGGCACGCCGGGAGGCGATTCGCCGAGCCGTGAGGTCGACGACCAGGTCGGTCACCGTTCCCGCGGCCAGGTCGGTGAGCAGGACGGCGACCTCGCGAGGAAGGGAGACGCCCGGTCGCCACTGCAGCACGTCCCGCTTGTCGGGTTCGCGGACGGCGACGTACGAGAACCTCGTGCTCTCGGTGACCAGGCCCTCCCGGGAGAGCAGGTCGCGCAGGTCGGCGATCTCGGAGGCCTCGAGTGGGGCGAGCGGGTGCCTGCTCGCGGCCTGTCCTGCCCTGACGCCCTGCTCTTCGGCGATGGTCATGAGTGTGCTCCTCGGATCGTCGGACCGCCTTCGGTCGCTCTCTCAACATCTTTATTGAGCGTCTGCTCATTATTGATGTCGCCCGCGTTTCGCACAAGTAACACTTCCGGCCTCACGCCACGACGAGTTCGTCGAACCGCTCGAGATCCTCGTTCAAGCCGGCGTACACCTCGGGTCGCCTCGCCTTCAGGTAGGCCGCATAGGCCACGCCGCCGACGACGGCCACCACCAGGAGCCACGGCAGCAGCTGCACGTAGATCGCCTCGGATCCCGCGACGAGGGTGAAGTTGGCGATCGCCATGACGCTGAAGACCAGCAGCGCGACGAATCCCAGGCCGGGAGCGATGAACGTCGACCACCATCGCGGGTCTCTCCGCCGACGGAAGTACACCACGATCGAGAGGGCGGCGATGGCCTGCACGATCATGACGGCGAGCGTCCCGAACCCGAGCCCCACCGGTACGAGCGTGAGTACGGGCGGGAGCGGATTGCCCTCCGGATCCGTCTCCACGAAGACCGCGAACACGGCGGCGACGAGGATGGCGAAGATGAGATTGACCAGAAGCGCCCGCTGGGGTGCCCCGTTGCGGTTGGTGTGGGCCAGCCAGCGCGGCAGGACGCCGGCCCGCCCCAGCGCGAAGAGGTAGCGGGCGGCGGAGTTGTGGAACGCCAGCTGGGCGGCGAAGAGGCTCACCACGAGCAGGACGAGTGCGATCGCGCCCACGATCGGACCCAGGTAGGTGTCGATGAGGACGAGCGTCAAGTCACCCGCGGCCAGGCTGTCCAGCGCGACCGCCTGGGCGTCGCGGACCCCGAGCGCGCTGACGATCGCCCACCCGACCACCGCGTGCATGACGCCGATGATGACGATGGCGGCGTATGTCGCGCGCGGCACGGTGCGGCGCGGGTCCTTGGCCTCCTCGCCGAAGAGGGCGGTGGCCTCGAAGCCGATGAACGCCGTCGCCACCATCAGCAGACCGATCCAGATCGAACCTCCCACGAGGATCTCCGGGCTGAAGGCCAGCGTGAAGGCTTCGATGCTGAACCCCACCTGGACGAACACGGCGATGGCGAAGGCCAGAAGGATGACGATCTCCAGCACCAGCGCCACACCGAGGACGGCGGCGCTCACCTGGATGCCCGACCGTGCGAGCAGGAAGACGATGACGAAGAGCACGACGGCCACGAGGAACCAGTTGAGCTCGATCCCGAACAGTGCCGGCATCACGACCATGCCGGTGAAGAAGCCGATCGTCCCCAGCGCCCCGGCGACGAAGAAGTTGTACCCGAGCGTGGCGATGATGCCCGTCGCCAGTCCGGCCGGACGACCGAGCCCCTTGACCGCGATGGCGTAGAACCCGCCGGCGCTCACGAGGTCTTTCGTGATCTGGGCATACCCCACGGCGAAGAGCAGGAGGGCTGCAGCCACGATGATGACCGCGACGGGGATGCCGCCGCCGTTGCCGAAGGCCATCGCCAACGGCAGAACCACGATCGCGACGGTGAGCGGGGCGACGGCGGCGAGGACGAGGAAGACGATGGATGGCGCGCCGAGCTGATTGCGCTTGAGACTGCTTTCGGGTGTGGACATGCGGACCTCCTTGGCCGGATGCACCCGATTCTCGCCAGCCGCCGCCCGCGGGGATTGCCGCGCGGTGCGCTCCCCTTGACCGTCAGTGCATGGTCGGGCGGGTGCCGCTCACATGCCTGCTCGCCCGAACGCCGTGGTCGGCAGGTCGACACTGGTCGCGCCCCCGTCGACAGGCAGGACGGCGCCGGTGATGTACGAAGACGCCGGGGACGCGAGGAAGTGGATGACCTCCGCGATCTCCGCGGCCTCGGCCGGGCGACCGAGGGGCACGTCCGCGGTGACGGTGCGATAGGCGCTCTCCCGATCGCCCAGGCCCGCCGCGGCCGCGAACTCGTCCATTTCAGCATCGGCCATCGGCGTGCGCACCCATCCCGGGCAGATTGCGTTGGCGCGCACTCCGTCCACGCCGTAGTCGCGGGCGATCGAGCGCGTGAGCCCGATCAGGGCGTGCTTCGCCGTGGTGTAGCCGACGGTGCTCGGCCCCGCCGCCAGTCCGGCGAGCGAAGAGACCACGACGATGCTTCCCCGCGCCGCGCGCAGGAGCCCCAGCGCCGCGCGGGCGAACACGAACGCCGAATCGAGATTCCCCCGCAGGCTCGCGGCCCAGTCCGCATCGGTGGTGTCCGCGAGGCCGGCGAACCCATGCCCGCCGGCGTTCGCGACGATCGCGTCCAGCCCACCGAACCGGTCTCCCACCGCGGAGACCGCGCGGTCGGCTTCCGCTGGGTCGGCGGCGTCGGCGACGAGGGGCATCGCGCCGGTGGCGGCCGCGACCTCCTGGAGCAGGTGCGCACGACGGCCGATGACGGCGACGTGCCAGCCCTCCTGCGCGAAGCGCCGCGCCGCAGCGGCCCCGATGCCGGTCCCACCGCCGGTGATGGCCACGACGCGGGTCTCCGATGCGTTCACGAGCTCTCCTCAGGGACGGTGCGAAGGCCACGCAGAATGCGGCGGACGGCGTCGACGTAGCGCTCGGCCGATTCGGGATTGAGGGCGGCGTCGATGCCGGCGTCGCGCAGGCTCGAGGAGATGAGGACGGCGAGCGCATCCGGATCGGCGTCGGGTGCCAGTTCGCCCACGTCCTGGGCGGCCGACAGCACACCCCGGATGTCTTCGCGATACCCGCGGGAGCCCGCACCTCCGGTCTCGCGGAATCCGACGAGGGCGGGTCCGGTCACGCTGTAGAAGCGGCCGAGCGTGGGCGAGCGGGAGAACTCGATCATCGCCCGCGCATAGTGGGCGATCCGGTCCTCCCACGACGGAATCGAGGCGGCACCGGCGCGGGCATCGGCCACCAGCATCGCCCCCGCCGCGTCATACGCGGCGCGGAGCATCGCGTCGCGGCCTTCGGGGAAGTGCGCATAGATCGTCGCGCGGGCGACCTCCGCCTCCTCGGCGATGCGCTCGATGGACACCCCATCCAGGCCTTCCGCCTCGATGAGCCGGAGCGTGGCCTCGACGATGTCGCCGCGCATGCGTTCGCGGCGCCGCTCTCGTGCAGGTGTCGTCATGTCAAAACCAGAATTCCAGTATGGATATTGAACTCCGAGTATGGCAGAGTGGCGCCGCACCCACCAGAGGAGACCCATGGAACTCGACGTCGCCCACCGGCTCGTGCGGGCCGCCCTCCCTCTGTTCGGGCTCGACCCGCGATCCGCCGTCGATTTCGTGAAGTACCGCGAGAACCACGTGTTCCGGGTGACCGAGTCCGCCGGCTCGGTCTTCGCCGTGCGACTGCATCGGCCGGGGTACCGCGACGACGAGGAGATCCGCACCGAAGTGAGCTACCTCGACGCGCTCGCCTCGGCGGGGGTCCCCGTGCCCGCGGTGCGCCGCACGACCGAGGGTGCGCTCTTCAGCACGGCGACCGCCGACGGCCACGTGCGTAGCGTGTCGGTGCAGCACTGGGTACAGGGGGCGCGTCCCTTCGGAGACATCGACGCGGCACTGTCCGGCCGGCACGACCCTCCCGCCCACGCCTTCTCGGGGATCGGCGCGGTCCTCGGCCGCGTCCACGCCGAGGCGCTGCGGATCGGCGAGCCGGAGGGATTCCGACGTGGCTCCTGGGACGCGGACGGACTGGCCGGGCCCCGTCCGCTGTGGGGGGATCCCGTCGCACTCCCGAGCCTCACGCCAGGCGAGCGGGCTGCGGTGGAACGCGGAGTCGGCCACGTGCACCGGCGGCTGCGCGCGCTCGGCACCGGTCGCGACATCTTCGGCGTCATCCACGCCGACGCGACGCCGGAGAATCTCCTGGAGACGACGGACGGCTTCGTCCTCATCGACTTCGACGATTTCGGCACCGGATGGTACGTGTTCGACCTGGTGACGGCGGTGTTCCATCACGCACGCAACCCGCGCTACCCCGAGTTCGAAGACGCCGTCCGCGGCGGATACGAAGCCCACCGCACTCTCTCCGACGCCGAAATCGGCGCGTGGGACGATCTCATGCTGGCCCGCGGCCTCACGTATCTCGGGTGGGCGGCGGATCGACCGGGCGATCCCGCGTCCGAGTTCATCTCCGAGGTCGTCGCCCCGTGGGTCGCCGACATCGCCGAAACGCTGACTTCCGGCGCACCCGCCCCGTGGCGGCCGTCCCACCTCCGCTCCCCCGCCCAGGAGATCCGATGAGCACCGACCTTCTCGCCCGCCGCTTCGCCACCATCGGCCGGCACTCGCCGCTGTTCTACGACGAGCCGGTGCACCTGGTCTCCGGCTCCGGCGTGTGGCTCACGGATGACCGCGGCCGCCGGTACCTCGACGCCTACAACAATGTGCCCCACGTCGGCCACGCGCATGCCCGCGTCGTCGAGGCGATGTGCCGGCAGGCCGCCACCTTGAACATCCACACCCGCTATCTCAACGAGCGCGTCGTCGAATACGCCGAGGCGCTCCTCGGCCGGTTCGAGCGGGGGCTCGACCGCGTGCTGTTCACCAACAGCGGCTCCGAGGCCAACGAGCTGGCCTTCCGGATCGCGATGCAGCACACCGCCGCATCCGGCATCCTCGTGACCGACTACAGCTACCACGGCAACACCTCGCTGCTGGCCGGCGCCACGACCGGCCTGCGCACGCACGAGGGCCTTGCGCCGAACGTGCGCGCCTTCGCCGTCCCCGACCTCGACGCTGCGGTCCACCGCGGCGCTGATCCCGTGCAGGTCCGGGATGAGGCGCTGCAGCAGGTCGACCGTGCGATCGCCGAACTGCAACGCGAGCGGCACGGGGTGGCGGCGGTCATTCTGGAGTCGATCTTCTCCACCGAAGGGCTCCCGCGCGTGCCGGAGGGATTCGTCGAGGGGGTCGCCGAGCGCGTGCGGGACGCGGGAGGCCTGGTCATCGGCGACGAGGTGCAGGCGGGACTGGGCCGCACCGGCCGGACCTTCTGGGGATACCAGCGCTACGCCCTCACGCCGGACCTCGTCACGCTGGGCAAGCCGCTCGGCAACGGCCACCCCCTCGCCGCTGTGGTGACCACGCCCGACCTCCTGGAGGAGTTCGGCTCGCGCAACGAGTACTTCAACACGTTCGCCGGCAATCCGGTGTCCTCCGCGGTGGGCCTCAAGGTCCTTCACGTCATCGACGATGAGGAGCTGGTCCCCCGGGCGCAGCGACTGGGCGAGCGCATCCGCACCGATCTGTCGGCCCTCACCTCGCGCTACCCGGAGTTGGGACCGGTCAAGGGCGACGGGCTGTTCTTCGGCTTCTCGGTCTTCACCGACGCAGAGCAGACGCGACCCGACGCCGCCCGCACACGCAGCATCGTCGAGGCGGTCAAGGAGGAGGGAGTGCTCCTGAGCCGGATCGGTCCCACCGGATCCGTGCTGAAGATCCGCCCGCCCCTGGCCATTCAAGACGAGGAGGTCCCGATCCTGATCGACGCCATCGGATCCGCCATCGCCCGCGTGCGGGACGCCGACGCGACGTTGTAACACGACCGCACTCAGCGGGAAATCTGACCTGACGAGAATGGAATTCCACCACTCGCCCGAGAACAGTGATACCGTGAGTCGAATCATATACGATTCATGTTTCACGATGGAGTGAGACCATGCCCACGCACTACGCTCAAGCGCCCGACACGTACGACAGTGTGCTCCCCCTCGATGCCTTCCGCGCGGCGATCAGCACGGCCGTCGTATCCCTCAACATCCAGGCTCATTCCCCCGGCGCCTTCCAAGGTGCACTGTGGGGCCGTGCTGCCGGTGACGTGCACGTGCTGGGCATCGCCGCCGATGCGCATTCCGTACACCGCACCGAGACGCTCATCCGCGAGGCGCCTCAGCACTACTTCAAGTTCACCCTCGTGGAACGAGGCGCCGGCCTGATCGTCCAGGGCGGCCGCGAGACCGCGCTGAGTTCGGGCGACATGACGTTCTACGACACCGACCGCCCCTACTCACTGGTGTGCGCGGCCGACACGCGAATCTCCGTGGTCATGTTCCCCAAGGAGCTCCTCGGCCTTCCCGCCGACCTCACCGCGCGGCTCACGGCGACGAAGTTGGGTGCCGACTCCCCGGTCGGGGCGATAGTCCGCCCCTATGTCGCGTCGCTGTCCAGTCAGATCAGCGACATGCAGGCGCACCCCGCGCGGCGGCTGTGCCGCGGGGCCATCGACATGATCTCCGCGCTCATCGAAGACGGGCTGGGTGCCCAGACGACGGCCTCACCGCACGGAACGCTGGTGGGCCGCGTCCTCGCGTACATCGACGAGCACCTCGCTTCGCCGGAACTCAGTCCGCCCATGATCGCATCGGCGCACTTCGTTTCCGTACGACACCTGCACGCGATCTTCAACGACCAGGGCACGACCGTCTCCACCGTCATCCGCAACCGTCGCCTCGAGCGCTGCTACGACCAGCTCATCGACCCGCGCTCGGGCGACCGGTCGGTGACCGCGATCGCGCTGGAGAACGGCTTCGTGGATGCGGCGCACTTCAGCCGCACCTTCCGCGCGCACTACGGCGTGCCGCCCAGCGCGGTCCGGCCGACGCGGGCCTGACCGGCGCGCGGCCCGCCGTCCGGCTCACGCCGCTTTCGCGAGCCGACGCGCTTTGGCCGACGCCATCCGGATGCGCAGGACGTGCGTGAGTGCGCTCAACCCGATCGCGGCCACGAGCGCGAGGCCGCTGGCGACGGCCTGCCAGAACGTCGTCACACCCAGCAGGACGAGCGAGTTGTTGAGGGCGCCGTAGAAGAGCACTCCGACGATGACTCCGAAGATCGTGCCCTCCCCACCGGTGAGCGCCACCCCTCCCAGAAGCACCGCGGTGAGGACCACCAGCTCGAAACCGGCGCCGAGCTGGCCGGCCGGCGCACTGTTGAGACGCGCGATGACGACGGTGCCGGCGAAACCGGCCATCGCGCCGGAGAGGATGAACAACCAGAACGGAAGCGCCCGCACTCGGACGCCGGAGAGGTAGGCCGCCTCCCGGTTCACACCGAGGGCATACACGTGCCGCCCCGTGGGCGTGTACGTCAGGAAGATGCCGGCGAGCACGAGCAGCAGAGCGGCGATCCACACCGACAGCGGCACCCCGGCCACCGTGCCGACGCCGAGGAGACCGAAATCGTCTCCGAAGTTGTTGCGCGGTGTGGGACTGATCAGCTGGGCGACCCCTCGCACCGCCGTCAATGTGCCGAGGGTCGTGATGAACGAATTCAACCCCAGCACGGTGACGATGAACGCGTTGAACAGCCCGACCACCGCCCCTGCCAGGATCGCCAGCAGAACCGCCACCGCGGGTTGCCCGGCCGCCTTGTCCATGACCAGCGACGCCACCACTCCGCCCAGCGCAAGGCTCGAGCCGACCGAGAGGTCGATGTAGCCGGCGATGAGCAGCATCGCGACGGGGATCGCGACGATCGCGATGACGGCGCTGTCCTGCAGGATGCCGCGGATGTTCTGCCATCCGAAGAACGAGTCGGTGACCAGCTGAACCCCGACGACGAGGAGGACCAGCACGATCAGGAGCGGAGTGCGCACGACGCCCTCGACGAGGGGCGTGAGCAGGCGATTGCGGTTCATGGGCGGGGTCCTTCGGGCAGATCGATGATGCGGGTGTCAGGAGCGGTGTCGTGCACGGCGGCGAGCACTTCGTCCGCCGTGACGTGTGCGACCGACATCTCCCGCACGACCGCTCCGCGGGCGAAGATGAGGCACCGGTGGGCAAGATCCACCACTTCCTCGGGCTCGTTGGTCGCCACGAGCACTCCGACGCCGCGCTCGGCGGCGAGCCGTTTGACGGCGTCGTAGATATCTTTGCGGGCTCCCACGTCGACGCCCTGGGTGGGGTCGTCGAGCAGGAGCACGCGGGTGCGGGCTGCGTCGTTGACCCAACGGCCGAGCAGGATCTTCTGCTGGTTCCCGCCGCTGAATCGGCCGGCCGCGAGATCCGAGCTCATCGGACGCAAGGCGAGCCAGGAGGCGACGCGCTCGAACACGCCGCGCTCGGCGGCTAGCGAGCGGACGCCGCCCCGGGCGAGGGCGCTCATCGAGCTGACGACGGTGTTGTCGAGGGCGCTCAGCGAGGCGAACAGTCCTTCGCGTGCGCGATCCCCCGGCACGAGCGCGATACCGCCCTTGAGTGCTCGCGCGGGAGAGGTGGCGTCGCGCGGAACGCCGTCCACGCTGACCGTCCCGCTCGTGCGGGGCAGCCGCCCGAAGACGGTGTTGAAGAATCGCGTGCGGCCGGAGCCGATCAGTCCGTAGCATGCGACGATCTCGCCGGGTGCGACGCTGATGTCGATGGGTCCGAGACCGGGGCCGGTGAGCCCTCGGACGGCAAGTGCCGGCGCGTCCCCCAGGCGTGGCGGGACGGGCCGGTCATGCGTGGCTCCGTGCCCGTCACTGATGGCTCCGACCAGCGAAGCCCGCGTGATCTCCTCTCCCCGCGCCGACCAGACCGCGCGCCCGTTGCGCATGACCGTGGCAGCGTCGGCGAGCGCCAGAACCTCACCGAGGAGATGCGTCACGTACAGGATGGCGATCCCGCGACTCGCGAGCTCGCGCACCAGCTCGCCCAGTCGTGCGGCTTCAGCTCGGGAAAGCGCGGCAGTGGGTTCGTCGAGGATGAGCAGGCGGGCGTCACGCTGGAGGACCTTGGCGATCTCCACCATCTGTCGCTGACCGATGGGGAGCGCGGCGACTTTCATGTCGGGGTCGATCCCGTGTGCGCCGATGTTGGCCAGCGCTTCGCGCGCCAGCGCCCGCTGCTCCCGCCGGCGGATGAATCCGCCCCGCGTGCGCTCCTGCCCGATGAAGAGGTTCTCGGCGACGGTCAGGTTCTCCAGGACGCTGAGATGCTGGTAGATCACGGCGACCCCTGCGGCGATGGATTCCCGCGGTGACAGGCCGGAATATTCTCGGCCGTCGATCTCGATGGCGCCGGCGGAGGGATGAGCGCCTCCACCGAGGCACTTGATGAGGGTCGATTTCCCGGCGCCGTTGTGGCCCAGCAGCGCGTGCACCTCTCCGTCGGGGATCTCCAGCGTCACGTCATCGAGGGCGAGGGTCGCGCCGTATCGCTTGGTCAGGCCACGTACTGCTACCGGCATGTGTGCTCCGTTCGTGAAGGAGCCGGGGCGGGCTCGCGCCCGCCCCGGCGGGTCGGTCAGCCGCCCAGTTCCGCGATGTAGTCGGCGAGGCTGGGGTCATCCGCCGTCACGAGCGTGACGGGCAGGTCGACGCTGGCGTCCTCCTCCCCTTCGCCGAGGGCGAGCGGGATGTCGATGACCTGCGCGACGAGGTCCTCGAGCGAGAAGTAGGTAGCGGCGCGGAAGAACCCGCCGTCCTGCATCTTCTGCAGGAGGAAGACGTTGGGGTCGAGTCCGCCCACGTAGGTCTGCTCGTCGTCCTCGGCACGGCCGGAGGCGACCAGCGCCTGGTAGGCGCCCTGCGCCGCGTCGCCGACCGCGGCGACGACGACGTTGACGTCGGGATGCTGCGCGAGCAGCGTCGTCGTGACCGACAACCCATCGTCCGGGGTGAGCGCCTGCTGGTCGGCGACGATCTGCAGATCGGGACCGGTCTCCTTGATCGCGTCGAGCAGCCCCTGAGTGCGCTCCTGACCGATCTGGCGCTCCGTCTCCGACAGGACGATCACCTTGGCATCGGGGCCGACGTTCTCCAGCGCCCACGACGCCGCGTCCTCGCCGAGCTGGTAGCCGGAGTCGTAGAAGCTGAACTGCAGCGTCGCGTCCTGGTTCGTCATGTCGCCGCCGTAGGTCACCCAGTACTTGCCGGCGTCACGGTATTGCTCCGCGACCGTCTCGAGGCTCGCCGGGTCGACCGGGAACGACACCACCGCGTCGATGTCGCTGGAAAGGTAGGAGTTGAGCTGGCTGACCTGCTTCTGCAGGTCCATCTCGTCGTTCGTGAAGACGACCTCGACGCCCTTCTCCGCCGCGCGGGCTTCGACGATGTTCACGATCGCGCCGTAGACCGGCAGGGCCGTGAACGGGTAGTCGAACAGGATCTTGTCGACGGTGCCGCGCTCGGCGGCCTCGCCGCCCCCGTCGCTCCCGGCGTCGTCGGCGGCGGTCGTGCTGCAGCCGGCGAGGATGAGGCTCGCGACGGCTGCCGAGGCGAGCGACGCGATGCGGATGCTGCGTTTCATGGTTCTCCTTCGGGTGTGGGTGATGCGGGAGAGGATGCGGGAACGGTCAACCGCGCGAATACACGCGGCGACCCGCGAACCAGGTCTCCACGGCGCGGGTGTCCACGATCCGGTCGGCCGGGACGGCGAACGGGTCCTGACTGAGGATCACGAAATCAGCGGACTTGCCGACGGTGAGCGATCCAGTGACGTCGTCGACGCCCATGGCGACCGCCGCGTTGATCGAGAAGGCCTCGAGCGCCTCCAGGAGGGAGATCGCCTGCTCCGGCCACAGGGCGCCGGGGGCGCGCCCGAGGGGGTCTTCGCGGGTGACCAGCCCCTGAATCCCCTCCCACGGGTCGGGCGAGACGCTGACGGGCCAGTCCGATCCGCCTGCCACGAGGACGCCCATGTCGATGAGCTCGCGGTTGGGATGCATGTGCATGGCGTCCGAACGCACCTGAGCGATCGCGTCCGGGATGACACCGGGGAACCACAGGAACGGCGAGATGTCCGCCGAGACGTCCAACGTCACGAAGCGGGCGCGGTCGTCGGGGTGGACGAACTGGCCGTGTGCGATCTGGTACTTCACTTCCGTGTGGCCGGCCGCGCGCACGCTCGCAATCGCGTCCAGTGCGACGCGCACGGCGGCGTCGCCGGTGCAGTGGATCTTGGCGCTGAGGCCCTGCGCTGCCGTGCGCAGCAGCCACGACTCCAGTTCGGCGGGCTGCATCGTGGTGACGCCGCAGTGGTGCGGGCCGTGCT
Source organism: Microbacterium sp. dk485 (assembly GCF_004570445.1). Classification (NCBI taxonomy): domain Bacteria; kingdom Bacillati; phylum Actinomycetota; class Actinomycetes; order Micrococcales; family Microbacteriaceae; genus Microbacterium; species Microbacterium sp. dk485. The sequence continues at coordinate 705,582 of NZ_SPQW01000001.1, forward strand.
CTTCGTCAGGCAGGTACGGGGTGAGGAATGCACCGGTGTAGGTCGGCGGGACCCCGTCCAGGGCGACTTTGACGAAGTCCGGGCGGTGATGGGCGCTGCGGAATTCCTCGCGCCGAGCGACGAGTTCGTCTCCGAAGGGGGTGTTGGCGAAGAGGAATCCACTGGACAGCAGCGACGACACCACCCAGGCGTGCAACTCGCCGTCTTCGTCCAACGCCCGCAGGGCGCCCATGATCTCGACCGTCGCTGCAGCATCCTGGAACGCCGTGATGCCGTAGGAGTGCAGGATCTCGATGGCGCGTGCGCTGGCGCGACGATAGCGCTCCGCGGTGCGCTGCAGGCTCCGGTCCACGGCGTCGATGACGGGGATGGTCGCCGATTCCATGAGCAGGCCGGTCGGCTCTCCGGTTTCCGGGTCGCGGACGATGCGGCCCTGATCGGGATCGGGAGTGTCGTCGCCGATCCCGGCAGCCTGAAGCGCTGCGGTGTTGGCGAAGCGATTGTGGTGACTGTCGTCGGTGAGGACGACCGGACGACCGCCTGCCGCCTCATCCATACGACGACGCGCCTCGATACGGGAGAAGTCGTCGAGCAGAAGGCTGCCGAATGCTTCACCGATCACCCACTCGTCGGGCCCGAGGTTCTCGGCGTACGCCCGCACGGCTTCGACGACGTCGTCGAAGCCCGCGGTGGGAGCGAAGCCGAGCTGGAAGAGGTCGGCCTCGCCCGCCATGAGGTGGTGGTTGTGCACATCGATCAGCCCGGGGATGACCGGGGCGCCACCGAGGTCGCGCACCTGCGTCTCGGCTCCCGCCAGGGCACGGATCTCCGCGTCGTCGCCGAGGGCGACGACGCGCCCGTCGGACACGGCCAACGCGGACGCCCGCGGATTCTCTCGATCGACGGTGTGCACGACGGCGTTGACGATGACGAGGTCGGGAGTGCGCATTCGGTCTCCTCCGGATCAGCGGTTCGGGGTACGTCACATCCTTGGTGCCCTGCACGCGCCGCGCTTGACCGCGGACGCAGCCGGGTTGACGCCGGGCGCAGGCATCGTCCGCCGGTGCACGGACGGTCAAGGCCGCTGCACGCGCCGGTAAACCGGGAGAATGCAGAAGCCGCCGGCCCCAGGGGCCGGCGGCTTCGAAGCGCGGAGGATCGGCTTCGTCAGCCGTTGATCACCTGCGGGACCGCGACGGCCTTGAGCCCTTCGACGCCGAACTCCAAGCCGTACCCCGAGCCCTTCACCCCGCCGAACGGAATCATCGGGTGCACTCCGCCGTGCGAGTTGATCCACACGGTGCCCGCCTGGATGCGCGCAGCCACAGCGCGCGCTCGGTCGCGGTCGTTCGACCAGACCGACGCCCCCAGGCCGACGTCGAGCCGGTTCGCGCTGGCGATCGCCTCCTCGATGTCGGTGTAGCGGATGACCGGGAGTGCGGGACCGAACTGCTCCTCGTCGACGAGCGCCACGCCGTCTGCGACGTCGGCGACGATCGTCGTGCGGTAGAACAGTTCGCCGAGCTCCGGTGCGGGCTCGCCGCCGGCGACGACGCGGCCGCCCTGAGCCTTGGCGTCTTCCACCAGGCGCGACACGATGTCGAACTGCTGCCGGTTCTGCAGGGGCCCGAGCACGTTCTCCTCGTCCAGTCCCACCCCCATCGGCACCTGCTCCGCCAAGGCGCCCAGCGCCGCCACGACGTCGTCATAGATGGAGTCGTGCACGTACAGGCGCTTGAGCGCGGCGCACGTCTGGCCGGTGTTGATGAACGCGCCCCAGAAGAGCCCCTCCGCGATCGCCTCCGGATCCGCGTCGGGAAGCACGATGCCGGCGTCGTTGCCGCCGAGTTCCAGCGTGAGGCGGGCCAGGTTGCCGGCCGAACTCTCGATGATCTTCCGCCCGGTGGCCGTCGACCCGGTGAACATCACCTTGTCGATGTCGGGATGCGACGCCAGGCGCGCACCGACCTCCCGATCGCCGGAGATACCGACGAGGACGTCTTCGGCGAGCACGTCGTTGAGCACGGCGAGCAGCGACAGCACGCTCAGGGGCGTGTATTCGCTGGGCTTGACCACGACCGTGTTGCCCATGCGGAGCGCCGGCGCGATCTGCCAGATCGCGATCATCATGGGCCAGTTCCACGGGCCGATCGCGCCCACCACCCCGGCCGCCCGGTAGACCAGCTCGGCGTACACCTCGCCGTCGTCGACGACGACCTGCGGCTCCAGCGGGGTGCCGGCCGCCGTCCGGAGCCAGGCGGAGCATGCTCCGACCTCGAAGCGTGCTCCGGGGCCGTTCAGGGGCTTGCCCTGCTCGCGGGAGAGGATGCGGGCCAGCGCGTCGGCCGCGGCGTCGACGCGGTCCGCCGCCTCGAGCAGGAGTCGGCTGCGTTCGTCATGCCCCTTCGCCTCCCAGGCCGGCTGGGCAGCCTTGGCGCGAGCGATGGCGGCGTCCAGGTCGTCCACCGAGTGCACCGGCGCGCGGCCGATGACCTCGCGCGTCGCGGCGTCCTGGATCTCGCGACCCTGGCCTTCGGGAGCCTGCACGCGGTCCAGGAGTGCGGTCTCGACGGATGACGACGCGGCACCGGTCGAAGCGTCCGCGTTCACGGCCGGGTCGGCGAGGGCAGGAGTGGGGTCGGACATCTTCGTCTCCTTCGGTGGGTGGATCGAGGCGGTGCCTTCAGCGCACGGCCGATACCTGCCAGTCTCCGCCGGGGAGAAGCCGCCCACTTGACGAACAGTGCGCGATGAATGACCGGGGGTGAACGGCTCGGCCCGCCGCATCCGCCGAGAGTGCATCGCCTCGGCGAGAGTGCACCGGATTCGGTGCACATTCGCCGAGGCGATGCACTTTCGCGGGACCAGCAGGGCCGCGCGACAGCGGCGCGGGCTACGCGGCCAGGCGCTCGCGGACGACGGCGGCGATGCGGTCGGCGTACGACTGGGCGGATGCCGCATCGGCAGCCTCGACCATCACCCGCACGAGGGCCTCTGTGCCGGATGCGCGCAGCAGCACGCGTCCGGTGTCGCCGAGTTCGGCCTGCACGGCCTCGACCTCCGCCTGCAGCACCTCGTCCGACCCCACGCGGGAGCGGTCGACGTCGCGGACGTTCAGCAGCACCTGCGGGAACACGGTCATGACCGACGCGAGCTCGGCGAGCGACTTGCCCTGACGCGCCATCTCGGCGACCAGGTGCAGGCCCGTGAGCAGCCCGTCACCGGTGGTGGCGAACTCGCTCATGATGACGTGGCCCGACTGCTCCCCACCGAGGGAGTAGCCGTTCTTGTTCATCGCCTCGAGCACGTAGCGGTCGCCGACGGCGGTCTGGACGACCTGGATGCCGTTGTCCTGCATCGCGCGGTGCAGCCCGAGATTGCTCATGACCGTCGCGACGAGGGTGTCGTCGACGAGGCGCCCGCGGTCTTTCATCGCCACGGCGAGGATTGCCATGATCTGGTCGCCGTCGACGATGCGGCCCTCCGCATCCACGGCGAGGCACCGGTCGGCGTCGCCGTCGTGGGCGATGCCGACGTCGGCGCCCATCTCGCGCACCTTGCGCGCGAGCTGGTCGAGATGCGTCGAGCCGACGCCATCGTTGATGTTGAGGCCGTCCGGGTCGGCGCCGATGACGGTGACGCGGGCGCCCGCGTCACGGAACGTCTCGGGCGAGACGCCGGCGGCGGCGCCGTGGGCGCAGTCGAGCACGACGTGGAGTCCGTCCAGGCGGTGCGGCAGTGAGCCGAGCAGGTGCACGACGTAACGGTCTTCCGCGTCGGCGAACCGGCGGATGCGGCCGACCCCGGCGCCCGTGGGCTGGAGCATGTCGCCGTCGAGGGCGGCTTCGATGCGCTGCTCGACCACGTCGGGGAGCTTGACGCCGCCACGGGCGAAGATCTTGATGCCGTTGTCGGGCGCGGGGTTGTGCGAGGCCGAGACCATGACGCCGAAGTCGGCGTCGATGTCGCCGATGAGGAACGCCGCGGCGGGGGTGGGCAGCACGCCGGCGTCGAGTACGTCGACACCGGATGAGGCGAGCCCGGCGGCGACCGCGGCGGAGAGGAACTCTCCCGACACGCGCGGGTCACGGGCAACGACGGCGGTGGGCCGCTTGCCCGCGGCGCGGCGCGCGGCGGCGGTACGGCCCTGGCCCAGGACGACAGCGGTCGCCTGGGCCAGGTGCAGCGCGAGGTCGGCGGTGAGGGGGCCGTTGGCCAGCCCCCTCACCCCGTCCGTGCCGAACAGCGGCATGGAGGTTTCCGAACTCAGCGCTTGGAGTACTGAGGCGCCTTGCGGGCCTTCTTGAGACCGGCCTTCTTGCGCTCGATGACGCGGGCGTCACGCGAGAGGAAGCCGGCCTTCTTCAGTGCCGGGCGGTTGTTCTCGGCGTCGATCTGGTTCAGCGCGCGGGCGATGCCCAGGCGCAGGGCGCCGGCCTGGCCGGAGTCGCCGCCGCCGGAGATGCGGGCGATGACGTCGTAGGCGCCGGTGAGGTTGAGCACCGTGAACGGGTCGGTGATCAGCTGCTGGTGGAGCTTGTTCGGGAAGTAGTCCTCGAACTCGCGGCCGTTGATGGTGATGACGCCGGTGCCCGGAACGAGGCGCACGCGGGCGATGGCCTGCTTGCGGCGGCCCACGGCTGCGCCGGGGACGGTGAGGACGGGGCGCTCGACGGCGGCGACGGTCTGGTCGGCCGGCGTCTCAGTGGAGTAGTTCTCGATGTTCGACACGAGTGATCCTTAATCGGCGCTTACTGGGCGACCTGGTCGAAGGTGTACATCTTGGGCTGCTGAGCACTGTGAGGGTGCTCTGCGCCGCGGTAGACCTTGAGCTTGGAGAGCTGCTGCGCACCGAGGCTGTTCTTCGGGAGCATGCCGCGAACGGCCTTCTCCACGGCGCGCTCGGGGTTCTTCGCGAGCAGTTCTTCGTAGGTCACCGACTTGAGGCCGCCCGGGTAACCCGAGTGGCGGTAGGCCTTCTTCTTCTGGAGCTTCTGGCCCGTCAGCGCGACCTTGTCGGCGTTGATGATGATGACGAAGTCGCCGGCGTCCATGTGGTTGGCGAAGGTCGGCTTGTGCTTGCCGCGGAGGAGCACGGCGGCGTGCGAGGCGAGGCGACCGAGGACGACGTCGGTCGCGTCGATCACGAGCCACTCGCGCTGGGCGTCGCCAGCTTTGGGGGTATAAGTGCGCGTCACAGTAGTGCTGCTTTCTGATTCGAACGGAGGTGTTCGTGAATCCCGCTCCGGGGGCTTTTCCGGCCGAGGGCCGGCGAAGACACCAGTGGAGGGCTCACGTTCGCGGTGGCACGCCAGCAGACGGCGTGCACCAAAGGGTTAGCTTACGGCATCCGGATGCTGCGGCCAAACAGCATCCGCTCTTGCGGGGGTTTCGAAAATCGGTCATCGTGTCCCCCGAACGGGGGACAACTGATTACAGTGGGCGCAGCGACGACCTCCGAAGCGAGCGGCTCGTCGCTCATCTTTGGGGGCTGAGATGAGAAGAGCGGTAACCCACCGCGTCCGGGCGACGCGTGCTGCGTCGCCCACGGAGGCGCACATCCCGGATTGGGCGTCGCAGGTAACGTCCATCGCGATCATCCGGCTGGATGCCGCGGGCCGGGTGCGCTCGTGGAATCCGGGCGCCGAGCGCATCAAGGGGTACACCGCGCGGGAGATCATCGGATCCTCCTTCGAGCGGTTCTACCGACCGCAGGAGCGCGACCGGCAGGTGCCCGCCCGGCTGCTGGAGCGCGCGGCGCGCACGGGGTCCGCCGAAGACACGGGGTGGCGGGTGCGGGCGGACGGGTCCCTGTTCTGGGCGCGCGTGGTCATCACGGCGCTGCGGGCAGAGGACTCCACCCTCACCGGGTACGTCACGCTCACGCGCGACCTCACCGCCGAGAAGCGCGCGGAGGACGAGCGCGCGGCCTTCCTGCGCGCCTTCGCGCACGACTACCTCTCCCCCATCACGGCGCTGCGCGGGTACGTCGATCTGCTGGAGGAGGCCGCGCCCGAGCATCACGCGCTCATCGAGCGGATCTCGACGGTGAGCGACCACCTCGTGTCGATGATGTCGGAGCTGACCGGCCATGTGTCCGGCGCTCCCGCCGGCGAGCGCGAGAGTGTGGCGCTGGGCACCCTGGTGCGGGAGGCGGCGGCGCTCGTGCTCTCGGACGACGAATTCTCGCGGCTCCGCATCGCCGGCGACCGGCGGCTGCGCGTTCTGACGGAGGCGCCGATGCTGCGCCGAGCCGTGGCGAACGTGATCGACAACGCGGCGAAGTACAGCTCCGACGACATCCGCATCACGATCTCCGCGCAAGACGGCGAGGCGGTCGTCGCCGTGACGGACACCGGCCGCGGGATCGCGCCGGAGGATGCGCCGACGATCTTCTCGCCCTTCGAACGGGGCCGCCTCGCCGACGCCGAGGACGGCGGATCGGGCCTGGGCCTGGCGAGCGTCCGCGAGATCGTCGAGCGCCTGGGCGGCGGGGTCGAGCTGACCTCCGCCCTCGGCGAGGGCACGACGGTGACCCTCACCCTCCCCCTGCGCGCCTGAGCCGCGCGCCAGCTCAGACGAACGCGCACCCACCCACCACCCAGGTGAGTCCCGAATGCCGATTTCGTGAGTCACGTATGGAGCGGCCGAACTCACCCTGGTCATGGCCACCTCGGTCCCATATAATGAATCCCGTGTTCGCATAGCGCACGCCGACGTATCTCGCAGAACAGCTGTCGGTATCCAAGACAACGGGGTGGTTGCAAGAAGATGCTGGACCGAATTCTCCGCGAGGACGCCGTCTCGGCACATGAGCCGCTGGCGCCGATCACCGTCTCCGGAAGCTACTGGATCGAGCTGGCACCCGTGCTGGTGGCAGCCCGCGACTTCTACCCTCAGCCCCTCACCGTCGGCGAAGGCGGCATCACCAAGATCACCTCGGGGGAAGCCGATCTTGCGACGAACGCGGAGACGCAGCTGCTGCGTGAGTCCATCACCAACCCCGACCTTCGGATCGTCATGACGGTCACTGAGGGTTTCTTCCGGCTGGTGGGGCGGAAATCGGCGGGCATCCGAACCCTCGCGGATCTCCAGGGCAAGAAGATCATGCTGCCTCGTAAGACCTCGGCGAACTACTTCCTTGTGGCGATGCTGGGAACCGTCGGGCTCACCGAGGCCGATGTGGAGATCATCGGTCTCGCGCAGGAGAAGGACGGCCAGAGCGGGATGGCGCAGATGTCGGGCTACCTCGCCCGGGGGGAAGTCGACGCGATCTCCATCTGGGAGCCGGAGTCGGTGAACGCTCTCGAACGGCTGGGCGATGATGCGATCGTCTTCCAGGATCGAGACCTCTATCGCGAGGTGTTCAACCTCCATGCGAGGGCGCAAGACCTCGCCGACCCCGAGAAGCGCCGCGCGATCCTCGCGTACGTGCGCTCTGTCGCCGAAGCGACCGAGGCGCTGAAGGAGGAGCCGACGCGGTACTGGGATCACCTCTCCGACGTCTCCGGATTCTCCCTCCACGAGATCGAAGAGAGCTGGCCGGAGTTGGAATTCCCTGTCCAGATCGTCCCCGACATGCTTGATGTCCTGGAGCGCGAGGATGTGTGGGTGGCAAAGGAGCTCGATCGGGCGCCGCGCACCCGCGAGGAGTTGGCGAAGCTGATCGACCACTCTGTCCTCCCGGAGGCGCTCCAGACTCGGTCGTGACGCGCGACCGCGCGTAGGGCCGGTTCCCACGACAGTTGCTGAACCGTGTGCGAACGGTTCAGCAAACTGTCTTATCGGAGGCCCGGTGGGCCCGGTATCAGGCCGTGAGGGCGATGTACTGCGTCTCGAGGAACTCCCGGATTCCCTCGAAGCCGCCCTCCCGACCCAGGCCGCTCTGCTTCACACCCCCGAACGGAGCCGAGGGGTCGCTGACCACACCGCGATTGACCGCCACCATGCCGGCTTCCAGACGGGCTGCGACCGCGATCGCGTCGGATTCAGGTCCGAACACATATGCCATCAAGCCGAAGATCGTGTCGTTGGCCATCCGGACGGCCTCATCGACATCGTCGAAGCGCACGACGGCGGTGACCGGGCCGAAGATCTCCGTGTCGTTGATGGTCCCGCCGTGGCGGACGCCCGTGAGCAGGGTGGCCGGATAGAAGGCCCCATGGGTGGTCGGGTCGTCCCCGCGCACCACCGTCGCACCCTCATCCACCGCGGTGGCCACCAGCGCAGCGATCTTGTCGCGCTCACGCAGGGACACCTGCGCTCCGAGCGTGTTCTCCCGGTTCGCGCCCGGCCCCATCCGCACCTCGCCGAGGGCGGCATCCATCGCGGCCACGAACTCGTCGTGCACGGAGGTGTGCACGTAGAACCGGTTGGCGGCAGTACACGCCGATCCGCCGTTGCGCATCTTCGCCTGCAACGCGCCTTCCACCGCATGGGCGACGTTCGCGTCAGGCAGGACGATCAGCGGTGCGTTGCCGCCCAGCTCCATGGAGGCGCTCACCACCGTGTCCGCACAGGCGTGCAAGAGTTCACGGCCGACTTCCGTCGACCCGGTGAACGACAGCTTCCGCACTTCGGGGCGAGCCAGCATCCGCGCCACGAGCGGTCCCGTGGGCACCGGTGTCACGAGGTTCACCACGCCGGCCGGAGCTCCCGCGCGCCGCAGCACGTCGACGACGTACGCCGCGGTGAGCGGCGTCTCCCTGGCGGGCTTGAGGATCGTCGCGCAGCCCGCCGCCAACGCCGGGGCGAGCTTGCGGGTCGCCATGGCCGCGGGGAAGTTCCATGGGGTGATCAGCAGCGAGACCCCGATCGGCCGGTGGTCGACCACGATCCGTTTGTCTCCACCCGGAGACAAACGGTAGTCACCGGTCACGCGCACCGCTTCTTCGGAGAACCAGCGGAAGAACTCCGTCGCATACGCCGCCTCGCCGACGGCGTCCGGCCAGGACTTTCCGTTCTCTCGCACGATGATCTCGGTGAACTGCTCCTGCTCGCGGCGGAGGATCTCGAATACGGATCGCAGCAGTTCTCCACGTTCGCGAGGCGCAGTAGCCGCCCACCCCGCTTGGGCCGCTGATGCGGCGTCGACGGCGTCATCGCAGTCGGCCGCCGTGGCGATCGCGAACTGCGCGATGACGGACAGATCGGATGGGTCGACGACATCGAATCGCTCGCCATCGCTGCCGGGACGCCACTCGCCGTCGATGAACAGATCGGTGAGCAGAGTCATCGGAGTGCGCTTTCGGTGAGTCGCCCCGCATGTGCGGAGCGGAGGATCCGCACGAGGAGTGCGTGATCGACGGGTATCGGACAGATGCTGATCAGCCGGACGGAGTCCAGGGCGAGTTCGGCGATGGTCGGGAGCTGCGATTCGCTGATCCCGATGTCGGCCAGAGTCCCGGGCACCCCGATCTCGGCGTTCAGTGCGGCGAGCGACCGGACCACCCCCGCCGCACCCCCCGTGACGCCCATCGCAGCGCCGAGCGTCTCGATGCGCGCGGCGGTGGCCACGTCCTCGCGAAGCACGTCGAGGACGTACGGCAGCAGAAGGCCGGTGCCCAATCCGTGTGGGGTCTTGGTCAGCGCCCCGAGCGGGTACTGCAGGGCGTGGGAGAGGTGAGTGCCCGTGGGCCCGAACGCGATCCCCGCTTGCAGGGACGCGACCGCCATCTCCGCTCTGGCCCGCCGATGACCCGGCGTGCTGACGGCGACGGGCAGCCAGCGGCGGATCCGCCCGGAGGCTTCCAGGCTGAGCGCTTCGGTGAGCACGTTCCGCCCGGTGAACACCGGGAGTTCGCCCTCTTCGTCCGGGTCGCGGGGCAGCTGACCCGCGGTGTAGGACTCCACCGCGTGCACGAGCGCATCGATGCCGGCGAACGCCGTGACCGAGGCGGGTGCCCCGAGCGCGAGCTCCGGGTCCACGATCGCCGCGACCGGCACGAGGTGAGGACTGGACACGCCGATCTTGAGTCCGCGCTCCGGGTCCGATACGACCGCGACGGGCGTCACTTCGCTGCCCGTGCCGGCAGTGGTGGGAACCGCGATGATCGGCAGGACCGGTCCGGGGACGAGGTTCTCGCCGTAATACCGGGAAAGCGGTCCACCATGGGTCAGTAATACCGCGACGAGTTTGGCGGCATCGAGGGCGCTGCCGCCGCCGACCGCCAGGATCGCCCCCACGCCCCGACGTGCCGCCACCTCGGCGATAGCCGTCAACGATTCCACCGGCAGCTCGGGGGCCACTTCGCTGTGCACGTGGAGCTCCACGCCGGCAGCGCGCACCGCCTCGCACATCTGGGTGAAGACCGGTGTGCCGACCAGGAATGGGTCGGCGATCACGAGCACGTGGTCGGCATGGGCTGCCAGCAGCCGCGGGATCTGGGCGCGGACCCCGAACCCGACCTGGATCTGGGCGGGCAGACGCAAGACGCCCCGCAGAGTGTCCTGTGTCATCCCTGACGCACCGTCCTGTGTCATCGCAGCCTCACCGTCCTGCCTGCCGCGACGGCGGTCCTCGCGGCGCCGCCGAGCAGACTCGCGTCATTGCTCATGATCGTGAAACTGAAGCCCGCGTCGACGGCGCGCCGGACCGCGGCGATGTCTGCCCCGCCGGCGTTGCCGATGGGGATACCCGCCTCGCGTGCCGTCGCGACGGTCTGCGCGATGAGGGCGAGGAGCCCAGGATCGGACTCGCCCGCACCTTCGCTCTGGGCGAGGTCGGCTGCGCCGACCAGCAGCGCGTCCACTCCGTCCACCGCCGCGATCTCGGCTGCATTCGCAACGGATGTGGCGCTCTCGACCTGGGCGATGAGCACGACTTCCTCCTGCCCGAAGCGCAGATACTCGGAGCGCGGCAGCGCGCCCCATTCTCCGGCGCGGCCGGTTGCACCGACACCGCGCTCACCGCGCGGGGGGAACCGAACGGCCGCTGCGGCCCGCCGGGCCTGCTCGGCGTCATCGACGTGCGGCACCATGATCCCGTCGGCGCCCGCGTCCAGCAGTCGACCGATGGTCCCGCCGGCGATAGCCGGCACGCGGACGATGGCCGAGACGCCGGAGGCGCGGGCGATCCCGATGAGTCCGTAGGCGGTCTGCAGATCGATGGTGGAGTGCTCGAGGTCGATCACCGCGAAATCGAAGCCCGCCAGCGCGATGAGCTCCATGCTCTCCATCGCGGCGATCTTGACCCAGGTGCCCAGGACGGGGCGGTCCCCGCCGGCCAGCGCGGCGCGGAACGGACTGCGCGCGGGGGTCACGGCGCCGGGTAGTCGTCGGCGTTGAGCACCCAGCCGGAGGCGGAGAAATCCACGCGTGGCGGCGAGAAGATGTCGATCAGCTGCTGGTGCGGGCCGACGCCCTGCGTGGTGTGGATGGTCGGCGGCGGGATGATGCAGATCGACGGCGTCGCGATCTCCCGGTGCTCGTCCTCACGCCACGCGGTCGAATCGGGGCCCCACGGGTAACGGATGTGGTGCACGAAGCGGCCCTCGATCGCCAGCGAAATCTGCTCGAAGTCGTCGTGGTGATGCGGCGAGAGCTTCTTCTCGTCGCGGGGCGCCGGCTCCTCGGCGAGGAAGTTCACCATGAGGTTCGTGGTGCGGAAGATGCGGCCGAACCGACCCTCGGCGATCGGAGTCGCCGCGAGCGGATATACCCGGAGGCGGAACCCGCCCACCGGGTCCGGCCAGGGATCGAGGGGAGCAGCCCGCTGGTCCGGCTGCGCGTACGCCTCGGCATTCAGGGCGCCCTCACGCAGGTCCTCCGCCACGACGGAGAACAACCGGATCAGAAGTCCGTCCTCCTCGACGCGCACCGTGCTGTCGCCGGGGGGCACGACCACGAGGGCCTCCTCGTCGACGTGCGCGGTCGCGGTTCCGGCGGTCACCGTGACCGGCGCGCTGCCGGCGACCATGAGGACGGTGTATTCATCCGGCTGACCGGTTCGGGCGAACACATCGCCCGCTTTGGCCTGTGTGTAGCCGATGACGGCGTTGGCAGAGCGCGCGAGCCACGTTCTGCTGCCGCCGGGGGTGGTCTCGGTGGGCGGCTCGCCCAGGAACTCGATCCACTGAGATGCCTTGATCGGCGTGGACGCATCCCCCGTGCGGGCCGGGGCGACGGAGGCGAGGGTGGATCGGATGTCGTCGGCGGCGTAGGACGTGGTCATAGCTGGGTGGCTCCTGTTCGTTCGCGGCCGCGCAGACCGAGAATGCTCCGGGCTTCGTCGGGCGTGGCGATCTGTCGGCCGAGGTCTTCGACGATGCCCCGGATCTTCCGCACCTGCTGTGCGTTGGAGTCTGCGAGACGGCCCTTACCGATCCACAGACTGTCTTCGAGACCGACACGCACGTGCCCGCCCAGCCACGCGCTGTGCGTGGCGAACGTCATCTGGTCTTTTCCGGCGGCGAAGGCCGAGAACTGGTAGTCGGTGCCGAACAGCTTGTCGGCGATTCGCACCATGTGGGCGAGGTTCTCGTGATCGGCGCCGATCCCGCCGAGGATGCCGAATACCCCTTGGATCAGGAACGGCGGCTTGACCAGTCCTTTGTCGACGAAGTACGCAAGCGTGTAGAGGTGTCCGATGTCGTAGCACTCGTACTCGAAGCGCGTGCCCATCTCGCCGAGCGTGACCAACGTGTGCTCGATCCTGTCGAACGTATTGATGAAGGGGTGCGAGTACGTGCCGAGCACGTAGGGCCTCTCCCAGTCGTGCTTCCAGTGGCTCACCCGGTCGGCGATCCCCGAGTACACGAAGTTCATCGAACCCATGTTCATGCTGGCCAGTTCGGGTCGGAAGCGCAGCGCCCCTGCGAGGCGCTCGTCCATCGTCATCTGCGAGGAACCACCCGTGGTGATGTTGATGATCGCGTCGGTCGCGTCCATGACGGCCGGCACGATCTGCTCGAAGACCTCTGGCTCCCATGCAGGTCGGCCGTCGGGGTGCCGCGCGTGCAGGTGGATGATCGCCGATCCTGCGGCGACCGACTCCACCGCCGCCTGCACGATCTGTTCCGGCGTCGCAGGGAGTGCGTCGCTCTGGGACGGGACGTTGACCGAGCCGGTCACGGCTGTCGTGATGACAACCCTGTCCACAAGCTGCATCAGTGGGAGTCCTCGAGCCCTAGGAGGTATGCCGTGTTGACGCAGATCATCTGGCGGATGGCGCTTTCCTTGATGCCGTGGTCCAGCAGCTGCTGCACGACGTACACATAGCCGTCGACCGGAAGCGGGTTGCCCTTCTGCCCCAGGTCCGAGTCGATCACCGTGCGCTCCGGCCCGATCTTCTCGATCCAGTCCACGAGCCGCTGGATCGGCCACCGCGGCGCAGGGACGTCCGGGTGGTACATCGCCAGTTCGTGCTCGACGAAGGCGCCGAACGACAGCATCCGCTCGATCTCGTGCTCCGGGGTGTTCACGATGAAGTCCGGGTGGTGCAGGAGCAGTCGCTTCACGCCGTTGCGGTGCGCGTTCTCCATGAAGGCGCCCATCGACTCGCCGTCGAGATGTCCGCCGGTCAGCAGGATGTCGGCCTCCGCGACAAGCTTGGTGACTGCATCGCCTGCTGCGGTGATGTCACCGTCCTCACCGATCGGGTTCTCCGGCTGCTCATAAAGGTTCGCGCCCACGGTCGGGAATCCGTCGTCGTGGCTGTGCGCGGCGATGTGCTGGGCCGCCGAGACGGTCGGCCCCCACACGCAGCGGCCGCCCATCGCGATCGCAAGGGCGACCGCGGAGGGATTCACGCCTCCAACCTCCGTGTTCAGTGCGACACCCCCGTACATCGGCGTCGGAGCGTCGCTGAGGAGCTTGCTCATCGCCAGGAGGTCCATGACGGTGTTGTGGTGATGCGACTTGACCAGGATGGCCCGCATCCCGATGCGCGCGCCGTCGTATGAGGCGTCGACATGGTCGAGCCGACGGGGGAACGGGCTGGGGCCGGAGTGGCAGTGCAGATCGACTGTGCCGTCCAGAACTTTCAGCAACGCAGGTGAGATTTCGGGGGCAGGTTCGGTCGTCACAGGCACAGCGCCATCCTTCGTTCGTATACTGGGATCACAGATCACATTATGAAAGCAGGCCGATGTTGTCCAGCATTGATCGCACATTCTCTCGTCAAGGTTCTCGAACCACCGTTCGCAATATGCTCACCTCATTGCGCAGTGCGCACCAGAAGTGCTGTTGAGTGAGAGGTCACAATGATCAGCGATGACAAGTTTGGGGTGCGCCAGGGCAGCGCTTTGGCGAGCGACCTGGGCCTGCTCGAGGCCGTGCGGGCGGTGAAGCGCCTCCAGCACACGTGGGGCCACTACGCCGACGCCGCCGATTTCTCCGCCATGGCAGACCTCTTCTCCACGAACGGGCGCCTGATCCTCGGGGACGAGCGGGCGGACGGACGCGAGGCCATCCGCCTGCTGCTGGTGTCGGCGATGGGGCAGGGTGCTCCCGAACCCCGTCCGGACCGACTGAACGTACGGCTCTTGATGTCACCTGTGGTGACGGTCGCCGCCGATGGGCGTACGGCTCGAGGCCGTTGGCACGAGCTCGCCCTGATCGGGCGCCAGGGTGTCCACGCGACCTGGTCGGGGGGCATCCAGGAGAACGAGTACGTCCGTGAGGACGGCGTGTGGAAGATCCGTCAGATCCATCACCACCCGCAGTTCGCCGGGGAGCACCGCGAAGGCTGGCACAGCGTGAACGAGGCGGTCCCCCTCGTCCCCTTCCACTTCACCCCTGATGAGGCGGGCACCATCATCCGTAAGGGGAACGCCGCCGGCGCCGGGCAGGCTCCCGAGCCGACCGAGACCGCGGCTCGGGTCCGCGCACTGCGTGCGGAAACCGCTGTGCGCAACCTGCTCTCGGCATACGGACACTATGCCGACCGCAAGCTCTGGGACGACATCGTGGATCTGTTCTCCGAGGACGGCACGCTTGAGCGGGACCAGCAGCGATGGAGTGGGGCGGCGGAGATCCGGCGGGGGCTTGAGGGCTGTTCGCCTGCAGGGCTGCAGCACGGCGAACTCCACGACCACCTCGAGCTCATGCCCGTCGTGACGGTGACACCGGATGGTGCCGGCGCGCGAGTTCGCGCGATGGAGCTGCAGCTATCGGCGAGGCACGGCGAGTTCGCGCGCTGGAGCGTCAGCGTGTGCGACGGGGAGTTCTACGAGGCGGATGGCCGTTGGCGGATCCGCAGCATGGTGTTCCGCACGCGCCTGCTCGCCGATCACGCGCATGGCTGGATGAATCTCCCCGATGAGGGGCCCACGACCGCCTACCCGCACGGCACAGCGCCGGCGGTGACGTTCGCGCATCCGGTTCTGCACGCTGCGGTCGCCCCCCTGGAGGCCGCGGGCGTGGCCCCCGCCGAAGTGCGCCGTCAGATGGCGGTGGAGCGTGCCGTGGACGCCGCCGAGAACCTGGCCTGCGCGTACGGATACTTCCTCGATGAAGCGCACTGGGACGAAGCGGCGGATCTGTTCGCCGCCGAGGGATGGAAGGAGCTGTCGTACATCGGCACCTTCATCGGGCGTGAGCGCATTCGCGAGTCGATGGTCGCGCGATACGGACGACGGCATCGAAACCCCCGCTTCCTGCCCATCCATCAGAAGACTCAGCCCTACGTCAGCGTCTCGCCGGACGGGATGCGCGCGCAGATCCGGCTGAAGATGCTCCAGGTGAATGCCGGCTGGGATCGCGACGCGAGCACGGTGCTCGGGGTCTACGAAGAGCAGGCCGTTCTGGAGGATGGGATCTGGCGCATCCACGGGATGGACCTCGAGTACATCGCCGTGGCCGACTGGGCACGCGGCTGGGCCGGGGTCGCCCCCGAACAGTCCCGGCTCTTCGCTCCGACGGAAGAACAGATCGCCGCCTTCGAACCCGCACCCGATGCACCGCTGCGCGGTCAGGCCTTCGCACCGTTCCCCGAGATCCGCCCCCTGGGGTTCCACTACGAGAATCCGGTGACGGGGAGACCGCCTGCTCTTCTCTTCTCCTGGTCGGATGGCAGGTTCGCCCCGACGCCCTGATGGCGGGCATACGGGGACGCCATGGGGCTCTGATCGTCAGGCGGCGTAGCCGCCGTCCACCCTCAGCTGCACGCCGCTGATGTGAGCGGCCCGGTCACTCATCAGCCATGCGGCGGTCTCGGCGACATCGTCGGTCGACGCCATCTTCCGCAGCGGGGTCGCCGCCACCCGCGCCTCCACGCCCCCGGGGATCGCGACGCGCGTCGCTGCGAGCATCGGCGTCGCGGTGGGCCCCGGGGCGACCGAGTTGACGCGGATGCCGGCGGGGCCGGCATCGTGAGCTGCCGTTCCGGTGAGACCCGCCACGGCGTGTTTGGTCGCCTGGTACGCTCCCATGCCGCTGCTCGCCCGGAGTGCGCCGACGCTGGTGACGTTGACGATCGACCCTCGCCCGGCCTTTCTCATCGCCGCGAGCTCGGCCCGCATGCAGAGCCATACTCCCTTGACGTTGACGGCCATGATGCGGTCGAACTCCTCCTCACTGAGGTCCTCGAGCAGCCCCGCCTGAGTTATAGCGGCATTGTTCAACGCGCCGTCGATGCGTCCGTATCGATCGACCACCGCGTCCACCATGTGCGCCACGTCGGCAGGCACGGTGACATCGCAGCGGACGGCCGCGGCATCCAGACCTGCGCCGTGCAGTTCGTCGAGAAGGTCGTGGAGGAGGTCTTCGCTACGCGCGGCGAGCATCACCGATGCACCCTCGCGAGCGAACAGACGGGCTGCATCGGCGCCGATCCCGGTGCTGGCACCCACCACGAGGATGACCTTGTCCTGAAGCAGACCGTACGGTTTCGCGTCCATGCGAACTCCTCTCCCGCCACGCAGGCGGGTCATCGAACGAATATCAGGCTGTTCGTAACCCGAACACTATGACTATATTGTGAACCGCACTGAAGCGGAACATCCGCGAGATGAAACCGGCGACGTCGCCGGAGGAGCGATGGACACATGATGATGCAACCGGACGCCAGCGCCGAAGGGCCCCGGTGGCCCTCCTTCCGCGACCTCGGCGACGCCGACCCAGCCGAGTCCTCCTGGGAGCTGTTCGGCGCCGGAGACGAGTTGGGGACGATCAATTTCCTCACTCCCGAGGTCCGGCGCCGCGCGGCGGGGCTCGTACGCACGGGCCGCACCTTCAATCTGGACTATCCCATCGGGGCGTTCGATCCGTTCCCCACGGGCACGCGCCCCGCAGCGGGGCACCGGATGTTCAGCAACAACCCGTGGCATTTCGACGACTGGCTCGACTCGTTCTACCTGCAGGCCACCACGCAGATCGACGCATTGCGGCACATCGGTCACCCCGAGCACGGCTTCTACGCGTGGCGCACCCGCGATGACATCTCTGCGGACACCACGACGCTGGGCATCCAGACCTACGCCGAGGCCGGCATCGTCGGCAGAGGAGTGCTGCTGGACGTCGCTCGCCACCTCGAGGCCGAGGGGCGACCCATCGACCCACGGACCTCATACGAGATCGGCGTGGAAGACCTGGAGGCAACGGCCCGTCGGCAGAACGTCGAGTTCGCCGACGGTGACATCCTCCTCATCCGCACGGGATGGGCGGAGTACTGCCGCACCGGGATGGATGCCGCCGCCCGAACCGCCTTCGTCGCCCGCATGCGTGTCCCGGGGCTCGCGACGACCAGGGCAGTGGTCGAGTGGCTCTGGGACCGCCACTTCTCGCTCGTCGCGGTGGACAACCTCGGCGTGGAGTGCTTCCCCTACACCGCCGGAAGCGACCTCTTCCTCGCCGACGTCGAGCCACCGGAGCGGGGCGTCGACCACAACGGCGGGATCCACCGCCCGCTTCTGACGATGCTGGGATTCGCACTGGGTGAGATGTGGGCACTGGAGGAGATCGCCGAAAGCTGCGCCGACGACGGTGTCTACGACTTCCTTCTCACGGCGAAGCCGCTGAACCTTCCGGGCGGTGCGGGATCACCCGCCAATGCGATGGCGGTGAAGTGACGGGCACGCCTCGCCCGCAACCGCTCGCGGTACTCATCCGGGACGTGACGCGGCTCGAGAGCCTGCGCACGGCCAAGGATGTGCAACGTGCGTACGCACACTTCATCCAGGCGGGACGTTGGGCAGAGGCTGCTGCACTGTTCGCAACGGACGCCACGGTGCACTGGGGCGCTCAGGAGATCCATGGGCGCGCTCGTATCGGAGCCTGGCTGCAGGACCGGCTGAAGGGTGCGGCCGCACAGGGTTGGCTGAACACGGAGATCATCGATGAGCCGGTCGCGCACATCTCGCCGCATTCCAGCGTGGTCTATGCGCGCTGGGCAGGGATGGCCTTCCGGGGCGATGGCGCGGGACAGGCGCTGATCGAGGGCGGCGTCTACGAGAACGAATACGTCCTCCGGGACGGACGATGGCTGATCGCCTCCCTGCGCTACTTCCCGCAGTTCGATGGGCCCTACGCGACCGGGTGGACCAATGCAGGGGGCCGCGAGCTGGCCATCGTGCCCACGCATTTCGGGGCCTTCGACGCGGGGATCCCGCTCATGGCACCCGTGGGCGACCACATCGAGGGCGCACAGCCCGCCGACGCGGACGACATCGCGGCCCGCATCGACCGCCTCAACGCCGAAGACGACGTGCGCAACCTGGCACATGCGTATGGCTACTATGTCGACCGGCGCATGTGGGACGACGTCGTCGACCTGTTCGACACAGTGGCGACCGTGACACTCGAAGGCCTCGAATTCCACGGCGTGGAGGGGGTGCGCCACGCCCACGAGCGCCTCGGCCCACCGGGCCTGCGGTACGGCGAGGTCAACGAGCGCCCGCAGTTCGATCTGATGGTCGAGATCGCGCCGGACGGCCGCGAAGCCACTGCCCGCGGCATCCAGCTGGGCATCCTCGGCGACGTCACGGCGGGTGAGGCGCATTGGGAGTTCGGCGTGCTCTCGATGCGGCTTCGCAAGTCGGACGATGACCGTTGGCGTATCGGGCACCTCGAGGTGGCGCTGCTGCTGCGCGCGTCGTACGCAGAGGGCTGGGGCTCGGGCGGAATCGCCGCGAGCATCGGCACGCTTGCGCGGGGGCGCCCGTTGCCGCCCGGGGTGGACCCGCACTGGCGTCAGACGGCGGCCGAGACCGGGGGGCCCCCAGCTCATGGGTTCGACGACCCCCGCACCGACCTTGCGGACCTGGAACGCCGGTTTCGACGATCGGCGGCATACGACGGCATCGAGAACGTCTCCGGGGCGTACGGGTACTTCCTCGATGACTTCCGGTGGGCCGACATGGCCGCCCTGTTCGCACACGGAGGCCACAAGCAATCGGCGTTCGCGGGATACGCAGTCGGCCGCGAGGCGATCCTGGGCACGGCGATCGCGTGCTATGGACCGACGCGCCCCTTCCGCACGGCGGTCAGCTTCCATTGGCGGACCCAGCCCGTCATCCACGTCTCCCCTGACGCGCGCTCCGCGAACCTGCGCACGCGCTTGTTCCAGCCTCGTACCGCGATCACGCCGGATGCGACCCCGCACGACTTCTATATGGGTGGGCTCCATTCCGGCATGTACCCGAACGACCAGGCGGTACTCGAGGAAGGCGCATGGCGACTGTGGAGTCTTGCCGTGGACGAGCACTACTTCGCGTCGCACAGCTGGAAGGGCGGCTGGAGCGGCGTGGCGCCTCGTCCCCCCGGCGAGGCACCACGCCGAAGCATCGTCCTGGACCGCTATCCACCGCACATTCTCCTGCGCGATATCGTCCCGCGGGAAGTCGGTTTCCGGGGCGGGCCCGGACGTCTGATCGAATGGCCCGAGATCCTTCCGATGTGGTTCCACTACCGCAATCCGGTGAGCGGACGCATCCCTGAGCACTTCTGGCCGGATTGCGTCCCGAGCGCGGTCGCCCCGGAGACGCGGATGACCGCTCACGGGTACCAGCACCCCCCGAACGGGCCACAACCGGCGGATCTCCCGAACGAAGTCCCTTCGCTATGTGGACACAGAGATCAAAATGTGAAATAAATGCTTGACGTGAAACCGGCTCGCGGACACGCCACCCGGCGCGACGCGAGCGTTCCACCTTCGCACTGACAAGGAAGTCACATGACTGGACTACGACGTATAGCAACAGTGGGCGCGGTCGCGCTCATCGTCGGTTCGTTGGCCGCGTGCGCCGGTGGTGCCGGACCTGGCACCTCCGAACCCTCGGGAGACACCTCGTCGGAGGATGCCGGCACCCTGCATCTGTACTCCTTCACGGAGCCGACGAGCTGGGATCCGGCAGGTTTCGGCGAGAGCCCCTTCCTCCCTTATGCACTCGCCGTGTACGACTCGCTGTTCATCCTCGACGAGGAAGGACAAGTCACACCGAGCCTGGCCACGGGCTACACCTACAGCGACGATCTGCTCGAACTGACCGTGGACCTGCAGAACGGCGTCGAGTTCGAGGACGGCACCCCGTTCGACGCCGATGCGGTCAAGGCGAATATCGAGCACTTCCAGAACTTCGCCACCCCCGCCGGCCCGCTGCTGCGGTTCATCGCCGAAACCGAGGTCGTCGACGAAGACACCGTGACGTTCACGCTCTCACAGCCCGACCCTGGATTGCTCTTCTCTCTCACGCAGGCCGCCGGCCTGATGGGGAACCCGAAGTCACTGGGCACGGATGCGATCGCCAAGACCCCCGACGGCAGCGGTCCGTACACCCTCGACACGGCGAAGTCCGTGCCGGGATCGCAGTACACCTTCGTGCGCAAGGACGACTACTGGGGTCAGCACTACCCCTATTCGACCGTGACGTACTCGGTGTTCCCGGATGAGACAGCGCGCCTGAACGCGTTCAAGTCGGGCCAGATCCAGTACGCGCACACGACGACTGCGTCGGCTGCGACAGACGCCAAGAATGCTCTCAGCGGCTCCACGATGCACGAGTCCTCCTCGACGTGGGAGGGTCTGTTCTTCCTCGACCGCGACGGGGTACTTCTGCCGGAGTTGAAGGACAAGCGGGTTCGCGAGGCGCTCATCACCGCGATCGACGCGAAGGCGATGATCAAGACGATCCGTGGCGGTTTCGGAGAGGCGACGAACCAGGTCTTCTCGCCCCGGATGGACGCGTTCGACGAGTCACTCGAGGGCCGGTACGACTACGACCCCGAGCGCGCCCGGGAACTGCTCGCGGACGCCGGATATCCGGACGGCTTCACGGTGCCGTGGCCCCGGACCGGGACGATCCTCCCCGAGATCTATACCGCCATCTCTCAGTACTGGAGCGAGATCGGCGTCACCACGGAGGACGTGCAATGGGCGCCCGGCCAAGCGGTCAAGTCGATACAGGCCGGCGACTACGGGCTGGTGTACTTCTCCAACCTCCAGCTTCTCGACACATGGTCGGTCATTCAGCTGTCGGTCGCACCGAAGACGCAGTACAACCCGTTCAATTCCCAGACCGAAGAGCTGGACGCACTCATCCTGGAACTCCAGAACGCCGGCGAGGATGAGCGTGCCGCCGCCGGCAAGGCAGTGAACGAGTACCTGGTGGACAACTTCTGGTACGGACCGCTCTATCGCCCCGCGATGTTCTACCTGACGGCACCGGACGTCGAGCTGACCGTACATCCCGGCTACGTGCAGCCGCCGATCTGGGCGTTCGCACCCGCGAAGTGAAGACCGTACTTCTGAAGCGCGGGGCGTCCGGCATCGCCCTTGTGCTGGTGATCTCGTTTCTCGCGCAACTGCTCGTGCTGCCCGGGCTGGACAACATCGCACGCAACGTCCTGGGCGAACTCGCCACGGACGCGCAGGTCGCCCAGAAGGCGCACGAACTCGGCCTGGACCGCCCCCTCCTCGTCCGCTACGCGGATTGGCTGGGGAGTGCGGTCCAGGGCGACCTGGGAAGTTCCTTCTACACGACCCAATCCGTCACGGATGCCATCGCCTCGCGACTGCCGGTCACCATGTCGCTCGTCGTGCTGGTGACGGCGATGACCGCTCTCATCGCCTTCGCACTGGGAATCGCTTCCGCCGTGTCGCGCGGCGCAGTCGATCGCTCAGTGCAGCTTCTGGTGACCGTCGGAGACGCGCTGCCGGCGTTCGTGATCGGAATGTTCTTCGCGACGCTGTTCGCGGTGCAGCTGCACTGGTTCCCGGCAACGGGCTACGTCCCGTTCGAGCAGTCGCCTCCCGGTTGGATCGCGGCGCTGGTCCTGCCGGTCGCTGCGATGACGATCTCCGGTGTGGTCGGAGTTTCACAGCACGTGCGCTCGTCCGCCATCACCGTGCTGAAGAGCGACTATCTGCGCACCCGCAGGAGTCGCGGCCTGTCGAGCAGGTACCTGCTCCTCACCACCGTGCTGCGCAACGCTGCGACCCCCGGCCTCGCTGCCCTTGCGGTGCAGATCGTCGGATTGCTGGGCGCGTCCGTGGTGATCGAGATGGTCTTCGCGCTGCCCGGGATGGGATCACTCGTCGTGCAGGCCGCGCTGCGCTCAGACATCCCGATCATCCTCGGCGTTCTGATGACCTTCGTTCTGATCGTGGTCGTCGTGAATCTTCTCGTGGACCTTCTCATCGCTTGGGTGAACCCGAAAGTGAGGTTCGGCGCGTGACCGCCCCAACCACCTCCCTCATCCCGACCACGGGTGTCGCCCGTCGATTCGCCGGCAACCCGCTCGGGCCTGCTTCCGCGATCGCCTTCGCCCTCGTCGTGGCGATCGCCGTGCTGGCGCCGATCCTGCCGCTGCCGTCGCCCGACGCCGGCAACCTCGGCAGTGCGATGCAGGGCCCGAGCCCCGCACACTGGCTCGGAACCGACACGACGGGGCGAGACATCCTCAGTCGATTGGTCTGGGGAGCACGTGTCAACCTCGCCGGGGCGGCACTGGCCGTCATCGTCGCACTCGCGCTCGGTGTGCCCGCCGGCATCGCGGCCGGGTACTACCGGGGCTGGGTCGACTCCGCGACGAGCTGGGTGAATGACCTCGTGATGGCACTGCCGGGCATCATCGTGCTGCTGGCCGTCAGCGCGGTGGTCGGCCCGTCGATCTGGCTCGCGATGGCGATCTTCGGGGTGATGCTCGCACCCGCATACTTCAGAATCGTCCGCGCAGCCGTCCTCGCGGTGCGCGGCGAGCTCTACGTCGATGCGGCGGTGGTCGCGGGCCTCTCGGACATGCGCATCCTGTTCCGGCATGTCCTGGCGGTCGTGCGCGCACCGATCCTCATCCAGGGAGCACGTCTTGCCGTGATCGCGATCGCGATCCAGGCCGGCCTGGAGTTCCTGGGCATCGGAGACCTGAGCGTTCCGTCGTGGGGCGGCATGCTCAATGAAGGATTCCGCCGCGTGTACGACGCCCCCGCGCTGATCATGTGGCCCAGCATCGCCATCGGGATCGTCAGTATCGCGCTGGTGCTCCTCGCCAACG
Source organism: Microbacterium sp. dk485 (assembly GCF_004570445.1). Lineage (NCBI taxonomy): Bacteria > Bacillati > Actinomycetota > Actinomycetes > Micrococcales > Microbacteriaceae > Microbacterium > Microbacterium sp. dk485. The sequence goes on from NZ_SPQW01000001.1 coordinate 729,009, forward strand.
CGCTCCGTGACGCGCTCGAGGAACGCGCACCCGCCCTCCGCCGGCGGCGCGCGTCGCCCGCGCGCGGGCGGCGCATCGAGTCCGCTCCGGCAGATCGCGTCCTCGAGCCGGGGATCGCACTCTCGGTGCGTGGACTGCGAGTAGGCCACGGTTATCGGACGGGCGACGTCGAGGTGGTCCACGACATCTCCTTCGACGTGCGCGAGGGGGAAACGCTGGGCCTGGTCGGTGAGTCGGGCTCGGGAAAGTCCCAGACGGCGCTGGCCGTCCTGGGACTGCTGCCACAGAGCGGTCGGATCACCGCGGGCTCGATCCGACTCGCGGGCAGGGAGATCAGCGGACTTGGCGAACGAGCCTTCGCCGGCATCCGCGGCACCGAGATCGCTTACGTCCCCCAGGAGCCGATGTCGAATCTGGACCCCACCTTCACGGTCGGCGGCCAGCTGATCGTGCCGATGCGCAAGAAGCTCGGGCTGTCGCGGGCAGCCGCGCGGGAACGGGCGCTCACGCTGCTGACGCAGGTGGGGATCAAAGATCCTGAGAAGGTGCTGACGTCGTACCCCTTCCAGCTATCCGGCGGGATGGCGCAACGCGTGCTGATCGCAGGAGCCGTCTCGTGCCGGCCGCGGCTCCTCATCGCCGACGAGCCGACCACGGCGCTGGACGTCACTGTGCAGGCGGAAGTCCTCGAGATCTTCCGGAACCTGCAGCGCGATACCGGGATGTCCGTTCTCATCGTGACGCACGACTTCGGGGTCGTCGCGGACATCTGCGACCGGGTCGCGGTGATGTCCGAGGGCCGGATCGTGGAGAGCGGCGAGGTGCGGCGGGTTCTACGCGAGCCCGAGCACCCGTACACGATCTCACTTCTGGACTCGATGCTGAGCGAACCTCCGGCGCATGAGGATGCGGAACTCGACGCGAAGGAGAAGGTGCGGTGACCACCCAACCCCTCCTGCAGGTCGAAGACCTGTCGGTCGCCTACGGTGCACGCAGGGACCGGCATCCGAAGCCCGTCGTGCACAACGTCAGCTTCGAGGTGGCCGAGCACCGCACGCTCGGCCTCGTCGGTGAGTCCGGATCCGGCAAATCGACCATCGGCCGAGCCATCCTCGGCCTGGCCAATCCTGTCGGAGGCACCATCCGGCTCGCGGGTCGGGACATCACGAGACTCTCTCGACGCGACCGGCGACCGCTCGCGCGGGACATCCAGGTGATCTTCCAGGATCCGTACTCGTCGCTGAACCCCGCGATGCAGATCCAGGACATCCTGGCGGAACCGCTCATCGCACAGGGCCGCTCGCCGCGCGACGCGCGGGCGCACATCCGCACACTGCTGGACGCGGTGCACCTCCCGTCCGATGCCGCTCGGCGCATGGCGAGCGAGTTCTCCGGGGGCCAGCGGCAGCGCATCGCCATCGCGCGGAGTATCGCCACCGAGCCTCGGCTGATCGTGTGCGACGAACCGGTGTCCGGGCTCGATCTGAAGACCCAGGCGCGGGTGCTCGACCTCTTGCATGAGCTCCAGCAGCGCACCGGCGTCGCCTATCTGTTCGTCTCGCACGATCTCAGCGTGATCCGCCGCATCAGCCACAACGTGGTCGTGCTGCTGAACGGCCGGATCGTGGAGGCCGGTCCGGTGGCGCAGGTGACGTCGGCGCCGCGACACGACTACGCGAAGCGCTTGTTCATGTCATCGCCGGTCGCGGATCCGGACGAGCAGGCCCGGCGGCGTGCAGTTCTGCGGGCCCTGCCTCCGGTGACGTGGCGGGACGACGACACCGGCGTCCAGATGCCGCCGACCACCATCGACGCGTGAGCACCGCTCAGCCGGTGGCGGGCGCGGGGTGCCGCCCGAGGCCGTGATCCACGTCAGACTTCCACGCCGTCGATCTCGGGTCCGTTGGGTGGCATCTGGTAGCCATGGTGGGTCATTCGGGACTCCGGGAGGATCTCGCTCGGCACGCAGTCCGGCCAGAAGTTCTCGGGTTCGCGGCCGCTGACCGGGTTGCGGTAGTGGAACCACATCGGGAGGATCCCCGGCCACTGGATCAGGGTGCCCGTCCCGCCGCGGAAGTGCTCCTCCCGCCTTCCCAGCGCCGTCATCGGGATGTCCGGCGGATAGACGGTCAGCAGCGGGCTGGGTCGAGGCGTCGGCTGTTCGTCTGCCGGGGGCACGGATGACCACCCCCCGCTCCAGTCGGGCGAGACGAAGTAGGGCTCATCGATGGTGAGGCTCCAGAGCCGCCACGACCCGTCCTCGAGCACCACCTGGTCGTTGGGGTACATGCCACCGTGGAAGCCTGCGGCGTAGAAGTCCCCCGCTTTGCTGGGATGCTTGTGGGTGCGTGGCTGGAACAGCCGGACACGCACGTGGGCAGAGCGCCCGTCCGCGGACACCGAGATCACCGGTTGCGTGCGCCAGTGGTAGGAGATGCCGGGACGCGTGAGCGGCGGATCACCCCACGTGGCGGTCGTGGCACCCATGATGCGATCGCGACCGAGGTAGTAGCCGGCGAAGGGCGACTGCTTGTTCCCCTTCTCTGCGAACAGAGCCCCCATCTCGGGCCATCGGAAGTCGTCGATGTAGTACCCGTAGGCGGCCGAGACGTTCTCGGCGCCGTCGTACGCCAGAGCCCGGTCCAGTCGGGTCCGCAGCACGAGCGGATCCGCTGACAGCTCGACGGCATCGGCAGCGGGCACCGCGGCGTCGCCGTCGGGACCCAGCGGATCCTGATCCGTGGGAACGGGCAGCGCGGGCAGTTCGGCGTTCCCCCAGCCGGCGAAGTAGTCCGCTTTCATCGCGCGCGCCACGTGCAGATCCCTTATCCGCCAGAGGCCGTCGATTCTGATGCAGACCGTCGTGACCACTCGGATCTCCCAGGCTGCTTCTCCCCGACCGGCGTCACCCAGCATCCCGAGTTCGATGCTGCGCGTGGTCGCCCGACCCCCGGGCAGGACGCGGACCAACGTGTCGAACAAGGGCCGATCGTTCAGCTGGCCCTCCTCGAGCCCTTCCGGGCCCATCGTGAGCATCGCGGCGCGCACCCCCTCCGCTGCGTGGAAGGTTCCTCCCGGCGATAGTTCCACGCGCGCGTCCTCCGTGAACAGGTCCACCACGTCGGTCCACATCCGCCGGTCGACGTAATACCCGTACGTGTGCACGAGGTTGCGCACGGCGTCCTCGGCGCACAGCTCATCGATGCGACGAGCGAGCTCGGCCACCGAGGCCGTGGTGTGCGGAGGCGTGTCGGGCAGGGGTAGCGGGATTCCGACCTCGTCGACACTGCAGTGGTAGGGCACGATCGGCAGATCTGCGCCGTCCACATTGGTCCAGCCCGTCGGGTGATCGCCCTCGAACTGCCGGAAGGACTCCTGCACGGCGATCCGCCACCCTTCGGGCGTCCTGCGGTAGACGTTCTCGTACAGACCTCCGGCGATGCCCGTTCCGCCGTGGCCGTCGGCGCTGAAGCAGATCGTGGACCATCGGATCCGGGCAGTGCGCGCATCCTGTGAAAGATGCGCGAGCGGTTCATCGATGAATTCGGCCCGGAACGCGCCCGGGTCCGCGCCGGCGCCGATCTGGGTCCGCAGCTGTTCGGCGATGTCGACACGCCCGACGGTCGTCTGCTCGCCGCTGCGCAGTTCCGCATCGTCGGCGAACAGGTCCGCAGCCTCGTCCCATCTCCCGAGCAGGCCGAGGTGCGCGTAGCGGCGGTGCAGGTCCTTCACGTCGCGTAGCGCGCGAAGGCGGTCGACATCGTCGGCGAGGCGGGAGATCGACGGGGCCGACATCCGGTCAGCCCGTGACCAGTGCGCTCAGCTCGGCGGCTGCGTCGCTGAGGAGCTCGACTCGGCGCTGACCTTCCGAGCCGGTGAGGAGTTCTTCGGTGCCGAGCAGGGCGATCGCCGCCTGCACATGAGGCCCGCTGAAGACCGGTGCCGCCACGGAAGCCAGGCCCGTGCGCCTGAGGTCGGCCCATGCGACATTCTCCTGGCGGACCTTCGCCAGCTCTGTCTGCTCGGCTCGTCGCTCGGCGGGGCTGAGGCTGGAAAGAACGCGCGTGACCACGGCGGGATCGGAATTGAAGGCCAGCAGGCACCGGGACTGGGCTGCGCGGATTTCCAGGAGGGTTCCCACCCTGATGGTGAGGATGATGGTGCCCTCCATCACCTCTTCCACGAGCGTGACCACGGCACCCGAGCGACCGAGAAAGCTCAGCGCCACCGTGAGCCCGACGCTGTCCGACAGCTGCCGCATGATGGGCGGCGCCAGGGTCAGTATCTGCTGGCGGCTGGAGACCAACCCGGACAACTGGTCCAGCAGCGGGCCCGGTCCGTACGTGGGCGAGAGGAATCCAGAGATCTGCAAGGCCTGCAGGTATCGGTGGGCAGTGGTCCTGTTCAGTCCCAGACGCTCCGAGACGAAAGCTGCGGTCAGGGTGCGAACCTGCCCGTCGAAGAGGGAGAGCACATTCGCGGCTCGGTCGATCGACTGGATAGGCCCCTGCTCGATCGAAGCGTCCACGCGGCTCTGCGGGGTCGCCCTGTCGTTTCCCGGCTCGACCTCCGACGACTGCTCCATCCCGTCCCGCGGGTCTTCCACCGTCATGTTCGTATTATAAGCATGCGATTCATCATGCGGTATGCAAGTTCGGGGCGACCCTCCCGCAGGCTCATGACAGCCACCATACGGGATGGGTGCCCGCTCGGCCAGCAGACGCCATCGCCACGGGCGCGGTGCCCCATCCGGGATCCTTCTGACTAGAGAGCGGCACGCGGCACGGACGACCCCAACCGACCCTTCCTCTTTCCCTCACGATCGCCCACCTCCCGGCACCATCCGCCCAGGTCGGGAAGCAGGATTGTGTTCCACATCGTGAAAACCAAGATCAAGATGTGAAGGAAATCTTGGTTGTGCCGGCGGTATCAGCTAGCCTGCAAACGCATGCGCTAGTCGGACCGTGCTCCTCCCGAGCGGTCCGCGGCCCCGAGCCCTCGACAAGGAAGTCACATGTCTCGAGCACGAGCAGTCGCACCGCTGCCCGCGGTGTCACCCACCCGGAGCACGCTCCAATGAAGCGATTGATCCATTACGGCAAGTTGCTGTTGTCGTCATTCGTTTTGTTCCTCGTGGTGATCAGCGTCCTCTTCCTGCTGCTCGAAGCCGCCCCCGGCGATCCGGTGCTCGCGATTCTGGGAGAGTCGCCTGTGACGGAGGAGTTCGTCGAGCTGATGCGACAGACGTACGGGCTCGATCGACCTGTGTGGGAGCGCTACCTCATCTACGTGGGTAACGTCCTCACAGGGAATCTCGGCTATTCGTATCTGCACGCCGGCCAGCCCGTCCTGACGCTGGTTCTGGACCGTATGGGACCCACGCTGGCGCTCGCGATCCCCGCGTTCCTGATTTCGACGGCCGGCGGGCTGGTGTTCGGCGCGATCGCCGCCCGCACGCGTAAGCGCTGGCTCGACAGCCTCATCTCCGGTTCCGCGATCGCACTGTTCTCGGTTCCCAACTTCTGGCTGGGAATGCTCCTCCTGCTGACCTTCTCGATCGAACTCGGATGGTTGCCGATTCAGGGCACGAGTCCGCGCGGCCAGTCAGGCATCCAATTGCAGTACCTCATCCTGCCGGTGCTCGCGATGGCGACCACCGAGCTCGCCTACAAGACGCGGATCATGCGGGCGTCCGTCATCGAAGCGCTCGGGCAGGACTACATCGACACGGCACGGTCCAAGGGCTTGACGGAGCGGGAGACCCTCTGGCGGCATGCGCTGCCCAACGCACTCCTGCCCATGGTCACAGTGGCCGGTTACAGCCTGGGCTCACTGGTCGCCGGGTCCGTCGTCATCGAGCAGGTCTTCGGCTGGCCGGGTATGGGACTGATGTTCGTTGAATCGGTGCAGCGCGGCAACAACCAACTCGTCCTGGGAATCGTCGTCGTGCTCACCTTCACGATCATCGTCGTCAACATCCTCACGGACATGGTTTACGGGCTGGTGGACCCACGGGTGCGCGAGAGCCTCGCATCCAGCAAGAGAGAGGTCTCCTCATGACAATCGACCAGCAGCCGGTCGCCCCGGCCGGCCCTGCGGTGGTCGCGCCGGTCGCTCCGAGCCGCGGAACGAGCGCCCAACGGATGGCGTGGGCCACATTCCTCCGCAAGCCGACGACGATGGTGTTCGCTCCTCTGCTGATCCTGATGGTCCTGTTCGTGGTGGCCGTGCCCTTCTTCGGCCCGAGCCCGATCCTGACGGTGTTCCCGGTGATGTCGCCACCCAACCCGGACCACATGCTGGGCACGGATCAACTGGGACGTGATTTCCTCGTCCGAGTGGCCAATGGGGGCCGAGTCTCGCTGATGGTCGGCTTCGCAGTCGCGCTGCTGTGCATGACCATCGGACTCGTCGTGGGAGGGGCTGCCGGTTATTACCGGGGAGTCGTGGACCTCGGCCTGGTGAAGATCGCGGAGTTCTTCCAGGTCCTGCCCGCCATCGTGCTCGCGCTCGTCGCCGTGGCGCTGCTCGGCGACGGCATGTGGCTCGTCGTCGTCATCCTCGCCGTAACGATGTGGCCGGCGGTCGCGCGAATCGTCCGCGCCGAAGCGATGCGCATCTCGCAGATGGGATATGTGGAGTCCGCCCGCGCGGTCGGGATCCCCGGGTTCCGGATCATCCTGTCGGATGTCATTCCGAACCTGATGCCGCCTGTCCTGGTGGCCACGACCCTCACGGTCGGGCGTGCGATCCTGATCGAATCGGGCCTCGCCTACATCGGGATCGGCGACCCGAACAACCCCAGTTGGGGGACGCTGCTCGCCGACGCACAGGGGCACATGCGGGATGGCTGGTGGCTCGCTGTCATCCCGGGAGCGTGCATCTTCGCGGTGGTGCTCGCGGTCAATCTGCTCGGAGACGCGCTGAACGACTCGTTCAACCCGATGATCGGACGGGTCAAATGAGCGCCTACACCGACACGGTCGTCTCCACCGAGAGTCGGCCACCGCTGATCGAAGTGGAGCGCCTTCGCGTCATACTCCCGACCGGACCCCGCAGCTCCGTCGAGGCCGTGCGCAGCGTTGACCTGATCGTCCGTGACGGTGAGCGAGTCGGCATCGTCGGCGAGTCGGGGTCGGGCAAGTCGATCACGGGTCGTGCCATTGCCGGCCTGCTTCCGACATCGCCGCGCGTCCAGGTCACCGGATCCCTTCGGATCCAGGGCAACGAGATGCTGGGCGCACCCGCTTCGGAGTGGGCTGAGGTCCGTCGTCGGCGGGTCGGGATGATCTTTCAGGACCCGATGTCGTTCCTGAACCCGACCATGCGGATCGGGCGTCAGGTCGCTGAGTCCATTCCCGCCGACCGGATCCGCAAGGGGTCCGCCCGTCGGGAGGCGGTGCTGGGCTTCCTGGAGCAAGCCGGTCTGGACAAGCCGCAGCAGGTCGCCGGCAGTTTCCCGCACGAACTGAGTGGGGGCATGCGCCAGCGAGTGCTGGTCGCGATCGCCATCGCGAAGCGTCCCCAACTCATCCTCGCGGACGAGCCGACCACGGCGCTCGATGTGACGGTCCAGCAGCGCGTCCTCAAGACACTCGACGCGACGGTGCGTGATCTGGACACATCGCTCATCCTCATCTCCCACGACCTCGCAGTCGTCGCGGGGATGACCGACCGCGTGTACGTCATGTACAACGGGCGGATCGTCGAAGAAGGACCCACCGAACGTGTGATCACCGATCCGCAGCATTCCTACACCAAGGCTCTTCTGCGAAGCGTACGGAGTCTCACCGTGCGCGGCGAAGAACTGTATTCGATGCCACGGGAACTCCGTCGCAGCTTGAACGAGGAGGTCTCGGATGCTTCTTGAGGCGCGGAACATCTCCAAGACGTTCCCTGGGAGGCAGCGTGCGACGCCGGTGCATGCGGTGAAGGACGTGAGTCTGCATGCACGACCCGGCGAGTTCGTCGCCATCGTGGGAGAGAGCGGAAGCGGCAAGAGCACGGTCGCTCGGATGCTGCTCGATCTCATCCCGGTGACATCCGGCACGGTCGAACTGGACGGCATCCGGATCGCATCCATGAACCGACGGGAGCGGTGGGCCTACCGCAGGAGCGTCCAAGCGGTCCTTCAGGATCCCGCCGGGTCGCTCAATCCTCGCAAACGCGTCCAGCAGGCCCTCGGGGAGGTCATCCGGTTCCATGGTCTCGCGTCGCGCCCGTCCGATGTTCGTGCGCTCGCCGTGGAGGCACTGCACCAGGTGGGACTCAGCCCGGCCGAGCCGTTGCTCGACCGCTTCCCGCATGAACTGAGCGGTGGGCAGAGACAGCGAGTCCTCATCGCCCGCGCCCTCGTGCTCAATCCGAGCATCATCGTGGCCGACGAAGCGGTCTCGGCCCTGGACGCGTCGGTCAAGGCGGGCGTCCTCCGGGTGATGGCCGATCTCAAGGACAGCCTCGGCGTCGGATACGTGTTCATCACGCATGACCTGGCGATCGTCGAGAAGGTCGCCGACCGCGTCTATGTCATGCGGGCGGGCGAGGTCGTCGAGGAAGGCACGACGGAAGCAGTCTTCGCGAACCCGGCTCACGAGTACACACGAACACTTCTGGCAGCCACGCCCGTTCTGCCGCCGCTGAAGTGACGACAGCCACGGCGAGACGAGCTTTCGAACTGAATATCCATGCAGAGAGGCAGGAAATGAAGATCAGAAACACAGGATCCGCTCCGGGTCACACGACGAGGCGATTGGGCGCATTGCTCGCGATGGGCCTGGCGGCCGCGCTCGCGGTGACGGGATGCGCTGCCGCCGGCGACGGCGGTGGCAGCGCCGAAGCCGACGACGTCGAACGCACCTACGTGAAGTGGGTCACCAACGGCGACCCGATGGGCATCGGACTGAATGCTCAGTTCGCTTCCGGGAACGCCGCGACCGCGTTCAGCGCCCAGATCCTCGAGCCGCTCATCTTCGCGTCGGGGACCGGCGAAGTGAGCCCCGGCCTCGCGACGGACTGGGAACTCAGCGACGACGCGCTCACGCTGACTCTCAACCTGCGGGAGGGCGTCACGTGGCACGATGGCGAGCCGTTCACGGCAGAGGACGTCAAGTTCAACTTCGATGAGATCGTGCCGCTCGCCATCATGGGAGCCGAGATCACCAAGCGGCTCGACTCGGTGGACATCATCGACGACCACACCGTCGCCATGAAGATGAGCGAACCCCTCGGTCCGATCCTGGAGACGATCGCCGAGCAGTACATCCTCCCCAAGCATCTGTATGAAGGCACCGATTTCGTCACCAACGAGGCGAACTACGCGGGCATCATCGGCACCGGCCCCATGCAGTTCGGCGAGTACAAGCCCGGGTCGGAGATCGTGCTGGTGAAGAACCCCGATTACTGGGGTGGCGAGTCGCAGGTCGACCGCGCCTACTTCGTGCAGATGGCCGATGAGAACACCCGCCAGGAATCCCTGTTCGCTGGGGAGCTGGACGAGACTCTCGTCGCTGCGTCGGCGCTGGAACGTGTCCGGGACTCCCCCGACACCGACTTCCGCCCCACCGGCTACTACCCCGGGATCGTTCCGATGTTCCTGAACACGCGCAGCGAGTACCTGTCGGACCCTGCCGTTCGCCGCGCCGTGTTCGCCGCACTCGATCGAGAAGCGATCGTCGACACCGCGATGTACGGCATCGGCGGAAAGACCGCCAATGGCTTCATGCCCGACGCATGGGAGTGGGCGGCAAGCGACGAGGTCGACTTCTCGGCCGACTTCCCGCGCGACGTCCGCGCCATCAACAAAGCGCTGGACGAGGCGGGCTTCCCGGTCGGCGACGACGGCAAGCGATTCACTCTCCGGCTCCGCTACATCCAGAGCGTGGCGGATCTCGCGGCTACGGTCGACATGATGCAGTCCCAGCTCGCGGAGGTCGGCATCGGCGTCGAGCTGCTCGGCACGACCTCGCAGCTCTATCTCGAGGGCATCTACACCACGTTCGACTACGACCTCGGGGTCACCATCCAGAACCTCGGGCCCGAGCCCTCCGTCGGGATGATGCGCTGGTTCACGTGCAACCCGGACGCCAGGAAGAACGCCAACCCCACCGGTATCTGCGATCCCGAGATCGACGAGGCGGCGGCTCTGGCGCTCAGCACCACCGATCGGGACGAGCGAGCGGAGTACTACCGGAAGGTGCAGGAGCGGGCGGCCGAGCTGATGTACTACGTGCCGCTGTACTGGAACCTGAACGCCAACCCGGTGGTCAACACCACCCGTTGGACCGGTGTCGAGCCGAAGGAGTACCGCGAACGGCTCTCGTGGACCACGATGCAGCCCGTGGAATAGTCTGACCCCGGCCTGGGGTCCGCAGCCCGACTGCTGCGGACCCCAGGCCGACGCTCTGTTCACCCCGACAGCCCAGTCGGTCCCGTGCAGAATTCAGGCGACACGCCGAGCGGCGCCCCGCCAGCGGCCTCCCGGATGCCGAATCACCTGAGTTCTGCACGAAGTGCCCGGCGCCGCACCGGAGAAGACGGACCCGGGCTCAGGACGGAAGCGTCGTGCGGGACTGCTCGATCTGCATGCGCCACCACGGGGTCTCGACGAATCCGCGCTTGAGGAAGAGCAGCTCCATGTTCGCGGTCCACCCCTGCACGCCGTCGAGGCGGGCGAGCGAGTCGGTGACGAAACCGTACAGCTCGTCCACCGACGTCGTGATGACCTCGCACAGCAGGGCGTTCTCATCCAGCAGCGCGGCGAGGTAGCGCACGAACGGATACGTCGCGAGCTCGCGGGCGACGGCATCCATGCGCGAGGGCTCGACGGTGACGGTGAGGAACGTCTCCGACTCCATGCCCAGCGCCGCCGACTGCACGAGGGTGAGGATGTCGACGCACCGGTGCGAGCGGAGGCGGTCGAACCGGCGCCGCACGCTGGATTCGTTGAGCCCCAGCTTCTCCCCGACGCTCTGGAACGACTCGCGCCCGTCTTCGCGGAGCACCGCCAGGATCTGCCGGTCGAGGTCGTCGAGGTGATCGGGCGAGCACCCCTCGGCCGGGATCTCCTCCCCCTCCGTCGCCGGCGGCGGCGGAGGGACATCGAGCATCCCGCCGTACAGCTGGCGGCCCCAGTCGTAGCTGACCTTGTAGACGTGCATGATGAGGTCGCTGCGCCAGCGCTGCACGCCCGCGATGGGCTGCAGGTCGACGATCACCTGCGGGTACCGGGTCGCCGCGCCGCGCACGACGAGCTCCGCGATGATGTCGTAGCTGCCGGTGACGATCGTGCAGAACCGCACGAAGGGGTTGCGGACGAGCTCCTCGGCCACCTCCATGTGGGTGCCCGGCTGGCAGTTGATGCGGACGAGGAACTGCGAATGCGGTCCGTCGGCTCCCAGCGCCGGCACCGCGACAACGCGCACGAGACCGTCGGCCAGGAGCTGCTGCCCGCGGCGCGACACGGTCGAGACGGATGCGCCGATGCGGTCGGCGATCGCCCGCCAACTGGCACGGCCATCGTGCTGGAGCGCGACGACGATGCGCTTGTCGAGATCGGAAAGCTGGTCGAGGGTCCCCGACCCCATCAACGGGGAGAGACCGTCGCCGGGAACACCTCGTGCAGGAAGTCGCGCACCGTTGCCGTCCATTCCTCCGCCTGCTCGATCTGAGGAGAGTGTCCCGACTCCTCGAAGATCTCGAGCCGGGCATCGGGGATGAGCTCCGCGATGGTCTCACTGCACGATACCGGGGTGATCCAGTCCGTGCGCCCGACGGTCACGAGAGTCGGGACCGGGATCGACGGCAGCTGCGGCTTGATGTCCCACCCGGGCAGGTTCACCGAGAACGCGTAGTTGTGCGCCTCGTAGCGGTACGGCGTCGCCTGCACCTTGCGTTCGGTGGCCTCGGGATCGTAGTGGAAGTCGTACAGCGGGAGGATCTCGCGCCAGCAGTCCCTGAGGTCCGCGTTGTCGCGGACGCGGCCCTCGTCGATGCGGTCGAACTTCTCCATGTCGATCGTCACGCGGTCACTGGCCAGCGCGTTCTCGCGGGCGAGGGCGGCGTGGGAGTTGTCGGCCGCGGTGTCGCGCAGCACGAGCGCGGCCACCCGGTCGGGGTAGCGGATGGCGTACTCCATCGCCATGAAACCGCCGTACGAACCGCCCGCCATGACGATCTTGTCCGCGCCGATCCATTCGCGCAGGCCGTCGATGTCGGCCGCCCACTGCTCGTGGCTGAAGACGCCCGCCCCTTCGCTCTCGCCGCTGCCGCGCGCGTCGAACACGACGACGCGGTACTCGTCCGCGAGGCGGCCGAAGCTCGCGCGCGGTTCCGCGCGGGAGCCCAGCCCCGGCGCGCCGTGGTGCGTGATGATAACCGGCGCCCCCTCGGGTCCGAGCACCTCGACGGCGAGCTCGTTGCCGTTGATGCGCACCCGCTGGGCGGTGGTGGTGGCGCGGGCGAATTCGGGGGACACGGTCTCTTCGGCCATGAAGCGGTTCCTTTCGAGGGTCAGACGGGGATGACGCAGTCGTCGAGCGACCGCGGGAAGGAGGTGAGGGGCTCGGCGCCGGAGTCGGTGACGAGCATGCTGTCGGAGATGCGGTAGCCGGCATGCCCGGGGATGTAGATCCCGGGCTCGTTGGAGACGATCATCCCGGCCTGAAGCGGCGTCGGGTCGCCGTCCTCCAGCCACGGCGGCTCGTGCATGCCCAAGCCGATGCCGTGCCCCTGGCGGTGGCGCAGGTACTGACCGAGGCCGGCGTCGCGGATGACGTCGAGGCACGCCTTGTTGCTGTCGGCGCAGCGCACCCCGGGTGCGATCGCCGCGGTCCCCGTCGCCTGCGCGAGGCGGACGGCGTCGTGGTAGCGACGCTGGTCCGCGGTGGGCTCGCCGAGGACGAAGGTCCGCTCCCCCTCCACGAACCGGCCGCCGACGGCGGCACCGAGGGAGAGCATGAAGGTGTCGCCGGGGCGCAGCCGGTACGAGGAGGGCAGTCCGTGCGGGATGGCGGAGTTGGCCCCCGCGTACACGAGCCCGCCGGCCATGAAGGAGATGACGACGACGTCGGAGTGCTCGCGGTACATGCGCCCGAGCCCGTCGCGGCCCACGTGCGCGGCCAGTTCGGCCTCGGTGGGCAGCTCGCCGCCGGATGCGACGGCGTCGCGGACGAGCGCGACGCCTGCCTCCAGCATGAGGTCGGTGATGCGCGCGGCCTCGCGGTGCTGCGCGATCTCCTCCGGGAACTTGATGTAGCGCGCCTGGGTGATCAGCTCGGTCGGCTCGAACACGCCGTGCGGCAGGGCACGGGTGAGCATCGCGAGTCGGTGCTGCGTCATGAGCGTCGTGATGCCGATGCGCTCGGGCGTCGTGCCGAGAGCCCGCACGAGAGGTGCGAACGGGTTCTCCACGCCGGGGTACTCGGCGAAGTCGACGATCTCGGCGTGCGCGTGCTGCTCCTCGGCGTGCTGACGCTCGAGGGCGGGCACGAGCAGCACGGCGCGGGAGGCGTCGAGGTAGACCGCGACGGGGCGCTCCCCCGGGTGGTGGAAGAAGCCCGTGAGGTAGGAGACGTCTTCGGGGTCGTCGGTGAGGATCGCGGGCAGGCCCGCCGCATCCAGGTGTGCGCGCACGCGCTCCTGGATGCGGTCGTACACCTCGGGGGCGAGCCGCTGGCTGAAGGCGGGTACGGGATCAGCGTTCATGGCTCCGGGGGTTTCGTGCGTCGTTGTAGGCGATGGACAGAAGGGTGGCGGACAGGACGAGGGCGAGGATCGCCAGCGAGGGGAACAGGGTCAGCCACCACGCGTTGACCATCGCGCCCGACTGCTGCGCCTCGTACAGCACGCGCCCCCACGACCACGTCGTCGGGTCGCCGAGGCCGAGGAACGACAGGCCCGCCGCGGAGAGGACGGCGCGGGATGCGGTGACCACGACCGAGACGACGACCACGGGCGTCACGGCCGGCAGCACGTGGCGGCCGAGGATCCACGCGGAGTTGCGGGTCATCAGGCGCGCGGCGTCGATGTAGGGCAGCTGCACGACGGCGAGCGCCTGCGAGCGCACGAGGCGCGTGACCTCGGGCCACGAGAACGCCGCCACGACGAGGATGAGGGTCGAGGTGGAGGGGCCGACGAGCGCGGCGACGAGGATCATCAGCGGCAGCACCGGCAGCGACAGCGTCAGGTCGACCAGGACGCTGACGACCGAGTCGATCCGGCGCCAGTACGCCCCGACGACGGCGATGAGCGTTCCGAAGACGATGGCGATGGCGGATGCGGCGACGGCGACGAGCACCGACTGCTGCGTGCCCCAGATGACCTCGGCGTACACGTCGCGGCCCAGCGCGTCGGTGCCGAACCAGTGCGCGCCGCTGGGCGGCTTGAGCACATCCGTGCCGTAGCTGGCCGGGTAGGGGGCCAGCAGCGGCGCGGCGACGGCGATGACGACCAGCAGCAGGAGGATGACCAGCGAGATCATCCCGAGCGGCTGACGCCGGAAGGCGCGCCACGTCTGGCGGCTGGCCCGCTTGCCGTCGTCGCCGGCGGGGTCGACGACAGGGGCGAGCAGCTCGGTCTCGGGGAGCGGAGCGGTCATGCGGTCTTCACTCTCGGGTCGAGGAATCCGTAGGCGATGTCGGTGAGGAGGTTCGCCACCACGACGGTCGCCGCCAGCAGGAGGAAGGCGCCCTGCAGGACGGGGAAGTCGAGCTGGGTGACGGCCTCGTAGATGCCGCGGCCGATGCCGGGGTAGGCGAAGACGGTCTCGGTGAGCACGGCACCGCCCACGAGGAAGCCGAGCTGGAGGCCGATGAGGGTCGTGGCGGGGAGCATGGCGTTGCGCACCGCGTGCTTCCACAGGATCGTGCGCGGCGGCACGCCCTTGGCCTTGGCGAGGGTCGTGTAGTCCTCCCCCAGCGCGTCGATGAGCGTCGCGCGCATCGTCAGCACGTAGGAGCCGAGCTGGATGAGGGTGAGGGAGATGACGGGGAGGACGAGGTGCGAGAGCACCGAGCCGTACCACTCCAGTCCGTACACGCCCTCGTCGTAGGCGCCGCCGATGGGGAACCAGCGCAGGTTCAGCCCGAAGACGAACAGCAGCACGATGCCGATGGAGGGGACGAACAGCGATTGCCCGGTGACGCCGAAGACCTGGACGAGCTTGTCGAGGAAGCGGTTCTTGTGGGATGCGGCGATGACCCCGAGCGGGATGCCGATGACGATCGTGAGCACGAGGGCCGAGAGGGTCAGCAGCAGCGTCCACGGCAGCCGCTGCAGCAGCACGTCTGCCACGGGGATGGACTGGGTGAAGCTCGTGCCGAGGTTGCCCTGGATCAGCTGCCCGAGGTACAGCACGTACTGCACGATCAGCGGCTGATCCAGGCCGTACTGGGTGAGAAGGGCCGCCCGTGTCTCTTCGGTCATGTTCGGGCTGGCGATGGCGAGTGCCGGGTCGCCGGGCAGCAGACGCAGCAGGAGGAACGTCACGGTCACTGCGAACAGGATCGTGAACACGCCTCTGCCGAGCCGGCGGAGTGCGAACAGAGCGATGGACATGACGGGCGGCCCTTCTCGTGTGCCTGTTACTCGGCGACCTTGGAGGCGCCGGCGATCGACACGGGGTTGACGATGGACAGCAGCTCACTCGGCTTGGAGATGAACCCGGTCCAGTCCGAGCTGTGCGCGACGTACAGGTTCTGCGTGTACATCACGTTGTCGTAGACCTGCTCGTGCACGAGGCGTGCAGCCTCCCGCATGAGCTCGATCTTCTTGTCCTCATCGAACGTGGCCGTGGCCTCGTCGACCAGGGCGTTCAGCTCGGGATCGTCGACGAACGTGTAGTTGATCGCGGCACCCGGCAGGTACGACAGGGCGAAGTTGGTGACCGGGTCGTCCATGATGGCGAAGTTGCCCGCATAGATGTCGTAGTCGCCCTCGTTCGTCTTGGCGAGGTAGGTGTTGCGCTCCATGCCCTGCAGCTCGATCGTGATGCCGGCCTCGGCCGCCCCGTCCTTGACGAGCTGGGCCCACTGGCTGGTCACCGGGTCCTGCAGCGAGTAGATGAGGCGGAACGACACCGGGAACTTCCCGCTGGCGTCGGCGGTGTAGCCGGCCTTCTCCATCAGCTCGCGCGAGAGCTCCGGGTCGTACTCGTACTCGGTGATCGAGTCGTCGTAGTACTTCGACAGCACCGGCATGAGCGGGCTCGAGCCGGTCGACACCGCCTGCCCCTGCAGCACGACCGAGCGGATCGCCTCGTAGTCGGCGGCGTGGGCGAGCGCCTGACGCACCTCGGTCTTGGCGAGGTCGGGCTGGGTCATGTTGTACGTCATGTGGGCGTACCCCAGGCCGGCGACCTCGACCACCTCGATGCCGTCGGTGTTGCGCAGCTGCTCGACCTGGGCCGGCGGCAGCGCGTTGGCGATGACATCCACCTCACCGCTCTGCAGCGCGAGGATCTCGGTGTTGACGTCGGGGTAGACGCGGTAGACGACCTTCGCCGGGATGGGCGTGCCGCCCTCCACGAGCGGGTAGTCCTCGACGCGCTCCATCGTGTACGACTGGCCGACCTGCACGGTGGTCAGTTCGTACGGACCGGCGCTGACCCAGCCGCCGTCGGAGCCGTCGTTGGCGAACTCCGCAACCGAGCCGGCCGGCTCGAACACGTGCTGTGGCACGACGTTGCCCCAGAACCCGATCTCCTCGACGATCGACGAGTCGGGCTTGGTGAGGGTGATCTCCACGCGCGTGTCGGAGACCGCCTCGGCCGATTCGAAGTTCGTCATCTGGCCGTAGTAGGTGCCGGACGGAGCATCCTGCTTGACCGCGTTCATCGTGTACGCGACGTCGTCGGCGGTGAGGGGCTCGCCGTCGCTCCACGTCATGTCGTCACGGATCTCGTAGTACCCCGTCGTGTCGTCGACGTAGCCCCACTCCACGGCGAGCTCGGCCGACTTGGAGCCGTCCTCGTCGATCGTGAGCAGGTGCGGGTACATGAGGTTCGTGACCCAGTAGTCGCTGCGGCTGTTGCCGATGAGCGGGTTGTAGTTCACGACGTCCGTGGTGGTGGCGATCGTGAGCGTGTCGTTGCCGGCCTCGGCCGACCCCGTGCTGCTGGCTTCCGGCGCCTGCGGCGCGCAGGCGCTCAGGGCGAGTGCGGCGGATGCCGCGAAGACGCCGATGGCGGCGAATCTGCTGTGTGATTTCACACCCATACCTCCTCGAGGACCCGCATGGTGTTGCCACCGACGACGGCGCGGATCTCGTCGTCGGAGTAGCCGTGCTTGACGAGCCAGCCGATGATGTTGCCCATCGCCTCGGCGGGGTTCTCGACACCGTCGACGTAGGGCACCTCGTCGAACTCGACCCGGCCGTGGGCCTGGCCGAGCGACAGCTGCGACGAGAACGCGTGGTGCAGGCCCACGTGGTCGCCGAAGAGCGTGTCGGGGCCGAAGCTGACGTGCTCCAGGCCGACGAGGTCGACGCAGTACGTGAAGTGGTCCATGACCGACTCCAGCGAGTGCTTCGGGTGATCGGGCGAGAGCGTCGTGTGCGGGGCCGCCTCGATGCCGATGACGCCGCCGCGGCGCGCGCACTCGATGATCGTCTCGTCGGTCTTCATGCGGTTGGTCGGCCACACGGTGCGGGCGCCGGCGTGCGTGATGAAGACGGGCTTGGTCGAGGCCTTGATGACGTCGACGCACGTGCGGTCGCCCGAGTGGGAGATGTCGATCGCGATCCCGAGCTTGTTCATGCGTGCGACGGCCCGCTCGCCGAAGTAGGTCAGGCCGCCGTCCCCGCGTTCCTTCAGGCCGCTGCCGAGGGTGTTGGCCTCGGAGTACGCGATGCCCATCTGGCGCACGCCGAATCCGTACAGCACGTCGAGGCGATCGACCTCGTTCTCGATCATCGTGGCCGCCTCGAGGGCGAACACGTGCGCGATGCGGCCGGTCTCGTGCGCGTAGTGGATGTCTTTGAGGGTCTCCGCCTTGATGACGAAGTCCTGGTGGGCGAGGTCGGCCATCCGCACGCCGAGGTCGAACAGCACGTCCTGGTACTTCCAGCCGGCGTCGCTGGAGATGCAGCACGTGCCGTCCATGCCGTTGTCGAAGACGACGGTCAGGCCCGAGCGGGCGAGGCCCTCGTAGCCCGTGGGTTCGCGGCCCTGGCGGATGTGGTCCTTGAGGAGGTCCATGTTCTCGGGGAAGACCTGCACGTGCTCGTGCAGCGAGATCACCATCTCCTCGCGCAGCAGGCGGTCGGCCCGCTCCGCCTCGGCGGTGGTGAGCTCGAGACCGGCGTACTCGGGCACGCGGCCGATCTGCTTCGCGTAGTCGAAGACGCGATAGTCGACGCCGGGCTCGAGATAGTCGTAGGCCTTGTAGCCGGTGTAGCGCTCAGCAGGTTCGAGCACGTTTCCTCCTCTGTGACGACAGCGCACCACCGACTGCCCGTGGGGGACCGAAGATCGGGGTGTCGAGAGTGACTCTCGCGCTATTCCGGCGCGCATGTCAAGTTGAGTGAGCGATTTCGGCACACAGTTTTCCATTACGAAACATTTCCGAAGCATTTTCCGGTAAGACTGGACTCGTGCAGACGAACGAGAACACCGCCGCCGCCGCGCTCCGCGTGCGAGGACTGACGATCGGCTTCCGCTCGGAGGGCACCGTCGTGCCCGCTGTGGAGGGCATCGACCTCGACGTGCGTCCCGGCGAACTGGTGGCCCTGCTGGGCGAGTCCGGCTCGGGCAAGACGGTCACCGCGCGCGCCATCATGGGCATCCAGGACTCGGCGGCCGTCGTCTCCGCCGACGAGGTGCGCCTGGGCGACATCGACCTGCTGTCCCTGGACGCCGAGGAGTTCCGCCGCATCCGGGGCGATCGCATGAGCATGGTGCTGCAGGACGCCCTGTCGGCGCTGAACCCGGTGCTCACCATCGGAGATCAGCTCGGCGAAGTCATCCGCGTGCACCGCAAGATGTCGCGCAAGCAGGTGCGCGCGCGCTGCCTCGAACTGCTCGAACTCGTCGGCATCTCCTCCCCCGAGACGCGCATCGACGACTACCCGCACCAGTTCTCCGGCGGGATGCGGCAGCGCATCCTCATCGCGATGGCGATCGCGCTCGAACCCGACCTGCTCATCGCCGACGAGCCCACCACGGCGCTGGACGTCACGGTGCAGGCCCAGATCCTCCGCCTGCTGCACGACCTCCGCCGCCGCCTGGGCATGGCCGTCCTCCTCATCACCCACGACATCGGCGTCGTCACCGAGGTCGCCGATCGCGTCGTGGTGATGCGCCACGGCGCCGTCGTGGAAGCCGGTGATGCCGACCGCGTGTTCACCGCGCCGGAGATGCCGTACACCCGTGAGCTGCTCGCGTCGGCGCCGCATCCGGCGCCCGCGCGCGTGCTCGACCCGATGGAGCAGGAGGAGCGGGTCCTCGAGGTCTCCGGCGTCCGCCGAACCTTCCGCACCGGTCCCGCGTTCGCGCGGCGCACGGTGCACGCCGTCGACGGCGTCGACCTCGTGCTGCGCCGCGGGGAGACCCTGGGCATCGTTGGCGAGTCCGGCAGCGGCAAGTCGACGCTCGCGCGCATGATCGTGGGCCTGGAGAGCATCGACGAGGGCACCGTCCACTACCGCGGCGCCGACATCACGCGGCGTACGCGCGGCCGGCGCCCGCCTGCGCAGCCGGGCATCCAGATGGTGTTCCAGGATCCGTACGCGTCGCTGGATCCCCGGATGCGGGTGCGCGACGTCATCGCGGAGCCCCTCGCCGTGACCCGCACCGGATCGGCCGGCGACCGCCGAGACCGCGTGGCGGAGCTGCTGGAACTCGTCGGGATGCGGGCGGATGCGATGTACCGCTTCCCGCACCAGTTCTCCGGCGGGCAGCGCCAGCGCATCGGCATCGCGCGCTCGCTCATGCGCGATCCCGACGTGCTCGTGTGCGACGAGCCGGTCTCGGCGCTCGACGTCACGATCCAGGCGCAGGTGGTCGATCTGCTGGTGGAGCTCCAGGACCGCCTGGGGGTCAGCATCCTGTTCATCTCCCACGACCTGTCGGTCGTGCGCAACCTCGCCCACCGCGTGCTCGTGATGTACCACGGTGAGTGCGTGGAGACCGGGGATGTGGAGCAGATCTTCGACCGTCCGCAGCACGACTACACGCGGCGCCTGCTGGATTCGATCCCCCCGCTCACGCGCGCCGAGCGCGGCCGCCTCGTCGGCGCCCCTGCCTGACCCCGCCCAGGCGCCAGGGGAAACGTCGCGGTAACCGTTCCGACGTACCCTGGCCGGATGCTCCGTTCCGCCCGCGACCCGCGCCTGCGCCTGCTGCTGCTGGCGCTGCTCGTCGCGTACGTCGCGACGCTCGCGCTCATCGCGTTCTGGCCGACGCACGTGGACCGCGACGCGGGCCCGCTCCTGGCGGCGATCGAGCGCGCCTTCCCGTGGGCCACCTACCGGCGCATCGAGTTCTCCGCGAACGTCGCCCTGTTCGTCCCGTTCGGGATGCTGCTGACCCTCCTGATGCGCTCGTGGCCGCTCGCGCTGTGCTCGGGCGTCGCCGCATCCCTCGCGATCGAGTTCGTGCAGGAGGTGGCACTGCCGGGGCGCACGGCGAGCGTGCTGGACGTGCTCGCCAACGCACTCGGCACGGCCGCGGGCGTCGGTATCGCGCTCATCGCACGTCGCGCGTCACGCAAGCGCAGGGACGCCGCATCCGAAGGCGACAGTGCCACCGGCCTACGTCAGCCGAGGGTGGCCCCGGAGGAGCCGCCGAGCAGCGTCCCCACGGTGGCGAGGGCGACCCACAGGCCGTTGTAGACGACGTGCATCAGCACGGCGGCCCAGATGCGCCCCGTGAGCAGCACGAGGAGGCTCGCGACGATCCCGACGAGTGCGAGCGACAGCGCCTGGTCCCACGCCGCCGGCACCAGCAGGGCGTGCGCGGCGACGAACAGGCCCGTGGAGACGAGGGTCGCGGCAAACCCCGCGACCCCGCGCCCGGCCAGGCGGCGCACCGCCGTGTAGGCGGCGACGAGGATGAGGCCGCGGAAGAAGAACTCCTCCAGCACGGGTCCGACCACGGTGGCGGCGACGAGTTCGTCGAACAGCCATCCCGCCGGGAGCGCGCCGCCCGCGGTCGGGTACGACGGCCACGCGCCGGTGCCCCCGGCGGCCATGTCGAGCCATCCCTGCACGATGCGCAGCAGGATGCCGAGGGCCAGGGCGTAGAGCAGGTCGAGCGGGCGGAAGCGCAGCAGCGCGCGCGGCACCGACCGGCGGAAGGCCAGCAGCACGGGCACGGCGAACGCGACCCACAGCGCGAGCAGCGACAGGGTCGGCCCGATCGGCTGCGGCAGGAATTCGTTGAGCGCGGCACCGGCGACCAGCCCCGCGCCGAGGGCGAGCACGGCCCATCCGAGCAGTTCCCAGCCCCAGTGCTGCACCGAGGTGCCGCCCTCGATCCACGTGCGGCGGCGCCGCGGCGACCGGGGCCGGCGGGGCCGCTCGGCGGGCCCGTCAACCGCCGCGTCCTGCGCCTCGAACTCCACGTCGGGCAGGAGGAGGTCGCGGCGCGCGGCGTCGGTAGACTCGGTCATCGACGCCCACGTTACCGGCGGGCCGTCGCCGCCGCCGACACTGAGGACGGGATGCTCGACCTGGACCTGAGCGGCTTGTTCGCTCCGAGAGGCGACCAGCCGTCGTCTCCGACGATCGAGATCCTCACCGTCTGCACCGGCAACATCTGCCGCTCGCCGCTGGCCGAACAGGTGCTGCGCACGCGCCTGCGCCCCCTCGACGTCCGAGTCGCCAGCGCCGGCACCCACGCGATGATCGATTCGCCCATGACGCCCGAGGCGGCGCGGATGGCCGCATCCCTCGGCGTCGCCGCCGATGACAGCGCCACCCACCGCGGCCGGTGGCTCAGCGAACGCGAGCTCGTGTCCCCCGACCTCGTGATCGCGATGACGCGCGAGCACCGCCGCGACGTCGTCGAACTGGCGCCGGCGCGCGTGCGGTCGACGTTCACGGTGCGCGAGTTCGAGCGCCTCGCGACGGGGCTTCCCGAGGCCGAGCTGCGGCAGGCGGCGGATGCGGCGGGCACCGACCCGCACGCCCGCGTCCGTGCCGCCCTGGCCCTGCTCACCTCGCGCCGGGGCGTCGCGCCCGCCCCCACTGCCGCGAGCGACGACGACGTCATCGACCCGTACCGCCGCTCGTGGGAGACGTATCAGCGTTCCACGGCGCAACTCCTGCCCGGGCTCACCGAGGTCGTGCGCGTGCTCCGCGTCGTCTTGAACTGACCCATACACCAGCGACGCCGCCTGCCGCGCCGACACGGGCCGGTAACACTTCCTATGGCAGGATGATCGCGTACAGCCGCGACCCCCCGAGAGGCCTCATGGAGCTCAGCGACTACATCCGCATCCTCCGCAAGAACTGGCTCGTGATCGTCGCGACGACGCTCATCGGCATCTCGGTGGCCGCGGGTTACTCCCTCACCCGCACGCCGATGTACGAGGCATCCAGCCGCGTCTTCGTGTCGACGCAGGCCGGCGGGAGCGTTGCCGAGCTGCAGCAGGGCGGCAGCTTCGCGCTGCAGCGCGTGGGAACCTACGTGCAGCTGGCCGAGAGCCCGCTCGTGCTGAACCCCGTGATCGCCGAGCTCGACCTCGAGGGCACCGCCGACAGCCTTGCCGAGCAGATCTCCGCGTCGAGCCCGCTGAACTCCTTCCTCATCGACATCGCCGTCGAAGACGCCGACCCCGTGATGGCGGCCGACCTCGCCAACGCGATCGCCGCGAGCCTGACCACCGCCGTGGAGAGCATCGAGATGCGCGATGAGCAGGCGGCCAGCCCCGTCCAGCTCAGCCGCGTGAAGGATGCGCTGCCGCCGACGAAGGCCGTGAGCCCGAACGTTCCGCTGAACCTCGCCCTCGGCGCCCTCGTGGGTCTCGCCGCGGGCCTCGGCATCGCCGTGCTGCGCGCCGTGCTCGACACCAAGGTGCGCAACGCACGCGACGTCGAGGCGCTCACCGACCGCCCGCTCATCGGAGCGATCCCCTTCGACCCGAAGGCCAAGGAGCGGCCGCTCATCCTCGAGGCCGACCCGCACAACACCCGTTCCGAGGCGTTCCGCTCGCTGCGCACCAACCTGCAGTTCCTCGAGATGGACGGCGGACACAGCTTCGTCGTCACCTCCAGCCTGCCCAGCGAGGGCAAGTCGACGACCGCGATCAACCTCGCCGTCGCCCTCGCCGATGCCGGCAAGCGCGTCGCGCTGCTGGACTGCGACCTTCGCAAGCCCAAGGTGTCGGAGTACCTCAACATCGAGGGCGGCGCGGGCCTGACCGACGTCCTCATCGGGCGCGCGCGCGTGGCCGATGTGATGTTCCCGTGGGGCAAGCGCCCGCTGTACGTGCTGCCGGCCGGCAAGATCCCGCCGAACCCCAGCGAGCTGCTCGGGTCGAAGCAGATGGGCCAGCTCCTGGAGGCCCTCTCCAACGAGTTCGACGTCGTGCTGTGCGACGCTCCCCCGCTTCTCCCGGTGACGGATGCCGCGATCCTCTCGCGCTCCACGTCCGGCTCGATCGTCATCGTCTCCGCGGGCCGCACCACGACCCATCAACTGAACGGCGCACTGGATGCGCTGGAGACGGTGGGCGCGAAGGTCGCCGGCATCGTGATGACGATGGTGCCCACGCGCGGCCCCGACGCCTACGGCTATGGGTACGGCTACGGCTACGGCGGATACGGCACGTACGTGTCGTCGCAACAGCCCGCGAAGCCCGCGGCCACGCCGCAGCCCGCCCCGAAGGCGCGCCGCAGCCGGCGCTCCGCGGAACCTGCCCGCCAGTCGACGCCCGCACCCGAAGCATCCAATCTGCTGCCCTGACCCTGGAGTGTGATGGCTCGTCGTCCGCCGGGCGTCCGCACCTCCGCGCGCTGGCTCGCGGGGGTAGCGGTGGCCGTCGTGGCCGTCGCCGCGATCGTCCTGGCCGTGATGGCGCTCCAGCACGTCGCATCCCGACCCGCCGCGACGCAGCCCGAACCGGTCCCGTCCTTCACGTTCGGATCGCCGGCGACGCCTGACCCAACCGCCACCCCCTCGGCGACGCCGGTTCCAGCCCCGGGCCCGGCGTACCCGCGCGCGGAGGAGCGTTTCCTCTCAGTCGGCTCAGGCGGCATGTGGCGCGGAGTCGCCGGCGAGTGCGGCGTCACCGACCCGCTCATCGAGCGCTCGACCGACGGCGGCCAGACGTGGACCGACGTCACTCCCCTGTACCGCGGCATCGGCCAGCTGATCTCCCTCGACGCCTTTGCCGGCACCGAGGCCGAAGCGATCGCCCGCATGGGCGACGAGTGCGAGACCGAGGCGCTCCGCACCTTCACGCAGGGCCGCTTCTGGGAGCCCTACCCCGAGGTGCTGGCCGCGTCGCGATACCTCGACCCCGCCGACCCCGCGGTCCTCGTGACGCCCCGGGGCCCGATCGAGACCCCGTGCGCCGATCCGCGCAGTGTCCGTTCGGTCGGACCGACGACCGCGCTCGTGTGCGAAGGCACCGCGCACGTCCTCGGCTCCGACGGCCAGTGGACGCCGCTGGCGACGCCGGATGCCGCGGCGGTGGCGATCTCCGCAGAGACCATCCTCATCGCAAGTCGCGCGGCCGGATGCGAGGGTCTCGCGGTCACGCGCCTGTCGGGCGAGGGCTTCACGGATCCCGCGGCTCTCGGATGCGCGGCCGTGGATCCCGCCGCTCCCGTCGCCCTCGCCGCCTCCGGTGACACCACCTTCGTCTGGTCCGGCGACTCCCTCACCCGCCTCCCCTAGCCCCGGTCGCGGAGCCGTCGAGGCGTCCGGATTCGTCCGGCCGCACATCGCCGAACGCCCGTTACGCCCTATGCTCGTGCCCAACGGGACCACACCCCGCGCCGCACCCGAAGCGGCGACACGCCGTGGCAACCCAACTGACGACCCCAGTTTCAGCCCTTCTGCCGCCTGGCGAGACGGGCCGCTTTGTCCCCCGTTTGTCCCCCATTCCGAAATTCGGGTGACACAAACCGGTGCTAGCTTGAAATTGGGAATCAAGATCCGTTGGGGTGCTGAACGACGGAAGGAACCATCCACTGTGACGTCTGACCTGAGGGTCGGCGCGACATCGACGTCGCAGACCGCGCACGCTGGCTCACCTAAAGCGGCGACAGCCTCGGCAACCGAGTCCCTCACTGGCCCTCTTGCGAGTCCGAAGGCTCCGCGATGGCGTCGTGCGTATAGCCGCCGCCTCATCGTGACCGACTTCCTAGTGCTGGTCTGGGTCGTTTATGGTGCTCAGATCGCCTGGTTTGGAACAGGGAATGCGACAGTCGCCATGGCCCACGACGCCCGGATTACCGATCTGTCGTACTGGGGATTCTCGGCGGTTCTGATCGTCGCCTGGATGTGGGCGCTCTCGCTGATCGACTCCCGAAGCGAACGTGTCATCGGAACAGGGGCGCAGGAGTACATCCGGGTGATCGACGCGAGCTTTCGCTTGTTCGGGCTGATCGCGATCATCGCCTTCCTTACTCAAATCGAGATCGCACGTGGCTATTTGCTCATCAGTCTGCCGCTAGGCGTCGCTACCCTGGTTCTCGGCCGATGGGTGTGGCGCCAGTGGCTCATCATGAAGCGTCAGACCGGTGAATACTCTGCGAAAGTCCTGCTCGTCGGTTCGCTCGCATCTGTCACGCAGATCGCACGCGAGCTCGATCGCTCCCCCAGCGCGGGGTACCGGGTGGTGGGCGCCTGCGTTCCTACGGGGAAGATCGCGGGCACCGTACCCGGGACCGCTATCCCGATCATGGGGTCCGTTGACGCTGTGGAGCGCGCCGTCGCAACCACCGGCGCAGATACGGTCGCCGTGACTAGCACTGACGAGTTGCCACCCGACAAGGTGAAGCAGATCTCATGGAGCCTCGAGGCGGGCCGCCAACACCTCGTGCTGGCCCCCAGCATCATCGACGTCGCCGGGCCTCGTCTTCATACGCGTCCGGTCGCCGGCCTGCCCCTCATTCACGTTGAGACTCCCCGCTTCAGCAAAGGCCAGCTTTTCCTGAAGCGCAGCGTAGACCTCGCAGGAAGCCTGCTGGGGGTTGTCGTTCTGAGCCCGCTCCTGCTATTCCTTGCGGTGACGGTCCGGCTCACCAGCGAGGGCCCGATTCTCTTCAGGCAAACGCGTATCGGGCTGCGCGGACGCGAGATCACGATGTTCAAATTCCGCTCGATGGTCGTCAACGCTGAGGACCTGCTCAAGCATCTTGAAAAACAGAACCGCGACGCTGGCAACGAGGTGATGTTCAAGATGCGGAACGATCCGCGGGTGACCCGCGTCGGACGCGTCATGCGCAGGTTCAGTCTCGACGAACTTCCCCAGCTTTTCAACGTGATCAACGGGTCGATGTCTCTCGTCGGCCCTCGCCCCCCGCTTCCCACCGAGGTCGCTCAGTATGCGGACCACGTGCACCGCCGGTTCCTCGTCAAGCCTGGGATTACCGGACTCTGGCAGGTCAGCGGACGGTCGTCTCTGTCATGGGAGGAGACGGTGCGACTCGATCTGTCATACGTGGAGAACTGGACGCTGCTTGGCGACATGGTAATCCTCGCGAAGACGGCGCGAGCGACGCTCAAACCTGGAGATACGGCGGCTTGAGCGACTTCCCTCCTCACACCGCCCGCCCGACGAAAGACACGTAATGCAACCCTCTACACGGCCGTCCGTCGCGATCATTGGTACACGCGGGTACCCCAGCTACTATGGCGGCTTCGAGACGGCAGTTCGCCACTTGGCTCCGTACTTGGCGGAGTCCGGCTGGGATGTCACTGTGTATGGGCGCCGGGGAGCCACGAAACCTGAGGATTCGGCGCGCGACGAACGCGTCCAGAGCGTATTGACGAGGGGCGTCGAGTCAAGTTCACTCAGCACCTTGAGCTACGGGCTAACCGCATCATGGGACGCGGCCATACGGCGACCTCCGAGCGCCGCCCTCGTAATGAATGTGGCGAACGGGTTCTTCCTTCCCTTGCTCAGCGCGAAGAACATCCCAACGCTTGTCAACGTCGACGGGATCGAGTGGGAGCGACAGAAATGGGGGCGGCTCGCAAAATCGATGTTTCGCGTCGGCGCCAAACTCACGGCGCGATACGGTACCGAACTCGTCTTTGACGCGAAAGCCATCGGCGACCGCTGGAGGTCAGAATTTGGTCGAGATGGCGTGTTCATCCCCTATGGGGGGACTGCGCCGGGCGAGCTTGAGCCTGTGCCGCAGTTCGCTGCTGGCACATATGCACTCGCAGTCGCGCGTTTCGTTCCTGAAAACACCATTCCGGAATTCTTGGAAGCAGCGACAATCCTCGCCAAGAATCACCCCGTCGTCATAGTGGGCTCTACCGGCTACGGGGGGGATCTGGACGCCCGGGCGCAGGCGCTCGTCGATTCGGAGCCCAACGTCCACTGGTTGGGACACGTCAGCGACGACACCTTGCTATTCGCACTCCTGCGTAACGCCGGCGTGTACTTCCACGGTCACAGCGTGGGAGGCACCAACCCGGCACTGGTTCAGGCGATGGCCTGCGGTGCACCGATCGTCGCGCGCGACACAATTTACAATCGCGAAGTCCTCGGCGATGCCGGCGTCTTCGTGGAGCCAACCCCGCACGCGATCGCAGCGGGTTTGGAAGCCATGATTACATCACCCCATTCTCGAGCGTTGGCCCGTCAAAACGCACTCGCGCGGAGTGCGGAACTCTACACGTGGGAATCGGTCTGCGCGGCGTATGAGCGAGCCCTGAGGAAGCTAATCAATGCGCGTGCTCTTTGACGGATTTTGGTGGGCGAAAGGGCCGACCGCGAACCAGACCGTGATGCGTGAATTCGTCCTCGGCTGGCATCGGGCGTTCCCGGGCGACGAACTCGTCGTGGCCGTAAGACGAAAGCACCTGACGTCGATCGAAATGCCCACAGGAATCAAGCTGACTCACACTCGGCTCGCGCCCCAAGCTCTCGCTAACTCCCTCGAAATTCCTGTGTTGGCGAAGCGTCTCGGGGCCGACGTGGCGATCGCTCACAACTACACCCCACTCTTCGGTAAGTCCCTGGTGTTCATTCACGACCTTCTATTCGAAGAGCATCCCGAGTGGTTCTCATGGAAGGAGCGCCTCTACTTCTCTCCCATGGCACTGATGGCACACCGAGCCCACGTCGTCGCGACCTCGTCCCGCACTGAATCCCTCCGCATCGAACGACTTCACTCTCGGCTTGCCCCTGTAGCCGCCGTTGGTTTGGGAGTATCGACCCAACTAGCGCGAAGCCCAGCGCAGAGGCCCAGCCAGCTGGACACTGTTGATGCCTTCGCCGTGTCAGTGGGCAGGCTGAATCGACGAAAGAACCTCGGGGTTGCCCTGGAGGGCGCGCTCCGATCGCAACGAATCACAAGCGACCGTCCGCTCGTGATTGTGGGAAGCTCTGGGTATTCAGGCGTCGGTGCAGAGCTGCCACCCTCTGTACGCAACGGCATAAATGACGGACGGCTGATCTTCTTGGGACACATTTCCGACGCCGAACTCCGTTGGACGTACGAAAACGCCGACTTCCTACTGTTCCTCTCAAGGGACGAAGGCTTCGGATTACCGCCCGTCGAATCTCAGTATTTTGGAACGCCTGTGATCGCCTCCGATATTGCCGTGATGCGGGAGGTCGTCGGGGAGAGCGGGGTCTTTGTTGACCCGGACTCCCCCGACGCCGTGGCCCGAGCCATTGACAAGGTCCGCCTCTTCTCGTTGCCGAATGACGAACACCCGGAGAACGCTTGGGAGCGCGCTGCGGGGCTTATGAGGGCTGCCGTCCTTCGCACCTCCGGGAGAGGCCAGCAGAATGACTGAACCAATCGGAGTCGACTCGTTCGCGGTCGTCATAGTCACCTACAACAGCAGCCATGTCATTCGCGATGCGATTCACGCGCTGCCGCCCGACGCCCGTTTGGTTATCGTGGACAACGCTTCGAGCGACGACACACTCGACGTCGTCCGGGCTACCCGCCCTTCAGCTGATCTGATCGAGCGCGATTCCAACGACGGCTTCGCGGTTGCCGTGAATGCCGGAATCGCTAGCGCGGATGCTGAGTATGTTCTCCTGTTGAATCCCGACGCGGTAATTGGAAACGACTCTATTTCCGGCGCGGTGAACGCCCTCCAACTGAACAAGAACATCGGGATCCTCAGCCCGCAAGTTGTGGAGGGCGACGGCACGCTATCTACTGCGGCCGGCGGCTTTCCTCCGACCATCTGGAGAATGCTCACCCACGCAACTGGCCTCTCCCGACTCGCGCGCTGGCTTCCTCTCCTTCGCGGGCACTACCTCCTGAGAAATGCGATGCCGAAAGACGGTCTCCTTGACGTGGATTGGGTCAGCGGCGGCTGCATGTTCATTCGTCGAAGGGTGTGGTCCGAGCTTGGCGGGCTAAGCGAACGCTGGTTCATGTACGCGGAGGATGTCGAGTTTTGCCTGCGGGCGCGAGACGCTGGCTGGCGAGTGGTCATGGCGCCAGGGCTTATGGCGCACCACGCCGTTGGCGAAAGCAGCGCAGGCGAACTGCAAATCAAGACGGTGTGGCTCGAGAATCTCTTTGACCTGTACCGCAGCCACTACGCCGCTGGGTGGGCCCGCAGCGCACTGTGGCGCCTCATTGTCGGCGGCGGCTTTGCCACTCGAGCAATTGCCACTGCTCTCCGTCCCGCGGCGTCCCGCGAGGCCCGTGTGCACGACCGAATGCGTTTCACAGCGTACGCACGCGCAGCCCTCTCGGCGGGTCGCTAACCAACCGAGGCGAGGCGCGCGGCGAGGCATACGTCAAAGCCGTGCCCGCGCGAGATCTCTCACCTGGTCAAAAGGTAGGTGTCGGCGAAGGATTATCGCTGTCAAAGCTTGAAGTAGGACGTAGACACCCGCGACGATGACGGGAAGATTTTCACCCCCGAAGGACCGGTTCAGAACAGCACTTACCATCGCAACGAGGACCGCCGGTGGAAGCACGAGAACAAGAACGGGGCGCGCGCACACCTCTACCCAGCTCCGAAGGGACAACCCGAGTCGTCGACGCGCTATTACGATGTTGAGCGGCACGACGATGATTAGCGGCGCGCTCAAACCGACGGCGATGCCTACTATGCCGAGCTGTCCCGCCAAGACGACGGAAAGGCAAATGGCGCTTACCATCCACACTGCATTACTCACTAGGTAAAGGCCCGGGATACCGCGGGAGTCTGCCGCCATGGCGAGGGGGATGTACAGGGAGTTGACCGCAAGACCGGCCAAAAACGCGGTAAGGGTCCAGGAGACCGTCGTCACGGGCGCGCTGTCCCCCAGCCACGCCGGGATGAGCCACGGAGCCGCAAGAAGGCCGGTTACTGAGATTACGGACGCCGCAGCGGTCACCAGGAAGCAG
This sequence comes from Microbacterium sp. dk485, assembly GCF_004570445.1. NCBI lineage: Bacteria > Bacillati > Actinomycetota > Actinomycetes > Micrococcales > Microbacteriaceae > Microbacterium > Microbacterium sp. dk485. The sequence goes on from NZ_SPQW01000001.1 coordinate 759,492, forward strand.
AGCGCAAGAAGCGTGCGCTGTGCGACTTGAGGGTCGGACAGGTAAAGACGGCTGAGCGCGGATCGGAACGGTTCAATGAGCCAGCTAAGAACCTGGCGCGCCGCCGTGTATACCCTGAAGGCTGCTGAGTAGTACGAGGCGGCACTGGGCCCGAGAAGGAGCCCCGCGATGATGACTCCTGACTGCAATGTAATGGCCCCCATCAGCGACGCCCCAAAGGACCTGACGCTATACCGGAGCATCATGGTCAACGTGGTGCGGGCCTGAGAGTCCCAGCGAATGCGCACCAGCCCGCGGCGAGCAGACGAGAATAGTGCGAGTACCCCCGGCAAAACGACCCATGCCACTTCGACCATGGCGAGCGCGACAGCACTCGGCGCAAGAAGGCACACCGCCAACGTCCCGAGCACGCGCACCAGCGTCCCGATCAGCTGATTACGCTGGTCAACGGGCATCAGTCCGGCGCCCACCAACGTTGACATGAATGGCCGTAGGAGAATCGATAGGAGTGCGCAGGTCGCCAGCACCGCGAGCCAGAAGCCGTCCGACTCCGGCAACGCTTGGGCGACTTCATCAGATGTGACGTATAGCAGCGCTAGGACGAAATACAGCGGGATGAGGAGCAAGCAGGCGCTGCTGTTCCAGAGCAGGCCCGCAGAGAGGAAGCGCGCGGGCGCCCCCTTGGCGTTGCCCGCTCGCGATTGGGCGGAGAAGAACACGATGGCGGCGCCGACCCCGAGATCCGAGTACTGCGACAGTGCCACAGCCGTGAAGAGCACGAGCCATACGCCGTAGGGACCGCTTCCCACCGTGGCCAGGATCAGCGGCAAGAGTAGCAAGCCGGCAAGCAGTGACGAGGACCCTGTAATGGCGCTCGTCAAGACGCCCGCGCGCGCGCTGTGTTCGCCCGTCCCCATCGACTAACCCCGTCTGGATAGAGAAGGACTCACCGCTGGCCTCGGAGAGCATTGACCGCCCGGTCAAGATACTCCCTAGACGCTCCTCGGGCCGCGTCCAATCGCGAGTTTACGAGCGACCAGTTTATTGCCGACGAGTCACAAGAGACTCCGTCACTGACCAAACGGTCGGCCAGTCCGGCTACTTCGAGCACACTCCGTAACCGGTCGCCGTATGTTCCGGGCAGCACAACGGAGAACGGAACATTGAAGATCAAGCTGAACGCAGTCCCATGAAACGAGTCCGTTATCACATATTCAGAATGGCGGAACAACGACACCCACTCACGCAGCGTCGGCTGCGTTACCCGGTGTCTACTCGAAGGTCTCGAGCCCCGGATATCAATTCGGGTGGCCTGCACTCCCAACTTCTTCTCTGCTCGTGCTACCACCGCATCAAACTGCGGGCTCTGGTTGAGTTGGTAGACGACCAGCCGACGGCTGTTGTCTTTCGGCGCGGTCGCGAAATCCCTCCAGAAGCAGGGGTTTACCGCAAGGACGGGGTCGAGCGTGTGCGTGCTTTCGACTCCCATCTCGGCGAGCATCTCCACACCTGAACGTTCGCGCACAGACACTGCGGCGAATTTGGGGAGTTCTGCCCTGGCCAGCGCGCTCGTCGCGTCGTCAAGGTTGCTACGCCCGAACGACGACGAGAAAGAGATCCGGCGTGCACTAGCCGGAGCGAACGTGAGAAAGAACGGCATAGAGCCACCAACGTTATAGTCGCCGTTCCATACTTGATCACTGCCCACGCAGAAAACATCCGCCACGGGAGGATTTCGCTCGAGTTCGATCGGCGACATGTACCTCGTCCCCGAAAGGGAGAAGGACTCCTCGATGAAGTCGTTGAAGACAATCCGGTTCCGCTTTACCCACCGTGACTTAAGCGCGCGGAAGGGAAGGCGCATGAACGGATAGCGTGCCCACCGCGAACGGTCGAAGTAGTCATCTACGCCGTCGGCCAGATCAGGCCGCCAGTAGTCTACGACTTCAACCTGAGCACCAGTTTGACGCAATAGCTCCTGAGTGGCGAAGGCCTGCAGGACTGACCCGTAATTCTTGACTCGGTGGAGCGTGATGAGAGAGACCTTAGGTGCATTCATTTCTTCTTGCGGCCTCAGTGCTCAGTCAGGACAGCGTCGAGATCAAGCCGCTCGGAGCGCGCGCGCCTCGAGTTGGGCGCGGGGTAGCCGAATGCGATCATGCAAATGACATCCTCGTGCTCCGGGATGCCGACCGTGGCGCGAAGCTTCCTAGTCGCCGTGACCCCCATAGACCAGTTGAGCATGCACGAAGCAATAGCGTGTGCATGTAGTGCCCAAACGAAGGTCATAGCGAAGAGAGCTCCATCGATCCATCCTTGGTTCCGCTCCGTCGATTCGCTGAAGGCGCGGCGGTCCGCGGTCACGATTGCTAGATGAGAAACCGTCTGACCAAAGCCGCGGTTCCCGCTTTGCAAGGCGAGAGCGGCCGCTATGTCAGCACGGTCACTGAGATAGTGAACTCGTGCACCTTGACGGTTGCACACCGAAGGGGACCGCTGGGCGAGGGCTACGATCGATCGGACCTCCTGGCGATCGATCTTCCTATTCGGGTCGAAGTTGCGGCACGAACTGCGAGTCAGGAAGAACTCGGGGGCGGGCCCAAGAGGGGCCGTCGAATCGATGAGTGGGGAGGCCGCTTCGCTGATGATGCCGCGGTCGTTCCAGAGGGCGAGCGCCTCACGGGCCCTGGAGGCCGACTCGCGGACGACCGGATCGACGTCCTCGACCCCAGCCTCGCTCAGAATTCGGTTCAAGTTCGCTTCAGCAGCGGCGCCGAAGGGTCGCCGCACCTCTGGGAAAGTGAGTGCCTTCTCAACTTGGTGGTACCAGAAGGTGAGATCTCGTTGCCGTTGCGCCGCGAGCTGCCTCCTGGGCGCTGTCCACGAACTGGATCTGACGTATGCCCTTCGATCGACCGTGTACTCGCGGTAGATCCGGAGTCGCGAGAGAAGAGATCGTCCTACCGTCCCAAGAACCGGAACTTGACTGTTCTGAACCCAGTTGCTCACTCTTGACACCGGACGAGCCTAACGGACGCTTTGTTACGGGAGTTCGCACTAGTATGTGAACACTGTTGGCGCGCACGCAGGAGCGTCGCCCGCGACGCCCCCCTCCCGGTCAGGAAGTAGACCTCGGTCACGCCCTCCATGAGTTCCCCGACATCGGCACACGAGCCAAAGCCCCGCGTTTTCGTCTTCCTGCGGCATGGGTTAGGCGAAACGGCGTGGGAAAGCATGCGGGAGGCTGGCGTTGCGTGGGAGGAATCTCCCTACGGGTACGGACGAGCTGCCAAGTGGTTTGATTTGCATTGGTCGCGAGACCGCCAGGATTCGCGCACGGGCCGATTCGCCCGCAGGGCACTTAGAAGGGTCCTCGGCTTTGACCTCATGCACGCTTGGCATAACCGACGTGCCATATATGAGGCGGACGCGGTGTGGACACACACCGAGTTCGAGCACCTCGCTGTAGCAGCGCTAAAGGCATTGCGATTGAGCAGACCGTCGTTCGTGACGCTCGCTCAGACCGTTTGGCTGTGGGACTCGTGGGGGAGCTACTCCCGGCTGCGGCGAGCCCTTCTCGCTCGACTGCTGCGCCGCCACGACAAGGAGCTGGTGCTCAGCCGTGCGAACCACATGGTTTCGGTGGCAGCCGTTCCGAACCGAGTCGTCAGCATCGTGCCGTTCGGCACTGAACTGCCCACTGTGAAGCGAATTGGCAGGCAGGACCGCCGGCCAGTCGTAGTCGCTGTGGGAAACGATAAGCACCGCGACTGGGCTACACTCGCGGCGGCCGCGCGCCAGATGGAGGATGTCGACTTCATTGTGCACTCCAGTGCCGCGGCGGCCTTGAATGTTCGTTGGCCGCGCAACGTGGACCTGAGACGGCACTCGGTCACCACCGACGTGCTTGCGTCGTATGCGGAAGCGAACGTCGCGGTAGTGCCCTTAGTCGAGAATCTCCATGCCTCGGGCATCACCGTCGCAATGGAGGCAATGGCATCCGGAGTGCCTCTCGTGGCAAGTGATACCGGCGGCATCTCCGACTATGTGTCAGGCCCAGGTTGTCTGTTAACACCCCCCGGCGACGCGCATGAACTTGCGCGGTCGATTGGGGACGCCCTAAGCACGGAGGTTCAAGATGCGAGCCCAGAACTACGTGCGCGTCTCTTCGAGCGAGGGCTCTCACAAGAGCAGTACGTGTGGCGCCTCGTGTGGTGCACGCTGGACTTGCTTCACGCTGCCAAGCTCCCTCCGGAGGTTCATGACTTTCGCCATGTGCCCCCACCCCGACCTTCGTAATGGTCGCAACGAGGCCGCCTCCCTGGCGGGTGGCCTTAGCCTCAGCGCTCCCCCGGCCGCGCCCTGACCACTGCGGGCCAATGTAGAGCGACTTCACCGTACGCAAGAATAATTAACAGGATCACCCGCTCAACAACCCACCACGCGCCCCGGCGGAGTCCCCTACCTAATAGAGCGAACATCGTTGTTCCCACCCGTCCGGGTCCCACACCCGAACGCACACACGTTATCTTGATCGCGAACCCTTGGTAACCCTCACGCTACGAGGCCCAACCGGCGCAGCGTCAACCACCCGCGGTCGTGTTGGGAGCGCTCGAGGTCAGGCGCTGCCTGCCTGGGAGGGTGGGCCCTGGGGGATGCCATCGCACCCAAGCCCTAACCGAGCTAGTTCCGTGACGACGTCGCGCGTCGCCAGGTACCGCGAGCCCAGAGCCACGATCGAGCAGATCGCGACCGACTTCGGTGTTCACCGATGACGTTGCAGAAGCAGTTGCAGCCGTGTCACGGACGAACAAGGCGTGAAACGGGGACGTGACACGGTCGAGGGTCGGAGTTGCGGAGGCGCGAAAGCGGATCCCGTTGCTTGGACAACAGTCCAGTTCGGTTCGTTTCAGGCGGTGCAAACAGACCTGGGCACAGCATGTCCGCGGTGACATTCGCCACCGTATTCGTCAGCACTCCCACAGTTATCCTCCCACCTCGCGACGGGGACCGGCACGAGAAGCCCAGCAGATAGCATCGGGATATGACCTCGCCCGCCGCGGATCCCGTAGTAAGGGAAGTCGCAGCGAGCGAGCGTCTGCTCGCTGGGGTATTTATGTCCCTGCTGCTCGTGCACCTCCCGGGCCTCTCCCTCGTCCCTGCCTCCGTCCCGCCAGCACTGTTTCTGGCGATTCCGATGCTCTCCACCGCAGGTAAGGCGATCCGCCGCCTCTCTTTTTGGACCGCGGCCGCCGTTGCGACAGGTGGCATATCGCTCTGGGTCTCGGTGAGCTCGGGCCTCCCGGCGCCGAGGTTCGACACATGGGCGTCGGTGGCGCTGTGGATCGTCGCCATCCCGCTACTTCCCGCTGCTGCGATGTGGTCCATGAAGCGGATACGCCCGCGGACCGCCATTCTCTTGATGCTCGGCGGTGGGATCGTCAGCACGCTCCTCAACGCAGGGTTTGCCTGGAAGGGCACGCTCGGCATCTTTGTGACCGGCTTCCTCCTCATCCTCCTCGCCCGACATGCCTTCCTATCGTTCGCCGCGCTCTTCCTCGTCGTCATCGCCAGCTTCCTCAGCGATGCGCGCTCGATGGCGGTGGCTGCCGTAGCGGCACTGATTGTTCAGGTGATCCTCTCGGCCAAGGGCGTCCGGCGACGCGCGTTCTGGCGTGCCGCGGCCCTCGCCGCTGGGATTGGCGCTGCGCTGCTCATCGCACCGCGGCTGCTGACCTCGGGTATTGCCGGCGCGGCCACCCAGGCGCGCACCCTCGACCAGCTAAGCCGAGGAAACCTGATCTTCGGCGTCCGCGCCGAGTGGGCGGCCACCATTGAGTTGCTACAGCAGCGCCCCCTCGGGTTCGGCATCGGCGTGCAACCCTCGCCGTCTGACGCTGGCGGGGCGATCGGGGCCGTGCAAGCAGCCGGCGGTGATTACACGGCCGCCTACTTCAGTCAGGTCGTACTCGGCGACCGCGTCGACCTGCACTCCACGGCCGCCAACCTCTGGTTCCATTTTGGACTCGCTGGTATCGCTGTCGCCATTCTCCTCGCCGTCATCCTTCTCCGCGGCATCCGCGACTCAAGCGCAACCGCTGCGACGCTCGGGATGGGCGGGATCTTCCTGATGCTGATGGCGTTCTGGGATCTCTTGTTCTCGCCGATGGCCGACCTGGGACGACTCTTGGCCGGTGTCATCATCGCGCTCAGCGTGGCCTTCCTCTCGCGCGGCGTTCAGCCAGGAGATATCAGTTTGGCCACGGAGAGAAGTACAACAAGGCGACCGCGGCTACCCCGAACCCACCGCCAACAATCACTCCGAACCGGGTACCGGGCGGGCTAGCGAGCCACTCGCACCGGATACGGCGTGTCTCGAAACGCGCCAGCTACCAGGGACGTGCGGCTGCACGCGTTGGATCCGCAGGGCGCGCCTCGCGGACTGGCGCGTACTCGTACCGGAGCGGTATGACCGTGCGCCGACAAGCGCCAACAACGCAGCGACGAAGACACGGCGGAGACGATCATCAGCGTCATGGGGACCTGCTAGAGGTGAGCATTCCAATCTCACTGCTGTGGCCGACGTAACTGTCTTTCGGCCACAGCGGCTCACTCTACGAGGACGGTTTGCTCTCGCCGCGTCGGAGTCAGCTTCCGCCCTCGCGTGATTGACGGTTTCTCGACGAGCAAGTGAATCGCCCATGCGATCGCCAGCGACGCGGTGACGTTGAGCGGCACGTACAGGAGGGGCGCGCCGACCAGTGGCGCAAGCGCAGCCATCACGACCTCGTGAAACAAATACAGTGCATAGCTGGTCGCTCCGAGCGAGAGCAACAATTTCGGGGTCTCGCGGGAACGGAGGGCGTAGGAAACTGCGAACACGGCGGCCCCCGCGTAGTACGAAATGAGGAACGACATGACTGTTCCGCTTGTGCCGCGAGAGTCGCCTTCGACGAGCCAGGCGGCGACCGGCATGATGGTTAGGCCAACGATTACGAGCGTAGTCAGCGCGCGAGATCGATTGCGCTCCCGGAGGTAGAGCGCGAAGCCGACGCTGCCCGTGTACATCATCAGCGGCATGACCGCCGAGAAGTCCGTTCCGAAGGCGAAGTTTCCGATGCCCATCGCGACGAACAGGCCAAGCCAGGCAAGTCCGAGCCAAACGGTCTTGTCCAAGAGTCGTGTGAGCTTCCCGAGGACCGACTGCGCGTAGAAGGCGATCTCGATTCCGAGCGTCCACCCGACGCCCAAGATGCTTGTCATGCCGACGAACCCCTGGATCATTGTGATGTTGACGGCAATGACGAAGATGGAGTAGTCGAGTTGCGCTTCACCCGTCGCGACTGCAGCGACGACGTACGCGATGGTCGCGAGCCAGTAAGTGGGGTAGAGCCGCCAGAAACGACGCACGGTGAAGGTCCTCGCGGTCTGTCCGGATAGCGTCAAGCCGACCACATATCCGCTGACGAGGAAGAACGCTACGATACCGACCCGGCCGAGGCTCACATACTGCGCGGACCATTCCAGATAGGCCGGGAAGGCACGCTCGAAAGGGTGCTGCACTGCGACCATGAGCGCTCCGACGCCCCGAATGCCGTCGATGTACTCGATCCGCCCGCGCTTGCTCTGCGTGACAATCTCAGTCATTATCCCCCGATGCTCGGAGGAAGCCTATCCGGGGTCGCTGCTCGAACTGTTGCGCGCGAGTAAGGTCTTCCTGCGCTCGCAAGATAGGCCCCACGCACCCTCGACATGTCCTAGCGGTCGGCAGCACAATTGGGCACATATTGCGCCTGTCGACCGACGGCCATGCGTTCTACGATGCCCTCTTTCTTTGCCTTATCAACGAGCTCTCCTGGTCCCCTCGCGATCGGCCCGGGAATGTCGGAACCCCCGAGTAGCTTCGGGTCATGGAGAACAACCCCCGGCCTGGTGAATTCAGGCCCGACGACGCCATCCGGATGCATGCCGGGCTGGCGGGGGTGCTCGAAGAGAAAGCGGCCATTGCCCGCGCGCAGGCGGCCCTCATCCGCCACCAGGCGGAGCTGGCCGCAATCGCGCTGGACGAGATGGAACGGATGACCTCACGGGCCTCGCGGGAGCGGGAGATGCCGATGCGGTCGCTCGCGGCCGAAGTGGCCTTCGCCACGCACGTGCACGACCTCACCGCGCAGAAGGAGCTCAACGACGCGTACGCGTTCGTCACCTGCTTCGCCGCGACGCTCACCGCGCTCGAAGAAGCCCGCATCTCCAAGCGGCATGCCGACGTGATCCTCGAAGTGGGCGCATCCATCGACAACGTCGATGTCCGCGAGGCGTGGGAGCACACCGTGCTCGACCGTGCGGCACGCGAGACCCCGGGCCGCACGCGCGCATTCGCGCGGCAGCTGGCCGAGGCGGTCAATCCCGTGAGCATGTCCGAACGCCACGCCGAGGCGTGCGAGACCCGCGGGGTGAGCATCGTCGACCTCGACGACGGCATGGCGCTCCTCCAGGTACGACTCCCCGCCGCCCTCGCCTACGGCATCCGCGACCGCATCCGCCAGCAGGCCCGCATCATCCGCGACGCCGCCAACGCCGAGCGCGCCCGCCGCGCCGCCGACCAAGCGGCGGCCGCCGACGACGGGCCGGCCCCGGATGCTGCTACCGCGACGGATGCGGCGGACTCGCTGCGCGACGGCCTCATGTCTCTGCCTTTCGGGGAAGCTGCCGAGACCGCGCCCGCCGAGGTGATCGACGACACCCGCACCATGGCGCAGATCGGCGCGGACCTCGTCGCCGACATGCTGCTGACCGGCGCTCCGGCCATCGATCCGGTGACCGACCGCAGCGCCGGCGGGCTCGGCGCGATCCGGGCGCATGTACAGGTGGTCGTGCCGGTACTGACCCTCGCGGGCAAGACCGACTCGGGAGCAAGTCTCCACGGACAGATCCCCATCGATCCTGAAACCGCCCGGCGCCTCGCCGGCGACGCACCGGGGTGGGACCGGGTGATGTGCGATCCCATCACCGGCACGGTCCTCGAAGTCGACCGCTACACGCCACGCGCCGACCAGCAGCGGTTCCTCCGTGCCCGCGACCAGCACTGCCGCGGATTCGGATGCCGCCAGCCCGCGCACCGATGTCAGGTGGACCACAATCACGAGCACCACGAGGGCGGCCCGACCGCGATCGGCAACCTCGCCCACCTGTGCACGCGACATCACACCCTCAAGACGGAGACCGCCTGGACCGTGCGGCAGCTCGGCGACGGCTCCCTCGAGTTCACCAGTCCCCTCGGCAACGTCTACACCGACGAGCCACCACCACGGGTGATGTTCATCCCCGACGGCGACCCGCCGCCCTTCTAGAGCTCCGCGCCTCCGCCACGTTTTCGTTGCGGCGCAAGGGCGAGTTCCGCCACGCTATGACCGTGCTGCTGCTGCCCCTGCTGCTCTTCGCGCTCCTGGTGATCGCGCTCATCGACGTCATCAGCCGCCGTGACGACCAGGTGAATCACCTCCCCAAGTTCGGGTGGGTGCTGCTCATCGTCCTGCTCCCCGTCATCGGCTCCATCCTGTGGTTCACTGTCGGGCGAGAGTGGGGAAGCCGCCGCGAACCGATGAGCTTCGGCGACCCGCGCCGGTGGGCGGCGGATGCGGCGGCCCAGCCGTCCCCGCCATCCACCCCGCACTCCACCGAGGCGCAGCTCGCCGCCCTCGAACGCGAGATCGAGATCGCCGCGCTCGAAGAGGAGATCCGCCGGCGGCGGGCATCGACCCAGCCTCTCGACCCGGAGCCGGGCGGCCACCGCAGCTGACGCATCCGCCAGGTGCGCCGAGCCCGGGACGACAGGTCGCCCCGGGCTCGGCGTGATGCCCCGGCTGCTATCAGACCCGGGCGCGCCGGCGACGGGCGCGCAGCACCGCGGCCGCTCCGGCGAGCATGGCGAGCATCGCGATCCCTGCGGTGAGCGCCAACTGATCCACACTCCCGTCGCGGCCGCTGTTCGCGAGGGCACCCCCGGCGTTCCGAGGGTCACCGGAGCCCGCCGCGATCCCGGCCGGGTCACCCGGCGCGGCGGGAGCACCCGGCGTTCCCGGGGTCGCCGGCGTCGTCGGCGTTCCCGGGGTCGTCGGCGTCCCGGCGGTCGGTGCCGTCGCGAGCAGGTAGTCGTGCACGGCGGTTCCGATGCGCTGGAGGAACGGGTTGGCGACGGCCTGCACATCGCCGGTGAAACCCGGCCGCACGGTCGAGAACACCGACAGGGTGATCTCCTGCCCGGGCAGGAGCACCATGCCGACGTCGTGGCTGACCTCGGCGTTCTCGCCCGTCTTGTGGGCCAGGATCCCGGCCGGAACGGTCGCACCGAGCTTGGTCTTCACCTGCTGCGCGAGCATCAGATCGATGATGTGCTCGGCCGACGCCGCCGACAGGAACGACGTCGCGCGAGCGGTCGGCGACGTGTTCGCCGCTTCGTAGATCCGCGTGAGCAGCTCGTTCATGCCCGAGGGCGTGAGCCAGAGGTCGCCGTCGGGCGGCACGATTCCACCGAACATCTTGCGCCCGAAGTGCAGGTCGGTGCGCGGAACGCCGGCCGACTCGATCGTCGCGTTGATGGGGCCGAAACCGCCGACGACATCCACGAGCTTGTTGGTGGCGGTGTTGTCGCTCACCGTGATCATGAGGTCCAGCATCCGCCCGATCGACACGTCCTGGGGGAAGGTGCCGTCTTTCAGGATGCCGCTGCCTTCGTAGCGCTCCTCGGGAAGGATCGTGCGGATGTCGTCGAGAGTCAGCATCCCGGCTTCGACCTGTTGCATCACGGTGACGGCGAGCGCCATCTTGATGGTGCTGGCGGTGGTGGACCGGTCCTGCTTGCCGGCGAACAGCGACCGGCCGTCGTAGTAACCGGAGAGATCCTCGATCGCCACCCCGAGGTCGACGCCCGCGGCGGTCGCCTCGTCGATGATGGGGGTGATCGCGGCCTCGAGCTCGGGCCAGCCGGTCGAGACGGGCACCGACGGGGCGGGGGTCGGATCGTATCCGCCGACCCAGGTCAGCGCGGAGAAGGTGATGTCGCCGTAGAAGGCACGGAGGATGTCGCCGGCGGAGCGCTGTCCTTCGCTGCTGTTCCAGAACATGACGACGCTCTCGTCGCGATCCGGGAAGGCGAGGAAGAAGGCCTTTCGCGAGCCGTTGTCACCCCAGTGCCACACGCCCTGTCCGAGCTCGCTGTCTTCCAGCCCGATGCCGAGGCCCCAGTCGATGAAGGGGTTGGCCGGGTTGGCGGCGTCTCGCACGGCGTCGGAGGAGGGGGCGAGCCACTCCTCGTGCAGTGCGGGCGAGAGGCCCTCCCCGTTGATGACGGCACGCTGCAGGAAGGTCGTGTAATCCAGCCCGGTGGTCTGGAGCGTGTACGCGGTGTTCCCGCGCGTGTAGGTGCTCATCGCCCCGGGGGTGCCGGATGCGTCGTGCCCGACGATCGTGCGGGGAGCATCGGCCGCGCGGTACGACAGCGTCGTGTTCGTCATCCCGAAGGGCACGAAGACCTCGTCGTGCAGGATCTGGTCGAACGGGCGGCCATCGAGGTGCTCGATGACGCTCTGCAGGAGGAAGAACCCGTCACCCGAGTAGCTGAACGACGTGCCCGGCGTCGTGCCGGGCACGAGCAGCGTCGTCTCGGAGTTGACCGCGCCGGCCCAGTTGGGGAATCCGGTCGTGTGGTTCAGGACCATCCGGGCGGTCACCGTCTGAGCTGCGGCGCTGTCGGCGATGCGGGGTGAGGGGTAGTAGTCCCACAGCGGAGTGTCGAGGTCGATCTGACCTGCGTCCACGCGCTTGAGGAATTCGTACGCTCCCACCACCTTGCTCAGCGACGCCGCCTGGAAAAGCGTGTCTTCGGCGACCGGAACTCCGGTGGCGGTGCTCTGCACCCCGAACGTGTAGCTCTCCGTCGTGGTGCCGACGCGGTGGACGACCTGGGCTCCGGGGATGCCGCGTGCATCCAGTGCTGCCGCGATCGTGTCTTCGACGTCACCGGGGGCGGCCGTGGCGGCGCTCGCGGGGGCGATGGCGAGGACCACTGCCATCATGGCCGCGGAGCTCGCTCCCCCTGCGCGCAGCCGGATCTTGCTCTTACTCACTGTTGTCTTGTTCCTTCGGTCACATGCGGTCGTTCCGGGGAAAGCCGGAACACTGGAAATCAACCAGCCTTGGATTTCGGCGGAGTTTCCGTCTGATCTCGCCACCGCCACCCACCTGCCGACCGCCGGTGGCGCGCCCCGCAGGTAGGGTGAGCGCATGGCCCGCCACGACGACCACGACGAGTCGCGGGCGGTCCAGACCCTCGGCGCTGCGGTGCGCGATGCACGGCGGCGGCTCGGATTGTCGGTGCAGGCCCTCTCCGAACGCGCCGGCGTCAGCTTCGGCCTCGTGAGCCAGCTCGAGCGGGGGCTCGGCAATCCGTCGCTGCAGTCGATCCAGCGCCTTGCCGGTGCACTGGGCGTCCCGGCCGGGCAACTCCTCGACGAGCCCGCCGGCGACCTCGCCGTCGTCCCGGCCGAACGACGGCACATGGTGCCGCCGGCGCCCGATCTGCCGCGCGATCAGCAGTCGGTGCGCGAGCTGCTCACCCCCCGGGGCGAAGCCATGCTGCAGCTGATCCGCTCCACCCTGCCGCCGGGGTTCAGCAACGAGCAGCGACCGTTCCGGCACATCGGAACCGAATGCGTCACCGTCGAATCCGGCGTGCTCGTCGTGGCCCAAGGCGACCGCCGGGTCGAACTGCACGCCGGCGACACCGTGACCTACCGATGCTCCGAAGCGCACTGGTGGGCCAATGGGCACGACGACGTCACCGTCGTCCTCGGCGCCGTCACACCCTTCGAGCGCTAACGCGGCGGCGGCAGGGCGCCGGAGCGGGAGAGGTCCGCCGCATCCGCCGCCCGCAACTCGACCAAGCGCGCGAGCTCGGCCACAGGATCGGGGTGATCGTCCACGCGCAGGTCGACGACGATGCCGCCCTCGGCGCGCGCGACCAGGACGGCGGCGCTCTGCTTGCCCCGGAGGTCGCCACCCGCCTGCTCCCCGCGGGCGAGGACCGCCACCAGGTGGCGGGCGAAGTCCACGGCGTCCGGTTCTGCCGGCGGTGACGACAGCTCGGTCGCCATCGCGCGCAGCACCTCGGCGTCCGTGAGCAGGTTCCCGGCGACCACGGCGTCGGCGAGCACGAGGTGTCCCGCCCACCCCGAGGTCTGCGCGCCCGTGAACGCGGCCGGCGCGCCCTCCCACGCAAGGGCGGCGACCTGCCGCAGGTCGGGACGGTCGTCCTGCTCGCCGATCATCTCGACCGCATCGGCCGCGGCAACCCCGGCGCGAAGGCGCTCCAGCAGGAATCCGCGCAGCGTCCGGTTCGTCCACGCCTGACTGGCCACCGCCCCCACTCGCGGGTCGACGGCGATCACCGCGTTGCCCACCGCGAGTGAGCGACTCGCCGTCGCCGCCCCGATCAGGCCGCCGCGCCGATCGCGCGCGAGCACGGTGTACGTCACAGAGTCCTCCGGGTCGGGGCGAACGTGACGATCGTGTTTCGTCTGCGCCCGCTGCTTGTCCTGACCTCCATAGTCACACATACTGATGGAATCATCATCAGAGTGATGCCTCGGCATCCGCACGGATGGGGGACCCCATGGGAAAGCGCGTCATGTCCGGAGCCGCCCTGGCGGTGACCGCACTGCTGGTGGCCGGATGCTCCGCCGGCGAGGGCGTCGACCTCGATTCGTCCGGTGCCGACGGCGAGGTGCTCGTCGCCGCGATCGGCGGGGAGCCCGACCAGCTCGACCCGCAGAAGACCACGTCGTACTTCGCGTTCGAGGTGCTCGAGAACGTGTTCGACACGCTCGTCGAGCCCGACGAGAATCTTCAGATGCAGCCGGCTCTCGCCGAGAGCTGGGAGGTCAGCGACGACCAGCTCGAGTGGACCTTCACCCTGCGCGACGGAGTGACCTTCCACGACGGGAGCGAGTTCACCAGCGCCGACGTCATGTACTCCTACGACCGCATCATCGACGAAGAGCTCTCCAACGCGTGGAAGTTCGCATCCGTCACGGATGTGACCGCCCCCGACGACCAGACCGTCGTGATCACCGTCGCCCAGCCCACCCCGAACCTGCTGTCGAACCTCGGCGGATTCAAGGGCATGGCCATCGTGCAGGAGGACAACGTCGCATCCGGCGACATCACCACCGCTCCTGTCGGCACCGGTCCGTTCTCGGTCGAGGAGTACGTCTCCGGCGACCACATCACCCTGACCGCGAACCCCGACTACTGGGGCGGGGCTCCCGAGCTCGGCGGGGTGGAGTACCGCTTCATCTCCGAGCCGGCCACGGCGCTCGCGGCCCTGCGCGGCGGGGAGATCCAGTGGACCGACGTCGTGCCGCCGCAGCAGGTGGGCGAGCTCGAGACCGACGAGGCGCTCGAGCTGGGCGTCACGCCCTCCAGCGACTACTGGTACCTGGCGCTGAACGAGGCGCGCGAACCGTGGAGCGACGTGCGCGTGCGTCAGGCCATCGCCTACGCCATCGACCGCGACGCGATCGTGCAGGCCGTCAGCTACGGCACCGCCGAGCTCAACCAGCTCGCCATCCCTGAGCAGAGCGTCTGGTACACCCCGTACGACACCTACTCCACCGACATGGACACCGCGCAGCAGCTGATGGCGGAGGCCGGGTTCACCGGCGGCACACTCGACCTGCTCGCCACGAGCGACTACCCCGAGACCGTCACGGCGGCGCAGATCATCGCCGCGAACCTCGAGCCCCTCGGCATCGAGGTCGCCATCCGCCAGCCCGATTTCTCGACGTGGCTCGACGAGCAGAACTCCGGCAACTTCGACATGCTGATGATGGGATGGCTGGGCAACATCGATCCCGACGACTTCTACTACTCCCAGCACCACAGCACGGGGGCTAGCAATGCCCAGAAGTACGCCAACCCCGAGGTCGACCAGCTGCTGGACGCCGGCCGCGTCGAGACCGACACCGAGGCGCGCAAGGACCTCTACGCGCAGGCAGCGACGATCATCGCCGACGAGGCCAGCTACATCTACCTCTACAACCCGTCGGTGATCCAGGCCTGGTCGCCCTCGATCACCGGGTACGAGGCACGCGCCGACCGCGCCATCCGCTTCCGCGACGCGGCTCTCAGCGGCTGACCGCGATGAGGATGCAGCCCAGCCGCGTGCTGCGCTTCCTCGGCGTGCGGTTCGTGTCGTCGGCGGTCGTGCTCCTCGGCGTGCTGGTCGTGGTGTTCGCGATCGTGCAGCTCGTGCCGGGAGACCCCGTGCGCCTCGCGCTCGGCACGCGTTACACGCCGGAGGCGTACGAGGCGCTACGGGCGGCGTCGGGCCTGGACCGTCCGCTCCCCGAGCAGTTCGTCGGCTACGTGGGCGGCGCCCTCACGGGCGACCTGGGCGTGAGCTTCCGCAACGGCGAACCCGTCACCACGACGCTCCTCTCGCGCCTGCCGGCCACGATCTCCCTCGCCCTGGCGGGGCTCGCGATCGCGCTGGTGATCGCCGTGCCCGCCGGCATCTGGTCGGCGCTGCGCGAGGGGCGCGTGAGCGACGCCATCGTGCGCACCGCGAGCCAGTTCGGCGTCTCGGTCCCCGACTTCTGGCTCGGGATGCTGCTGATCTCGCTGTTCTCGGTGACCCTCGGCCTGCTCCCGGCCAGTGGCTACACCGCCATCACCGACAACCCCGCGGAGTGGGCGCGGCGCGTGGCGCTGCCGGCGCTGACCGTCGGCCTTGTCGCGGGGGCGATCATGACCCGCTACATCCGGGCGGCCGTGCTGGATGTGGCGTCCGCCGGCTTCGTGCGCACCGCGGTGTCGAAAGGGCTCCCCCGCCGTGTCGTGACCTTCCGCCACATCGTGCGCAACGCCCTCGTGCCGGTGCTCACGATCGCGGGCATCCAGCTGGCCACGATCCTCGGCGGCGTGATCGTGGTCGAAGTGGTGTTCGCGTGGCCCGGGCTCGGACGGCTCGTCTACGACGCCGTCGCCGCGCGGGACTATCCGCTCATCCAGGGCGCGGTGCTGCTGATCGCCGTGATGTTCCTGCTCGTCAACCTGCTCGTCGACGTGCTCTACGCCGTCATCGACCCTCGGATCCGCGTCTCGTGAGCACCGACCGCCCCCTCGTCGCCGCCGTCCCCGCCGCCCAGCCGCGGATGTCGGCGCTGCGCATCCTCGCCGCCAACCCGGTCACCGTCGTCAGCGCGGCGATCATCGCCGTCGTCGTGCTCGTCGCGGTGCTGGCGCCGTGGATCGCGCCGTACGGCGTCAACGCCATCGACGTCAGCGCGCAGCTGCAGCCGCCCAGCGCCGCGCACTGGTTCGGCACCGACGAGCTCGGCCGCGACGTGCTCTCCCGCGTGATGCTCGCCGCCGGCACGTCGTTGTCGATCGCGGTGGTCGCGGTGACGTTCGCGCTCGTCGTCGGGCTCACCCTCGGGGTGGCCGCCGGATACCGCGGCGGATGGCTCGACATGGTGTTGATGCGCCTGGTCGACGTCATGTTCGCCTTCCCCGTGCTGCTGCTGGCGCTCGCGATCGTCGCGATCTTCCAGCCCGGGATGGTGACGACGATGATCGCGATCGGGGTCGTGTACACGCCGATCTTCGCGCGCATCGCCCGCGCGAGCGCCCTGTCGGTGCGCGTCTCCCCCTTCGTGCAGGTGTCGCAGACGATGGGCACCCCGGGGCTGTCGATCGTGCGCCGCCACGTGCTGCCGAACATCGCCGGGCCGCTGGTGGTCCAGACCTCCCTGTCGCTGGCGTTCGCGATCCTCTCCGAGGCCGCGCTGTCGTTCCTCGGCCTCGGCATCCAGCCGCCCGCGCCCTCGTGGGGCGGGATGCTGTTCACGGCGCAGGGCTTCCTCACGCAGGCGTGGTGGATGAGCGTGTTCCCGGGAGCGGCGATCTTCGTCACGGCGCTGGCGTTCAACCTCTTCGGCGACGGCCTGCGCGACGTGCTCGACCCCCGTCAACGCACCATCATCGAGGCTCGGAGGACACGATGACCGGGCCCGTGCTGCGCGTGGACGATCTCCGCGTCTCGATCGGCCGCGCCGACATCGTCCGCGGCGTGAGCTTCGCCGTCGAGGCGGAGCAGACCCTCGGCATCGTCGGCGAATCCGGATCGGGCAAGTCGATGACGGTGCTCGCGGCGACCGGCCTCATCGACGCGCCCGGGCGCCGGGTGTCGGGGTCATCCGTGCTGCAGCGCGGCACGGATGACGCGGTGCAGCTCGTCGGCGCATCCGATCGCACGCTCCGCCGCGTGCACGGGGATGCGGTGGGCTTCGTCTTCCAAGACCCCGGCACATCGCTCAACCCGCTCCTGACGATCGGGCGGCAGATCACCGAGTCGCTCGAGACGCACCGCGGCCTCTCCGGCCGGGCCGCGCGCACGCGCGCGATCGACCTGCTGGAGGCCGTCGGCATCCCGCATCCGGACGAGCGCGTCGACGCCTACCCGCACCAGTTCTCCGGCGGGCAGCGCCAGCGCGCCATGATCGCCGTCGCGCTCGCGTGCGACCCGGCGCTGCTCATCGCCGACGAGCCGACGACGGCGCTCGATGTCACGACGCAGGCGCAGATCATCGATCTCGTCCAGACGCTGCAGCGCGAGCGCGGCACCGCGGTGGTGTGGATCAGCCACGACCTCGGCGTCATCGGTCAGGTCGCCGACGACGTGCTCGTGCTGCGCCAGGGTGTCGCCGTCGAGCAGCGGCCGATCGCCGACGTGTATGCGCGACCCGAGCACGCGTACACGCGCGAGCTGCTCGCCGCCCGCCCCCGCATCCGGGCCGACGCCGGGCCGCCGCAGCGTCCGGGTGCGGCGCCGCTCCTGGATGTCGCCGAGCTCGACGTGCGGTTCACCGTCGCCACGCCCACCGGGCCCCGCGTCGTGCACGCCGTCGACGACGTGTCGTTCCACGTCCGTCGCGGCACGACGCTCGCGCTGGTGGGCGAGTCGGGGTCGGGGAAGTCCACGATCGCCAACGCGCTCACGGGGCTCGTCGCCCCCAAGTCCGGCACCGCCACCCTCGACGGCGCCGACCTGCTGCGCGCCCGCCGCGCTGATCGGCGTCGCGTCGCGATGGTGTTCCAAGACCCCTTCGCCTCGCTCGACCCGCGTCGCAGCGTCGGCGACGCCGTCACGGAGCCGCTGCGCGTGCACCGCCTGGGCGGCCGCACCAGCGCCGAGCGCCGCGACCGCGTCGCCGAGCTGCTCGACCTGGTCGGACTGCCCGCGGCGTTCCACGAGAGATTCCCGCACGAGCTGTCCGGCGGCGAGCGCCAGCGTGTGTCGATCGCCCGCGCGCTGGCGCTCGAACCCGACGTCATCGTGCTCGATGAGGCCACTGCATCCCTCGACGTCTCCGTGCAGGCGCACGTGCTGACGCTGTTGCGCCGACTGCAGGACGAGCACGGGACGACCTACCTCTTCATCGCGCACGACCTCGCGATCGTGCAGGAGATGAGCCACGACGTCGTCGTGCTGAAGGAAGGTCGCGTCGTGGAGGCCGTGCCGGCCCGCGAGCTGTTCGCGAACCCGCGGGAGCCGTACACGCGGCAGCTGCTCGCCGCCGTGCCGCCGGAGCGCCCGCGGGCCGTCCGCTCCTGAGGCCCGCGGTCAGGCGGGCACCTTGTCGAGGAAGCCGCGCACGTCCGCGATCCGCCCCTCCGCGTCGAGCACGACCACGTCGAAGCCGATCACGGCCGGCTCGGCTCCGTCGGGTCCGAGACCCCACTGGAACCGCACCTGGTCATGGTGGGAGTCGGGCGCGCCGACCGGCGTGAACACGAAGCCGGGGAACTGCGCCTGCACGCCGTCGATGAGGCGGTCGAGCTCGCCGCGCCCGCTCACCTGGGCGAGAGGATCGGTGTAGCTCACGGCGGGCGCGAAGTGCTCCTCGAGCAGGCGGCTGCGCTCCTCTGCCCGGGCGTTCCACGCGGCGAGGTAGCCGTTGACGATGTCGTTCATGGGGTTCTCCTTCATCCGTTGTCGGTACGGCAAGACTCGGCCACCGGATGCAGCAGAGCCATGACCTCCGAGGTCATGACGTCGCGACGTGCCACGGCTTAGGCTCACGCCATGTCGACCTACGCTCCCGACCGGACGGTGGGCGCGATGCTGCGCGAGTGGCGACAGCGCCGCCGGTTCAGCCAGCAGGATCTCTCCGACGTCTCGAGCGTGTCCACCCGGCACCTCAGTCGCGTCGAGACCGGGCGAGCCCACCCCACGCCGGAGATGATCCTGCACCTCGCCGACACCCTCGAAGTGCCGCTGCGCGAGCGCAACGGACTGCTGCTGGCCGCCGGCTACGCCCCGCGGTACAGCGACCGGCCTCGCGGCGACGCGTCCGTGGCATCCGTCATGGCGGGTCTTCGCTCCCTGCTGGACGCGCACCTCCCCTATCCGGCGCTGCTGCTCGACGACGACTGGGATGTCGTGGATGCCAATGCCGCCGTCGACGCGCTCCTCGCCGGGTGCGCCCCGGAGCTGCTCGAGCCGCCCCTCAACGTCCTGCGGCTGACCGTGGATGAGCAGGGGCTGGCGCAGCGGATCGTGAACCTCGAGGAGTGGACGGCGCACCTGTACTGGCAGGTCGCGCACCGGGCCGACCGCACGGGCAGGCCACGGCACCATGAGCTGGCGGCCATGGTAGCGGCACAGCGCGGCGGTGTCCCGCGCCTGTCGCCGTCGACCGGACCGGTGCTGACGATGGACCTCCGCGCCGGCGACACGGTGCTCCGCATGTTCAGCACCACGGGGCGGTTGACCACTGCCACCGACGTCGCGCTCGAGGGTCTGCACCTGGAGACATTCCTGCCGGCCGACGACGCGACCCGGGCGTACTTCACGGCGTAGCGGCTCGGGCGCAAGATACCGCATCCAGCTCCCCGGCGACAGAGGCCGTTGCGCGGATCGCCCCCGCCGCTACCGTGGGCGCAACCTGTTGCTCTATGCACCACCTGCACTCGAGGGGGAGTCAGTTGATCACGCTCGCCATTGTCTTGGCCTGGATCGTCGGGTCGCTGGGGGTGGGCCTCCTCCTCGGTCGGAGCATCATGCTCGCCGACCGCCGAGAAGGAGCGCTCGTCGTCGCGGAGCCGGCCACGCAGTAGGCGGAGGGCGCCGTCATGTCGCTTTCACCTGACCAGCTCGACCCGCACGTGTGGACGGAATCCGTCGCACGAGACTACGACCGGTCTTCGGCCGCGATGTACGACCCCGCGGTTCTCGACCCGACCGTCCGCTTCCTGGCGGATCAGGCGCGCGGCGGCCGCGCCGCGGAATTCGCGATCGGTACCGGCCGAGTCGCACTCCCCCTGTCCGCAGAGGGGCTGGACGTCGCCGGGATCGAGTTCTCCCAGCCGATGGTCGACGAACTGCGCCGCAAAGACGGCGGCGCGAATATGGACGTGGTGGTCGGGGACATGGCCTCCGCGACACTGCCCGGCGAGTTCGCGCTGGTGTACCTCGTGTACAACGCCATCACGTGCCTCCTGTCGCAGGCCGCGCAGGCGCAGTGCGTCGAGAACGCCGCACGCCACCTGCAGCCCGGTGGGGCGCTCGTGATGGAGGTCTTCGTGCCGCCGCTCCAGGGGGTGCTGCCCGGGGAGGCGTACAAGCCGTTCCACATCTCGGACGATCACCTCGGCATCGACGAGTTCGACACCGTGAACCAGCTCCTGGTGTCGCACCACTACAGCTTCTCTGACGGGAGCGCTTCGCGGTTCGACTCCCCGCATCGCTACGTCTGGCCCAGCGAACTCGACCTCATGGCGCACTACGCCGGGCTGACGCTGGCGGAGCGGTGGGCCGACTGGGATCGGACGCCGTTCACGGCGGACAGCCGGTCGCACGTCTCGGTGTGGCGGAAGCCGTAGGGCGGATCCGGGGCGGATTCACCATCCCCTCCCCAAGGGGCGCAGCGTTCGAACTTTCCACAGGCGACAAATCCGCCGGGTCAATGTCGGTGGTATGTGCGACGCTTATTTCATGAACCACTCGCCTATCTTCGTAGCTACCGACGAACAAGCGCAGCTCGCTTCTGTCGTCGATGCGCTGCGCGAGAGCGAGGAGGGCATCGCGGCGATGGAGGCGCAGAAGACGGGGCAGCTCGCCACGGCCATGCGGATCGCACTGCGGCGAATGGAGGGGAAGCACCCCACTCAACGCGCGCGGGAGATGGAGCTGCGCTCGATCGCCGCGGAGATCGGCGCTGCCGTGCGCTGGAGCGATCGGGTCGCGCAGCAGCGGATGGCCGACGCGCTCGACCTCGTCGAACGCTTCCCCGCGACCGTCGACGCGCTCGCGGCGGGGCGGATCACGGCCCGTCACGCCGCGGTCATTCAGGACGCCGGCTGCGTGCTTCCCGACGCCACGGAGCGCGCCGCCTTCGAGCGCGTCGTGCTCGAGTGGGCCGAGTGCGAAACCGTCGCGCGGACGCGAGACTACGCGCAAGGTCTCGCGGAGCAGATGAACCCCGAGTCGATCACCGAGCGGTTCGAGCGCGCCGACAAGGGACGCAAGGTGAGCGTCACCGAGCTGGGCGACGGGATGGTCAAGGTCGAAGCCATCGTCGCCGCCGCCCTCGGCCATGGCATCCACGACCGGCTCACCCAGCAGGCGCGGGCGATCCGGCAGTGCGCGGCCGATGCGATCCGCGAGCAGGTAGAAGACGACGAATCGGCGGAACCGACCGTCGTCGACACGCGCACGCTGGACCAGACGCGCGCGGATCTCCTCTGCGACATGCTTCTCACCGGTCAGCCGGCGGTCGACCCGACCACCGACGTGATACCCGGCGGGCTGGGCGCGATCCGCGCGCACATCCAGGTCACGGTTCCGGCGCTCACCGCGGCGGGCGCCGACGATCGCGGCGCGTCTCTCGACGGCAAGAGCCCCATCGACGCCGACACCGCGCGGTGCCTGATGGCCGGGGCACCGGGGTGGGATCGCATCCTGACCCACCCCGTCACCGGAACCGTCCTCGCCGTCGACCGCTACCGGGCCGGCAACCAGATGGAGCGGTTCCTCGCCGCGCGCGACGTGCACTGCCGGTTCCCTGGATGCCGCATGCCTGCACGCCTGTGCGACCATGACCACAACTTCGATTGGGCCCTCGGCGGACAGACCGACGTGTGCAACCTGGCCTGCCTCTGCAAGCGACACCACACCCTCAAGACCGAAACCGAGTGGGTCGCGTCGCAATCCCCCGACGGATCCATCCAGTGGACGTCACCGCTGGGCCGCGGGTACACCGACCGGGTTCCCCCGCGCGTCACCTTCGTTCCCGACGGCGATCCGCCACCCTTCTGACGCGGTGCCGGGGTGAGCTCTGCTCAGGCTTCGATCGGATGCACTCGTCCTTGGTACCGAGCCGTCGCCGCGGCGTTCCGCTCGTCCCCGTCGGGCAGGTTCATCGAGCGGTACACCGGCGGCTTCTCGCCCTGTTCGAGCATCGCTCGAGCGATGCCCTCCGTAAGCAGCTGCACCGCGACGACGCCCGCCAGATTCGACACCGCACCCACGACGACACCTTCGCCAAGGTCCAGGGCCGCGTCTCCGGGAGGCGCGCCGTTGTCGATGACGACGTCGGCCAGATCGAGCAGGCGCTTCCCGGAGGGGTGGCGGGAAGGGGTGGAAGTGCTGTGGGCGACCGAGGTCAGCGCCACGATGGGCAGCCCCGCGTCTCGCACCAGCATCGCGAGTTCCACGACCGCGCCGTTGATCCCGGAGTTCGATGCGATGAGGAACACGTCATCGGGCGCCGGTGCTGTCAGTTCGAAAAGAGGTGCCGCGATCTCGGGGTCACGTTCCAGCAGCGGATCGGCGACGTCAGCGGGCGCGTAGCCACCACGGAACGCCAGATCGCTCAGCCGCACGAGGTTCACCGAGGTCAGTCCTCCCGCGCGACCAGCCATCTCGTGCACGGGGATGCGCGCATGCCCTGTGCCGAACGCCTGCAGCACTCCACCACGGCGGAGCCGAGACGTGATCAAATCGACAGCCGCATCGATGGCGGATGCTTGCCTGTCCGCCATGTCGTCGATCACCTTGTGGGCGAGGGCGGGGTAGCTGTAGTTCATCGGATCTCTTTCATCATCTGACGCGCCTCGTCGACGAGGCGGTCTGCGGCGTCGGGCAGGAAGTAGCTGGACAGGGCCTCGTATGTGCCCGCTTCGAAAGCCGCCTCGTCGACCATGTAGCCGAGATAGTCATCGGCGTACCCCACGACCCGGGTCACTGGGAATGGACTGCCCGACTGGATTCGACCTCCGATGCTCGTGAAGAGTTCGACGGGGACATGCACCCAGGCAACGTCGCCGATCGCCAGCACCGAGATGGGGAAGCGGATCACGTCGTCCGGGGCGGCAGCGACGAGACCCCTCTGCACGAGCGCGCCGTCTACTCGCGACTGAGAGAGGCGGACACGGGGATCCAGCGGCGGCATGTCGGCCAGCTCCGCATGATCGGCGGCGGCTTGGGCGAGTTCGCGCTCGGCGACCTCGATCGACGGCAGGGGGCGCCTGGCGAGTTCGATGACGCGGGACAGGCGCCGCATCGGGCCGTTCAACTCGTGCCCGTCGTGCGCAATCGTCTCGATCACCGCGGCAGCCGCGATCGTGCCGAGGCGGGCCACTTCCCTCGAATCCGCTCCGCGGCGGGTGAAACGGGCGCTCACGTCACCTGCGGCTCCCTGGAGGAAGAGCACCACCGCTGCCCCGTCGTCCTGACCGGCCGACTCGTTCACGGCACGGGCCGCCGCCGACACGACGCGTCGCGCCACCCCCGGCCAGTCGGCCGACCATCGCAGGTTGACCGCGCCATAGACCGTCGGATGCACCGCCGCGTCGAAGACGATCGCGCGGAGTGCGCCAGTGGCTACCGACCGCAATGCCAGAACCCCCACGCCGTCGTCGTGCGGTCCGCCGGGAGTGAGCCGGTTGGCACCGAGCCCCACGGCGTTCCCCGAGCCCCACGTGCCCGCCACCGATTCCGGTTCGGTCTTCGCCAGATCGGCAGCGAGCGCCCGGACTTTCCCGATGAGTTCGTCTACATCATCCGACTCGATCGACCCGGAGTGCCCGGGGTGGATGCTGCCCACCCAGCCGCGTGGCGCCGAATGGGTGTGGGAGGCCGCGGCGACGACGAACACGTCGGGGTCGGCCAAACCCTCGCGCACCGCATCCCGGAGACGACGAGCCAGCTCAGCAGGCACGGCGATGGCATCCAGCGCAAGCCACGCCATCCGCTCCGCTTCGTCGCCGAGCACCACGAGCGTCGCATGCAGCGGGTCGTTCGTCCCCGTGCTGACCGCCCCTCTGCGGGCCTCATACCCCGCGAGGGGGCCGGGCCGCGAAGGGGTGACGTCGACCGCGCCGGCGCGCAGAGAAAACCCCGTGCGTGAGTGCGCTGCCCCGGCAGCAGGAGTTACCACTTCTGTTCCTTCCCACGCCGGGCGCGAAGTGCGCACCCGGCCGAACGACTCACGCACGGTTCGGTTGATGCATGAGATCGATCCCGATCTCATAGCGGTCGGCGCGATAGACCGAGCGGCCGACCTCGAACACCCGACCGTCGACGTCCGTACTGGTCATCTGCACGACCAGACACGGGTCCCGCACGGTCACCCCGAGCACCGCCGCATCCGCTTCGCCCGGCAGCGTGGCCGCCGCACGGCCGGTGGACGATGCCCTGACAAGGCCCCAGCGCTCGGCCAGCACCTCGTACAGCGACACGTTCTCCAGATCCACTTCGTCCAGCCCCGGGAACTGGTCCAGCGGGATGCTGACCCGCTCGACGCCGACGGGTCGCCCATCGAGGGCGCGAAGGCGGGTGACGGTCAGGACGGGAGCGCCCTCTGCGATCCCCAGGAGCCTGGCCGTCGACGGATCTGCGCCGTCGGCCGCGCTCTCCAGGAGCGTCGAACTCGGGTTACCGTTCGCCGCGCGTGCCGCGACCGTATAAGACGTGCCCCACTCCGGCGCGAGGCGGGGTGCCCGAGCGACGAAGGTGCCCCGCCCATGCTCGACCTCCAGCACGCCATCGATCGCCAGACGTTTGATCTCCGTGCGCACCGTCATGCGCGCGACTCCGAAGTGATCCGCAAGCTGCCGATCCGACGGCAGCGTCGCACCGGGGCCCAGCCGGACGGCGAGCGCCTCCAGGCGCTCCCTGATCTGATCGCCGCGGGGCCGGTCGGGCGCGAGCGCCGCCGGCAGATCCAGCTCCGAGATGTCCACACTGCGGTGACGTCCCATCAGTACCCTCCCCTGGACGCGGTGCGCCGATCGTCCCACGCGAAGGTGATACTCGAGGCATAAGGACCCGAGAGGATCTCCTCGATGCCCACGGCATCCGGGGGGAGCGGAGCGGACAGTCGCATGTCCTCGTCGGCGAAGCGAAGCGCAAGCCGCGTGCGCAGTGCAGGGGCCTCCCCGAAGCGCCCGGTCACTACGACGTCGCCTGCGCCGGCCGCGGTCACCGACATCCGCGCGGTGCGTATCAACTCGTCCACTGCGTCGTCGAGGATCGCACCGGCCTCCGCGTCGCCGTGGTCGGCCGCGTCGCAGACCTGCACGGCGAAACCGGCCAGCGTGGCGGGCCAACGTTCGTCGGCCACGACGGCGCGGGCGACGTAAGGGGTGAGCTCCCCCAGCATTTGTTCCACAGCGCGGCGCAGGGGCGAGTGCCGTGCTTCGTCGACCGCGCGGTACGCCGCGCGCAGAGCCCACCGCCCGACCTGGACCGCCGAGCCGCGGTCGCCGGCGAGCGGACCCCAGCCGTCGAAACGGCTCACGCCACCATCGGCCGTCCGCGCGACGGCTATCACTCCGGTGCCGACCGCGAGCACGACGCCGGGCGCGTTGAGGGCGCGCGCGTGGCTGAGGGTTCCGTCGTCGGTGAGCCCGATCACAGCCTCGGGGATCCTGACGCGCAGTTCGTGGAACAGCGACTCCACCTCCGGCGCGGACAACTCGCTGGTGGAGCCGATGAGAAGGTGCGTGGCCGACTCCGCCCCCGCTTCCGCGAGGAGCCTCCCGATCGTCTCGGCGATGATTCTGCCGTGATCGCCTTTCTCGGACGGCGATATCCCCTCTGCACTGTGTGTGCGGATCTGCCCGCTGCCGAGGGCGTGGAGTCGCGTCTGCGACTTGCCGATGTCCACGAAAGCACCGACGGAAGTCACTTCTCTATCCCCGCGGTGAGTCCGCTGACGATCTGTCGCATCGCCAGAGCGAAGAAGATCACGACGGGGGCGACCGCGATCACGATGGCGGCGTAGAGCATGCCGCGGTCGGCGGTGTACTCGCCGAAGAACGAGCTGACCCCCACGGGGATGGTGAAGTTCTCCTCACTGCGGATCAGCACCAGCGGCATGAAGAAGTCGTTCCAGATGGGACCGATACTCAGGACGACGGAGACGGCGATCGCCGGCTTCATGAGAGGAGTCATGACGCTGAAGAAGGTCCGGAAGTGCGAGGCGCCGTCGATGCGGGCCGCGTCGTCGAGCGACTCCGGCAGCTGTCGGTAGAACGTGGACAAGATCAGGACCATGAGCGGAGCGGCCTGGGCCGTGTAGACCAGCACGAGACCGGCCAGGTTGTCCACCAGGCGCCATTGATCGTACATCTGGGCGAGCGGGAGAATCCCGATCTTGAGCGGAACCATCAGGCCCAGCAGGAAAAGCGCTTGGATGGCTCCCGCGAATCGGAAGCGCCACCGTCCCAGCGCGTACGCGGCCGGGAGGAAGAGCACGAGAGCAAGCGCGAGCGACACCGCCGTCACGACGACGGAGTTGAGGAAGTACGTGCCGATCGCGCCCTGCTCCCACGCCCGCGCGTAGTTCCCGAGATACAGCGACGTCGGCAGCCCGGTCGGGTTCGCGACGATCTCGGAATTGGGACGCAGCGAGCCCACCAGCACCAGCACGTTCGGCAGGGCGGAGATCGCCGCCGCCACGGTGAGCACGATGTAGACGCCTACCCGGCTGCGGGTCTTCACAAGAATCTCCGTTCCAGTCGACGGAACATCCGTTGCGCGCCGATGGTGACCACCAGGATGAGCAGCAGCTGAATGAGCGAGAACGCGCCGGACAGTCCGAAGGCGTTCGGGGAGTTGCTGAACGACAGGCGGTAGAAGAGCGTGCCCATGACGTCAGCAGCGCCGCCGACCCCGCCCGTGCTTCCCCCGATCGCGAAGACCAGGTCGAAGAGGTTGAAGCAGCCGATGAGCGTGAGGATGGTGACGATCGACACCGACGGAATCAGTTGGGGCAGCTGCACCGACCAGGCGATCCGGAGCGACGAGGCTCCGTCCACGCGCGCCGCCTCGATCTGTTCCGAGGGAATGGCCGCCAACCCCGCACCGAAGATCAGCATCGTGACGCCGATCCACTGCCAGGCGTTGATGAGGATCAGCACGGGCATGACCAGAGCGGGGGTGCCGAGCCACGTGACCGGCTCGATACCGAAGACGCCGAGCAGCGAGTTCACGGCGCCGAAGCGCGGCGACAGGAGCATCGACCAGGCGTACCCGATCACCAGGGCACTCATCAGGTACGGCACGGAGATGATCGTCTGGAAGAAGTGCTTCCCGCGCAGACGGCCATTGAGAAGGAACGCCAAGACTAGCCCGACGCCGTTCTGGACGATCATCGTGCCGACGAAGAACACCGCGTTGTTGCCGACTGCTCGGAAGAACTGCGAGGCGTATGGCTCCAGCCCCATGAGCGTGAGGAAGTTACCGAAGCCGGCGAATTCCTGACGCGCCGTGCCCGTCCAGGTGAAGAAGCCGTTCGTCATCGCCGCGCCGACCGGGAACAGGAAGATGACCGCGTACAGGACGAGCGCGGGCCCAAGGAAGGCGAGGAGGACGGGGAACGAGGGAGAGCGCCGCGAAGTGCGGCGCCCTCCCCTGTTCAGACGAGCGATCGTCACTTATCTGCCTTGAACCACTGCTGGATCCCCGCCTGGACCTCTGCACCCACCTGGGACGGCTCGGACTCTCCGATGACCATCTTCTGGAGACCGGCGTACTCGAGCGACGTGCCCGAGGGAGTGCCGAAGTCGAAGTTGACATACGTGAGGTACGGCGTCGGGTGCTCCTCGAATGCGGTCGCCGCCTCTGCCAGGAGCGGGTCGGCGGGCGTGACTCCGTTGACGGCGGGGATGGCGAGAAGGTCGTCGGCGATCAACTGACCGAAGTCCTCCGATCCCACCCACTCCAGGAACTCGAGAGCGTTATCGCGCTTCTCGCCCTCCAGATTCGCAGCCATCCCGATTCCGCCGTCGAGGTAGCCCATCGCATAGGGCTCATCGCCGGTAACGGGCGGTGCGTTGAAGATGCCGAGCTCCACATCCGGCATGGCGTCCTTGAAGACTGCGAGCTCCCAGATTCCGCCCGGGTACAGGGCCGCCTCGCCGGCGATGAAGAGCGCATTGGCGTCCGCGTAGTTGATGCCCTCGAAGCCGCGCGGGAAGTACTTCGTCATGTCGACGAGCGTCTCGTTGGCAGCGGCGTACCGCTCGTCCTCGAACGTCGTGCTCCCTGCTCGCAGCTCTTCGGCGAACGCGGGCCCGTCGTAGGCAGCGGCCCCGAACAGGTCACGGTAGATGGGCAGGATCCACGACTCCAGGGCGCCGGCCGCCATCGGCGTGACGTCTTCCGCGAGCAACGCCTCGTTGAGAGCGATGAACTCGTCCCAGGTCGTGGGCTCGGACAGTCCGAGGGAATCGAGCAGCGTCTTGTTGTACAGGACGTTGGCCGTGACCGACTGGAAGGGGACGCCGTACACCTTGCCGTCGCTCTGGCTGCGGAGGCCATCCACCAGGTTCTCCGGGATGTTGGCCAGGCCCTCGAAGTCCTCCTCGAGTGCTGCCACGCCGCCGCCGGCCACGAGCGTGTCCAAGCCGCCGTACGAGCGGAGCATGACGATGTCGGGCCCCGTGCTGCCGGACAGACCGGTCTGGAGGATCTGGTTGTACTCGTCGGGCTTGTAGGACTTGTACTCGACGGTGAAGCCGTCCCCCTCGAACCCTTCGATGAGCTCGACCCATGGGGCCTCGTTACGCCATCCCCAGACCGTCAAGACCTCTTCGTCGGACTCGGCGCCGCCTGCACACCCGGCGAGCGCGCCCGCCATCGCAGCCACGGCCACGATTCCCAGAACTTTCTTCATTGCGTTCCTCACTACTCGCCCATGAGCGTTACAGGTCTAGTCCAGCTCGCCCTGAGCGTACGACAGGTCTAGTCCAGCGTCAATGACCGAAATGTGCGGAGTTCGGCCGACCCCTCAGCGGAGGTCGCTGAGCCGCAGACTGAGGAACCCGCCGGTGGCCTCGCCCGCGACATACCGCAGGTCGACGTGCACATCCAGGAGCAGCTGCAGCAACGTCGGGCGCACCACGAGCGAACCCGATCCCGCCGCATCCAGCGTCGCCGTCGCCCGGACGTCGCCGTTCGTCAACGCCTGCACGGTCGCGCCGGGGGCCCCGCTGAGCTGGATGCGCACCTCCGTGACGGTGCGCACCAGCACCGTGTGCGCGTCCACGACCGCGGGCGTACCCTCCGGCAGCACGGGACCCGGGTCGGGTGTCGGTGTCGGGGTCGGGGTCGGCGTCGGCGTCGGCGTCGGCGTCGGGGTAGGGGTCGGGTTAGGTGTGGGCGTCGACTCTGGAGTGGGCGTCGGGGTCGGCGTGGGCGTGGGCTCCGCGCTCGGCGTGGGCGTGGGCTCCGCGCTCGGCGTAGGACGCGGGGTCGCCGACGGCGCCGGGGTTCCGCTGCGGACGGGGTCGGGCGACGCCGGAGCGGGAGGCGTCGTCACCGTCAACTGCGCCGGATCGCTGGCGCGCGGGGTGCTCGAGGCAGCCGGGGTGGGGAACGCCGGGAGCGACACCGTCGCCGTCGGGGTGACCGCCGACGGGGACGGCGACGGGGGCGGGGAGCCGACTGGCGTGGGTGGCGGCGCGGTCGGCATCTCGGTCACCGCGACGACGGGATCGCCCGGTACGCGCTCCGTGCCCTGCGCCGCCGTGAACGACACTGCCGCCACCACAGCCGCACCCGCGGCGAGCAGGGCGACGGTGGCGCCGACGCCCCCGGCCGCGGCCGTGCCGGCTGCCGCACCGCCGGCGACCGCACCGCCGGCGACCGAGGCACCGGCCACCGTCATCGCGTGCGCGGCGCCCACCGCACCGGCTGTGCCGCCGGCACCGGATGCGGCGGAGCCGCTGATCACCGCCGACGGCATCGCCGCGACGGCCACCGCCGCGCCGGCGCCTTCGCGCAGCGCCGTGAGCGTGGCCAATGCCGCCCCGGATCCCACGATGACCGGCAGCAGGACCATCGCGAGCCGCCCCGACACCTGCCGCGCCTCCGAGGCCACGGCGGAGCATCGCGTGCAGCCGGGCAGGTGGTTCCGCACACGACGGAGATCGCGACTGGAGAGGTTCCCCCGGGAGTAGGCACCCAGGTGGTCGACGACCCAGTGACACTCGTCGTTGTCGTCGATGGCCCGCAGGTGCGCCTGAATCCACGCCTCCCGCAGCCCCTCGCGGGCCCGGAACGCCAGTTGCGCCACGGCGACCGGCTTGATGCCCAGCAGCGGCGCGACATCGGCGGGCTTGAGCCGCTCGACCTCGGTGTACCAGAGCACCTCCTGCCACCGCGACGGCAGAGCCTGGAAGGCGTCGCTGGTCAGCGAGCGGTCGAGGGTGGCGTCGGAGGCGTGCGCCTCGGCATCCGGGTCTGCGACCTCGGCGACCTCGTCGGTGGAGGCATCCACCCGCGGTGCGCGGCCCCAATCTGCGGCCGTGTTGCGGATGCTGGTGAACAGGTACGCACGGAACGACCCGGTCGGGCCGCCTCCGCGGCGCACCGAGTGGTAGATGCGCGAGAAGGCCTCCTGAACGAGGTCGTCGGCCTCGAAACGCTGAGTGACCGAGCGTGCGACGGTGATCCCGGACCGATGGTGTCGTCGCCAGAGTTCGGCGAAGGCCTCCGGATCGTCCGCCCGCGATCGGTCGAGCAGTTCGGCGTCCGACGGCTCCGGGCCGTCCTTTTCCACGGCAGCACTGTTCTGCGCCATCTCTCCCCCCAACGCATGTTCCCCCTGAACATGCGAGATTTCGCGCCACGAGCACAGCAGCCGTCATTCCCCAACGGCGCCTGCTCGCGGGGCAACATTACGCCTCGCGAAGCGGCGACGGAAGAATTTCGCAGAACCGCGTAATAGAACGTGCCTTCCTGCGTCTCATCAGTGAAGGACACAGCGCCCCTGCCTGGGGGTGGGGGCTAGGGTCTGCGACGCCTTACTTGGGGGCTGCTTCGGTGGCGGGGCGTCGACGCGGGGCCCGAGCCCTCTTCCGGAGGAGCGTTCGGGCCCCGCCACTTCCTTCTGCCCTCACACGCACAGCGGGTCGCCCAGATGGATACGCGTGCCGTCGATGGTGAGGCTTCCCTCGGCGCACAGCAGCGTGTCGGGGCTCGGGCGCACGACGAGCGCCGTATAGGCGCGCTGCACGTCGTGCTCGGTCGCTTCCTGACGCTCGGGGCCGCGCGGGGCGGTCTCCGGATAGATCGCGATCGTGACGGTGTTGCCCATCGCAAGGCCGTCGTAGCGGGTGATGCGGCCCCATCCGGCCTGGCACTTGTCCGACCAGACGACCTCGAGCAGCGAGCTGTCGGCACGTGTGGCGCCCGAGACCACCCGCGCGTCATGGAGGCACTCCGTGAGGGCCGGATCCTCACCGGAGACCACCTCGATCTGCGGAGCGCCGTTGGCCGCGTCCGCGGCCTGCGCCGACAGGATCTGCGTCGCCACGACGGCGGCCGTCGCGCCGCTCACGGCCGCCCCGATGAGAAAGGCCGCAGCCATGAGCCAGCCGGCGGTACGGCGCGGGATGGACGGCGCCCGCTCCGGGCCGGCAGCCGCGAGCTCCTCCCCCGCGACCTCGACTGAGGGGCTATCGGCCGGGGCGGCGGCGCGGCGAGCCTGCGCGAGCGCGTCGCGCCGGTCGATCCATGCGGCGGGGTCGCCCCCGCACGCCCGTGCGATGCCGTCGACCGTGCGGGTGGACGGCAGTTGACGACCGGAGAAGGCCTCCGACAGGACGGTGCGCGATATGCCCGTCTCATGCTGCAGCCGTGCGAGCGTCGGACTTCCCGCGGCCAGCCGCAGTTTGCGCAGGTCGGCCACGAACTGGGCGACTGAATCGGCGTCGCCCGTCACCTCGGCATCTGACATGACCCTCCCCCGAGGTTCGCAGTTGCGTCTTTGATGTATACCACCCGGGGCATGGGCAAGTCCATGCGCACGCATCGGAGATCGGGGCGGGTTCCGGTGTGTTCGGGATTTCCGGATGCGTCCGGATCGGGCTCATCCGCGCCCCCGGTGCTTCCTGGGCCGGGTTCAATGGAATCGGCATCAGCACCGCGCGTCACTCTCGACCGCGGCGCAGCCACGTCGACGGGACACCGGGGGGTTCCCGTCGTACGGTCACGTTTTCCGTGGCCGGAGCGCCCGCCGTCCTGTGGGGAGGCGGGCGCTCTTGCGTGCCGTGTGAAGCGAGCCCCGGACTACGCCGCGAAGGCGGCCGCGATCTCCGCCAGCGCGCGGGGAGCGTCCTCGCCGGGCTGCACCTGCACGCACACGTGGTCGGCCCCCGCGTCGAGGTGCGCGCGCACCGCCCGCACCAGGTCGGTCGCCTCGCCGTGCACCACGATGCGGTCGATCAGCTCGTCGCTGCCCTCGCCCGCGACATCCGCCTCGCTGAAGCCGGCTCGCAGCATGTTGCCGCTGTAGTTGCTCAGCTGCAGGTACCGCCGCAGGAACGCGCGCGCCGCCCGGCGGGCCGCGTCGACGTCCGCGTCGAGGACGACGGTCTGCTCAGGCGCGACGAGCTTGCCCGGCCCGAGCGCTTCCCGGGCCTCTGCCGTCTGGCTCGGCACCGTGAGGTACGGATGCGTGCCACCGCTGCGCTCGGCGGCGAGCGCCAGCATCCGAGGGCCCAGCGCCGACAGCACGCGGTCCTCCAGCGGTACGCCTCGTTCATCCAGCACGTCGAGGTAGTCGGCCATCGCCTGCAGCGGCTTGGTACGGTGCGGTGTCGCCTCGCGGTGGCCCGAGCCGATGCCCAGCACCAGCCGGCCCGGGTGCCGCGCGACGATGCGGTGGTACGCGTCGGCGAGCTCGGCGGCCTCGTCGCGCCAGATGTTCACGATCCCGGTGGCCACGACCACCGACTCGGTGCCGTCCAGCACCTCTTCGGCGCCCGTGAGGTCGGCGGCGGGGGAACCGCCCAGCCACACCGTGCCGTAGCCGAGGCGCTCGGCCTCACGGGCGAAGGGCACGTCGACGTCGCTCACACGCGCCCACACACCCAGCTGCCCGAGGCGCGCGGTCCACGCGGATGCCGCGCTCATCGCTGGTACGTCCCGTGCAGGATGGCCCGGCCGAGGGTCGCGAACGCCAGGCGGAACGACACCACCGCGGGCGTCGCGTCGGGAGTCACGCCCAGGGATTCCTCCCCCACGGCGTGCACGACGAAGAAGTAGCGGTGCACCTGGTCGCCCTCCGGCGGCGCCGCGCCGGAGTAGCCGGCCTTCCCGCCGTCGTTGCGCACGTGGAAGGCACCGCCGGGAAGCGGAGCATCCGCCGCCCCCGCCGGCAGCTCGGTGACGGAGGCGGGGAGGTCGACCAGGGCCCAGTGCCAGTAGCCGCTCGGGGTCGGAGCATCCGGGTCGAAGCACGTCACGACGAACGACTTGGTGCCCTCGGGCGCACCCGACCAGCGCAGATGGGGCGACGTGTTGCCGGAGTCGGCGACCTGCGCGGGGTCCAGGGGCCGGCCGTCTATGACGTCGTCGCTCTCGAGGGAGAAGGCCGCCACCGCCGGGAGCAGCGGATACGGATCGGGGGCCTGGGGGCGCGTGAGGTCGGTCATACCCCGAACCTATCGAGAGGGACGCTGGGCGGCGGCGGGGTTGCGCGGCTACCGTGAAGCCATGAGAACCGTGCTCCTCGGACCCACCGATACCCTCGTGCCCAACGTCGTGGCCGGGATGATGCGCATCACCGACAAGACCGACGACGAGATCCGCGCCCTCGTGTCGGCGGCGCGGGAGGCGGGCATCGACTTCTTCGACCACGCCGACATCTACGGCGACGAGCCGCACCAGTGCGAGCGGCGGTTCGCCGAGGCACTCCGTCTCTCCCCCGCCGAGCGGGCCGAGATCACGATCCAGACCAAGGCGGGCATCGTCAAGGACGGTCCGTACTTCGACTTCTCCTACGAGCACCTCGTGCGCGCGGTCGAAGGTTCACTGAGGGCGCTGCGCACCGACTACATCGACATCCTGCTGCTGCACCGCCCCGATGCGCTGGTGGAGCCCGAGGAAGTGGCCCGCGCGTTCGACGACCTCGAGGTGGCCGGGAAGGTGCGCAACTTCGGGGTCTCCAACCACACGCCGCGGCAGATCGACCTGCTGCGCACCGCGGTCCGCCAGCCGCTCGTGGCCAACCAGCTGCAGCTGTCGATCCCGCACTCCCCGATCGTCGCCCAGGGCCTGGCGGCCAACATGGACATCGACCAGTCCGTCACGCGCGACGCCGGCGGCATCCTGGACTACTGCCGCGTGCACAGCATCACCGTGCAGGCGTGGTCGCCCTTCCAGGCGGGGTTCTTCACCGGGGTGTTCCTCGGCGCGCCCGAGTACGCCGAGCTGAACGCGGTCATCGACGAGCTCGCCGCGAAATACGACGTGCCGCCGATCGCCATCGCGACCGCGTGGATCACCCGCCACCCCGCCGGCATGCAGGTCGTCCTCGGCACGACCACGCCCGAGCGGGTGACCGGTGCCGCCCTGGGGTCGGACATCCGGCTCACCCGCCCCGAGTGGTACGCCCTCACACGCGCCGCGGGGCACCGCATCCCGTAGCGGTCAGGCCGCGTCGGCCGGCACGTGCTCGGGCGCCGGGCCACGAGCCGCACGCATCGCGGCCCGCCCCGAGGGCAGCGCCATCGCGACGATCATGACGACGACGGTAAGCGCACCAGCGATCACGAGCACCGCCTGGATGCTGATGACGTCGGCGAACGGACCGAACACGACGGTGCCGAGCGGTGTCACCAGCGCCATGACGATGCCGATGTAGCTGAACACGCGCCCGTGCGTGTCGGGGGTGACGACCTCCTGGATGAGCGTCATGAACGGCGCCGAGAACCACGGGACGACCAGGCCGAACAGGAACATGAAGGCGTAGAAGACCCACAGGTTCGGCGAGAGCCCGAGGCCGACCGTGAAGACCGCGAACCCGAACGTCGACACGAGGATGAGCCCGAGACGACTGCGCTTGGCGAGCACGCTGGCCACGAGCGCGCCGCCCAGGAGCATCCCGACACCGAACGCGATCTCCAGGGCCGCGAGCATCCACGGTTCGTCGCCGAACGAGCGGACGATGAGCAGAGGCGTGAGGAAACTGGGGGCGACGGTGAGGAGCGAGATGATCGCGAACACCAGCAGCAGCCACCGCACGACGCCGTGGCCCCAGATGTAGCGGATCCCGTCCACCAGGTCGGCGCGATAGCTCGTCGCACCCCCCTCCATCCGCTCGAGCGAGGGAACCCGCACGAGGGCGAGGAAGCCGATGCCGATGACGGCGGTCACGACGTCCAGGAAGAACGTCGGCACGATGCCCCACACGGCGAACACGCCCGCCGCGACGGCGGGGGCCAGCAGCGCCATCGCCGACTGGATGGTGCCGAACATGCCGTTGATGCGCATGAGCTGATCCGGCGGCGTGATCTGCGGGATCATCGCCTGCACGGCGGGGGTCTGGAACCCGGCGCCCACCGAACGGATGCCGACGGCGAGCAGGAGGATCCACAGGTCGGTCATCCCGAGCAGCATGATGATCGCGAGCGTCAGCGTGGTGGCGGCGATGACGGCGTCGGCGGTCATCACCAGCACGCGGCGGTTCATGCGGTCGGCGAGGGTGCCGCCGAAGATCGACACGATGCCCTGCGGACCGAACGCGGCGAGCGCGTACAGCGCGAGCGCGAAGCCCGAACCGGTCTCCAGCGTCACGTACCACATGACCGCGTACTGGACGATCATGGACCCGAACAGCGACAGCGTCTGGCCCGTGAGGAAGAGCGTCACGTTGGATTTCCACCGTTCGGGCACGGCGGGGGCGTCGGCGGCGTTGATGGGCTCGGTCATGGCGGATCCAGGGTGGGTAGGGTCAGGTCAGAGCCACTGCTTGCGGCGGAAGACCGCCCACAGCGCGACCGACGTCCCCGCCATCAGCGCGAGGGCGGCGGGGTAGCCCCACACCCAGTCGAGTTCGGGCATGTAGGTGAAGTTCATGCCGTAGATCGTGCCCACCAGCGTCGGGCCGAACAGGATCGCCGCCCACGCCGAGATGCGCTTGACCTGCTCGTTCTGGGCGAGCGCGGTCTCGGTCTGCCGCTGCGTCTCCAGCGTCGCGTTGACCGTCAGGGCGTTCTCCAGGATCGCGCGGAGGGAGGCGAGCTTGTCGGTGATGCGGAGGGCGTGATCCAGCACGTCGCGCAGCGACCGCTGCAGTTCGATGTCGACGCCGTACTTGTCCGCTCCGCGCAGGAGGGAATCCAGCATCCCGCGCAGCGGCTCGGTGGCGCGCTGGAAGAGGATGACCTCGCGTGAGAGGTCGTAGATGCGGCGTGACAGCCCCGCACCGCTCTCGGAGAACAGCTGGTCCTCGATCTCGTCGACATCGTTCTGGAGCCCCGCGGTGACGGGCGCGTACTCGTCGACGACCTCGTCCATGATCGCGTACAGCACGGCCTCCGGGCCGGTGGCGAGCAGATCGGGCTGGGCCTCCATGCGCTTGCGCACGCGCGCGAGGTCGGGCACGTCGGCATGGCGCACCGTCACGACGAAATCCGGGCCCACGAAGACGTGCAGCTCGCCGAACTGCACCGACTCGGTCGCATCGTCGTAGTGGGCGGGGCGGAGCACGGCGAAGAGGATGTCGCCGTAGCGCTCCAGCTTCGCGCGCTGATGCCCCGACAGGGCGTCTTCGACGGCGAGGGGATGCAGCGAGAACTCCGCCGCGACCTGCTCGAGCTCCTCACGGCTGGGCCGCGCGAGCCCGATCCAGGCCATGCCGTGGTTCTCGCGCATGTACTCGAAGGTCTGCTCCAGGCTCGCCGGATTCTGGATGCGGCGGCCGGCGACGTACACGCCGTTGTCGATGAGAGGCATCCGATCAGTCTGGACCACGGCCGCCCGTCAAGCCCCCATTGCTGCCGACGGCGGATCCGTATCGTGCAGCCATGACACGTTTCGGATACACGCTTATGACCGAGCAGAGCGGACCGCGGGAGCTGGTCGACTACGCCGTCAAGGCCGAGGCGGCCGGATTCGACTTCCTCGTCTCCAGCGACCACTACTCACCGTGGCTGATGTCGCAGGGTCACGCGCCCTACGCGTGGAGCGTCCTGGGCGCCGTCGCCTACGCGACCACCGACGTCGGGCTGATGACCTACGTGACGTGCCCCACGATGCGGTACCACCCCGCCGTCGTCGCGCAGAAGGCGGCGACGCTGCAGCTGCTGTCCGAAGGCCGCTTCATCCTCGGCGTGGGCTCGGGCGAGAACCTCAACGAGCACGTCGTGGGCGAGGGATGGCCCGCCGTGTCGGTGCGCCAGGACATGCTCGTCGAAGCCCTCGAGATCATCCGCGAGCTGCACAGCGGCGACCTCATCACCTACGAGGGCGACTACTTCCGCGTCGACTCCGCGCGCATCTGGGACTGCCCCGAGGGCGGTGTGCCCATCGGCGTGGCCGTCTCCGGCGACAAGTCCATCGACAGCTTCACCGACCTCGCCGAGCACATGATCGCCGTCGAGCCCGACGCCGAACTGGTCGAGAAGTGGAACTCGGTGTCGCCGCTGGGCGGGTCGGAGTCGGGTGAGTCGCGCAAGATCGGCCAGATCCCGATCAGCTGGGACCCCGACCGCGACACCGCGATCGCCCGCGCACACGACCAGTTCCGCTGGTTCGGGGGCGGCTGGGCCGTCAACGCCGATCTGCCGACGCCGGCGGGCTTCTCCGCCGCATCCCAGTTCGTGCGTCCCGAAGACGTCGCCGAGTCGATCGCGAGCGGTCCCGACCTCGACGAGCTCGCCGAGAGCGTGCGACCGTACGTGGACGCCGGCTTCACCGACATCGCGATCGTGCAGGTCGGCGACGAGCAGCAGGACCGCTTCGTCAGCGAGGTCGCCGAGCCGCTCCTGGAGAAGCTGCGCGCGTTGTGATCAATGCGCTCTGACCGTCAGCGCCCGAAGGTGAGGAAGGCGGCGATCACGAGCACGATCGTGCCGAGCGCGATGATCGAGACCCCGACGATGAGCCACACCGGCTGACGGTACGGCGAACGGACGGGAACCCGGGAGCGAGATTTTCCCCTGCGGCTTGGCATAGCTCAGAAGGTACTAGATCAGGCGCGCCCTTTGAGGATCATGTGCCAGTACACCCACGGGAGCACGCGACGGTCCGCGATCCACGACAGCCGCCGCTCGCGGAACAGGGTCCGCCAGAACGGGACGCTGGGGGCGAGCCGTCCGGTGCGGTCGAACTCCGCGAACACGACCGTGCGCCGGCTGACCGTGTAGGGGCACACCGAGTAGCCGTCGAAGCGCGCCCGCGGCTCCTGTCCGCGCGAGACGGCGAGAAGATTGCGCACGAGCACGGTGGCCTGGCGCCGCAGCGCGCCGCCGGAGCGGTAGGAGGCGGTGTCGGCGGCATCGCCCAGGCCCCACACGTCGGGGTGGTCCCGGTGCTGCAGCGTCTCGGGATGAACGCGCAGCCAACCGCCCTCCGACGCCGGGGCGGCCAGCCCGGTGGCGGCGAGCCAGTCGGGGGCGCTCTGCGGCGGGGCGGCGTGCAGGACGTCGTAGGAGAGGGTCTCGGTGACATCGCCCCGGCCGATCGTGACCATGCGCGCCGACGGGTTCACCGACAGCAGGTGCATGCCGTAGTGCACCTCGATGCCGTACTCATCGATCTTGCGTTGCAGCTCGGCGTCGATGGCGGGGATCCCGTGCGGGGTCGCCTCGGGCGTGACGAGGACGACGCGGATGCGGTCGAGCACGCCGACCGCGCGCCACCACGCGCACGCCAGGTACATCGGCTTCTGCGCGGCGCCGGGGCACGTGGTGGTGTCCGCGGCCTGCACGAACACGACGGTGCCCCCACGCAGATCCCGCAGCAGCGGCGAGGCCTTCGCGGCGAGCGCGAGGTCGTAGTTCGACACGCCGGCCGGCGTCCGCATGGCCTCGGCCAGGCCCGGCACGGCGGTCCAGTTCATCTGGATGCCGGGGCACACCACGAGCTGGTCGTAGGCGACTGTCGCCCCTGAGGCCAGGACGACCTCGCGCGCCTCGGGCCGGATGTCCACCGCGGCATCCCGGATCCACTGCACGCCGCGCGGTGTCACCTGCCCTTGCGGCCGCACCGCGTCCTCGGCGAGCGCGGCACCGCCGGCGATGTGCGACTGCAGCGGCGCGAACACGTGCATCTCCCGCGGTTCGATGACCACGACCTCACGGATGCCGGAGCGCTTCAGCCGCCCCGCCACCGAGAGTCCGGCGTTGCCGCCGCCGATCACGACGACCCGGGTATCCGACATAGGCGCCATGCTAGACGTCAGGTACTCTCTACGGACAGCAAGGGGAGTACTCCCACCAGCGGCGGACCCGTCAATACGGACTCGAGGCAGCGTCCCGGCCCGCCGGCCCGGTTCCACCGGGATGGAGGAGACCTTGGCGTTCGGCAACGCCTACCTCTCTGGAGACCCCATGCATGTCACCCCCCTGGTCTGGGGCATCACCCTGGCCGTCACGGTCGCGTTCTTCGTCTACGAGTTCTTCGCGCACGTCCGCAAGGCGCATGAGCCGAGCATCGGGGAATCGGCGCGCTGGTCGGCGTTCTACATCGGCCTCGCCCTCCTCTTCGGCCTCGTCATCGGCCTGGTGTGGGGGTGGGACTTCGGCGGCGAGTACTACGCCGGCTACCTCACCGAGAAGGCGCTGTCGATCGACAACCTCTTCGTGTTCCTCATCGTCATGACCGGCTTCGCGGTACCGCGGATCTACCAGCAGAAGGTGCTGATGATCGGCATCGTCATCGCCCTCATCCTCCGCGGTGGCTTCATCGCCATCGGCGCGGCGCTCATCGAGAACCTGTCGTGGATCTTCTACGTCTTCGGCGCACTGCTGCTGTTCCTGGCCTACCGGCAGGCGTTCGCGCACGGCGACGGGAACCCGGCCGACGGGCGGATCATGCGCTTCGTCCGGCGCCACCTCCCCGTCACCGACGAGTACGACCACGACCGGCTGACGGTCGTCAGAGACGGACGGCGCTTCGTCACCCCGATGCTGCTGACCATCATCACGATCGGGTTCGTCGACCTCATCTTCGCCGTCGACTCCATCCCCGCCATCTACGGCCTCACCGAGCAGGCCTACATCGTCTTCACCGCCAACGCGTTCGCGCTCATGGGGCTGCGCCAGCTGTACTTCCTCATCGGCGGCCTGCTGGAGCGCCTCATCTACCTCTCCCAGGGGCTCGCGGTCATCCTGGGCTTCATCGGCGTCAAGCTCGTGCTCCACGCCCTGCACGTCAACGAGCTGCCCTTCATCAACGGCGGCCGGGGCGTGGAGTGGGCGCCGGAGATCCCCATCTGGTTCTCGCTGCTGTTCATCGGCGCGACGATCCTGGTGGCGACGGTCGCGAGCCTCCTGCGCACGCGCACCCTCCGCCGCGAGGACGCCCAGCCATGATGGGTCGATGAGAGCGTCGTTCTGGCGGGCGGCGGCCGTGCCGGCCGTCGCCCTGCTCGTCGCCGGATGCAGCGCGCCCGGCTCCCCCGCGCCGGCTCCTCCCCCCGCGGGCGCCGCGTTCGACTACCAGCTCGGCGGGGCGTACCCGCCGCCCGGCGGCGTGGAGGTAGTCGTGCGCGACCGGTCGGCGGCCCCGCTGGAGGGCGGATACTCGATCTGCTACGTCAACGGCTTCCAGACGCAACCGGGAGAGGCGGACGAGTGGCCGGTCGACGCGCTGCTCCGGCGCGAGGACGCACCCGTCGTCGACCCGCAGTGGCCGGATGAGATCCTGCTGGATGTCTCGACGCCGGAACGCAGAGCGGAGATCGCGGCCGTCGTGACACCGTGGATCCAGGAGTGCGCCGACGCCGGGTTCGACGCGGTCGAGTTCGACAATCTCGACACGTTCGCCCGCTCCGGCGGCGCCCTCACCGTCGACGACAACGTCGCACTGGCCGCTGAGCTGGTCGCCGCCGCCCACCGGGCGGGGCTGGCGGCGGCGCAGAAGAACGCCGCCGAACACGCCGAACGGTTCTCCCACGATGCCGGCTTCGATTTCGCCATCACGGAGGAGTGCGCGGCCTTCCAGGAGTGCGACGCGTACGAAGCCGTCTACGGGCCGCACGTGCTCGACATCGAGTACACCGATGCGCTTCCCCGTCGCTTCGATGAGGTATGCGCCGACCCCGCGGTGCCCCAGTCGGTCGTGCTGCGCGATCGGGGGCTGGTGTCTCCCTCCGACCCGGGCTACTTCTTCGAAAGCTGCTAGCGCGTCGACCACCATGCCCACGCGACGAGCGCGGGCTGGAAGAACAGGCGGATGAAGCGCTTCCGGTCGGTGTCGAGCCCGAACGCCGACCGGCGCTTGCGCCACTGCTC
Organism: Microbacterium sp. dk485; assembly: GCF_004570445.1. Taxonomy (NCBI): domain Bacteria; kingdom Bacillati; phylum Actinomycetota; class Actinomycetes; order Micrococcales; family Microbacteriaceae; genus Microbacterium; species Microbacterium sp. dk485. Next base: position 801,306 of record NZ_SPQW01000001.1, read on the forward strand.
GATGTTGCCGGGGAAGACGGCGAGGAAGAAGGCGGCGAGGGCGGCGCCGATCGTGCGGCGCTCGCGCGGCAGGGCGATCAGGGCCGCCCCGAATGCCATCTCGACGACCCCCGAGGCCAGCACGACGTCGTCCTTGTCCAGCGGCACGACCTCCGCGGCCCAGTCGGGCACCTGTGCCTGGAAGTCGCGCCGGGCCCAGAACAGATGGCTCAGGCCCGCGAACAGCATCGCGCCCCCCAGCATCCAGCGGGCGAATGCGCGCATGCGGTCTCCTCCGTGGTTCATTCCAGGACGTGGGCCCGGATGGCCTCGCCCAGCAGTCGTGCGCCGTCGACGGTGGGATGGACGCCATCCCATGTCAGGCCTTCGCGATACGTGTCGTCGGAAGTACGCAGCGCCGCGGCGGCGTCGGCGAACTCCCACCCGCGCTCGGCGGCGAGTTGCCGCAGGTCCTCGTTGTAGGAGTCGACCGCGTCGGCGGCGAAGTCGATGGGCGGCACACCGACGAGCACGACCCGATCCACGCCGGCGGTCTCGGCGATCCGGACGAGGTGACGCTCGGTGTCACGCAGGTCGACGCCCAGGGCCACGTCGTTCGTCCCGCCGAGGATGACGAGCACGTCGGCGTCGTAGGGGCGCACGTTCTCCGCCATCGCCTCGGTGAGGGCGCCCGAGACCGCCCACCCACCGGCGAAGACCACCCGGTCATCCAGCGCCCACGGCAGCCACGACAGCTCGCCGAAGTCGCCGCCGGAGAAGTCCGCACTGTCGCCCTCGCTGATCGAGTCCCCCACCACGGCCATGCGCACGGCGCCTTCCGCGGCGGGCGGCGGTGCGGCGGCGCGGGGGGACGGAGGCGCGGAGGTCCCCGCCGCAGGAGCGCACGCCGGGGCGAGCGCGAGGAGGGCCAGAGCCACCGCTATGCCCAGCGCAGATGAGAGGATCCTCACCCGCGGCCTCTCGCGGCTGCGCGGGCGGCGGGGCAGGATGATCGCCGAGTCGCTTCGCAGCGACGGGCGCGATGCGTGGCCGTCGGCCGACTGCCCCGACCGGCCGACGTCCACCGCACCGCTCACATCACACGGGAATGCCCGGGATTCGCGGGCGGCGGCTCGTCGTCGTCGGTCGCGGTGACCCACTCCCGCTGGCGTGCGGTGCTGTACTGCAGTGGGGGGCGGTGCGGAATCTCCACGGGCCGCCGCCACGGCTCTTGCGAGGAGTACATGGGATGCTCCGTATTTCTGCTTCTTCGCGTACCCCACCATCCCTCGACCATCGCCCCCGATCGATGGGCTTGACAGCGACGTCTCGGGCTCCCCCAAGAAGCCCGTCCCGTCCCCACCGGGGCCGCGTCAGGCGGCCCGCGCCCCGACGGGGACGCGGGCCGGCGGCGTCGAAACCTCGTCGTTCACCGGCACCGGCATGTTGAGGTCGACGGAGAGGCCGCCGGAGGAGTTGGCGGCGTTGGCCAGGTCTTTCAGGAAAGCAGGGTTGAGCATCTCGGGCTCGGCGCTGGAGAAGACGAATCGCAGGGGGATCGACGGGTGCAGCCAGATGGTCGAGCGCCCACCGGGGATGTCCTCGGGGTGCCGCCAGGAGAGCGTGAAGCTCTCGCCGCGGCGGAGCTTGGTCGCGGTGACGACCTTGACGTGGGCGAGCAGCCGGTCTGGCATCTCGATGGGCTGGGTTGCGTTGCCGTAGAACAGTTGTCCCATGATGCGGTGCGGTCCCCTCTGCCGGTCAGACGATTCAATGTCAGACGATTGATTTATTACTCAGCACGTTACTAGGCAAACTAGCAATCAGGCAACTGGATGAGGAACGTCTCATGTTTATCGGCGTTGAGAAAGCTCACCTGGTGAGTAATCACCCTCCCTAACTACAATGGGAGCTTCACCGTTCCCAGCTCCGCCCGACGGAAGGATGCAGGTGACCACCACGGACACCGGCGACGCGATCGCCGAGGCCGTACGGGCCGTCGAACGACTCCGGCAATCGGAGTCGCGACTGGCCCGCCGCCGCCAGAATGCGTGCGGCCCCAGCGAGAACGCGCGAGCCGCCATGCGCTACATCCTCGAATGCACCGACGAGGGCGAATCGGTCACCCCCACGGGGATCGCGCAGCACCTCGGCGTCTCCACCGCATCCGTCACGGGGATGCTCGACCGCCTTCACGCCGGCGGTCTCGTCGCCTTCACGTCGAACCCGACGGATCGGCGCAGCAAGTACGTCGTCCCCTTCGACCGCGACATCGACCTCACCGACGTCGATCCGCTCAGCGCCCGCATCCGGGAGTTCGCCGGCGAATTGTCCCCCGCCGAAGCCGAGCACGTCGCGCAGTTCCTCGACCGCGTGCGGGAGGCCGTCGACCAGGAGTGCGCTTAGGCGCGCTCGGGCATCACCGGCGAATCGGGGTCCGGCTCGGGGATGATCGTCAGTCCGTTCGGACCGTTCGCCTCGCGCATGAGGTCGTCGACCCAGCGGCGGTTCAGCACGGGCGCGCGACTGCCGTAGAAGTGGAAGACCACCGGGATCGAGGGATGGATCCACGAGCTGCGGGTGCCGCTGCCGTCGCCGGCGGTGTGGTGGAACATGAAGGGCTCACCCCGGCGGAGCTTGTTCATGAAGATCACCCGGAGGTGGGCGAGCGCACGATCCTCGATATCGAACGAGTATCCGAGCCCGGTGTAAATCAGTTTTCCCACGTTCCGAGCGTACCCAACGGCGGCGCCTAACCATTCCCGCGGGCTTATCCACAGAGGGGGGACCCTGTCCCCCGAACGGGGGACACGCTCTGTATACTCGTGGAAGCGACCCGGCACCGGTCGCGAAGCCCCTGCCGGCGTGGATCTTTCATCCGCCGTCGGGGGCTTTTCCTGTCGGGCGCGCGGCCGGCCACTCGGCTAGAGTCCAAGTGATGATGAGACCGACCTCGCCACCGGCGAACCGTCGGCGTCTCCGGCGGATCCTCCTCGTGGGCGGGTCCTCCCTCGCCGTCGCGGGTCTCATCGCCGCCATCGTCCTCGTCGCCACTCACACGCAGGCCTTCTTCCAGATGCTCTCCGCCCGTCCACCTGCCGTCGACACGGTCATCGTGGTGCCGGACGAGTCCAAAGCCGCCCACGCGATCGCCGAGGGTGAGCCGACCACCGCGGCGGAGATCGCCGCGACGGAGTATCTCGCCGCCCAGCCCACCGCGTACTGGCTCACCCCCGAGCTCGAGCCCGCCGACGAGGTGTGGGACCGCATCGCGCACCTGGCCGCAGAGGCGCGCGAGCAGGACGCTGCTCTCGCCGTGGTCGTCTACGGGCTGCCCGGTCGCGACTGCGGCAACCACTCCGCCGGCGGGCTGGATGAACAGGCCTACGCCGCGTGGACGCAGCGGATCGGCGAGGCACTGCGCAATGCGCGCGACGTGCAGAAGATCGTGGTCCTGGAGCCGGACAGCCTCGCGCTCGCCCCCGAGTGCGGCAACGTCGCCGACCGCGGACGACAGCTGGCCGGCGCCGTGGACGCGATGACCGGCGTCGACACGTGGATCTACCTCGACGGAGGCCACTCCAGCTGGCTTCCCGCCGAGCAGATGGCCGACCTCATCCGCGGCGTGGGCGTCCTCGACCGCGTACGGGGCTTTGCGACCAACGTGTCCAACTACCAGACGACCTCGGCGGAATTCACCTACGCCCACGAACTGTCGGGGCTGCTGGGAGGCGCTCACGCGATCATCGACACGTCCCGCAACGGCGACGGACCCGGCGGAGCGGAGTGGTGCAACCCTCCCGGGCGGCTCGTCGGCGAGCCCGGCGGCACCTACGGCGACGGCGTCGTGGACACGAATCTGTGGATCAAACCGCCGGGTGAAAGTGACGGCGAGTGCAACGGCGGACCGGCCGCGGGGGCGTGGTGGCCGCGCGCGGCGGTCGAGCTCACCCGCGAGGTGCGATGAGGTCGCCGCGCACAACGCATCGTTCGAAGTGTGCGAGGATGGCGCACGACCCAGCGGTGGATCGAGTGAGGCGAAAACAAGGATGAGCGACTCCGCGGACGCGCACAAGACCGCCGTGATCGTCGAGGACGATCCCGACATCCGGCACCTCCTGGTCGAGGTGCTCGAGTCGGCCGGCTTCTCCACCGTCTCGGTGGGAAACGGCATCGATGGAGTGCGGGCCGTCATCGCCTACCAGCCGCTCATCACGACGCTGGATGTCAACATGCCGGGCATCGACGGGTTCGAAGCGGCCCGCCGCATCCGCGCCCAGTCCGACACCTACATCATCATGCTCACCGGGCTCGAGGACGAGGCCGACGTCGTGCTGGGTCTGGGCGCCGGCGCCGACGAGTACGTCGTGAAGCCGTTCCGTCCTCGCGAGCTCCGCGCCCGCATCGAAGCGCTGCTGCGCCGACCGCGCAGCGGAGCGGTCAGCGCGCCGCGCCAAGGCCCCGTCGGGCCCTCGTTCCCGGGAGCGCGCCCGGCCACGCAGAGCGTCCCCGTCGTGCGGCCGGAGGAGTACGCTCCCGCCGCAGCGGCGACGCAGGAGGCGCCGGTCATCGTCCCCGCGACGCAGGGTCCGGAGCCGCAGGCCGCCCCCGGCACCGACCTCGCGCCGCGCGCGGTCGGCGAGGTGGCCCCCGCGCCGGCGAACTGGCTCGTGCACCGCGACCTGCAGCTCGACCCCGACAGCCGGATCGTGCTGCTGGGCGGACGCGAACTCGAGCTCACCCGCACGGAGTTCGACCTGCTCGCCACCCTCCTCGAGTCCAAGCGACGCGTGCGCAGCAAGGCGGATCTGACCCTCGTGCTGCGCGGGGAGTCCTACGTCACGAGCTACTTCGTCGGCGAGGCCGACAAGCGCGCGATCGAAGCGCATATGACGAACCTGCGGCGCAAGCTCGGCGACAACCCGACGACCCCGCGGTACATCGAGACCGTGCGCGGCGTGGGCTACCGGCTCACGTCGGAGCTCGTCGCCCCGTAGCTGCACCGCGCCACGGCGCGATGCACGGATGCTCCGGCCCTCCCCAGGACCGGAGCATCCGTCTTTCCGACGCGTTCGGGCGCGTCAGACCTTGTATCCGTGGTGGCGACGGATGAGCTTTCCGAACATGAGCAGGGTCTGCAGGACGGTGACGACACCGACGATGGGCCACCCGATCCACAGGATCGAGGACTGCGTGACCGGGCCCACGAGGTTCCAGATGACGGCCATCGCGACGGCGACGGCCAGCAGCACGAGAAAGGGCGCCCAGTGCCCGAGCCCGCCACCCTTCTCGGCCTTGGCCTGCATCGCCCAGTTGTCGACCTGCTTGCGGGAGAGGAAGCGGGTCCACGAGCGGACGAAGTGGCTGATGCGGATCCACATGAAGATCTCCGCCGGGATGAACGTCGCGGCGAACAGGAGGTCGCGGCCGTTGCAGTTCTGCATCGTGCGGGCGATGCGCACGTTCAGGAGGATGGCGATCACGGGGGGCACGAGCCACAACGGGGAGAAGATGAACGCGTCGATCGAGAGCGAGCCGGCCAGCAGCGTGAAGAACGCCACGCGCACGAAGAGGTTCGTCAGCATGCCGAAGTTCTCGAACCAGCGCAGCCGCAGGTTGGGGTGGAACGGCTGGCCCTTCGTGTCGCCGCGCTGGCCCGGCCACATGAGCTCGATGGCGCCGTAGGTCCACTTCACCTGCTGTGCGTCGTACGCCGACAGGGTCGTCATCCCGCCCACGTCCGCGCGGGCGTAGGGGCTGATCTTGGTGAGGTAGCCGGCGCTCTTGATCTGCAGCGACAGCAGGGAGTCCTCCACCTCGGAGTCGCGCACCCACGGCGTGCTCTGGTGGTTCTGCTTCATCGCGTCGCGCAGGGCGTTGGTGGCGAAGATGGAGAACTGCCCTCCGAGCACGGCCATGTTGCGCCCGCGCAGGAGGTTCTGCAGATTGAAGGCGGCGAACTGCGTGCGCTGACCGGCGGTGAGGAACTTCGCGATGAGGCCCTTCATGGGCCGGTCATCGATGGAGTAGATGGCGGAGATGCCGCCGATGCGGGAGTCGGAGACCGCTTCGGTCTCCAGGTACTCGACGGCCTTGGTGTCGGCGATGGTGTCGCCGTCCACGCCCAGGAGGTAGTCGTAGCCCTCCACGAGCGAGTAGCCGTAGTTGAGCGCGCCGACCTTCTTGTCGGGGTTCTTTCCGATGTCGTGCACGAAGACCTCGGTGAACTGCTCGCCCAGGTCGGTGACGATCTCGTGGGGGCCGCTGTACTCGGAGGCGATCTTGACGGTGTTGTCCGAGGTGTTGTTGACCACGACGTGGATCACGTCGGGCACGCGCGTCTGGCTCAGCAGACCCTCGATCACCGCGGCGATCGAGTCCTCCTCGTTGTACGCGGGGATGATGCATCCGATGGTCGAACGGTGACCGGTGCTGTTCTCCAGGACAGAGGAGAAGTCGTCGGCGAGGTCCATCTCCGTGCCGGGACGCACCGGCTCGGCCGCATACGACGGGGCGTATGCGACGGGTGCGAGGTTCGTACGCGGTGCGTTCACGGTCCCCAGATTGGCGCACGTGCCGCGAGGTACCCCGCACGCGGCGACAGGGCAACCGCAAGATTCCCTCAAGACCGCCTGGATTCCGACCGAGCAGGCTCAGCCCGCGGCTCCGCCGGGGTGGATGGCGATCGGCAGGTACTGGTAGACCGACTGCTGCGCGAAGGACGTGTCGGTGTCGGCGGCGCCTTCCACCCACACGTTCATCGCGAACTCCAGCGTGATGCCGTAGGTGTCCTGGGGCAGCTGGTGGATCGTCGTCTCCGGCACGTGCAGCCCGCCCTGGAACGTGTTCAGCAGCAGCCCGCGGTCGGAGCGGATGGTGTCCTGCGGGACGAGCGTGCGCGGGTCCGCGCTGAAGCGGAACGGCGACTGCACCTGGCCGGAGGTCTGCGCGGTGCTGGAGGAGATGGAGATGCTGGAGATGTAGACGCGGCGCTTCTCGGCCAGCACGGCCTTCTCGTCGACGCGGTGGTCGACGACGTTCACGGCGAAACCGAACGTCTTGGGCGCCTCAGGCGTCCACTCCTGGGTGCGGCGGGAGTCCACCGCCCACACGTCCAGGACGAGTTCGAGCTCGTCGGCGATCTCGCTGGTCAACGACACGGAGCCGTTGTAGGTGAACATCGAGTCGAAGGCGATCGCCGACGAGGTGGGTTCCGGCGACGGAACCGTCGTCGGCGCGACGACCCGGGGCGCCGGGTTTCCGGAGAGCGTGTTGAAGGCGTCGACCACCTGCGTGCAACCGGTGAGCGCTGCCCCGGCCAGGACGAGAGTGACTGCGATCGCGGCAGCACGGAGAGAGGGACGGATCGGTCGAGTGTTCACTGCATGCTCCTGAGGACGGACCGCGCGACAGCGGGTACGGGCGGGTGACCACCGCGCTGCGCAGTGCAGGCCTCAGGGGGAATCTGCCGGTCGGCGGACCCGAAACGGGCGGCCGGCGGAGCAGAGACAGGATGGCGCCTAGGAGAATACACCACGGCCCCTGGACCCGCGGTCACTAGACTCAGAGCTATGGCAGCCGTGAACAGCCTCCCGGCCACGTCGCCTGCCGACACCGCACCGGACGGCCCCGACGGCGGCGGCCTCGCCGACAACCGCACACGGTCGATCTGGCTGCTCCAGCTCGTGCTCGCCGCGAGCGTCGTGGTCACCGTGCTGGTCGTGCAGGCGCTGGAACCGGCGCTGTTCGGGGTGTGGACCTTCTCCACGGGTGTGGCGATCATCATCGCCCTCACCGCCGCCTGCCTGGCCGTCCCGTGGCGCCGCGTGCCGCGGGAGTACATCGCACTCGTGCCCTTCGGCGACCTCATCGGCGTGAGCTTCCTCGTCCTGCAGAGCGACCTGCAGTTCGGCTTCTTCTGGGTCTTCCCCATCACGTGGATCGCGACGTACTTCGCCCTGCCCGCCCTCTTGGGCGCCCTCGCGATGGTCGCCGGCGTCATCATCCTCGACGGCACCCTCACCGGACCCGGCACCCACGACGTCGTGCGCCTCATGGTGGTGCTCCTCGCCCTGACCTTCATCGGCTTGACCACGTATCTCGCCGCGCGGCAGAGCCGCGCGTTCCGCCAGCTCCTGCGGAGGCAGGCCGGCCGCCTCCAGGGCACGCTCGCCCGCGTGAGCGGGCAGGAGCGGCGCGTGTCGCAGATGCTCAACGGCCTGGACACCGGCATCGCGCGGCTCTCCCGCGCCGGCGAGGTGCTGGCCCTCAACGACACGTACGTGTCGCTGTACGCGATCGACCGGGACGACCCCAAGCGACCCGGCCGCTCCGTGGAGTACTCCGCGCTGCGCGGCGATCCCCTGCCCGAACTCGATCGCCCCTTCGCCCGCGCGGCTCGCGGCGAGCTGTTCGAGGACGAGCGGGTGTGGCTGTTCGACACGGACGGCGAATGGCATGCCCTGTCGGTCTCGACGCGCCGTCTGACGCCGGCGGGCGACGAGCCCGAGAGCACGCTCCTCATCGTCCACGACGTCACGGCCCTCATCGAGGCCGAGCGCGCCCGCGAACGCCTCGCCGCGGTGGTCTCCCACGAACTGCGCAACCCCCTCACCGCGATCATGGGACACGCCGAGCTCGCACTGGAGTCGGACCAGTTGCCGGCCAAGACGCGCGAGCAGCTGGAGGTCATCGACAGCGCCGCCGAGCGCATGCAGACCCTCATCTCCGAGATCCTCGCCGGGTCCCGCGCGGAGGCGCGTGATCACACGGACGCCTCCTCCATCGACATCCGCCGCATCCTGGATGCCTCGGTCGAATCGTTCCGCCCCGCCGCCGATGGCCGCCGCGTGCGCGTGAGCGTCGACGCACCGCCGTCGCTGGAGGTGCGCGGAGACGCGTTCCGTCTGCGTCAGGCCGTCGACAACGTGCTCAGCAACGCCATCAAGTACACGCCGGGGGGCGGATCGGTGCGCATCTCCGCGCGGGCTGAGGTCGGTCACGTCGTGGTCGTGGTCACCGACACCGGCATCGGCATCGCCGCCGACGAGCTCCCCCGCATCTTCGATCCCTACTTCCGTGCGCGCACCGCACGGGAGAGTTCGACACCCGGCACGGGGCTGGGCATGGGGATCCTCCGCACCATCATCGAGGAGCACCGCGGCACGCTGCACCTGGAGAGCGAACAGGGCACCGGCACGACCGTGACCATCACGCTGCCGGCGGGGCGCGGCGAATGACCGGCGATCTGAATTCGATCGCCACCGCCAACCTCGGGATCGCGCAAGCCACCGTCGCCACCCTGGGCACGGTGATGATCATCGGCCTGGGCTTCCTCCAGCGGCCTTCGCGCGCGTCGCTGCTGTGGTCGCTCGCCTTCGTCCTCGCCATGGTCAGCACGTGGGTGAGCCTGGCCGGCGAGGCGCTCGGAAACGAACCGGTACGGCGCATCGGCCTGGGCGTGCTGCTGGGTGCACCCGCCCTGATCTGGTCGGGCTTCCGGGCCCGCCGCCGCGTTCCCGCCCTCCCTTGGATCGCGGCGGCCATCTCGGTGCTGTCGGCCCTCGGCCTGTGGCTGGGCTCGCACACCGAGTTCTACAACCTCATCTTCCGCGTGGACTTCTTCCTCGCGTCGATCTTCGCCGGCCTGACGCTGCTGGAGATCCGCCGCTCTCCCGATCGGCACGAGCGGCTGGTGGTCCCCCTCGTGCTCGTGTCCGGGAGCTTCGTCCTGCTGGCCTTCTTCATCCTCATCGCCGGCCTGTTCCACCCGACGGGCTCGGTCGACGACCTCTCCTTCGTGCGCCTGCTCAACACCCTCGGGATGCTGATCTACCTCGTGTGCGCGACGGTCACGCTGCTGTTCTTCACCACCGTGTCACCGGTGGGCGTGCAGACCGCCGCCTCCTGGCCCCAGTTCACCGTCACCGCGGCCGACCGTCTGGCGCGCGCCCGCGAGGCCGGCGAGACGTCGTGGGCCATGCTCGTCGTGCGACTGGACGATCCCGACGACATCCGCGCCGCCGCGGGAGAAGCCCTGTTCGGGCAGATCATCGAGCGGTTCGAGCACACCGTTCGTGCGTCGTTCCCGGCGGAGGCGGACATGGGCCGGGAGGGACGCGAACGCGTCGCGGTGCTGGTGTCGCGCCCCGGGCCGGTCCTGCGCGATCACGTGAGCCGGATGCTGCGGGCGATCACCGAGCTGGATGCTGCGCAGCCGATGGCGGTGCAGCTGTCGGCGAGCGTGGGGTGGGCGTCGGCGGACGTCGTGGGATACGACTTCCAGACGCTGCTCGTCCATGCCCAGCAGGCCTCGGAGGAGGCATCCGAGGGCGGCGGCGACCGCTGGCAGCGCGTGGGCGCGTAGCCTCAGTCCTCCGAGGCCGGTGCGACCCCTCCGCCGGCGATGGCCACGCGCACCGCGTCGGTCGTGGTCTGCTTGGCGTACTCGGCCGAGGTGGGCGTGGTCTGCACGAGGAACTCGTACGTGAACTGCAGCGTCACGTGGGTGGCGGCGGCGGGCACCTCGCCGATGTTGAACGTCTGCGAGTAGCTGTACGGCGCGAGCACGGGGTACCCCGCCGTCTGGTTCGACTGGTCCAGCTGCGCCTCCAGCGGCGCGAAGGTCTCGGTCGGGTTCGCCGGCACCGCGATCATCGACACGCGCTGCAGGCCCACCTGCTGGCCGTCGTCGGGGGTGACCGTCGTCGTGAGCGACAGGCTGACGGGTTTCAGCGCGGTCGGGGTCCACTGGTCCATCGACAGCGTGGACCAGTAGTTCACGGCCGCCGCGACGGCGCCGGCCTGCAGCGCGCGCTCCGTCGATCCGCTGGAGAGGTCGTTCGGCACGGGCTGCGGTCCGACCGCGGCCGTGCGCGTCGGGCTCGGCGGCGCGGAGGTTCCGCCCGCCCCGCCCGCCCACGGGGCCGGGCCGCATGCCGTCAGCGACAGAACGCCGGTGAGAACGAACGCGGCGCCCACCGCTGCGCGGCGACGGGTTGATCGGACCATGGGGCACCCTTCGTCGTACGCCGTCAGTCTAGGGGGAGCCGCCGCGCCCTCCTGCGCGCGTCGACCAGCGCGCGGCGGCTCGCCTAGGGTGATCGAGTGACCGAATACCCCGTGAGCACCTCACGCCGGGTCGCGGGTCGCGTCGTCGCGGGGCTTCTGGCCGCCTTCGTCGCCGTCCTCCTCCTCGGCGGTCTGTGGATCGGCGTGCGCGGCGCGATGGCCTACGGCCACGTCGCCGACGCGCGCGCGGCGGCCGCCGATGCCCAGCAGGCGCTGTCCGATCCGGCGCAGGCGGCGGAGGTCATCGACCGGATCTCCGAGCACACCTCCGCGGCCAGGGCGCTCACGGGCGACCCCGTGTGGGCGCTCGCGGCGGGGCTCCCCTGGATCGGGCCGCAGCTGGATGCCGTCGCCACCCTCACCCGCACCGCCGACGAGGTCGCCACCACCGCCATCGCGCCGCTGGCCGAGGTCGCCACGTCCTTCTCCGTCGACTCGCTGCGCCCGCAGGAGGGCCGCTTCGACATCGCCGCCCTCGCCGACCTGCACGAGCCGGCCGTCGCGAGCGCCGAACGCCTGGCGGCCGCATCCGAGGAGGTCGCGCGGATCCAGCCCGAGAACCTGCTCGCGCCGCTGCGGGAACCGGTCGCCGAGGTGCAGACCCTCTTCGCCGACGTCGCGACCGGTGCCGACGCGCTGGGGCGCGCGACCGCGCTCATGCCGGCCATGCTGGGCGCGGAGGGCCCCCGCGATTACCTCGTGCTCTTCCAGAACAACGCCGAGTGGCGCTCGCTCGGCGGCATCGCCGGGGCGATGGCCGTCGTCCGCACCGAGGACGGCCGCATCTCGCTCAGCGCACAGGGGTCCACGCGCGACTTCCGGCGGTACGCCGAGCCTGTGCTGCCCCTGTCTCCCGAGCTCGAGGAGATCTACGCCCTGCGCCCCGCGCAGTACGTGCAGAACGTCACGCAGATCCCCGACTTCACCGTCGGCGCCCCTCTCGCCCGCGAGATGTGGCAGCGCGAGTTCGGCGGCCTGCTCAGCGGCGTCGTCGCGGTCGATCCGGTGACGCTGTCGTACCTGCTGGAGGCCACCGGACCGGTGACCCTCCCCACCGGCGACGTGCTTTCGGCTGAGAGCGCCGTGCCACTGCTGCTGAACGAGGTCTACCAGCGCTACGAGGTGCCCGCCGACCAGGACGCGTTCTTCGCCGCCGCCACGGCCGCGGTCTTCGGCACGCTCACCTCCGGCACGGCCGATCCGGTCAAGCTCGTCGACGCCCTCGCGCGCGCCGGCAGCGAGCAGCGCCTCTACCTGTGGAACGCCGACGAGGCCGACCAGGCGATCCTCGACGGCACGAGCCTGCAGGGCCGGCTGCCCGAGACGGATGCGGAGGCCACGCGATTCGGCGTGTACCTCAACGACGGCACCGGCTCGAAGATGGACTACTACATGAACGTCGCCGCATCCGTCGGCTGGTGCACCGACACGGAAGGCTCCCCCGACGCCCTGCTGTCGGTGCGGCTGCGCAGCGACGCCCCCGCCGACGCGGCCACCCTGCCCGAGTACATCACCGGCGGCGGCGCCCTCGGCACGCCCGCCGGCACGACCGAGACCGTCGCCTACCTCTACCTGCCGGAGGGGGCCGAGATCGTCGCCGCCCAGCCGGGGGGCACCGCGTCGCAGCCTTCCACCGGGTTCGGCGGCGGGATGCACGAGGGCCGGCGGGTGCTCACGTGGGCGACGAATCTGCTGCCGGGCGAGGAGGCGACGGTCACCCTGCGCGTGCGGACGCCCGCCACGCCGGTGCTCGAAGCCGTCGTGACGCCCACCATGCGCGACGTGGAATCCGCCGAACTTGCTCCGGGGTGCACGCCTACGGGACAATGAGGCACGCACTCGCGGCACCACCCCCTCCCCCGGAAGCGGCCCGATGAAGAAGTTCTTCCCCCGTCTCGTCGCCGTCGCGGCTCTGGCAGCCGGCGCCGTGTTCGCCGTCCCCGCCGCCGCGCTGGCCTACCCGGCCGAGGACGCCGCGAGCGTCTCCAGCGCCGTGGTGGAACCCGGTGGCAGCGCGACGCTCTCGGTGGCCGACGGGACCTTCGCGGCGAACGAGCCGGCCACCATCACGGTGACGGGCGAGAACGGCGCCGGAGCGACGTTCGGAATGGTCCGCGCCGCGGTGTCGACCGCGACGTACCGGGATGCCGTCACCAACGCGCAGGGCGGCCTGGATCCGGTGCGGATCACCTTCCCCGCCGACGCGCGCGGCGCCTACACGATCGCCGTCTTCACGGCCTCCTCACCGGGTGACACCGTCACGGTGACCGTCAACGGCCTCTCCGCCACCGGCGCGGACTTCGGCCCGTACCTGGGCATCTGGATCGGCGGCGGGGCGCTGGCGCTGGCCGGCGGAGCCGTGGCCGTGGCCACCGCCGTCGTGCGGCGCCGCCGCGACGCGGCGTAATCCACGCGCCCGCGCCGGCGGTCAGGCGACAGCAGCCGCCCGGCCGGCCGACACTTCCGCCGTCACGAGGATCGGCAGGTGGTCGCTGGAACCCTGCGGCAGCGTACGGATGTGCTCGATGTCGAACAGGTACGACGTGGCGAAGTCGTAGTGCCCTCGGAAGAAGCGGTAGCGCGTGTAGGTGCGGGCATCGCTCAGGGTCAGCTCGTACCCCTGGGCACGCACCTTCTGCCCCAGGTACTCCTTGAAGACGGGGTAGTTGTAGTCCCCGACCATGAGGGCGGGAAGGCCCTCCCCGAGGTTCTCCAGCTCGGCCAGGGCGGTGCGGATCTGGTGGCGGCGAAGCGAATTCAGCGCCGTCAGCGGGGCCGCGTGGAAGGAGGCGACGACGATGTCACGGCCGTGGTCGATGTCGTGCAGGCGCACGCCGAGGAGGCGCTCCTCTGCGGGCTTGAGCACGTAGTCGTGCAGCGACTTCTTCAGCGCCAGGGCGCGCACCTCCACGGGGCGGAAGGTGTTGGCCCGGTAGTAGACGGCGAGTCCCAGACGGTTGCGCTGCGTCGAATCCGCCAGGCGCAGCCCGCCGATCTCCTCGGGCATGTCGGTGGTGTCGCATTCCTGCAGGCACAGGACGTCGGCACTGTGCCCCTCGACCAGATCGACCAGTTCTCCGGCGGCTCGGTGTTTGCGCAGGTTGTACGAGATGACCCTCATGACGACTCCACCCTCGCATACGCGGCGCCGTCCCGGGTGCGGTTGACACCGATCCTTCAGCGTTCCCGGAGGACGCTCACTCCGCGTCGCGGCGGTTGCGGGTCTGCTCCGCCCGCGCGGCCAGCAGCTCGGCGGCGGGGTACCCCACCTCGACGAGGGTGAGCCCGCGGGCGGCCAGGACCTTCGTCTGCGCCGTGCGCTCCCCCGCATCCCGGATGGCGGCCACCTCGCCCACGGCGAGGCGCCCCTCGCCCACGGCGGCGCACGCGCCCACGAGGGCGCGCACCATGCTGTGGCAGAACGCGTCGGCCTTCACCTCCGCCACGAGCACGCCCGCGGCATCGCGCTCCCACCGGAAATCCAGCAGCGTGCGGATCGTCGTCGCCTTTTCGCGCGGCTTGCAGTAGGCGGCGAAGTCGTGCAGGCCGATGAGCGAGCGGGCCGCAGCATCCATCGCCGCCTCGTCCAGGACGCTGCGCACCGTGGTCGTGCGGTGACGTTCGAGCGGGTCGTAGTCGCTCGCGCCGTCGGCCAGGCGGTAGCGGTACCGCCGCCACACCGCCGAGAAGCGCGCGTCGAACCCCTCGGGGGCAGGCGTCGAGCGGCGCACCGTGACATCGGGATATGCGCCCAGGACGCCGCGGAGGCGACCGGCCAGCGCGGCCACCGGATCGCCGTCCCGCCGCCCGCGCGGCAGGCGCAGGCGCTGCTGCTCGTCGAGATCGATGTGGGCCACCTGTCCCGTCGCGTGCACTCCGGCATCCGTGCGACCGGCGACCACGAGGCGGGGCGCGGTGCCGAGGATGCGGGCCAGCGCGTCTTCGAGTGTGCCCTGCACGGTGCGCAGCCCCGGCTGGGCCGCCCAGCCCCGGAAGTGCATGCCGTCATAGGCGATGTCGAGACGGATGCGCACCCGTTCAGCCTAATCGGACGCCTCGGGCGCCTCGTCTAGACTGGCATGTCCCCCGGCCGCGACTGTGACCCGCACGCCTCTATGACCCCTCCTGCTCCGCCCCGCCCCGCGCGTTTCGCCGGGCTCGACGGGCTCCGCGCCGTCGCGGTCGCCCTCGTGATCGTCTACCACCTGTTCCCCGGATGGGTCTTCGCGGGTGGTTTCGTGGGCGTCGACGTGTTCTTCGTGATCAGTGGCTTCCTCATCACGACGCTGCTGCTGGGCGAGCGGGAGCGCACGGGGCGGATCGCCCTGGGCGCGTTCTGGACGCGGCGCGCCCGCAGGCTCCTGCCGGCGCTGGCGCTGGTCGTGACGGTGTGCGCGAGCGCCGCGTGGCTGGTCGGGGGCGACGTGCTCGCCCGCGTCGGCGCGCAGGTGCTGGGGGCGGCGACTTTCGGCTACAACTGGATCTCCCTCGCCGAGGGCTCGAGCTACTTCGCGTCCTCCGCTCCCGAGCTGCTGCGCAACCTGTGGTCGCTCGCGGTGGAGGAGCAGTTCTACGTCGTGTGGCCGCTGCTGCTGCCGCTCGTGCTGCTGCTGCCGTGGCGCTCGGCCAGGGTGGGGCTCGCGCTGGTGGCCGCCGCCGCGTCCGCGTGGTGGATGGCGCACCTCGTCACCGTGGACGGCGCCGTCACGCGAGCCTACTTCGGCACCGACTCGCACGCGTTCGGGATCCTCATCGGCGTCGCCCTCGCCTTCGCGATGCAGCGCGTCCTGCACGATCCACCCGCGTGGATGCAGCGGCAGCCGTGGCGGGTCGGAGCCGCCGCGGCCGGCAGCGGCGCCCTCGCGGGCATCGTATGGGTGGCCACTGTGCCGGCCACCGACTCGGCGGCCACCTTCCCCGGCGCGCTGGGAGCAGCATCCGTGCTGACCGCCGTCGCGATCGCCGCCGGGGTGTGGCCGGGCTCGAAGTTCGGACGCGGCATCGACGCGGCGCCCCTTCGCTGGATCGGCGACCGCTCCTACGGGCTGTACCTGTGGCACTGGCCCCTCGTGGTCCTCCTCGCCTCCGGGGCCGCGCCGGGGGCGGGCGTGCCGGTGGAGGCGGGCTTCGCGGCGCTGATCCTCACCGCTGCTCTCTCCGAGGCGTCGTACCGCCTCGTGGAGACGCCCGTGCGCCGGCTCGGGTTCCGCGGCGCGGTGCGCCGGCTCGGGACATCCCTCACCGGCGGGCCGGTGCGGCGCCTGGGCGCCCTGGCCGCCGTGACGTGCGCGGTGCTCGTGCTGGGCGGGACCACCGCCGCGATCGCCGGTGCGCCGGCCGCCACGACCGCGCAGAGCGCCGTGCAGGCCGGCATCGACGCGCTCCGCGCCCAGGAGGCCGCGCCTGCCGCGACACCCGAGCCGGAGCAGCCCCCGGCACCGGCCCCTTCCCCCACGCCCGTGCAGGGCGCGGAGATCACGGCGGTCGGCGACTCCGTGATGCTCGCCTCGGCTCCCGCCCTCATGGAGCGGTTCCCGGGCATCCACGTGGACGCGTCGGTGTCGCGGTCGATGTACGCCGCGCCGGGGATCCTCGAGCAGCTGGAGTCCACCGGCCAGCTGCGCCGCTACGTCGTCGTCGCGCTGGGGACGAACGGGCCGATCGAGCGATCCACGCTCCACCGCCTGCGCGAGATCCTGGGGCCCGAGCGGATCCTCATCCTCGTGACCGCACACGCTCCGCGCGACTGGGTGCCCGGCGTCAACGAGGAGCTCACGACGTTCGCCCGGGTCACCGGCGTCGGGCTGGCCGACTGGTCGGGCGCCGTCGCGCCGCATCCCGACCTGCTCGCCGGCGACGGCATCCACCCCGGCGATGCCGGCGGGCGGGTGTTCGCCGAGACGGTCGCGGGGGCGGTGGATGCGGCCGAGGCGCGCCGCGCCGCCTCTGCTCAGAAGTGACGCGTCAGCACGCGTGAGCGGTCGGTGGCGGCGAAGCCCAGCCGCTCGTACAGGCCGTGCGCGCCGGTGGGGCTCGCGGTGTCGACATCCAGCACGGCCTTGCGCAGCCCCGCATCGCGCGCGGCGGCGAGGGTGCGGGAGATCACGGTCGGGGCGTACCCGCGGGCGCGGCGGTCCCGGACCACGCCGATGAGGTCGATGTACGTGTTCGGCGCCCCCAGGGCCTCCCAATCCTCCTCGTTGACCGACGCGAGGCACAGCGCGACGACGCGGTCGCCCTCCAGGAGCAGCGTCGACAGGTCGGGGCGCAGATACGGGCCGTCCACGAACGCGCGCCACGGCGCCTCCACCGAGGGCAGGCTCCCCCAGTGGTCGCGGAAGGCGTCGTTGCGGGCGGCGAGCACGTCCATCGCCCGCTCCGGCGCGTAGGGGACCAGGCGCGTCCCCTCCGGCGCCGCGCGCTCGAGGACGGGCTCGGCCAGGTCGCGGACCATCGTTGTGAACCACCGCTCCGTGGACAGGCCGATCCGCTCGGCGATGGCCGCCGCATCCGTCGTGCGCTCCTCGGCGTACATCGCCACCTCCCCGGGGATGGGCACGTCGATGGAGGCGAGGTGCTGCAGCGCGCGGTCGTACGTCCACGCGAGGGCCGCCGTGCCGATGCCGCGGCGGCGGTGCGCCGGATGCACCGCCCCCTCCAGGATCACCTTGGCGGCGGTGTCGCGGGAGGGATGCAGGATCGCGCTGGAGGCCGCCAGCAGCTCACCGTCACCACCGAAGCCCAGGATGGTGTCGCGGGCGGGATCGATGTGCGGGAGTGCGAAGTGGTCGGCGATCTCCTCGCGCGGCACCGTGTAGGTGGGGTGATCCACGCGGCCCGCGGCGGCGAAGAGGGCGTGCACCGCGTCGATGTCGTCAGAGGTCGCCCCGCGCCACGCCGGCACCTGCGGATGCTGCGGGGCGGCGAGCTGCGCGGGCGCGGGCACGCGCGCGGACAGGGGTGTATCGATCACCGACCCACCCTACGACGAGACCCCCGTCCACAGGGACGGGGGTCTCGATCGAGTGCAGACGAGCGGTTACTTCGCGGCATCCTCGGCGGCGGCCTCAGCAGCCTCGCCCTCAGCGGGCGACTCGGCTCCCGCGTCGGCGGCTGCCTCGTCGGCGGCCGGCTCCTCCGCGGTGGGCTCCTCGGCGGCCGGCTCAGCGGCGGCGGCCGGAGCGGCAGCGGCGGGCGCGGACGACGTCTTGGTCGACTTCACCTTGGGGGTCACCGGCTCGAGGACGAGCTCGATGACGGCCATCGGAGCGTTGTCACCCTTGCGGTTGCCCACCTTGGTGATGCGGGTGTAGCCACCCGGGCGGTCGGCGACCAGCGGCGCGATCTCGGTGAAGAGGACGTGCACGACCTCCTTGTCGCCGATGACGCTCAGGACCCGGCGGCGCGCGTGCAGGTCGCCGCGCTTGGCGAAGGTGATGAGGCGCTCGGCGAGGGGACGCAGGCGCTTGGCCTTGGTCTCGGTCGTCTTGATCGAGCGGTGGGTGAACAGTGCCGCGGCGAGGTTGGCAAGCAGCAGACGCTCGTGGGCGGGGCCGCCGCCGAGGCGGGGACCCTTCGTGGGCTTGGGCATGTCTCAGTTACTCCTGGAAGGTCTCGTGTCGGGGGGCCGCAGGTCAGACGGTCTCGTCGTCGTAGCCGCCGTAGAACTGGGCGCCGTCGAATCCGGGCACCGAGTCCTTCAGCGACAGACCGAGCGAGGTGAGCTTGTCACGCACCTCGTCGACGGACTTCTGACCGAAGTTGCGGATGTTCATCAGCTGCGTCTCCGACAGGGCGACGAGCTCCGACACGGTGTTGATGCCCTCGCGCTTGAGGCAGTTGTACGAGCGGACGGACAGATCGAGGTCCTCGATCGGCATCGCGAGCTCGTTGGAGAGGACCGTCTCGACCGGCGGCGGGCCGATCTCGATGCCCTCGGCCTCGACGTTGAGCTCGCGCGCCAGACCGAACAGCTCGGTCAGGGTGCGACCGGCCGACGCGACGGCGTCACGCGGGGCCATCGAGGGCTTGCTCTCGACGTCCAGCACGAGCTTGTCGAAGTCGGTGCGCTCACCGGCACGCGTGGCGTCCACGCGGTAGCTGACCTTCAGC
The DNA here is from genome assembly GCF_004570445.1 of Microbacterium sp. dk485. Lineage (NCBI taxonomy): Bacteria > Bacillati > Actinomycetota > Actinomycetes > Micrococcales > Microbacteriaceae > Microbacterium > Microbacterium sp. dk485. Next base: position 820,467 of record NZ_SPQW01000001.1, read on the forward strand.
ACGGGCGAGTAGATCGAGTCGATCGGGATCTGGCCCGCCTCGGCGTACTCGTTGCGGTTCTGCGTCGCCGAGACGTAGCCGCGGCCACGCTCGATCGTCAGCTCGAGCTCGAACTTGGCGGTGTCGTTGAGGGTCGCGATGACCAGCTCGGGGTTGTGCACCTCGACACCGGCCGGCGCGGAGATGTCGGCGGCGGTGACCTCACCGGCGCCGGTCTTGCGCAGGTACGCGGTGATGGGCTCGTCGCGCTCGCTGGAGACGACGAGCTGCTTGATGTTGAGGATGATCTCGGTGACATCCTCCTTCACGCCCGGGATGGTGCTGAACTCGTGCAGCACGCCGTCGATGCGGATGCTGGTGACGGCGGCGCCGGGGATCGACGACAGGAGGCTGCGACGCAGCGCGTTGCCGATCGTGTAACCGAAGCCGGGCTCGAGCGGCTCGATGACGAAGCGGCTGCGGAACTCCCCGATCTTCTCCTCGGTCAGAGTGGGACGCTGTGCGATGAGCACTATGGGTTCCTTTCGATCACGTGCCCGCTATATGACACGTGCGGTGGGTGAGGTGTTGAGTTGTACTCAGGGATGCTGCGGCCGCCGCGTTCAGCGGGGCCGCAGCATCCATGCGACGAGGGGTCAGACGCGGCGGCGCTTGGGGGGACGGCAGCCGTTGTGCGCCTGGGGGGTGACGTCCTGGATCGAGCCGACCTCGAGGCCGGCGGCCGTCAGCGAGCGGATCGCGGTCTCGCGGCCCGAACCCGGGCCCTTGACGAAGACGTCGACCTTCTTGACGCCGTGCTCCTGCGCCTGACGGGCGGCGGACTCGGCCGCCATGCCGGCGGCGTACGGGGTCGACTTGCGCGAGCCCTTGAAGCCCACGCCGCCCGACGATGCCCAGCTGATGACCGCGCCGGAGGGGTCGGTGATCGAGACGATGGTGTTGTTGAACGTCGACTTGATGTGGGCGTGACCCAGCGCGATGTTCTTCTTCTCCTTGCGACGCGGCTTGCGCGCGGCGCTCTTGGCCTGTGCCATGGTGTGCGTTCTCCCTAAATCCTGGGGCGCCGGCGGAGGCCTAGCGCGCCTTCTTCTTGCCGGCGACCGTGCGCTTGGGGCCCTTGCGGGTACGCGCGTTGGTCTTGGTGCGCTGTCCGCGCACGGGAAGGCCGCGGCGGTGGCGGATTCCCTCGTAGGAACCGATCTCGACCTTGCGGCGGATGTCGGCGGCCACCTCGCGGCGAAGGTCACCCTCCACCTTGTAGGTGCCTTCGATGTGGTCGCGCAGAGCGACCAGCTGGTCGTCGGACAGGTCCTTGACGCGCACATCCGGGCTGATGCCGGTGGCTGCGAGGATCTCGGTCGAGCGGGTACGGCCAACGCCGTAGATGTAGGTCAGGGCGATGACCACGCGCTTATCGCGCGGGATGTCGACGCCGGCGAGACGTGCCATGCGACTCTCCTAGGAGTGTTGTGGAGGTGTGGAGCAGGATCGGTGCCCGGGCCTCCGCCCCGAGGTGTCCCCCTTGCGGGTTCTGATCCTGCCGTTGTGTGTATTGAGTTGTGAGTCGGTGGGTGTCAGCCCTGGCGCTGCTTGTGGCGCGGGTTGCTCTTGCAGATCACCATCACCCGGCCGTGACGGCGGATGACCTTGCAGTGATCGCAGATGGGCTTGACGGAGGGGTTGACCTTCATGATGTTCCTGTTCGCTGTCTTCGTACCGCGCTCCGCTTTCGTCGAAGCGCGGCCGTTACTTCTCGACCGGTCTAGCGGTAGCGGTAGACGATCCGGCCCCGCGTGAGGTCGTAGGGGCTGAGCTCCACGACGACACGGTCCTCGGGGATGATGCGGATGTAGTTCTGCCGCATCTTGCCGGAGATCGTGGCGAGCACCTTGTGTCCGTTGCTGAGCTCGACGCGGAACATCGCGTTGGGCAGCGCCTCGGAGATGACACCTTCGATCTCGATGACACCGTCTTTCTTCGCCATATACTCGCTATCGCTCATTGCAGACCGGTCGGTCTGCGGTGGATGGGGATTCGGTACTGTGACACGCCAATGAAGGCGCAACGCACCAAAGATCAATCATACGTGGTATTGCGCCCCCCGGCAAACCGCCGCCCCCGCCCCTCCCACGCCGCTCCCCTCGCCGCCCGCTTTTCGCCGAGACACCACTTCTCGTCCGAAACACGCGGCGTCGCCGGGTGTCTCAGCCGAAGTGTGGTGTTTCGAGCGGATGCGCCGCTCCTCCCCCGCCCGCGGACCCGACGATCGATCCACAGATCGTGCGTGCGGCCGGCCGCTCGTCCACCGCGGACGAGGATGGCGCCATGTCGCTCCTCGATCCGCACGCCCTCCGCGTCCTGCGGCCCTCGCCGGTCGTCCTCTCCGCTGTCCGCGACGAGTCCCTCACGGGCACCCGCCTGCGGGCCTCGAACGCGCACGTGCGGGTGCGGCCCGGCGTCTACGCGCGTGCCGACGAGTGGAGCGCCCTGCCGCCGTGGGACCGCTATCTCGCCCGCGTGCACGCCTACGGCCTCATCCATCCCGACGCCGTCTTCTGCCTCGAGTCCGCCGCGGCGCTGCTCGGGCTGCCCGTGTTCGGCGAGCCCCGCGACATCCACGTCTTCGACATCGGCCGCGCCCGCGGTCGTCGGCACGGCGACGTGTGCATCCATGCGAGCGACGATGGCCGCGCAATGACGGTGGGCGACCTCATCGTCACATCGGTCGCCGACACCGCTGTGGATCTGTTGCGGGTCCTGCCGCCGGCGTTCGCCCTCGCCGTCGGCGATGCCGCCGCGCGCCATCCGGCCGACCCCTGCACCGCCGACGACCTGCGGCTGGTCGCCGAGGTGCAGTCGAACCGCCGCGGTCGTGCGCAGCTGGAGTGGACCTTCGCGCGGATCGACGACCGGGCGGAATCGGTGGGCGAATCGGTGAGCCGCGCCGTCATCGAATGGTGCGGCTTCCCGGAGCCGATCCTGCAGCAGACCTACCACTACGAAGGGGTGGAGGACCGCAGCGACTTCTACTTCCCCGACCAGCGGGTCATCGGCGAATCCGACGGGTTCGGGAAGTACCTGTCGGGGCCGGATGCGGCGGATCCCCGCGTCCTGCGCAAGGAGAAGGCCCGGGAGGACCGGCTCCGGCGACACGAAGGGGGCTTCGCCCGGTGGGAGTACGCCGACGCCATGCAGGCGGCCCCGTTGGACGCCAAGCTGCGGATCGCTGGGGTGCCGGCGGTCCGCCCGCCGCAGCACGCGCTGCTGGCGACCCTGCGCCACCACCCCCGCTCGCGCTGAAACACCCCTTCCCGGCTGAGACGCCAGGCGACGCCTGGTGCTTCAGCCGGAAAGTGGTGTCTCGGCGATCAGTTGAAGCGGGAGACGATGTCGCGCTGAGGGTCGCCGGTCAGGTCGGTCTGGTTGGCGAGCACCTCGCCGTTGACCACGATCGTCGGGGTGGCGACGCCGGAGGCGCCCTCCTGCAGCGGCGTCTCGCGGGTCATCGCGGCGACGAAGCGCTTGTAGGTGCCGTCGCTGACGCACTCGGCGACGTCGTCGGATGCTCCGACCCCCTGCGCGATCGCGACGATCTCGTCATCGGTCAGGCCGGTCCCGCCTTCGCTGGGCTGGTTGGCGTACATCGCCTGCACGAAGGGGAGCACGTTGTCGGCGTCGTCCTCCGCGACGCAGTAGGCCGCGTTCGCCGCCCGCGTGGAGTACTCGGTGCCGCCGGAGGCGCGGTCGAGGATCGAGACGGGGTGGATGTTGAGGGTGATCGTGCCGTCGGCGGCGAGATCGGCGAGGGCAGGACCGTACGCCTGCTCGAACGACGCGCACGCGGGGCACATGAAGTCGACGTACGTGTCGACGGTGTCGGGACCGTCGCCCACTGCGATGGCGCCGGTGGATGCATCCACCGCCGGGCTGTCCGGTGCCTCACCGGCGGAGTTGGCCAGGGCGTTGCCCCACCACACCGCGACACCGATGCCGATGAGCACCACCACCACGGCGATGCTGATGCCGATTGCGAACCAGTTGACCTTGCGCTGCGCCACGATCTATCCGATCTCCGTCGGGACCACACCGAAGGGCGCGAGCTTGTCCGCGCCTCCGTCGGGGGCCGTGAGTACCCAGATGCCTCCATCGTGCACCGCGACGCTATGTTCCCAGTGTGAGCCGTCTGAACGGTCGATGGTGGAGACCGTCCAGCCGTCGTCCTCGACGAAGGTCTCCTGGTCGCCCGCGACGACCATCGGCTCGATCGCGACGGCGAGGCCCGGACGCACGGGGGCACCCGGATCGGCCGTGCGGTAGTTGAACACGCTCGGGGACTCGTGCATCTTGCGGCCGATGCCGTGCCCGACGTAGTCGCGCAGGATGCCGTACGTTCCCGTCGCCGGGCTGTTCGCCTCGATGTACTCCTGGATCGCGGCGCCCACCTCGCCCAGGTGCGACGCCGTCGCGAGCCGCGCGATGCCGGCCCACAGCGAGCCTTCGGTGACGTCCGACAGCCGCCGGCGGGCGGCGACGAGCTCGGCCGGCGCGTCGCCGGGCACGACGACGCTGATCGCGGAGTCGCCGTTCCAGCCGCGCAGCTCGGCGCCGGCATCGATCGACACGAGGTCGCCGGGCTGCAGTGCACGGTCGGAGGGGATCCCGTGCACGACCTGCTCGTTGACCGAGGCGCAAATGGTGTGGCGGTAGCCGCGCACGAGCTGGAAGTTCGAGCGCGCGCCGCGGGAGCGGATGACGCGGGATGCTTCGGCGTCGAGGTCGAGCGTCGTGACGCCCGGCGCGATCATCGCGCGCACGGCATCCAGCGCGGCGGCGGTGATGAGCCCGGGCTCGATCATCGACCGCAGCTGCGCGGCGGACTTGTAGGCGGAGGAGCGGAAGGCCACGTCAGACCGCGGCGGAGCGCGCGAAGCCGCGCACCTCGAGCGCGGCGAAGATGCGCTCGGTCACGTCGTCCAGCGAACCGACGCCGTCGATCTCGTCGACGATGCCGCGCGTTCCGTAGATGCCGAGGATCGGCGCGGTCTCGGATTCGTAGATCGCCAGGCGCTGCGCGATGGCCTCTTCGGTGTCATCCGCGCGGCCTTGCTCCTGCGCGCGCTTGCGGAGGCGCTGCATCGACTCGTCGCGCGGCACGACCAGTGCCAGCACGGCGTCGAGGCTCTCGTTGCGTCCCTCGAGGAACTCGTCGAGGTTGCGCACCTGGCTGATGTTCCGCGGGTACCCGTCGAGGAGGAACCCGTCGGCGGCATCCTCCTTCGACAGCCGGTCGCGCACGACGGCGCCGGTGAGCTCGTCGGGCACCAGGCGGCCGGCGTCGATGATCTCCTGGACCTGCAGGCCCAGCTCGGTGCCACCGGCCACGTTGGCGCGGAAGACGTCGCCGGTGGAGACGACGGGGATGCCGAAGGCCTCGGCGATGCGGGCACCCTGGGTGCCCTTGCCCGAACCCTGCGGGCCGACGATGAGGAGGCGGAGGGGACGAGCCATCAGCGGAGGAGCCCTTCGTAGTGACGCTGCTGCAGCTGGGCGTCGATCTGCTTCACCGTCTCCAGGCCCACGCCGACGATGATGAGGATCGAGGCGCCACCGAACGGGAAGTTCTGGTTGGCACCGACCGTCGCGAGGGCGATGAGCGGCAGGAGGGCGATGAGGCCCAGGTAGATCGAGCCGGGCAGCGTGATTCGGGTGAGGACGTAGTCGAGGTATTCGGCGGTGGGACGGCCGGCGCGGATGCCGGGGATGAACCCGCCGTAGCGCTTCATGTTGTCGGCGACATCCACCGGGTTGAAGGTGATCGCGACGTAGAAGTACGTGAAGCCGATGATCAGCAGGAAGTACACCAGCATGTACAGCGGCGAATCGCCCGTGGTGAAGTACTGCGAGATCCAGGCGACCCAGCCGGGCACTTCCTCGCCGGCCTGCGGCTGGTTGAACTGGGCGATGAGGGCGGGGATGTACAGCAGCGACGAGGCGAAGATGACCGGCACGACACCGGCCATGTTGACCTTGATGGGGATGTAGGTGTTGGTACCGCCGTACGTGCGCCGCCCCACCATCCGCTTGGCGTACTGCACCGGGATGCGTCGCTGGGACTGTTCGACGAACACCACGAGCGCGACCACGAGGATGCCGACGGCGAGCACGAGGAGGAACACCTCGAAGCCGCGGGCCTGCGCGATCGCCCACATCGCGGCGGGGAAGGTCGCGGCGATGGAGGTGAAGATGAGGATCGACATGCCGTTGCCGACGCCGCGCTCGGTGACGAGCTCGGCCATCCACATGATGAGGCCGGTGCCGGCGGTCATGGTGATGATCATGAGCAGCTGCGCCCACCACACGTCGTTGGTGAGGACGTTCTCGCACTCGGGGATGCCGGTGACGCCGAACAGCTGGCCGCTGCGGGCGACGGTGACGAGCGTCGTGGACTGCAGCAGCGCGAGGGCGATCGTGAGGTAGCGGGTGTACTGCGTGAGGCGGGCCTGGCCGGACTGGCCCTCCTTGTAGAGGGTCTCGAAGTGCGGGATGACGACGCGCAGCAGCTGCACGATGATCGTCGCGGTGATGTAGGGCATCACGCCCAGCGCGAAGATCGACAGCTGCAGCAGGGCGCCGCCGGAGAAGAGGTTCACCAGCGAGAGCAGACCCTCGGTGCCGCCGGACTGCGCGAGACAGGACTGGACGTTGGGGAAATCGACGAAAGGCGTCGGAATGTGCGCACCGAACCGATAGATGGCGATCACACCCAGGGTGAAGCCGATCTTGCGTCGCAGATCAGGCGTGCGGAAGACCCGCGCAATGGCGCTGAACAAGTGGATTCCTCCAGAACGGTTCCGGCGCGCCGAGGCGCACAGACGACCAGCGTAACCCAGAAGGGCCGGGGGCTTACGCCTCCCGGCCCTTCTGCGGTTGGGGCGTGGTCAGTTGACCGAGCCGCCCGCCGCGACGATCTTCTGCTCGGCCGAACCCGAGACCTTGTCGACCGTCACGTTCAGCTTCACCGAGATGTCGCCGGTGCCGAGCACCTTGACCTTCTCGTTCTTGCGCACGGCACCCTTGGCGACGAGGTCACCCACGGTGACGTCGCCGCCGGCCGGGTACAGCTCGGCCAGCTTGTCCAGGTTCACGACCTGGTACTCCACGCGGAACGGGTTCTTGAACCCGCGCAGCTTCGGGGTGCGCATGTGCAGCGGCATCTGCCCACCCTCGAAGCCGACCTTCACCGAGTAGCGGGCCTTCGTGCCCTTGGTGCCACGGCCGGAGGTCTTACCCTTCGAGCCCTCACCACGACCCACGCGGGTCTTGGCGGTGTGCGCGCCGGGGACCGGACGCAGGTGGTGCACCTTGAGCACGCCGGGACGCGTCGCGGGAGCGGCGTTCTTGGCGGCGGCGGGCTTGCTCGCCTTGGCTGCCGCGGGCTTGCGCGCGGGCGCCTTCTTCGCGGGCTTGTCGGCCTCGACGTTGTCGTTGTCAGCCATCAGTCGATCTCCTCAACCTTCACGAGGTGAGCGACGGTCTTGACGTAGCCGCGCGTCTGCGCGTCGTCGGGACGGACGACAGCGTCGCCGATCCGCTTGAGACCGAGGCTGCGCAGCGTGTCACGCTGGTTCTGCTTCTCGCTCACCTTGGACTTGATCTGGGTCACCTTCAGTCGGCTCGCCATCAGACACCTGCCTTCTGCGCAGCGGCGGCCTTGGCCTCGTTGCGGATGATGATGCCGGGGACGACAGCGTCGTACTCCAGGCCACGGCGCGCGGCCACGGCACGGGGCTCTTCGAGCTGCTTGAGCGCCGCGACGGTCGCGTGCACGATGTTGATCGTGTTCGACGAGCCGAGCGACTTCGACAGGATGTCGTGGATGCCGGCGCACTCGAGCACCGCACGCACCGGACCACCGGCGATGACACCGGTACCGGCGGCTGCGGGACGCAGCAGCACGACGCCGGCGGCCGCCTCACCCTGCACGGGGTGCGGGATGGTGTTGCCGACGCGGGGAACACGGAAGAAGTTGCGCTTCGCCTCTTCGACGCCCTTCGAGATCGCCAGGGGCACCTCGCGGGCCTTGCCGTATCCGACACCGACGACGCCATTTCCGTCGCCCACGACCACGAGGGCCGTGAAGCTGAACCGGCGACCGCCCTTGACGACCTTGGACACGCGGTTGATCGTCACGACGCGCTCGAGGAACTGGCTCTCGTTGCGGTCGCGCGATCCGCGGTCACCACGGTTGGGGTTGCGCTCGCGGCCGCCGCGGCGAGCCTCACGAGGCTCGCGGTTGGCGTCGGCGGTGCCGGCCGCGGCCGTCTCGGCCGTGGCCGGTGCGGCCTGGGACGCGTCGGTCACTTCGGTCTCCTTGTTGTCACTCACAGGTTCAGCCCTCCTTCGCGGGCGCCCTCGGCGATGGCGGCGACGCGACCGGCGTACCGGTTGCCACCGCGATCGAACACGACGTCGGTGACGCCGGCGGCCTTCGCACGCTCGGCGACGAGTTCGCCGACCTTGCGCGCCTTGGCGGTCTTGTCACCGTCGAACGCACGCAGGTCCGTTTCGAGGGTGGATGCGGAGGCCACGGTGTGACCCTTGCTGTCGTCTACGAGCTGGACGAACACGTGGCGCGCCGAGCGGGTCACGACAAGACGAGGACGGACCTCGGTGCCGACGACCTTCTTGCGAAGGCGTGCGTGGCGTCGCGCACGTGCGACGGACTTCGACTGCACAGCCATGCTTACTTACCAGCCTTTCCGGCCTTGCGGCGGACGACCTCGCCCGCGTAACGCACACCCTTGCCCTTGTAGGGCTCGGGCTTGCGGATCTTGCGGATGTTGGCGGCCGCCTCACCGACGGCCTGCTTGTCGATGCCGCTCACGGTGAGGCGGTTGTTGCCCTCGACCGTGAAGGTGATCCCGGCGGGCGGGTCGACGAGCACGGGGTGGGAGAACCCGAGGGCGAACTCCACCGAGCTGCCTCGCTGGGCGACACGGTAACCCGTGCCGACCACTTCGAGGCCCTTGGTGTAGCCCTGGGTGACTCCGATGATGTTGTTGGCGATGAGCGTGCGGGTCAGGCCGTGGAGCGACCGCGACTCGCGCTCGTCGTCGGGGCGGGTGACGAGAACCTGGTTCTCCTCGACCTTGACCTCGATGGGGCGCGCCACGGTGAGCGACAGCTCGCCCTTGGGGCCCTTGACGGCGACATCCGAACCGGTCACCGTGACGGTGACACCGGCGGGGATGTCGATGGGAAGACGTCCGATTCGCGACATGTCAGATCACCACACGTAGGCGAGGACTTCCCCGCCCACGCCCTTCTGCTCGGCCTGACGGTCTGTGAGCAGACCGGAGGAGGTGGAAAGGATGGCCACGCCCAGGCCGCCGAGAACCGTGGGGATCTCGGTGGAGCGTGCGTACACGCGCAGGCCGGGCTTGGAGACGCGCTTGATGCCGGCGATCGACCGCTCGCGGTTCGGGCCGTACTTCAGCTGGAGCGTCAGGGTCTGGCCGACGCGGGCGTCCTCGACGGACCAGCCCGCGATGTACCCCTCCTGCTGGAGGATCTCGGCGATGTGGGTCTTGAGCTTCGAGCTCGGCAGCGACACGGTGTCGTGGTGCGCCGAGTTCGCGTTGCGCAGACGGGTCAGCATATCTGCGACCGGGTCTGTCATCGTCATGTGATGCTTCTTTCGATCATGAGGTTTCGGCTGCCGTTACACGACAGACGACCTTCTATGAATGGGTGGGGTATTACGCCTGCGCGTCTTCGGAACGGAAGGGGAAGCCCAGCTGACGCAGCAGCGAACGGCCTTCCTCATCGGTCTTGGCGGTCGTGACGATCGTGATGTCGAAACCACGGACCCGGTCGATGCGGTCCTGGTCGATCTCGTGGAACACTGCCTGCTCCTGGAGACCGAACGTGTAGTTGCCGTTGCCGTCGAACTGGTCGCCGGACAGGCCGCGGAAGTCGCGGATGCGCGGCAGCGCCAGGTTCACCAGGCGGTCGATGAACTCCCACGCACGGTCGCCCCGGAGGGTGACGTGCGCGCCGATGGCCTGACCCTCGCGCAGCTTGAACTGCGCGATGGACTTGCGGGCCTTCGTCACGATCGGCTTCTGGCCGGTGATCTTGACGAGATCGTCGATCGCGCCGTCGATCACCTTGCTGTCACGAGCGGCCTCGCCGACGCCGGTGTTCACCACGACCTTGACCAGGCCGGGGATCTGCATGACGTTGGTGTACCCGAACTCCTCCTGCAGCTTCTGCTGGATCTCGTTCCGGTACTTCTGCTTCAGGCGGGGCTGGATCTTGCCAGCCGCCGCGGCAGTCGCGGTGCTCATATTCAGAGGTCCTTGCCTGACTTCTTCGCGTAGCGCACGCGGACCGTGCGCTTGACGCCATCCTTGACCTGCTCCTCGACCCGGTGGCCGACACGGGTCGGCTTCTTGGTCTCGGGGTCGACGAGGGCGACGTTGGAGATGTGGATGGGGGCTTCGAAGGTCTCGATGCCGCCCGTCTTGGTGCCGCGCTGGGACTGGCCCACGCGGTTGTGCTTGGTGACGTAGTTCACGCCTTCGACGATCACGCGGTTCTGCTCGACGAGGACCTCGAGGACCTTGCCCTGCTTACCGCGATCTCCGCCGCGCTCGGGCTTGGCGCCCGAGATGACCTGAACCAGGTCGCCCTTCTTGATCTTCGCCATGATCAAATGACCTCCGGGGCGAGCGAGACGATCTTCATGAACTTCTTGTCGCGAAGCTCACGACCGACGGGACCGAAGATGCGGGTGCCGCGGGGCTCCCCGTCGCTCTTCAGGATCACGGCGGCGTTCTCGTCGAACTTGATGTAGGAACCGTCGGGACGACGGGTCTGCTTGACGACGCGCACGACGACCGCTTTCACGACGTCGCCCTTCTTGACGTTTCCGCCGGGGATGGCGTCCTTGACTGTCGCGACGATGACGTCGCCCAGGCCCGCGTAACGGCGGTTGGAGCCGCCGAGCACACGGATGGTGAGCAGCTCCTTCGCGCCGGTGTTGTCGGCGACCTTCAGTCGGGATTCGTTCTGAATCATGCGATCACTTGGCCTTTTCGAGAATCTCGACCAGGCGCCAGCGCTTGGTGGCGCTGAGCGGACGGGTCTCGTTGATGAGGACGAGGTCGCCGATGCCGGCCGCGTTCGCCTCGTCGTGCGCCTTCACCTTGGAGGTGCGACGGATGACCTTGCCGTAGAGAGGGTGCTTCACGCGGTCCTCGACCTCGACGACGATCGTCTTGTCCATCTTGTCGCTCACGACGTAGCCGCGGCGCGCCTTGCGGTATCCGCGGGCGTCGACGTCGCGCACATCGTGCGCGGCGCTCTCGTGCCCGGTGGCCTGGTCGGCGACCTCGGCGGTCTTCTTGGTGGTGGCCATCACTCAGCCTCTTCCTTCACGGCCTCGTCGGCGGGGGCCGCCTTCTTGGCCTTCGTGGACTTCTTCGCCTTGGGGGCGGCCTCGACCGGCGCCGGCGTGGCCCTGATCCCGAGCTCGCGCTCGCGGATCACGGTGTACAGGCGCGCGATGTCGCGCTTGACGGCGCGGATGCGGCCGTGGCTCTCGAGCTGGCCGGTGGCCGACTGGAAGCGCAGGTTGAACAGCTCTTCCTTGGCCTTGCGGAGCTCCTCGACCAGGCGGGAGTCTTCGAACGTGTCGAGCTCGCTGGGTGCGAGCGTCTTGGTGCCGATCGCCATTACGCGTCGCCCTCCTCGCGCTTGATGATGCGTGCCTTCAGGGGCAGCTTGTGGATGGCACGGGTCAGCGCCTCACGAGCGAGTTCCTCGCTGACGCCCGCGACCTCGAACAGGACGCGGCCCGGCTTGACATTGGCGACCCACCACTCGGGCGAACCCTTACCGGAACCCATGCGGGTTTCGGCCGGCTTCTTGGTGAGCGGTCGGTCGGGGTAGATGTTGATCCACACCTTGCCGCCACGCTTGATGTGACGGGTCATCGCGATACGAGCGGACTCGATCTGACGGTTCGTCACGTACGCGGGCGTCAGGGCCTGGATGCCGAACTCGCCGAAGGAGACCTTCGTGCCGCCGGTGGCCTGCCCGGAGCGACCCGGGTGGTGCTGCTTGCGGTACTTGACCTTGCGGGGGATGAGCATTACGCCGACGCTCCTTCTGCCACGGGGGCCTCGTTACGGGGGCCGCGCGGCGGGCGACGGTCGCCGCGGTCGCCACGGTCGTCGCGACCGCGGGACTTGGGCGCGTTGGCCTGCTCGCGTGCGAGCTCCTTGTTGGTGAGATCACCCTTGTAGATCCAGACCTTCACGCCGATGCGGCCGAAGGTGGTCTTGGCCTCGTAGAAGCCGTAGTCGATGTTCGCGCGGAGGGTGTGCAGCGGCACACGACCTTCGCGGTAGAACTCCGACCGGCTCATCTCGGCGCCGCCGAGGCGGCCGGAGACCTGGACGCGGACGCCCTTGGCGCCGGCGCGCTGAGCACCCTGCAGACCCTTGCGCATCGCGCGACGGAAGGCCACGCGGGCGGAGAGCTGCTCGGCGATGCCCTGTGCCACGAGCTGGGCGTCGGCCTCGGGGTTCTTGACCTCGAGGATGTTGAGCTGGATCTGCTTGCCGGTGAGCTTCTCGAGGTCGGAGCGGATGCGCTCGGCCTCGGCACCGCGGCGACCGATCACGATGCCCGGGCGGGCGGTGTGGATGTCGACGCGGACGCGGTCACGGGTGCGCTCGATCTCGATGTTCGAGACGCCGGCGCGGTCGAGCTGCTTCTTCAGCAGGTTGCGGATCTTGATGTCCTCGGCCACGTAGTCGGCGTAGCGCTGTCCGGGCTTCGTCGAGTCGGAGAACCACCGCGACACGTGGTCAGTGGTGATGCCGAGGCGGAAGCCGTACGGGTTTACTTTCTGGCCCATTACTTGCTCGCCTTCTTCTTCGTGCCGGTCGCCGAGCTCGTCGGAGCGTCAGCGGTCTCCGGCGTCGAGAGCACGACCGTGATGTGGCTCGTGCGCTTCTTGATCTGGAACGCGCGGCCCTGTGCGCGGGGCTGGAAACGCTTCAGCGTCGTGCCCTCGTCGACGTACGCGTTGGACACGTACAGGTCGGCGTCATCCAGGAATTCGTTCTCCTTGTCGGCCGTGACGCGAGCGTTCGCCATCGCCGAGGCGACGAGCTTGTAGATGGGCTCGCTGGCGCCCTGCGGCGCGAACTTCAGGATGGCCAGGGCCTCCTGAGCCTGCTTGCCCTTGATGAGCGCGACGACACGACGAGCCTTCTGAGGGGTCACGCGGATGTGTCGCACGCGTGCGATGGACTCCACCATTTCTCTCTCCTCTTCGCCTCCGCGTCAGCGGCGGCGGCCCTTCTTGTCGTCCTTCACGTGGCCGCGGAAGGTGCGGGTGGGCGCGAACTCGCCCAGCTTGTGGCCGACCATGGTCTCGGTCACGAACACAGGGATGTGCTTGCGACCGTCGTGCACGGCGATCGTGTGACCCAGCATCGCCGGGATGATCATCGAGCGTCGCGACCAGGTCTTGATGACGTTCTTGGATCCCGCTTCGTTCTGCGACACGACCTTGCGAAGCAGGTGCTCGTCGACGAAGGGGCCCTTCTTAAGACTGCGTGGCATCTTCTGTTCCTACCTACTTGCGCTTCTTGCCGGCCGTGCGACGGCGGACGATCAGCTTGTCGCTTTCCTTGTTGGCGTGGCGGGTGCGGCCCTCAGGCTGACCCCACGGCGTCACCGGGTGACGTCCACCGGAGGTCTTACCCTCACCACCACCGTGCGGGTGGTCGACCGGGTTCATGGCGACACCGCGGACGGTCGGGCGCACGCCCTTCCACCGCTTGCGGCCGGCCTTGCCCCAGTTGATGTTCGACTGCTCGGCGTTGCCGACCTCGCCGATGGTCGCGCGGCAGCGCGCATCGACGTTGCGGATCTCGCCCGAGGGGAGACGCAGCTGCGCGTACGGGCCGTCCTTGGCGACCAGACGCACCGAGGCGCCGGCCGAACGGGCCATCTTCGCACCGCCGCCGGGGCGGAGCTCGATCGCGTGCACGACCGTACCGGTGGGGATGTTGCGCAGCGGCAGGTTGTTGCCGGGCTTGATGTCGGCGCCGGCACCCGACTCCACGACATCGCCCTGCTTCAGCTTGTTCGGCGCGAGGATGTAGCGCTTCTCGCCGTCCACGTAGTGCAGGAGCGCGATGCGCGCGGTGCGGTTGGGGTCGTACTCGATGTGCGCGACCTTGGCGTCGACGCCGTCCTTGTCATTGCGACGGAAGTCGATCAGACGGTACTGGCGCTTGTGACCGCCACCGATGTGACGCGTCGTGATGCGGCCCTGGTTGTTGCGGCCACCGGTCTTGGACAGCGGGCGCAGCAGCGACTTCTCAGGCGTCGATCGGGTGATCTCGGCGAAGTCGGCCACCGACGAGCCGCGGCGACCGGGGGTCGTGGGCTTGTACTTGCGAATAGCCATAGTTGGAGTCCTTCTGTCCCGACCGTCAGCCGACTGCCGTGAAGATGTCGATGGTGCCCGACTTCAGGGTGACGATCGCGCGCTTGGTGTCCTTGCGCTTTCCCATCCCGAAGCGGGTGCGGCGGGCCTTGCCGACACGGTTGAGCGTGTTGACCGCGGCCACCTTGACGCCGAAGATCTTCTCGATGGCGAGCTTGATCTCGGTCTTGGTCGCGCGGCTGTCCACGTAGAACGTGTACTTGCCCTCGTCGATGAGCCCGTAGCTCTTCTCCGAGACGACCGGCTTGAGGATGACGTCGCGCGGATCCTTGTTGACGGTGGTCATGCCGACACCTCCTGGGTTGCGCCGGCCTTGGACGCGACGAACGCGTCGTAGGCGGCCTTGGTGAAGACGATGTCGTCGGAGACGAGCACGTCGTAGGCGTTGAGCTGGTCGAACGTGAGCACGTGCACGTACGCGAGGTTGCGCACGCTCTTGACGGTCAGTTCGTCACCGCGCTCGATCACGACGAGGACGTTCTTCTTCGTCGGGGCGAGAGCCGACAGCACGGCGGCCGCCGCCTTGGTGGAGGGCGCGCCCTCGATGCCGAACGAGTCCACGACGTGGAGACGGTCGCCGCGTGCGCGGTCGCTCAGCGCGCCCAGGAGCGCGGCGGCGATCATCTTCTTGGGGGTGCGCTGGCCGTAGTCGCGGGGCTTCGGGCCGTGCACGATGCCACCGCCGGTCATGTGCGGCGCGCGGATCGAGCCCTGACGGGCGTTACCCGTGCCCTTCTGCTTGAAGGGCTTGCGGCCGGCGCCGGAGACCTCGCCGCGACGCTTGGTCGAGTGCGTGCCCTGGCGAGCCGCCGCGCGCTGCGCGACGACGACCTGGTGGATGAGCGGAATGTTCGTCTTGACGTCGAACAGAGCGGCGGGCAGCTCCACGGAGCCGGCCTTTCCGCCGTCTGCCTTCACGACGTCGAGCGCGAGAGTCGAGTCAGCCATGGAGATCAGGCACCCTTCACTGCGTTGCGGACGTAGACGATGCGGCCGCGCGCGCCGGGGACGGCGCCCTTGACGAGCAGCAGACCCTTCTCGGCGTCGACGGCGTGCACCTTGAGGTTGAGGACGGTCACGCGCTCGCCACCCATACGGCCGGCCATGCGCATGCCCTTGAACACGCGGCTCGGGGTCGACGATGCGCCGATCGAACCGGGCTTGCGGTGGTTGCGGTGCGCACCGTGCGAGGCGGAGACGCCCTTGAAGTTGTGGCGCTTCATGACACCCGCGGTGCCCTTGCCCTTGCTGGTGCCGACGACGTCGACCAGCTGGCCCGCCTCGAAGAGGCCGTCCACGGTGAGCTCCTGACCGAGTGAGTAGTCAGCAGCATCCGCGGTGCGGACCTCGGTGAGGTGGCGGCGAGGGGTGACGCCGGCCGCCTCGAAGTGGGCGGTGAGCGGCTTGTTCACCTTGCGGGGGTCGATCTGCCCGTACGCGATCTGGACGGCGTTGTAGCCGTCCTTCTCCGGCGTGCGCACCTGGGTGACGACGTTCGGAGCGACCTCGATGACGGTGACGGGAACGAGCTTGCCGTTCTCGTCCCAGACCTGGGTCATGCCGAGCTTGGTGCCCAGCAGGCCCTTCGAAACCTTGGAGTTGATATCAGCCATGTCGGACCTCAGAGCTTGATCTCGATGTTGACGTCGGCGGGCAGGTCGAGACGCATGAGCGAGTCGACGGCCTTGGGCGTCGGGTCGATGATGTCGATGAGGCGCTTGTGGGTGCGCATCTCGAAGTGCTCGCGGCTGTCCTTGTACTTGTGGGGCGACCGGATGACGACGACGACGTTCTTCTCGGTCGGCAGCGGCACGGGGCCGACGACGGTGGCGCCGGCGCGGGTCACGGTGTCGACGATCTTGCGCGCGGACGAATCCAGTCCGGCGTGATCGTACGACTTCAGGCGAATGCGGATCTTCTGTCCCGCCATTGTCTGCTCACTCTCTTTCTCGCGTCTTACCGCTGTGTTCATTCGGAACACGGGCATTGGACGCACCATGGCGCTTGCGCGCCGGGCACTTCGGCGCCCTTTCGGGCGATGCTGCACCGCTGTTCTGCTGTCAAACCGGACGCCTGCGCATCCGGCCCGTCCTCCCCGCGCGCGGACGCACGGCTCCGGAGGGAGCAGAGGGGGTCGGTGTGTTGTTCTGCTGCCCGCGGCCTAGGTCTCGCGCTTGCGCGCTGCCTATGCACAGCCCTGGCAGTGATCCGGAGCGCACGCACGCGGCGGCACTCGGAATGTGGAACTGAACTAGTCTACGTGCAGCCCGGGCGTGTCGCAAACCCGGGCGTGTCGCGACCCGGGCCCCGGGTCACGAACCCGCCGCGACGTCCTCGCGCGGACGGCGCCGCACGGTCAGAGCGGTCGCTCCCCCGGCCAGTGCCAGCACACCGAGCAGGACGAAGGCCGCGAGCGGCCCGCCTCCCGTGGGCGGTAGCAACGATACCCGCACGGCCGCGTCGTCGCTGTCGCGGCCCGCGTCGCCGGGGTCGCCGAAGGTGTGGGAGTCGACCACTGCCACGTTGCGGATGGTGGTCGAGCCGACGCCGGGATCGACGGTGGCGGCGAGCGTGATCGGCGGTGCGCCGGATGCTCCGAGGCCCGACCCGGCCGGATGCAGCGGTCCGAACAGCTCGCACCGCAGCGTCCCGCCGTATCCGGCGGCGTTCTGGCCGGTCACCGCGCAGGTCCGCCAGTTCGGGAACGCCTCGGCGTCGCCCTGCCCGGGCCAGCTCACGTCGGTGACGCGGATCTCGGCGGGGATCGCGTCGGTGACGACGACGCCCTCGGCGGCGGAGTCGGTGCTGACGTTGACGGCCTCCAGCCGGTAGGTGAAGGAGCCGCCCGGCGCCGTCCGCTCGAGGGCGGCCGTCTTCTCGATGCGCACGTCGGAGTGGCGGGCGGCGGCGCAGTCGCCGCCGGCGGGCATCTCGGGGATCTGGAACGTCAGGGCGGGGTTCACGGTGAGGGTCAGGGTGCTCGGACCGCGCCACGCGAAGTCGGCCTCGCCGGGGTCGAGGATGAGCCCGTTCACGACGAACTGCGCCTGCTGCTCCGGTGTCATGACCGTGGTGGTCCCGGGGAGGTAGTACCCGCCACCAGGGGCGTAGTCCGACGCGCGCAGCGGCCGCAGACCGGCGTTGTCGATGCCGACACCGGCGGGAGTGGTGCGCACACCCACCCACGGGAACTCGTCCGCGTGGCTCGTCGATCCGCCGGGATAGGACCGCTCGACCGAGGCGGGGTCGGTGACCGGGCTGGCGCCATCCGGCGTCCACGACAGCTCGAGCGGCTCGTCCACGAGGTCACCGGTCTTCACCAGCGTGAAGCCGACGCTGGGCACGTCCGTCACGCAGCGCGTGAACAGCGCCGCAGCGATGTCGCGGGTCTGGACCGTGATGTCGTCGCAGTCGTTGCTGGGATCGCTGTCCCCGACCGCCGTCACGCACGCCTCGTTGACGAGGATGCTCTCGGGCAGCTCGGGAGTCGGGGCGGGGTCATCCGGACCGAGGGCGACGACGGGCGGCGCGGGCAGCGCGTTCACGGTGACCGAGAGGCGGATCTGCACGCTCGCACCCGGCGCCAGCCTGGCCGCGCTCAGCGCCACGGCGTTGTCCGCGTCCACGAGCGCGGGCGCGTTGTCGTTCGACCAGCCCGGGGCCGCGGAGAGGTCGATCGCGGTGACGGTGAGGCGGCTCGGTACGGGGTCGGCGACGCGCACGTCCGTCGCATCCACGATGCCGTTGTTCGTCACGGTGAGCACGTAGTCGAACGCGTCGCCTGCTTCCAGGGGGCCCTCGACGCCGTCGGTGGTCTTGGTGATGCCGACGTCGTCGAAGGGCACGAGCTCGCACGCGTCGTCGTCGGCGCTGTACCCGCCCGACACCACGGTCGCGGTGTTGGCGATGGGGACGCCGGGCGCCTCGACGTCGCCGCACTGCACCGGCTCGCCGGTCGGCGTCGCGGTGGCGCGCACCTGCGCCGTGATGGTGAACAGGTGCTCCCGCACCTCATCGGCGGCAGGATCGAAGGTGCCGTTCACGATCGTCCACGTGCCGGTGCCGTCCCACGAGGGGGCGTCGGGTGCGGGGGTGTCGGTCGTGCCGGCCTCCGCCGTCCATTCACCGGCCAGTTCCACGCCGTCTGGCAGGTCGGGGACGTCGGTGAGGACGTACGCGAGCGTCGGAAGCGGGTCGGCGGTGCTCGCCGGGTAGCGCACCGCGATGTCGTAGACGACGGTCCATAGCCCCGTGTCGGGGTCGAGCACCGCGTCGCCGACAGCCGTCTTCTCGATCTCCGGGAAGACCGGCTCGGCGCACGCGCGCACATCGGTCTCGACGCTCGCCGAGGTCAGTTGAGCGGTGTTGAGGAACCCGCCCGCCCCGTCGGGCAGGCAGACGGTCGTGCCGCCCTCCACGGCGGCGGCGGTGACGGCGGCCACGACGCGCACGGTGTAGGTGTGCGTGACCCCGGGGCCGATCGCCGTGCCGGAGGCGAGCACCGCCGGGTCGGGCGAGAACGTGAAGTCGCCCGAGGACTGTCCAGACCACGAGGCGCTGCGGATGTCGATGCCGTCGCCGAAGTCGAGCGTGTCGGTGAGGTCGTACGCCGCGGACAGGCCCTTCGGGTTGTCTTCGCCGACCGGGGGCAGGGTCACCTCGAGGTCGTAGAGGATGGTCCACAGGCCCGTCTCCGGATCCTGCTCGGTGCTCGTCACCGTCTTCGCGACGGACGGGTACACCCGCTCGTCGACGGGGATGCAGTCGGTGGCATCGATGGGGATGTCACCCACCCCCAGCTGCGCGGCGTTGAAGAACCCGCTCCCCGGCTCGCCGGTGCAGGCGGCGTCGTCTTCGCTGTAAGCGTCGGTCAGCTGCACGACCCACGTCACGCGGTACACGTGCGTGGCACCGGCGGCCAGCTCGACCCCGGTGACGAACTCCGTCCCCGGGGTCACCGGAAGCACCGGCTGGCCGGCGAGGTCGGTCCGCTGCGCGGTGCCGGTGACCGGTTCGATGCCCGTGGGGAAGCCCGGCGTGTCCGCCAGCGAGTAGAACGTGTCGAACCCGCCCGAGGTCACGGTGACGTCGTACGTCACGGTCCACCGCTCGGGGTCCGCCGGGTCCTGGGTCGCCGCGACGCCGACTTTCTCGATCGTCGGCAGGGCCGGCTCCGCGCAGTCGGAGGCGGGGACCTGCTCACCGGCGACGGTGACGGTCGCGGTGTTCAGGAACCCGCCGGCCGTCGTCCCCTCGCACGCGAGGTCGCCGCCCTCCCAGGCGGCCGCGTCGATGGTGGCCTGTGCCACGACGGTGTACGTCTCGGTCGTCCCTGGGGCCAGCGCGCGATCGGTCGCGAGAGTCGCCGTGCCGTCGGCGGCGAAGTCGCCCGTGCCGGTAGGGCCCGTCCATGTGGCGCCGTCGACCGTGATGTCGCCGCCGAACTGCAGCGCGTCGTCGAGGCTGTAGACGGCCGCGAGGGTCTCGGAGGAGTTCGCCACCGCGATGTCGTACGTGATCTGCCACGTGCCGTCGGCGAGCTGGACCGTGGAGGTCACCGTCTTGGTGACGTCGGCGTCGGGCCGCTCGACCTCCGCGCAGTCGGACGAGGAGGGCTCTGCGATCCCGTTGGTGACGGTCGCGGTGTTCCACACTCCGCCACCCTCGCCCACGACCGCGCCGCACGTGAGCGCCTCGTCGGGAACGGATGCCGCCACCGTCACGGTGCGCGAGAGGGTGTAGGTGTGCGTGGCCCCCGGCGGGAGCGTGCCGGTGGCCAGCGGGCCGTCTCCCACCGGGTCGGGGCTGCGCACGAAGGTGCCGCCGCCGACGGCGACGGGATCGGAGGCCGTCCACTGCCCGCCGGACACTCCGGCCGGGAGGGGCCCGGCGATGTCGGTGAGGTCGTACGTCAGCTCGATGTCGCTGGGGTTGGCCACGGCGATCCGATAGCTGAGCGTCCACGCGCCGGTGGCGAGGTCCTGCACCGAGGGCTGCGCGATCTTCTCGACGGTCGGGGCGGCCGGGACTGCGCATCCGGTGTCGCTCGCCTCGCCGCCGGGGTACGCCGCCTCGGCGGTGTTGAAGAACCCGCCGCCGGTCGTCGGCGAGCACTCCAGTGCCGACGCGTCGACCGGCGTGCGGTTCACCTCGGCCGTGATCACGTACGTGTACTCGTCCGTGCCGCCGGCCTCCAGCGGCACGTCGGTCACATCGGGCGCGCCCTCCCAGCCCTGCGTGAGGACGGTGAAGCTGGCGTCGAAGCCGGGCACGTCGGTGAGCGAATACGTCGTGGGCAGGGTGCTGCTGGTGTTGGTGACGACGACCGGGTACCGGATGGTCCACACCCCGCCCGCCGCCTGCGCCACGGCGCCGTCGGACTTCTCGATCGTCACCGGGACGATGACGTCGTCGTTGGTCAGGGTGCACGTGACCGCGTCGCCGGGCTGGAGGGTCAGCTCCGGAGCGGCCCTCGTCGTGTCGGGATAGCCGGTGCAGGTCAGGTCCGTCCAGTCGTATCCGTCCGGGCCCGTCTCACCGATCGTGTACACAGCGCCTGCGGCGACCTCCCCCGACGTTCCCGTCGGGCCGCTGAGGTTCGGACCATCCGCGGTCGTCGCCGTGAGCGTCCAGTCCGTGGGGGCCGCGGTGCCGCCGCTGTCGCTGACGACCTCCTTCTCCAGGGTGAGGGTGGGGGCGATGTCGTCGTTGACGAAGCGGTACACCGGTGCGCCGAGCGCGGGCACCGTGACCTCCCAGTCTCCGTCGGCGTTCTGCCGCGGGTAGCCGGCCGGATCGGGGTTGGCCTCGACGTCCACCCACTCCTCGCCCACGCGCTGCTGCAGGCGCGAGAACTCGTACCCCTCGACGGTCGACTCGGTGAGGGTGTACACGTGGTCGGGGCGCAGCTGGATGATGCTCTCCGCCACCACCTCCTCGGAACCGGCGACGGTGGTGGGGGTCAGACCCGCCAGGGTCGCCGGGGTGGCGGTCAGATCCCATTCGTCTGCCGTGGCGGAGCCGCCGTCGTCGTTGACCACGGTCTTCAGGAGGGTGAGCTGGGCGTCCTGGTTGACGAAGGTGCACTGCACGCGGTAACCCAGCGGCACGTTCACGCCGCCGTTGATGCCGTCGGAATATCCGCTGTTCGGGTAGGGGTCACCGTTCTCGTCGACGCGGATGCACGTCGCCGATCCGGTCGACTGCGGATTGCTCTGCAGGTCCGTGCGCTCGTCGACCTGGATGTACCGCGCGTCGCCACCGGACTCGAACAACTGATAGCGGGCATTGGGGGTGACCGGCTGCGACGTCGTGCCGGGGGCACCGTCGACGCCGGAGAACCCGGGGAGCCCTTCTTCGACCGGCGCGCCGGCCAGGAACGACGCGTTCAGTGTCCAGCTCGTCGGGTCGGCGTCGCCGCCGTCGACCTCCTTGGCGAGGGTCAGCCGGCTCTCGCATGTGACGGTGTTGGTGATCGTCGCGGTGTTCTGCGCCTGGGAGAGCGTGAGGTCGTACCCCGTGCCCAGGGGGATGTCCACGGCGGCCCCGTTGAGGCTCGTCACCACCGCGTCGTCGGTGCACAGCGTCGTATCGATCAGGGAGACCTGCTCGGTGACCGTCACGGTGTCGCCCTGCGCGTACCCCGACCGGGTCACGCCCCACCCCTGGTTGCTCGCGGCGGCGTCGTCGGGACCGGTGAGCTGCAGCTGCGCGGACAGGCCTCCGGGCTGGGCGCCCTCGGCGTACGCGACACCGTTCACGACCCAGTTCTTCGTCACCGTGATGTCGGCTTCCGGGCTGGGGGCACGGTTGTAGACGGTGCAGTTGACCGCCTGCGTGCTGGGCACGGTGACGGTGAAGCCGTCGGTGGGCGAGCCGGTGGGCACGACCGGATCACCGGTGTTCAGATTCGTGCAGACGGCGTTCTGCCCGTCGACGGGCTGGAGCGTGAATCCGGGCTGCTGGGCCTCGGTGACGGTGACCGAGGCGGCATCCGTGCCGCCGGGGAACTGCAGCGGGAAGCTGACGGTGCCCGTGGCATCCGCGGTCGTCGTCCGGACCGGCTCGGGCGTCGTGACCCCGGCCGTGCCGATCTCGCTGGTGAACTGCCAGCCGGCGCCGGCGGGCGTGGCCCCCTCTATCGAGCCGGCGGGAGCGGATTGCGGGACGATCTGCTTGGTGACGTTCAGGGTTCCCTCGCAGGTGCCCAGCGCGAGGCTGCGCAGGTCCCGCCCCACCCCGGCGTAGTCGGCCGTCTGGTAATAGTCGGCCGACGCGCCGTTGGAGCCGTCATAGGCGACCGGACCGGAGATCGCGCGAAGGTTCAGGGCCGTGGCCGTGCCGCTCGCGCCGTCACCGACGCCGAAGGCGATGAGCCGCGTGGGGGATCCGCCCGCCGGTCCCGCCTTCAGCGCGTTGGCGGAAAAGATGCCGTTCTCCGTCTCGCGGAAGCGGTTGAAGTTGCCGGGCCCCTGCTGCGGCTGGTTGTAGAACGTCGGGTCGCCGTCAGTGATGATGACGGCGAGGTCGAAGTTGTTCGCCGCGGTGTTCGCCGCGGCGGCCACGCCGAGTCCGCGGTCCCAGTTCGTGCCGCCCACCGCCGTCCAGCCCGCGTACCGGTTCTTGAAGGCATCCGCCTGCGTCGCGGTGGCCACGGAGGTCAGGCTCGGGAAGTTCGCGCTGGCGCCCTCTGCCGGCGACACGGTGGAGAAGGAGAACAGCGACATGCGGGAGGGGGTGCCCTGGAGGGAGTCCACGAAGGTGTTTGCCGCGCTCTTCAACTGCGCGAGATCGGAGCCGACCGACCCGGACAGGTCGAGGATCAGTGCGACGTCCAGGCCGCACGAGACATCCAGCGGCGCGTTGTTGCGCGACTGCTGCCAGATGCCTCCGGAGGCCGTGGCCTGCGAG
Organism: Microbacterium sp. dk485; assembly: GCF_004570445.1. Classification (NCBI taxonomy): domain Bacteria; kingdom Bacillati; phylum Actinomycetota; class Actinomycetes; order Micrococcales; family Microbacteriaceae; genus Microbacterium; species Microbacterium sp. dk485. The sequence continues at coordinate 843,910 of NZ_SPQW01000001.1, forward strand.
CCCGACGACAGCATGAAGTCGCTCGCGTTCTGCGAGCTGTAGACGTTGCCGGCGCGCAGCTGGTTGCCCGTGCGGAACTGGTATGCGGTGGCCGCACCGCCTCCGGTGCCGGGTCCGGTGCGCAGCGACGGATTGGCGTAGTACCCGTCGGGGACGCTGGCCTGGACGACCCAGTACCGGTCGTCGCGGTTGGCCTGGGGGAACCCGAAGGGCCCGAGGCCTGTGTTGGGGACGATGAAGGAGCAGTCGCCCGCGGCATCCGAGACGCACCTGGCCCACCCCTCCCCGGTGCCGGCCACACCGTCGGGGCGCGTGCCGTTGGGTCCGCCGGCGCCGCCCTCGTTCAGCAGCAGGACGACACCGGCCAGGTTCGACACTCCGGTGACGCCGACGCGATCGGAGCCGACCTTCACGGTGATGACGGCTGTCGTGGCGCCGGGTTGGGGCACGGCGAGGACGCCGACATCCGCGGGCTCTTCGGTGGGCTCAGGGGCGGCGGGGGTCGGCGCGGTGGTGGGTTCGGTGCTCGGGTCGTCCGTCGGCGGAGCCGGCTCGCTGGTCGGGGCGGCAGGTACCTCGGCGGGCGGGGCGACCGGCGTCTCGGGGGCGGGGGGCGCCGGGGGCTGCGTGGGCTCGGCCGGCTCCTGCTGCGGCGGGTCCTGTGCCGGCGGCGCCGGGTCCTGCTCCGGCGGGACGGATGCGGCGGACTCCGACGGCGCGGAGGGCTCCGCGACGGCGGCGAGGGCGGGCGAGCCCGCACCCGTGAACACCAGCACCCCGGTGAGGAGGGCGGCCACTGCGCCGCCGTACCACCGGTGCCGCAGGGCGAGTCTTCTTCTGCTCATGACCACCTCGTGAACGCATCGCAACGGCTGACCGGCACCCGCTGGTGAGCCCGAACGTAGACCCGGCGCTCTCCGGGCGGGAAGGGACCTACGTCCCGCCGCCCGGCAGGCCGCAGCGGTCCGGGCCCTAAGCCCCGCCCGCCGAAAGTGCATCATCCCGGCGAAAGGGGCCCGAATTGGGTGCACTCTGGCGCGCTCGCTCCCCCACCGCACGGGCGTCCAGCCCGTCGCCGCGCACAACTCGCTCTCCCGGGTGCGCTGGGCGCGCAGGACTTCGCGGACGGAGAGTCCACGGGTCATCGTCGGGTCGAGGTACTTGCCCTCGCCGTCGAACTCGCCGAAGCGACGGAGCACAGGCCACGCGACACGCTCTCCCCCGGCAGCTGCGCCCGCCCGTCCGCGAAGTCGGTGACGAATCGAGCCTGCCGGATGCCGCGGGCCCCCGGCATGGCATCCAGACGCGCATGGATGCCGGCGCGGAAGGCTTCGGCGGCGGTGAGATCGTACTGCCCGTGTCGGTGCCAGGCGACGGTGCGCAGCGTCGCGTCGAAGTATGCGACGGCGGCCTCGACCGACACGACCCGGATGACGTCGACGATCGTGCGGGGGAGGAGAGGCCGAACCCGCGGTGGGGAAACGACGAAGGCCCCCGTCCGTGGACGGGGGCCTTCGTGGAAAGGTGAAGCGTTACGCCTGCTCGGCCTGGCGACGACGGATCATCGCGACGCTCGTGACGGCGATACCGGCGGCCAGCAGCGCGCCGCCACCGATCCACACACCGGTCATCGACGCGGCGTCGAAACCGGTGGGGGGAAGGGCCGACCCATCACCCTCACCGGCGACCGTGATGGTGATGGTCTGCTGCGCAGTCGAAGCGCTGTCCGAGGTGAGCGAGTAGCTGCCCGTGGCGTTGGCCGGCAGCGTGACAGTGGCGGTGGCCGCGCCGGCGGCCGTGGCCGTCTTCTGCACCGAGGTGGAGGTGGGGGCGGCCTTGACCAGAGCGAGGTTGCCGGCGCCGATTCCCTCACCCGTCAGGGTGAAGGTGACGGTCTCCGACGGCGCGAATCCGGTGAAGGTGACCGGAGCGGGCTCGCCGGGCGTAACCGCGACGACCTCTGCCGGCGGGACGGCCGGGCTGTAGTCGTTGGTCGCTGCGGATGCGGCGACGGGCATGGCGACGAGGGCGGCGGCCGCGATAACGACGGCTGCGAACTTGGCGCGAACGTTCTTCATTCGTGTTCTCCGATGGTGGGGTCGGGGGGACGAGGACAGGGGGCATCGACCTGGGGATCGAGCAGCGGGGGAAACTGGCACCTTCTCCCGCGATGTCTCGCCAGGCTATCGGCATTCAAAGGAAATACACAACTGAAGTCGTCCTCCCTCGGCGAAGTCTTCATCCGCCCGTAACACACGAGTCCGGAAAACGACGAAGGGGCCGGGCCCGAAGGCCCGACCCCTGAGTCGGAAAGTCCGAGGACTTACTTGAGGATCTTCGTCACCGTGCCGGCGCCGACGGTGCGGCCACCCTCACGGATCGCGAAGCCGAGGCCCTCTTCCATGGCGATCGGCTGGATGAGCTCGACCGACATTTCGGTGGTGTCACCGGGCATGACCATCTCGGTGCCCTCAGGCAGCGTGATGACGCCGGTCACGTCCGTGGTACGGAAGTAGAACTGCGGGCGGTAGTTCGTGAAGAACGGGTTGTGACGCCCACCCTCGTCCTTGGACAGGATGTACGCGGTGCCCTCGAAGTTCGTGTGAGGGGTGACCGAGCCGGGCTTGACGACGACCTGGCCGCGCTCGACGTCGTCACGCTTGGTGCCGCGAAGGAGCAGACCGCAGTTCTCGCCGGCCCACGCCTCGTCGAGCTGCTTGTGGAACATCTCGATACCGGTGACCGTGGTCTTCTGCGTCGGGCGGATGCCGACGATCTCGACCTCGGAGTTGATCGCGAGCGTGCCGCGCTCGGCGCGACCGGTGACGACCGTGCCACGGCCGGTGATGGTGAAGACGTCCTCGATGGGCATGAGGAACGGCTTGTCCTTGTCACGCACCGGGTCGGGGATGGACTCGTCGACGGCCTCCATGAGCTCGACGATCGAGTTGACCCACTTCTCGTCGCCCTCGAGAGCCTTCAGGCCCGAGACGCGCACGACGGGAGCGTTGTCGCCGTCGAAGTCCTGGCTGGAGAGCAGCTCGCGGACCTCGAGCTCGACGAGCTCCAGGATCTCCTCGTCGTCGACCATGTCGGCCTTGTTCAGGGCGACCAGCAGGTACGGCACGCCGACCTGCTTGGCGAGCAGGACGTGCTCACGGGTCTGGGCCATCGGGCCGTCGGTCGCCGCGACCACGAGGATCGCGCCGTCCATCTGAGCGGCACCGGTGATCATGTTCTTGATGTAGTCAGCGTGGCCCGGGGCGTCGACGTGGGCGTAGTGACGCTTGGGGGTCTCGTACTCGACGTGCGAGATGTTGATGGTGATACCGCGCTGGCGCTCTTCCGGCGCCGAGTCGATCGACGCGAAGTCGCGCTGGACGTTGGTGGCCGACGGGTACTTGTCGGCGAGCACCTTGGAGATCGCGGCGGTGAGCGTGGTCTTGCCGTGGTCGACGTGACCGATCGTTCCGATGTTCACGTGCGGCTTGGTGCGCTCGAACTTGGCCTTAGCCACTGGGTCCTCCTCAGGACGTTCGTGTAGAGGTTCCGGGCACTGGGTTGCGACCGGTCAGCTACGGGGTTGGTTCTCAGATTACTAGAGAGTCGGTATTGAGTTTGCTGGATGCGGGGACCCCCGCGGGGCGGTGGGCCCCCGCATCCGGGGCGGTGTTACTCGCCCTTGGTCTTCTGGACGATCTCGTCGGCCACGGCGCGAGGAACCTCGGCGTAGCTGTCGAACTCCATCGAGTACACGGCGCGGCCCGAGGTCTTCGAGCGCAGGTCGCCGATGTAGCCGAACATCTCCGACAGCGGCACGTTGGCCCGGACGACCTTGACGCCGGCGGCGTCCTCCATCGACTGGATCTGGCCACGACGGGAGTTCAGGTCGCCGATGACGTCGCCCATGTACTCCTCGGGAGTACGCACCTCGACGGCCATGATCGGCTCGAGGATGACGGGGTTCGCCTTGCGGACGGCCTCCTTGAAGCCCATCGAACCGGCGATCTTGAACGCCATCTCCGAGGAGTCGACGTCGTGCGACGCACCGTCGGTGAGGATCGCCTTCACGCCCACCATGGGGTAGCCGGCGAGCACGCCGACGTTCATGGCGTCCTGGAAGCCCTGGTCGACCGGCGCGATGTACTCGCGCGGGATGCGGCCACCGGTGACCTTGTTCTCGAACTCGTAGGTCTTGTCGGCCGTGACCTCGAGGGGCTCGAGCGCGAACTGGATCTTCGCGAACTGACCCGATCCACCGGTCTGCTTCTTGTGCGTGTAGTCGTGACGCTCGACGGTCTTGCGGATCGTCTCGCGGTACGCCACCTGGGGCTTTCCGACGTTGGCCTCGACCTTGAACTCGCGCTTCATGCGGTCCACGAGGATGTCCAGGTGCAGCTCGCCCATGCCCTTGATGACGGTCTGACCGGTCTCGGAGTTCTGCTCGACGCGGAACGTCGGGTCCTCCTCCGCGAGCTTCTGGATCGCCAGACCCAGCTTCTCCTGGTCGGCCTTGGTCTTGGGCTCGATCGCGACCTCGATGACCGGCTCGGGGAAGGTCATCGACTCGAGGACGACCTGGTTCGCGCTGTCGGACAGCGTGTCACCGGTGGTGGTGTCCTTGAGGCCGATGACGGCGTAGATGTGACCGGCCGTGACCGAGTCGATCGGCATCTCCTTGTTGGCGTGCATCTGGAAGATCTTCCCGATGCGCTCCTTCTTGCCCTTGGTCGCGTTGACGACCTGGGCGCCGGAGTCCAGGTGACCGGAGTACACGCGGATGTAGGTGAGGCGACCGAAGAAGGGGTGCGTCACGATCTTGAACGCGAGGGCCGCGAACGGCTCGTCACGGTCGGCGTGACGCTCGATGATCGTCTCTTCGTTCTTCGGGTCGCGCGCCTCGATGGCGGGGACGTCGAGCGGCGACGGGAGGTAGTCCACGACCGCGTCGAGCATCGGCTGCACGCCGCGGTTCTTGAACGCCGAGCCGCACAGCACGGGGTACAGCTCCGAGTTGATCGTCATCTTGCGGATGGCGCCCTTGATCTCGGCGACCGTGAGCTCCTCACCGCCGAAGTACTTCTCCAGCAGGGCCTCGTCGGACTCCGCGACGGTCTCCATGAGCTTCTCGCGGTACTCGGCGGCCTTGTCGGCGAGGTCGGCGGGGATCTCCTGGATCTCGTACTTGGCGCCCATGGTGACATCACCCTTGGAGTCACCGGGCCACACCAGCGCGCGCATCTCGACCAGGTCGACGACGCCGACGAAGTCGTTCTCGGCGCCGATCGGCAGCTGGAGCACGAGGGGCTTGGCCTTCAGGCGGTTCACGATCGTGTCGACGGTGAAGTAGAAGTCGGCGCCGAGCTTGTCCATCTTGTTGACGAAGCAGATGCGCGGGACGTCGTACTTGTCGGCCTGACGCCACACGGTCTCGGACTGGGGCTCCACGCCCTCCTTGCCGTCGAACACCGCGACGGCGCCGTCGAGGACGCGCAGCGAGCGCTCCACCTCGACGGTGAAGTCGACGTGACCGGGGGTGTCGATGATGTTGATCTGGTTCTTGTCCCAGAAGCACGTCACGGCAGCGGAGGTGATCGTGATGCCACGCTCCTGCTCCTGCTCCATCCAGTCAGTGGTGGCAGCGCCGTCGTGCGTTTCGCCGATCTTGTGGTTGACGCCCGTGTAGAAGAGGATGCGCTCGGTCGTCGTCGTCTTGCCGGCATCGATGTGGGCCATGATGCCGATGTTGCGGACCTTCGTGAGGTCGGTGAGCACTTCTTGTGCCACGGGGTTTTCCTTTACGTCTTGTGTGGTGCGTCCGGCCGGGGGTTCTGCCCCCGGCCGAACGCAGAAAAGCTGATTACCAGCGGTAGTGCGCGAAGGCGCGGTTCGACTCGGCCATCTTGTGGGTGTCTTCACGGCGCTTGACCGCCGCACCCAGGCCGTTCGAGGCATCCAGGATCTCGTTCTGGAGGCGCTCGGTCATGGTCTTCTCACGACGACCCTTGGCGTAGCTGACGAGCCAGCGCAGGGCGAGCGTGTTGGCGCGGTGGGGCTTGACCTCCACCGGCACCTGGTAGGTCGAACCGCCGACGCGGCGCGACTTGACCTCGAGCGTGGGCCGGACGTTGTCCAGCGCCTTCTTGAGGGTGGCGACGGCGTCCTGACCGTTCTTCGACTCGACGCCGCGGAGGGCGTCGTAGACGATCGACTCGGCGAGGGACTTCTTGCCGTCCACGAGGATCTTGTTGACCAGCTGGGTGACGACGGGGGCGCCGTACACCGGGTCGTTGACGACGGGACGCTTGGGGGCGGGACCCTTACGAGGCATCTACCTCAACCCTTCTTCGCGCCGTAGCGGCTGCGGGCCTGCTTACGGTTCTTCACGGCCTGGGTGTCCAGGGCGCCACGGACGATCTTGTAACGCACACCGGGAAGGTCCTTCACACGACCGCCGCGGACGAGCACGAGCGAGTGCTCCTGCAGGTTGTGGCCCTCGCCGGGGATGTAGGCGGTGACCTCGGTGCCGTTGCGGAGCTTGACACGGGCGACCTTGCGCATCGCCGAGTTCGGCTTCTTGGGCGTGGTCGTGTACACGCGGGTGCACACGCCCGCCTGCTGCGGGTTCGACTTCAGGGCCGGGGCCTTGGTCTTCGAGACCTTCGGCGTACGCCCCTTGCGAACCAACTGCTGAATGGTTGGCACGTTCTCTCCTTGATAGTGCTGCACGGTGACAGCCATGTGGTTTCACCACAGACCCACCGGCGTGGCAGGAGAACTGCCGCGTTGTGGTGGTGGGTATGCCGTGGGGGTGGCCTGTTCGCAGGCCGTTCCCTGAGATGCGGGCGACTCGCTGCCCTCGCCGCACCGAGGCGCGACGCAGGGCGCGCGTGTGCGCACACCCGATCCATGATACGCCCGCGGGAGAGAGGTGGCAAACGCGCGGTTCAGCCCAGAGCGAGCACGAGGGCGACCGCGGCTGCCGCGAGCACCACGAGGCCCGCCCCGCCCGCGGCCCATCCCGCCCAGCGCCACCGCCGGCGGCGCTCACGCGCGACCGCGGCGCCCTCGGCGACGGGATGCTGCGGCGCACGGGGTGCGGGAGCCCGACGTTCCACGATCTCGGGCGCGGCGGCGCGGGGACGGTAGATCTCGCGCTCCTGCCCGTCCGGGACGCGCGCGACCCGCCGTCCGTCCGGCGGCGACGGTTGGTGCGGGGTGACGGGGTCGCGACGCGGGCGCAGGGCCGTGGCGTCCTCGGGCGGCCGCGTCGCCCGGCGGCGCGTCTCGCGACGGGCCACGACGGTGGATCCGGCCTCGGGCTCCTCCGGCGCAGGGTTCTCGGTGCGCCGCCGCGGCCCTCTCCCGGCCAGCGCGGTGGCGTCGTCGACGGCATCGTCGACGGCGTCGTCGGCGCTCGGCCACGACCGCAGGCGGCCCGCCCACAGCGTGACGTCGTCCTCGTCGCGGTCGTCGGCCTGGCCCATGGATGCTCCGCTCAGGCGTCGGTGCGGCGCAGCCGCACTTCGGCGTCGCCGAGGAAGAAGCGCTCCCCCGCTTCCAGCTCCTGGCCCGGCTGCGCCTCCACCTCGGTGCCCATCAGCGTGGCGAACAGCACGCCGTTGGTCGAGCCGAGGTCGGTGACGTACCAGGTCTCCCCGCGCAGTTCCAGGCGCGCGTGCGTCTTGGAGACGGTCCGGGTCTCGTCGGGGATCGAGACCAGCTGCGCGTCGGGGTACGCCGGGTCGGGTGCGGGCTTGCGGCCGAGGATGACGACGTCGGAGGAGATGTCCAGCGGTGCACCCGACGGCGGAACGAGCTTCCACGGCGTGCGGCGGCGCTTGGCGATGACCGTCTGGTCGAAGGCCTCTTCGTCGGCGGCGGGGTCGCCCGCGCCGAACTGCTCGTCGCCGATGCCCGGCTCGGCATACAGCGCCGACACCGACGACCGGGCCGAGCGCGGAGCCCCGGCATCCGGTGCACCCGACACCGCCGAGACGGCCTCGGACAGCTCACCGAACGTGTCGTGCTGCACCGGCGGCTGCGCCTGCGTCACGGGGGCCGGCGCCCACGGCTCGGGCTCGGGCGCCGGGTGCGGGGTCTCCGGCACGCTCTGCACGGGAGCGGGGGCCGGTGCGGGCGGCGGAGCGGAACGCATGCCGGGCACGGAGGAGATGGGGGTGATCGGCTCGGGCGGGGCAGCGGAGGCCGGCGGAATCGGCGGCGGCGTGAACGACCCGGCGGGCTGGGGCGCGGCGGCGGGCACGCGGTCCTCCGGGTCCACCGCGCTGTCCTCCAGTTCGGGCGACAGCGGGCCGCGCGCGGGCGCGGCTGCGGCCGAGACGCGCGGCAGCGGAGGCGGCGGCGGGCTGGAGGGCGCCCACGCGGGAGCGGCCGGGCCGGCGGGGGCGGATGCCGCGGCCGGCGCCGCCGCAGCGGGGGGCAGGGGCGGCGGTGCGGACGGGGTCCACCCGCCCACCAGCGGCGGCGCGGCGGGGGCGGCCGGCTCGCTCGCGCGGCGCACGTGCGCGGGCGGCTCGCCGATCCAGCGCGCCGAGCCGAACCCCAGGACGCTGGCCCAGATGAGCATGAGCAGCGCCGCCAGGACGGTCATCCCGGCGCCGTAGCCGAACGAGCGGTTGATGCGGTGCGCGGCCATGACGAACAGCACGTACACCGCCAGAGCGCCCAGGCCCGGGACGAGGATCAGGAGGATCAGCCATGGCGAGAACCCGCCCAGCTGCAGCAGCACGGCCTGGTTGAGCACGGGCACCCAGCCCTTCCACCCCTCCTCGCCGGCCTTGCGGAACAGGGCGGACAGCGCCAGCGCCATCCACAGGTAGAGGACCACGAACAGGATGAACGAGGTCACTCCCATCGCGATCGTGATGACATCCATGTTCATGACGTTGTGCGCCCGCGGCTCAGCCGCCGGCGCTTCCCCCTCTCAACGATGCGAGCTACCCGCTCGGACGCCCGCGGCGCGACGACGCGGACGAATGATCTCAAAGATAGGGCCGCGAGGATGCTGCGCCGGAATCCGGCTCCGCGCGTCAACGCGCGTCGCTCGGCATCCACGATGCGCCAGAACTCCTCGGCGTCGTCCCGTGTCGCCGTCTGGCCCGAGAACACCGCCCGATCGGCCTCCGCCGCGAGCTGGGCGCCGGAGGACGTCGCGAAGGCCGCGGCGAGCTCGGCCCGGGTGCCGGCCTGCGGCGCCGGGCGGCCGGCATCCATGCCCGCGTCGACGTACTCGTCCCATCCGCCGGCGATCCGCTCGACCGGGTCCGGCGCCCGCCGGCGGCCCCGGCGCCGCAGCGCCTTGGCCGCGACGATGAGGAGGAAGGGGCCGAGGACCACCAGCAGCACGAGCAGGAAGAAGCCCGCCACGCGCAGGATCGGCCACAGCCACGACAGGTCCCAGCCGGCGCCCTCGTCGCCGTCGTCGTCGCGTGCGGTGTCCTCCTGCACGGGCTCGGGCGGCACGACCTCCTCGACGCTGTCGGGGCGCACCTCGGTGACGTTCTCCGGGTCGCGCTGCTCCGTGACCTCCAGGCTCGGGGGCCGGTTCCACTGCGGCGTGACGTCGACGGCGGTCCAGGCTCCGTCGACGTCGCGGACCTCGGTCCACACCGCGAGGTCCTGCGCGCGGCACACGCCGTCCTCGCACGTGAAGACGCCGGTGTCGGCGGCGCTGAGCCGCGCGCCCACCACGACGCGGGCGGGGAAGCCGAGCTCGCGGGCGATGAGCGCGGTGGCCACGGCGAACTGCTCCTCATCCCCCACGGCCGCGACGAAGTTGTCGGATGCCACGGCGCGCGGGTCGCTCTCGCGCTCGAGCAGACGCGCAAACATCGTGTCGATGCGGGCGAGGGAGTGCCCCGCGGCGCTGGGCTGGAACGTGTAGGGAGCCAGCTCGGGCATCCACGGCGGCGGCGCATCCTCGTCGATGGTCAACGCGTGACTGAGGAAGCCGCGCTCGCGCAGGAGCTCTACGAGGGCCGCGAGCGCCGCGCCGTCCGAACCGGTCGCGTGCTCCTGGACCCACCGCACCAGGTTGTCCGGCGCCGGCAGCTCGGACGTGTCGTAGCCGGGCGCCTCGAGGGCGGCCAGCTCCGCGGCGGGCGGCTCGACCGCGCGCACGCGGTACGCGTCGCCGTCGCGGGCCCCACCGCCGGCGGTCACGACGCCGGCCTGCGCGGGGGCGCTGTAGTAGAAGCGGTCGGAGAGGGCGGAGGCGCGCTGTCCGGTGAACTCCACCGACGACACGCGCCCGACCGTGGGCAGCCAGATGCCCTCGAGCGATTCGATCGCGACCTCCACGTCGACCGCGGTCCCCTCACCGGCATCCAGCGCCGCCGGCACGCGCACGAACGGCGCGGATGCGTCGGCGTCGCCGCCGGCACGGAAAGTCTCGCCGTCGTACGTGTCGAGCGTCGCCACCCGCACGCGCTCGGGGAGCGGCCCCTCCCCCGACACGCGGAACAGCACGTCGTCGGGGCGGTCGGGGGCGAACAGGGCGCGGTACTGCGTGAGCGGGCTGACGGCGGCGGCGAGCTCGCGCTCGGGCCCGGCGGCCGATCGCAGCACGTCGCGGTCGGCGCCGCGGGCGGCCCACGGCACGATGGCGACGGCGGCCACCAGGGCGAGCGAGACCATCGCCGCCCCCAGTGCCGTGCGGCGCCGGTCGGTGCGCGAGGGGCGGCGGGAGACCCGCACGCCGCTCGCGGTGGCGGCGCGGTGCAGGGCGCGAACCCGCTCGTCGTGCGTGCGCCACGCGAGCCACAGCACCGCCGAGAGGAGCCCGACCACGCCCAGGAGCGTCTCCATCGGGGCGTGGAGGGTGAGACTGCCCGCCCGCAACGGGTCGCTCACCTCGGCACGTCCGAAGAAGAGCCCGAATCCCAGCATCCCGAACCCGACGGGGACGGCGGCGATCGCCCAGCGGTCGTCGCGCCACGACAGCAGCAGCGCCCCGCACGTGCCGGCCAGGAAGATCAGCAGCGCCGGGATGAGCAGGTTGCGGTACGCCCCCACGGGGAGGTCGACGGTGACGAGGTCCTTCCACGCCAGGACGACGCCGGCGGCGGCCTCCCCGAGGCCGCGCAGGAGCTCCCCCGGTCCGCCCAGGCGTGAGGGCACCGCCAGCGGCACGCACAGCAGGAGGAACGCTCCGCCCAGCAGCGCCGCCGTCCGCCACGGGCTCCACCGGCGCCAGAACACGAGCGCGGCGATGACGGCGCCCACGGTCGCGGCGACCGCGGCGAGCAGGACGAACTGCCACGAGGCGTACACCGGCCAGGCCGCCACCGCCGCGGCGACCGCGGTGACGCCGACGTAGACCGATCCCCCGGCCACGCGCCGCGCGGTCACGACGCGGCTCCGCGCAGGAGCAGGCCGGAGAGGTCCTCGATCGTGCCGATCGTCAGCACCGAGATGCCCGACAGCGACTGCATGCGGGGGTGGGCGTGCTCGTCGCACATCACCGCGACGACGGTGGTGTCCAGGGGGAAGGTGAGGGCGGCCTGCCGCAGCCGCACGAGCGGGACGAGGGAGCCGACCACGACGAAGGCGATCGACAGGCGCTCGTTGGCCTCGGAGGTGAGGCGGCAGATGTCCTCGATGTTCATGGTGTTCTCGAGCCGGTTCACGGCGCTGAACCCGTCGAGCATCGGGCGCGGGGCGACGGTGGGGATGTGCTGGATGGCGCGCAGCCGCCCGCGCACGACGCGGGGGATCTCGGAGCCGATCACGATGTCGAGGTCGCGCGCGTCGCGGACGGCGCGCAGGCCCAGGGAGGCGGCGGCGCTGACGGCGAGCTCGAACTCGTCGGCGTCGGAGTACTCCTGCTGGGCGGTGGCCAGCACCACGGCCATGCGCGAGCGGCGGGACTCCTCGAACTGGCGCACCATGAGCCGGCCGGTCTTGGCGGTGGATTTCCAGTGCACCTGGCGCTGCGCGTCGCCGGGGGCGTATTCGCGGATGGCGTGGAACGACATGTCCGCGTTGACGAGCCGCCGCGTGGGGTTGCCCTCCAGGTCGCGGATGAGGCCGGCGCTCGTGGAGGGCAGGCCCACCGTACGCGGGTGGACGTACAGCTCGTGCTGGTCGGGGAAGGCGTGCTCGCGGCGCAGCAGTCCGAGCGGATCGCTGCGCACCGTGGTCACCGGACCCACCCGCACGATGCCGCGGGGCAGCGAGGGGATCTCCAGCGGCTGCGCGACGGTGTGCCCCGGCCGCAGCAGGGGGACGCCGAATTCCACCAGCCCACGTCCGACGGGGATGTCCAGGCGTCCGGGGAGCGCGATGCGCCGGCCGTGGTTGCGCACGACGATCTCGCCCTCCACCCCCTGGCCGGCCACGATCCGCTCGTGCGCGAGGCTGAGGTCGACGTCGTACGCGCGCGCGCCGAACAGGAACGGCACGCTCATCGCCAGGAGCACGAGGGCCGCCGCGCCCGCGACCATCCACTCGACCCAGCCGAACACCATCCCGAGGACCAGGCCCGCGGTGGCCGCCACGACCACGAGTGCCCCCGCCGGGCGCACCGTGCCCGCGCACCAGCGCACGGCGGCGGCGAGGGCGCGCACGACCGCGCGCCACGCCGCCGTCGCCCACACGACGGCGCGGACGAGCCCGCGCCCGCGCCGCGCGGTCGTCGTCGAGGTCACCGACGTGCGCGACGCCGTCGCGGTGGACGAGAACGACGTGCGCGTCAGGCCTGCCTCGGTCGGTGTCATACCGCCTCGCGCTGAGTGGGCGGGGCGACGTCGAGCAGCACCTGCCCGATGACGGCTTCGGGGGTGACGCCGTCGAACTCGGCCTCGGGGTGCAGGATCAGGCGGTGCGAGAGCACCGCGACGGCGAGCGCCTTGACGTCGTCGGGGGTGACGTAGGTGCGCGCCTGCGACGCCGCGCGAGCGCGTGAGGCACGCGTGAGGGCGAGGGCACCGCGGATGCTGACACCCAGGCGCACCTCATCCGCGGAGCGCGTGGCATCCACCAGGCGCGCGATGTAGTCCAGCACGAGGGCGTCCACGTACGTGTCGGCGGCGAGGTCGGCCATCCCCACGAGCGCCTGCGGCGTGATGACCGGGGTCAGCTCCGCCGTCGCCGTGGAGCCGCCGTCGAGGATGCGCACGGTCGCGGCGTGGTCGGGGTAGCCCAGCGAGGTGCGCATCATGAAGCGGTCGAGCTGGGCCTCCGGCAGCCGGTAGGTCCCGGCCTGCTCGACGGGGTTCTGCGTCGCCAGCACCAGGAACGGCACGCCGACGGGGCGCGTGACGCCGTCGATCGTGACGCGGCCCTCCTCCATGACCTCCAGGAGCGCGGACTGGGTCTTGGGGCTCGCGCGGTTGATCTCGTCGGCCAGGACGATGTTGGCGAAGATCGGGCCGGAGTGGAATTCGAACTCACCGGTCTTCTGGTCGTACACCGTGATGCCGGTGATGTCGCCGGGGAGCAGGTCGGGCGTGAACTGGATGCGCGTGTTGGTGCCCTGCACCGACTGCGCGATCGCCCGCGCGAGCGAGGTCTTTCCGGTGCCGGGCACGTCCTCCAGCAGCACGTGGCCGTCGCTGAGCATCGCGGTGAGCACGAGCTCGACGACGTGGCGCTTTCCGAGGACGGCGCGCTCGACGTTGTCGGCGAGCTGGCCGAACGTCGTGGCGAACCAGGTGGCTTGCTCCTGGGTGAGGGTCATCGGTGGGGTCCTTCGGTCGGGATGCTGTGGGGCGAGGTCAGGGGGTCGGTCAGGGCGTGGTTCCACCGGGAGGCGTGCCCTCATCCGGTGGAAGATTCGGGAGGCAGCGGCCGGCGAGGGTGGCTCCCGCGTCACTCAGGCCCCACTTGCCGATGCTCACGGTGATGGGGATGCCCTCGACGGTGACGGCCCCGACGGGGACCGTGCCGTCCTCGGGGCGGGGCAGCACGTTCCCGGCGGCGTCGAGGTAACGCACGGAGGCGGCGGTCGTGCCCGCCGCGACGGTGCCGTCGCCGCGGGTGACCGTGCCGCCCACGGTGAGCGGCGATCCGCCCTCGCATCGCGTGATGGACCAGTCGGCGCGCAGCTGGTAGGGCGCTCGGCCGTCCGCAGGAATCACCGCGCCCCAGTTGCCGCACGTGCCCCACAGCGTGTGGCAGTACCTCACCTGCAGGCCCGGATCGCCTCCGATCGTGGCGATCGGCAGTGCCCGGTTGAATTCGGCCTTGTTCAGGAACGGCTCCTCCTCCGGGGAGGTGGGCGCCGCCTTGATCGTCCAGAACGCGGACGATCCGTCGACGGTCGGCGTCCCGTCGACGACGAAGCGGTAGCCCGTGGGGGCGTCGGCCCGCTGCACGGCGCGCACGCTCGCCACGACGCTCGCCTCACCGAAGCGCTTGCCCTCGAACCACGTCTCCACGCACAGCCGCACGTGGTAGACACGGCCGTCCGCGACGGTGAACGACCGGCCGGCCTGGGTGCCGCTGGCACCGCACGCACCTCCCCGGTCGCTCTCGACGGGCTCGGAGAACGCGTACCGCAGCTCCGCTCCGTCGCCGTTGGGGTTCGCCGATCCGCTGGCGGTGATGCGCGACTGCCGATCGCCCAGCGACTCGGACGAGAGCGTGAGGGCGGGCGCGATCGGCGCCCCGATGCCGTTGCCGGTCACGGTCGCCGCGCCGCCGGCGGTGCTGCCGGGCAGCCCCGGCGGAACACTGAAGCGCGAGATGGGGGTGACGGTGATGAGCGAGCGGGAGTTCGTCCCGACCCGGTAGTCCGGGATCTCCACGCGGTTCTGCCCCGCTGGCACCGCGACCGTCACCTGATCGCCGGCGGGGCTGCTGATCTGCAGCGAGCCGGTGGACGCCGAATCCACCTCCCCGATCGTGAGGGCGACCCGGTTCCCCTCCCCGGCGGTGACGATGGGACGCGCCGAAAGCGCGCGCGGGGTCGCGGGGACGTCGTACGCCCACGCGATCGTGCGCACGCTCGTGCGGGATTCGCCGGTGGCGTTGACGGCCCACGCCTCGTACGTGCGCTGTTCGCCGTTGGGCGCGGAGATGGCGGGGCACACGCCGTCCGCCGAGCAGCGGGCCACTTCGGCGCCGCCGCTGCGCACGACGAAGCCGCTGAGCCCGGGGTAGGCCAGACGCGATTCGCCGGCGTCCACGCGCAGCGTCACGGTGCCGTCGGCGTACGCGCTCTGACGGACGCCGGCGGGTGCCTTGGGATAGCCCTGCAGGTCGAGCAGGATGCGGCCGTCGCGCTCGGATGCGGTGGCCCTGCCCTGCGCGTCGCGCACGGAGAAGGTCGCGGTGCACGTCGCCCCCGGCGCATCCGGGGTCCACGACGCCGCCACCGCGCCGGCCGAGGCGACGCGGAAGCTCACGCCGACGCACGCACCGGTGGGACGGACGTCGACCACTTCCAGCGGTGTGCGCGGTAACGGGTTCACCTCGCCGCCGACGCCGATCACGGGGATCGTGCACGAGGTCCCCGACGCCTGCGAGCACTGCTGGGTCACCGACCCGCCCTGCGGGAGGGTGGAGGGCGCTGCCCCGACGCGCAGCAGGAGGCGGGCGGGGGCGACGGAGGGGTGACTGCTCACCCCCACGACGGCGGCGCTCTCACTGCCGGGCACGGCGCGATCGGCGCCGACGACGGTGACCATCGATCCCGACAGCGTCACCTCGAACGCGGGGCCGCCGTACTCCAGCGTGTACTGGATGGCGTTCCAATCCTCCCGCGCCAGCTGCCACGTGGTCATGTCTCGCAGGTCGAACGTGGCGGTCTCGCCCGGTCCCACCGTGAGCGAAGCCGGCCGCAGCTCGGGCTGCGGGTCGCGCGCGGCGACCGTGATCGGCACCGACAGGTAGGTCCATTCGTCAGTGCCGGCCACACGCACCGGCACCTGACACGCGTCGGTCCACGGCGCCCCCGCACCCGCGTCGTACCGCACGCGCGTGCCCCCCTCCAGGGCGCATGCCGCCTCCGCCCGGGCGCCCGAGGCGGCCACCTCGGCGCCGACCTCCAGCTCGGCGCCGCGGGGCAGGGCCACCAGCTCGGCCATGTCGAAGGTCACCGACTCCAGTTCCGACACCTCCTGCGGCGCCGTCCCGGAGCGCAGCGCGAGTGAGAGGTCGTCGTCGCCCGGCACGCGCAGGAACGCGTAGGTGGTGATCTCCTCCTCGCCGACGACCCCGTGCACGGCGAAGGGGATGAGGCGCGTGGTGGCCGGCAGCTCGCCGCTGAGCTCGCGTCCGCTCAGCCCGATGCCCTCCGGCTCCCCCCACAGGCTCACCTCGAGGTCGTCGACGTCGCCGCGCGACCAGGTCGCCTTGCCGGTGAGCACGTCGACGCCTGAGGTGAACTCCTCGCGGTTCTCCGCAGTGAGCACGGTGTCCGAGACGATGGGGTAGTCCGGCACGCTCTCGCGCACGACCTTGACCACGATGAGACCGCGACCGGTGTTGCCGGAGTCCGATTCCACGTCGTAGAGGAACGACATCGTGCCGGGCAGTTCGCCCGCGGCCAGGACGACGCCGGTGTCGGTGACGGAGAGGATCTGCCCCTTCAGCCGCGCGTACTCGGGGTTGTCGCTGCCGTCGTCGGCGAAGGTCTCCGGCAGATCCGGGCGCACATCCGTGAGGGTCAGAGAGCCCTGCGTGGGGTCGATGTCGTTGGCGAGGGGACTGATGCGGATCGTGTTGTCCGCGCCCGCCTGCACCTGGACGTAATCGGTGAAGGTGATGGGGCTCGGGTTGGCCTGCGCGTCGAGGACGCCGATGCGGGCGGTGCCCTCCCCCGTCGCCCCCGCGGCATCCACCGCGCGGTAGCGGAACGACACCTGTCCGCGATCACCCGGCAGCGAGGAGTACACGATCGCGGAGCCGTCGGCGGAGATCGTGGCCGATCCGCGCTCGGGCTGGGTGAGGATCCGGTCCAGCGTCACGACGTCGCCGTCGGGGTCCATACCGAACCCGTCGAACTCGACGGTCGTCGTGCCGCCGCTGAGCACGCGCCCCTCCAGCGTCGCCGGCAGCGGCGGACGGTTGGCGTCATCGGGCAGCACGCGGATGCGCACGGTCGCGGTGTCCACGAGCGCGGGAGATCCGGTCGTGTAGACGGAGTACTCCACGCCGTAGTCGCCCGGCTCGGTGGGCGCGAGGTAGCGGAGCAGGTCGCCGGAGGCGAAGGCCAGCGCCTCCTGTGTGCTCGAGGTCACCGACGAGGGGTCCAGGCTCGGGCGCCCGCCGGCGGGGGAGATGTCGTTGGCGAGCACCGGGATGTCGACCTGGGCGCCCGCGCGCACCGTGACGGTGTCGTCCACGGCGATGGGGGCGAGCTCGGGCGCCGGCGGCAGCAGGTACACCGTCGCCTCCCCCGCCACACGCGCTCCGGCGTCTTCGGTGCCGTCGCTGACGGTGTACGACACGGTGCCCAGGCGCCCGGCCGCGCCGGAGGCGGTCGTGCCCGACACGCGCAGGTTGTTCTGCCCCACCGCATCCACCGACAGCGTCGCGCCCTCGTCGGCGGAGGCCACGACGTCGCTGAGGAGCAGCACGCGCCGGGTGGGATTGGACACCGCGGCGAACACGTCGAGGGTCACGTCCTCCTGCGGGCGGACGAAGGCGACCACGGGCGAGGTGGCCAGCTGCGCCGGGGCATCGGGCGGGAGGATCGTGATGCGGGCCGTGCCGGTGGCGTCCGAGGCCCCGTCGGTGACGGTGAAGCCGACGCGGAAGGTGCCCGGCTCGCTCGCGGCGAAGTCGAACGTCGTCGTCCCGCCCACGACGGTCGCGGTGGCCGCGCCGTCGTCGAGGACCCGCACCGAGGTCAGCGACAGCGTGCCCGCCGTCCCCGTGACGTGGGGGGCGACGTCGACCGTCATGCCGCCGTCCACGGTGTCCACCCGCGCGAAGGACTGCACGCTCAGCGCCGGCGAGGGGGTCACCCGCACCACGAGCGCCTTGCTGGAGATCTGTCCCGCGGTGTCGGCGACGTTGACCGTGAGCTCGATCAGCTGCTCGCCGCCGCTGCCGTCGTCGGCATGCTGGTAGACCACGTCGCCGCCGGGCGAGGAGGCGACCGTGCCGATGCCGGAGGGGTTCTCCACCGACAACAGCAGCAGCGGATCGCCGTCGGGGTCGACCCACCCGGGCAGGACGGGCACGGTCACCGTGCCGCCGCGCGCGACCTCGGGAGCGGGCCACGGCACGAGGCACTTCTCCACGCCGCACCACTGCGGAGCACCCTCCCCGCCGGAGACGGTGAGGGTCACGGTGGTGGGCGGTGACACCATTCCGTCGGCGGTGGTGCCGTCGGTCACGCCGTACGTGAAGGTCGCACTGCCGGATGCGGCGGGGGCGACGTGGACGGCGAAGCGCTGGCCGTCGTCGGTCACGCGCACCGTGCCGAACCCGGGGTCCAGGCCCGTCACGGAGGCCGGATCGATGCTCAGCACGTCCTCGTTGGGGTCGTGGTCGTTCAGGAGCACGGGGAGGGTGGCCAGGCGCCCCGCCCGCACCCCGAACGCGTCGGGTTCGGCGATCGGTGGCTTCGGGTCGATGACGACGGCAAGCTGCTCCTCGCTGGGGACGGCGGCCGGGTCGGTGCGGTCATCCAGCGACCAGTCCTGGCTGGAGGGCACCAGGCGCCCGTCGGGCAGGGTCCACACCCAGCCCGTCCGCACCTCGTTGAGGATGACGGCGGCGCCGGTGGCGACGAAGACGGGCCGCCGCTCGTCGCCGAGCGATTCGCCGTTGTAGTCCAGCGCCGTCTCGCCGGCGCGTGAGCTCCACAGGGTGCCGCCGCCGTCGGCGGGTCCCAGCCACGCGGCGAAGGTCTCCCCCTCGTGCACGATCGGCGCGGCCGGGGTGCCGAGCACCGTCGCGCCGCGATCGACCTCGACGCTCACGGCACCGTCGGAGGCCACGCGGGCGAGCCCGTTCTCGCCGGCGATCCAGACGTCGGTGCCGTCGGGGTCGGGCGCTCCCACCACGATGTCCCCGGAGAGGTCGACGCTCACCGGCTCCTCGCGGCCGCGCAGGTGCACCTCGCCCGACTCGCGGTCAACGAGCGCCCAGGTGTCGCCCGCGGCGGTGAGAGCGGGGGCGGCGACCTCGGCCGAGATGGGGTCGCGGCCGCGCACCTCCCCCTCGGCGATGTCGTAGCGCAGCACCGACCCGTCGGCCGCCGAGTAGGTGAACAGCAGACCGTCCTCGTTCACCGCGGCCGCCTCCGCCGTGTACTGCGGCCCGTCCTCCTCGTCCTCCTCCGCGGAGGCGAACGGGTCGAGCTGGGCCGCGTCGGCGGTGGAGAGCCGCCCCGCGTGCACCGCCCCGGTGTCGGTGCGGTACGCCACGAAGTCGCCGGCGGTGAGCACCTCGGTGGTGCCGGCGGGGGTGGACTCCGACGAGCGGAGGGCCTCCTCGTCCAGGTCGGCGGGAAGGGCCTCGTCGATCCGCGTGAGCTTGCTGTAGCTGTCGGAGAAGAGGAACGCCCCGTCGGGGGACTGCGCGACGGCGGTCGGGTTGCTGACGCTGCGGACGGTGTCCAGCTCGCCGATCGCGGTGTTCACGCGCGCGTACCGCCGGCCGTCGGCGGTCTGCAGCGCCCACACCGATGCGTCGACCTCGGGCGTCTCCTGGGCGTCCAGCCCCGGCCACACGATGCTCACGCCGATGACGAGGGCGAGGGCTGCGGACCCGGCGGCGATGCCGGCGATGCTGCGTCGACGCATCAGAGGATCCCCGTCGCGAACAGGGCCGTCACGGTCACGGCGGCCCCCGCGATGAGGGCGGCTGCCCCCAGCACCCACGGCACCGCCGTGCGCGTGCGCCGCTCCGGGGACGAGATCTCGGTGTCCTCATCCCGCGCGAGACCGGCGACCCCCGAGGACGAGCGCGACTTCCGCCGTCCGCTGTGCTCGACCGAGCTGCGCACCGGACCACGCACCGAGGAGTCGGAGAAGTCCACCGAGCGTGCTCCCGGGGCCCATTCGTCCGCCGCCACCTCCAGCGGCGTGACCGGCAGCCCCAGCTCGGCCTGCACGACCCGCAGCGCCTGCCCGAGCTCCAGCGCGCTGGCGAAGCGATCCCGCGCGTCGCGGCTCATGGTGCGGGCCAGGAGCGTCTGCAGCGAGGGCGGCACGTCGGCACGTGCGATCTGGGTGTAGCTCGCGCGCGCGATCCGCCGGCGCAGCTGCTCGCGCGTGTTCTGACCGCGCTCGAGCCGTTCGAAGGGGCTGTGACCGGCCAGCAGCGAGTAGATCGTGGCGCCCAGGCTCCACACTTCGCTGGGCACGGTCCCGGCGGTCTGCTCGGCGACGACCTCCGGCGCGCTCCACGGCACGCTCATCGCGAGCACCTCGTCGGCGGTCTGGCGGGTCAGGGCCGACGCGATTCCGAAGTCGGCCAGCACGGGGGCGCCGAAGGTGGTGATGAGGATGTTGCTGGGTTTGACGTCACGGTGCACGAGGCCCGCGCGGTGTGCGGTCTCCAGTGCGCTGGCCATCTTCACCCCGATGGCGAGCACCTCGGGCACGGGGATCCGCTCCACACGGTAGCGCTGCGCGAGAGACCCCGGGCAGTACTCCATCACGATGTACGGCCGTCCATCCGCGGAGATGCCGGCCTGGTAGACCGTCACGATCGAGGGATGCGCCGACAGCTGGGCGAGGACGTCGGCCTCGGCGTTGAACATGCGCAGCAGATCGGGATCGCGCACGTCGCTCGGGAGCACTTTGACCGCGACGCTGCGGCGCGGCATGTCCTGCTCGTACAGGAAGACGTCGGCGAAACCCCCCGATCCGAGCGGGCGGATGTACGCCAGGCCGGGAAGGATCGGAGGCGCGGCGGGCAGGCGTGTCGGCAACCCGCCCTCCCCCGGTCGGAACTCCCCTGGCGTCAGTCAACGACGCGCCTGTTGTCAGGCTCGGTCATGCTAACAAATCCGCGACGCCGTCATCGCCACCGGCCCTCGGCGGGGCCCGTCGGCTCAGGGCGTCGGCGGCCCCGGGTCGTGGGGATCGAACGGGGAGTCCAGCGATCGGGTCAGCTCCTCGAGCATCGCGGCGATCTGCGGCTCGACGAACTCCGACACGGCCCCCTGGATGCGCAGGCGGTGATGCAGGAGGATCGCGCAGACCTCGCGGCCGATCATGTTCGCGTAGTCGTCGGCCAGACCCACCTCCTGCCGCAGGGCCGCCTTCGCCTCATCGCTCAGCGGCGGGAGGGCGGGGATGGCGGCCTCCTCCTCGGCGGCCAGGCCGGACACCGTGAACAGGAACGGCGCGCCCGGCACCGGATCGGGATCCAGCGGCAGCCCCTCGAACTCGGGCTCGAGCCCCTCGGCCGGGCGGTAACTGCGTGCCCGGTTGCGCGCGGCCTGCTGCTCGAGCTCGGCCTGCAACATCGGGAGGTTGCGCGCGGTGTAGTCGGCGACCGCGGCGTCGACGATCGCCTTGACCCTCGTGGACAGCCCGTGCTGCACGCCGTGCGGGACGTCGGCGCCGAGCCCCGCCGCCGAGAGCACCGGCGATCCGAAGCAGCGGCGGCACGGTGCGACCCGCCCACGGTGGGTCGCCGGCTCCCAGCGCGGCAGCCAGCGGAGCCAGGCGTCCACCGCCTGGCTGACCTGCGTCTCGAGCGAGCGCTCCACGGTCTTTACGCTAGTGCGCGGCGCGCCGCTTGCGGCGTCATTCGTCGCGTTCCCACGGCCATCGCGGGCGACCGGCGCGCGTGCGCACGAGAGCGATTCCGCCCCATCCGGCCACGAGTCCCGCGAGGGCGAGAACCACGCCCGGCCACCCGATCGCCACTCCGCCGGCTGCGGCGAACCCCGCGGCGGGGTCTCTGCCGCTGATCAGCGCACCGACGGCGACACCCACGACCTCGCCCAGATACGCGCACAGGGCGGTGCCCAGGGCGGTCCAGAACGTCGGATGCGGCGCCCGCAGTCCGAACCACAGGGCCGCCGCGAATCCACCCGTGGCCAGCAGCATCCCGATCACGCCGGGGATCTGCCCGAGCCCGGGCGTCTGGATGACGTCGGCGTCGAGGATCAGGCTCGTCAGCCCGAGGCCCGCGATGGCGAGCGCGACGAAGCCGACCACGGCGAACACCAGTGCGATGCCAGGGGCCACCGGGCCCCCGCCCGCACCGGCGTCGCGCGTCATCCTCAGGCGCGGTGCAGCTGCGGGCCGGCCTCGAGCGTGCGCTCGTACTCGCGCTGCGCCTCTTCGTTCAGCTCCGTGACGCGGCGCCCGCGCGCAGCGACCCACGCGCCGAACCAGATCGTCAGCTCGCGGCCGAGCACGAAGGCGACGATCGCCAGCGGCGCGAGCACCTCGGCTTCGAGGAGCTGTGCGCCCTCACGTTCGGTCAGCATCCAGAACGGCGCCTCGAAGAACGCGCCGAGGATGTGACCGGCGTAGGCGGCGAACCCGACGAGCAGGCCCCACACCACCCAGTGACCCCACCGGCCGCGGTTGATGACCGCGCCCAGGAGCCAGAACGCCAGGAAGAACACCACGACCGGCACCCACAGCGACCACGTGGTCAGCCCTGCCAATGCGGTCTCCGGCACGTCGGTGAGCTCGATGACCCCGTCGAGCAGCCCCAGGCCGAGTGCGGCCGCGAGGTACAGCACGGCGAAGACGAGAGCGGCGAGCAGGCCGATGGCGCCGGCGGCACCGCGGTTCCCGCGGGGCCGGGGGGCTTCGGGCGCCTGCACGAAGATCGGCTGCGCACCGGGGTAGGCCGAAGCCGACTGGGAGGCCGGCTGGGACGCCGGCTCGCTCGGGGTCACGACGGGCGCGGCGGCGACCTGCGTGGGGGTGTCGTCGGCGCGCACGTCGGCGCGGCGGGCGTCCTCCACGGGGATGTCGTCGGCGCGCGTGGACTCGTCGGCCGACGCGGCGTACATCGCCCAGCGGTCGTCGTCGGGTTCGTCCTCGACGCGCTCCTGGACGACCACGGTCTCTTCCACCACGACGGTCTCGGGCGCGTCGGCGGGACGGTCGGGCTCGGTCTGCTCGGCGGGAAGGTCTGCGCGCGCGGCTTCGGCCTCGGCGAGCCCCTCCCGTGCGCGGCCGACCACGTCGGCGTCGCGCTCGGCGTCCGTCGGTTCGTCGACAGGGTCGCCGTACGACGATCTGGGGTCACTCATCGCCAGCACTCCTCACGCGGGGTGGATCCCCGCTGTGCGAGGGTAACGCGCGTGCCCCGCGTGCTTCGGGAGGCGTGCCGTCGTGTGTCGATGTCGTATGAGGATGTCGGTCGCGATCCGCCCTCAGGTCCCCTCCGGCTGGGCGGGGAAGACGCGGGACGCGACCTGGGTGCTGTAGTCCTCGGGCAGCCAGTCGTCCAGGACGCTGAAGAGCCACACATCACCGCGCAGATCGTGCACCTCCCTGACGGTGCCGCGGGCGCGCTCGCAGCGGGCGGCGCCGTCCTCGAGGGTGCAGTCGAACCCCTCCGCGGCCAGTGCGGCGTGGGCGACCGGCGCGGTGTCCACCGGCACCGTCGCCACGGTCGTGGACACCGAGCGACCGTCGCCGGTGCGCCACGTGCACGTGAAGCGCACGGCCGGGGTCAGCGCCGTGGCCAGCGCGGAGGCGGTGGCCGGCGGATCGGTGTTCTGCGACAGCAGGACGTCGGGCGTCCAGGTGAGCTCGGCCCACAGCGGATCCGGATACAGGTCGCGGCAGTCCGTGGCCGGCGCCGCGTCGGTGGCGGCATCCCCCGCCCCGTCGGCGGAGGGCGTGGCCGTGGCACCGCGCAGCATGGCCCCGATCATGTCGACCGCTCCCGGGACGCCGGGCGCGGCCAGCCACAGCAGGGCCGCGATCACCGCTGCGCACAGCACTCCGGCCGGCCACGCGACCCACAGGCTGCGCCCGCTCACCCGCGCCATGGCATCCCCTCCCCGGCCACGGTAAGCGCTGCGGCGCGGCGAACCGGAGTGCCACGCCAGGGGACGACGAAGGCCCCGGCCGCTGCGGCGTGCGCAGGGACCGGGGCCTTCGAGGCGATCAGTTGTAGGTGCCGGGCGTGAAGTCGTCCGTCGAGAAGCTGTCGAAGTCGACGTAGCTCAGGTCGGCGTCGCTGTACGCGCCGTCCGAGGCGAAGATGCGGTTGGGGTACCGCTCGCTCTTGGCCTCCTCCGTCGCCTCGACCGTGACGTTGCGGTACTTCGCAAGTCCGGTTCCGGCGGGGATGAGCTTTCCGATGATGACGTTCTCCTTGAGGCCGACGAGCGGGTCGCTCTTGCCCTCCATGGCCGCCTGCGTCAGGACGCGGGTGGTCTCCTGGAACGATGCCGCCGACAGCCACGACTCCGTCGCGAGCGACGCCTTCGTGATACCCATCAGCTCGGGGCGGCCCGACGCGGGGCGCTTGCCCTCGGCCACGGTCTCCCGGTTGATGTTCTGGTACTTCTTGAAGTCGACCAGCTCGCCCGGGAGCAGCGTCGTGTCGCCGTGGTCGACCACGGTGACCTTCCGCAGCATCTGGCGCACGATGACCTCGATGTGCTTGTCGTGGATCGGCACACCCTGGGAGCGGTACACGCCCTGGACGCCGTTGACGAGGTACTTCTGCACCTCGCGGGCACCCTGCACGCGCATGACCTCCTTGGGGTCGAGCGTTCCGACCAGGAGGGGCTGACCCACCGAGACGTGCTGGCCGTCCTCGACCAGAAGCGTCGCGCGCTTGAGGACGGGGTACACGACCGGCTCGTCGCCGTTGTCGGGCGTGAGGATGACCTTCTTGGCCTTGTCGGTCTCGTCGATCACGATGCGGCCGTCGGCCTCCGCGATCGGCGAGGCACCCTTGGGGGTACGCGCCTCGAAGAGCTCCTGCACACGGGGAAGACCCTGCGTGATGTCCTCCGCCGACGCCGACCCACCGGTGTGGAAGGTGCGCATCGTCAGCTGCGTGCCGGGCTCACCGATCGACTGGGCGGCGATGATGCCCACGGCCTCACCGATGTCGACCATCTTGCCGGTGGCCAGCGAGCGGCCGTAGCACTTCGCGCACACACCGACCGCCGAGTCGCACGTCAGGACCGAGCGGACCTTGATGTTCTCGACGCCCGCCTCGACGAGCTTGTTGATGAGCACGTCGCCCACGTCGTCGCCGGCCTCGGCCAGGACCGTGCCCTGCGCGTCGACCACGTCGGACGAGAGGGTACGGGCGAACACCGAGTTCTCGACGTTCGCGTCCTTGACGAGCGTGCCATCGGCACCGGCCGCGGCGATCGGGAGCTCGAGGCCCTTCGACGTGCCGCAGTCCTCCTCGCGGATGATGACATCCTGCGAGACGTCCACCAGACGACGCGTGAGGTACCCCGAGTCGGCCGTACGGAGGGCCGTGTCGGCCAGACCCTTACGGGCACCGTGCGTCGCGATGAAGTACTCCGCCACCGACAGACCCTCGCGGTACGAGGAGATGATCGGACGGGGGATGATCTCACCCTTGGGGTTGTTCACCAGGCCTCGCATACCGGCGATGTTCCGGATCTGCAGCCAGTTACCACGCGCTCCCGAGGACACCATGCGGTTGATGGTGTTGTCCTCCGGGAAGTTGTCGCGCATCGCCTTCTGGACCTCGTCGGTCGCTTCGGTCCAGATCTTGATGAGCTCCTGACGACGCTCGGCGTCGGTGGTGAGGCCCTTCTCGTACTGCGCCTGGACCTTCGCGGCCTGCTTCTCGTAGCCGGCGACGATCTCCTTCTTGTTCGGAGGCGTCAGGATGTCGCTGAGCGCCACCGTCACACCCGAACGCGTGGCCCAGTAGAAGCCGGCGTCCTTGATGCGGTCGAGGGTCGCGGCGACCTCCACCTTGGGATACTCCTCGGCCAGCTTGTTGACGATCTGCGACAGCTTGCCCTTGTCGGCCTGCTCCCGCACGAACGGGTAGCCCTTGGGGAGCGTGTCGTTGAAGATCGCCTGGCCGAGCGAGGTGTCCACGAGGCCGTGGCGCTCGTAGCCCTCGGGGGCCTGGCCCTCGAGGAAGCTCAGCCCCGGGATGCGGATGCGGACCTTGGCCTGCAGGTCGAGGGTGCCCTCGTCCTTGGCCAGGATCGCCTCGCCGACCGAGCCGAACACGCGGCCCTCGCCGGTCGCGCCCTCCTTGAGCGTGGTCAGGTGGTGCAGGCCGATGATCATGTCCTGCGAGGGCAGGGTCACCGGGCGGCCGTCCGACGGCTTCAGGATGTTGTTCGACGCGAGCATCAGGATGCGGGCCTCGGCCTGGGCCTCGACCGACAGCGGCAGGTGCACGGCCATCTGGTCACCGTCGAAGTCGGCGTTGAACGCCGCGCACACGAGCGGGTGCAGCTGGATGGCCTTGCCCTCCACGAGCTGCGGCTCGAACGCCTGGATGCCCAGGCGGTGCAGCGTGGGCGCACGGTTCAGCAGCACGGGACGCTCGCGGATGATCTCCTCGAGCACGTCCCACACCTCGGGGCGCGTACGCTCCACGGCGCGCTTGGCGGCCTTGATGTTCTGCGAGTGACCGAGGTCGATGAGGCGCTTGATCACGAACGGCTTGAACAGCTCCAGCGCCATCTGCTTGGGCAGACCGCACTGGTGCAGCTTCAGCTGGGGACCGACGACGATGACCGACCGGCCCGAGTAGTCCACGCGCTTGCCGAGCAGGTTCTGGCGGAACCGGCCCTGCTTGCCCTTGAGCATGTCGGACAGCGACTTCAGCGCACGGTTTCCCGTGCCGGTGACCGGGCGACCGCGGCGGCCGTTGTCGAACAGCGCGTCGACGGCCTCCTGCAGCATCCGCTTCTCGTTGTTGACGATGATCTCGGGGGCACCGAGGTCGATCAGGCGACGGAGGCGGTTGTTGCGGTTGATCACGCGGCGGTACAGGTCGTTGAGGTCGCTGGTCGCGAAGCGGCCACCGTCCAGCTGCACCATCGGGCGCAGCTCCGGCGGGATCACCGGAACGACGTCGAGCACCATCGAGGCCGGGCTCATGCCGGTCTGCAGGAACGAACTGACGACCTTCAGGCGCTTGATCGCACGGATCTTGCGCTGGCCCTTGCCCTCGGAGATCTGCAGGCGCAGGTTCTCGGCCTCGGCCTGCAGGTCGAACGCCTCCAGGCGCCGCTTGATCGACTCCGCGCCCATGTGGGCCTCGAAGTACTGACCGAACCGGTCCTGCAGCTCGTGGAAGACGTCGTCCTCGGGCTTGAGCGTGCCGACCTCGAGCGTGCGGAAGTCCTCCCACACGCGCTCGAGCTTGGCGATCTGCTCGTCGGCGCCCTTGCGGATCTGGGACATCTCCTTCTCGGCGGCGTCCTTGACCTTCTTCTTCTGGTCGGCCTTGGCACCTTCCGCCTCGAGAGCGGCGAGCTCCTCCTCCAGCTTGGCCAGGCGGGCCGCGATCTTGGAGTCGCGACGGTCGCCGAGCGTCTTCAGCTCGAGACGGATGTTGTTCTCCTGCGTGGGGAGGTCGCGGTGACGCGCATCCTCATCGACGGAGATGACCATGTAGGCGGCGAAGTAGATGACCTTCTCGAGGTCCTTCGGAGCCATGTCCAGCAGGTACCCCAGGCGCGAGGGGACGCCCTTGAAGTACCAGATGTGGGTCACGGGTGCGGCGAGCTCGATGTGGCCCATGCGCTCGCGGCGGACAGAGGACTTGGTGACCTCCACGCCGCAGCGCTCGCACACGATGCCCTTGAAGCGCACGCGCTTGTACTTGCCGCACGCGCACTCCCAGTCGCGGGAGGGTCCGAAGATCTGCTCGCCGAAGAGACCGTCCTTCTCCGGCTTGAGCGTGCGGTAGTTGATGGTCTCGGGCTTCTTGACCTCGCCGTAGGACCAACGACGGATGTCGTCAGCCGTAGCCAGGCCGATGCGAAGCTGATCGAAAGTGGTTGATTCGAGCACTACTTCTCCTGTGTCGGAATTCTGCTGTTTGCCTGGCCGGGTCAGATCTCGTCGATGGACGAGGACTCGAAGCGGCTGGAGATGTTGATGCCGAGCTCTTCCGCCGCGCGGAAGGCGTCGTCATCCGTGTCGCGGAGGTTGACCGCGGTGCCGTCGGCCGAGAGGACCTCGACGTTCAGGCAGAGCGACTGCATCTCCTTCATGAGGACCTTGAACGACTCGGGGATCCCGGGCTCCTGGATGTTCTCGCCCTTGACGATCGCCTCGTACACCTTGACGCGGCCGAGGATGTCGTCGGACTTGATCGTGAGGAGCTCCTGGAGCGCGTAGGCGGCACCGTATGCCTCGAGTGCCCACACCTCCATCTCACCGAAGCGCTGACCGCCGAACTGCGCCTTACCACCGAGCGGCTGCTGGGTGATCATCGAGTACGGACCGGTCGAGCGGGCGTGGATCTTGTCGTCGACGAGGTGGTGCAGCTTCAGGATGTACATGTAGCCGACCGAGACCGG
This sequence comes from Microbacterium sp. dk485, assembly GCF_004570445.1. NCBI lineage: Bacteria > Bacillati > Actinomycetota > Actinomycetes > Micrococcales > Microbacteriaceae > Microbacterium > Microbacterium sp. dk485. Next base: position 872,315 of record NZ_SPQW01000001.1, read on the forward strand.
TGCCGGGAAGGGGTCTCCCGAGCGTCCGTCGAACAGCAGCGTCTTGCCCGAGGAGCCGATGAGGCGCTCTCCGTCGCGCGTGGGGAGGGTCGAGTCCAGCAGACCCGCGATCTCGTCCTCGCTGGCACCGTCGAACACCGGGGTGGCGACCTTCGTGCCGGGAGCTGCCTCGAAGGCCTGCTCGGGCAGGCGCACAGCCCACTCCGGGGTGCCCTCGACCTTCCAGCCCTGCTGCGCGATCCAGCCGAGGTGAAGCTCCAGCACCTGGCCGAAGTTCATGCGGCCGGGGATGCCCAGCGGGTTGAGCACGACGTCGACGGGGGTGCCGTCGGCGAGGAAGGGCATGTCCTCCACGGGCAGGATCTTCGCGATGACGCCCTTGTTGCCGTGGCGTCCGGCGAGCTTGTCACCCTCGGTGATCTTGCGCTTCTGGGCGATGTAGACCACGACGCGGCGGTTGACGCCCGAGCCGAGCTCGTCGTCGCCGTCCTCGGCGTTGAACTCCTTGACCGCGATGATCGTGCCCTGCTCACCGTGGGGCACCTTCAGCGACGTGTCGCGGACCTCGCGGCTCTTCTCGTTGAAGATCGCGCGCAGCAGGCGCTCCTCGGCGGAAAGCTCGGTCTCGCCCTTGGGCGTGACCTTGCCGACGAGGATGTCGCCGGGGCGGACCTCGGCGCCGATGCGGACGATGCCGCGCTCGTCGAGGTCCTTCAGCAGGTCGGGGCTGACGTTGGGGAGGTCACGGGTGATCTCCTCCTTGCCGAGCTTGGTGTCGCGGGCGTCGACCTCGTACTCCTCGATGTGGATCGAGGAGAGGGTGTCGTTCTTGACGAGCTCCTGGCTGAGGATGATCGCGTCTTCGAAGTTGTGACCCTCCCACGTCATGAACGCCACGAGGAGGTTCTTGCCCAGGGCCAGCTCGCCGTTCTGCGTCGCGGGGCCGTCGGCGATGACCTCGCCGGCCTCCACGCGCTCACCGGCCGAGACGACCACGCGCTGGTTGTAGGACGTGCCCTGGTTGGAGCGGTCGAACTTGCGCAGGAAGTAGTCCTGCGTGCCGCCCTCGTCCAGCTGCACCGTCACGACGTCGGCCGAGACCTCCATCACGACACCGGGCTTCTCGGCGGTGATGACATCGCCCGCGTCCACCGCGGCGTAGCCCTCCATACCGGTACCCACCAGCGGCGAGTCGCTGCGCACCAGCGGAACGGCCTGACGCTGCATGTTCGCACCCATGAGGGCGCGGTTGGCGTCGTCGTGCTCGAGGAACGGGATGAGCGAGGTCGCCACCGACACCATCTGGCGCGGCGAGACGTCCATGTAGCCGATCTCGTCGGCGGGGATGAGGTCGACCTCGCCGCCGATCTTGCGGGCGAGGACGCGGTCCTCCTGGAAGTGACCGTCGGCCTTGAGCGGCGCGTTGGCCTGGGCGACGATGAAGTCGGCCTCTTCGCTCGCCGTCAGGTAGTCGATCTGGTCGGTGACCCGGCCGTCGACGACCTTGCGGTACGGGGTCTCGATGAAACCGAACGCGTTGATGCGCGCGAAGGACGCGAGCGAGCCGATCAGGCCGATGTTCGGGCCTTCCGGGGTCTCGATCGGGCACATGCGGCCGTAGTGCGAGGGGTGCACGTCACGGACCTCGACGCCGGCACGCTCACGCGACAGACCACCCGGGCCCAGCGCCGACAGGCGGCGCTTGTGGGTCAGGCCCGCGAGCGGGTTGTTCTGGTCCATGAACTGCGACAGCTGGCTGGTTCCGAAGAACTCCTTGATCGCGGCGACGACGGGGCGCACGTTGATCAGGGTCTGCGGCGTGATCGCCTCGATGTCCTGCGTCGTCATGCGTTCGCGCACGACGCGCTCCATCCGGGACAGGCCCGTGCGGACCTGGTTCTGGATGAGCTCGCCGACCGCACGGATGCGGCGGTTGCCGAAGTTGTCGATGTCGTCGGTGTCCAGACGGATGTCGGCCGGCTTGCCGCCGCGCAGACCCGGGAAGGTCTCGTCGCCGCGGTGCAGGCGGACGAGGTACTTGATGGTCGCGACGATGTCGTCCACCGTCAGCACCGAGTCGCTCAGCGGCAGGTCGAGGCCCAGCTTCTGGTTGATCTTGTAACGACCCACCTTCGCCAGGTCGTAGCGCTTGGAGTTGAAGTAGAAGTTGTCCAGCAGCGCGCGGGCGGCCTCGGCGGCGACCTGCTCGCCCGGACGGAGCTTGCGGTAGATGTCGCGGAGCGCGTCCTCCTTGGTGAGGATCGTGTCCTTGCTCAGGGTGTCTTCGATCGAGTCGAACCCGGAGAACTCCGCGAGGATGTCTTCGCTCGTGAGGCCCAGGGCCTTGAGGAAGACGGTGACCGACTGCTTGCGCTTGCGGTCGATGCGCACACCGACCTGGTCGCGCTTGTCGATCTCGAACTCCAGCCACGCACCGCGGCTGGGGATGATGCGGGCCGACACGATGTCCTTGTCGGAGGTCTTGTCGGGGGTCTTGTCGAAGTACACGCCCGGCGAGCGGACGAGCTGCGAGACCACGACACGCTCGGTGCCGTTGATGATGAAGGTGCCCTTGCCCGTCTGCAGCGGGAAGTCGCCCATGAAGACCGTCTGGGTCTTGATCTCACCGGTCTGGTGGTTCATGAACTCGGCCTCGACGTACAGCGGGGCGGCGTAGGTCTTGCCGCGCTCCTTGCACTCCTCGATCGAGTACTTCTCCGGCTCCAGGTACGGGTTCGTGAACGACAGCTGCATCGTCTCGCTGAGGTCCTCGATCGGAGAGATCTCCTCGAAGATCTCCTCGAGACCGCTGATCTCCGGCACATCCGTGCGACCGGCGGCCTTGGCCTCGGCGACGCGTGCCTTCCACGCCTCGTTGCCGACGAGCCAATCGAAGGACTCGGTCTGCAACGCGAGAAGGTCGGGGACCGTCAGCGTGTCGGAGATTTTCGCGAACGAAAGCCGGGATGCTCCGCGGCCGTTCTTAGGGGTGGTGGTGGGGTTGGATGCGTTGCGCGCAGCAGCCAAGGGAATAACCTCCGCAGAGCCCGGTGAGGGCTCGTGATTTCCTTGTCGTCAGGGTGGAGTGCTCCCGGCCCCGAAACCTGACGCGTCGCACACCGCGAGAGCGGGGACGCGCAGGAACAGCCGACCACCATATGAGGGCAGGGGAAAGGGGAGCGCAAACAGCAACTATACGACGGATGACGCGCCGTGTCCAGCGGCATTCTTGACGCGTTCCGTCACGTGCGGTATAACCGCGAGCGACCTGGCCGGTATTCCGCCTCGCACGGCGCGGGCGCGTCAGGGCAGCGGGCGGGCGTGGCGGAAGCGCACGCGCGTGCCGGGGCGCGCTTGGGCGAGGGCGTCCAGCGCCGCCTCGGTCGCCACGGCGATGACGGGGTAGCCGCCGGTGACCGGGCCGTCGGCGAGCAGGATCGTGGGGCGCCCGGACGGCGGCACCTGAAGGGCGCCGGGGATCATCCCCTCGCTGGGCAGCTCTCCCCCGCGGACGCGTTCGAGCTCCGTTCCGTCCAGGCGCATCCCCACCCGGTCGGCGGCGGCGGAGACCGTCCACTCCTCCTCGAAGAGGGCGCGGGAGGCGGATGCGGCGAACCAGTCTGTCCGCGGGCCCGGCGCGAGCTCGACCTCGATCCGCTCGTCGGCGGCGGCACCCCATGGCGCGAGGTCGGCGGCGGGGACCGGTGCGGCCGGCGTGGGCCCGGTGGCGAGCATGTCGCCCGCGCGGAGCGGCGCCGGGCCGATCCCGGCCAGGACGTCGGTGGCGCGGGAGCCGGCCACCGGGGCCACGTCGATGCCGCCGCGCACCGCGAGGTAGGCCCGCGCGCCGGAGGCGAACGGACCGACGTGCAGCTCCGCGCCGGCCGGCCACGCCGCGGCGGTGTGCGGGTCGACGGAGTGCCCGCCGATCGTGATCGGTCCGGTCGCGCCGGCCACCGCCATCCATCCGTCCCGCCCGGCCACCGCGCGGAAGCCGCCCATCGTGATCTCGACCCCGGCCGCGCCCTCGGCGTTGCCGACGAGGCGGTTCGCGCGGCGCAGCGCCGCCCGGTCCAGCGCGCCGGAGCGGGCGATCCCCAGCGCCGCGTGCCCTGGCCGGCCCAGGTCCTGCACGGTGGCGAGCAGGCCGGGCTCGACGACGCGCAGCCCACCCTCCGCCGAGACACCACTTTCCGACTGAGACACCCGGCGTCGCCCGGTGTCTCGGACGGAAAGTGGTGTCTCACCCCGGACGGGGCTGGCGGGGACGAAGCGCACGCGCGCACCGGGGGGCAGCAGGACGGGCACGTCGGCGGATGCGTCGAACAGGGGCGCGTCCGTCGTGCCGATGAGGCGCCACCCGCCGGGCGTCTCGCGCGGGTACGCGCCCGAGAATGCCCCCGCCAGGCCCACCGCGCCGGCCGGAACGCGCGTGCGGGGGGACGCCAGCCGGGGCACGTCGAAGGCCCACTGCGGGCTCACGAGGTACCCGAACCCGGGGGCGAACCCGGAGAATGCGACCGACCACTGCGCGCCGCGGTGTCGCGCGACGAGTTCGGCCGCGCTCATGCCGAGCAAATCGGCGGTCTCCGCCAGGTCGGGTCCGTCGTAGCGGATCGGCACCTCCACGACCGGGCCGGCGGGCCTGGCCGCCGCCGCCGCATCCGCGCCCGCCGAGCGGATCCACGCGCGCACGACGGAACCCGGAACCACGCCCGGGTCGAACGTCACGAGCACCGTCCGGGCCGCCGGCACGACGTCGACGACCCCGCGGGGGCGGGATGCGTGCAGCGCCGCCGACAGCGCCAGCACGTCGGCGAGCGACTCGACCTCGGCCAGCACCGCCCGCTCCCCCATCGGCCGCAGCAGGGCGCTCACCATGCCGTGCTCACCATGCCGTGCTCACCATGGCGCGCGCACCGCGACGCCCTCCGCCTCCAGCGCCGTCCGCACCGCGCGGGCCATCGCCACCGCGGCGGGGGTGTCGCCGTGCAGGCACAGGGACGCGGCATCGGTGGCGACCAGTGCGCCGTCCACCGCCGCCACCACCCGCTCCCGCACGAGGCGCACGGCCCGTTCCGCCACGGCGGCCGGATCGTGCAGCACGGCCCCGGCCACGGCGCGGGACACGAGCCCGCCGTCGGCGGTGTAGGCGCGGTCCAGGAACGCCTCCCGCACGAACGGCAGTCCGGCCGCCGCCGCGGCTCGCGCGATCTCGCCGCCCAGGCCCAGTAGCGGCACCGCGCGCCCCACACGCGCCGCCAGGTCTGCCACCGCGGCCGCGACCGCGCGGGCCTGCCCGGGGTCGACGGTGACGGCGTGGTACAGCGCGCCGTGCGGCTTGACGTAGCGCAGCTCCGCGCCCGCCTCCGCCAGCGCCGCCAGCTGCGCCGCGACCTCGGCGCGCAGCTGCGCCGGCTCGGGGGACCGCGGCGTGCGGCCGAAGTCATCCGGGTCGGGATAGGAGGGATGGGCCCCCACCGCGACACCGAACCGGGCGGCGCGGGCGACCGCGTCGCGCATGGACGCGGCATCCCCGGCATGTCCGCCGCATGCGACGCTCGCGCTGGAGACGACGGCGAACATCGCCTCGTCGTCGGCCGTCGGCACGCCCGCGACCGTCTCGCCCAGGTCGGCGTTGAGGTCGATCGTGCGCATGGCGACCACGCTACCGGCGCGGCCGGCGCCGGCAGCGGTCACGGGTGCGTGACGATGTGCATCCGGGGGTGCGGCGACACCGTGCGGCGGGCAGGATGGACGGATGACTCCCGCCGCGCCGCTGTTGTCCGTCCGCGACCTCGCCGTCGACTTCGCCACGATCGACGGACCCGTGCGCGCCGTCGACGGCGTCGACTTCGACATCGCCGCCGGCGAGACCGTGGCGATCGTCGGCGAATCCGGCTCGGGCAAATCCACCACCGCGATGGCGATCATCGGGCTGCTCGCTTCCGGCGGATCGGTGGCCCGCGGCAGCATCCTGCTCGACGGCGAAGACCTCACGGGCTTCGGCGAGGCGCGCATGCGGGAGGTGCGCGGGCGCGACATCGGCCTCGTGCCGCAGGACCCCATGTCCAACCTCAACCCCGTCGCCAAGGTCGGCACGCAGGTGGCCGAGACCCTCCTCGCCCACGGCATGGCGACGCGCTCGGACGTGCAGGACAGGGTCGTCGAGACGCTCGAGGCGGCCGGCCTCCCGGATGCCGCCGCCCGCGCCAAGCAGTATCCGCACGAGTTCTCCGGCGGGATGCGCCAGCGGGCGCTCATCGCGATCGGGATGGCGTGCAAGCCGCGTCTGCTCATCGCCGACGAACCCACGAGCGCCCTGGACGTCACGGTGCAGCGGACGATCCTGGACCAGATCGACCGAATGACCACGGAGCTGGGCACATCCGTGCTGCTCATCACGCACGACCTCGGGCTCGCCGCGGAGCGGGCCGCCCGCGTCATCGTGATGCACCGCGGGCGCGTGGTCGAGCAGGGGCCGGCGCGGCAGATCCTGGAGGCTCCGCAGCATCCGTACACGAAGTCCCTCGTCGCGGCGGCGCCGTCGGTGGCCGCCGTCCGGCTGCGCCCCGAGGCCTTCCGCGCCCGCACCCTCGAGGTCGCGGGCGAGCCGGCCGCGGCACGCGACGACGTCGTCGTCATCGAGAACCTCACGAAGGTGTACCCGACCCGCGGGCGCGGGGAGGACTTCCGCGCCGTCGACGACGTGTCCCTGTCGATCCCGCGCGGGGAGACCGTCGCGATCGTGGGCGAGTCGGGATCGGGGAAGACCACGACGGCCCGGATGCTGCTGAAGGTCATCGAACCCACCAGCGGCAGCATCCGCTACGAGGGGCAGGACGTCACGACCCTCAAGGGCGCGGCGCTGAAGGACTTCCGGCAGAAGGTGCAGCCGATCTTCCAGGACCCCTACTCGAGCCTGAACCCCATGTTCACGATCGAGCGGATCATCGAGGAGCCGCTGACCTTCTACAAGCGCGGTTCCTCGAAGGAGCGATCGGCGCGCGTGCGCAAGCTCATGGACGACGTCGCGCTGCCGCAGTCGATGCTGCGCCGGTACCCGTCTGAGCTGTCCGGCGGGCAGCGCCAGCGCGTCGCGATCGCGCGGGCCCTCGCCCTCTCCCCCGAGGTGGTCGTGTGCGACGAGCCGGTGTCGGCGCTGGACGTGCTCGTGCAGGACCAGATCCTCACGCTCCTGGGCGACCTGCAGCGCGAATACGGCCTGAGCTACCTCTTCATCTCGCATGACCTCGCCGTCGTCCGCCTCATCAGCGACTACGTGTGCGTCATGAAGGACGGCCGGCTCGTGGAGGCCGCATCCAGCGAGGAGATCTTCACCAACCCCCGTGACCCCTACACGCGGCGCCTGCTCGCCTCCATCCCCGGGAACGAGCTCGGCCTCACCGGCTGACCCTGCACCGTCCGTCGCTCCCCCCGGCGCCCGGCCCTACCCGGATTCGCGAGACTGCAGCCCACCGGCGAGACAGCGACATAATGTCGAGGTCTCGCCGGTGGCGTGCGGTCTCGCGGATGGGGCCGGGGCGGGTCGGGCCGGTCGGGCCGGGGCGCCGGGGGTCAGCGGGCGCGGGTGCGGGGGTCCATCGCTTCGCGGAGGGATTCGCCCAGGAGCGTGAAGCCCAGGGCCGTCACGGCGATGCAGATGCCGGGGAGGAACGCCAGCCACGGGGCGATCGCGAGCTCGGACTGGGCGTAGGTGAGCATGCGGCCCCACTCGGCCGTCTGCGGCAGCCCGCCGCCCAGGCCCAGGAACGACAGCGCGGCGGCGTCGATGACGGCCGTCGCGAGGGTGAGCGTCCCCTGCACGATGACGGGCCCGAGGCTGTTGGGCAGCACGTGGCTCATCGTGATCGACCGGCGCGAGAGGCCGAGCGTCTGCGCCGACAGCACGTAGTCGGCGCCGCGCTGCTGCAGCATCGACGCGCGCAGCAGGCGCGCGAACACCGGCACCTGGGATGCTCCGATCGCGATCATGATCGCGAGCTGGCTCTGCCCCAGGATCGCCGCGATCGACACCGCCAGCAGCAGGTTCGGCACCGACAGGAGGATGTCGACGAAGCGCATGACGAGGTTGTCGACCCACCCGCCGAAGGTCCCCGCGATCAGGCCCAGCAGCATCCCGCCGAGCAGGCCGAACGCCGTGGAGATGATGCCGATCTGCAGCGACGCCTGCGCGCCCCAGATGAGCTTGGACAGCACGTCGCCGCCGAAGCGGTCCAGGCCCAGCGGGAACTGCGGGAGCTCGCCGGGGCCCGGGATGTCGGTGGGCGTGATGTAGCGCTGGCCGGGGAGGGACTCGGCCGGATACGGCGCGAGCAGGGGTGCCAGCAGCGCGACGAGGAGGAACAGCGCGACGATGACGGCGCCGATCCACGCGGTCGGGTTGCGCCGCAGGCGCCGGAACACGTCGCGCCAGAAGCCGCCGCGGGTCTTCGCCCCGAGGAGGGCGGTGTCGACGATCGCGTTGTCGTCGACCGGCCCGCCGCTGGGGGCCGGGGGCAGGATGCTGGAGCTCACTGCACTCTCACTCTCGGATCGATCACGCTGTACGACACATCCACGAGCAGGTTGATGAGGGCGTACAGGATCGCGATGAAGATGATGAAGCCCTGGAGCACCGGGAAGTCGCGCGTGAAGATGGCGCGCGCGAGGAACTGCCCGATGCCGGGGAAGGCGAACACCGTCTCGGTGAGCACCGCCCCGGAGATGAGGAGCCCGGCCTGCAGGCCCACGGTGGTGACCACCGGCAGCATGGCGTTGCGCAGGATGAAGCGGTTGCGCAGCGTCGACTGGCCGATGCCCTTGGCCCGGCCGGTGCGCACGTAGTCGGCGTTCTGCACGTCCAGCACCGAGGCGCGCGTGATGCGGACGATGATCGCGAGCGGGATCGTCCCCAGCGCGAGCGCCGGCAGCACGAGGTGCAGGAGCGCATCCCACGCCGCGTCGAACTCGCCCGTGATCAGGCCGTCCAGGACGTACAGGTTCGTGTAGTGCGTCGCGTCGATGCGCGGGTTCTGCCGCCCGTCGGAGGGGAGCCAGCCCAGCTGCACCGCGAAGACGTACTTGAGGATGAAGGCGAGGAAGAACACCGGGATCGTGATGCCGACGAGGCTCAGCACGACGGCGATGTGATCCCACGCCTTGCCGTGCTTGCGGGCGGCCCAGTATCCCAGCGGGATGCCGATGCCCACGGCGATGATGAGCGCCGCGATGGAGAGCTCCAGGGTCGCCGGGAAACGGCGGAAGAACTCCTCCAGCACGGGCCGGCCGGTCTGGATGGACGAACCGAAGTCGCCGGTGAGGAGGCGCCCGAGCCACGTGAAGTACTGCACGTACAGCGGCTCGTTGAAGCCGTACAGCTCGTTGATGCGCTCGACGGCCTCCGGTGTCGCGCGCTCACCCAGGAGCGCGACGGCCGGGCCGCCGGGAAGCGCGCGGACCCACAGGAACAGCAGGACGGACAACCCGAAGAGGGTGGGGATGAGCAGGAGCAGACGCCTGCCGATGGTGCGTAGCACGGGGACTCCGGAGTCGGGGAGGGCACGGATGCAGCGACCCGGGCGCCGCGAAGAGGCCCGGGTCGCTGCGTCCGCTACGTCACTCGGACAGTTCGATCATGTTGTAGACCTCGTCCTGCACGGGGCTGGCGGGGTACGACACGACACGCTCGGCGAACGCGAGGGTGGGCACCGGGCTTGCCAGCGGCACGCCGGGCAGGAACTGCGCGATCTGCTCGTTGACGTCCTGGTAGGCCGGCTCCTGCTCGTCCACGCTCGCCAGTCCGCGCGCCTCCGTGAGGGCGGCGAACAGCTCCGGGTTGTCGAAGCCCCACTCGCTCGAGGGCGCACCGAAGAAGGTGCCCACGAAGTTGTCGGGGTCGTTGTAGTCGCCCGTCCACCCGAGGAGGTGGATGCCGTGGTCCGAGCCGCCCTGGATGAGGTCGAGGTACTCGGCCCACTCGTTGGAGACGGGGTTGAGCACGATGCCCACCGCCTCCAGCTGCGACTGCAGGTTCGTGAAGATCTGCTCCGGGTTGGGCATGTACGGGCGGGAGATGTTGACCGGGTAGTTGAAGGTCAGCGTCAGCGGGCTCGCCTCGCTGAACCCGGCCTCGGCCAGCAGCGTCTCGGCCGCTTCGGGGTCGTACTCGTACGTCGTGACGTCGTCGTTGAAGCCGATCACGCTGTCGGGCATGAACTGCTCGGCGATCTCGGTGCCCTCCGGCAGCACCTGGCTGACCAGCTGCTCCTTGTCGATGGCGTGGGCGATCGCCTGGCGGACGCGGATGTCCGACAGCGCGGGGTCGGCGGAGTTCATGCCGAGGTACAGGACGTTGAACGGATCGCGGTTGACCAGCGTGAAGCCGGCGTCCTCCAGCGCGCCGAGGTCTGCGGGGGCGACGAGGTCGTAGCCGTCGATCGATCCCGACTCCAGTGCCTGGCGGCGGGCGGTGGTGTCGCCGATCACGCGGAAGATGACCTCTTCGACCTGGCCCTGCTCGCCCCAGTAGTCCTCGTATGCCGTGACGGTGGTCTCCGAGCCCGGCTCCCACGAGTCGAACATGAAGGGGCCGGTGCCGGTGGGATGCGCCGTGGCGTACTCGCTGAGCGTGGGCGCCTCGGAGGTGCCCCCGACGTCGTCGGCGTTGTACTCCTCCAGCGCAGCCGGGCTCTGCATCGCGAACGCCGGCAGCGAGAGGGCCGCGATGAAGCCGGCGAACGGCTGCGACAGGTTGACCGTGACCTCGGTGTCGCCGACGACCTCGCAGCTGTCGTAGATGGAGGTGCCGGTGTCGGCGTAGCCGCGCATGATCTTGCCCCAGTAGTACGAGAGGCTCTCGCTCTGCGCGATCCCGGTGAAGTTGTTCTGGCGGTCGAAGTTGAAGCACACCGCATCCGCGGTGAACTCCGTGCCGTCGTGGAAGGTCACGCCCTCCTTGAGCTGGAAGGTGTAGGACAGTCCGTCCTCGGACTGCTCCCAGCTCTCGGCCAGCAGCGGCGCGGGGTCGGCCGTGCCCGGCTCGACGCCGACGAGGCCTTCGAAGATCTGGCGGGAGATGCGGAACGACTCGCCGTCGCTCGCGAACGCGGGGTCCAGGCTCGAGGGGTCTCCGGATGCGCCGAAGACGAACGTGGAATCGACATCGCCGGAGGCGGTCTCTTCCCCGCCGCCGCCGTCACGCTGACTGGAGCAGGCGGAGAGGGCGAGCGCCCCGATCGCGACCGCAGCCGCGCCGGTGAGCAGGCGTCGTCTCATCGTGTGTGCCATGTGGTGTGCACCTTCCATGTGGGGAATGGCGGACCGATCGCGAGGTACGTCTGCGTGCCCCGCAGGCTCGGTTGTGCCGATCTACCGACCGTACCCGTCCAGGGCCCTTCGACCCATGGCCGGTGTGTATCGATCTTGTTTCGACCACGACGCCCCGCCGCGTGGCCCCGGCTAGCGTGGGGGGATGGCCCGTGCCCGCGTCGAACCAGCCGAGATCGCTTCGGCGCGCCTGTCGGACGGGACGATCGCCCGCGTGGTGCCCTCCCCGTACACGACCGGCTACGAGCTCGTCGTCGACGGGACGCCGCAGTCGCACGTCGACCTCGACGACCCCACGCACCTGCACTTCGAGTACGTCGCCCGCATGGGCGCGGTCATCGACCGGCTGCGGCTGCCCGGGCAGCCGCTGACCGCCGTGCACCTGGGCGCCGGCGCGCTGACCCTCGCGCGCTACGTCGAGGCGACGCGCCCAGGGTCGCGGCAGCAGGTGATCGAGCTCGAGCAGCCTCTCGTCGAGCTCGTGCGCTCGACGCTGCCGCTGCCGCGGGGAGCGTCGATCCGCGTGCGCATCGGAGACGCGCGCGCCGGCCTCGCGCGCCTGCCGCAGGGCATGGTGGGCGCGGTCGACCTGCTCGTGAGCGACGTGTTCGCCGGCGCGCAGACCCCCGCGCACCTCACCACGACGGAGTTCTACCGCGAGGCGGCGCGCCTCCTCTCCCCCGACGGCGTGCTGCTGGTCAACGTCGCCGACGGGGCGGGACTCGCGTTCGCCCGCCGCCAGGTGGCGACGGTGCGGGCCGTGCTCCCGGATGTGGCGGTGCTCGCCGAGGTGCAGGTGCTCAAGGGCCGGCGTTTCGGCAACCTCGTGATCGCGGCATCCCCCGCCCCCCTGCCGGTGGAGTGGCTGCCGCGCCTGATGGCGGCGGGCCCCCACCCGGCGAAGGTGGCCCACGGGGCCGAGCTCGACGAGTTCGCCCGTGCCGCCCGGCCCGCCACCGACGCCGACGCGACCCCCTCCCCCAAGCCCACGTCGTCGCTGTTCGAGCGCTGACCCCGGCGTGCCTTCCGCCGCCCGGCGGCGCGCTGGCACAGACTGGATCCAGCGCGCCGAGAGGCGCGCACGACGTAAGTCGCGAAGGGAGACGACGATGAGCTACATCCGCGGATACGACCCGGACACGCTCCGTGAGATCGTCGACCTGCGCGAGTGCCAGGAGCGTCTGGATGAGATCGGCCCGCAGCGGAGCCTCCCGGCTCTGCTCGAGCGCGTATGGCTGCTGAAGGTGCTGGGGCGTCTGGACGAGGCCCTGGTCATCTCCGAGCAGTCGGTGCGCGTGGCCCGCATGGCCGGTACGCGCAAGGATCTCCTGCGCGCCCGCATCCTGCACGCGACCGTCCTCCAGGCCCGCGGTGCGCTGCCGGCGGCGATGCAGGAGCTCACCACGTGCGCCGAAGAGGCCGAGGGCGCCGAGTGGTCGGGCATCGCCGCATTCGCACTCCAGCACCGCGGCAAGGTGTCGTACGACGCCGGCGACTACGACGAGGCGCGCACCGACTTCAAGCGCGCCCTGTTCCTGCGTCAGGACGCCGGCGCGGCCGACGAGCAGCTCGAATCCACGCTGCTGGCCATCGACGCGGCCGACCGCCGTCGCTCGCGCACCTCGGTCGCCAGCTGACTGTCGGCGGCCTGCTCTACGCTCGTCGGTCATGTCGGATCTGCAGCGGGTGCGCACGTGGGCGGAGGCACTGATCTCCCTCCACCTGGATGCGACGTGGTCGTTCGGCTTCGACAACGCCAAGCGGCGCGCGGGCCTGTGCGACTACACGCGGCGGCGCATCAGCGTGTCGCGCTACCTCGCCGCCCGCTACGACGACGACACGAACCACCAGACCCTGCTGCACGAGGTGGCGCACGCCGTCGCGGGCCCCGCCGCCGGCCACGGACCGCAGTGGAAGCGCGTGGCCCGCGACCTCGGCTACACCGGCGGCACGACCCACTCGGGCGAGACGGCGACCGAACTGGCGCCGTGGGTGGGGGTGTGCCCGGCGGGGCACGTGGCCTACCGGCATCGCCGCGCGACGCGTCCGACCTCGTGCGCCAAGTGCGCCCCGCAGTTCGATCCGCGCAACGCCTTCACGTGGTCGCGCCGGGAGATCACCCCCGCCACCCGGCTCGCCGCCCAGACCCCCCGGTGACCGCGCCGCACCTCAGGGCGGCGGCGCGCTCGCGAAACGGCCGCGCCCGAGCAAGGATGAGGCATGCGCATCCTGCTGAAGCTCGTGATCGACTGCGACGCCGATGCGGCCTGGCGCGCGCTGCACTCGCCGCGGGCGGTCGCCGAGCTGTACGGACCCCTCCTGGCCATGCAGCCCCTCGCGACGCCCCCCACCGCGTGGGAGGCCGGCAGCGACCTGCCCGTGCAGCTCTCCCTCGCCGGCGCGGTGCCGATGGGCCGCCAGCTGATCTCCGTGAGCGATCGCACGACCTCCGATGCGCACGGCCCCGTGCGGGTGTTCCGCGACAGCGGCATCCCGTTGACGGGCCCGCTGTCGAGCCTGGACGTGTGGGATCACCAGATGGCGGTCTCCCCCGCACCGGGCGACCCGGCCCGCACCCTGTGGCGCGACCGCCTTGTGATCGGCGGTCCGACCGCCCCGCTGCTGTGGCCCGCGCTGTGGTCGGCGTGGCAGTGGCGCGCCGCCCGCATCCGCGCGCTGGCCCCCACGTGGGCGCACGACCCCGAGACGCGCGCCGACCCACCCGGGGAGGGCGGATGACGGCGGCGATCGTCCGCCCGGCACGCCCCGGCGACGAGGGCGGCGTCGCGCGCGTGCACGTGCAGTCCTGGCGCGAGGCGTACACCGGCCGCATTCCCGCGTCACTCCTGGACCGCATGGACGTCGCCCGCTACACCGAGCGGTGGGGCGAGATCCTCGGGGGCCGCCACGCGCCGGGCGAGCCGACGGGGCGGTCGTGGGTGGCAGTGCTTGATGACGAGATCATCGGGTTCTCCACCTCGGGGCCCTGCCGCGACCCCGACCGCCGGCTGGAGGATCTCGAGCTGTACGCGATCTATCTGCGCGCCGCGCACTACGGCTCGGGCACCGGATCGGCCCTGCTGGAGGCGGCTCTCGGCGACCGCCCCGCGACGCTGTGGGTGCTCGAGGACAATCCGCGCGCGCAGGCCTTCTACGCCAAGCACGGCTTCGCCTTCGACGGTGCGCTGCGCCAGGACGCCCGGTGGGGCGAGGTCCTGCACGAGGTGCGGATGGCGCGCTGAGGCGCCGCTCCCCCCGTCCGCTCTCCGCGGCTTACCCGCCGCCGCCCGCGGCGCCTCCGGTCGCCCGAACTCCTCAAACTCGGGACGGCATCGCCCCGATCCCCCTGCCCCGCGCATCTCAGGCCCGGTTCTTGAGGAGTTCGGGCGGCCGTCGGCGCGGCCGAAACCCGCTCCCGCGCTTCCCGGCCGCGCCCCCGCGACCGTCAGCCCGCGCGGCGCAACACGGCCCGAAGCTCGGTGCGCCCGATGCTCTCGGGGACCGGGAGCGGAGCCACACTTTGCCGAACTCCTCGACATCGAGCCCCCGCCGGCTCGGAGAGCCCGTTTCGGCACCTTCCGGCTCGCGCGTTGAGGAGTTCGGAAGACGCGGACGGCGCGGGGCACGTCCGCGTCGCCCCTCGGCGCCGCTACTCCGCGAGCGCCTGCACGGGGGTGACGCGCGTGGCGAGCCGCGTGGGCACGACCGCGGCCACGAGCGTGAGCAGCGCGGTGGCGCCGACGACCACGAGCATCGGCACGAGCGGGATCGACGGCCACACGAACGTGGGCGATGACCACGCCGGCGGCATCGCGATCGAGCCGAGGAGCGACTGCGCACCGGCCCAGCCGTACAGGATCCCCAGCACGAGACCCGTCGCCAGCGCCGCGACGGTGATGTGCGCGGCCTCCCGCAGCACCATCCCGCGCACCTGACCGCTGGAGACGCCGAGCGCGCGCAGCAGACCCAGTTCGCGCCGGCGCTGGACGACGCCGATCGTGAGGAGGTTCACCAGTCCCACCGCGGCGATGACGGCACTGACGCCCACCAGGACCATCATGACCGCCGAGAACGTGTCGATGAGGGCTGCGAACTCCGGCTCCAGCGTCCCGCCGCCGGAGATGCGGATCATGGTCTTGACCGACTCCAGCGCGACGGCGAACATCACCACGAGCGTCACGCCCATGACGACGCCGATCGCCATGCGCGACGAGCGCTCGGGGTAGCGGAGGGCGTTCTCAGCGGCGAGCCGGGCGGTCGCCGACCGCCCGAACGCGCGGCCCACCAGCCGCAGCACGGGGGGCATCACGAGCGTCGCACCCAGCGCGAGTCCCGTGAACGACAGGATGCCGCCGAAGAACGCCACGACCACGCCCAGCGGGGAGACGAGCCCGGCGAGGATGCCGAGCACGAGGAGCGCGGCACCGGTCAGCAGCAGCGCGAGCGCCGTGCGGTTGCGGCCCGTCCGCTGCGCGACGGCCTCGTGCGAGGCCTCGACCGCGCCGCCCAGCGCCTGCAGGGGCGTGACCTTCAGCACGCGGCGCGACCCGGCCCACGCCGCCGCCCACGTCGTGAGCGTGACGGCCACCGCCGGCGCCACCAGCGCCGGCTGGATGATGCCGTCGTCCACCTCGCCGGGGAGCCCCAGCAGGTCGACGGCGAGCGCGGCGCCCGCGAGCGACAGCACGGTGCCCACGAGCAGGCCCGCGAACGCACCGAGAGCGCCGACCCCGAGCCCCTGCCGCGCGATCTCCGCCCGCTGCGAGCGCGCCGAGGCGCCGATGAGGCGCAGCAGGGCGATGCGGCGCGTCCGCCCGGCCACGACGGTGGCGAACGTGTTGGCCGTCACGATCGCCGCGACGTACACCGCGACGCCGAGGAGGAGAACGGCGAGGATGAGGACCACGACCTCGAGCGTCCCGCTCCCGGCGAGATACGGGTCGGCGCGCAGCACCGCGCCGATGAACGTCGTGGTGGCCAGGAGGACGACCCCGAACGCGCTGGAGAGGGCGGCGACGAGGATGCTGGCACCCATGCCGCGTTCGCGCAGCCACGCGATGCGCCCCCGGGCGGGCATCCGCAGCTCCTCCGTGACGACGCTCATGCCTGCACGCCCGCGTCGGCGGCGAGCATGTGCGCGGAGATCTGCTCGGCGGTCTGCGGCGGCTTGTCGGCGACGATCCGGCCGTCGCCGAGGAACAGCACGCGGTCGGCGTAGGAGGCGGCGACGGGGTCGTGCGTGACCATGGCGATCGACTGACCGTGCGTGCGGCTCGCGGCCGCGAGCAGCTGGAGCACCTCGCGCCCGGAGCGCGAGTCGAGGTTGCCGGTGGGCTCGTCGGCGAAGACGAGGTCGGGTGCGGTCGCCAGGGCCCGCGCGATCGCGACGCGCTGCTGCTGCCCGCCGGAGAGCTCGTGGGGGCGGTGGTGCAGGCGAGGCGTCAATCCGAGGGTCTCGATGAGGCCGTCGATGCGGGCCCGCTCCAGCGCGGTGGGGCGCCGGCCGTCGAGGTCGAACGGCAGCAGGATGTTGCCGATCGCGTCGAGGGTGGGCACGAGGTTGAACGCCTGGAAGACGAATCCGACCCGCCGGCGGCGCAGGATCGTCAGCTCCAGATCGCCGAGCCCGGTGATCTCGGTGTCGCCGATCCACGCGCGGCCGGAGGTCGGGGCATCCAGGCCCGCCATGACGTGCATGAGGGTCGACTTGCCCGAACCCGAGGGGCCCATGATCGCGGTGAACTGCCCGCGCCGGATCCCCACCGAGACGCCGTCGAGGGCGCGGACGGCGCTCTCCCCGTCGCCGAAGGTCTTGGTGAGGTGCTGCACCCGGGCTGCCAGGCCCAGGTCGGTCGATGTGATCTCCATGCCCTCGAGGCTATGAACGGCGCGGTCCCCGGCGCGTCGGCCGTCGGGCTCATCCGCCTACATCCAGAGGATGACGTCCGCTCAGTTCAGGCCGTGGTCGTACGCGAACACGACCAGCTGCACGCGGTCGCGGAGCGCGAGCTTCGTGAGGATGCGGCTGATGTGCGTCTTGACGGTGGCCTCGGAGAGGAATTCGCGCGCGGCGATCTCGGCGTTGCTGAGCCCTCGCGCGGCGAGCGCGAACACCTCGCGCTCCCGGTCGGTGAGGGTCTGGAACGACGCCGGCACGGGCCTCGTCTCCGGACCGGCGGCGGCGAACAGCTCGCGCGTGGCCGCGGCGGCGATGACGGCGGAGCCGGCGTGCACCGTGCGGATGGCGGCGAGGAGGAATTCGGGGTCGGCGTCCTTGAGGAGGAAGCCGCTCGCCCCCTGCCGGATGGCGCGGGCGGCCGCCTCATCCAGGTCGAACGTCGTCAGCATGACCACGCGGGGCGGGTCGGGACGCGCCAGCAGCTCGGCGGTGGCGGCCAGGCCGTCCATCACCGGCATGCGGATGTCCATCAGCACGACATCCGGCTGCGTCCGGGCGATGACGGCGAGCGCCTCCTTGCCGTCGCCGGCCTCGCCCACGACCGAGAGGTCGGGCTGGGAGTCCACCACCATGCGGATGCCGGCACGGAACAGTGCCTGGTCGTCCACCAGGACGACGCGGATGGGATCGGTCATGCCGCCTCTTCGATCGGGAGCCGTGCGGTCACGGCGAAATGGCCGCCGTCGGGCCGGGCTTCCAGCATCCCACCGGCCAGCTGTGCGCGTTCGCGCATGCCGATGAGCCCGTGCCCGCCGGCCGGGGGCGGAGCGGGGACGGGCGGCAGCGGATTGCGCACGGTCAGGTCCACGTGATCGGGGTGCCACGCCAAGTGCACCGACACCCGCCCCTTCGCCCCGTGGCGCAGGGCGTTGGTGAGGGCCTCCTGCAGGATGCGGTACACCGCCAGCTGCACCGCGGCGGACGGTTCCCTCAGCGGTGCCGGGTCGACGTCGACCGTGAGGTCGACGCCGGAGGCCCGCACCTGCGCGTACAGCCCCTCCACGTCGGCGAGCGTGGGCTGGGGACCCTCGCCCTGGCTGTGCCGCAACTGCGTGAGCAGGAGGCGCACGTCCGAGAGCGCAGCCCTGGCCGTGGTGGAGATCGTGCCCAGCGCGGTGGCGGCTGCGGCCGGGTCGGATGCCGCGGCGTAGCGGGCACCGTCGGCCTGGGCGATGACGACCGCGAGCGAATGGGCCACGACGTCGTGCATGTCGCGCGCGATGCGCACGCGCTCCTGCTCGGCGACCGCACCGGCCTCCGCGACCACGCGCGCCCGCCGCGCCTCGCGCGCCGCGAGGGCCGTGCGCACGAGTGCTCCCGTGACCCACGCGAGCAGCAGCGCGAACGTCGCGGCGATGAGCACGGCGATCCCCACCGTGAGCAGGTCGGGGTTGGCCCAGCCGGGGAGGATGGCGTACACGTACACCGAGATCGTGAGTGCGCCCGCGAACGCCGACGCGAAGCCCAGCCAGTACACCAGGCGGCTGCCGTAGGCGGCGGTGGCGTACAGCACGGCGAAGATCGCGACGTTGGTGGGAGACGGGCTGAGCAGGGCCACCATCTGCACGATCGCGCTCAGCCACGCCAGGGCCAGGGCGAGCCCCGGCGAGAGGCGACGGAACAGCAGCGCCAGCGTGAGCAGCGCCGTAGCACCGACGCCGGCCAGCAGCTGCGGGTTGCTGACCATGCTCAGCAGCGATACGTCCACCAGCAGCGCGAAGAGCCCGAACACCGCCGCCACGACGACGTCGACGGTGATCTGGTAGCGGCGCAGGGGACGGAACATCGTCTCCGAGGCTACGCGGAGCCGTCAGCCCTCGGCATCCGCCTGCGGATGTATCCGCCGCCCGCGCCGAGCGCCCGCAGACGGTCGTGTGTCTGCGGGCGCCCGGGTGCGGGGTCAGATGCGGGAGAGCACCGCGACGATCGCGGATACCCCGACCACGAGGTCGATGACGATGCACGCCTCCGCGTACCAGCGCCACGTGACGATGTCGGCGCGGTGCAGCGCGACATCCCACCCGGCGTGCAGGATCCAGCCCACGCCGATGAGGAGGCCGGCTGCTACGGGCGGGACGTTGAGGGCGGCGACGGCCAGTGCCGCGTATGCCAGGGCGCCGGCGATGTGGAGGGCGAGGATCCGGCGATCCCCGAACTGACGGCGGATTCCGCCGATCACGAGGTACTCCGCGCCCAGCAGGACGAGGACCCACGCAGGCGAGACCCCCGGGTGCAGGAACTCGCCGAACGTGAGCAGGAGCGCCAGCACCGTCGGCCACCGGCGCGCGACGCGCTCCACCCCGCGACGCACGGGCGAGGGGCTGACGGAGCGAAGGGGGCGGGCAGCGATGCCGAAATGCGCGGGCATGCTGCTGACGACGACCACGAGCGCCACGGCGGCCAGCACGTGACCGGCCAGGACGGCGGATGCCGCGTCCCACACCCCGAGCCCGAACGGCACGAGCGGAGCGGCGAAACCGAGGGCGGTCGCCCCCGCCACCGCGAGGACGGCCGATGTCGAGCGGCCGCGGTGGACGAGCCACAGCACCGTGCCCACGAGCACGTCCACGGTCATGACGAGGGCGATGCCGGCGGGGTGGGCCATCAGGGGGAAGAGCCCGAAGGCGCCGATCACCGCGCCGGTGACCTGATCCACGAGCATCATGGACAGGGTCGCGACGAGGATCAGCTCGCCGACGGCGAGGAGCCAGCGGCCGGCGGAGGCGGTCGCGGACGGGCCCGTGAGGGACGAGCGGGGCGGCGTGAGGGTGGATGTGGTGTTCATGCGCCCAGCCTCGGGCGACCCGGTGCCCGGGGACCCGTGAGCCGTGCACGAGGGGGCGTGAAACGTGCACGGCTTCACCGGGAACGCCGCGGGTCTACAATCGGCCACCATGATCCTCACGGCGCCCGCCGACCGGGTCTCCGAGCGCGTGCGCCGGGCGCGGCTGCTGTCGCTGGTGTGGCTGTCGACCACCGTCCTCAGCAGTCTCCTCATGCCGGGCGTGGGGCTGCTCCGCGAGACGCGGCCGGCGTGGACAGCGCTGGGAGCGGTGGGCATCGCCGGCTTCGCCCTCACGCAGGCGGGCGTCCTGTACGACAGCGTCACACCGCAGGCGCGCACGCGCGTGCGGCGGGCCTGGCAGGTCGCGTTCGGCGTCGCGGCCGCACTGTCGACGGTGCTGGTCGGCCCCGTCGCGGCGGGGGCGTGGCAGACGTGGGCCTGGATCGGCGCGGCGATCGTCGGCACCCTCCCCCTCCTCCTGCGGCCCGTGCTCGCGGCCGCCGGCACGCTGGCCGCGTGCGCCGTGGCCCTCGTCGTCGCCGCCGTCACGGGCGGATCCCCCCTGCAGAGCCTTCTCATCGTCGTCCTGGCCGGGGGTGGTCTCGCCTTCGTGAACCTCGGTCCGGTGTGGCTGTGGAATCTCCTCTCCGACGCGCACGCGGGACGCGAAGCCGTCGCCGCGCTCGCCGTCGACCAGGAGCGGTTACGGTTCGCCCGCGACGTCCACGACCTGCTCGGCCACACCCTCTCCGTCATCGCGCTGAAAGCCGAGGTGATCGAGCGGGGGCCGGACGCCCCGCACGCGCGCGCCGAAGCGGCGGCGATCCGCCGGCTCGCCGCCTCCGCGCTGACGGAGGTGCGCGCCGCCGTCGCGGACTCGCGTCGCGTCGACCTCGCCGCGGAGGTCGGGGCCCTGGGCCAGGTGCTGCAGTCCTCCGGAATCGCCTGCACCATCCACGTGGACCCCGCCGCAGCCGGGCATCGGGACGCCGTGCTGGCGCCGATCGCGCGAGAAGCCGTCACCAATGTCCTGCGTCACAGCACCGCCACCCACTGCGTCATCTCCCTCACCAGCGACGGCACCCTCGTGCGGCTCCTCGTGACCAACGACGGCGTGGCCTTCCGCGGGCACGACCTCTCCGGCGACGCCTCCAGCGGAGGCCTGGACGGCATGCGCGAGCGGTTGCGCGAAGCGGGCGGCCGCCTCGAGGTGGAGCGCCGGAACGACGAGTTCGAGCTGCGGGCCAGCGTGGGGGTGCGCGCGTGATCCGCGTGCTGCTGGCCGACGACGAGGAGCTCATCCGCGTGGCCCTCGCCCAGCTCCTCGCCCTCGAGGACGACCTCGACGTCGTCGCACAGGCCGCCGACGGACGGGATGCGGTGGAGTCGGCGACCCGTCACCGCCCCGACGTCGCGGTGGTGGACCTGGACATGCCGCGTCTGGACGGCATGGGCGTCGCGGCGGAGCTCGCCCGTGCGCTGCCCGCGTGCCGCACCGTCATCCTCACCGGCCGCGGCCGCCCCGTCCACCTGCCGGCGGCCCTGGCCGCCGGCGCACGCGGTTTCGTCGTGAAGGGCGCGTCCGCGGCCACGCTGGCCGATGTCATCCGGCGCGTGCACGGCGGCCAGCGCTACGTCGACCCGGCCCTGGCCGCCGACGCCCTGAGCCTGCCACCCTCGCCCCTCACCGAGCGCGAGCGGGACGTGCTCCGCCTCGCCGCCCGGGGCATGGACGTCGCGGCGATCTCGCTGCGGCTGCACGTGGCCCGCGGCACCGTCCGCAACGTCCTCACGGCGTGCCGGCAGAAACTCGGATCGGTGACCGTGGCCGATGCGGCACGCCGCGCCGAGGAGAGCGGTTGGATCTGAACCGGGTCTACGGGGCGTACACGCGCAGCGCGTCGGGCACGGCGCGGACGCGCAAGGTGAACCCCGCGGGGTCGGCCTCCTCGAGCTCGCCGTCGTGCACGTACACCGCGGGAGCGTCGCCCGGGCGCACGTCGATGTCCCACTCCGCTTCGACGAACCGCTCGAGATCCGACGAGGGCGGCATGAGACGGAGCGCGCGCAGCACCGCGATCGTGCGGCGGCCGAACGCGAGTGAGGCCATCGCGCGCACGCGGGAGCCGCGCGCGTGGTGGATGCGCACATCCAGCACGGGATCGGTCAGTCGCGCGCGCTGCATCATGGCGTGCCGGTCGGGGTCGTTGCGCCCCACGCTCACGAACACCGACCACACCGATGCGCGCCGTCCGTCGTGCACGATGCCGAGGGGGCGCGCACCGCGCAGCGCACGCCACGTGGCCACCACCCCGCCGAGCCACTTGCCGAGGTTCCCCCGGCGCGTGCGCTCGGAGAGGAACTGGGGGTAGGCGCCGAGCGACACCGCGTTCAGGACGGTGACCGGCTCGCCGTCGTCGGCGGACACCTCCGCCACCGCGACCGTGCGGATGCGCCCGTCGACGAACGCCGCCAGAGCGGTGTCGACGTCGTCGAGACCCGCCGCGCGGGCGAAATGGTTGAACGTGCCGCCCGGGAGCACCAGCAACGGCACGTCGTGACGTCGCGCCAGGTGCGCCATGCGCGACACCGATCCGTCGCCGCCGAGCACGCCCAGCACGGCGGCCGGATCGTCGCCGGCCATCGCCTCGGCCACCGCGTCGTCGAGGGTGTCGTCGGGGCCGAGCTCGACGACACGGGCCGCGGGCAGGCGCCGGCGGATCCCCGGGAGCGGGTCGAGCCGGGCCACGGACTGTCCGGCGCTGCTGTTGGCCAGGAGCACGAGACCCCGGCCGTCGGGACGCGCCGGGGAATGATCATCGGGCATGACGAGACGATAGCGGCCGGAGGCGGTGGGCCGGGGACGCTTGACGGGCCGGAGGTAGGCTGGCGGCACCTGATCGACGCCGCGCACCCGCGCCGGCCCGACCTCGAAGATCGGAGGTTCCCATGCCCGTTTCCGCCGCCACCTCCCGTGCGCACAAGGCCATCATCGGCGAACCCGAGGTCGTCGAGGACGGCCGGGCCCCCGGCGTCGAGGACTCCGCGGCCTGGATCACGCTCAAGCGCGCCGCGACGGCGCTGCAGGGCCTGCAGGCCCAGGACGGGTCGGTCCCGGACGCCGCCGATCACGACGCCGCCGCATCCCTGGTCGCCGAGATCACCCGCGCGATCGGTGAGCTCGCCCCCGCCTTCCCCCACGACGCGGAGTACCTCGAAGCCTGCGTCGCCGACTTCGCCCGGTGGCAGGAGCAGGGGTTCGGCGTTCCCGACTTCCTCGACTCGCTCGTGGCGTTCCAGCCGCAGCGTCATCGGGTCGACGGCATCCGCCATCTCGTGGTGTTCCCGATGTACACCCAGAACGGCTCGCGCGACCGGCACGTGGAGGCGCTGCTGGTCGAGGTCATCTGGCCCGAGTTCATCGCCCGACTGGAGACGGAGTACGCCAACCGGCTGTTCGTGTCGCTGCGCCTGGTGGATTTCACGCCCGGCTACGACACCAACTCGGCGGTGCTGTTCCCCGAGACCGTCGCGATGCGGGAGATCCCGGCCTTCACGTGGGGCGGCATCTTCCAGGATCGCGAGGCCGCACGCTACCGCCGCGTCGTTCGGGCGGCGGCGGAGATCACGAAGCTCGAGCTGCCCGCGGAC
Organism: Microbacterium sp. dk485; assembly: GCF_004570445.1. Lineage (NCBI taxonomy): Bacteria > Bacillati > Actinomycetota > Actinomycetes > Micrococcales > Microbacteriaceae > Microbacterium > Microbacterium sp. dk485. The sequence continues at coordinate 896,038 of NZ_SPQW01000001.1, forward strand.
GCCGAGCGGATGCTCACGGACCAGGGCGTCGCCGAGCAGGCGTTCGTGATGTGGGACATCCTGCACGACCGCACGCACATGCGCGGCGACCTGCCGTTCGATCCGTTCATGATCAAGCAGCGCATGCCGTACTTCCTCTATTCGCTGGAGGAGCTGCGGTGCGACCTCACCGCCTTCCGGGAGAGCGTCGCGATCCAGCGCCGGCTGCAGGAGCGCACCGACCCGCTGGATGCGGCGGAGCAGGCGATGCTCGGAAACGCCGTGCTCGTGCAGTACGCGGTGATCTTCGACCGGATCTTCCGCTTCGCCATCACCGGCACGCGCGTGCGCAACTACGACGCGGTGGGCGGGCAGCTGCTGTTCGCGTGGCTGCACCAGCGCGGCGTGCTGCACTGGACCGACACCGCGCTCGCGTTCGACTGGGCGGAGGTCCCCGCCGCCGTCGTCGCGCTGGGAGATGCGATCGACGAGCTGTACTGGCGTTCGATCGACCGCCCGAAGACGGCGCACTGGCTCGCGGCGTACGAGCTCGTGCGGGGCGTCCTGACGCCGCATCCGGCCTCGCAGTGGGCTCGGGGGCTCCCCGACGAGGTGCTCGCCGGTCCGCCGAAGGGGTACACCGACGCGGTCCTGGACGACGAGTTCCCGCTGTCGATGTTCTACGAGGCGCTGGAGAAGAAGATGCGCCCGGTCATCGCCGCCACGGCGGGGATCCGCGGCAGCGACTGATCAGCGGGGGTGGCGAGCGGAGAGGACGGCGTCCCACACCGAGTCGGCGACCTCCCGCTTCGCCCCTTCCGCGCGGGCCAGCACATCACCGGCGCCCGAGACGATGACCACGGCGTTCTCGGACGCGCCGAAGCCGGCGGTCCAGCCGACGCGATTGGCCACGAGCAGGTCGACGCCCTTGCGCGCGGCCTTGCGCAGCGCGCGGTCCACCAGCGCGTCGGCGTCGTCCTCCGTCTCGGCGGCGAAGGCCACCACGGTCTGCCCGGGGCGGCGCCGGTCGGCCAGGCCCGCGACGATGTCGGACGTGCGCACGAAGCGCAGCGTCACCTCCTCGCCGCCGGCGTCCTCCTTGCTGAGCTTGCGTTCGCTCACCTCGGCGGCGCGGTAGTCCGACACGGCGGCGGCCATCACGACGACGTCGGCCACGCCGGCGGCCTCGGCCATCGCCGCGGCCAGCTCGTCCACCGTCCCGGCGCGCCGGATCCGCACCCGCGGATGCCGCGACACCTCCGCCAGCACGCCGTCGTCCACGTGCGCCGCGACGAGCGTGACGTCGGCACCGCGATCGGCGGCCGCGAGGGCCAGCGCGACGCCCTGGCGGCCGCTCGAACGGTTGCCGACGAAGCGCACGGGGTCGATCGGCTCGCGCGTGCCGCCGGCGGAGACGGCCACCTCCAGGCCCGACAGGTCCGAACGGGCCGGGACCACCGCGAGCGCGGCGGCCACGATGGTCTCCGGCTCGCTCATGCGGCCGGGCCCCGCATCGCCGCCGGTGAGCGGTCCGTCGTCGGGGCCGACGACGTGCACGCCGCGCGAACGCAGCGTCGCCAGGTTCGCCCGCGTGGCCGGATGCGCCCACATCTCGCTGTGCATCGCCGGGGCGACCACGACCGGCGCGGACGCCGCCAGCAGTGTCGTCCCGAGCAGGTCGCCGGCCAGGCCCGCCGCCATCGACGCGAGGGTGTGGGCGGTGGCCGGGGCGACGATGACGAGGTCGGCCCTGCGGCCGAGGGCGACATGACGCACCTCGGCGACATCCTCGTGCACACTGGTGGTGACGGGGTGGCGGCTGATCGCCTCCCACGTCGTGAGACCGACGAAGCGCAGCGCGTCTTCGGTCGGGATCACGTGGACCTCGTGTCCGGCGGTCACCAGCAGCCGGACCAGGTGCACGGTCTTATAGGCGGCGATGCCTCCGGTGACGCCGACGACGATGAACACGCGCCCATCCTTCCACGGGGCCGGGCGCAGGCGGGAGAGCTGTCGATGTGCACCGTCATCCTGCACGTTCCGGCGGAGTCGGGCGCCCCGGCGCACGTGCTGGCGATCCGCGACGAGGATCCCGCGCGCGCGTGGGATCCTCCGGGCCCGTGGTGGCCGGAGAGCCATCCGGGGGTCGTCGGCGTGCGCGACGCCCGCGCGGGTGGGGCGTGGCTCGCCGCCGACTCCGCGCGCTCGCGCCTGGCCGTGATCCTCAACCGGCGCGAGGTGGCCGGTGCCACGCAGTCGCGCGGCGAGGTCGTGCTCGACGCCGTCGACGGGCGCCGCCCCGCGCAGCCGCGCACGAACGGGTTCAACCTCGTCGTGGTCGACCGCGAGGGTGCCCGGGTCACCAGCTGGGACGGCACCTCGGTGCGCGAGAGCGTGCTCGAACCGGGCGTGCACATGATCGCGCACGACGACGTCGACGACCCGGCCACCCCGCGCATCGTGCGGTGGCTGCCGGAGTTCGCCGCCGCGCCGCCTGCCGCCGCATCCGCGCCGTGGTGGCGGGAGTGGATGCTGCTGCTCGAGCACAGTGCCGAATTGCCGCCGACCGATGACCGCGCCATCGTGCGCGACAACCGCCCGTACGGCGTGGAGACCCTGTCGCTGCTGGTGTGCGCGGCGACCGTCGGCCCCGAGGGCGTCGACCTGGCCTATGGGGAGCTGGCCGAGCCGGGGCAGTGGAACCGCGTGCGCCTGGTGGAGCCGGTCCGCTGACGGTCCGGCACGGCGGTGTCCGGCGGCCCTACACTGGCCGCGTGGACACCGACGTGGACGAACTCGTCGCCGGCCGGCTCGTGCTGCTGGCCGGGGGCACCAGTGCCGCCGGCGCCGCCGCCGCCCGCGCCCTGCACGCCGCCGATGCGCGCGTGGTGGTCGCCGGCCGCGATCCGGTGAAGCTCGACGCGCTCCGGGCAGACGTGCCGGGAATCGCGACGGTCGCGTGCGACCTCGCCGACGAAGACGCGGTCGCGGCCCTCGTGGAGGGCGTGCACGCGGAGCACGGACCCGTCGACGGCGTGCTGCAGCTGGTGGGCGGATGGCGCGGCGGCGGGGGCCTGGCCGGCCAGACCGACGCCGACTTCCGCGTGCTCGAGGTGTCGCTGACGGCACTGCGCCACGTCTCCCGTGCGTTCGACGACGACCTGCGCGCCTCCACGGCGGGGCGCCTGGCGATCGTGTCCTCTCCCGCCGTGACGCGGCCGCTGGCCGGGGGCGCGAACTACGCCGCGGTCAAGGCCGCCAGCGAGGCCTGGACGCGCGCGGTGGGTCAGGGGTTCGCCAAGTCGGCACGCGATGCCGGCGCCGCCCAGACCGCCGCCGCCGTCATCTTCCGCGTCGGCACCCTCGCAGGACTGGAGGACGCCCTCGCCGACGCATTCGTCGCGCTGTGGGACGATGACGCCTCGGTGTGGCACGACGCCGTCATCGAGCTCACCCCCGCGGTCTGACGCTCCGCCCGCGTGCCCCAGGCGCACGTAGGCTGGGATGCCGTGACCTCTCTGCATGACACCGCCGTGCGCGGCTTCGCCTCCGACAACTACTCCGGCGTGCACCCCGAGGTGCTCGCCGCCATCGCCGCCGCCAACGAGGGGCACCAGATCTCGTACGGCGAAGACGTGTACACCGAGCGGTTGCAGGAGGTCTTCGCCGCCCACCTGGGCGACGGCGTCGAGGCGTACCCGGTGTTCAACGGCACCGGCGCGAACGTCGTCGGGCTGCAGTCGATGCTGCCGCGCTGGGGCGCCGTGATCGCCGCCTCCACCGCGCACATCAACGTCGACGAGGGCGGAGCGCCCGAGCGGGTGGCGGGCATCAAGATCCTGAACGTCCCCGCGGAGGACGGCAAGCTGACCCCGGAGCTCATCGACCGGGAGGCATGGGGCTGGGGCGACGAGCACCGCGCGCAGCCGCTCGTGGTCTCGATCACGCAATCCACGGAGCTGGGCACCCTCTACAGCGTCGAGGAGCTGCGGGCGATCGCCGACCACGTGCACGAGCGCGGGATGCGCCTGCACATGGACGGCGCGCGCATCGCCAACGCCGCGGCATCCCTGGGTCTGCCGCTGCGCGCCTTCACGCGCGACGTCGGCGTGGACGTGCTGAGCTTCGGGGGCACCAAGAACGGCGCCATGATCGGCGAGGCCATCGTGGTGCTGAACCCCGAGGCCTCCGCCGGCCTGACGTACCTGCGCAAGCTCGACATGCAGCTCTCCAGCAAGATGCGCTTCGTCTCGGCCCAGCTGATCGCGCTGCTGGAGGGTGACCTGTGGCTGCGCAACGCCTCCCACGCCAACGCCATGGCGCAGCGCCTGCGCACCGGCATCGAGGCGGGGCTCGCGGACGGCACCATCCGAGGCGTGGCGTTCACGCAGCCGACGCAGGCCAACGGCGTGTTCGCGACGCTCCCGGCGGGCGTGGCCGACCGGTTGCGCCAGAGCTTCCGGTTCTACGACTGGGATGCGGTGCGCCGCGAAGTGCGCTGGATGTGCAGCTTCGACACCACCGAGGACGACATCGACGCCTTCGTCGCCGCGATCGCGCGCGAGACCTCCGCCTGACCCGCCTCAGGTGCCGGCGGGGGCCTTCTCCTCGTCGAGCAGGGCATCCGCCTTGGCCCGGAAGAACCGCGTGCACGCCATCATCACGGCGGCGAGGAACGCGAACACCCCGAGCGACACGACGCCCCACGCCCCGGAATCGGTGGGGACGGCCTCGTTGATCGCCGTGCGCATGATGGGCGCGACGAATCCACCGAGGTTGCCGAGCGAGTTGATCAGGCCGATGCCGGTGGCCGCCGCGGCGCCGGCGAGGAACGCGGTGGGGAACGACCACGTCAGCGGCCCCACCGAGAGGAAGGACGCCACGGCGATCGTGATCGCGACGATCCCCAGCAGCGCCTGGCCGTTGGCACCGGCCCACGCCGACAGCAGGATGGCGGCGCCGGTGATCGTGAAGAAGATGGTGCCCCACACGCGCCTGCGCCGGATCGTCGTGGCGAACTTGCCGACGTAGTAGCAGGCGAACAGGCCCACCGCCCAGGGGATGGCCGAGACCAGGCCCACCTCCCACCCGACGTCCCGGCCGATGAGACCGGACACCTGCTGCGGCAGGTAGAACGTCGTGCCGTACACCGCGATCTGCAGGCAGAAGTAGATGACGGTGAAGTACCAGACCTTCCAGTTGATCATCGCCGCGCCGATGCCGCGGGGCCCGTCGTCGTGCTTGACGGCGTCCTCGTGGTCCATCACGGCCTTCATCGCGGCCTTCTCGTCGTCGTCGAGGAACTTCGCCTTCTGCGGGGAGTCCACCAGCAGGAACAGCGCCGCCACGCCCGCGGCGACGGCCAGCATCCCCTCGGTGAAGAACATCACCTGCCACCCCGCCCACGGCGTGAACTGCTCGCCGAAGCTGATCAGGCCGCCCGACAGCGGCGCCCCCAGCATCTGCGAGAAGGGCTGGGCGAGGTAGAACAGCGCGAACATCTGCACGCGGCGCTTGTTGGGGAACCACTGCGCGAGGAACATGATCACGCCCGGGAACAGCCCCGCCTCGGTCACGCCGAGGAGGAACCGCAAGATCACGAACATCGTGTCATCCACCACGAACGCGAACAGCGACGCGACGATGCCCCACGTGATGGCGATGCGGGCCAGCCAGAACCGCGCGCCGAGCTTGTTCAGCAGCAGGTTCGAGGGGATCTCGAACAGCGCGTAGCCGATGAAGAAGATCCCGGCGCCCAGGGCGAACGCGCCGGCCGTGATGCCACGGTCGACCTCGAGGGCCGCCTCGGCGAACCCGACGTTCGTGCGGTCCAGGAACGCGACGAAGTACAGGATGATGAGCATCGGCATGAGCCGGTAGGTGGCCTTCTTGATGCCGCTGGCCAGGTGCGGGCTGGCCAGCAGCGTCTGCGCCGAGGGGGCGCCGGACGGCGTTGTCACGGGGGAACTCCTCTGAACGGGGGGATGGGAGCGGGGGCTCAGGAGCCGAGGGCGGGCAGGATCAGGGCGATCCCGATGGCGACGCAGACGACGCCGATCACGAGGTAGGCGATGCGCCCCTTGGACCACGTGCGGGCCATGGTCAAGGCCTCCGGTCCGGCCGGGGGCGAGCGGGGGATGTGGTCATGTCACTCCTTCGTGAAGGCCGCCGGAGGCGGCGTCAATGCATGTAGAGGCCGCCGTCGACGTTGAGGGTGTGGCCCGTGACGAATCCGGCGTCCTCGCTGATGAGGTAGGCGACGGCGGCGGCGATGTCGCGCGGCGTGCCGATGCGGGGCAGGACGCCGTCGGCCGCCATGTGCGACTTCCGCTCCTCGCTGAGGGTGCCGCCCATGATGTCGGTGTCGATGGGGCCCGGGGAGATGACGTTGGCGGTCACCCCGAACGGGCCGAGCTCCCGCGCGATCGAGCGCATGAGCCCGATGATGCCCGCCTTGGCGGCCGAGTACGGCGTCTTGGAGAAGGTGCCCCCGCCGCGCTGCGCCGAGACGGAGGAGATCCCCACGATGCGCCCCACGCCGGAGGAGACGAGGGACTGGGCGACCCGCTGGGTCACCCAGTGGACGCCGTCGAGGTTGATCGCGCGCACGCGCTCCCACTCCTCGGGCGTGACCTCGAGGTACGGGACGGGCGAGGAGACTCCGGCGAAGTTCACGACCGCGACCAGCTGGGGCAGGTCCGCCTCGAGCGCGTCCACCGCGGCCACCGCCTGAGCGCGGTCGGACACATCGGCGCCCACCCCGAGCGCGCGCACGCCGTAGCGGTCGGAGAGGTCTTCGGCCGTGCGGGCGGCGGCATCGCCGTCGACGTCGACGATGCCCACGTGCCATCCGTGTTCGGCGAGGTGGTGCGCCGTCGTCCGCCCGATGCCGCGGGGGCTGGCCGCCCCCGTGAGGATCACGGTGCGTTCGGCGGGGAAGGCTGCCTTCATGACTGCCGTGGCTCCTCCCCCGCCGGCGCGATCGGGGCGGGGCCCAACTCCTGCAGCAGCTTCTTCATCGCGACGTAGGCCTTGTTGCGGTACGCGACGAGCTCGGGTGTGCGGTCGGCGGGAACGTCGAGGAAGCCCGCGCCCGACTTCGTGCCCAGCTTCCCGGCGGAGACGAGGTCGTCCAGGATCCGCGGGGTGGCGAACCGTTCGGGGAACTCGGTCTGCAGCGAGGCGTAGCAGAACGCGTACACGTCCAGCCCCGCCATGTCGGCGATCGCGAAGGGCCCGAAGAAGGGCAGCCGGAACCCGAAGGTCGTCCGCACGATCGTGTCGATGTCCTCCGGGGTGGCCACGCCCTCCTCCACCAGCTGCGTCGCCTCGTGGAAGAGCGCGTACTGCAGACGGTTCAGCACGAAGCCCGTGGCATCCTTCACGCGGGCCGTCTCCTTGCCGGTGGCGGCGACGATTCGCTCCACGACCGGGATGACCGCGTCGTCGGTGCCGGCGTGCGGGATGAGCTCGACGCCGGGGATGAAGGGCGCGGGGTTGGAGAAGTGGACCCCGAGGAATCGCTCGGGCCGGGTGACCGCCTCGGCCAGACGCCCGATGAGGATCGTGGAGGTGTTGCTGCCGATGACGGCATCGGGGGCGGCGGCCTCGGAGATGCGCCGCAGCGTGGCGTGCTTGATCTCGATCTTCTCCGGTACCGCCTCTTCGATGAAGCTCGCCCCCGGCACGGCGTCTTCGATCGTGGCGGCGGTGACCCGCTCGGCGATGACGGCGGGGGCGTCGACGGGGAAAAGCCCGTCGGCGGCGAACTGCTTGGCCTCTCCGATGAGCCGCTCGCGATTGCGCTGCGCCACGTCGAGGTCGACGTCGGCGATGCGCACGTCGGCGCCGGAGAGGGCGAGCATCTGGGCGATTCCGCCGCCCATATATCCGCTGCCGACGACGGCGTAGACGGGGCGCGGGGTATCGGTCATGGTCATCTCTTTCGTGCGGGGCCGGCGGACGGGGGAAGCAGGGACTGCAGGTACGTGCGGTTGGTGGCGCACACGCCGAGGCTGTCGCCGCCGTACTGCTCCATGAGGAAGGGGCCGCTGAAGCCCAGCTCCACCGCCCGGGCCACCATCGCCCGGTAGTTGATCAGCCCGAGCTCGAGGCTCGTGGGCACCGACGTCGCCCAGCTGCCGTCGCCGGCCTCGTCGCGCATGTAGTTCTTCACGTGCCAGTAGTTCGCGTACGGCAGTGTCTTCTCGTGCAGCTCTCGCCAGTCCTCGATCGGGCGGTGCAGGCGCACGAGGTTGCCGATGTCGGGGTTGAGCCCGACGTTGTCGAGGGCGATCTCCTCGATGAGGCGCACGGCGCTGTCGGCGGTGCCGAGGTAGGTGTCCTCGTACATCTCCAGCGCCATCGGCAGGCCCACGGATGCCGCGTGCTCGCCGAGTTCGCGCAGCCGGCGCACCGCGAGGGCGCGGGTCTCGGCATCGTCGGGGTCGACGGGGCCGGGAGCCGTCCAGAACCACAGCGCCTTCCGCTGCGCGTCGCTGAACGGCTGGTGCAGACCGGTGGAGAAGACCTGCAGCCCCAGTTCGGCCGACGCGTCGATCGTGCGGTGGGCGTACGCGAGGTTCTCCTCGCCGCGACCGGGCTGGATGACGCTCTGCCGCTGCACGTGCACGGAGATCGGGGTCACCCCGTGCGCTGCGGCGATGGCGAGGAGTTCCGCGCGGCGCGAGGCGTCCAGGTCGGCGGGGCGGATGTGGCTGTCGGCCAGTTCGATGGCGGTGAAGCCCAGCGCGGCCACCTGCGCGAACAGGTCGTCCCACACCTCCGGCGCGGCGTCGTGCAGGCGCGTGCCGTCGGCGGCGACGGGTGGGAACCCGTGCATGCACACGGCGATCGGCCACGTGTCGCGGTCGTACGGCGGAAGGGACGCTGCGGTCATGACGGCTCCATCGGCGTGTTCCGGATCGGCACCGATCCGGTCGTTTCGTAGATCCTACAGGATCTACCCTCGGGAACAAGGGTGCATTCCGTGCCGTCGGTGTCCCGCGGGCACGGCGGATCACCGCCGAGGGCGGGACGGGGGGCTTACTCGGCGCGGGCGGCGGCCAGGGAGCGCTCGCCGACGAGCTCGACGTGACGGCGCATCGCCTGCTCGGGCGCGTCGCGGTCGTCGCCGGCGAAGGCGTCGACGACCGCCTCGTGCTCGGCGATGGCCTCGCGCACGTCGGTGACGCCGTGCACGGCGGCCTGCCGCATCCGGTGCAGCTGTGCCCCGAGGGTCTCGCTCATCTCGCGGAGGTAGTGATTGCCGCAGTGATCGAACACGACGCGGTGGAACGCCGCATCCGCCGCGAAATACGCGGTGGTCAGCGCGACATCGGAGTCGCCCCCAGCCATCGCCGCCATGACGCGGTCGCCCACGGCGCGGTGCGCCTGCTGCGCCGCACGCAGCTCGCGGACCATCTCGGTTGTCGCCGGTGTCGCCAGGCGCGTGGCGGTCGTCTCCAGCATGAGTCGGGCGTCGAAGAGCTCGCGCAGCTGCGAGGGCCGCAGCGGCGGGGCGACGCGATAGCCCTTGAGCGCCTCGCGCGTGACCAGGCCCGTGCGCTCCAGCTGCACCATCGCCTCGCGCACGGGGGTGGGTGAGACGTGCAGCTGGCGGGCGATCGTGTCGATCGACAGCCGCGCGCCGGGGGCCACTTCGCCGCTGAGCAGCAGACCCAGGATCCGCTCGTACACGTGGTCGCGCAGACCGCGCCGTTCCACGCCGCCGGCGAGGGCCTCCAGGCCGCGCGGAGCCGCCTCCAGGGTCATCGTGGCACCTCCGCCTGTGCACGCAGCACGTCCGCCGCCTCATCGAGGATCGCGCCGAACGCCCTCGGGTCGTGGGCGAAGCGGCCGAGGAACAGGCCGTCGACCGAACCGGCGATCTCGGCCAGCATACCGGGGCGTGCGCTGCCGCCGTAGATGACGGCCTGCGCCTGCCCGCCCTCCGCGCCGTACTCACGCAGGGCCCCGCACACGGCGGTGATGTGGTCGGGTCCGGCGGGGTCGGGTGCGCCGATCGCCCACAGCGGCTCGTAGGCGATCGTGACGGGTCCGGTCAGCCCGGCGGCACGTGCGGGGCCCACCGCGGAGTCGATCTGCCGGCGGCACGCGTCCACGGCGGCCGCTGCATCCCCCGGCCGGTCCTCTCCCACGCACAGCAGCGGGATGAGCCCGTGACGCAGTGCGGCGGCGAGCTTGGCGGCCACGACCTCATCGGTCTCCCCGAACAGACGCCGCCGCTCGGCGTGGCCCACCTCGACGAGCGAGCACCCCACCTCGGCCAGCACCGCACCGCTGACCTCACCGGTGTAGGGCCCCTCATCCTCCGCGGAGAGATCCTGCGCGCCCACCGCGAGACCCGCGGCCGCGCCGATCTGCGCGCATGCCGGGATCGAGGGGAACTGCGGCAGCACGAACGGCCGGAGCCCTGCCGCGACGGCGGGATGATCCCGGACGATCCCGGCCACCTCCCGCACCCACGCCAGCGTGCGGGCGTGCGAGAAGTACATCTTCAGGCTCGAGCCGATCAGCATCCCGAGCTCCCCGAGGGGTCAGACGCCTTCGTAGGCGCAGATCTCCGCGACCTTGTCCGCCGACGCGCTGGAGGTGTCGAACGTGTAGCCGAGCCACTCGCGCGCGAGGCGCCGCGCCAGCTCGAGGCCGACGACGCGCTGACCCATGCACAGCACCTGCACGTCGTTGGAGAGGATCGAGCGCTCCACGCTGTAGGAGTCGTGCGCCGTCACCGCCCGGATGCCGGGGACCTTGTTGGCCGCGATGGCCACCCCCAGCCCCGTGCCGCAGATGAGGATCGCGCGGTCGGCGTCACCGGCGGCCACGCGCTCGGCGGCCGCGATCGCGATCGTGGGGTAGTTCGTGGCGCCGTCGGCGGTCACTCCCACATCCACGACGTCGTCCACGCGGTCATCGGCCAGCAGGTCGGCCTTGATGCGCTCCTTGTAGTCGAAGCCGGCCTCATCGCTGCCGACCACCAGTCGAAATCCCATCAGTCCTCCTCCTTCAGGTTTCCCCGCACGGTGCGGGCCACCAGCGCGAACGACACGGCCCCCGGGTCGGGCGTGCCCACGCTCTTCTCGCCGTGCGCGCGGGCCCGCCCGACGCGCGCGGTCATCTCCGCCGTGGCCTGCGCCGCGGCATCGGCGGCCTCGGCCGCGCGCGCCCACGCCACCGGCAGCGGGTCTCCCGCTCCCAGGCGTGCCGTGAGCTCGTCGGCGAAGGGCACCATCGCATCGACCATCGTCTTGTCTCCCGGCTGCGCCTTGCCGAAGGTCATGACGGCGTCCTTCATCGCCACCACGCCGTCGCCGATCCCGGCCGCTGTCACCTCGTCCTCGTCGCCCAGGACGGCCCCGAGGGTCGCGAGCATCTCGCCCCAGATCGCCCCGGAGGTCCCCCCGCCGACGTCGGCCCACGCGTCGCCCGCGCGCTGCAGCGCGGTGCGGGCGCCCGCGCCGGCGTCCGCCGCGGTGCGCGCGGCATCCGCGGCGGCCCTGCTGCCCCGCTGCATCCCGATGCCGTGGTCACCGTCCCCGGCGACCCGGTCCATCCGCCCGAGCTCGTCGGCGGCTCCGTCCAGCGCGGCGGCGATCCCCTCCAGCGCACGGGCCAGCGCCCCGGCGGCGCGGCGCGAGGCGTCGCCGGCCGCGCCGATCTCCGGCGCCTCGTCGGCGTCGGCGATCTCGTCGGCCGAGACCTCCCGGCGACCCTCGACCGCACCGCGGCGGTAGGCGGGCGTGTCGCAGGGGGCCAGCCACAGCCGCTCGAGCTCGTCGTCGAGCCACACGAGGGTCAGCGAGAGCCCGGCCATGTCGAAGCTCGTGCAGAACTCCCCCACCTCCGGTGACACCACCACGGCGCCGGCGTCTTCGAGCAGGCGGTGGATGCTGCGGTAGACGACGAACATCTCCTCGTACTTGACGCTGCCCAGGCCGTTCAGGATCGGCACGACGCGGGCGCCGGCGGCGGCGACCCCCTCGGGGAGTTCGTCCAGGAGCTTGTCCACGAGCATCTCGGCCAGGCCCGCGGCCGTCGGGATGTCGACCTCGTCGATGCCGGGTTCGCCGTGGATGCCGAGCCCGACGGCCATGCGACCGGGCGGCACCTCGAACAGCGGCTCGTCGGCGCCGGGCAGCGTGCAGCCGCTGAAGGCGACGCCGAACGAGCGCGTGCGGGCGTTGGCCAGGCGCGCCACCCGCTCGACGCCGTCCAGGTCGAGCCCCTCCTCGGCCGCCGCGCCGGCCACCTTGAACACGACGAGGTCACCGGCGATGCCGCGGCGCTTGTCGAGCTCCTCCTTCGGCGCGCTCCACACATCGTCGGTCACGAGCACCGTGCGGCAGTCGACGCCCTCCGCGCGCAGCCGCTCCTGCGCCTGGCCGAAGTGGAGCACGTCGCCGGCGTAGTTGCCGAAGCTCAGCAGCACGCCGCGTCCCTCGTGGGCGGCTGCGGCGACGGAGTGGACCTGGTGCGCGGAGGGGGACGCGAAGAGGTTCCCCATCGCGGCGCCGTGGGCAAGGCCCGGTCCGACCAGGCCGCCGAAGGCCGGGTAGTGTCCGCTGCCCCCGCCGATGACGACCGCGACGGTGGGTTCGGGCCCGCGCGTGGCGCGCACGACGCCTCCGCTGACGCGGTGCACCCAGCGGGAGGAGGCGGCCACGAAGCCCTCGATCATCTCCTCGGCGAAGTCGTCCGGGTCGTTGAACAGCCGCGTCATCGCGTCTCCCTAGGCGAGGTTGCTTTCCTAAATCCTATGGGAAATTGGATCACTCGGCCAGGCCCGCCTCCCCGCCGCGTCCCTGTTTCGCTGCATCGCTGTTTCGCTGTTTCGCGAGACTGCAGCGCACCGGCGAGACCGCGACATCATGTCGCTGTCTCGCCGGGTGCGTGCAGTCTCGGAGGAGGGGATCAGCTCGGGGGCGGGGATCAGCGCAGGGCGCCCTCGCTCGGGGGCGGGATCAGCGCAGCGCGCCGACGCTCGCGAGCGCCAGGCGGATGAGGGTGCCGCGGCCGCCCTCCATCTCGGCGGCGAGGGCGTCGGAGGACGCCTCCTCGGGCGAGAGCCACGTCACCTCCAGCGCGTCCTGACGCGGCTCGCACGTGCCGGTGACGGGAACGACGAACGCGAGCGACACCGCGTGCTGACGGTCGTCGTGGAACGCGGTCATCCCGGGCAGGGGGAAGTACTCCGCGACGGTGAAGGGAGTGACCTGCGGGGGCAGGAGGGGGAAGGCCATGGGGCCGAGATCGTTCTCGAGGTGCCGGAACAGCGCGTCCCGCACGGTCTCCCCGTAGCGGACCCGCCCCGACACGATCGTGCGGCTGATCTCGCCGATCGGGGTGGCGCGCAGCAGGATCCCCACCTGCACGACGGCGCCCATGCCGTCGGTGCGCACGGGCACGGCCTCCACGTACAGGATGGGCATGCGGCGGCGGATCTCGGTCAGCTCGACCTCGCTGAGCCACCCCGGATTGCCGGCGGCGGCCGGTCCGGTGGCCTGGTCGAAGGGGGAACCGAGGGGCTCGCGGCGGGCGTCGTCGCCGTTGCCGTCGTCGGACGGGTCGGGGTCGGGAGTGCGCACTGGCATGCTCCCTGTATACCCAACGCGCCCCGAAAACGCCCGGATCCGGGCCGGGGCAAAACGGCGGTGTCCGGACGGACTGAGAAGATGAGGACATGAGCGAGTCTCCGCGCATCGACCCCGACCTGGTCGTGTGGGCCACCCCTCCCCAGGGGCGCGCCGGCCGGCCCGCCCTGATCCTGCTGCACGGGTACGGCGCCGACGAACGCGATCTGCTCGCCCTGACCGAGCACCTCCCCGAGGAGTTCGCGTACGCCGCCGTCCGCGCGCCGCTCGCGCCGCCGTGGCCCTCGCCCGGCTACTCGTGGTACCCCATCGAGGGGCTGAACGGACGCGATCCGTCTGCGGTGACGGGCGCGGCCACCGGCCTGCTGGAGTGGCTGGATGCCGCCGTCGACGCTCCGAGTGTCGGGTTGCTGGGGTTCTCGCAGGGGGCGTCCGTGGCGCTCCAGGCCCTGCGCCTGAAGCCCGAGCGCATCGCCTTCGTGGTGAACCTCTCCGGGTACGTGGCGCCCGGATCCCTCCCGGGGGATGCGACGCTGGCCGAGCAGAAGCCGCCGGTGTTCTGGGGACGCGGGACACACGACGACGTCATCCCCGAGGCGCTGGTGGCGCACACCGTCGAGTGGCTGCCCGCCCACTCCGACCTGAGCGGCCGCGTGTACCCGGGCCTGACCCACAGCGTCTCGCAGGCCGAGCTCGCCGACGTGCACGCCTTCCTCCGCAAGCGCCTGGACGACCCGGCCACGCGGTGAGGCCGTCACGGAGGGTTGCGGGCGGGGGCGGGCTCGGCTACCGTGGCCGGGTCCTGTCCCGAGTGTGAGGATTCCTCCGGTGAAGATCGACGCCGCTTCCGCGCCCCTGTCCGCGCGCTGAACCGTCGAACCGCCGTAGCTCGGTGGACCCGCCCGTCTGAGGGCCGGTGTGGGTGTCAGCGCATGCACACACCGGAGCATCATGCCCACCCTCTCTCCTGCCCTCCTGTTCGATTCCGTCTCGCTCGTGTGGGACGACGGCACGCTCGCCCTCGACGGCGTCTCCGGCTCGTTCGGCTCCGGCCGCACGGGGCTGGTGGGCCGCAACGGCTCGGGGAAGTCGACGCTGCTGCGCATCGCGGCGGGCGATCTCGCCCCCACCTCGGGCCAGGTCATCCGCTCGGGGGAGGTGGCCTACCTTCCGCAGCGCCTGAGCCTCGACGTCGACCGGCCCGTCGCCGAGCTCCTCGGGGTCGCGGGCGCGCTGTCCGCGCTGCGGGCGATCGAATCCGGCGACGCCGACCCGCGGCACTTCGACGCGCTGGGCGACGACTGGGACGTCGAGGCGCGTGCGACCGCCGCGCTCGCCGAGGCGGGGCTGCCGTCGGGCGCGCTGGAGCGCACCATCGGGTCGCTCTCCGGCGGAGAGGCGATCCTCGCCGCGATCGCCGGCATCCGCCTCGGCGGCGCTCCGATCACGCTGCTGGACGAACCCACCAACAACCTCGACCGCGGTGCCCGCGCGCGCCTGGCCGACATGGTGCGGTCGTGGCGCGGCACTCTCGTCGTGGTCAGCCACGACGTCTCGCTCCTGGAACTCATGGACGACACCGCGGAGCTGTATGCGAACGCGCTGTCGGTCTTCGGTGGGCCGTACTCGCAGTGGCGGGCATGGCTCGATGCCGAGCAGGATGCGGCCCGCCAGGCCGAGCGCGCCGCGGCACAGGTGCTGCGGCGCGAGAAGCGCGACCGGGTCGCGGCCGAGCGCACGCTGGCCAGCCGCGCCCACATGGGCCACAAGGCACAGGTGGAGAAGCGCGTCCCGGGCATCGTCTCGGGCAACCGCAAGCGGGCCGCTGAGGTGTCTGCGGGGCGCCTGCGCACCGAGGTGCGGGAGAAGGAGAACGAAGCCCGCGCCGCCCTGGATGCGGCCGAACGCCGCGTGCGCGACGACCAGGCCGTGCGCATCGACCTCCCCGATCCCGGCGTCGCCGCGGGACGGCGCATCCTCAGCGTCGGCGACGCGGAGCACTCGTGGATCGTGCAGGGACCCGAGCGCGTCGCGCTGATCGGCCCCAACGGCATCGGCAAGACGACCCTCCTGGAGCGTCTCGTGCACTCGGAGCCTGGATCCGGCGAGATCTCGGGAACGGTGCGGGCGGAGTTGCTCGTGGAACACGTGGGGTACCTGCCGCAGCGCGTGGACGGGCTGGACGAGGCGGCGACGGTGCTGGAGAACGTGCGGGCGGCAGCGCCCGCCCTGCCCGTCGTGGAGCTTCGGAACCGCCTCGCGCGCTTCCTCCTGCGCGGGGATGCGGTGCAGCGACAGGTCGCGACCCTCTCCGGCGGGGAACGCTTCCGCGTCGCGCTGGCCCGCATCCTGCTGGCCGATCCCGCACCGCAGCTGCTGGTGCTGGACGAGCCGACCAACAACCTCGACCTCGACACGGTCGACCGGTTGCTGGAGGCGCTCGCGGCGTACCGCGGGGCGGTGCTCATCGTCAGCCACGACGACGCGTTCCTCGCCCGACTTGGCCCCGATCTGACGCTCGAACTCACGGCGGAAGGTGTCGTCGAACGCTGACACTCCTCGTCAGACGGTCGGCGTGCTGGGGTAGCCGGTCAGTCCGCCGAGGCGACAGAGCCGTCCTCGCTCGCCGGGGAGGCAGCAGCGCCTCCTCCGCCGCCGTCTTCGTCCCCACCGGTGCGCGGTGAGGGACCGGTGCGCGGTGAGGGAGAGGAGAAGAGGAAGAAGAAGGTCAGTCCGAACGACACTCCGAGCCCGATGCCCAGGGCGAGGTTGTCCTGCGTGAGGCCGAAGAGGAGTCCCAGACCGGCACCCATCGCGGCACCCCCGAACCACGCCCATCCACGCGATCCTGCCCGTGTGTCCCCCGTCATACTCCGACGCTACGGAGCGCGCCGCCGGGATGCCTCCCCCGTCCGACGGAGATCACCTCCGGACTGCCGGCGGCTCGTCAAGGCCGCGCCGGTGTCGGCGGCACGGGAGAAGATGGACGGGTGAGCGATGTGCTCGAACGGTTCAGCCCTGCGACGCAGGACTGGTTCCGTGGCGCGTTCGCCGCGCCCACGGCCGCCCAGGAGGGCGCGTGGAAGGCGATCTCGGCCGGACGGAATGCGCTCGTGGTGGCCCCGACCGGATCGGGCAAGACGCTCTCGGCGTTCCTGTGGGCGATCGACCGCGTGTTCCGCGAACAGCCGCCCGATCCTCCCGCGGCAGCACCCGGCAAGCGACCTGCCAAGCGCGCGAAGACCCCGCGCGGCACGCGCGTCCTCTACATCTCCCCCCTCAAGGCCCTCGGCGTCGACGTCGAGCGCAACCTGCGCTCCCCGCTGGTGGGCATCGGGCAGTCCGCGCGACGCCTGGGCATCCCGGCGCCCGACGTGACCGTGGGTGTGCGCTCCGGCGACACCCCCGCCGGCGACCGGCGCAAGCTCATCACGGCACCGCCCGACATCCTCATCACGACCCCCGAGTCGCTCTACCTCATGCTCACGAGCCAGGCCGGGCAGACCCTGCGCGATGTGCACACCGTCATCGTGGACGAGGTGCACGCCGTCGCCGCCACCAAGCGCGGCGCGCACCTCGCCGTCAGCCTCGAGCGGCTCGACGCGCTGCGCCGGTCGGCCGCCGCGGAGGAGGGCCGGGAGGCCGAGCACCGGCCCGCGCAGCGGATCGGACTGTCGGCCACGGTCCGCCCGATCGACGAGGTCGCGCGTTTCCTCGGCGGCGCGCAGCCGGTCGACATCGTCGCGCCGCGCTCGACGAAGGAGTTCGACCTGCGCGTCGTCGTGCCCGTCGACGACATGCTCAATCCGCCCCCGCCCCCCGGCGTGGACGCCCCGGAGGCGGGTGAGGAGTGGTTCGCCGAGAACACCGAGGTGACCGGTTCGGTGTGGCCCCACGTCGAAGAGGCGATCGTCGACCGCATCCTGCAGCACCGCTCCACCATCGTCTTCGCCAACTCCCGCCGTCTCGCCGAACGCCTCACCGGGCGGCTGAACGAGATCTACGCCGAGCGGCTCGGGATCCACCTGCCCGAGCCGACCGTCCCCGCGGCCATCATGGCGCAGGCGGGATCGAACGCGGGGGCACCGGCGATCCTCGCCAAGGCGCACCACGGTTCGGTGTCCAAGGAGCAGCGCGCCCAGGTGGAGGAAGAGCTGAAATCGGGCGCGCTCCGCTGCGTCGTGGCCACCAGCAGCCTCGAACTCGGCATCGACATGGGCGCCGTCGACCTCGTCATCCAGGTCGAGGCCCCGCCCAGCGCCGCATCCGGGCTGCAGCGCGTGGGCCGCGCCGGGCACCAGGTGGGCGAGGTCAGCCGCGCGGCGCTGTTCCCCAAGCACCGCAGCGATGTGCTGCACACCGCCGTCGTCACCGAGCGGATGCTGGGCGGGAAGATCGAGGCCATCTCCGTCCCGCAGAACCCGCTCGACATCCTCGCGCAGCAGACGGTGGCCGCGTCCGCCTTGGGCGCGATCGACGTGGAGGACTGGTTCGACACCGTCAAGCGCAGCGCCCCCTTCCGCTCCCTGCCGCGTTCGGTGTTCGAGGCGACGCTCGACCTCCTCGCGGGGCGCTACCCCTCCGACGAGTTCGCCGAACTCCGCCCTCGCGTGGTGTGGGATCGCGACGCCGGCACGCTGACCGGACGCCCCGGCGCGCAGCGCATCGCGGTCACCAGCGGCGGCACCATCCCCGACCGGGGCCTGTTCGGGGTGTTCGTCGCGGGCGAGTCCCAGAACGCGCGCGTCGGCGAACTGGACGAGGAGATGGTCTACGAGTCCCGCGTCAACGACGTGTTCACCCTGGGTACCACGAGCTGGCGCATCGTGGAGATCACCCACGACCGGGTCAACGTCGTGCCGGCATTCGGCCAGCCCGGCAAGGTGCCGTTCTGGCACGGCGACGGCATCGGCCGCCCGGCGGAGCTGGGCGAGGCGCTGGGGAAGTTCTCTCGCGACGTCGCCGCCGCGACACCGGAGAAGGCCCAGGAGCGGCTGCGCGGCTCGGGCCTGGACGACAACGCCATCACCAATCTGCTGTCCTACCTCGCCGAGCAGCGCGAGGCCACCGGGAGCCTGCCGACCGACCGCACCCTCACCGTCGAGCGCAGCCGTGACGAGGTCGGCGACTGGCGCGTCATCCTGCATTCCCCCTACGGCATGCAGGTGCACTCGCCGTGGGCGCTGGCGGTCAATGCCCGCATCCGCGAGCGGCTGGGCGTGGAGGGAGCCGCCGTCGCGAGCGACGACGGCATCATCGCGCGAGTGCCGGATGCGGCGGCCGAAGCCCCGGGCGCCGAGCTGTTCGTCTTCGACCCGGCCGAGCTCGAGCAGATCGTCACCGACGAGGTCGGCGGCTCGGCCCTGTTCGCCTCGCGCTTCCGCGAATGCGCGGCGCGCGCGCTGCTCCTGCCGCGCCTGAACCCCAACCGGCGCGCGCCCCTGTGGCAGCAGCGTCAGCGGTCGGCGCAGCTGCTGGAGGTGGCGCGGCGCCACCCGACGTTCCCGATCATCCTGGAGACCCTCCGCGAGGTGCTGCAGGACGTGTACGACCTGCCCGCGCTGCTGCAGATCGCCCGCGGCATCGGGGAGCGCCGCATCCGCCTCGTGGAGACGACGACGTCGCAGCCCTCGCCGTATGCGCGGGATCTGCTGTTCGGGTACGTCGGCGCGTTCATGTACGAGGGCGATTCGCCGCTGGCCGAGCGCCGCGCGGCGGCGCTCTCGGTCGATCCGGCGCTCCTGGGCGAACTGCTCGGCAAGGTTGAGATGCGGGAGCTGCTGGATCCCGACGTTATCGCGCAGTTCGAGCGCGAGGCCCAGCGGCTCGACCCCGAACGCCGCGCGCGCGGGGTGGAGGGGGTCGCCGACCTCCTCCGGGTGCTGGGCCCGCTCGACGCCGCCGAGGTGGCGGCGCGCCTGGACACCGACGGCGATGCCCTGGCCGAGGCCGCCGCCCATCTGGACCGGCTCGTCACCGACCGGCGGGCGATCCCCGTGACGATCGCCGGCGTCCCCCGCGTGGCCGGGATCGAGGACGCCGGACGTCTGCGCGACGCCCTGGGCGCCGCGCTGCCGGTGGGCATCCCGCATGCGTTCCTCGAGCCGCTCGCCGATCCGCTCGGCGACCTCGTGGCCCGCTACGCGCGCACCCACGCGCCCTTCCGCGCGTCCGCGGTGGCCGAGCGGCTGGGCGTGGGCGTCGCCGTGGCGCGTCTCACGCTGCAGCGCCTGGAGTCGCAGGGGCGCATCGCGAGCGGGTACTTCCTCCCCGACCCCACTCCGGGCACGGCGACAGGGGATGACACCGAATGGTGCGACGCGGAGGTGCTCAGGCGCCTGCGGATGCGGTCGCTGGCCGCCATCCGCGGCAGCGTCGAACCGGTTCCCCCCGAGGCGTACGCGCGGTTCCTCCCGGTGTGGCAGCACGTCGCGCGCCCGCTGGAAGGCGTGGACGGCGTCGCGGCGGTCGTGGAGCAGCTCGCCGGCCTGCCGATCCCCGCCAGCGCGTGGGAGTCGCTCATCCTCCCGGCGCGCGTGAGCGGCTACTCCCCCGCGATGCTCGACGAACTCACCGCGACCGGCGAGGTCGTGTGGTCGGGCGAGGGCACCCTCCCCGGTCGTGACGGCTGGATCGCACTGCACCCCGCGGATGCGGCACCCCTCACTCTGCGCGACCCCGACGACCAGATCGCGCCCGACAGCCTCGAGGCGCGCGTGCTGGCCGCCCTCGCCTCCGGCGGCGCGTACTTCGCCGCGCAGCTGCGCACGCTGGCCGAGGCGGAGAACGAGCAGTCGGTCATCGAGGCGCTGTGGTCGCTGACGTGGGTCGGACGCGTGACGAACGACACCTTCGCCCCCGTGCGGACGCTCCTCAGCGGCGGCGGGCAGTCGCACCGCGTCGCCCGGCGCACGCCGCGCTCGCGGCTGTACCGCGGCGCCGCGGTCCCACGCACCTCGGCCCCCCCGCGCCCGCCGGCCATCGGCGGACGGTGGTCGCTCCTGCCGGCCGCCGAACCGGACGCCGCACTGCGGGCCACCGCGACGGCGAGCCTGCTGCTGGACCGCTACGGCGTCGTCACGCGCGGCGCCGTGCAGTCCGAGGGCGTCCCGGGCGGTTTCGCGCAGGTGTACCGCATCCTCTCCGGCTTCGAAGAGGCCGGGCACTGCCGCCGGGGCTATGTCATCGAGAAGCTCGGCGCGGCGCAGTTCGCCGCCTCCACGACCGTCGACCGGCTGCGGGAGTTCGCCGGCCTCCCCGACCCGCCGCCCCTGCGCGCCGTGACCCTCGCCGCCACCGACCCGGCCAACCCGTACGGCGCGGCCCTGTCGTGGCCGGGGATCGAAGGCGTCTCGCACCGCCCTGGGCGCAAGGCCGGAGGGCTCGTGGTTCTCGTGGACGGCGTGCTGACGCTGTACCTCGAGCGCGGCGGGCGCAGCGCGCTGGCCTTCACCGACGACGACGAGCGCCTCGCCGCCGCTGCGCGGGACCTGGTCGCCACCGCCCGGGCCCGACGACTCGACACCCTCACGATCGAGCAGGTCAACGACGCCTTCGTGTACGGCACCGCCGTCGGCCGTGCGCTGCGGGATGCCGGTTTCGTGGAGTCGCCCCGGGGCCTCACGCTCCGCCGGCTCACGGCGGGTGACACCCTCCGCGAGGCTGCCCGTGCCTGAGGGCGACACCGTCCACCGCACCGCGCGACGCCTCGCCGATGCGCTGGTCGGGCACGAGGTCACGCGGTTCGACATCCGCGTGCCGCGCAGTGCGACGGCCGACCTGCGCGGCGAGGAGGTCGTCGCCGTCGTATCGCGCGGCAAGCACCTGCTCGAGCGCATCGGCGCGTGGACGCTGCACTCCCACCTGAAGATGGAGGGCCGGTGGGACGTGTACCGGCCGGGGCAGCGCTGGGCAGCACCCACGCATGCCGCCCGTGCGGTGGTCGGCACCGCGCACGCCGAGACGGTCGGGTTCCACCTGGCGCTCGTGGAAGTGCTGCCCACGGCGGACGAGGACCGCATCGTCGGCCACCTCGGCCCCGACCCGCTGGGGCCGGACTGGGATGCGGCGGAGGCGGCGCGCCGTCTGGGCGCGGACCCTCGGGCCGCGCACGTGGCGCTGCTGGATCAGCGCAACGTCGCCGGATTCGGCAACGAATACGCCAACGAGATGCTCTTCGTCCGCGGCATCCCGCCCACGCGCCCGGCCGCCGAGATCGATGCGGCCGCGCTGCTGGACGTCGGCGTGCGCATGATCCGCGCCAACCTCTCCCGGCCCGCGCGCACCTTCACCGGCGACTCCCGCCCCGGACGCCGGACCTGGGTGTACCGGCGCGAGGGCAAACCGTGCCGCCGATGCGGCGCGACCATCCTCGCGGGTTCCCTGGGCGCCACCGCGACGAGCGAACGCAACGTGTTCTGGTGTCCCGTGTGCCAATCCCCCTGATCCGGGTCAGGGAAAGGTCGCGCCGCCGCTCAGCGGGTTGGGCGGCTCGAAGGTCGCCAGAGCCACGGCCAGCATGGCGTAGTACCCGGTCAGCCACACCACCTCGGCGAGCGTCCGTTCGCCCAGGGACGCCACCGCCGCGGCGTACTCGGCATCGTCCAGCGAGCGATGCCGCAGCAGCGAGCGGACGACCTGGAGCGCTGCCGCGGTGAGCGGCGGAAGCCCCTCCGGCACCCGCCCGTCTCGGAGTGCAGCCAGCTGCTCCTCCGTGATCCCCGCGCGGCCGGCCGGCGCCGAATGGGCGAACCACTCGAATTCGCAGCGGTGGTGCGCGGCGACCAGAAGGATGGCGCCTTCCCGCGTGACCGGGTCCAGGCCCGTGGAGAAGCGCAGGGCGGCGCCCAGCTGCTGCACCGCGTCGCCCACCTCCGGGGCCAGCGCCATCACCGCGAAGGGGCCGAGCAGCGATCCATCCGGCGCCGTCACCGGGACGGACTGCGACGCCCTCGGTCCCCCCACTATCCGCGCGTAGAGACCGCTCTGCTCGGGGTCGAGCTCCTCCGGGCTGCGCAGCGGCAGCCGGCGTCCCTCCTGGCCTGCGGGCATGCGTGCCTCCTCGCCCACGAGTATGGCAGGCGGCGCACGCAGGCTACGCGCGCCCTGCCCGGACCTCCGGTGCGGAGGCCGCGATCGACTCACGCCCTTCGCGGGCACCCGAGGTCGACACCAGCATGTCGAACAGCGCCGCGTAGCGCGCCGTGCGGGGCGCGCCGGCCGGACGCGCGAGGCCCACGAGAGACGGGGGCACGCGATCGAGCAGCGTCAGTCGACGCACGTCATGCCCGTCGTAGGTGCGGTCGGCGGAGGCCCGCTGGAACATCACGGCGTAGCCGAGGCCGCGCCCGACCAGGCACCTCACCAGTTCGTAGTTCCCGGAGACATGACCGACGCGCGGCTCGAGGCCGAGGAGATGGAAGATGCGCTCCGTGTTGGTCCGAGTCGGGTTCACGTCGAGTGCGATGAGCGGCTCGTCGGCCAGCTCGGCCAGGCGCACGCCCTTCCGGCCGGCGAGACGATGATCCGCGGCCACGAGGACGTGCGGCCGGTAGTTGCGGACGGGGTCGAAGGCCAGCTGGGGCGACACGTCGACGCGGTACAGCAGCGCGACATCGATGCGACCGCGCAGGAGCAGTTCGTCGAGGGACGCGGCATCCGCCTCGACGAAGTCCAGCTGCACGTCCGGATGCTCCCGGCCGAAGTGCTCCAGGATCGCCGGCAGGAAGTACGGGGTCAGCGTCGAGAAGCAGCCCACCGACAGGCGGCCGCTCAACGACCCGGCGGCCCGCGAGGCCTCGGCTCCCAGAAGTTCGGCGCCGGAGAGGACGCGGCGGGCGTGGGCCAGCATCCGCGACCCCTCACCGGTGAGGGTCATGCCGCGTCCCTTGCGCCGCACGAACAGCTGCACCCCGAGGTGGCGCTCCAGCTCGTCGATGGCCAGCGCGAGGCCGGCCGCGCTCACGCGGGATCGCTCGGCGGCGGCGGCGAGGGAGCCCTCGCCGGCGACAGCCTCGAAGTACTCCAGCTGACGCAGGGTGAAGGGGATGGACGGCACTGACCAGCATTCCTGTGGTGGGACGTGAAATAAACATGTTTTACCTGCGGCCTGGTCCGTGTCAACAATGGCGGGACGGTCGTACGGCCACGTTCAAGGAGGAACCGAAGTGCCCAACAATCTCGAAGAAGCCATCGCCGCCGCCGGCAGCCCGGTCAAACTGCTGTGGGAGTCCCAGACGCCGCCGGCCGTGGTGCCCCGCGTCGTCCAGGAATTCCGCAACTGGCGGGACGAGCAGCTCGCCTGGCGCCGCACCGCGGTGCTGTTCGACCAGTCGCACCACATGGCGGATCTGAACATCAAGGGTCCCGACGCGCTGAAGCTCATCCGCGACCTCGCCGTCAACAGCGTCGAGAACTTCCCCGTCGACATGGCCAAGCAGTTCGTCGCCGTCAACCACGACGGCTACGTGATCGGCGACAACATCCTCTTCCACCTCGACGACGACGAGTACCAGGCGGTGGGCATCCCGCCGTCGATCAACTGGCTGCACTACCACGCCGTGACCGGAGGGTACGACGTGGAGATCTGGCGCGATGACAACTCCCTCGTCCGCCAGGGCGACCCTGTCGTCTACCGCTACCAGGTGCAGGGCCCCGGCGCCCTTGACGTCATCGAACGGGCGACGGGGGCGCAGCCGCCCAAGCTGCGCTTCTTCGGCATGACCCGGTTCACGATCGGCGGGAAGGAGGTCCGCGCGCTTCGCCACGGTATGGCGGGCGAGCCCGGGTTCGAGATGTGGGGACCGTGGGAGGACCACGAGGCGGTCCACTCTGCCCTCCTGGAGGCCGGCAAGGAGTTCGATCTCGTGGAAGTCGGCGGGCGCGCGTACCACACCAACGCTCTGGAGTCCGGGTGGCTCCCCCGGCCGCTGCCGGCCATCTACACCGACGAGCGCCTCGCCGACTACCGCCGCTGGCTGACGGCGAACGCGTACGAGACCATCTCCCCGCTGGGCGGGAGCTTCTACTCCCCCGACATCCAGGACTACTACGTCACGCCGGAAGAACTGGACTACGGCCGCATCGTCGCGTTCGACCACGACTTCATCGGCCGCGAAGCACTGGAGCGGCGAGCCGCGGAAGGGTCCGACTCCGCGCGGCGGAAGGTGACGCTCGTATGGAACGGCGACGACGTCGAGAAGGCCGTCGGCTCGATGTTCCACGAGGGCCCGGGCGCGAAATACTTCAACCTCCCGATGGCGCTGTACGACACCTTCCACTTCGATCGCGTCGAAGCCGACGGCCGGGTCGTGGGACTGTCGACCTGGACCGGATACTCCGCCAACGAGCGCGCCATCCTCTCCCTCGCCGTCGTGGAACCCGAGTTCGCCGAGCCGGGGACCGAGGTCGAGGTCGTGTGGGGTGAGGACACACCGTCCTCCAAGCTGCAGGTCGAAGACCACGTGCAGGTCAAGATCCGCGCGACCGTGCAGCCCGCTCCGCTCACGGAGAAGGCCCGGACGACGTACCGTGCGAGCGTGCCCGCCTGAGCCGTACGTAGCGCCTCCGCCCGCGCGTGCCGTCGATCCGGCACGCGCGGGCGTCGTTGTCAAGTCTCTGACGAGATCGATGCCCACGGGAGATCCTCGTGTTCGGACCCGTACCGTCGCGGACGCCCCGCGCGACGGATCATGCGCGGGAATGAATTCCGGCGGCCGACCGTTGGGTATTCATGACGGTGCCGAATGCCGCTGCCGGAGGAGATCGTGGGTAAGAACTACATCGACATCGAGAACGACCGGGGCGAGACGCTGCGTTACCGCAAGCACGTGAACGGTCGCGGCCTCATCGCGCACGGGGCCAAGGTGCACCCGAGCGCGCTCGTGGAAGCGGGGGCGTATGTCGAACCGGGAGCATTGATCGCCGAGGGCGCCCAGATCGGGCGTGGCGCGTGGGTCGAATCCGACGCCGTCATCGGTCCCCAGGCTCGCATCGCGCCGCACGCGCACATCGGATCGGGCGCCGCCGTGGGTGCGGGAGCCAAGATCGGGGTACGGGCGCACATCGGCACGCAGGCTCGCGTCGCGGTGGGTTCGCTCATCGGTGACGACGAGAGCATCGCCGACGGCGAGACCGTGGCCACGGACCGGCGGGGCCTGCGCCTGGCCGCCTGATCAGGCGAACAGGAACAGCACGAACGCCGCCAGCGGCAGCACGCCCTGCATGGCGGCTGCTGCCAGATAGCGCCGGCCCGTCGTGATCAGCACGAGCGCCGCGCCGGCCATGCAGCCGAGGCTGAAGAGGGCGAGCGTCCGCCCGGCGACGTCGGCGACGGTCCCGGGACCGCCGGCCCAGAACAGGGCCAGCCCGAGCGCCGCCCCCACGGCGAGGAACAGGTTGTAGAAACCCTGGTTGTAGGCCATCGGACGCACCGTGTCCGCGGCTTGCTGGTCGGCGACCCCGAACCGGCGCCAGACCCGTGGAGCCCTCCACCGGATGCTCTCGAGCACGAAGATGTACACGTGGACCAGGGCTGCCAACGCGCCCAGCGCCGTCGCGAGGATCGCCACCATGGGCTCGAACCTAGCGCGCCGGATACGCTGGCAGCATGGCGAGAAGCGGCGGGTCGAACTCTTCCCGCCCCGCGCGGAAGAGCGGCCGTCCCGCGCCGCGCGGCCGGTCTGCGCCCCGCGGCGCCGGCGCATCCCCGCCCCGCCCTGCCCGTGAGCGCGCCCCTCGCCCGGAGGCGCGCACCTTCCGCCTCGGCGTCGTGCCCGGAGCGACACCGGGAAAGTGGATCGCCGCGTGGCGCGAACGGGTGCCGGCGGTCACCCTGGAGCTCGTCCCGCTGACCGTCGCCGAGCAGCACACCGCACTGACCGAGGGGACGGTGGATGCGGCACTCGTGCGCCTGCCGCTGGAGGATGACCGACTGCACGTCATCCCCCTCTACACCGAGGTTCCCGTCGCCGTCGTGGCGGCGGAGTCGCACCTGACCGCCGCCGAGGAGCTGGAGGTCGCAGACCTCGCCGGAGAGGTCGTCATCGTGCCGCGGGACGACGTCCTCCGCCCGGTCGTCCCCGGCGGGGTCGCACCGGCCTTCGACCCGCCCGGGACCACAGCCGACGCCGTCGCGACGGTCGCAGCCGGCGTCGGGATCGTCATCGTGCCCATGTCGCTGGCCCGGCTGCACGCCCGACGGGATGTGGCCCACCGGCCGCTCACCGACGGACCGCCCTCGACGATGGCCCTCGCCTGGCTGCGCGAAGGCGACACCCCCGACGTGCAGGCCTTCGTCGGCATCGTGCGCGGTCGCACGCCGAACTCGTCCCGCTGACTCAGGCGGTCATCCGGGTCCGGTGGGCGGGCGATCCGCCGCCCGGCACGAGAAGCGGGGGCTGGGGCTCGCGCAGGCGGAACGGGCCGAGCAGGCGCGCGCAGGCGAGGGCGAGGAACCCGGCGATGACCTTGTCACCGACGGAGACGGGCAGGTTGGCGGAGAAGGCCGCCGCCCACAGGCCCTCGGCGTCGCGCATCGCGGCGATGACGGCGTCGCTCAGATGACCGCCGTTGCCGTCGTAGAGGACGTTCACCGGCACGGCCACGAGCGTGCACGCGAAGGCGACCGCGACGTTGAGCACGACGAAGCGCGGGATCGTGCGGGCCGAACGGCGGATGCCGTAGCCCCACACCACCGCGCCGGTGACGTTCACGACGGCGAACAGCACGTTCTCCGGGCCCAGGATGATGCCGCCCAGCACGTTGGTCGTCACGCCGACGAGGGCGCCGTACCAGGGCCCGAGCGCGAACGCCGCCGTCGCGGTGCCGATCATGTCGAGGAATATGGGCAGGTCCCAGCGGCGGACCACCGCTGCTCCGAAGAGGTTCAGCCCGGTGCATCCGACCAGCACCGCCACCAGAAGCGCGACCCGCAGGGCACCCTCTCCCGGGCCGTGGACGGCAGGTGCGACCGGCGTGGGTGCGGGAGCCGGGGCGGCGGGGACGTCCGCGGTGAGGCTCCCCCGTGCGTCCAGGCTCCGCTGGCGCCACTGCGCCGCCGACTGCTCGTCCTCGCCGAGGGCGAGCGCGACCTCGCGCACCAGGTCGGCGTTCACGCGCCGCCGGCCCGGGCGGAAGACGTCGAAGACGGTGGAGCGGGCGATGCGGGCGGCGCCCGCACTCATGCCCTCGGATTCGCGGCGGGCGGCGATGCGGGCGGCGATCTCGGCGTACGAGATGTCGCCGGCCTCCCTCCGCAGTCGCTGCAGATCGGCGGCGAGGACATCGAACGACACTTCCGGCTCGGTCGCCCCCTCATTCGGCATCGCCGCCACGTTCGCCCCGCTTCCGCCTGCCCCCCGGCTCCGGCAGACCCGATGCTACCGGGGGTGACGGCGGCCGACCCGACCGCGCCGGTCGCACGCGGGTGACCGCGAGAGGGCGAGCGGGGCCGCTCAGCCCCGGAACCAGGTGGGGGCGCCGAATCCCTGCCAGACCCACAGGCGATCCCGGGTGGCGTCATCCCCCTCGAACATCGGGGCCTCCGCGGCGGGCGTGGCGGCGCCCGCCGGGCAGTACATGATGTTGGCGCCCGTCGTCGCCGGGTCGTAGATGAACCCCGCGAAGCACCCCTCCCGCATGCCCTCGAATTCGACCAGCTCGCCGGTCGATGCCCCCGGCAGAGTGATGGCGAAGCAGCTGGAGCCGTCGGCGGCGCACCATGTGCCGTCGATGTCCTCCCAGACCGGGTTGGCTGCGGGCAGATCGACTGCCGCGATCGCCACGTAGTACGGGTCGTCGTCGCCGGCGTAGTCGATGAGCGTGAGCCCCAGCGAGACGACGTCGATCCACTTCAGCGCCGAGAGCGCTTTGCGCAGGGTCTTCGTCCCCTCCGCCGTCCACAGCCGCTCGATCTCCTCGGGCCAGGCCTCCTGCCCCGCCGCGCGGGTGGCCATCTCGTCGATGCCCTTCTGGAAGTCTTCGTCGCCGACCGCCTGCAGACACGCCACGACCCAGCCTGCCCACGCGGTCGTGTCGGACTGCGCCGTCAGGTCCCCCGGGTCGCAGTCCCGCATCGCCAGGATCGTCCCCACGACGGCTCCCATGGAGTCCTCGACCATGCCGATCAGGGCCTTATAGACCACCGACAGCACCGCCTGCTCCGGTGCCGCCTGGGCGAACTGCACGACCGGCTGCCCCCCGAGCGCACGGACCTCCTCCTCGCCCACCGTGAACGACACCTCCGTCGTACCGATCAGCACATCGGCGGGATCGAGGTAGCCGCCCCCGGCGGCCGCGGCGGCGAACAGCTCGCCGAGCGCATCGGCGTCGAGGGCGACCAGATCGTCGCCCACCGTCCACTCCAGATCCGCCGGCACGACATCCTGGGCGAAGCTCACCGCGAAGCCGTAGCCGCGGTTCATCGCGGCCTTCACCAGCACGCGCTCGGGATCGGCGGCGGCGCCCACGCACCTCAGCACGGCGAAGTGGCTCTCGGAGTAACCGGTGAGGATCGAGATGTCGGTGTGCGCGACCCATGCCGGCAACGGGCCGGGCCCGCAGTCGGGCGCCTCGGTCTGGATTCCCAGCAGCAGCCCGCCCTGACGGTAGATCCAGTCGCCGGGTCCCTCCTGGCTCCACCACGTGAGTCCGTCGGCGACCGAATCGCCCACTCCCTCGGCGACCTCCACGATGCCTTCGCCCGCCTCGGCGAATCCTTCGGCCAGATCGGCGAGCACCTCCTGCGGACCCGTGACGACGAGCGTCCACAGCGACAGGTGATCCACCGTCGCCGTGGCCACCGCGCCCTCCATCGTCGTCGGCACGGGCATCCAGGCCTCCGCCGTCTCGTCGAAGTAGGCGAAGGCGCCGGATGCGTCTGCGGGCAGCTCCTGCGGCAGGGTCATCGACAGCGCGACGCCGGATGCGGGGATCTCGCCGTCGGCGGTGATCTCCGCCGGGCGCGCCATGAGGTACTCCCCCGGCGCGAGCTCGAGCGCGGCAGCGACGGCCGGCGCGACGACGGCGTCGTCGTCGGCGCCCGGCGGAGCGGCCACCGTCACCGTGACTCCCTCCGCCTTCGCCGTGATCGAGGCGGCCGGGTCGCTGGGCGCGCACGCGGTGAGACCGGCGACGGCGACGAGCACAATGGTGAGAAGGGCAAGACGCGGCGCGCGAAGCATGGTGGACCTGTCTGTGGACGGATGTGGCGCACCGGGGGTGCTTACAGCCAAAGGCATCGCGACGGTCGACGACGACCACTGGGGCGACTCCGGACAGGCCCGGACACGAGAACGGGTGTCCGGGGGTGTCCGGACATCCGCGGTCGGGGCGGGTCTATGCCGGCGCAGCGCCTAGCGTGGCGCGGGCGGTCATCCGCCGCTCCCCGCGGGAAACACTCGTGCCCACCTCTGGAGAATCATGCGCCGTTCGCTCGTCCTGGTCGCGGCGGCTGCCGCCCTGACCCTCACCGTCAGCGGCTGCGGCGCGGCGGAGCCTCCGCCGGCAGCCGTAGGATCGCTCAGCCTGCAGGACGAGATCGAGCGTCAGGCCGGAATCCGGGTTGAGGAGACGGGGATCTCGAAGGCTCAGGCGATCGAAGAGCTCATCGTCGAGGGCATCCTCGGCGCCTTCCCGCCGGAGGAACTGCTCCAGGCCGGCTACGACGTCGAGGAGGTGTCCCGGATGCTGGGTATCGCGCTGGCGCCGGAGCCGTATCTCGCGGGCGGCACGCGCGAGCGGTGGGAGGATGCCGGCATCGACATCCCCACCGTGCTGTCGGCGCTCGCCGCCGCCACCCGCGGCATGCCGGATTCCGACGCGTTCGCCTGGGTCGTCCGCACGCAGTTCGCCACGCCGGCGGAGGCTTCCGCGGCAGGGCTGTCACCTGCGGCCGGGGCGGGCTGGGGCGAGCCGGCGGTGTGGGCGCGGGAAATGCCCCCGCCCACCGGCCTGGACGTTCGGAGCATCCGGTTCGCCGTCGGCGTGGACGGCAGCCTTCGTGAGGCGACCCTTGTGGTGGACGGCACGTCGGACGAGGCGGTGTCGGCGTGGATGGCGGCGCTGCCGGACGTTCCCGTGACCACGCACACGTCGTCCTCGACCGCCTCCGGCGACACCGAGGTCTGGCTCACGTCGGGCGCGAAGGTGAGTGACGCCTTCGATGGCCTGCCCCCCGCCTGGACTGCGGCCCTGCCCCTGGGCGGTCTGGCATACGGGTGGGCCGGCGTCGAGCATGAGGTGCGCTTCGACGGCGTCCCACCCGCCCTCCCTTCGTTCCACCTCGTTCTGCAGGAATCGAATCGCATCGATGTGTACCGCCAGTGGATCGCGGCGAGCGGCCAATGGACGTTCACCCTCGAGGACGGGCAGGTCTTCCGCGCGGAGAACGCCGACTTCGTCGTGCAGGGGATGCGCGCCACCGACGGCACCGACGAGCTCACGATCACGGCGAAGAGGTGGGACATCCCCGGGCTGGATGGCCTGCGCCCCTGACCGGTTCAGTGCAGGCGGCGGGTCTCATCCAGCAGCACGCCGGGGACCTTGCGAAGGGCGCGGACGAGGATGCGCGCGTCCGGTGCCGCCGCGCCAGGCCGCGCGGTCAGCCAGACGCGCACGGCAGGGGGGAAGGCGGCGGTTCTCCCCGGCGCGACCTCCCCGAGCGCCTCGGCGCGCGCATCCCACCCCCGCCGGTCGGCCTCGGCGACGATCGCGGCGACGGCGGCCGCATCCTCGGCGAGCAGGGAGTGGGGCGCACGGTCCATCGCCCGATTCTCCTCGCACGCCGCCCCCACCGCACCGCCATAGAATCGCGGAGTGCCCCTGCCTCTCCTCTACGTCTGCGTGCGCCCGCAGGAGGAGGCCGCAGCCGCCGAGTACGCGTCGTTCCGCGAAGGGATGCAGCGCGACGAGTCGGGCCTCGCACGCCATGACCTCGTGCGCGCGCCGCTGCCCGACGACGTCTTCGACCGGTACGCGGGCTTCGTCGTCGGCGGCAGCCCGTTCAACCTGACCGATCCCGACGGCGAGAAGACCGACGCCCAGCGGCAGGTCGAATCGGGCCTCGAGGAGATCGCGGCCCAGGCGGCCGCATCCGCCACCACGGCGCTGTTCACGTGCTACGGCATCGGCGTCGTGACACGGATGCTGGGGGGCGAAGTGTCGCGCGCGTTCCCCGAAGACACCGGCCCCGCTGAGATCCGGCTCACCGCCGACGCGGCCGGAGACGCCGTCTTCGGCGGGCTCGCGAGCCCGTTCACGGCGCTCACCGCCCACAAGGAGGGCGCAGCGGCGGTGCCGCCGGGGGCCATGCTGCTGGCGGAGAACGACGCGTGCCCCGTACAGGCGTACCGCGTGGGCGACCGGCTGTACGCGACGCAGTTCCATCCCGAGCCCACCACGCACGCGTTCACGGCGCGCATGGCGATCTACCGCAACGACGGGTACTTCCCGGCGGAGGACTTCGACCGGCTGTCGGCGCGCGTGCTCGCGGCATCCGTGTCCGAGCCCGCCCGTCTCCTGCAGCGCTTCGCCGCCACCGCCTCGGCCTTCTCCGCCTGACGCCGCGCACCGAGGTCGGAGAATCGCACCCAGGTCGGAGCATGCGGGCCGCATCCTCCGACGTCGGCGCGAATCTCCGACGTCGCGAACGGCGGACGGGCGACGGGAGTCAGTCACCCTGGGGGCGCAGCAGGCGCAATCCGGCGACGGCGAGCGGGATGAGCGCGACCGCGGCCGCGACCACGATCGCGGTCACGCCGATGGCGGTGTTCTGCGGCTCCTCGGTCAGGCGCCCGACCGCGAGCCACGCCGCTCCCCAGCCGATCGCGAGGCCCGGCGTCACGCGCCATCCGCTGGCCCACGCCATCGCCAGCCCGATCACGCCCACGACGATCAGGACGGGGATGCCGAAGGCGGCGGGGTTCTCGCCCCACTCCTGCGGCACCGTCTCAGTCAGCCACGCCGTCGTGTTGGCGACGGTGGCGAGGCTCACCCAGCCCAGGTGCAGGCCCGTCACGCCGTCGATGAGCACGGAGTCCACCGCCCCGTCGCGGGGCGTGCGCGTCACGACGGCGACGCGGAAGGTGATGGCCAGCGCGATCAGCAGCAGCACGATCACCACGACCGTCAGCGGCAGCGCCCAGAACTGCGCGGCCACGAGCCACATGCCGTTGATGACCGCCGTCAGAGCGATGAGCCAGCCGAGCGCGCGCTGACGGGGGTTCGCCCGCTGGCCCGGCAGCGCCTGCCACACCGCATAGGCGATGAGCCCGGCGTAGATCACCGACCAGATCGAGAACGCCGGGCCCGCGGGCGCCAGGTAGGTCGAATCGGAGTCGAGCGATCCGCTCTGCGTGTTCTCGACCGAGGTGCCGCCGAGGAAGCCCGTGCCCAGCAGGGCGGAGATCAGCATGAACGACACCGCCGAGAGCACGACGATCTGACGGACGAGGTCGAGCGGGCGCGCCGGGGTCGTGGTCGTGGTCATGCCCTCGACGGTACGTTTTCCCCTCTTCCGGCCGCGCCGGGTTGACAGCGGCACTTGCGCCGACCTCGGGCGGGCGCAAGAGGGGTGTCTCCCTGGCCGGCACGGGTTAGGGTCGCTGCATCCGATCCCCGCACAGCACGACCGAGGAGCAGTCATGTCGAACGGTTCGCCCGCATCCGACTCCCCCCTGGAGCACGAGCCGGTGGATGAGGACCGGCCCGCCGACCCGGATGAGAGCCTCCTCGGGCCCGTGCCCGAGGACGAACGCCCCGTCGACCCCGCCGATCTCGTCGAGGAGCCGCCCCTCGACGACGAGCGCCGCGTGCGCCTGGACGACGCGGGGGGCGAGGCGGTCTAGAGCGCCGGGCCCGTCACCACGGCCGACTCCGGCGGGATCGTGACGATGCGCGCATCCTCGGTGCCGCTGATCGTCGCTCCGTCGGTGGCCAGCAGCACCACCGCATCCGCTGCCACCGCGCAGTCGGCGGGAGCATCGGTGAGGTTCGCGAACACCGTCAGGTCGCCGCACGCGAGGTGATACGTGCGCCCGTGAGGTCGGTCGTCGACCCGGGCGTCGCGAGCGGACCAGCTCGGGTTGGTCAGCTCGGGGCGCTCCCGCCGCAGCTGCGCCAGGTCGCGGTACAGCTGCAGCAGTCGCCGGTGGTCGCCGTGGGATGCTTCGTCCCAGTCGAGCTTGGACCGTGTGAAGGTGTCGGGATCCTGCGGGTCGGGAACGACCGATTCGTCCCATCCCATCTCCGCGAACTCCGCGATACGTCCCTTGGCCGTCGCCTCGCCGAGCTCGGGCTCGGGATGGGAGGTGAAGAACTGCCAGGGCGTGGACGCCCCCCACTCCTCCCCCATGAACAGCATCGGCGTGCCCGGCGTCGTGAGGGTCAGCACGGCCGTCACCGCCAGGCGCGAGTACGGCAGGTTCTGCGACAGACGGTCGCCGGTGGCGCGGTTGCCGATCTGGTCGTGGTCCTGCGCGAAGGTCACGAGGCGCCACGCCGGGACCTCGCCGGGGATGCGGCGGCCATGGTCGCGCCCGCGGAACGAGGAGTACGTGCCGTCGTGGAAGAACCCGCTCGTACTCACCTTGACGAACGCCTGCGCGTCGGCGAAGTCGGCGTAGTAGCCCACGGTCTCCCCCGACACGGCGACGTGCACGGCGTGGTGCCAGTCATCGCTCCACTGCGCGGTCAGGCCGTAGCCCCCGGCCTCCCGCGGGAGGATGAGGGTGGGGTCGTTCATGTCCGACTCGGCGATCGTCGTGAGCGGCCGCCCGACATGCGCCGACAGCGCGTCGACGGCTTCGGCGAGCTCGCGCAGGATGTGCGTGGGGCGCTCGTCGTGGAGGGCGTGCACGGCGTCCAGCCGCAGCCCGTCGACGTGGTGGTCGCGCAGCCACATGAGGGCGTTGTCGATGATGAAGGACCGCACGGCCTCCTCGTCGAGGTTGACCGAGTCGCCCCACGTGTTGCGGCTGCCGGTGCGCAGGTACGGGCCGAACTCGGGGAGGTAGTTGCCGCTGGGGCCGAGGTGGTTGTAGACGACGTCCTGGATGACGGCGAGCCCGGCTGCGTGCGCGGCGTCGACGAAGCGCTGGTACGCCTCCGGCCCGCCGTAGGCCTCGTGGGCGGTGTACCAGAGCACGCCGTCGTATCCCCAGTTCCACACCCCGTTGACGCCGTTGACCGGCAGGAGCTCGACGTGGGTGACGCCGAGCTCGACGAGATGATCGAGGCGGCCGATCGCGGCATCCAGCGTGCCCTCGGGCGTGAAGGTCCCGATGTGCAGTTCGTAGATGAGGCCGCCGGCCAGCTGGCGTCCCGTCCAGGATGCGTCGTTCCACGCGTACCGCGACGGGTCGAACCACGCCGATGCCGCGTGGACGCCGTCGGGCTGGCGGCGCGAGCGGGGGTCTGGTCGGAGCTCGCCGCTGTCGTCGAGGACGAAGCCGTAGCGCTCGCCGTCGGCGAGGTCGACCTCGGCGAACCACCATCCCGCGCCCGGATGCGGACCGCCCGTGCCGCGTCGCAGCGGCACCTCCTCGACGAGGGTCGTGCCGTCGTCGCCGAGTCGCTGCAGTCGCACTCGTTCGGCGCGCGGCGCCCATACCTCGATCATCGCGTTCCTCCTTCGCGCGGGGTGTGCACTGCCGCGTCCTCGGGGACGAGGAGTGCGACGGGATACGTCGACAGCAGGTCGGCCAGCGGGATCACGCCGCCCTCGTACCGTCGCCCGGTGAGGACGTCGACGGCGGGGGTCTCACGCCGCAGCAGCGCCGTGTCGCCCCATCCGCCCCGCCGTGCCAGCCCGAGGGGCAGGCGTGTGGCCACCGCCTGGGCACCGCCGCGGTCGAAGGCGACGGCATGCGCGGATGCCTCGCCCACGACCGTCAGCGGCGTGTAACGCGTGAACAGATCCGGCCGGTCGCGCCGCAGCCGCAGGGTCCGCGAGGTCAGGAGCAGCTTGGCGGCCCCGGTGGCGTCGACGTCGGGGAGCTCCCCGCGGTCGAATCCGGCGTCCACGTCGGCCAGCATCGCGGCGCGCGCGGGGAAGTCGACCGCGCGGCGGTTGTCGGGGTCCACGAGCGAGAGCTCCCACAGTTCCGACCCCTGGTACACATCCGGCACGCCCGGTCCGGCGAGCTGCAGGAGCTTCTGCGAGAGGCCGTTGACCCACCCGGGCGCGAGGATCTCGCGGACGAACCCGTCGACGAGCTCGGCGGCGTGCCCGGTCGCCGCATCCACGACGGCGTGCATGGCCGACTCGAACGGCTCCACCGGGTCCCACCATCCGGTCGACTCCGCCGCCTCCCGCGCCGCCTTCTCGGCGTACGCGTGCAGGCGGGCGGCGAAGTCGTCGGGCAGGGGGAGCCCGGGCCACGCGCCGACGATCGCCTGCCACAGCAGCGTGTCGAAGGGCCCGTGCCCGGTGGTGGCGACCTGGCGGAACTCCTCCAGCACGCGCGACCAGCGCTCGGGCATCTCCGACAGGACCGTGAGCCGCGCGCGCACGTCTTCGCCGCGCTTGGTGTCGTGTGTGGACAGCGTCGTCATGGCGTGCGGCCACGCGGACTGGCGGGCGGCCTGCGCGGCGTGGAAGCCGGCCACCGGGAGGGCGAACTGCGAGGGGTCGCCGCCGACCTCCGTGAGGGAGCCGAGCCGGTTGTACCGGTAGAACGCGGTGTCCTCGACGCCCTTGGCCATGACGGGGCCGGTGGTCTGCTGGAAGCGGCGCGCGACCTCCAGCGACGGGTCGGCGAGGACGGGGACGAGTTCGGCGATCTCGCCGGCGAGGTCGGGGCGGCGACCGGAGGCCTCGGCGGCGGCGGCATCGAGGTGCTCTCGGCCGGCGGGCAGGTAGGACCGGTACACCGGGAAGCACGCCAGCAGCTCGGCGAGGGCGTCCTGCAGTCGCTGCCGGTCGCCCTGCCCGACGGGGATCGGGAGTCCGCGGATGAGCCGGCGGATCTCGGCGACCTGGATCGTTTCGGCGATCATGCGCTTGGTGTCGTGGATGAGGTCGTGCCACGCGGATGCGGCGGGCAGGCCGGTCTGCGTGCGCAGCCGCGCGTCGAGGGCGTTCAGGCCCTCCTCGCCGACGGGGTCGGTGAGGACACGGCCGTACTCGGCCAGCGCGTCGTACCCCGTGGTGCCGTCCGTGGCCCACCAGGCCGGCAGCGCCTCGCCGTGCTCGAGGATCTTCTCCACCAGCACGTACGCGTCGCCGGTGGCGCCGGCCAGCTGCTCGAGGTAGCCGCCGGGGTCGAGCAGCCCGTCGGGGTGGTCGACCCGCAGACCGTCGGCCAGGCCCTCGCGCAGCCACCGCAGGATCTCGGCGTGGGTGGCCTCGAAGACCTCCGGCCGCTCCACGCGCACGCCGGCCAGCGTCGTCACGGCGAAGAACCGCCGGTAGTTCAGTTCGGCGGCCTCGTCGCGCCAGAACCGCAGCTCGTAGTGCTGTCGCTCGAGCACGGCCCGCACGACCTCGGGGTCGCTCCAGGGCGTCGCCGTCGCCGCCGTCGTGCCGTCCTGCGAGACGGCGACCGGGCCGCCGTCGTCGATCGATCCCGGCGTGAGCGGGAAGACGTGGTCGAAGTAGCGCAGCACGCCGGAGGGGGCATCGGCCGCCGGGGTGGGATCGACCACGAGCTCGCCGGCCGCGAGCACCTCGTCGAGCGACGCGCCCAGCACCGGGACGCACACGCGCCCGCCGCCGTACTCCCAGTCGATGTCGAAGGCGTCGGCGTGCGCCGAGTCGCGCCCCAGGCGCAGCACGTCCCACCACCACGGGTTCTCCCGCGGAGCGGAGATGCCCATGTGGTTGGGCACGATGTCCACGAGGATCCCCAGGCCCGCCGCGCGCGCGGCGTCGGAGAAGCGCGCGAGCCCCTCCGCACCCCCGCGCTCGGGGTCGACGAGCGTGGGATCGACGACGTCGTAGCCGTGGTCCGAGCCAGGCGTCGCGCGCAGCAGCGGCGAGAGGTACGCCCAGGAGACCCCGAGTTCCCGCAGGTAGCCGGTCACCGCGGCCGCCGCATCCAGGTCGAACGCGGCACGCACCTGCAGGCGGTAGGTGGTCAGGGGTCGCGCGGTCATCCCACCTCCGGCTTGGGCGAGGGGGAGGGGACGATGTCGATCGCGCTCGTGTGGAACGTCAGCGACGCAGCGACGGAGTGATCCACCTCCGGCTCGGGCAGGTCGTGCTCGCACAGCACGAGCAGCGACTTCCCCTCCAGTGGCACCACCGCGCCCGGCTCGACAGGCGCCGTGTTGGCCTGCTCCCCCGCCG
The DNA here is from genome assembly GCF_004570445.1 of Microbacterium sp. dk485. Taxonomy (NCBI): domain Bacteria; kingdom Bacillati; phylum Actinomycetota; class Actinomycetes; order Micrococcales; family Microbacteriaceae; genus Microbacterium; species Microbacterium sp. dk485. Next base: position 933,916 of record NZ_SPQW01000001.1, read on the forward strand.
TGTCCACGAGCACGTCCCACTCCGGGCTGAATTTCACGTCGGGGATGCGGAAGTCCACACGCTCGTCGCCGGCGTTGAAGAGCACGATGAAGTGGCGGTCGGAGATCTGCTCGCCCCGACGGTCGCGCTCGCGGATCCCCTGGCCGTTGAGGAAGACCCCGATCGCGCGGCCGAAGCCGGACTCCCAGTCCTCGGGCTGCATGACCGAGCCGTCCGGCCGCAGCCACACGACATCGGGCATCGGCGCGCCCTCCTCCATCTTCACGGGGCGGCCGTTGAAGAAGCGGCTGCGGCGGAAGGTGGGGTGCTCCTTGCGCAGCCGCGACAGCGCCGCGGTGAACTCCACGAGGGGCTGATCCGCGTTGGCCCAGTCGACCCACGTGATCTCGTTGTCCTGCGCGTACCCGTTGTTGTTGCCGCCCTGGGTGCGGCCCATCTCGTCGCCGTGCAGCAGCATCGGCACGCCCTGGCTGAGCAGGAGCGTGGCGATGAAGTTCCGCTGCTGGCGGGCGCGGGCAGCCAGGACGGCCGGGTCGTCGGTCGGGCCTTCCACGCCCATGTTGTCGGAGCGGTTGTGCGATTCGCCGTCGTTGTTGTCTTCGCCGTTGGCCTCGTTGTGCTTGTCGTTGTACGACACGAGGTCGCGCAGCGTGAAGCCGTCATGGGCGGTGACGAAGTTGATGGATGCCACGGGCCGGCGTCCGGAGTGCTCGTAGAGGTCGGCGGATCCGGTCAGACGCGAGGCGAACTCGCCCAGGGCCTGCGGCTCGCCGCGCCAGAAGTCGCGCACGGTGTCGCGGTACTTGCCGTTCCACTCCGTCCACTGCGGGGGGAAGTTCCCGACCTGGTACCCACCGGGCCCGACGTCCCACGGCTCGGCGATGAGCTTGACCTGCGAGACCACCGGGTCCTGCTGCACGAGCTCGAAGAAGGTGGCCAGCCGGTCGACGTCGTAGAACTCGCGGGCGAGCGTGGAGGCCAGGTCGAAGCGGAAGCCGTCGACGTGCATCTCCAGCACCCAGTACCGCAGCGAGTCCATGATCAGCTGCAGCGCGTGCGGATTGCCTACGTTGAGGCTGTTCCCCGTGCCGGTGTAATCGGTGTAGTACCGCTTGTCGTCCTGCTCGAGGCGGTAGTACGCCTCGTTGTCGATGCCGCGCATCGACAGGGTGGGCCCCAGGTGGTTGCCTTCGGCGGTGTGGTTGTAGACCACGTCGAGGATGACCTCGATCCCCGCCGCGTGCAGCGACTTGACCATCGCCTTGAACTCCTGCACCTGCTGGCCGTGCTGGTCCGTGGAGGTGTAGGTGTTCTGCGGAGCGAAGAAGGCGATGGTGTTGTAGCCCCAGTAGTTCGACAGCCCCTTCTCCTGAAGGGTCGAGTCGTTCACGAACTGGTGGACCGGCATGAGCTCGATCGCCGTGACGCCGAGCTTCTGCAGGTGGTCGATGACGGCGGGATGGGCGACGCCGCTGTAGGTGCCCCGCAGTTCCTCCGGCACGTTCGGGTTCAGCTGCGTGAGGCCCTTCACGTGGGCCTCGTAGATGAACGAGTCCGCGTACGGGGTTTTGGGCTGCCGGTCGCCGCTCCAGTCGAAGAAGGGGCTCACGACGACGCCCTTCATCATCGCCGCGGCGGAGTCGTCGTCGTTGCGGGAGTCGGGGTCGCCGAAGTTGTAGCCGAACAGCGACTGCCCCCACTGCACCTGACCGTCGACGGCCTTGGCGTAGGGGTCCAGGAGCAGCTTGTTCGGGTTGAACCGCTGACCGTTCGCCGGGTCGTAGGGGCCGTGCACGCGGTAGCCGTACCGCTGCCCCGGCTGCACGGTGGGGAGATACGCGTGCCACACGTACGCGTCCACGTCCACGAGGTCGACGCGGGTCTCCGAGCCGTCCTCTCCGAAGAGGCAGAGCTCGACGCGTTCGGCCCCTTCACTGAAGAGCGCGAAGTTCGTTCCGTTGCCGTCGAACGTCGCACCGAGGGGATAACTGGATCCTGGCCATACCTGCACGGGGAAACACTACGTGAGCGAGAAATCGGCGCTCGGGAGTTGACCGGCGGCCCTCGCCGCACTATGCGCGCTCGGGCGGGGAGAGCAGGAGCCCGATCCGCTCGTCGAGGTATCGCGACAGCGGCATGTACCCGCCCGCCGCGCTCCACCGCACGACGGGCACCCCCTCCTGCACCGCCAGCGGAACGGTGCCCGCAGCCAGCTCCGCCGGCTCCAGCCGCGTCCAGCCCACGTGCACCGTCTCACCGTCGGCGAATCCGCCCCGGCTGGCGGCGTGCGCGAGGCCGGCCCTGGCACGCTGCGACTCGGCCGTGTAGCCGCGGACGGCCTCCGTGCGCGCGCGGACCACGTCACCGGTGGCGAGCACCGCGTCCTCGGTCAGCAGGAGCACCCCCAGGTGCCACGCCGCTCCGGCGGGCACGATCCGCGGGGAACGCGGGATGCCCAGGATGCGGCGGGGCCGCCGCAGCTCGCCGAGACGCTCCCGCGGCGCCCCGTCGAGACGGTTGCGCGCCCGGGCGAGGAGGTCCTCGATTCCGTCTCCGGCGCCCGGCTGCGCGCTCATGCCGCCGCGATGCCGCCGAGGAGGCACCACGCGCCGACGATCACGAAGACCGGGGCGCCGAGGATGGCGCACCAGAAGCTCGGCGCGGCGCGTCGGCGCAGGAGGTAGGCCAGCACCGCGGCGGCCACCAGGAGCACGGCTGCGACGGCGAGGACGCCCTGCCCGAAGAGGACGGCGAGCGGGAAGAAGTGCACCCCGACGACGAGGAGGATGAGGACCGGGATGAGCTCCGGGCGCGCCCGCCGCCGGAGCACGAGCACCCCGACCACGGCGACCACGACCTCGAGCCAGAAGGCCACGACGTACCCGATGAAAGCCGGTGTCCCCGGCTCGATGGCCGTGCCGGTGTCCCACGTCCTGATCGCGGCCGGGATGCCGAAACCCACGAGCGCGAGCCCCGCGGCGCACAGGACCAGCAGTGCGATCCGCCAGCCTCGCGACGGCGGCCGCTCCTGGCCCCATCCGGCCCACACGAACGCCGCCAGCCCGAAGATGACGCCGATCGTGGCGAGGTCGCGCGGGAACTCGGTCGCCGGCATGGGGCTAACCTAGCCCCGCCCGTTCCTCCCGCGCACCCTCTCCTTCGATCGGGCCGCGTGAGAGCCCGACCGCACGGGCGCCGCGCGAGGTGGCCGCCGACACTGCGACCGACTCATCGACGTCGGGGTAGCGGGGCCGCAGCGTCACCGGAGTGCGCCGGCTCTGCGAGCGCTTGGCGCGACGGGCGGAGGCGATGAGGTTCAGCGCCTCCACGAAGACCGCGAACGCCATCGGGCCATAGATGAGCGCCTTGTCGATGTGCAGTCCGAAGCCCTCCGCGATGAGGAACACGCCGATCAGCAGGAGGAAGGACAGTGCCAGCATCTTGACCGTGGGGTGCTTGTTCACGAACGTGAAGATGAACCGCGACGCGAACAGCATGATGCCGAACGAGAGCACAACGGCGGTGATGATGACGATCATGTTGGTCGTCATCCCGACCGCGGTGATGACCGAGTCGAGGGAGAAGACGAGGTCGAGGGCGAGGATCTGCAGGAGCACCGACCCGAAGGTCGCGGTGCCGCCGCCGGAGTCCGCGTGCTCCTCCGCCCCCTCGAGCTTCTGGTGGATCTCGTGGACGGCCTTGTAGACGAGGAACAGGCCGCCCAGGATCAGGATGAAGTCCTTGATCGAGAAGCCCAGGTCGCCGATCTGCAGGATGTCGGCGGTCAGCGTGATGATCCACCCGGCGAGGAAGACCAGGCCCACTCGCAGGACCATCGCGAGGGTCAGGCCGAGATTGCGGGCCCGCGCCTGCTGCGCGACAGGGAGCTTGGAGGCGAGGATCGAGATGAAGATCACGTTGTCGACGCCCAGGACGAGTTCCAGCACGAACAGCGTGAGGAACACGGCGATGAGGTCGGGCGTGATGACGAGGGAGAAGTCCACGCTCCGATGTTAGGGCTCGCTCACACCCTCTCCTGACCGCACGCCGTGTGCCGTCATCCGGCGTCCTCGACCGCCGCTCGCGCCCGCTGCGCCGCCCGGGCCGCCGTCTTCGCCCGATCGCGAGCCTGTGTGTGCTCGTCCTGCAGATCCGTGACCTTCTCGTCCGCGGCATCCGCGTCGCGCTCGATGCGCGCGAGCTCTGCGCGCAGGTCGTCCACCCGCTCGTGGAGCAGATCGGCGCGCTCGCGCGCCTTGGCGAGCTTCCCTTCGATGCGCGCCGCTTCCCGGTCGGCCTCGGATGCGGCGCGGTCGGCGTCGCGCGCCGCTGCCTCTGCGGCTTTCCGTGCACGCCGTGCGGCGAGATCGTCCCGGCCGGGGGCGGGGCGGTCGGGCACTCCGGGAACGGATCCCGCCACCGCGTCGACCAGATCGGCCGCATCGATGCTGTCGGCGTGCACCGTCCGGACGAGCCGGCCGGTGAGGATCGCCGCGCCGGCTGCCGCATCCACGATCGCGGCGTTGATGGTCAGCTCGACCTCCTCCAGGACCGCTCGGCTCAGGGGCGTGCCGGCATCGCGGGCGAGGGCCCCCGCGCGGCGTGCGAGTCCGGCGACGAGGGCGCGCCGCTGCTTGCCCAGCTTCGCCAGCTCGGGCGCGTCCAGCTCGTCCTGCGCCTCGTGCAGGGCTTGCGACAGCTCGAGCGCGTCGGCCAGCTGCCCGTCGCGCACCAGCAGGTTCACCGCCCACGCGGCGACGGAGGGCTTGCGCAGCGCCTTGATCTGCTTCGCCAGCGCGCCGGTGGCCGACGCCGCTCGCTCGTTCCTGGCGGCCGTGAACTCCGCCGGGGGCAGACCGTACAGGGCGTCGGCGGCCGCGTCGAGTTCTGCCACCGCATCCGCCATGCGCCCATTCTGGCCCGCGTCACACGGCGGTGGAGGCAGACCCGCGGACCTGGCGATGCAGCCCCTGCATGCGCGCGTCGAGCTCGGCGGCCGTGTCGGCGGCCGACTTGAGGTTCTCCAGCAGCTCCTCCGGCACGTGCCGGTCGTACTTGTAGTAGATCTTGTGCTCCAGGCTCGCCCAGAAGTCCATCGCGATCGTGCGGAACTGCACCTCGACCGGCACGCCCACCCGCCCGGTGGAGAGGAACACCGGCACCTCGAGCACCGCGTGCAGGCTCTTGTAGCCGTTGGGCTTGGGCTCGGCGATGTAGTCCTTGACCTTCAGCACGGTGATGTCGTCCTGCTGGGTGAGCAGGTCGAACAGCCGATAGGCGTCCTCGACGAAGCTGCACGTGATGCGGATGCCGGCGATGTCCATGAGGGAGGTCCGCAGCGAAGCGAGGCCGGGCTCGAGTCCCTTGCGCCGCACCTTCGCGACGATGCTGTCCGGTGATTTCACGCGGCTGGTGACGTGCTCGATCGGGTTGTAGTCGTGCACCTCCTGGAACTCCTCGCGCAGGATCGAGATCTTCGTCTCGACCTCGGCCAGGCCGAAGCGGTACTCCATGAGGAACCGTTGGAACTCGTCGCGCATCGCCCGGAGGGCCGAACCCGACACGGTGATCTGCTGCTCTTCGAGCGATTCCGGCATGCCCGCGAATCTACGGACGCCGGCTACGAGCCTTCTGTGAGATGACGGTCACACCGCCGCGTGGTGCGGATGCCGGCGCTCCAGTGCCGCACCCTCCACGTCGACGTTGGGCAGGATGCGGTCGAGCCACCGTGGCAGCCACCATGCCGACCGGCCGAGCAGGTGCGTCACGGCCGGCACCAGCAGCATCCGCACGACGATGGCGTCCAGCAGCACACCGAAGGCCAGCCCGAAGCCCATCGACTTGATGATGACGGACTCGGAGGTGATGAAGCCGCCGAACACCGAGATCATGATGAGCGCCGCGGCGATCACGACGGTGCGCCCGGCGCGGAAGCCCTGCGCGACGGCCAGCCGCGCCGGTGCGCCGTGCACGTACGCCTCCCGCATCCCCGTCGCCAGGAACAGCTGGTAGTCCATCGCGAGCCCGAACAGGATCCCGACGAGGATGACCGGCAGGAAGCTCAGGATGGGGCCCGGATCGTGGATGCCGAACAGCGCACCGAGCCAGCCCCACTGGAACACCGCCGTCACGGCGCCGTACGTCGCGAACAGCGACAGCACGAACCCGCCCGTGGCGAGCAGCGGCACCAGCAGCGACCGGAAGACCATCACCATGATGAGGAAGGACAGGCCCACGACCACGACGAGGTACAGCGGCAGCACGTCGGCCAGCCCCTCGGAGATGTCGATGTTGATGGCGGCCTGCCCCGCCACGCCCAGGACGATGTCGCCGTCGATGGGCGGCAGCTCGCGCAGATCGCGCACGAGCCGCTCGGTGGAGACGCTGTTGGGGCCCTCTGCGGGAACCACTTGGAAGACCGCGAGCGAGGAGTCCTCGGCGATCGCGACCGGGGCGACGGCGTCGACGTCCTCCTGCGCGGCCAGTTCGCGGGCCACCGTGAGCTGCGCGTTCTGCACGGCGTCCTCGTCCAGGCCCGCCGGCAGGGATGCGGTGACCAGGAGCGGCCCGTTGAGTCCTTCGCCGAACGCCTCCTCGGTCGCCGTGTAGGCCCGGTAGGCCGGGGAGTCCTCGGCCTCCGAGCCGCCGTCGGGCAGGCCCAGGCGCATGGACAGCGCCGGGATCGCCACGACCAGCAGCGCCACGACCGCGACGACCGCGGTCACGACCGCCCGCAGCGTCGACATGGGCGTCACGGCCCGTCCGCGCGCGCGGGACTCCTGCGGCGCGTCGGCATGCGCGGCCGCGCGCGCCCGTGCGCGCCGGCCGAGCACGCGGGTCCCGGCCAGCCCCAGGAGGGCGGGGGTGAGCGTCACCGCGATCAGCACGGCGATCGCGACGCTCGCCGCCCCGGCCGTGCCCATGAGTCCCAGGAACGGGATGCCGGTGATGTTGAGGGCGAGCAGCGCGACGATGACCGTCGTCCCGGCGAACACGACGGCATTGCCGGCGGTGCCGTTGGCCAGCCCGATCGACTCCCCCACGTCGGCCCCCTGGAGCAGCTGGCGGCGATGGCGGTAGAGGATGAACAGCGAATAGTCGATGCCGACGGCCAGGCCCAGCATGACGCCGAGGATGGGGGTCACCGACGCCATCTGCACGACGCCGGAGAACGACAGGGTCGCCAGGGCGCCGATCGCCACGCCGGTCAGGGCCGTGACGATGGGGAACGACGCCGCCAGGAGCGAGCCCAGCACGACGACCAGGACGATGCCGGCGATGGCGACGCCCACCGCCTCGCCGACACCGAGGATCTCCGGGACGCCCTGGGAGATGTCGGTCGAGAACGACACCTCCACCCCGTCGATCGGCTCGGCCGTGAAGTGGTCCATGACGGCCTGCTTCGAGCTCTCCGGCAGCTCCAGTCGCGGCTCGGTGAACGACACGCTGACCAGGGCGGTCGCGCCATCCTCGGACACGACCCGGATGCCGTCGGCGTAGGACAGCAGTTCGGCGCCCCGCTCGAGCTGTGCCTCCTGCTCGGCGAGCGTCGCCTCGCCCTCCTCGAGCTGCGCTTGCTGCGCATCCAGCTCGGCGAGACCGGCGTCCAGCTGCGCCTGCTGCGCATCCAGCTGAGCGAGCTGGGCGTCCAGCTGCGCCGTCGGGAGCCCCTGCGCCTGCGCCTGCGCACGCCCCGCCTCCAGCTGCGCCCGCCCGGCGTCCAGCTGCGCCTGCGCGTCGGTCAGTTGCGCACGCCCGGCCTCCAGCTGCTGGCGGCCGGCGTCGGTCTGCGCACGGGCGTCGTCCAGCTGCGCACGCCCGGACTCCACCTCGGCGCGCTGGTCGGCGAGCTCCTGCTCTGCGTCGAAGGGATCGATGACGTCCGAGACATCGGGCAGGTCTCCCGCCGTCGCCACGAGGGCGGCGATCTCCTCCCGCTGGGCATCGGTGAGCGCCTCGCCGTCGTCGGCGGCGAACACCACCGTGCCGGAGGCGCCGCTGAACTCGGGGAGGGTGTCCTCGAGCTCCGCGATCACCTCCCCTGAGGCCGTTCCGGGGATGTCGAAGCTCGAGCTGAGCCCCTTGAAGCCCAGCGCGAAGCCGCCACCGGCCAGCGCGAGCAGGGCGATCCAGGCGATCACGACCGCCCACGCGCGGCGCGCGGCGAAGGTTCCCAGACGGTGGAGAAGTTCGGCCATGCGGATCCTCTGTTTCGTGAGGGCAGGCCCGCCGAGGGGCACCCTCGACGCCGACGAGCAGCAGCTAAGATAACACGGACCGTCTCGTCTTCAGATCGGAGCCGCCATGCCCCTGCCCCGCAGCGGACCCGTGCGCAGCGAGGCCGCACGGCAGGCGATCCTGCAGGCCACCGCCGATCTGCTCACCGAGCGGGGGTACGACTCACTCACGATCGAGGGCATCGCCGCGCGCGCCGAGGTGGGCAAGCAGACGATCTACCGCTGGTGGCCCTCGAAGGGAGCCGTCATCGCGGAGTGCCTGCTGGAGGGCAAGATCCTGCCCGGGCGCCTCCTCGTCCCCGACACCGGCGACATCCGGCGCGACCTCTCGCAGTGGCTCACGACGGTGTTCGCTCTGCTCGGCGAAGAGCAGGGCGAGACGCTACTGCGCTCGCTCGTGGCCGCCGCCGCCGAGAACGCCGACACCGGCCGCCGGCTGCGCGACAGCCTCACCGGCTCGGGATCGGTTGCCGGACGCCTGCGCTCGGCGATCGGCACGGCCCCCAATCTCACTCCCGACACCCCGGTGGACGAGCTCGCCGAGGCGCTCTCGGGCGCGGTCATCCTCCGCGCCCTCAGTCGCGAGCCGCTGCGCGAGGCGGACCTGGTGCGACTTCTGGACGCCGTGCTGGGACGGTGACCCTCACGCCGGCGGCGCCGTCGTGGACCGGACCACCAGGCGCGTGGCCAGGCCCACCTGAGTGGCATCCGGCACGTCTCCCCGCATGAGCGTCACCAGGAGCGTCGCAGCCGTCGCCCCCAGCAGCTGCATCGGCTGATGCACCGTCGTGAGCGGCAGCGCCGCCTGCGAGGACTCCGGGATGTCGTCGAATCCGACCACCGACAGATCGCCGGGGATGCTCAGGCCCAGACGCGTGGCGACTTCGATGACGCCGAGGGCCGACAGGTCGTTGGCGGCGAACACCGCCGTGGGCCTGTTCGGCGAATCCAGCAGGAGCCGGGCCTGCTCACGGACGGTCTCGGGGTGGTACATGCCGACCCGCACCAGCGCGGGGTCGTACGCGATGCCGGCCTCGGACAGGGCGCGACGGTACCCGGCGTCGCGCGCGATCGACGAGCGCAGATCCGGCCGGCCCGCGATGAAGCCGATGCGGCGGTGCCCGAGTTCCACGAGGTAGCGGGTGGCCTCCCACGCCCCCGTGAAGCTGTCCGATTCCACGGTGGGCACGTCGGCACGACCGGTGTGCGGGTCGATCGCGACGATCGGCACGTCGACGGAGACGCCCAGGATCGTGGGCGTGACCATGATGGCGCCGTCGATCAGCGTGCCGCTCAGCCGGCTGAGCGAGCGCCGCTCCCACCCTTCGCCGTTCTGCTGGCGCGATCCGCTGTACGCGAGCAGGTCGTAGTGGGTGTCGCGCAGCGCGCGGCCCACGCCTTTGAGGATCTCGGCGCTGAACGGCTCGAAATCGGCCACGAGCACCCCGATGACGCCCGTGCTGCGGGCGCGCATGCTGCTGGCCACGAGGCTGGAGGCGTACCCGAGCTCGGCCACCGCAGCGAGCACGCGCTCGACGGTCTCGGGTGAGACGCCGTAGCGCCCGTTGACCGCTTTGGACACGGTGGCGACGGAGACACCCGCCGCACGGGCGACGTCGTTGATGGTGGGACGCCGCGACATGGCGCCGATCCTAGCGTGATGGAAAATGTTTTCGAAAACGTTTGACGCGATCCCGCGCCCTGCGCACACTGGCTGAGCACCCGGCGATGCACACGCGCGGGATGCGGCACCTCGATGGGCGAGAGTGCACTCAATGAAGAGACAGGTGATCACATGAGAACCAAGCGATTCGCAGCGGGGGCGGTGGCGCTCGCGGCAGGTGCGCTCGTTCTGAGCGCGTGTTCGGGGGGCGGCGGAGGCGGCTCGGACTCGGGCGACGGCTCGGTCGAGATGACGCTGTGGCAGAACTCCACCACGGGACCCGGCCAGCAGTTCTGGAAGGACGCCATCGCGGCGTTCGAGGAGGAGAACCCGAACGTCACGATCAAGATGCAGTCCGTCCAGAACGAGGACATGGACGGCAAGCTGCAGACCGCGCTGAACGCCGGCGACCCGCCGGACATCTTCCTGCAGCGCGGTGGCGGCAAGATGGCCGCCATGGTGGACGCGGGCCAGCTGATGGACCTGACCGACCTCATCGACGACGGCCTCAAGGAGGAGATCTCCGAGGTGGCGTTCGCCGCCGAGACGTACGAGGACAAGATCTGGGCGATGCCCCTCTCCGTGCTGCCCGGCGGGTTCTTCTACAGCCAGGACGCGTTCGACGCCGCCGGCATCACCGAGAACCCCACCACGGTCGACGAGCTGAAGGCCGCGGCGGAGGAGCTGAAGACCACCGGCATCGCCCCCATCGCCCTGGGCGCCAAGGCGGCATGGCCGGCCGCGCACTGGTACTACTTCTTCGCGCTGCGCGAGTGCAGCTCGGACGTCATCGAGGAGACCAGCGAGACCAAGGACTTCAGCGACGAATGCTGGCTGAAGGCCGCCGAGGACCTCGAGGACTTCGCATCCATCGACCCGTTCAACGACGGCTTCCTCACCACGGAACCGCAGCAGGGCGCCAACAGCTCGGCCGGTCTCATCGCCAACCGTCAGGCCGCGATGGAGCTCATGGGGGCCTGGAACCCGGGTGTGATCGCGTCGCTGACCCCGGACGAGAAGCCGCTGCCCGACCTGGCGTGGTTCCCCTTCCCCGAGGTGGACGGCGGTCAGGGGGAGCCCGGGTCGCTCATGGGCGGCCTCGACGGCTACTCGTGCGCTGCGCAGGCTCCTGAGGAGTGCGCCGACTTCCTGAACTTCGTCGCCAGCGCCGAGCAGCAGACGAAGTACTACGAGGCCTTCCAGTCGCCGCCGGTGAACTCCGTCGCGCAGGAGGCGGTCACCGAGCCCTACCTGGTCGGCATCCTCGAGGCCTACAACCAGGCGCCGTTCGTGTCGCAGTGGCTGGACACCGTGCTCGGCCAGAACGTCGGCAACGCGCTGAACGTGGCCGTCGTGGACATGCTGGCGGGCAACAGCTCGCCCGAGCAGTTCATCGAGACCGTCAACACGGCGGGTGCGCAGGGCTGAGTATGTCCATCCGCGAGATGTCCTCCACGGGCGATTCCGATCTCGCGCAGCACGACGGGGGCGGCGTCACGCCGCCCCCGTCCGTGCCGCGGGATCGCCGCCGCCCGCGTGGGCTGGGCTGGGCCGGGCGCCTCGAGGTGCTGGTCATGGTCGGCCCCGCCGTCCTCTTCTTCGTCGGCTTCGTGATCCTCCCCGTGATCATGGCCGCCTACTACGGGTTCTTCCGCTGGTCCGGCTTCGGCCCGGCGACCGACTTCGTCGGCCTGCAGAACTACGTCGTCATCTTCACCGACCCCAACTTCCAGGCAGCGCTGCTGCACAACGGCTTCATCGTCGTGATGTCGCTCGTGCTGCAGGGCCCGCTCGCGATCCTGCTGGCGCTCCTGCTGAACCGCCGGATGCGCGGGCAGTCCGTCATCCGCGTGCTGATCTTCGTCCCCTACGTCATCGCCGAGGTCGTCGTGGGAACCGGCTTCAGCCTGCTGCTGGCCACCAACGGCGCGGCCAACGGCGCGCTGGAGAACCTGGGGCTCGGGTTCCTCCGCGCAGACTGGCTCTCCGACCCCTCGATCGCGATCTGGACGCTCATGGCGATCCTGACGTGGAAGTACATCGGCTTCGCCGTGATCCTGTTCCTCGCGGGGTTGCAGGGCATCCCCGAGGAGCTCTACGAAGCGGCCGCCATCGACGGCGCGTCGTACTGGCAGATCCAGCGCCGCATCACGCTGCCGCTGCTGGCCCCGACCCTGCGCATCTGGGCGTTCCTGTCGATCATCGGAGCGCTGCAGCTGTTCGACCTCGTCTACATCATCTGGGGGCAGTACGTCTCCTCCGTGGCGGGCACCAACACGATGGCGATCTACATGGTGGCCACGGGCCGCAACTCCGGAAACTTCGGGTACGGCAACGCCGTGGCCGTGGTGATCTTCGTCATCTCGATGATCGTGGCGCTCGTCTACCAGCGCTTCATCCTGCGCCGCGACACCGCCGGCGCGATCACAGAGAGGGGTGCTCGATGAGCACCATGGCCATCACCACACGTCGCGCGACGCCCCTCTCGCGCACGCGACAGCGCCTGCCGTGGGGACCCCCGGTCGTCTACTTCATCGCCCTGGTGATCATCGCGCTCATGCTCGGACCGGTCATCTACATCATCATCGGCGGCTTCCGCACGAACTCGCAGATCACCCTCGAGCCGGCGGGCTTCCCCGCGCCGTGGAACTTCGAGAACTACCTCGGCGTCATCACCAGCGGGCAGTTCTGGACGCAGGTGGGCAACTCCACGATCGTGGCCCTCGCCACCACGGTCGGCGCGGTCGCGCTGGGTCTCATGGCCAGCTACGTCATCGCGCGCTACAGCTTCCGCGGGCGTGGCGCCCTGTACGCCCTGTTCGCCTCGGGGCTGATGTTCCCCATCACCGTGGCCATCACGCCGCTGTACATCGTGGTGCGCAGCCTCGGCCTGATGAACACGCTGCCGGGCATCATCCTGCCCCAGATCGCGTTCGCACTGCCCACGACGGTGATCATCCTGGTGCCGTTCCTGCGTGCCATCCCGGACGAGATCCAGGAGGCCGCCTACATCGACGGATGCGGACGCCTGGCCTTCTTCTGGCGCATGGTCCTGCCGCTGGCGGTGCCCGGTGTCATCACGGTGGGCATCCTCGCCTTCATCGGCAGCTGGAACGCCTACCTGCTGCCGCTGTTCATCCTCAACAACGAAGAGGCCTTCACCCTGCCGTTGGGCGTGCAGGCGTTCTCGTCGCAGTACTCCGTGGACACCGCACGCGTGCTCGCGTTCACGTCACTGTCGATGCTGCCCGCCCTGGTGTTCTTCAGCCTGTTCGAGCGGCGCATCGTGGGTGGCCTCACGGGCGCGGTGAAGGGCTGACATGTCTCAGGAACGCTCGGAGCCTTCGGCGCGCGTGCGCGCGCTGCTGGCGGACATGACCCTCGAGGAGAAGGCGGCGCAACTGGTCGGCTACTGGGTCGATCAGGGCGGGGAGGTCGTCGCCCCGCTCGCGGACGAGATGGTCACCTCCACCAAGTACGCCGACGCCACCGTGCACGGGCTCGGACACCTCACGCGCGTGTACGGCACGCGGCCGGTCGAACCGGTCGAGCGCGCACGGTGGCTGTGGGAGGAGCAGCGGCGGCTGCGCTCGGAGACGCGCCTGGGCATCCCGGCCATCGTCCACGAGGAGTGCCTCACGGGCCTGGCCGCGTGGAAGGCGGCGACCTTCCCCACGCCGCTCGCGTGGGGCGCCTCCTTCGACCCCGACCTCGTGCAGGAGATGGCGGAGAGCATCGGCGACTCCATGCGTGAGCTCGGCATCCACCAGGGCCTCGCTCCGGTGCTCGATGTCATCCGCGACCCGCGGTGGGGGCGCGTGGACGAGTGCATCGCCGAGGATCCGTACGTGGTGGGCACGATCGGCACCGCGTACGTGCGCGGCCTGCAGCATGCCGGCATCCACGCCACCCTCAAGCACTTCGTCGGCTACTCCGCCTCGCAGGCGGCGCGCAACCACGCCCCCGTCCACGCCGGACCCCGGGAGATCGCCGACGTGCTGGTGCCGCCCTTCGAGATGGCGCTGCGCGACGGCGGGGCGCGGTCGGTCATGAACTCCTACGCCGAGATCGACGGCGACCCCGTCGGGGCGAGCCCGGCGTATCTGACCGACCTGCTCCGTGGCGAGCTCGGATTCGAGGGGGTCGTCGTCTCGGACTACTTCTCCGTCGCGTTCCTGCACTCCACGCACGCCGTCGCCGCCGACCTCGGCGAGGCCGCCGAGCTCGCCCTGGCCGCCGGCATCGACGTGGAACTGCCCACCGGCGACGCGTACGCCGAGCCCTTGCTCGCGCGCGTGCGGGAGGGCATCGCCGACGAGGCGCTGCTGGATGCCGCGGTCCTGCGCGTGCTGACGCAGAAGGAGCAGCTGGGCCTGCTGGACGAGTCCTTCGCCGAGCCCCCCGCCTCGATCGACCTCGACTCGCCGCGGCACCGCGACATCGCGCGGCGCCTGGCGAGCGAATCGGTCATCCTGCTGGCCAACGACGCCGTCCTGCCGCTGCCTGCCGCGACCGTGCGCCGCGTCGCGGTGATCGGACCCAATGCCGACTCGTCCGAGGCGCTCATGGGCTGCTACTCGTTCGCCAACCACGTCCTCGCGCACCACCCCGATGTCGCGCTGGGCATCGCCATCCCGACGGTGCTGGACGCCGTCCGCGCGGAGTTCCCCGACGCGGCGGTGGACGCCGTGCGCGGATGCGACGTCGAGGGTGAGGACGGTTCCGGCATCCCCGGCGCCGTGGCCGCCGCGGCGGAGGCCGATGTGGCGGTCCTCGTCGTCGGCGACCGCGCGGGCCTGTTCGGTCGCGGCACGGTCGGCGAAGGCAACGACGTCGAGGATCTCGAGCTGCCGGGACGCCAGCGAGACCTCGTCGAAGCGGTCGCCGCGACGGGCACCCCGGTCGTGCTCGTGGTCGTCTCCGGACGCCCCTACGCGCTGGAGTGGGCCCTGACCGGGCCGCACCCGGTCGGCGCCGCGCTGCAGACCTTCTTCCCCGGCGAGGAGGGGGCGGATGCGGTGGCCGCGGTGCTGTCCGGCCGGGTGAACCCGTCCGGCCGGCTCCCCGTGTCGCTGCCGCGTTCGGCCGGCGCACAGCCGTACACGTATCTGCACCCCTTCCTGGGGGGACCCAGCAGCATCACCAGCGCCGATCCCACGCCCGTCCTGCCGTTCGGTCACGGGCTCAGCTACACCACGTTCGAGCACGCCGGGCTGGAGGTGACGCCTACGGTGGCAGCCGGCGACGTCTTCACCGCCGCCGTGACGGTGCGCAACACCGGCGCGGTCGCGGGCGCGGATGTCGTCCAGCTGTACGGCCACGACGTGTACGGCAGCATCACGCGGCCCCTCGCCCAGCTGCTGGCGTACCAGCGCGTGTGGCTCGAGCCGGGAGAGGCCCGGGAGGTCACCTTCACGGTGCCCACCGCACGCCTGGCCTTCACCGACCGCTCCGGGCGTCGCATCGTCGAGCCCGGCCGGGTCGACGTGTGGGTCGGGCCGTCGTGCGCGCAGCGCGAGGCGGAGTCCGTCGTACAGGTCACCGGCGACGTGCACCCGGTCTCGCCGGGAGACGCCCGCGTGGCGACGGCGACGGTGGGACCGGCTCTCCGCACCCCGGCGGCGGAGGACGCCGCACTGACCGCCTCGCGCGTCTGAGGCCACGACGCCGGTGCCCTCCCCCGCCGATGTGGCGGAGGAGGGCACCGGCGCTCGGATCAGTTGAGCACGAACGAGATCGTCGCGGTGTTGCCCACCACGTCGTGCACGATCAGCGTGTTCGCCCCCTGCACGGCCCCGAAGGTGCCAGGGCGCAGGAAGTTGACATCCGACCATGCGTTGTCGGTCAGGTCCTTCTCCACACCGTTGATCACGACCTTGTCGATGCGTCCGGCGTCGTACAGCTTGTAGCTGACGACGTCGTACCCTTCGGCGGTGCCGACGGTGAAGTCGGCCCCCTCCTTCACGGTCGCCGTGGGCGCATCCGCGTCGACGGTGAACGCGAACGTCCCGGTGCGGGAGATGTTCCCCGCCCGATCGTGCGCGTTGTACCGCAGCGTGTACTCCCCCGACGCCAGCGCGACGGTGGCGGTGTGGGTGCCGCTCTCGGCTCCGTTCATCGCCGTCTGGGTGCTCCGCACCAGCGTGCCGCCCTGATACACGTTCGCCACGATGCGCTCGAGTCCACCCAGATCGGAGGCGTCGACCTGGACCTCCAGCGCTCCGAACGGTCCCGCGGTCGTCGGTGACACCAGTGCCACCTCGGGGCGGGTCGTATCGGCCGGGGCGCTCTGGAACAGCCGCGGCGCGAAATCGATCAGGTTCTTCTGCCAGACGTCCCACCCGTGCGGGCCGGGCGTCACGCCGTTGAACTCGTACTCGATCCCGAGCTCGTCCAGCACGGGGAGCGAGTTCATCACCGAGGTGTAGGTGAAGTCGGTGATGTCTCCGGTGTACAGGCGGAACAGCTCGGTGCCTGCGTTGATGGCCTCGGCATCGACGCCCGCAGTGCCCCCGAAGCCGGCCGCGAACGTGCCGATGTACGCGAACGCCCCCGGATGTGCCTTGAGCACCGACACCGTCCGCGCTCCCCCGGCCGACAGGCCCGCGAGGGCGCGCTTGGCGGGGTTGCCGCTGACGTTGTACCGCTCCTCGGTGACGGGCACGACGTTCTCGAGGAGCTCCCTCGGATAGTCGCTGACGTTGCCGTTGGGCATGACCACGACCATCGGTTCGATCGCGCCGTCGAGGAAGAGGTTGTCGAGGATCTGACGCGCGCGCCCCACCTCGACCCAGTCCGTCCAGCTCTGGCCGCCGCCGTGGTTCAGCACGAACAGGGGATACGGCTCCGGCCGCTCGGCGTCGTACCCCGGTGGCGTCCACACGTACGCGCTGCGCTCCTGGCCGGCCACCGAGCTCTGGTACGACATCACCTCGAGGTCTCCACCTGACCCGGCCGGCACATCCGTGAGGAGGCGTGCCCCCTCACCGGGCACGAGGAACGTGCTCCACGCCGGCTCGCTCGTCACGAACGTGGGGTTGGAGGCGTCCTTGACCGGCTGACGGTCGACGATGAAGCGGTAGTGGTAGAACTTCGACTCCAGCGGTCCCACCGTCGCCCGCCACCGGTCGCCGACCTTGGTCATCTCCACGCGCAGCCAGCTGCCGCCGGGCGCCCAGTTGGCCCACACCGAGACGTACTCGGCGTCGGCGAATTCGGTCGTCGTCTCGAACGTGACGAAGCCGCCCTCGGAGACCCACGGGGTCGGGGTCGTGCCGGGGGCCGGAGGTTCGAACCGCTCGGTGAGGGCGGTGTGCCCTTCGCTCATCGCGGGGTCGCTCGCCTGGCCGGTGAACAGCCGAGGCGCGAAGTCGATCAGGTTCTCCTGCCACGCGTTCCAGTTGTGGCCGGCGTCGGGATTGACGCCGTCGAACTGGTACTCGAGGCCCACTTCGTCGAACTTCTGGAACGAGTCGTAGACGTCGTTGTGCGCCACGTCGGTGGGGTTGCCCACATACACGCGGAACAGGTCGGTGCGGTTGTTCATCTTGCGCACCGGGATGTCGTCCAGGTCACCGAACCGGCCCGCGCCGAACGTGCCGATCTGGGAGAACTCACCCGGGTGCTCGCTGAACACCTCGAAGGTCTGCCCGCCGCCCATCGACAGGCCGGCCAGGGCCCGCTTCTTCTTGGACGGGGAGACGCGGTAGGCGTCTTCGACGGCCGGGACGATGTTCTCCAGCAGTTCCGTCGGGAAGTCGGGCACGTTGCCGTTGCCCATCACGACGAGCATGTCCTCCAGGCGCCCCGACAGCCACAGGTTGTCCAGGATCTGCTCGGCGCGGCCGACCTCGACCCAGTCGCGGTAGCTCTGCCCGCCGCCGTGCTGGAGGTACAGCACCGGCAGCTTCTTGCCCTTGGGCTTGTAGGTGGGGGGCACCCACACGAGCGCCTCGCGCTCCTCGCCCGCCACCGAGCTGTCGTAGGTGAGGGTCTCGATCGTGCCGGCCTCCTCGGGCGCGTCGGCCAGGAGCGCAGCGGACTCGCCGGGGATGAAGAAGGTGCTCCACTCCGGCTCGGATGCCACGGTCGTGGGGTTGCTCGCGTCCTTGAGCACCTTGCTGTCGTCGCCGGTGACCTGGTAGTAGTACAGCCCCGGCGCGAACGGTCCGTACGTCGCGGTCCAGTTGGCGCCGCTGCGCTGCAGGCCGATCTGCGCCCAGTTCGCGGAGGGACCGAAGTTGCCCTCCACGACCACCTGCGACACGGGCCCGACCGCTTCCTCGACCGCGGCGTTGGGCACGGCGATCCGCAGGTAGCCGTCGTCCTGCACGGTGATCCACGGCTCGGCGGCTGCCGCCGGCACCGCGCCGGCGAGCGCGGTGAGCGCGACGATCGCCGCTGTCAGCAGCGCGACCGCGCGCCTGGCGCGCGGGAACCGGCTCGGTGGCCGGGTCTCGGATGTGATCTCCATCGATTCCTCATCTCGTGTGACGTGTCCGACCGTGCGCAGGCGCGACGAAGGAGGCCCGCACGGGCCGGCTGGGGGGAACGGAATCGACGACGCCGACTTCTCCGGGAGGGGATTTACAACGTCGTAAATGCCGTACGCCGACACTCTGGCAGGGCGTCACGCCCCGGTCAAGAGGAGTTTCCAACGTTGTGAACGGCGACCTCCGTCAGCGGCGCGACGTGCACCGGCGTGTCCAGGACCGGTGCCGGCACCTCCCTGGTGCGGCCGGTCAGCGTCACGACCACCGGCGCGGTCGCGGTCGCCAGCGACAGTCCGGCGGAGAGTTCGATGATCCCGGCCTCGACGACACGGCGCCGGTCGCGCCCGACGAAGGCGAAGCGATCGGCCGAGAGGGTGAACGTCACCTCGGCGGCGGCGCCGGCGGCGAGCTCGACGCGCGCATAGCCCACGAGCTGCACGACGGGACGGGTGACCGAGGCGACGGGATCGGACGCGTACAGCTGCACGACGACGGCTCCGTCCCGCGCGCCCACGTTGCGCACCTGGGTGCGCGCGCGCACCGACCCCGCGACGTCGATCGAGTCGGCGTCGAGGGCGAGCGGGTCCAGCTCGAATTCCGTGTAGGACAGACCGTGGCCGAACGAGAACGCGGGCGCGATCGACAGATTGCTGATGCGATCGCCGTCCTGGCCGAGCGGCGGGGCGAGGTAGGTGTGCGGGATCGCCGCGCCGCTGCGCGGGATCTGGACGGGGAGGTGGCCGGACGGATTCACCGCGCCGGTGAGCACGCGCGCGAGTGCCCCGCCTCCCTCCACGCCCGGGAGGAAGGCCTGCACGAGAGCGGCCGCCCGCCCGACGTAGCGGCCCAGGGCATAGGGCCGTCCCGACACCACGACGAGGACCACGGGCGTGCCGGTTCCCAGGACCGCCTCCACGAGCCGTCCCTGATGGCCCGGCAGCTCCAGGTCGGGCGCATCGGACCCTTCGCCCGACGTCCCCTTCCCGAACATCCCGGCCCGATCCCCCACGACGACCACCGCCACATCGCTCTCGCGCGCGGCGGCGACCGCACGATCCAGCGCGCCCGGGGCAGGCGGATCCACCAGCGGGACGCCCTCCTCGACGACCAGTTCGGTCCCCGGCAGCGCGTCGGCGAGCGCCGCGGCGACCGGCTCGGCGGCGATGCCGAGGCCGAGGCCGGGATGGCGCGGGAGCACGTGGATCGGGTAGGAGTAGGCGCCCATCAGCACGCGCGGGTCGTTCGCGCCGGGACCGACCACTGCGACGCGGCGGAGGCCGCCGGGCAGGGGCAGCGCGGCGGCGGGGTTGTCCAGGAGGATGATCGACTCCTCCGCCAGCCGCCGGGCCAGGTCGCGGTTGCGCGGGCTGTCCAGATCGTGATCGGCCGGGTCCGGCGGCGTCCACCCCTCGTCGAGGAGGCCGAGGTCGAGCTTCTGACGCAGCACGCGCCGGACGGCCGTGTCGACCTCCGCCCGCGTGCGCTCGGGATCGGGATCGTCCTCGTCGAGGAGGCGGAAGGCGGAGGTATCCGGAAGCTCGACATCCATGCCGGCGTGCAGCGCTTGCCTGCCCGCATCCGCCATCGTCCCGGCCACGCCGTGCTTGGACTTCAGGAACGCGATCGCCCAGTAGTCCGACACCACCGTGCCCTCGAACCCCCACTCGCCGCGCAGCACGTCGGTGAGCAGCCAGCGGTCGGCGGCGGCCGGCACACGATCGGTCTCGGTGTAGGAGTTCATGACGCTGCCGGCACCGCCCGAGCGCACCGCCATCTCGAACGGCGGCAGCACGAGGTCGCGCAGCTCCCGCTCGCCCATCGAGACGGGCGCATGGTTGCGACCGCCGCGCGAGGAGGCGTGCCCGGCGAAGTGCTTGAGCGTCGCGATGACACCGGCCTCC
This sequence comes from Microbacterium sp. dk485, assembly GCF_004570445.1. Lineage (NCBI taxonomy): Bacteria > Bacillati > Actinomycetota > Actinomycetes > Micrococcales > Microbacteriaceae > Microbacterium > Microbacterium sp. dk485. The sequence goes on from NZ_SPQW01000001.1 coordinate 954,209, forward strand.
TGCATCCCGCGCACATACTCCGTCGCGAGCGTGGCCACCACGTACGGATCCTCGCCGAGGGTCTCCTCCACGCGACCCCACCGGTAGTCGGTGACGACGTCGAGCACCGGCGAGAGCCCCTGGTGCACGCCGACCGCCCGCATGTCCTCGCCGATCGCCCGCGCCATCTTCCGCACGAGGCTGCGATCGAACGTCGCCGCCCACGCCATCGGGATCGGGTAGACCGTCGCCCCCAGCGTCGTGAAGCCCGTCAGGCACTCCTCATGGACGATCGCGGGGATGCCCAGGCGCGTCCGCTCGCGCAGGAAGGCCTGCGCCGCGCGCACCTTCGCCATACCCGCGCGTGCCGGCACCGGCGTCGTGCCGAACACGCGCGTGAGGTGGCCGATGCCGGCGGCGGCGGCCGTCTCGAACGGCAGTCGCCCTCGGCCGAGGACATCCTGCATCGGCGCGATGATCTCGGAGGCGTCACGGGTGTCCTCCCAGTGGCTGCCCAGCTGCGCCAGCTTCTCCGCAGGGGTCATCGATGCCAGCAGGGCGTCGACGCGCTCGGCGGGATCCAGGGTCGGATCCCGCCACGGCTGCGGCGGGGCGGTGCTGTCGTCGTCGGGGGCGAGATCTGCGCGGGTCATGCGCGCCGCTCAGCCGAGGGTCACCGCGGTCCACGAGACCGCGGGGAGGGTCAGCGAGACGGTGTGCGCGTCGCCGAGGTCGGCGGCGATGTCACGCAGGCCCACACGGTCGGGCTCGGTGAGCGTGTTGGCGGCGTGCATGTCGTCGTCGTGCAGGGTCACCGCCGAGCGCACCGCCACCGCCCCCAGCATCGTGACGTCGACCTCGAGCGCGACCTCCTCGGTGAGATTCCGGTTGACGACGAACAGGGTCGTCTCGCCCGTGTCAGGGTCGTGCGTGGCGACGGCGTCGACCATCGGCACGGCGCCGTACAGCTCGGTGTCGTACTCGGGCGACTCCAGGCGCACCTCGAGGGCGTTCCCGCGCGCCAGGCGCGACGTGACGGCGAAGGGGAAGAACGTGCTCTGGCGCCACGCCGGTCCGCCCGGCTCCGTCATGATCGGGGCGATCACGTTGACCAGCTGGGCGAGGCTCGCCGACTTCACGCGGTCCGCGTGGCGCAGCAGCGAGATGAGCAGGTTCCCGACCACGACCGCATCGGCGACGGAGTACGTGTCCTCGAGCAGCCGCGGGGCCACCGGCCACTGCTCGACGTCGGTGATCTTGTCGACGTCGTTGTAGCGGGACTGGTACCACACGTTCCACTCGTCGAAGGAGATGTCGATCGTCTTGTCGCTGTGGCGGATCGCCTTGACGTGATCGGCCGTGGCGACGACGGTGTCGATGAAGCGGTCCATGTCGGTGGCCGAGGCGAGGAAGCTGCCGTAGTCGCCGTTGCGGGGTTCGTAGTAGGCGTGGCACGAGATGAAGTCGACGTCGTCGTACGTGCGCTCCAGCACCACCCGCTCCCACTCGCCGAACGTGGGCATCTGCGCCCCCGAGCTCCCGCACACCACCAGCTGGAGGTCCGGGTCGACCTGTCGCATGGCGCTGGCGGTCTTGGCGGCGAGGGCGGCGTACTCCTCCGCGGTGCTGTGGCCCAGCTGCCAGGGGCCGTCCATCTCGTTGCCCAGGCACCACATGCGGATGCCGTGGGGTTCGGGGTGTCCGTTGGCGACGCGGCGATCCGACCAGAAGGTGCCCGAGCGCAGGTTCGCGTACTCCAGCACGTCGAGCGCCTCGAGAACCCCCCGCGTGCCGAGGTTCACGGCGTACATCACTTCGCCGCCGGCCTTGGCCGACCACGTCGCGAACTCGTCCAGGCCGATCTCGTTGGTCTCGGTGGAGTGCCACGCCAGGTCGAGGCGGCGCGGGCGGTCCTCGCGCGGCCCGACGCCGTCCTCCCAGCGGTACCCCGACACGAAGTTCCCCCCCGGGTACCGCACGGTGGAGACCCCGAGCTCGCGCACGAGGTCGATCACGTCCTGGCGGAAGCCGTCCGCATCCGCCGACGGGTGCGACGGCTCGTAGATCCCGTCGTACACGCAGCGGCCCAGATGCTCGACGAACGACCCGAACAGGCGGCGGTCGACGGCTCCGACCACGAAGTGGGGGTCGATGGTGACACGTGCAGAAGTCATGCTCCTCTTTCCGGGTGGTGCGGGGCGGCCGTGGTCGGCCAGGTCATTTCAAGCTGCCGATCGACAATCCGCCCTGCCAGTAGCGCTGCAGGGTGAGGAATGCGATCACGAGGGGGATCACCGAGACGAGGGAGCCGAGGATGATGATGCTCCACAGCGACGTGCCGCCGGAGTTGTTCGCCGAGGCGATGCCCTGCCACAGCCCGATCCCCACCGTGACGGGGAACAGGCGGTTGTCCGAGAGCATCGCCAGGGGAAGGAAATAGTTGTTCCACGAGGCCACGATCGACAGCAGCAGGACCGTGACGATCGCCGGGCGCAGCATCGGCAGGGCGACCTGCGCGAAGATGCGGAACTCCCTCGCGCCGTCCACGCGGGCGGCGTCCAGCAGCTCGTCCGGGACGGCGTCCCGCGCGTACACGTGCATGAGGTACACCCCGAACGGGTTGAGCAGGGTCGGCAGGATGACGGCCCAGATGGTGTTGGTGATGCCCAGCTCGGCGAACATGATGAACGTCGGGATGACCAGCGCGGTCGTGGGCACCATGACCGATCCGAGCAGGATGGCGAAGCTGATGCGACGCCCGGCGAAACGGTACTTCGCGAAACCGTACCCGGCGGCCACGGCCAGGACTGTCGCCCCCACGCCGCCGGCGAACGCGTACAGCGCGGAGTTGCCGAGCCAGCGCAGGTAGATGCCGTCCTGGAAGGTGAACAGCTGGGCGAAGTTGCCGGCGTAGTCCACGACGTCGTCGAACCACAGGGCGCTGCCGCCGCCGAACAACCCGGCCGCCGTCTTGGAGCTGTTGACGAGAACCCACCAGAACGGGATGAGGAAGTACACCACCAGGAATCCGAGCAGGATCTGCATCGGCAGGTAGCGGCGCCGGGCGGCTGCGCGGCGCGATCGCTCGAGAGTCGTGGTCATGACAGGAAGCTCCCCCGCTTGCGCGTGATGAACAGGAAGATGTACACGCACACGAAGACCACGGCGCCCAGGGCGAAGGAGATCGCGCTGCCGTAGTTGTAGTTGGCGAGGGCGAAGGCCTGCTGGTAGGCGTACATGTTCGGGGTGAAGTCGGCGGGGATCGCACCGGCGGCCAGGTAACGCAGGATCTGCGGTTCGTTGAAGAACTGCAGCGTCCCGATGAGGGCGAACACCAGGATCAGCACGAGCGCCGGCGCGATGAGCGGGATCTTGATGCGCAGCACGATCTGCCACTGGCTGGCCCCGTCGATGCGCGCCGCCTCGTACAGGGTCGGGTCGATGCCCTGCAGCGCCGCGTACAGGATGATCATGTAGTAGCCGGCCCACTGCCACGTCACGATGTTGAGCAGACCGAAGAAGATCAGCTCGCGGGAGAGGAAATCGGGGCCGGCCTGGCCGAACATGCCGAACAGCTCCGCCAGCGGCCCGAAGCTCTTGCTGTAGAGGAACCCCCACATGAGCGCGCCGATGACGGCGGGGATCGCGTACGGCAGGAAGATCATCAGGCGCGAGAAGCGGGCGAACGCCCCCGTCACGACGTCGAGGATGAGCGCGACGGCGAGGGACACCGCCATCTGCAGCGGGATGAGAACGATGGAGAAGCGGATGACGAACCAGATGCCGTCGAGGAAGTTCGGATCGGTGAACGCCTTGACGTAGTTGCCGAATCCGACGAAGCGCGTCCCGCCGATGAGCTGGTTCTGGAACAGGCTCAGGTACAGCGCGAACAGCAGGGGCGCGACCAGGAATGCCACGAACACGACGGCGAAAGGGCCGACGAAGCCCCATCCGACGAGGCTCTGCCGCATGCGGCGGCGTGGTCGGCGGGCGGGTGCCGCCGCGACGGCGGGGGCGCTCTGCGCCAGATCAACGGTCATGGAAACCTCCGGTGGGAAGGGATGCGCCGCGCACGGGGCCGGCCCGGCGAGGCGGACCGGCCCTCGTGCGGCGGCATCACTCGACGGTGAAGCCCTGCTCCTCCGCGTAGCCGACGACATCTTCCTGCAGCCGGTCGGCGGCTTCCGAGCCCGTGATGGAGCCCTCGTTGATGGACGCGAGCTGCTCGGTGAAGGCATCGAAGTAGTACTGCCCGAACGGCGTGTAGGTCATGCCGCCGTAGGCGTTCGCCGCCGGCACGTACACCTCCTTGTTCGCCTGCTGCCCGCCGAAGAACGGCACCTCGTAGTCGACGAACTCCGGGGAGTTCAGCGCCGTGAGATTCAGCGGGAAGATCACCTGGTTCTGCCATCCGTCCAGCAGCGACGCGTCGTCGGCGTAGACCCCGAAGGCGACCTTGGCCGCCAGCTCGGGGTCGGCCGCCTGGCTCGTCACCGAGAAGGCGGACCCGCCCCAGTTGACCGAGACCGGCTCCGCGCCCTCCCACTGCGGCAGCGGCGCGACCTTCCAGACGCCCGCGTCATCCCCCTCGCCGACGCCTGCGCCGGTGAGGTAACCGGGAGCCCATGCCGCCGAGATGTAGGTGGCGTAGTCGCCCCCGATCACGCCGGAGATGTACTCCGGCGTGAACTGGTCCTGCGTGCCGACGAGGCCCTTCTCGACCAGCCCGGCCCAGTAGTCGAGCACCTTCTTCGACGCGTCGTCGTTGAGGTCGATGCCGATCGTCTCGGGCGAGGCGGAGTCGTACGTGAACGGCTGCGCGCCCGCCTGGTACTGCAGCGCCATGAACACCGCCGGGACGTTCGCCCCCAGGTCGCCGAAGAGCGGACCCCCGGCGTCCTTCACCGTCTGGGCCGCGACTTCGTACTCCTCCCACGTCGTGGGAGGAGTGATGCCGTACTGCTCGAAGACGTCGGCGCGGTAGATCATGCCCATCGGTCCGCCGTCCACCGGCGCGCCGTAGACGCCGTCGCCGACGGAGACGTCCTTCCACGCGCCCTCGCTGTAGTCGTCTTCGACGTCGTCGTAGCCGTACTCCCTGATGTCGACGATCGCTTCCTGGATCTGGAAGGTCGGGATGCGGTCGGCCTCGATCATGATGACGTCGGGGGCGCCGGTGCCCGCCGTGATCGCGGTCTGGAACTTGTCGTACTCGTCCCCGCCCTGGCCGACGTTGGTCCAGCACACCTGGACCTCGTCGTTCTGCTCGTTGAAGTTGTCGACGACGAGCTCCATGTTGGGGTACCACGCCCACATCGTGACGACGGGCAGGTCTTCCTTGGGGATGGTGTTGGTGCAGTTGGTGGCGTCGTTCCCACCGGTGCCACCACCGCCTCCGCCGGAGCAGGAGACGAGAGCGGCGGCGAGAGTGAGAGTCGCCGCGGCAGCGAATACGGGCTTGATCTTCACCGGGGTGTCCTTTCGGATGCTGAGACCTCTTCGTCATGCAGGACCACGCTCGGGCGCAGGGCGGGGTGAGCGCTTCTACAACGTTGTAGAGCAACGTTGTAGAAACGATAGGGCGCGCTCCGCGCGGGTGTCAAGGAATCCGCCCCCCAGCCGGGCGGGGCCGGTCCCCTGGCAGGATTCAGGCGAGGCATCGGGCCCTAGAGTGGGTTCACGTGCCACCGGAAGGGGGATCCATGGGGCCGACGATGCATGACGTCGCGCGCGTGGCGGGCGTATCCATCAAGACGGTGTCCAACGTCATCAACGACTACCCCCACGTGCGGCCGGGCACCCGCAGCCGCGTCGAGGCGGCGATCGCCGAGCTCGCCTACCGCCCCAACGCCTCGGCGCGCGGCCTGCGCTCGGGGCGCACCGGCATCATCGGCCTGGCCGTGCCGGCCCTGCGGGAGAACTACTTCGCCGAGCTGGCCGACTTCATCATCCGCGCGGCGGAGACGCGCGGGGTGGGCGTCGTGGTGGAGCAGACGAACGGAGACCGCGAGGCCGAGCTGCTCGCCGTCTCCGGCGGACGCCGCCGCTTCACCGACGGGCTGCTGCTGAGCCCCGTGCAGCTCGGCCAGGCCGATGCCGCGCTCCTGGACGTGCAGTACCCCCTCGTCCTGCTCGGCGACCGCATCTTCGGCGGCCCCACCGACCATGTCGCCATCCACAACACCTCCGCCGCCCGCGCCGGGGTCGAGCACCTCCTGGGCATCGGGCGCCGCCGCATCGCCGTGCTCGGAGGCACCCACGGCGATCCGGCCGAGCCGAGCTCGGCGAGCCTGCGGCTGCGGGGGTATCAGGAGGCACTGTCGGCGGCCGGTATCGCCGCCGATGCGACCCTCGTGCGTCCCTGCGCGCACTGGTCTCGTGCGGCGGGCGCCGAGGCGGTGCACGCGATGATCGCCGAGGGCGTGGACTTCGACGCGGTGTTCGCCCTCAACGACACCCTCGGGCTCGGTGCGCTGCGCGCACTAGCGGGCGAGGGGATCTCGGTGCCGGACGACGTCGCCGTCCTGGGGTTCGACGACATCGACGAGGCGCGATTCTCCGTCCCCTCGCTCTCCAGCGTGGACGCCGGGAAGGAGCGCATCGCCGAAGTCGCCGTCGACCTGCTCCTCGAACGCATCGCCGAGAAGGGCCCGCGCCAGCCGGCGCGCACGATCCAGCCCGCCTTCACCGTCGTGGCGCGCGAATCCACCGGCTTCCCCATCGCCGAGGTGTGACCCTCGCGCCTGCGGGCGTCAGCGCCAGGGGGAGGCGGCTTCCTCTGCTCGCCGCGCGGCGACGGCGTCGTAGGCGGCGCGCACCTCCGGGCGCGGATCGGATGCCGCGGCCCGCTCGAGTGCGAGGGGCCACGTCGGCCGGGTGCCGGTGAGACTCCAGGCCGCCTGACGGGCGGCCCCCAGGGCGACGTACTCGCCGGGTGCGGGAACGGCGACGGGCACATCGAACACCTGCGCCGCGATCGCGGCCACCGCGGGACTGCGGGCCGCGCCGCCCACCAGCAGCACGCGCTCCGCGGTCACCCCGAGCGAGCGGATGGCGTCCAGGCCGGTCGCGAGGCCCGCGAGCATCCCCTCGATGGCGGCGCGCGCGAGGTTCTCCCGCGTGGTGTTGCCGAGCGACAGCCCCGACAGCGACGCGCGCGCGTGGGGCAGGTTCGGGGTGCGCTCACCCTCGAACCACGGCACGAGCACGGCACCGCCGGCGCCGGGTTCGGCAGCCAGGGCCAGTGCGGCCAGTTCGTCGTGCGAGACGGCCAGCAGCCGGGCCGTCGCGTCCAGCACGCGGGCGGCATTGAGCGTGGCCACGAGCGGCAGGTATCCCCCGGCGGCGTCCGCGAAACCGGCGACGGTTCCGGTGGGGTCGGCGACGGGGTGATCGGTGACGGCGAACACCGTGCCGGAGGTGCCGATGGAGACCCCGACGTCGCCGGGGGCGGCATCCATCCCCAGCGCCGCACCGGCGTTGTCGCCGGCCCCGGGTCCCACCAGCACGCCCCCAGGGGTCGTCCCGGCGTTCTCCCCGGCCGCGAGCACGACCGGCAGGATCGCGTCGTGGCCGAGCGCGATCGTGAGCAGCTCGCGGTCGTAGCCGTCGGCTCCCCAGTACGCCGTCCCCGACGCGTCCGAACGGTCGGTCGTGAGCGCATCCAGCTGCGGGTCGTCGGGGCCGTACCCGCGCAGGCGCCACGTCAGCCAGTCGTGCGGCAGCGCCACCGCCGCGACCCGCGCGGCGTTGTCGGGCTCGGCGTCGCGCAGCCACCGCAGCTTGCTGGCGGTGAACGATGCCACCGGCACGACCCCCGTGCGCGCGGCGTAGGCCTCCGCACCGACCTCGGTGACCAGGTCGGCGGCGGCGGCGGCGGAGCGGGTGTCGTTCCACAGCAGCGCCGGGCGGATGACCCGGCCGCGCTCGTCCAGGGCCACCATGCCGTGCTGCTGCCCGGCGATCGAGACGGCGGCGACGTCGTCGAATCCCCCCGCATCCGCGATGGCGGCCTGGAGGGCCTGCCACCAGTGCTCGGGGTCGACCTCGGTGCCCTCCGGATGCGTCGCGCGGCCCTCCCGCACGATGAGCCCGGAGTCGGCGTCGAGGATGACGACCTTGCAGGACTGCGTCGACGAATCGACCCCGGCTACCAGCGCCATCGGATGCTCGCTTTCTCTCCCACGATGAGTGTCCGGGGCACCGGCGCGCGGGCGCCGATCGGGATGCCCCGGACACTCACGGTATCGCGTCAGCCGCGAGCACCCATCAGGTGCTCGGTGGCGAGCTGCTGCAGCCGCACGAAGCCGAAGCCCTTACCGCCGAAGTACACCGAGGGGTCGAAGTCCTCGTAGGCGGAGCGGTCGGCGAGGAAGTCGTCGTAGGACTCGCCCTCGTTCAGAGTCGGCACCGACAGCTCGTCCACGCGCGCGGCGGCCAGCGCCTCCTGCACCTCGGGGTCTGCGCGGAAGGCCGCGGCGCGCTCCTTGAGCAGCAGGTAGGTGCGCATGTTGGCCGCTGCCGACTCCCACACGCCGGTCTCGTCCTCGGTGCGGGAGGGCTTGTAGTCGAAGTGCCGGGGACCGTCGTAGGCGGGCACGCCGCCGGGGCCGCCGTTTTCGAGCAGGTCCACCAGCGCGAACGCGTTGTGCAGGTCGCCGTGGCCGAAGACGAGGTCCTGGTCGTATTTGATGCCGCGCTGACCGTTGAGGTCGATGTGGAACAGCTTGCCGTGGTACAGCGCCTGCGCGATGCCGGCGGCGAAGTTCAGGCCCGCCATCTGCTCGTGCCCGACCTCGGGGTTCAGGCCCACCAGTTCCGGGCGCTCGAGGGAGTCGATGAACGCGATCGCGTGCCCGAGCGTGGGCAGCAGGATGTCGCCGCGCGGCTCGTTGGGCTTGGGCTCGATGGCGAAGCGGATGTCGTAGCCCTTGTCGGTGACGTAATCACCGAGCAGGTTGACGGCCTCGCGGTAGCGCTCGAGCGCTGCCCGCACATCCTTCGCGGAGTCGTACTCGGCGCCTTCTCGGCCGCCCCACATCACGAACGTCTGCGCGCCGAGCTCGGCACCGAGGTCGAGCTGGCGGAACACCTTGCGCAGCGCGTAGCGGCGGACCGCGCGGTCGTTGGAGGTGAAGCCGCCGTCTTTGAAGACGGGGGCGCTGAACAGGTTCGTCGTCACCATCGGCACCACGATGCCGGTGTCGGCCATCGCGCCCTTCAGCCGGTCGATCTGCGTCTGACGTTCGGCCTCGGTGGAGCCGAAGGCGAAGAGGTCGTCGTCGTGGAAGGTGAGTCCGTACGCGCCCAGTTCTGCCAGCTTCTCGACCGCATGGACCACGTCCAGCGCGGGGCGGGTGGGGCCGCCGAAGGGATCGTTGCCGTTGTAGCCGATGGTCCAGAGTCCGAAGGAGAACTTGTCCGCGGGGGTGGGGGTAGGCATGAGTGCCACGCTTTCGTCGTCGAAAAATGTTGCCGCACACAACCTATCCGCCCTGCGAGCGGCGGTCAACCATCACGGCCACGTGGATGCGAGGATCCGCGAATTCGTCTTCGAGGGCAACAAACGTGCGGAGCGACGCCCGCTCAGTCGATAGCCTGGGACGATGACCACGCCGCGCACCGGGATAGAGGGGGTCCGCGCCGGCAACCTGGGACGCATCCTGCGGCGCGTGCACGTCTCCGGCGCCGCCTCGCGTGCGACGCTCACCGCCGAGCTCGGGCTTAATCGCTCGACGATCGCCGACCTCGTCGGCGAGCTCGTGGAGCTGGGCTTCGTGCGCGAGAGCGCACCCGGCCCCGAGCGCCGCGTCGGGCGCCCTTCGCCCGTGGTCGCGACCTCTCCCGAGGTCATCGCGATCGCGGTGAACCCCGAGGTGGATGCGCTCGAGATCGCCGCGGTGCGGCTGGACCGCGGCATCCCCCACCGCGTGCGGCTGGAGATGGACCACCTGCTGGCCCCGGAGGAGACCGCGCGGCTGGTGCGCGAGCAGCTCGACCGCTGGCGCGACACGGAATCGCCGGGTGCCATCGTGGCCGGGATCGGCGTGGCCGTACCCGGGCTCGTCCGTGGCGCCGACGGCGTCGTGCGCACGGCACCGCACCTGGGCTGGACCGACGTCCCGTTGCGCACCCTGATAGCCGAGGCGACCGGCCTGCCCGTCGTGGTCGCCAACGACGCGAGCCTGGGCATCCTGGCCGAGCACCGCTTCGGGGCCGCGCGCGACATCGACGATGTCGTGTACCTCAACGGCGGTGCGAGCGGGATCGGCGGCGGGCTCATCGTGCAGGGGATGGCCGTCGGGGGCGCGGGCGGGTACGCCGGCGAATTCGGGCAGAACCGCCCAGGGATCGTCGCCGACAGCGACCGGCGCGCGCCCGGCGGGGTGCTCGAGGACGAGGTCAGCCGCGCCCGCCTTCTGGACGTCCTCGGAATGACTGCGGCCGACGATCCGGCGCTCGCGGCCGCCCTGGCCGCGTCGTCAGCACCCGCGGTGGCGGCGGAGACCGCACGTCAGCGCCGCATCCTGGCCACGGCCCTCGCCAACGCCGTGAACGTCCTCAACCCCTCCGTCATCGTCCTCGGCGGGTTCCTCGCCACCCTCGCCGAGCTGGACCTCCCCGCCTTCACGGACGCGGTCGCGGATCAGGCGATGCCCGCCAACGCCGAAGGTCTCGACGTGCGGGTGGCCTCCCTGGCCGCCGACCGTCTCCTCATCGGCGCCGCCGAGGCAGCGTTCGAGCCGCTGCTGGAGGATCCCGCCGGCGCCGTGCGGGTGCCTGCGGATACACCCGCCCGCTGAGCCGGGCAACCCGTCGCGCCGGCGGCGCGCGTGCCGGAGAGTAGGCGCATGAGCGATCCGACCCTGCCTCCCGACGCGCCCGTCTCCCCCGGTCTGCCCGGCCCTGCCCCGGGCGCACCTCCGGCCGAACCTCTCGCCCCCCACCCCGACGAGCCGCTCGCCCCGTATCCGGACGAGCCGCTCGCGCCGTCCCCGGCGGAGCCGACTCCCCTGCCCGACGGACCGAACCGCTTCTGACGCACACGCCCGCGCCGCCTCGATCGATGATCGGGGCGGCGCGGTCCCGCCTGGGGGGTGAAGCTCAACGGCGCCGCGCGCGCGGCACCAACTCACCTTCGATGACGTCGATGGGGGTCAGACCCGCGAACGCGTCGTCGACGCGAGGAGCACCCTCCGTGGCGTCCTCATCGTCCGGCTTGGCCGGTTCCCGACGTGGGCTCACGGTGATCTCCTTCCGACGCCCCCAGCCTCGCAACCGCGGTGTGCTCGCGCATCCCCTTGACAGCCGCCCCGGTCGGGGCGTATCCCGCGCGCTGCCTCGGGCGGCTAGGGTGGTCGGCATGGGCACCATCTACTACGGCGGCTCCGGCACACCGGTCCACATCGAGGACCGTGCACTCGCGCACCTGAAGGTGGTGATCGCGACGAAGCTGCGTCGCGGCGAGAGCTTCACCGTGTCGTGGCGACACCCCGACGACCAGCCGCGCGGACGGAGCACCCTGTGGCTGCACCCGTCCATCCCCCTGCGCTTCGTCTTCGACGACCCTGAGCCGGCGACCCTCAGCCGGCAGTGGGTGGAGGAACTGGCCAACTCGGCCAACTCCTCCGGAGGCATCATGCTCGTCGCCGAGCACTTCGAGGTGCCCGCGGAGCACAGCGAGACGTCCTGACGCCCGGGGCGCCGAGGACCGGCGTCAGCCCTCTTCGACGAAGGAGTCCTCGGCCGGCTCGGGAACGATCGAGAGGCCGTTGGGTCCGCTCGCGACCAGCATGAGCTCCTCGACCCACGCACGGTTGATGCGGGGGCTCCGGCTGCCGAAGAAGTGGAACTGGATCGGGACGGCGGGGTGCATCCAGAAGCTGCGGCGCCCGCTGCCGTCGCCGACCTCGACATCGAACATGAACGACTCCGAGCGGCGCAGCTTGTTCATCACGACGATGCGAAGGTGTGCGAGGGTGCGATCGTCGATGTCGACGGAGTTCGGCATCGTGTCGTAGATGAATCTGCCCATGCGCCGAGCCTAGCCGCCCGGGGCCGGGACGACAGACGCACACCCGCCGTCGTTATGCAGACGGAGCCCGGAGTGCAAGCCCGGCCTCGCGCGTGCGTGGAGTCGTATCGTGGTGGGGTGGGAACGATCTTCTACGGCGACACCGCCACCCCGATCGAGATCGAGGATCGCGCACTGGCTCACCTCAAGGTGGTCATCGCGACGAAGCTGCGACGCGGGGAGAGCTTCACGCTGTCCTGGACGCACGGCGACGGGCAGGAACCGGGACGCAGCACCGTGTGGCTGCACCCGTCCATCCCGTTGCGCTTCGTCTTCGACGACCCGGAGCCGGCGATGCTCAGCCGCGCCTGGATGGAGGAACTGGCCAACTCCGCCAATTCCTCCGGCGGTCTGATGCTCGTGGCGGAGCCCCCCGAGTCGCCCTCAGCGTAGACGTCAGAGCTGGTCGAGGATCTCCCGGACCCCTGCCTCCACGGCGGTGGGAACCACGAGCGGACGACCCGCGGTGAACGCGTCCCACTCGCGCAGCAGGATGGTCTCGATGCGCGCGGCGGCGACGGCGGGGTAGTCGGTGCGCAGGCGCTGAACGACCTCCGTGAAGGACGTCACGGCTACGCCCTCGATCTGCAGAACAGACCCTTCGGGCGGGATCGCCGACTGCCCAGCGTCTACCGCCTTGTCGTCCATGCGCTCATCGTTTCACGCCGATTCGGCAAACGCGAATGCTCCGCGAACTGGTATCCAACCTGCCTAGCGATCGCCCTGCGCGGGTCAGATCGCGGTCGGCAGCGGCCCGGCCGGTTCCTCGTCCGCGCCGTGCGGATCGACCTGGTCGACCGCTTCCTGGAGCCGCGCGAGGCACGCCACGACGATCGCGCTCTCCTCGGGGGTCATGTCGATGACGGCGGACATCATGCGCTCGTGCATCTTCCCGAGCGTCGCCCGGACCTCGGCGTCGGATTCGGCGGTGGCCACCACGAGGATGCTGCGCCGATCAGAGGGGTGCGGCACGCGGGTGACGTGACCGGACTTCTCCAGGCGGTCGATGATCGCGGTCGTGGACGCCGTGGATACGCCGAGGTAGCGTGTCAGCTCGCTCGGGGAGACCGACCGGCCCTCTCCGGAGGCCTTGAGGAGGTAGCGGAGGACGAGCAGCTCGTTCTCGCCCATCGACATCGACTCACGCGTGCGCCGGCGCATCGCGATCTCCGCCGCGCGGTACACGCGGAAGGCCTGCAGCACCTCGACCGCTCGCGATCGGCGTTCCTCCTCGGACGCGCCGTACCAATAGCGCGACGACTCGGCCCGCGTTTCACCCACGTCCGGCATCCTATGCCAGCACCGGTGCGTGTCGTCCACCCCTCGCGGGGAGTCTGCAGACCGTCTCCGCCCACGCGGGGGTACCATCGAAGGGTTGTCAGGCTACTTGCTCCGACCGGAAGTATCTCGCTATTCAAGCTGAATGGCGGGGAGGGATGTTGTGAGGCACACCGCGTCGGCGGGAAACGTCGTGAAGGCGCTGGACGATCTGGTCAGCGTCGAGAAGTCCGTCGACCGTGCCATCCTCCAGGCCCTCGGCATCGGACCCAACGACGCCGCCGTGCTGCGGCACCTGCTCGACCTGGAATCCAGCGGGACCACCACGACGACGCCCCGCAGCCTGTCCGACCTCCTCGGGATCTCCTCCGCCGCGACGACCGCCCTCATCGACCGTCTCGTGAACGCGGGGTGGGTGGAGCGCCAGCCGCATCCGCAGGACCGGCGGAGCGTCCTCATCCGCGCGACGGTGCCTCCGGGCTCCCCCGCGCGGCGGCTCCTGGCGGTACGGAGCGTGGCCGTGTCGTCCGCGGCCGCCGGGCTGGGCGCTCAGGAGCGGCGGATCGTGGTGGAGTTCCTCGACGAATTGCACCGTGCCGAGCAGCGCTACCTCGCCGAGGCCACCGCCCTGACCGCTGCCACGCAGTCGCTGCCGCGCCGATAGCGCCGCCCCGCCGCCGGGTCAACCCGCTGCGACCCGCCGATGCGATCGGCGAGGGTCGATGCGGGAAGGAGCGGCATGGGCGAACCGCGGGCTTGGATCGGCACCTCCGGGTGGAGCTACCCGCACTGGCGCGGCGTGCTGTACGAGCCGGGCACACGCGACCAGCTCGCGCGGTACGTCCGGGAGTTCGACACGGTGGAGCTGAACACGAGCTTCTACCGGTGGCCGCGGCCGGAGCGGTTCGTGGCGTGGCGCGAACGACTGCCGCCCGGGTTCGAGCTCGCCGTGAAGGCGCCGCGCGGGGTCACGCACGCCCGCAGCCTCCAGCTCACCCCCGAGTGGCAGGAGCGGATCGCGGCGGGCCTGGCGGCGCTGGGCGGCACGCGCGGCCCGTTCCTGGCGCAGCTGCCGCCGGGCGCCGAGCGCGACGACGCCCGGCTCACGTCCTTCCTCGAGGGGCTCCCGCCGGACTCGCGTCCCGTCATGGAGCTGCGGCATCCGTCGTGGGTGGATGAGGCGGTCTTCCAGATCCTCGAGCAGTACGGTGCCGCCTACTGCGTCATGAGCGGTGCGGGGCTGCCGTGCGTGCTGCGCGCCACCACCTCCTTCGTGTACGTGCGCCTGCACGGGCCCGACGACACGCTGTACAACGGCTCGTACGGCCGCGAGGCGATCGCGTGGTGGGCCGACCGCATCCGCGAGTGGCTCGCGCAGGGGCGCGACGTGTACGCCTACTTCAACAACGATCTCGGCGGCAACGCGGTGCGCGACGCGTGGGCGCTACGCGACGCCCTGGCCTGACGCGAACGCGTTCAGCCGCTCGACGAGCTCACCCAGCGTCGCCTCCTCGCGCACGAGGCCCAGCCGGATGAATCCCCGCCCGCGGTCGCCGAAGCCGTCGCCGGGCGCGACGGCCACGCGCTGCTCCTCCCGCAGCCGGCGGGCGAACTCGACGGCGTCACCGCCGCCGGGGACCCGCACCCACACGAAGAACGAGCCGTCCGGCGTCGCCACGTCCCATCCGATGCGCCGCAGTCCTGCGACCACGACGTCGCGCCGGCGCTGATACATCGCCACGAGTTCCGCGGCGGCGGTCTGATCGCCCGACAGGGCCGTCGCGGCGGCCTCCTGCGCCGCTCCGAACAGCGTGCTGAAGGCGTGCGCCTGATAGCGGCCCATGGCGGCGATGAGGGAGGCGTTTCCGGCGGCGAACCCCACGCGCCATCCGGCCATGCTGTACGTCTTGGACAGCGTCTGGACCTCCACCGTGACGTCGTGGCCGCGGTCCACGGCGAGCGCCGACAGCGGACGGCGTCCGTCGAAGCCCAAGGCGGAATAGGCGAAGTCGTGGATGAACGCCGCCCCCGTGCGCCGCGCGAACGCGGCAGCGGCCTCGAACGTCGCGGGCGTGGCGAGGGCGCCGGTGGGGTTGTTCGGGTAGTTCAGCAGCAGCACCGAGGCGGATGCGACGCCCGCGAGCGCGTCGAAGTCGGGCTGGTAGTGCGGCTGCGGAAGGGGCAGCGGCACGGTGCGCGCGCCGGCCAGTCCCGTCGCCGAGGTGTAGAGCGGGTACCCCGGGTCGGGCAGGACGACGTTCGTGCCGGGATCGGCGAGGGCCATGACGGCGGCCAGGAGCGCCTCATGCGACCCGTGCGAGACCACGACCTCGGCCTCCGGGTCGATGTGGACGCCGTGATCGTCGCGGTACCGTTGCGCGATCGCGCGGCGCAGCGCCGGGCGCCCCGCGTACGCGGGGTACCGGTGGTTGACGGGGTCGGCGACCTCCCGCTGCATCGCCGCGACGATGTGCTCGGGCGTGGGGAGGTCCGGATTGCCCTTGGAGACGTCGATCATCTCGGGACCGGGGAGCGCGGCCAACCGCGCGATCTCGCGGTCCATCCCACCCCAGAAGTTCGGCGGCAGGGCCTGGACGCGGGCGGCGGCGCGGAACTCGGTCATCGTCAGCGCCGCCGGAATCGCCGGGCGATCGAGGACCCGATCATCTGGATGCCCTGCACCAGCACGATCAGCGTGATGACGGTGACGACCATCGCGAACCCGTCGTAGCGCTGGTAGCCGTACGACAGCGCCAGGTCGCCGATGCCGCCGGCGCCCACCGTGCCGGCCATCGCGGTGGCGTCGATGAGTCCCACCGTCGCGATCGTGACGGCGAGGATCAGGGACCCGCGGGCCTCGGGCAGCAGGAAGCGCCAGAAGATCTGGAACGGCGAGGCGCCCATCGCCCGCGCGGCCTCGATGACCCCGCGGGGAACCTCCAGCAGCGAGTTCTCCACGAGCCGGCCGATGTAGGGCGCGATCATGACCGTCAGCGGCACGATTGCCGCCCACACGCCGATGCTCGTTCCCACGAGGAAGCGGGTGAAGGGGAGGATCGCCACGAGCAGGATGATGAACGGCAGCGAGCGGACGATGTTCACCACGATCCCCAGGACGAGGTTCACGGCCCGGTTCGGCAGCACGCCGCCGGGTCGGGTGAGGGCGAGTGCCGTGCCGATCGCGATCCCGAGGATCGACCCGAGCACGAGCGCGACGCCGAGCATCTGCAGCGTCTCGGCGAGCGCGGTGAGGTAGATGTCGGGGGTGATGAGGGTCCAGCGGTCGCCGTTCACGCGATCACGTCCTTCAGGTCGACGACGCGCTCGGACAGGTAGGCCCGCGCCGCCGCGACGCGCGTCGGGTCGCCGGTGACCTTGAGGATCATCTGCCCGACGGTGTGCTCCCGGATCTCCGTCATGTCGGCGTGGAGCATGTTGACCGAGACGTCCAGGTCGCGGATGAGGTCGGACACGAGCGGCTGCGTCACCTCCTCGTCCAGCAGCAGCAGGCGCCACAGGCCCTCGCTGCCGAGGTGGTCCACGACCCGGCGCGGGAGCCCCTGCGGCACGACGGTGGAGACGAAGTCGCGCGTGATGCCGGCGCGCGGATGCAGGAACGTCTCGAGCACGCTGCCGCGTTCCACCACGCGGCCCTCGGCCATGACCGCCACTTCGTGGGCGAGGTCTTTGATGACGTCCATCTCGTGGGTCACGACGAGGATCGTGGTGCCGTATTCGCGGTTGATGTCGCGCAGGAGGTCGATGATCTGCACCGTCGTGGTGGGGTCCAGGGCGCTGGTGGCCTCATCCGAGAGCAGGATGCGCGGGTTGCGCACGAGTGCGCGGGCGATCCCGACGCGCTGCTTCTGCCCGCCGGAGAGCTCACCGGCGAAGCTGTCGGCCTTGTCGCCGAGCCCGACGAAATCCAGCACCTCCTCGGCGCGGGCCCGCGCCCGCGCCTTGCCCACGCCGTCCAGTCGCAGCGGCAGCGCGACGTTGTCGCGCACCCGGACGGTCTCCAGGAGGTTGAACTGCTGGAAGATCATGCCGGTGTGCTTCTGCGCGTCGCGCAGGCCCTGCCCGCGGAGCGCACCGATGTCGACGCCGTCGACGACGACGCGGCCGGTGGTGGGCTGCTCGAGGCCGTTGACCATGCGGATGAGGGTGGACTTGCCGGCCCCGCTGTAGCCGATGACCCCGAACACGGTGCCCTCGGCCACTTCGAGGGAGACGCCGCGGAGGGCCGCCGTGTCGGCGGCCCTCCCGGGGAAGGTCTTGGAGACGTCGTCGAAGACGATCGTCCCCGATCCGGCGCCGCTCATTCGAACCAGGCGGGCAGGTTGAAGCCCGCGTACTGGGGCGAGGAGGTGATGTACTCGATGAACTCCGGCGACTCGTACGCGGCCTTGATCGCCTCGGCCCAGGCGGAGTCGACGTCGGCGGCGCGCACCGTCACGACGTTGGAGAACTCCACCGGCTGGTCCTCCACCGCCAAGGCGTCGTCGTAGTCGAGCCCGCCGGCGATGATGAAGTTCCCCTGGATCGTGGCGTAGTCCACGTCCTGCAGCGCCGGCACCTGCTGGGCGTTCTCGATGTCGGTGATGTCCAGGTCGTACGGGTTTTCGGTGATGATCGACAGGTCGGCAGTGTTGGGGTCTTCGACGTCGTCGAAGTCGATCCATCCGGCCTCGCGCAGGATGAGCAGCCCGCGGTAGAGATTCGACGGCGAGTTGGGCACCGTCACGGTCGAACCCTCGGCGACGTCGTCGAGGGAGTCCTTCTTGCCGCCGAACAGGCCCATCCGAGGGGTCGGGATCTGCACGAGGGCGGCGTTGTCCAGGCCCTCCTGGGCGTTGACGAACTCCATGTAGACGGGGTGCTGCATGATGTTGGCGTCGATCTCACCCGTGTCCACGGCGACGTTGGTGACGATGCCGTCGGTGAACTCCACCGTCTCAACGGTGTAGCCCTCCTCCTCGAGGAGAGGCACGATGCCGTCCTGGAACATCTCCAGGTACGGGCCGGGGTTGAAGCCGACGGTGATCGTGGTCTTCTCGGCGGTCTCGCCGCCGTCGCCGGATGGGGCGGACGCGCATCCGGTCAGCAGCAGCGCGAGCGCCGCGGTTCCGGCGAGAAGGGTGCGGGGATTGCGCATGGACGTCCTCTTTCGCTGAGCAGGGCGGCGTGACCCGGGTGCGTCACGGCCGCCCCGCCACGCTAGGCCGCGCACCCCCTCCCTCCCCATTCCGCCCGTCACACACGGCAACATTCCGCCGACGCGGGGCCGTGGCGGCGGCGGGTCAGGCTTCGGCGAACAGGTTCGAGAGGACGCGACGGGCGAAGTCGGCCTGGCCGGGCGCGGTGTTGGTCAGCATGATGAGGCCCTTCCACAGGGCCCAGCCGCGCCCGCGCGCCCACGTGGCGTCGTCGAGGGCGAGGTCGCGCCGGAACACCGCTGCGGCGGAGCCGGAGACGAAGGTCCACACCGGCACGGTGTCGCACGCGGGATCGCCCACGGCCGCGCATCCGAAGTCGACCACGGCCGCCAGTCGCCCATCGCGCACCAGCAGGTTCGCCGCGGCCACGTCGCCGTGCAGCCAGCGCGCGGGTCCGGCCTCGCCGTCCGCCGCCACGGCGTCGCGCCAGATCCCTTCGGCGAGGGCCCGTTCGCGACCCGACACGCGGTCGAGCATGTCGCGGACTTCCTGATCCCAGTGCCCGACCGGACCGCCGCGGTGGGCGCTGTGCGTCCCCGGCCCCGGCCCGCCCGCGGGATCGGCCGCGCGCAGGGCCACCAGGAAGGCGGCGAGGTCGGCGGCGAACCGCTCGAGGTCGTCGATGGAAGCCTGCGCCGCCGGCGTCCCCGGCATCCACCCGTACACCGACCACGGTGCCGCGAAGAGGGGGCTCGGGCGCCCCCGCCCGTGGACGTGCGGGATCGGCAGGGGCACGGCGGCGGCCAGCTGCGGCAGCCACGTCTGCTCCTTCTCCACCTGCGGCACGTAGCCGGGGGCGCTGGGCAGCCGGACGCTCAGCTCATCGCCGAGGCGGAACATGCGGTGGTCGTTGCCCCCCGCCGCGACGGGGCGGACGGGCAGGCCGACCCAGTGCGGGAACTGCTCGGCGAGCAGCTCGCGCACCAGACCGGCGTCGATGCGCTGGGCATCGACGGCGCCCGCGGGGCTCACTCCGTGCCGCGACCGGTCTTGTTCTGCAGGCGGTCGATCTGCTCGGAGGCCTCCGCCTTGCTGATGTCGGCGGGGATCTCCTCCCCCGCCTCGCGGGCGAGCGTGTCGAGGTAGCTGCGCTGCGGCGCGGTCATGGGTTCGTCGCCGGTCACCCAGGTCGACGGGTCCTTCTCGGCGGAGTTGTCGGGATTCCCGGTCGCGCCGAGCATCTCGCGGTCGTCGTTCGTTGCGGAGTCGTTCGAATCGGACATGCGTTCGATGTTAGGCGGAGGGCCCGACGGCGCCACGGGGGCTTGACGGATGCGGCGGTGCCGGGTCCAGGCGCCGATCCGCCGGGTCACATCGCGGTCGCCGGGTCTTCCTCGGTGCACTCCGCCCGGGCCAGGCGGCGCCGCCCGCGCACCCACGTGAAGAACACGCCGGCGGCGTACACGAACAGTCCGCCGGCCACCACGGCCAGGACGATCACGCGGTTGGGGCCGTTCAGGACGTTGTTGACCCAGCCCAGCAGCGGCAGGCTGTACCAGAGCGTCCCGCGGATCTGCACGGCGTGCACCGGCTCCGGATCGTTGCCGGGATTGTTGTCGCCCTTGGTGAGAAAGGTCAGTTCGCCGTTCTCGTACGTCTTGGACACGACGCGGTGGCTCACGACCGCGGCCTCCCCCGAGCGGATCTGATAGGTGACGACGTCGCCGACGCGGATGTCTTCGGGGTCGGTGGGCCGGATGACCACGAGGGTGCCCGGCGGAAGCCGCGGCTCCATCGACTGCGTGAGCACCGTCATGGCGCTGCCGCCGACGAGGGCCGGCACGCCGATGACGGCCGCGGCCACCGCGAGCATCAGCATGAGGACGGCCGCGCTGAGCGACACCCCGAGGTAGTGCAGCAGGCTGTGCTTGCGTGCTTCCTCGCGTGCGGCCGCGCGCTGGGAGCGCCGGGTCGGGCGGAAGTCGGGATCGGGAGTGGTGTGGGTCATGAGCAGCGCAGGGAGGGGAAGAGGATGCCGAGGTTCCACGGCGTCGTGCGGATGACCGAGACCGGCTGGCTCGGTGCGGCGGTGGTGCCCGAGGTGGCATCCCGCGCCTCGATGGCGAGGGCGAACGTGCCGTTGCGGGGCAGGTCGTAGCCGCCGAGGGTAACGGATGCCGTCGCCGCGTCGGCGGTCACGGTGTCGACCGTGTCACCGGAGGCGGTGTCGAAGAGGCGGTAGGTGACGGGCGAGCCGGCGACGCGGTTGGCCGGGGCGGTCCAGGCGAGGGTGACCTCTCCCCAGCGCGACGCGGTGCACGAGGGCGCGGCGGCCGAGTCGATGCGGTAGGCGGTCTGCGTGAACGGCGCGGACTCGGCGGTGGCCGTCCAGTGCGACCCGACGGCACCGGTCACGCGGAACGCGACCGTCACGCTCTGCCCCTGCAGGGCGGCGTTGGCGGCGGACGCATCCGTTCCGGAGATCCGCGTGGCCACGCATACCGTGACGGTGGCGCCCGGGGCGATCGTGCGCGCGCCGGCGGGGAGCGCGGGGGCGGGATCGGCGAGGGTCGTCGTGATGACGCCCGTGCTCGGGACCGTCGTGCCGCACGTCCCCGTCCACAGCTGCAGCGTGGTCTTCTGAGCGAGGGCCGCACTGCCGGTGGACTGGCTGGCGAGGGTGTAGGTGAGGGGTGCGCGGCCGGTGTTGGCGATCGCGAGCGTTCCGCGGGCCGTCTGGGAGGCCGTGCCGGCGTACCGATACGTGGTGGTGAGGCCGCCGGCCTGCGTGAGGGTCGTGGCGACCGTGGCGGAGGACGCCTGCGCGGTCACGGTGGCGCTCGCCAGCCAGGCGGCCGCGGCCGCTCCGCCGCTGGCCAGCGCGACGAACGTCGCGACCGCGACGATCGAGACGAGAAGCCGGCGGCGGGTCATCGGGACACCTGGGATCCGGAGACGGTGAGGGACAGGGCGCCGGCCGCAGCGCCGGCCGCCGCGGCGGGTGCGGCGACGGGCAGGCCCACCCCGATGCACAGGGTCGCCGCGGCACCCGGCGCCAGGGTCTGGGCGAGGTCGGCGGGGGATCCGAGGGGGGTGGTCACCGTGGGCGCCACTTTACCGGCCGTGCAGTCCGCCGCCGTGCCGCGGCCGGCGGAGACGACGAGCGCCGAGGTGAATGGCGTCGTCGCGGCCGAGGAGCCCTGCACCGACAGGGACAGAGGCGTCGTGCCGTCGTTGCGGACGGTGGTGGCGGCGTACACGGTCTTGCCGGGGTACAGGTCGGTGGCGTTCAGGGCGAGGGGGGTGAGCGACAGCGCGGCAGATCCGGCGGTCACGGTGACCGCGTCGGCAGCGGGGGCGCTGCTGGCCCACGCGGCGAACGTTCCGCCGCCGGCGACGATCCCCAGGACGATCGCCCCCGCCGTGCCGAGCGCGGCGAGTAGCATCCGCACCGGCGCCGAAGCGCGGTGCTGCTGCTGCGCGCGTCGCGCGGGGCGTGGGCGGGGGCGAATCATCCTGGTCCTCATCCGTGTGGTGGGCTCGCGCCCGGGGCGTAGCCGCGGGGTGGGTCAGTTGGTGTTCTGCGTCAGTGTGACGGTGAGGTCGCTGAGGTTCACCGCGCCGCCCATGGCGTCGTTGTTGCCGCCTGCGGTGTCGCCGGCGGGGAAGGCGATCGAGACCGTGACGGTCACGTCCTCGTCCACGACGCCGCTGCCGGGAGCGACGGTGAAGGTCGGGCCGGTGCCGCTGATGCCCTCGCCGGAGGCGGTGAGCGTGGCGCCTTCCTGCAGGTACCCGGCGAGCGCCTGGTCGGATGCGTCGGTGGCGTCTGCCGCGGCGATCGAGCCGCCGGTGAGTCCGAGCGTGGCCTGGATGCTGTCGCCTTCGGCGCTGACGGACATGGTCTTGCTGTAGGTGAGGACGTCGCCCGGTGCGATGGCATACGAGGCGAGGTCGATGGTGCTGCCGTTCGCGGTCCAGACGCCGGCGACGCCGGAGTCTTCGACGACCATGTTGCCCGACGCGATGGTCGCACCCGCGGTGGTGGCGGAGGCGTTCCAGCTGGCGAAGGTGCCGGCGCCGCCGAGGAGGAGGGTGACGCCCGCGGCGGTGGCGATCGAGGCCTTGACGAACTTCTTCATGGGATGTCCTTTGCTTCGCGGCGGTCGGCCGCAGATGAGGGGTGGATGCCGCGGGCCTGTTCCCGATCCGATCCGGACCGGCTGCCCTTGCGACATCTACAGTCTTGAACCCCTGCCGCAACGTTCGGCCCGGGTAATGGCCAGCCTCGTCGCAGGGTTGCCGCAGGGTCTCGGACACCCTCGTCCTCGCTCGAGCAGGCGAACCTCAAGACCGCCTCAGGAAACCCGCACCGTGGTCAGAGCATCCGCGCCGTCCCGCCCCGCTACACCCCGAGGCGGTCGAGGAAGGCGTTCGCGAAGACGCCGCAGGGATCGAGGGCGCGGCGCAGCGAGCGGAAGTCGTCCCACTGCGGATAGAGGCCGGGCAGCCGGGGCGCCGCGGCATCCGCGTCGAACACCTTGCCCCAGTGCGGCCGCGCGGCGAACGGCTCGAGGGCGCGTGCGATGTCGGGGAGGACCGCCTCGACCTCGGCCTGCCGCGGCTGCCACGTGAAGTGGATGCCCACGACGCCGCCGCCCTGGGCCGGTGAGAGCCACAGGTCGTCGCCGGCGACCGTGCGCACCTCGCACACCAGCAGGAGCGGCGCGATCTCGCCGGCCAGCGCCCGCACAGCGCGCAGGGCGTCGCCCGCATGCTGTCGCGGGACGAGGTACTCCGTCTGCAGCTCATCGCCGCTGGACGGGGTGTACTCGAGCTTGAAGTGCGGAAGCCGCGCGAGCCAGGGGCCCGGCACGCCGAGCTGATCGGTGCAGTGCTCGGGGTCGACGCCGGGCAGCGGATGCCGCTTGACCGTCGCACGGCGGGCACCCGACAGCGTGTCCGGTGCGGGTCCGGTCTCGGTGGTGCGCTTGACCCACACCTGGTCGATGACGTCGGGGTCGAGCCAGGTCGTGAACAGCGAGACGCTGTATCCGGCGGCGGTGATCGCGCTGAACCCGGTGAGCGCGGCATCCAGGGGGAGCTCCTCGTACACCGTCTGGGCGATGTCGAAGCGCGGCACGATGTCGAGCTCGAGCGTCGTGACGACCCCGAGTGCACCGAGAGACACCACCACGCCGGGGAAATCGGGATCGCCGCGGCGAAAGGTGCGGAGGGCGCCGCCGGCGGTGACGAGCTCGACCGCGGCGACGGCCGACGCAAGCGACCCCACGGTGTCACCCGATCCGTGCGTGCCGGTGGCCACGGCCCCCGCGAGGGAGATGTGCGGGAGGGAGGCGAGGTTGGCCAGCGCCCACCCGTCGCGCTCGAGCCGCGCGGCGAGGTCGCCGTACCGCAGGCCGGCTGCGGCCCGGACGACGCCGCGATCGGGATCGATCGACACCTCCGGCGGGAGCGCGGCGACCGAGACGGCGACGCCGTCGGTGTCGGCCACGGCGTTGAAGCTGTGGCGTGTGCCGAAGGGCTTGATACGAGCGGCGCGCGACACCACCGCGGCGAGCTCTTCGACCGATGTCGGCGACACCGTCTCGGCCGCGGAGTAGACGAGGTTTCCCGCCCAGTTCCGCCGCCGGCCCGCGGTCATCTCTGCTCCACCAGCACCGCATCGGCCACGAACGGGCCGGCCGGGAGCTCGACGTCGGCTCCGGCAGCATCCTCGGCTCCGGCAGCATCCTCGGCTCCGGCAGCATCCACGGTCACCCGGTAGGTCCCGGCGAACCCGCGCACCGCCACGACTCCGTCGGCGTCGGCCGCGACCGATTCCGGCGGAGTCCACCACTGGCCGCGGATGAGGTCGTGCAGCGCGTCGTACGCCGGTTTCCGGGACCCGTCCGCCCGCACGAGACCCGCCGGGGCACCCAGCCACGCGCCGGCATCCGTCAGCCCCCAGTAGGTGACCGACTCGACGGCGGGATGGGCGAAGGCCGTGCGGTAGTGGCGGACGATCTCGTCGGCCTGGCGCGCCTCGCCCGCCGGGGTGGACGGCCACTGGTCGACGACGTAGTCGTTGAGGTCGACGATGTGCGGCGGCATGAGGTCGCCCGACACGAGCGTCGTCTCGGTCAGCTGCAGCGGCAGGCCGAAGCGAGCGAACCGGTCGAGCACGTCGCCGATCTCCTCCTCGCCGCGGAAACCCTGGTGCATGTGGGTCTGCAGCCCGATCGCGTCGATGGGCACCCCGGCGTCCAGGCTCTCGTCGATGATCCGCTCGTAGGCCGGAGACAGGTCGAAATCGTTGAGGACCAGGCGCGCGTCGGGCCCGGCCGCCCGCGCCTCCTCGAAGGCCATCCGCACCATCCCGAGCCGGCCGTGCCGCTGCGCGAGGCGCGTGAGGGCGTTGTCCTCCGCCGTGAACGCCGGCAGGATGACGGCTTCGTTGATGGCGTCCCACAGATCCACGGTGCCGGCGAATCCGGCCACGACGGTGCGGATCCGTTCGCGGACGGCCTCCTCCACGGCGCGGTCGTCGAGGTCGAGCAGCCACGTCGGGGCGAGCGTGTGCCACACCAGGGGGTGCCCCTTGACCCTCACGCCGCGGTCGCGGAACCACTGCGCGGTGCGCCGGAGCCGCGCGGCGTCGGTGACGCCCCGCACGGGTTCGAAGAGGCGCCAGTAGAACGGCAGGGTGACGGCGTTGAAGAGGGAGAGGTAGGCGTCGGCGAGCACATCGACCCCGGCACCGGTGTCCTCGGGCTCCGCGTCGCCGCGGTCGGTGGCCGCGGCGATCTCCTGCGGCGGGGGGCCGGCGATCGGGTCGATGAAGTCGAAGCCGATGTTGCCGAAGCCGAAGGCCTGCCGGGTCTGGGCGACGGTCACCGCCGCTCCCGCGAGCGGCGTGCCGTCGCGGCCGAGGAGGCGGATCCGTGCGTCCGTCCGTCGATGAGCGAACTCGGGCATCAGCGGCCTCCTCCCCCGCGGCGGGAGGTCCCCACCGGGCGTCGAGGTCCCAGCGTAACCGCGCGCCCGCCGGCCGGGACGCGCACGTCCCACGTCCGCGCCTGTTCGGTGCATCCGCGCCGCTTTGAAGCGTGGCGGATGCACCGAAATGGCGCGAACGCGGGGCGCCCGGGCGGATCAGGGCGCGGAGGGGACGATGCGCGAGCGCCAGGCCGTGAGCGCGGCGGCCACGGCGCGGGTGTGCGCCCACGGCATCTCCGGCACCTCGCGGCGACCCTCGGCGAGGGCTCGGCTGAGGGCATCCGCCTCCGCCGCCATCGGCTGCACGGCCTGAACGGTCACGACCGTGGGCTCGGCCTCGGCGGGGCGCACGACGATGGTCGTCGGGCTCTCCGCCCGCCCGCCCCACGCGTCGGGCAGCTCGATGGAGCCTCCGGTGCAGTGGATGACCGCGGAGGAGGGCAGCTCGCGAACGATCGACGTGGCGAGCGCACCCTCCACCGCGCCGAAGCGGATGAGCGCCCGCGCCTCCCCGTCGACGCCGGCCACGAGTTCACCGACGGCGTCTGCCACCACGACGGCGTCCGGGGCCAGGGCACGCGAGGCGAACGCCGCCTCGACGGCCA
This sequence comes from Microbacterium sp. dk485, assembly GCF_004570445.1. Classification (NCBI taxonomy): domain Bacteria; kingdom Bacillati; phylum Actinomycetota; class Actinomycetes; order Micrococcales; family Microbacteriaceae; genus Microbacterium; species Microbacterium sp. dk485. Next base: position 980,299 of record NZ_SPQW01000001.1, read on the forward strand.
GCGACACCGGATAGCAGCCGACGTCGAGGATCGCGCCACCGGCGAGCGCCGGATCGAACAGCCGCCCGCTGCGTGAACCGGCCTCGAATCCGAATGCCGCCTCGACCCGGACAGGGCGGCCGACCGCCCCGTCCGCGAGCACCTGGCGGAGCGCGTCGGCCCACGGGCCGAACCGGTTCTTGTACGCCTCCACGAACGGCCGGTCCGCCGCTTCCGCCGCGGCGAGGATGCGGTCGACCTCGGCGGCGGTGGGGCTCGCCGGCTTCTCGCACAGCACCGCCTTGCCCGCCTCCAGTGCCCGGACGGCGAGGTCGGCGTGGGTCGTGTGGACCGTGCCGACGTAGACGGCGTCGATCTCGGGGCGCCCGAGCACCTCGTCGTACGTCCCAGAGAAGGCGGCTCCGGCCTCGGCGGCGAAACGCTCGGCACGTCCGCGGTCCGAACTCCCCACCGCCGCGAGCATCCCGGAGCGGGAGGCGTGCAGGCCCGCCAGGAAGTCGCGGCTGATGGCTCCGGGCCCGAGGATCGCCCACCGGGTGCGCTGCGCTGTCGTGCTGGTCACCGTGCCGATGGTAGCCGGATCACGGGTCCCGTCAGATCGTGGACCACGGCCCCAGGCGGTGCCACGTGCGGTCGTGGTAGACGAGCGGATGCGGGTCACCCGCCTGGTCCGCATCCGCCGGCACGCTCGCTTCGATGGCGTGCACGACGTAGAGGATGGAGTTGCCCGCCTCGAGGCGGTGCGCCACGCGTCCCCGGATCCACGCGAAGGCGGATGGGTACAGCGGCTCACCGGTGGGCAGTCGCTGCCACGCGGATGCGTCGGCGAAGCGGTCGGCGCCCTTGTCGGCGCCCAGCTTGGCCAGCCACAGCTGCTCGTCGGTCAGCAGGTGCACGACGAGCGTCTCGGCGTCTTCGAGCACGGGCGTGCTGGAGGAGAGCACGGAGGCGGAGAAGACCAGCAGCGGCGGCTCGGTGCTCACCGAAGCCAGCGAGCTGACGGTCATCGCGACGGGTCGCCCGCCGGGATCCGCCGTCACGACGGCCACCCCGGCGGGGTGGGTGCGGAACGCCGCTTTGAACGTGTCGGCCGCGAGCGAGGGCTCTGTCCCCTGGGGGACGAGGCTCAGTGAGTGTCGCGCGGAAGCGGGCTGCGAGACGCCGGCCTGGGGCATGCAGGATCTCCTTGACGGCGACCGCCCATCGGCCGCCCCCACCATTCTCCTCGCCGTTTCCTGAGCCCGGCCCGACAGGGACCCCCACAGGTGCGGTCGTTAGGCTGACGCGATGACCAGCGAGCTTGCGGGGACCTTCAATTTCCGGGACACCGGCGGGATGCCGCTGGCCGGCGGGGGCGCGACCCCCTTCGGCGTGCTCTACCGCTCGGACGCGCTGAGCGACCTGACCCCGGCGGGGCTGGAGGTGCTGGCGGCCACGGACATCGGCGTCGTCGTCGACCTGCGCACGGCGTTGGAACGGGAGCTCGCGCCCGATCGTCTCCCCGCCTCGCGGCCGTTCCGGGTCGTCGAGCTGCCGGTCACCGAGGGGGCACTGGTCGGACTCGCCCAGCAGGGGGCCGAGGCCGTGGCGGCGGGCACCGACCCGGCAGTGCTGGCGGCGACCGCGGAGGCCGCGCTCGCGCTCATCCCGCCGCTCGGAGACGTGTACGTCGAGATGCTCGAGCACGGCGCCGCGACGTTCGCGGAACTCGCGCGCGTGGTGAGCGCGGCCACCGTCGACCCGCCCACGGCGGTGCTCGTGCACTGCACGGCCGGCAAAGACCGCACCGGCATCGCAACGGCGCTGATCCTGGACGCCGTCGGCGTCGAGCGCGCGGCCGTCGTCGCCGATTACCACGCGTCGCAGGAGCATCTGGACGGGCCGTGGGCACAGCGGATGTTCGCGATGGTCCAGACGCTCGGCGTCCCCGTGACCGATCAGATCCGTGAGCTGGTCGCCGGCACGCCGGTCGAGGCGATCGAGAAGGCTCTGGCGTGGGTGGATGCGCGCGGCGGATCGGCCGCCTACCTGCAGCAGGGCGGACTCACCGACGCCGAGCTGGCGGCCCTGCGCGCCCGGCTCAGCGGCTGACGAGGGGGAATGCGCAGCCGCTGAGCCGAGCTGTCAGGAGCGCCCGCGGCTGCGGGTGATCGCGCTGATGCCCCACGCGATGAGCCCGGTGATCGCGCCCACGACGGCGCCGGTGATCAGGCCGCTGGGAACGGCCGCCACGCGGGCGACGACGGATCCGGCCGGCCCGCCGGCACTGGGGACATCCCCGGCGAACGCGTTCACCCACAGCAGCTGGTGGATGATCACCGAGAGCGCGCCGTAGATGGCTCCCACCAGCAGGAGCGTCAGGAACGGGTTCGGTACCCGGCGGACGACGGCGACGACGATCCAGACGATCATCGGCCCGATCGCGAGGATCCACGTGAGCACGCCACCGGGATCGATGAGGCGGAGGTCGTGGAGGATCACCCGGGGGAGGGCGAGGGCGGCGAGGCCGAAGAGCGCGAGCACCGGCATCCCGAAGGGGCTGCGTCGCGTGGCCGGGGGCGAGGTCTGCGGGTTCTGGGTCATGGCGTCACGGTAGGAGGAACCGATGGTGCCCCTCGCCCTGCCGCGGGCGACAACGACCATCGCATTCGGACGACAGCCCCGTCATCGCCGCGACGGCGGGGAAGCCGGGTGGGCACCGCCGCGCCGCCGGACCCGCTGGATGCCGGCGGCGGCGAGTCCGGCGAGGGCGCCGAGCCCTCCCCACAGGCCGGCTTCGACGACCACGCCGAAGACCAACGGGGCGACACCGGCCCCGCGCCACAGGCCGAGCAGGAGCGACGTGAGCAGGAGCAGCACGGCGAAGACGACGCCGGAGAGTGCCAGGGTCGCCACCGGACGGGGGACGTCGCCGAAGCCGGCACCGAGGATCCACGCCGCCAGGACGATCACGGCGGTGAGGATGCCGGCGACCGGGTCGCCCAGCGCCGATTCCAGGCCGAGGATCCGCAGCAGCGGCCACAGGAGGGCGAGGGCGCCGAATCCGAGCACGGCGAGCCAGCTGAGAGGGCGGGGGGCACGGCGGGGCGGTTGAGCACCGGTGTGGGATGAATCGAGCATGGCGCCACGGTAGGAGGCCGCGCTCCCCCGGTCACCAGCCCGGAGGCGCGTTCCGGAGTCGCTTTCGCTCGACATCCCGGATGTCTCCCGGGTCCGGCGGGCGCGATAGCAGCCTCCGGCGACAGCGGAGGTCGCCGCCGGACGACTCCGCCCTCGCCCGGCGTCGTCGCATCCGTCGCCGCCGGCAGGCCGTGCCCCCGCACGCGGCTGTCCACAATCGAGAACTCACAGACACCCGGAGGTGGCTCATGACCGCGTTGCACCGTTATCTCGTGGTTCGCGAGCTCGTTCCACGCGACGCCGACCGCGCCGCCGAGCTGCTCGGTGTCGGCATGTCCGACAACCCCATCCATCGCGTCGTCTACGGGAACAGCGAGCGCGCGCGAGAGCGCCGTCATGCCGCGATCATGCGGACGATGCTCTCGCGGAGCCGGCTCCGGATGGAGGGAGCATTCCGCGGAGACGATCTGGTCGCCGTCGCGGGATGGGCGCCGCCCGGATCATGCCGGCCGGCGGGCGGCGAGCGCGCGCGGCTGACGCTCACCGCGATGCGGATGGGGCCGCGGGCCGCCTCCCGCCTGGTGGCCTGGCAGTCGGCCTGGGCCGGACATGACCTGGAGGAGGCGCACGTGCACCTCGGGCCGGTCGCCGTCGACGCCGGCATGCGCCGGCAGGGCCTGGGAACGCTCCTGCTGCTCCGGCACACCGCCGCCCTCGACGCCGTCGGTGCGGTGGGCTACCTCGAGACCGACCGCCCGGAAGCGGTGCCGTTCTACACCGGATTCGGCTACGTCGTGGTGGCGGAGGAGAACGTCCTGGGCGTCCCGTGCTGGTTCCTGCGGCGGCCGGCGTCGCACTGACAGCTCCGCCGCAGCCGCCGTGCTCTAGTCGAGGACGAGGCCCGAGCGATGGGCGATCACGACGAGCTCCGGCCGGTCGCGCGCGCCCATCTTGGCGAGGATGCGGCTGACGTAGGTGCGTGCGGTGGCCGGGCTCAGGTGCAGCACGGCGGCGATCTCCTCGTTCGTGTCGCCGTGCCCGATGCGCGTGAGCACGTCGATCTCGCGCGCGCTGAGGAACGCCAGCCGTGGATCGGGGCTGGGGGCGGCCTGCCCCGCGGCGACGAGCTTCATCACGCGCTGCGTCACCGAGGGCGACAGCAGCCACTCCCCCCGTCCCGCCCGCTCGACGGCGTCACGCAGGTCGTCGGCGGGCGCGTTCTTCAGCAGGTACCCGCTGGCCCCGGCCCTGATGGCCTCGACGATGTCGGCGTCGTCGTCGAAGGTCGTGAGCACGACCACGCGGGTCCTGGCCAGGCGCTCGTCGCCCCGGATCGCCCGGGTGGCGGCGATGCCGTCCATGCGCGGCATCCGCAGGTCCATCAGGACCACGTCGGGGCGGTATCTCACGGACGCCTCGATGCCCGACCGCCCGTCGCCCGCCTCGGCCACGACCTCGATGCCGGTATCCCGCGTCAGCAGCGCTCGCAACCCCGCGCGCACCAGGTCCTGGTCATCGACCAGCACGACCGAGGTCACGATGTCACCTCCAGCGGGATGCGCGCACGGACGGCGAAGCCGGAATCCTCCGGGCCCGCGGTGAACGTCCCGCCCAGCAGGGCGACCCGCTCGCGCATCCCGATGATGCCGTTGCCCGGCGCGCCGGCAACGCCGGGCTCCCCGCGGCCGTCGTCGACGACGGCGACCGACACCGAGGGTCCCTCTTCTTCTTCATGGATGTCCACGGCCACTCCTCTCGCATCGGCATGGCGCACGACGTTGGTGATGGACTCCTGCACGACGCGGTAGATCGCCGTCTCCACGACCGGCGCGAGCTTCGTCGGCACCGACACGGCCACCGACACCTCCAGGCCCGCCTGCCGGGCCGGGGCGATCGCCGTCTCCAGATCGGAGAGGGCGCGGGGCGAGCGCGCGGCGGGTTCGTCGCTGCGCAGGCCGGCGACGGTCCTGCGCAGGTCGGCGAACGTGTCGGCCGTGGTGTCGGAGATCGTCCGCAGGGCGCGCGCGACCGCTCTCTCGTCAGCGGGGAGCGCCTCCTGCGCGACCTGCGTGTGCAGACCGATGACGGTGAGCGAATGCCCGACCGTGTCGTGCAGATCGCGCGCGAGCGCGAGGCGTTCGGCCATCACGCGCTGGTCGGCGGCGCGCGCGTAGCGCTCCGCGGTGAGCCGTGCGATCTCCTCCGCCTGCCGCCGCAGCAGGCGCCGAGAGCGCACGCTGTAGCCGAACGCGATCGCCCCGGCCAGCAGGATGGCCTCCCGCGGCAGCTCGTAGAGCACCACGAAAGCGGGATCCTGCCCCTCCGCTAGCCGGTAGCCCACGGAGACGACGAGGATGGCCGCCGACCCGGCGGCCGACACCCACGTCCAGCCGAGACTCGCGGCGGAGAAGACCGCCGCGGCGATGGGGACCGCCACCCCGATGGGGGTGTTCCCGGCCGCGTGATAGGCCAGCACCCCCACCACCGAGACCACGACCACCAGCACGGGATGCTGCCGCCGCAGGAGCAGGACGGCACCCAGACCGATCGCCCACAGGTACGCCCAGCCCGTGGACGCGCCTCCCCCGGCGTTCGACGCGATGATGAGGGAGATCGTGAGGGTCACCGCCGCTGCCAGGAGCACGTCGAGCACCCACGGCGCCGGCTGGGCGGCCGCGTCCTGCACGTCGACGGCGGTGCGCGACATGCTGCGATCGTAGGGCGATCGGGGGCGCTCGTGTGTCGTCCCCGGGCGACATCCGCCGCGAGGCCCGCGGCGGAGGACGGGGTGGATCAGCGTCATGCCAGCAGCAGGCGGGCCGCGCGAGTGCGCGCGGGCAGCAGCCGCTGCGTCGTGGCGACGCGGTTGACCAGCCGCGCTGCCGTCACGATCCGCTGCACGCGGCGGCGGCGCATCCGGTCGTAGCGCCGCAACCCCGCCTCCACGCCGTCCGCGGCGATGCTCCGGGACAGCGCCCACACGTCCAGAAGCGATTCGCACGCGCCGCGGCCGAGGTTCGGTGCCATCGCGTGGGCGGCGTCGCCGACGAGGGCGAGGTTTCCCCGCACGAACCGTCCCGGCACGTGCACATCGAACAGGTCGCGGCGGTCGACCGCGTCGTCGGCCATGGCGGACAGGACACGCGCGATCGACCCGTGCCACGATGCGAAGACCGTCCGAAGCAGCGCCGTCGGGCTCGATGCCCCCGGGTCGACGAGGTCGGGGTGCAGGCACGCGAACCAGTTCACCATCGCGTCGCTGGACGGCGTGATGCCGAACATCGCGCCTCGTCCCCATGTCTCGGTCACCGTGTCGACGTGCCCCGGCACGACTCCGCGGAACGCGACGGTACCCAGCGGCCGGGCCGCCGCATCCGCCCAGCGCCCGGATCTCAGCCGGCTGTGGATGCCGTCCGCGGCGACCACGAGATCGGCGCCGGGGAAGTGCTCACCGGCTTCCACGGGCCTGGACCACCGCACCGTCCCCGCCGGCAGCGCGTCGTGCAGCGTCTCCAGCAGCCGCGCGCGCGAGACGAGGTGCGCGCTCCGGCTGGCGGGGATGCGTCCGATGGTCGCCCCGTCGGGCGCGAGGATCGCTCCACCCCGCACCTGGACGGCATGACTGCGTACCGGATCACCGACGCCCAGCCCGTCCAGCACCGCCATGGCGGCGGGCCACATCCCCAGGGCCGTCCCGCCGCGCGGAAGCGCGGGGGCGCGATCGAGCACCTCGACCTCCCACCCGTCGGCGACGAGCGCATTCGCGGCGGCGAGGCCGGCGATGCCGGCGCCCGCCACGACGGCGCGGAGAGGGCGCAGCGGTGACGACACGGACGTTCCCCTCATGACCTCCGTCGCCGGGTGCGGCGGAATGCGCACACGATAGCGTCGCGCCGCCCCCGCCCGAAGTCGTCGGCGGTCGACACCTCAGCGGCCCGATGTCGACGGCCGCCGATGGCACGTGTCGCTCCACGGCGTGGCGCCGGCCGCGCCCCCGCCGCTAGGGTGCCGGGCACGAGGAGGAGCCGTGTCCCTGAGCCCCGAGCACGAAGCGCTGCGTCGCACCGTGTACGACTCGTTCGCCGCCCGTGGTCGCCCACCGGACGACGACGAGCTCCGCACGTCGACCGGCCGCTCCGCACAGTGGCGGGAAGAAGGGCTCCGCGTGCTCGAGAACGCCCACCACATCGTCCGGGAACGAGGCCGCATCGTCCTGGCGCACCCGTTCGCGTCGCGCGACTTCGGCTTCTCCGTGAAGGGTGCGCACACGCTGTGGTGGGGCGGCTGCGCGTGGGACGCGTTCGCGATCCCCCAGCTCGTCGACCGCGAGCCGCGCGCGCTGGTGGCCACCGTGTGCCCGGCCTGCGGCACGGCACACGCGTGGGTCGTCGACCGGCAGGCACCTCCGCCGGGGGATCAGGCGGTTGCCTTCCCCGTCCCCGCCGCAAGGGCGTGGGACGACGTCATCCGCACCTGCAGCCTGCAGCGCGCCTTCTGCGGGGCGGCGTGCGTGGACAGCTGGAGCGCGAGATCGGGCGTACCGGTCGAGACCGTCGTGGACATCCCCACGCTGTGGCGGCTGGCACGGCATTGGTACGACGGGCGGCTGGACTCGCCGTACCAGCGACGCGACATCACCGCCTCGGCACGCTACCTCCGGGAGGTCGGCATGCCCTCGAGCTACGTCGCATCCCTGCGGGAGCGGATGTAGACGCCGGGCGACGCCACATGTCGATCCTCCCCGGACGCGCCGCCGTGCGGGCGTTCCTACGGTGGCCGCATGAGAACCCGCCCTGCCCGCTCCGCTTCCCGTCGCCGCCGCAGCCTCCTCGGCCTGGCGCTGCTGGCGGGTGCGACCGTGCTCACCGCTGTGGCGACGGTCACCGCGTGCTCGGTCCTCCCCTCCTTCCCCTCCAGCGGCCCCGCGTTCGTGCCGGACGGGCCGCCGTCGTTCGAGACGGCACTGCCCATCCCCCCACTGGCCGAATCCGAGGTCGTCGACGGCGTGCGCGTGTTCTCCCTGACGGCCCAGGAGGGGTCGCAGCAGCTCCTGCGCGATGACCGCACCACTCCGACGTGGGGGTTCAACGACGATTTCCTCGGACCCACCCTGCGGGCGCAGCAGGGCGAGGAGGTGGCCGTGGAGGTGCAGAACGACCTTCCCGAGGCCACCACGGTGCACTGGCACGGCATGCACCTGCCACCGGCGATGGACGGCGGCCCGCACCAGATGGTGGAGCCGGGCGCTCAGTGGCGTCCGACGTGGCGCATCGATCAGGAGGCGGCGACGCTCTGGTACCACCCGCATCCCCACGGCAGTACGGAGGACCACGTGGTGCGCGGGCTGGCGGGCATGTTCCTCATCGACAGCGCGGAGGAGCAGGACTTCGGCCTGCCCTCCGAGTACGGCGTCGACGACATCCCCGTCATCGTCCAGGACAAGAAGTTCCTCGACGACGGGCAGTTCCAGCTCGACGCGCAGGGGAACGAAGTGGGTCTGCTCGGCGACGTCGTCCTCACCAACGGGGCCTGGGGCGCCGTCCTGGACGCCACCACCGAGCGGGTGCGGCTACGGCTGCTGAACGGATCGAGCGCCCGCACGTACGACTTCGGATTCGAAGACCGCCGCCCCTTCGCCCTCGTCGCCACGGACGGCGGGCTGCTGGAGGCCCCCTCCGAGACCGACCACGTCCGCCTCTCCCCCGGCGAGCGCGCGGAGATCGTCGTGTCGGTGGAGGCGGGCACCGAGGCGATGCTCCAGTCGTTCCCGCCGGATCTGGGCGATGTCGTCCTGCCCTCCGCGTACGGCGGCGAGGACACGTTCGATGTCCTCCGCGTGCGCGCGGCGCCGACCCTCGCCGCATCGCCGCCGCTGGCCGACCGGTTCGCCGACATCCCCCGACTGGACGCCGCCGACGCGGACACCGAGCGCAGCTTCGAGGTGCAGAACCGCGAGATCAACGGCCGGCGCATGGACATGAACCGCATCGACGAGGTGATGCAGGTCGACTCGACCGAGGTGTGGGAGGTCACCAACCGCGACCTGTTCCCGCACAACTGGCACGTGCACGACGTGCAGTTCCAGGTGCTCGACATCGACGGCGCGCCGCCCCCGCCCGAGCTGCTCGGCTGGAAGGACACGATCTACCTGGAGCCGCGCCGGCAGTACCGCATCATCATGCGGTTCGAGGACTACGCCGACGACGAGCATCCGTACATGATCCACTGCCACCTCCTCCTCCACGAGGACGAGGGGCTCATGTCGCAGTTCATCGTGACCCGCGGAGAGCCCAGCCGCGACGGCGGCAGGGTCGGCTCCGGCGGTCATGCCACGCACTGAGGAGGACCGGACGGTGGACAGCGAGCGGCCCGGCCTGGTAGGCCGGTGCACATGAACGCCCCGACTCTCCTCGCGTTCGTGGTCGCGGCGACGGTGGCCATCGCCATCCCCGGACCCACGGTCCTGCTGGCCCTGGCCAACGGCTCGCGTTACGGCACGCGCCGTGCGATGTTCGGGATGCTGGGGGCCGTGGCCTCGGACGTCGTCCTCGTCGTCGCGGTCGGGGTGGGGCTCGGAGCGCTCCTGCTCGCGAGCGAGACCGCGTTCTCGATCGTGAAGTGGATCGGCGTCGCATACCTCGTCTTCCTCGGCTTCCGCATGCTGATCGCTCGAGGCAGCCTCCTCCACGGCGACCCGGCTGCCGATCCGCGCGGTTCGCGGCACGCGCTCTTCCTCAAGAGCTTCCTCGTCGCGGTGACCAATCCCAAGGGCTACCTGTTCGTCGGCGCGCTGCTGCCGCAGTTCATCATTCCCACCGCGCCCCCGCTCGGGCAGTACGTGCTCATCGGGATCGTGTTCTGCGCGCTCGATTTCGCCATCATGCTCGGCTACGCGCTTCTCGGCGCGCAGGCGATCCGTCTGCTCAAGCGGCGCGGGGCGGTGTGGATCGAACGCGTCTGCGGAGCGATCCTGCTGGGCTTGGCGGCCTGGCTCGCCGCCTCCCGACGTGCGCCGGCGTGACGGGGCAACCGCTCCGAGGGACGTCTCCGGGCCTCAGGACAGCAGGTCCCCAGCGCCGCGCCCGAGCACCAGCAGGCCACCCACGGCACTCACGAGGAGCAGGATGCGGCGGGCCACGGCGGCGCGGATGATGCGCGCCAGCGTCCCGGCCAGGGCGGCGCCGCACAGGGCGGCGGCGGCGACGGCTGCCAGCAGCATCCCGTTCACCGATCCGTCCAGAGCGCCGCGGGGAACGAGCACCTTCGTGGCGAACGACGTCGCGCCCAGCACGAGGAAGACGGGCTGAACGGTCGCGGCGAAGCGCTGCGGCTCCCACCCAGTGGCGACGGCGTAGAGCGCCAGCGGCGGACCGCTGATCCCGGCGGTCACGCTCATGAAGCCGCTGGCAAGGCCCGCGTCGACCGTTCCGCCGCCGCGGGTTCGCGCCCCCGGCAGCCGGGGACGGCTGACCAGCAGGATCGACGCGATCACCAGCACGCCGATGACGATCTCTAGCCACGCGCCCGGGACGACGCGTGCCATCAGGGCCCCGGCACCGACGCCCACGATCCCGAAGCACGTGAGCACCGCCGCCCGGCGCAGGTCGATGCTCTGCCGCAGGTGCACCGTGAGCACCGCCGCCAACAGGGCCGAGCACGCGTTGACGACGGCGATTCCGCCCCCCGGTCCTGCCACGACGACAGCGAAGGGGGCCACGGTCAGGGCGAATCCCATGCCGGAGATCCGCTGCAGGCCGGCGCCGAGGACCGCGAGGACGCACAGGAGCGCGGCGCCGGGGATGTCCATGGGTGCGGGCCGGTCAGAAGGCAGGGTTCAGGCCGGGGCGAGTGGGATCGGCCAGGAAGGCCGCTCTCATCGCCCCGGCCCACGAGCCGGAGGGTGCCTTCTCCGGTCGGTCCAAGGCCTGGCGCACGACGGCGTCGGCCAGCACGCGCTCGATCTCCAGGCGCGGATACTCGTGTTCGACGTCGCGCCTGATCGCCGGAGAGACGGTGCCTCCGCCGAAGTCGGCCCGCACGCCCAGCCGCGTGAGAAGGGGGATCGGTCCCCTCCGTTCGGCGATGCCGGGCGTGGTGTGCAGGGCGATGGCCTGCCACACCTCGTCGATGCGCGCGGCGTCCCAGCCGGCCTCCGTGAGGAACCGGGCTGCGGCATCCGCTCCCTCGACCTCGAACCGCTCCGGACCCGGTTCGTCGGGGGCGGTTCCGTAGTCGTGGAAGATGCAGGCCAGGAACAGGGCCTCGGGGTCCGGGCGCGCGCCGATCTCGGGGGCCTGTGCCAGCGCGAGGAGGTAGACCCGGACGCTGTGGTGGAAGATGGCCTCCTCCTCCTCGGCGCGGACGGAATTCCACGCCGCCTGCATCAGCGGAGTCCAACCGAAGGCGGTGACCCTCGGCGTCGCGGTCGCGGTCGCGGCGCCCACGCCGTGCGGGCGGTCGGGTCGTGTCATGGCGGGCATGCTAACCGCGCACTCATGCGCTGCGATAGCGTCCGGTGTCGACCCGGCCGAGGTTGGCAGTGGATGAACGTCCGGCGGCCATACGGCTCCTCCGTGCCGTACCGGATGGTACGGTCAGCCGATGAGCGCTGCACGGGATCGCTGGTTGGACGAGGGCCTGCGCGTCCTCGCAGAGGAAGGCGCCGCGGGGCTGCGCATCGATCGGGTCGCGGCGCGCATCGGGTTGTCGAAGGGCTCGTTCCACCACCACTTCGATGGCGCCGAGGCCTACAAGCGTGCCGTGCTCGAGTGCTTCGAGCACCTGTGCATCGACGCACTGGACGATGCCATCGCCGGACAGGGCGACTCGGACGCCGACGCCGGGCCGCGCGAGATCCTCGCGCGGCTCACCGCGCTCATCCAACCGCACGATGCGGGCCTGTATCGCCCGCAGCTGGAAGTCGCGGTGCGCGCCTGGGCGACCACCGATGCGGAGGCGCGCACCGTTCAGGCGCGCGTCGACGAGGCACGCGTCCGCGCACTGCAGAGCGTGTGGCGTCCGCTGGTGCACAGCGATGCGCAGGCGCACGCCGCCGCGCTGCTGCCGTACCTGGTCGCAGTCGGCGGGGCCATGGCGATGCCGCCGGTCGGCGCGGAAGAGCTTCAGGGCGTGTTCGAGTTGCTGCTGCCGCTCGTTCCCGACGCACCGGGCCCTGCTCCCCAGGGGTGACGGCGGATGCGGCGGGGACGGCGCATCGACCGAGACCGCGTCTGCCCTGTCGCCGCTCCGTACCATACGGTATGGTAGGGCAACTCGACGGAAGGACTGTCATGTGGTCTCTGCCTGATCCGGTGTGGCCGGTCATCGTGCTGGCCGCGATCCAACTGGTCGATGGCCTCCTGTGCCTCCGACCGGCCGGCTTCATCGCCCGCTGCTTCGAAGGCGTGAAGTGGCCGCGCCGGTACTGGTGGCTGATGCCGCCGATCAAGTTCGCCGCCGCCGCGGGCCTCATCGCCGGGATCTGGATCCCCTACCTCGGGGCTGTCACCTCCGGCGCACTGGTGCTCTACTTCCTCGTCGCAGCGACCATGCACATCCGCGCACGCTATCTCGGGCGGGACTTCTACCTGAACGCGCTGGGGATGCTCGCCATCTGCGTGGCGACGTTCGTCTTCTGCTTCGCGATCTGACCACGCAGCGCCGTTCGGCCGCCCGAGCGTCAGGCCCGAGGCGCGCGGACGGCCCTGCGGGCGATCCCTCGGAGGAAGCGCCGCGTGATGACCCGATGCGCGCCTGAGCGGATCACCAGGAGCCGGTAGCCCCATCCCAGGAGTCCAGGGAACTCGGCCCTCGTGTACGCGGAGAGCATCGCGCCGAGAGGTGCCCGTTCGACCGTGAACAGCAGCTCGTACCGCGAGAAGTGGTGGCGACCGACGAGGGTGAGGCGTCGCCGAGGCAGCACGTCGGCGACGGCGAAGCCGGGGATGGCGGCCCCGGCTTCGGGGAGGGCCCCCGCAGGGGCGGCGGGATCCGCGCCGATGAGGCGGAGGAACGGCGAGGGGAACGCCAGCCCGGCGGGGATGCTCTCGATGAGCGTGTCCCACACGCGTTCGGCCGACGCGGCCACGCGTACGGAGTTCACGTCGACGCGGGGCAGCGACAGGTCGCCGGCGGGCGCGCTCATGCGCCGCCGGCTCCCGCGGCCTGCGGCTGTGGCGACGCCGCGAAACGGTGCCCCCACTCGCCCACGGGCTCGAGCATCGCGTCGAGTTCTCGGCCGGCACCGGTGAGCCGGTACTCCACCCGGCGCGGGAAGCCATCGTACTCGGTGCGCGAGACGAGCCCATCCCGCTCCAACTCACGGAGCTGTTCGGTGAGCACCTTCTCCGAGACGGCGCCCACCGAGCGGCGCAGCTCGGCGAACCGGTGGTCGCCCTCGGCGAGGCGCCACAGGATCGTCGGCTTCCACTTCGAGCCGACGAGGGCGAGGACGACGTTCACTCCGCACTGATCGTCTGGGGCGCTCATCCCGACCTCTCTCCCCTGCGCATTCCTTACTTATATGTGCGTACTGGACGCGGCCGCAGCGGCGACAGACGATCGGGGGATGAACACCAACGGAATACCGCCAGTCATCGCGGTGCTCGGCCTGGGACCGATGGGTGCGGCCATCGCACGCGCCTCGGCCGCGGCAGGGCATCAGGTCGTCGCGTGGAACCGGACGCGTCGCACCGCGCCGGAGCTGGGCCTGCCCGGCGACGTCGCGGTCGCGGACACACCCGTGGAGGCGGTCGCGGCGGCCGGCATCGTCATCGTGTGCGTCCGCGACCATGCGGCCAGCGGTGCGCTCCTGGCCGAGATCGCACCGGCGGCGGGCGACCGCGTCGTGCTGAACGTCTCCAGCGGAACACCCGAAGACACCGTGGCGTCGGCACGGGATGCGGCCGGCCGGGGCATCCGCTACGTCACCGGAGCCGTCATGGTGCCCACGCCACTGGTCGGCACGGCGGACTGTGCCGTGCTCTACGCCGGTGCATCCGAAGACCGGGGTGCCCTCGCGCCGGTGATGGCCGCCCTGGGCGGCACCAGCGACGTCCTCGGCGACGACCACGCCGTTCCCGCGGCGCTGGATCTGGCGATACTCGACCTCTCTTTCGTCGGCATCTACACGCACCTGCACGCCACCGCCCTCGCCGGCACATTCGGCATCGATCCCGGCCGGTTCCTCCCCTATGCGCGATCGGCCGTGGCGACCGTCGGCGAGTCGCTCGCCGACCTCACCGACGCCGTCGTGCGGCGACGCTACGACAGCGGCCAGGCGCGCCTGGACATGTGTCTCGCCTTCCTCGACCGCATCGTCCAGACCAGCCGCGACGCGGGGATCGACCCGGCCGCGGCCGCGCTGGTGAGGGATGCGTCCGCGCGTGCGATGGCCCGCTGGCCGGGCGGAACCGACTGGGATGTCGTGGCGGAGGATCTGCTCGGTGCCCCGCGTACGTGACCGTGGGATCCGCCCGCCCGCTCACGCATGGTGCGCGGCGTCAGCATCCTCCGCCGCGCCCTCGGGTGCGGTGCCGCGTCGCAGCAGCGGACCGGCGGCACCGGCGAGCGCCGTGAAGATGACCGCGCCCGCCAACCCCACCGCGGAGACGGCGACCGTGTACGCCTCTCGGGCAGCGCTGGCCACGACTGCATCCTCGCCGCGCACCGCGCTCTCCAGCGACGCCAAGGCGAGCGAGGAGGCCTCTGGCTGCAGAGCCGCAAGCGTCACGGCGTACACGCCGGCGGCAAGGCTGCCGAGCAGCGCGACGCCCATCGCCACCCCGAGTTCCCCGCTGGCTTCGTTCACCGCTGCGGCTGCCCCCGCCCTGGCCGGCTCGACCGAGCCCAGCATGACCGCACTGAGCACGGCCATCGGGAAGGATGCACCGAAGCTCGCCACGCACAGGCCGACGACGAGGACGCCTGAGCCGGGCATCACGGGGAGCACGGCCACCACGAGGAATCCCGCCGACGCCAGCGACAAGCCGATGACGGCGACCGCGATGAGCGGGAGGCGACGAGAAAGCGCCGGCGCGATCTGGAAGCCAGCCAGCATCGCCACGCTCTGCGGGATGAGCAGTGCACCGGCCGCCAGCGGCGACAGGCCGAGAACGGACTGCAGATACACGGCGGCGACCAGAGACAGACCGGCCATGGCGACGCCGGTCACGAGGACGATCACCAACGACCCGCTGAACACCCGGGTGCGGAACATCGACAGGTCCAGCAGCGGCGTGGCCAGATTCCGCTGCCGCCGCACGAACACGGCGCCGGCAACCAGTCCCACCATCGCGGCCACGAGGGGTGTCCATGTGACCGATCCATCCCGCGCCACCTCTTTGACCGCCCAGACCACCGGCAGCACGGTCGCCAACGACAGCGCCACACTCGCACCGTCGATCGGTCCCGGGTGCGGGACGCGGTACTCCGGGAGCAGAAGCGGCCCGAGGATGAGAAGGACCACCATCACCGGGACGGCGAGGAGGAAGACCGATCCCCACCACAGCCACTCCAGCAGCATCCCGCCGATGAGCGGGCCGACCACGACGCCGCCCATGAAGCACGCGAACCACACTCCGATGGCGGTGGCCAGCTGCTGCGGGTCATGGAACATGTTCCGCAGCAGCGCCATGGTGGATGGCGCAAGCGTCGCCGCGGCGACGCCGAGGCCTGCGCGGGCGGCGATCAGCTCACCGGGCGTCGAGGCGAAGGCGGCCCACAGCGAGGCGACGGCGAACGCGGCCGAGCCGATGAGGAGCAGTCTTCGCCGCCCGATGCGGTCGCCCACATTCCCCATCGTGAGCAGGAAGCCCGCCAGCAGGAACGAGTAGACGTCGAGAATCCACAGCTGCTCGATGGTGTTCGCGCCGAGCGATTCGGTGATCGATGGCAGCGCCAGATAGAGGACGCCGACGTCGATGGAGATCAGGAGGGTGGGCAGGCCGAGGACGGCGAGCCCGATCCACTCGCGTGTGGTTGCTTTCATGACACTCCTTGTCGTGCAGGCGCACGGAGGTGCTGATCGCCCCGCACCCGTGAGTGCGGGGCGATCAGTGCCGGCGCACGTTTCAGTGGACTGTGATCAGTTCGCGCTCGAGGGCGTTGAAGTACTCGCGGTATCCCGCGAGGGTCATCTCTAACTCCGCCTCGGTGAAGCCGCCGGTACCGGCCTGCCGCAGGGTCATCTCCGTCATGCCATCGGTTTCGACAAAGTCGACCGTGATCGGATCGCCGGCCGGCTGACCGGGCTCGTCACTCATCGTGAAGGCGAGCCGCCGCGGCCGCGTCACTTCGACGTATTCACCGCCCCACGTGAGGATCATCCCCTCGGGGAGGTGCATCGTGGCGCTCCACCGGCCACCGACCCGTGGATCCAGGCTCAGCTCCTCCACCGGCACGTGGGCGTCGGCCCCGCCGAACCACTGCGCGAACCGGGTCGGTGTGATCCAGGCGTCGAAGACGTCTTCGGTGGGTGCCGCGAACCGGCGGGTGATGATGAGCGTGTCGTTCGTCATGATCTCCTTCTTTCCTTGTCGTGTGGGTCGGGAGGGGGCGGGATGCGCGCGCCCGTGGCGAGGTGCTCCTCCAGCGCGTCGAAGCTGCGCTGGAAGAAGGCCTCGTAGTCACGGAGCCACTGCGACACCGCCTGCAACGGACGCACGTCCAGCAGAACCGGGCGGTACTGCCCGTTGCGTTCGCGCCTGACCAGCCCCGCTTCTTCCAGCACGCGAAGATGCTTCGACACCGCCGCGAGGGTGAGTGCGATCGGCTCTGCGAGCGCAGTGACCGTCGCCGGCCCCTCGAGCAGGTGCCCGAGAAGCCGCCGGCGGGTGGGGTCGGCCAGTGCGCCGAACGTCCGGCTCAGTTCGTCCGAGGCCACGCCTCCTCCCTTCATTCAACCCATCGGTGTACAACCGATCGGTTGAACGTAATCATCGGCCGACCCTCGGGCAAGAGAAGACGGACGATTGTCGACGCAGGGCGACGCAGGAGTCGACGCGGGTCGATGACACGCGGCGGATCGGACGGCATCGTGGACGGAGGCCGTCTTCGGGCCGCCACGTCAGAAGAGGAGAACCATCACCATGAGACTCGTCATCCATGAGTTCCTGAGTTTCGACGGCGTCATGCAGGGTCCGGGCGGTGCCGAGGAGGACCGCAGCGACGGCTTCGACCGCGGCGGCTGGATCGCACCCTTCGCCGCTCAGCCCCGCTGGGGGCAGGTCGTCAGCGACTGGTTCGCGCGCGCGGATGCTCTTCTGCTGGGCCGCTCGACCTACGACATGATGCACCCGTACTGGAGCCAGGTCGACGACCCCGACAACCCGGTCGGCATCGCTTTGAACTCACTGCCCAAGTACGTCGTCAGCTCGACCCTGACCGGCCCGGCGTGGCACAACACCACCGTCCTCCCGGGGGACGTGGTGGCCGAGGTGGAGCGCCTCAAGGCCGCCGGAGACGGCGAGCTCCAGGTGCACGGCAGCTGGCAGCTCGCCCGCACCCTGCATCGGGCCGGCCTTGTGGATGAGTACCGGCTCATCCGGTTCCCCGTGGCCGTGGGCGCAGGAAAGCGGTTGTTCGACGCGGACGACCCCGCGACCGGGTTCCGGGTCGTGGCGGCGTCCATCCTCGACGAGGGCACCACCTATCACGCCCTCCAGCCCGCACCGTTCCGCACGGGAGGGCTCGACGTCGTCGACGGCAGAGAGGTCGTGCTGGAGGAGTGAGCGCCGGTCGTCAGGCCCGGTGACGGCGCCTGGGGCGCGGACGGGCGACCGCGATCGGCCCGCCGTCCACGGCGGGCCCGACGGCAGCGGTGAGTTCCCCGACACCCTCGATGCTCATGGCGACCACGTCGCCCTCTGCCAGGGGCGGCGGTGAAAGCCGGCCGTT
Source organism: Microbacterium sp. dk485 (assembly GCF_004570445.1). Classification (NCBI taxonomy): domain Bacteria; kingdom Bacillati; phylum Actinomycetota; class Actinomycetes; order Micrococcales; family Microbacteriaceae; genus Microbacterium; species Microbacterium sp. dk485. The sequence goes on from NZ_SPQW01000001.1 coordinate 998,314, forward strand.
CCGGCCCCACAGCTCGCCGAGGCATCCGCCGTTTCCGACCGTGCCCGAGCCCAGCACGTCACCGGGGACGACACGGGAGTTGCGGGATGCGTAGGCGACCAGTTCGGGGAAGGGCCAGCCCATGTTCGACATGAGGTCGTCGCCGATGAGCTCGCCGTTGACGCGCACCTCCGCGCGAACCGCGAGGTAGCCGTCGTCATCCAGGAGCGGGGCGAGCTCGTCGGCGGTCACGATCCACGGACCGAGGCTCGTGCCGAAGTCCTTGCCCTTGCACGGCCCCAGGCGCACCTTCATCTCGCGGGCCTGCAGGTCGCGCGCCGACCAGTCGTTCATGATCGTGTACCCGAAGATGTGGGCCGCCGCCGCCTCGGGGTCGAGGTCCGCACCGTCGGAGCCGGGCACGCCGCCGATGACGGCGGCGAGCTCCAGTTCGAAGTCGAGCCGTTCGGTGGCCGGCGGGCGCACCGGCTCGCCGGGGCCGAGGATGGTGTGCGGATTGGTGAAGTAGAACGTGGGGGCGTCGTACCACTCGTCGGCGACGTTGCTCTTGCCCTCGACACCGGCGCTCACGCCCTCCACGTGCTCCTCGAAGGTCACGAAGTCGCGCACCGACGGGGGCGCCACGGGTGCCAGCAGGCGCACCTCCGACATCGGTCGGCGTCCGCGCGCGTCGCGCAGGGTCCGGGCGTGCAGCTCGTGCGCGGCATCCAGGCCCGCGGCGAGGACGCTCGCGACGCTCCCCCCGTCGGCGAACGGGACGACGTGATCGGCCTCCACGAAGCCTTCCGCGATCGCGGCGCCGTCGCGCCACCGGGCGATTCTCATGCGTGCCTCCTGGCATCCAGCAGTGCGGCGGCATTACCGGCGAGGATGCGACGCGTGGTCTCCTCGGGCAGTCCCGCCGCGCGGATCGTGGCGACCGGATCGTCCAGCCCCATGTCGAACGGGTAGTCGCTGCCCAGCACGACGCGATCCTCTCCGGCGACCTCGATGAGCGCGCGCAGCGTGCGGTCGTCGTGCACGACGGTGTCGAACCACAGCTTGCGCAGGTAGGTCGAGGGCGGATGCGCGCAGCCGCGGGCGTCCGGGCGCACGCGCCACGCGTGGTCGGAGCGGCCGATGACCGTGGGCAGATAGCCGCCGCCGTGGGCGGCGACGAGCTGGAGCCCGGGGTGGCGGTCCAGCACGCCCGCGAAAATGAGGTGCGACAGGGCCACGGCGTTCTCGGTGGGCTGGCCCACCGTGTTGGCGAGGTAGAAGCGGTCGAGTCGTTCGTCGAGGCTGCACCCGAACGGGTGCAGGAAGACGACGATCCCGAGTTCGGCAGCCCGCGCCCAGAACGGCTCGAGCCTCTCGTCGGACAGCTCGACGTCGCCGGCGAAGGAGGAGATCTCCACGCCCGCGAGGCCCCGGCCGAGCACGGCATCGTCGAGGTACTCGACGATGCGCTCGGGGTGCTGCAGCGGCACGAGGCCCAGGCCGACGAGGCGATCCGGTGCCGCGGCGACGTGCTCGGCGATGAGCCGGTTGGCCTCGCCGGCCACCCACACGGCCAGCCCTTCGGGCGCCCACGGATAGAAGTGGTTCGGCGACGCGCTCACCCACTGCCGATCCACGCCCTGCGCGTCCATGTCGGCCAGGCGCACGGTCACGTCGGTCAGCTTCGGGATGCGGGCGCCGACCATCGGCCCCGACACGGCCTGGCTGGCCGCGCCGTGTCGGCGCAGCTCCAGGGCGGCGGCCTCGGCGACCAGCTCGGGGACGCGACGCTCGACCTCGGCGTGCAGCGAGGGGAGGAGGAGGTGGGCGTGCACGTCGGTGACGCCGGTGCCAGGGGCACCGCTCACGGGGCCGGTCATGCCGGCTGCGCCATCTTCTGGGCGATGCCGAAGATCAGCCCGCCGGCGTCGGCATCGCGGTCGCCGTCGATCTGCCACTGCCCGAGCTGGACGGATGCGTCGACCACCGCCTGCGCCCGCGGCAGCCGCCGCGCGTGGAACTCGTCCCACAGGTCCTGGTCCAGCTCGTCGCGGGAGGTGAGCAGCTGCGTGAGCACGAACGCGTCCTCCAAGCCCTGCGCGGCGCCCTGGGCGATCGTGGGCGGGCAGCTGTGCGCGGCGTCGCCGATGATCACGGCACGCCCGCGGTTCCAGGGAGCGGGGACGATGTGGTGCGTGAACCACGTGTAGTGGGCCCGCGCCCCGCGCTCGAGGTCGGCGCGGATGTGGTTCCACGGCCCGCCGTAGGCGCGCGACTCGGCCAGCATGATGCGGGTCGCCTCCTCGTCGCTCACGCGCGACCGGTCCTGCGCCTCCTCGACGAGGAACGCGTACATCGAATCCTCCCCGGTGGGGGTGTACCCGGCGATGTAGACCGGCCCGCCGTAGTACAGCTCGCTGCGCTGCACCTCGGCGGGGCGGGAGACGAAGGTCCGCCAGATGCCCATCCCCGTCGGCTGCGGCTTCACGTCGATCCCGATCAGCTCGCGCACCGTGGAGTTCAGCCCGTCGGCGCCGATCACGAGGTCGTACCGCCTCGCGTCCGCTCCCTCCACGGACAGCTCCACGGATGCGTCGGACTGCTCGAGCGCCGTCACCCTCACCCCGAAGTGCACCGTCACTCCCGCCCGCTCGGCGTGAGCGAGGAGGATACGGGCCAGCTCCGCCCGCGGCATCCCCATGCCGGCGGGGTAATCCGGGCCGCCGGTCTTCACGTCGGGCAGCTCGGCCACGACGGGAGCGTCGGGGCCGGGCGCGCGGAGGGTCAGGCCCTCGAAGGCGAACCCGGCGGCGCGGATGTCGTCCCACGCGCCGAGCGCGTCGAACACGCGCAGGGCGTTCCCCTGGAGCGAAATGCCCGAGCCCAGCGCGGTCAGCTCGGGCTTGGCTTCGAAGACGTCCACGTGGACACCGGCCTTGGACAGCTGGATGGCGGCGGCCAGTCCGGCGATGCCGCTGCCGACGATGGCGACTTTGCTCACTGCGGTCATGGTCAGAACCTCTCTGTTCTGGATCGTGGCGGGTTAGAGGAGGGCGACGGGGTTGATCGGGGATCCGACGGCACCGGTGATGGGCAGCGGCGGTGCCGACAGCAGGAACTCCCAGCGCCCGAGTTCGGCACACGTCGCGGCGAGTTCGTCGAGGTTCCACATCTCGCCGATCGTCAGGCCCATGTTGGGGATCACGATCTGGTGCAGCGGCTGGAAGGCGGCGGCGTCGAACTCGTTGGGGCGCACTTCGAATCCCCACGTGTCGGTGGCGATCGCGGCGATCTCGGTGCGGTGCAGCCATCCCGCCGTCGTCAGCGACAGGCCGGGGGCCGGTCCGCCGGCGTACTCGCCCCATCCCTCGCGGAGCGCGCGCGTGTAGCGACCGGTGCGCACCAGGACGATGTCGCCCCGGCCGACGGCGCTCGTGGCGCCCTGTGCGGCGATGCACGCGTCGAGGTCGGATGCGGTGATGGCATAGCCGTCGGGCAGCTCTCCGGTCTCCGGAGCCAGGTGACGGCCGAGATCCAGCAGCACGCCGCGGGAGACGATGACGTCGCGGGCATGCTCGACGCCGGTGACCAGGTCGCCGTCGCTGGTGACGACATCACCGGCGCGGCGCCCGTTCCACGCGTTGCCGTGGTCGAAGATGTGCCCGAGCCCGTCCCACTGGGTGGAGCACTGCAGGGGCATCGTGACGTAGTCGTCGGCGCCGCCGATGCCGTGCGGGAAGCCCTGGGTGCCCCGTTCGGCATCGGTGCCCGTGTCGGTCATCGTGTGCACGGGGTTGATGCGCCGGCGCCACCCCTTCTGCGGGCCGTCGGTGTCGAACTTCTGCGACAGCGAGATCACGCGCCCCAGGGTGACCAGCCGCGCGGCGTCGGCGCGCTTGCCCTCGTCGATGAAGTTCAGGGTGCCCAGCACGTCGTCCTGCCCCCAGCGACCCCAGTTGCGGTACGCCTCGGCCCGTGCCGCGATCTCGGCCTCGGGGTTCCCCCGGTCCAGGTCCGCCGGATTCTCCGACGGCGCAGCGACGCTCTCCTGAGCGGTCATCGTGCACCTGCTTCTGCGACGCAGCGCACCACCTGGGTGCCCAGACCCTCGATCGAGCCGGTCATGACGTCTCCGTCCTGCAGGAATCGCTTCCAGTGCTGGCCGTTGCCGGCCGGGCTGCCGGTCAGGAGGAGGTCGCCGGGGTTCAGCGGCGCGGTCTGGGAGGCGGCGGCCACGAGCGAAGGGACGTCGAAGACGAGCTCAGCCGTCGTCGCATCCTGCATCACGTCGCCGTTGAGCTCGAGCCGCACGCGGAGGTCCGCCGGATCCACGAAGGGCGCCGGGACGAGGAACGGACCGGTCGGCAGGAACCCGGGAGCGTTCTTCGCGCGGTACCAGTCCGCGCCGATGTCGCCGACGTCGGTGGGGAAGACGAGGTCGCGGGTCGTGATGTCGTTGACGATCGTGTACCCGGCGACGTGCTCCATCGCGTGCTCCCGATCGACCCGGAACGCGGGGCGCCCGATGACGACGGCCAGTTCCAGCTCCCAGTCGTGCGTCTGGCTGTATGCGGGCAGCTCGAGCGGCTCGCCTGCGCCCACGACGCACTGCGGCAGGCCGATGAAGACGAACGGCCGCCCGCTCGCCGCGCGCGCATCCATGATCCGCTCCGCGTGCGCGCGCGCCTCCTCCGGGTCGCGCGTCGCGTCGCCCTTCGTCAGCCCCGCGACGATCAGCTGCACGACGTGCGTGCGGTAGTTCGCTCCGGCCTGCAGCACCTGCCGGGGCTCGACCGGCGCCGTCAGGTTCGCCTCGCCGAGCGGACGCCACGCGTCGCCCCCCTCCCCGGCCAGCGCTCCCAGCCGGTCCCAATCGGGGTCGGCGAGGAAGGCGTTGAGGTCGCCCAGCTCGGCGGGCGCCAGCGGGCGGATGCGGTCGCCTGCCACCAGAGCCGGGCGCGCCTGCCCGCCCTCCTCGATGCGGGCCAGGGCGAAGGGGGCCGTCAGGCCGGTGGACGTCGTCGTCATCGGGGTCTCCATGCCGGGCTCAGCCGTGCTGCGTGTACGGGTTGATGAGGGCGGCGCGGATCTCCTCCGGCACGCCTTCCTCGGTCGCCGAGGGCCCGTCTGCGGGCGGGAAGGATTCGGTCATCGACATGGGCATGGCGCCGTTGCGATAGAAGTTGCTCGAACCCTGCGAGGGCTTCCACGTGTTGGGAGTCCAGTCCGGGACGTAGTTGCGGTACCCGCCGGTGTTCAGCTCGATGCGCATCGTGGACGGCTCGCGGTAGTACAGGAAGGTCTGCTCGCCGATGCCGTGGATGGACGGACCGTACTCGATCGGGATGTCGTGCTCCATGAGCGTGTCGGCGGCGATGAGGAGTTCTTCGTACGTGTCCACCCAGAAGGCGTAGTGGTTCACGCGTCCGGCGCGCGAGGAGCCGTCCAGGACGACACCCAGGTCGTGGGACTTCTCGTTCGTGGTGAGCACCGAGAAGACCGACAGCGGGGCTTCGTCCAGCACGGTCCGCGCCATGATGCGGAAGCCGAGCACCTCGTTGTACCAGGCCGCGAATCCGTCGACGTCGCTCGTGGCGATCGTGACGTGGTCGAGCTGGCGAGGCGCCCCCGCCACCTTGGAGCGCTTCTCCGGGCGGTCGGGGTAGATCGAGGCGACGTGGCCCGGCGCCTGGTGGCGCTCGACGTCCCAGTGCAGCGTCATGGGGTGACCCCATGGACCGACGAAGCGCAGGGCGCGGCCGATCTTGTAGCCGTCGAACCACTCGATCTCCACGCCGGCAGCCTCCAGACGGCGGGCCGCCTCGTCCAGGGCTTCGGGGCTGGAGGTGCGCCAGGCCATCGTCTCCAGTGCCGGCTCGTCGCCGGGGACCACGACCACCGAGTAGGAGTAGTAGTCCCCCCAGCACCGCAGGTAGACACGTCCGTCTTCACGGGCGACTTCCGTCAGCCCCACGTGCGTCGTGTAGAACTCGACGGACGCGTCCACGTCGGGGGTGGTGATCGCGACATAGGAGAGGTGCGCGAGAAGTTTGATCATCGTCGATCCTTTCGGAAGAGCTGCGGGCACGGATCCGCCCTGGGTCCATCCTGGGAGCAGCCGACGCATAAAGGAAGTCGATCCTACCGATGTGGGATATCATCCGTTCTTATGGTGGACCGCTCCCGCTTGAACCGTCTGGATCTCAACCTCCTGGTCGCCCTGGACGCGCTCCTGACCGAGCGCAGCGTCACGCGCGCCGCCGAGCGCCTGCATCTGACGCAGCCCGCGCTGAGCGCGTCACTGTCGCGCCTGCGCACGCACTTCAACGATCCGATCCTGGCCCGTCGCGGGAACACGCATGAACTCACGCCGTTCGCCCTGCGGCTGTCCGAGCACGTGACGACGGCGCTGGAGGCGACGCGGCGCGTGTTCGACAGTCAGGCGACATGGGCCCCGGCGGAGTCGACGCGCGAGTTCTCCATCTACGGCTCGGACTACGGCTTCGCCACGATCGGCACCGTCGTCTCCCGCCTCGCCGCCGAACGCAGCCCGGGCGTGCGCTTCCGCTTCATTCTGCACACGCCGGCGGTCGTGGAGGATGCCGCCAACCGCCTGCGCTCGGCCGACGCGATGATCATCCCGCACGGCTTCCTGAGCGATCTGCCCTATCGCGACGCGTGGCGCGACGACTGGTTCGCCCTCGTCGCCGACGACAATCCCGCCGTGGGCGAGGAGCTGACGATGGAGAACCTCGGCATGCTCCCGGTGGTGATGACCTACGCCTCCCGCAGCGCGTTCACGTTCGTGAGCCGCCAGATCCAGCAGCTCGGTGTCGAGCCGCGCGTCGCCGTCGTGGTGGAGAGCTTCCTGAGCCTCCCCCACTTCGTGCAGGGAACCGACCGGGTGGGGCTCATCCAGGGGGCACTCGCGCCGTTCGCCGCGCAGCTGGGCGGGACGCGCGTCCTCCGCCTGCCGTTTCCGCCCACCCCGATCGTGAATGCGCTGTGGTGGCATCCGGTGCACTCGCGTGACCCCGAGCACGCCTGGATGCGCGACCTGTTCGCCGAGGCCGGACGCATCGTCGAGCGGGACGTCAGCGCCCACACCCCCTGACCCCGCGAGGGTCGCCCACCCGTCAGCCGCGGCGCGACTCCAGGTAGCTGCCGAGGCGATCCAGGACCCCCTCCGAGCCCCGCTCCCGCATCGACCCGTCGTCGAACCCGTCCAGGTGGACGCCGTGCTCGCCGTGCGTGAACCGCGTGCCGCCCTCGATCTCCTCGAACTCGTACGACACGACCGAGGTCGAGATGTGCGTACCGTCGAGCCACATGTCGTAGGTGACGACGATCCGCTCGGGCGCGACGATGTCGGTGTACGTCGCCTCGAAGCGCGACACCGGCCCGCCGTGGAAGGCACCCACCGCGACGTCGCGTCCGCCGACGCGGAAGTCGAAACGCCACTCCCCCGTCTCCCACTCGGGGCTCTCGCCGAACCATTCCCGCTTGCGCTCCTCCTCCGCGAACGCGGCCCACACCTCACCCACCGGGACGGGGTAGTCCCGCACGAGCGTGAAGCCCGCGTGCGCGACACTGCGGCCGGCTGGCGCGCTCATCGCCGCTCCCGCGTGAAGGTGACGTGGATGGTGCCGCTGGGGGCGACGACGGTCTCGATCCGGCAGTCCCGCTCGAGGCCGCGCAGATCGTCCCACAGGTTGACGCCCTGGCCGAGGATGATCGGCGCGATCGCGACGTGCAGGTCGTCGACGAGCCCTGCGGCGAGGAAGGAGCGGACCGTCGTGGCGCCGCCACCGACCCGGACGTCGCCGCCGCCTGCCACCTCCGTCGCCATGGCGAGCGCCTCCTCCGGCGACGCGGTCACGAAGTGGAAGGTCGTGCCGCCGGCCATCTCGAGCGACGGACGCCGCTCGTGCGTGAGGACGAACACGGGCACCCGGAACGGCGGCTCGTCGCCCCACCATCCGCGCCACTCCGGGTCATCCGGGTGCGCGTGGAGCCCGAACATGCCGGCGCCGAGGATCTCGGCGCCGATGCCCTGGAAGTAGCGGGCGGCGAATTCGTCGTCGAGGTCGGTGGTGCCGGCGCCGGAGGTGTCGTGCAGCACACGCTCGCGGAACGTGCGCGTGGCGACGTACGCCTCCGTCAGCCGGCCCCAGTCCTGCCCGAACGGATCGTCGGGGGTCTGGTCGACGGTCGTGGCGCGACCGTCCAGGGAGATGTTGAGATCGACGCGGACACGGGTCATGAGGGGGCTCCTTCGGAATGACGGGCGAGGTGGATGCCGAGCCGGTCGGCGCGCCGCTCGGCGTCGGTGCGCTGTTCGTCGAGCCACAGGTGCAGCACGTCCAGCGCACCGGGCCGGAGGCTCACCGTGCGCACCCGGCCGGTCTTCTCCGACGTGATGATGCCCGCGTCGGTGAGGATGCCCAGGTGCTGCACGAACGAGGGCAGCGACATGTCGAACGACTCCGCCAGCACCGAGACGGCCGCCGGCGCCTTCGCGAGCCGCTCGACGATCCCACGGCGGGTGGGATCGGCGAGCGCGCGAAGCACCCGGTCGACATCCTCTCGATACTTAGGCATTGACCTAAGTTAATGCCCTCTGGGTCCCGGAGTCAAGGGTCGCCGACGCCATCCGGCGTACCGTGGGGGCATGGCGAAGAAGAAGAAGGAAGACGGGTGGTACTGGTCCGAAGAGGGCGTGAACTTCCACACCCGCAAATGGGTGCGCCCCGAGGATCTGAACGCGAACGGCACCCTCTTCGGCGGCAGCCTGCTGCGGTGGATCGACGAGGAGGCGGCGATCTACGCCATCCTGCAGATGGGCAACCACCGGGTCGTCACCAAGCTCATCTCGGAGATCAACTTCGAGGCATCCGCCCTGCAGGGCGACCTCATCGAGATGGGGCTGACCGCGACGCGGTTCGGGAAGACGTCACTGACCATGCGGGCCGTCGTCCGCAACATGATCACGCGCGAGCGCATCCTCACGATCGAGAAGATCGTTTTCGTCAACCTCGATGCCGAGGGACGACCCGCTCCGCACGGCTACACCGACATCACGTACGACCGCGACCGCATGCCCCGCGAGCACCCCGGCACCGGCACCATCAAGCTCCCCTCGCACTGAGCTCGCGCCGTCGCACGGCCGCGCCGCCGTCTTACGCCAGCGCCCCTCCCGGGATCGCGGCGAGCAGCTCGCGCGTGTAGTCCTGCTCCGGTGCCCGGAAGATCTGCTCCGGCGTACCCGACTCCACGATCCGCCCGCGCTGCATGACGTGGACCTCGTGGGAGATCATGTTCACCACGGCGAGGTCGTGGCTGATGAAGAGGTAGCTGAGGCCCAGTCGGTTCTGCAGCGCGACGAGCAGTTCGAGGATCTGGGCCTGCACGAGCACGTCGAGGGCGGATACGGCCTCGTCCAGGACGATGAGCTCCGGTTCCAGGGCCAGGGCGCGTGCGATCGCGACGCGCTGGCGCTGTCCGCCGGACAGTTCGTGCGGCAGCCGCTCGACGACGGAGCCGGCCAGCGCCACCTGCTCGAGCAGTTCGCGGACACGGATGCTGCGGCTCTTGCGGTCGCCGATGCCGTGCACGCGCAGCGGCTCGGCGATGGACTGGGCGATCGTGTAGCGCGGGTCGAGCGAGGCGAACGGGTTCTGGAACACCGGCTGCACCTGACGGCGCACGGCGAACATCTGCCGCGCACGCAGCGCGGACAGGTCCTTCCCTCCGATGCGGATGACACCCTCACTGGGGGTCTCCAGCCCGAGCAGCATCTTCGCCGTCGTCGACTTTCCCGATCCCGACTCTCCCACCACCGAGACCGTGCGCCCTCGCGGGATGGTGAAGCTGACATCGCGAGCGGCCCAGAACTCCTCGCCGCGCGCAGTGCCCCGCATCCGGTAACTGCGGCCGACTCCCTCCAGGCTCACGAGGGTCTCCGGCGCCGCGCCGGGCGCCGGAGGTGCGATCAGCGGCACGGTGACCAGGCTCGGCGCCGCCGCCACCAGCCGCTGCGTGTACTCCTCCCGCGGCGACTCGAGGATCGCCCGGGCGGGCCCGGACTCGACCAGCTCCCCGCGGTACATCACGAGCACCCGGTCGGCGCGTTCGGCGGCGAGGGCGAGATCGTGGGTGATGAGGATGACGGCGGTGCCGGCGCCCCCGGTCAGCTCCGCCAGCGTGTCGAGGATGCGCCGCTGCACGGTCACGTCCAGTGCGCTGGTCGGTTCGTCGGCGATGAGCAGCCTCGGCTCGCACGCGAGCCCCATCGCGATGAGGGCCCGCTGCCGCATACCGCCGGAGAACTCGTGCGGGTACTGCTCGTAGCGGCGCCCCGCATCGGGGATGCCGACGGACTCCAGCAGCTCCACGACGCGGGCGCGGCCGCCGGGCCGGCCGTGCACCTGGAGCGCCTCGAGGATCTGAGCGCCCACCGTGTGCACGGGGTCGAGGTTGGACATCGGGTCCTGCGGCACCATGCCGATGCCGGCTCCGCGCAGCGAGATCATGTCGCGCTCCGGCAGCCCCGCGAGGTCGCGCCCTTCGAACAGGATCTCCCCCGCCGTGATGCGCCCGTTGCCGGCGAGGAGGCGATTGATGCTCGCGGCGACGGTGGACTTGCCGGAGCCGGACTCGCCGACGATCGCGACGGTCTCCCCCGCGGCGACGTCGAAGCTCACCCCCTTGACGGCGTCGAAGGGGCCGCTGGGGGTGGTGAAGGAGACCCGCAGGTCGCGGACGGAGAGGAGAGGGGCGGTCACGGAGTGGCTCCCGTCGTGGAGGGATGGAGGAGGGCGTCGGCACGGGACATCGCCTCGCGCCAGAGGAGGTCGACCGGTACGAGGCGGTCGCGCCCAGGTGCCGGGCGGCCGTGCAGCCGGTTGGTCAGCAGGACGGTGAGCACCTCGGGCTGATCGTCGGTCGCCGGCGAGGCGGCCACGAGTGCTCCGGTGAACCCGTTGTGGCCGAGGAAGAGCCGATCCGTCCCCCGCCACCGCATGCGGTGGTGCAGGAGACCTTGCCCCTGCCCTGCGTCGACGGCGGCTCGGAAGGCCGCAGCGCTCGCGGCGCCGAGTCCCCACGCCTGGGGCGCGGCGATCGCGGCGGCGATCCGCAGCATCCCGTCGGCGTCGCCGAACCACCCTGCGTGGCCCGCCGCGCCACCGAAGGCGTGGAAGGCATTGCCGTCGGCGATCTCCCCGCGCAGGATGCCGCTCCGCCACGCGAATCCCGCGGGATCCACGTCGACGGGATACGGCACACCGCTGCGCACCATCTCGCGTTCGATGGCGTCGCCGTCGGGGCCTGCCACCACGGACATGCCCGCAGCCGGGGCACCGGGTGACACGGTTGCGGCGGAGAGCGGGTCGAGCAGGACCTGCCGGACGGCCTCCGCGAAGGCCGAGCCGGTGACGTGCGCGATGACGGCGCCGAGAGCCTGCATGCCGAGATCGGAATAGTGCCGTCCCGCCCCGCGGGGATAGCGCGGCGCCAAGGACAGCGCCGCGGCCACGGGGTCCTCCTCCGCCTCCGGCAGGAGGTACAGCGGCCACCACTCCCTCAGTCCGGCGCGGTGCCGGAGGAGGTCGTCGATCGTCGCTTCGGCGGCGACCCCCGCGCGCGCACCCAGGATCGAACCGACCGGCGTGTCCTCGGCGAGCGCCCCGAGGTGGATGAGCCGCCGGACGGCCAGTGTCGTGAGCGTCTTGCTCACCGAGGCGAGGTCGAAGGCGTGCCCGACGGTCATCCGCGTGCCCGTTCCGAGGTCGGCGATCCCGCTCGCCACGATGTCCGTGCGACCGTCCTCGACGACGGCGAACACGGCCCCGGTCGGAGCGTGCCCCTCCGTCCGCGGAGCGGTCACGCACGCGACGGCCGGCACCAGCAGGGTGTCGCTCACGACAGGTCCTCCCGGAGGGCGAGGATGCCGAAGCCGGCGGCGTCGCCCAGCTCCACGCGGTCGCGCTCGTACCGCGCACCGCCGTGCACCGGGGCGCTGCGCTGCCACAGCCCGGCGTCGAGGTCATGGACACGGCCGGGCAGGGTGGCGGCCAGGTGCGCCGCCGCCGTCACGCCGACGACGGATTCGAGCATGGACCCGACGAGCACGCGCATGCCCGCCGCCTGGGCGGGGGCGATCAGCTCGCGCGCCGGGGAGATGCCGCCGCACTTCGCCAGCTTCACGTTCACCAGGTCGGCCGCCCCCATGCGCGCGATCTCGTGCAGGTCGCGGAGCCCCCACAGCGCTTCGTCGGCGAGGATCGGTGTCGCGGTCGCGTGCGTCACGCGGGCCAGTGCGGCGATGTCGGCGGCGGCCGTGGGTTGCTCGACCAGCTCGACGCCGAGATCGTCGTCCTCCCAGCCCCGGATGAGGCGGATCGCCTCGTCCGCGCTCCACCCCTGGTTGGCGTCCACCCGGATCCGGATGTGAGCCGGGGCACTGCGCCGCAGCGCGCGCAGTGTGGCGTCGTCGCGGTCGGCGTCGCGCCCGAGCTTGACCTTCACGACGTCGAAACCGTCGGCCACATGCTCCGCGGCTGCGCGCAGCACCGCGTCCTCCTCCGCCGCCGACACGGTGATGTCGGTGTGCACCGTGCTCGTCGACTCCGCGTCGAGCAGCCGGTGTACCGGGAGCCCCGCGGTCTGGGCCGCGATGTCCCACAGCGCGGCGTCGACCGCGGCTTTCGCGGCGGTGTTGTGCACGACGGCTGCGGCCAGAGCAGGGCCCCACACCGACGGGTCGTCGGCGGGAAGTCCGCGGAGCGACTCCGACAGGGGGCCGGCGGTCACCGCGTCCACGCTCGCCGCGCTCTCCCCTGTGACGCGCCAGCTCACGGCCGCCTCTCCCCACCCGGTGCGACCGTCGGCGTCGCCGACGCACACGATCACCGCATCCAGCGCCGTGACCGAGCGCACCGCGGTCACGAAGGGCCGCCGCAGCGGGAGGCGGATCGCGTGCGTGCGGATGCGCGTGATCTCAGCCATGCTCCCGCGTCCTCGCCTGCGGCGCCGTCATCCGCAGGAAGGCCGGACGCGGGCACGGCTCGGGGAGCCGCAGCGGCTCCGCACCAGGGGTGAGAGTCCCGAGGATGCGTCCCCCGCCGGCCCCCGTGGCGCTCGGCGTCGTGCCGGGCAGCCCGTGCCACGACAGCCAGCCGATGAGCGCCATCAGCACGGCTTCCTTCTCATCCGCCCCGAGTCCCAGCTCATCCGTGCGTCCGACGCGAGCGCCCGCAAGCGCGCGTGCGATCCCGTCCATCACGACGCGGTTGTGTACGCCGCCTCCCGACACGAGCAGTTCGGCGGGATCCAGCGACGCGAGGGCGTCGGCGACGGTCCGGATGGTCAGCGCCGTGAGGGTCGCGACGAGGTCGGCGTCGGCGAGGTCGCGTCCGAGCCGCTCGAGCGCCGCGTGGACGTAGTCGAGGTGGAAGAGCTCCTTGCCCGTGCTCTTGGGTGCGGGGAGGCGATAGTACGGCTCGTCCATGAGCGCCGCGAGGAGCGCCTCGTCGACGCGTCCGGACGCCGCGATGACGCCGGATTCGTCGTATCCGGCGGCGTGCAGGCCCCGCTCGCGGACGACCGCGTCGATGAGGGCGTTGGCGGGACCGATGTCCCACGCCCGCGGGAGATCGGCGCCGACGACCGTCACGTTGGAGATCCCGCCGAGATTCAGCGCAGCGACGGGCCGGCCGCCCGTCGCGCGCCCGGCGAGGATGAGCTCGTCGATCGTGGACGCCAGGGGTGCGCCCTGCCCTCCGGCGGCGATGTCGCGGATGCGCACGTCGGACAGCACCGGCGTTCCGGTGGCCTCTGCGATCCACCCCGCCTGCCCCACCTGCAGGGTGCCCATGACGCGGGCCCCCTCGACCCAGTGGTAGACCGTCTGGCCGTGCGACACGATCAGGTCGACCGGCCCCGCGTCGGCGATCGCCGCGACGGCGGCCTCGGCGAAGGCCTGCCCGATGAGCGTGTCCAGCTGCGCCACCTCCTCGAAAGTGGTGCTCCGCGGCGGCAGCGCCTGTACGAGCCGGTCACGCAGTCCTGCGGCGTACGGCGCCGATCCGTGCGTCACCACGGATGCCTCAAGTCCGTCCTCGTTCGGGTGGAACTCGACGACGGCACTGTCGATGCCGTCGTGCGACGTACCCGAGATCAGTCCGAGGATCCTCATGGCCGTTCCTCCTGCTCTTCGTCCAGCGCGACGCGCAAGCGGCCGTCGGCCGCTTCCAGCGCGGCGCGCGCCTGTTCGGTGGGCAGCGACCGGCGCAGGGCGACGACCGCGACGGGAACCGAGTACCCCGCCTGTTCCAGTGCCTCGCGTGCCCGCGCGTCGTCCACTCCGGCGATCTGGGCCACGATGCGCGTCGCCCGCAGTCGGAGCTTGTCGTTCGACGCCTTCACGTCGACCATGAGATTGCCGTAGGTCTTGCCCAGGCGCACCATGGCGATCGTCGAGAACATGTTGAGCACGAGCTTCTGGGCGGTACCGGCCTTCAGCCGCGTGGACCCGCTGACGAACTCCGGGCCGACGATCACCTCGATGCCGTGATCGGCGGCACGGCTCAGTTCCGTGCCGGCATTGCACGACAGCCCGATGCCGAGGGCACCTCGCTCGCGCGCCCGCGCGACGGCTGCGATGACGAAGGGGGTCCGCCCGCTCGCCGCGATGCCGATGACCGAGTCGTCCGGCCCCACACCGGCGGCATCGATCGCGGCGGCACCGGCGGCGGCGTCGTCCTCGGCGCCTTCGACCGCCTCCACCACCGCCCGCGGCCCGCCGGCCATGATTCCGATGACGCGGTCGCGGGTGGAGAAGGTGGGCGGGATCTCCGACGCGTCCAGCACGCCGATGCGCCCGGGGGTGCCGGCCCCGACGTAGAAGAGCCGTCCGCCCCGTTCCATGCGCTCGGCCACACCCTCGATCGCGGGGATGATCTGCCCCAGCGCCGCGCGGACGGCCAGCGGCACCGCCTGATCGGCTTCGTTCATGAGGGTGGCCAACTCGGCCACCTCGAGCGTGTCGATCCGGGCGTAGCGTGCGTCGGCCGCTTCGGTGGTCAGCGCTTCCAAATTCACCGGTCAGCGTCCTTTGCGATTGGGGTCGAGGGCGTCGCGCAGTCCGTCGCCGAGGAGGTTGAGCCCGATGATGAGCAGGATGAGCACGAGGCCGGGGCCGGCCATCGTCCATGGCGCCGCGACGATGAGGGTCTGCGCGTCGAACACCATCGATCCGAGCGACGCGGCCGGCGGCGGCGTGCCGAAGCCCAGGAAGCTCAGCGAGGCCTCGGTGAGCACGGCCCACGACAGCGAGAGGGTGATCTGCACGATGAGGATGCCGGTGATGTTGGGCAGGATGTGCCGCGCCATGATGCCGACGCTGCCCATGCCGGTGGCCTTGGCGGCGCTGACGTAGTCGATCTCGCGCAGCGACAGCACGGGGCCCCGCGTCACGCGCACGAAGATGGGCGTGTACACGACCGCGATGGCCACGGCCACGGTGAACCAGTTGCGCGTGAACACCGATGCCAGCGTCAGGGCCAGCAGCAGCGGGGGGAAGGCGAAGAGCACGTTCGTGATGCCGCCGATGACGCTGTCGCCGACGCCGCGCAGGTATCCGGAGACGATGCCCCCGACGGTGCCCACGAGAGCGGCGAAGCCCACCGCCACGACAGCGACGAGCGCCGAGTTCACGACCCCGGAGGCGACGCGGGTGAACACGTCACGCCCGAACTGATCCGTTCCGAACAGATGCGCGCCGGAGGGCGGCTGCAGACGGGAGGTGGTGTCCTGGGCGCTGGGATCACCCAGCAGGCCCGACGCGGAGGCGATCGACAGCAGGACGAACACGCCGACGATGATGAGCCCCGTCAGGCCGCTCGGGCTGCGCAGCAGCGGTGCGAAGGCGCGCCCGGCGGAGCGGGGCGGGACGGCGGGGGCGGCGACGGTATCGCTCATGCGGCACGCACCCGCGGGTCGATGCGGCGGTACAGCAGGTCGGTGAGGAGGTTCACGATGACGAAGAGCATCGCGATCACGAGCACGGTGCTCTGCACGACGGCGAACTCCTTCTGGTTGATGCCGAGGAGGACCTGACGGCCGATTCCGGGAAGCGAGAAGATCTGCTCGACCACGACGGCGCCGCCCAGGAGGTACCCGAACTGCAGACCGGTCATGGTCACGATGGGGATCAGGGCGTTGCGCAGCACGTGCCGCCACTGCAGGCGGCGCGGCGGTACGCCCTTGGCGCGGGCGGTGCGGACGAAATCGAGCCCGCGCACCTCAAGTACGGCCGTCCGCGTGGTGCGCATGATCGGCGCGGCGATGCCGAAGCCGAGGACGAGCGCCGGCATCAGCATCTGCAGAAGGTTGCGCACGGGGTCTTCCCACAGCCGGGCGAAGCCCAGCCCGTTCGGATTGAACCCGAACGCCTGGGCCGAGACGGCCAGCAGAGTGGTGGCCAGGAGGAAGGCCGGGACACCGAGGCCGGCCAGTCCGACGCCCTGCCCCACCCAGTCCCGCAGCGAGTTCGGACGGGAGGCCGACAGCATGCCGAGTGGGATGCCGATGGCCAGGGCGATGACGATCGCCAGGAGCGCGAGCTCGAGCGTGACCGGCAGAGCGAGCGCGGTCATCTCCAGGACCGACTGCTGGGCCCGCGCGGAGAACCCGAGGTTTCCCGTCGCGACCGCGCCCAGCCATGTGAAGAACTGGACGATGAGCGGCTGGTCGAGTCCGTAGTAGGCCTCCAGCGCGGAGCGCTGTTCCGGGGACAGCGCGGCGGCCTCCGTGCCGTACGCGGCCGTGATCTGGTCACCGGGGAGGGCCCGGAGCATGAGGAACACCGCCACGGCGACGCCGAAGAGGGTCAGGAGCGCGCTGCCGACGCGGCGCGTGACAGGCGAGACGAGAATGCGGTGCAGCATGGGACTCCCACGCGGACCGGACAGGGCGCAGCGGCCCGTCCGGCCCGCGAGTGCTCAGTCGATGGTGACGTCGCGCAGGTTCTGCAGCGAGCCGTTGGACAGGGGCACGAAGCCGGAGACGCCCTCGGCGGTCGCGGTGTAGTTGTAGGAGGTGAACAGCCACACCCACGCAGCGTTGTCCTCCAGCTCCGCGGCGACGTCGTCGTAGATCGCCTTGCGCGCGGCCTCGTCCGACTCGGCCTTGCCCTCGGCGAACAGCGCGTCGAGGGTCTCCGAGCTGTAGCCGGCGACCGGGTTCAGGCTGCCGGTGCTGGTGAAGTACCGGCCGTAGGAGGCGTCGGGATCGGGCTGGCCGCCGTTGAGCGCGACGGCGAGCTCGAAGTCGGCGGCGACCCAGCGGTCGACGTACGCGCCCGACTCGAGCGACTCGATCTCCAGCGTGATGCCGGCGTTCTTCAGCTGGGCCTGGATGTTCTCCGCCTCGGCAACCGCGGTGGAGTATCCGTCCTGGTTGACGATGGCGCGGAGCGTCAGACCGTCTTCGTACCCGGCCTCCGCCAAGTGCTCCTTCGCAGCGTCGATGTCGGCCTCGGGGCACGGGCGGGCATCGGGGTCGGAGCGGAAGGCGGGCGAGGTGATGGGTCCGGTGACCTCGCCGGCGCCCAGGGCTGCGGTGTCGAGCACTTCCTGACGGTCGATCGCGCACGCGATCGCGAGGCGGACGTTGACGTCGTCCAGCGGCGCGACCCGGCTGTTGATCTGCAGCACGTGGTAGCTCAGCTGCGGCGTCTCGGTCACCTCGACGGATCCGCCGATGGTGTCGGCCACCAGCTGGTCGTCGAAGACGGCCATCTGGACGCTGCCGGCCTGCAGTGCGGAGACGATCGCCGACTGGTCGGGGATGACGCGGAACTCCACCGTGTCGACCTCCGGCTCCCCGCCCCAGTACTCCGGGTTGGCGGCGAGGATCAGCGACTGGTTGGGCGTGCGGTCTTCGAAGACGAAGGCGCCCGTCCCGTTGGGCTCGGTCTCCAGCGCCGCCAGGTCGACGTCGGAGGGCAGGATCGCGGTGGTGATGACGGCGAGCTTGGAGAACAGCGCGGCGTCGGGAGCGCTCAGCGTCAGCTGCACGGTCAGCGGGTCAACGGCCTCGATCGTCTCGACCGAGGCGAGGTTGGTCGCCGAGACGGCCGCGGTGGCCTCATCCTTGATCGCCTGGTAGGACGCCACGACGTCCTCGGCGTCCAGGTCGCTGCCGTCGGCGAAGGCGACGCCCTCGCGGAGCTGGAACGTCACAGTCAGGCCGTCTTCGCTCGTCTCCCACGACTCGGCGAGACCCTCCGTGACGGCGAGGTCGTCGTCGAACTCGGTGAGGGTGCCGTACAGGTTCTGCAGCACGTGCGTCGCCTGGAACTGCGTGCTCGTCCACGGCAGGAGGGTGTCGACGTCGGCCGTGACGCCGATGACCAGATTCTGCGGCGCGTCGGATCCTTCACCCGAGGCTTCGGGGGCCGAGCAGGCGGTCAGAGCGATCGCCGCGACGGCGAGGGTGCCCACAGCACCGACGGCGGCGCGGGGAACGGAAGCTCTCTTCATGAGGTTCTCCAGATCGGGTACCGGCGGCCTCGTTGCCGACCGCCTCGGATTGGTCAATTATTTACGACCGATGTTTCTTGGAAGTAACTTACTGCCGAGAACCCGATTCGGCTACCGTGTCGGTATGACCGGACAGCGCCCCGACGGCGCGCCCACCCACACCGCACGTCCGCTGCTGTCCACGGTCCGGGCGCTGATCCCCTCGATGCCCCCCTCCGAGAAGCGATTGGCCGAGAGCCTGCTGGCCGATCCGGAGGCCTTCTCCACGCTCAGCATCAACGAGGTCGCCGACGCGGCGGGAACGTCGACCACCACGGTCGTGCGCTTCTACCGGCGCCTCGGCTTCACCGGATTCAAGGACCTCAAGCACGACCTCGCGCAGGAGACCCTGCGCGCCAGCCTGCTCGTCCAGTCGGTCCCCGCGACCGCGAGCGACATCGCCCCCGACGACACCCTTGAGCAGATCGTCGCCAAGGTCGCGCGGGATGAGACGCTCTCCATCAGCGACACCGCTGACGTACTCGACACCGGCGCGCTCGCGCAGGCCGTGACAGCCCTCGCCCAGGCCGACCGCATCGATGTCTTCGGTGTGGGCGCCAGCGCTGTCGTGGGCATCGACCTGCAACGCAAGCTCAGCCGCATCGGACGGACCGCGATCACGTGGCCCGACGCCCATACGGCCTGGACGGCAGCCGCCGTCCTGGGGCCGCGAAGCGTGGCGGTGGCGATCTCCCACTCCGGGGAGACCATGGACACGGTGGAGTTCCTCCGTCTGGCCCGCGCGGCCGGATCGGCGACGGTGGCGATCACCAACGTTCCCGACTCCTCGATCACGCGTGAGGCCGACGTCGCCCTCTACACCGCGGCACGCGAGACGCCCTTCCGCTCCGGCGCGCTGGGCAGCCGCATCGCGCAGCTCATGGTCGTGGACTGCCTGTTCATCGGCGTCGTGCAGGCCGACTACACCGCCTCCGTCGCAGCGATCCGCTCGACGTACGACGCCGTCCGCTCACGGTCGCTGCACCCCCGCTGAGTCGCCCGCGCACCACACACCGGGGGCTCCGTGCGCCGGGCGGAGCCCGCCCGGCGCACGGAACGGGTCAGCGCATCTCGCCGAAGGTCCGGTCGATGTCGGCCATCTCCATCGCCGCAGTGGCGGCGATGAGCTCCTGCAGGTCGGCATCGGCGCCGGGAGCGAACTCCTCGAAGCGCTCGGCGCCGATCGTCATGGGCGCACCCGCGGGCGCCTGCTCGCTGGCGTCGAGCTGCGTCCCGTCGCCCGACGGCGACAGGCCCTGGTAGATCTTGCCCGCCTCGGACTGGTTGGTGAGATCGAAGGAGTACTGCTTGCTCTGCAGCCCCATCTCGAGGAGCCGGGCCACCTCGGGGAACTTCTCCGCGTTGGTCTTCGGGATCGGCAGCGCCGTCCGCCAGTTCACGCCCAGGGTCTCCAGCGCCTTCGCGTAGGCGTTCTCGTGCGCCTGGTCACGCACGATCAGGTACGAGATCGTGCTGCGCGCGGTCTTGTTGTCGGTCATCTCGTACAGGCGGCACTTCTGCAGCCGCCCGGTGGATTCCAGCATGAGGTTGTAGAGCAGGTCCAGGACCAGGTTTCCCGAGTTGTAGACGTAGCTGCCCAGCCACGGGTTCCCCGCCGCATCCACCGGCATCGCGCCCTGCGCGCCGACGAGGTAGTGGTGGATGTTGCTCTCGGACAGCGCGATGTTCAACGGGATGGCGCCCTTGGCGCCGGGTGCGTCGACGGGATCGGTGGGCTTGCCCTGGTAGCGCGGCGATCCGTCGAGCAGGCGCGAGATGGTCGTCCCGATGAGTTCGACGTGGCTGATCTCCTCCGTGCCGATGCCCTGGATGAGGTCCTTGTAGGGCTTCGCGGACGGACCACGGAAATTCATGCTCTGGAACAGGTACTGCATCATCGTGCGCATCTCGCCGAACTGGCCGCCGAGCCCTTCCTGGAGCGCGTTGGCGGCGGCGGGATCCGGCTCGTCCTGCTCGATCTCGTTGATCAGCTGCTGAACGTGAAAGTACATGAAACCTCCAGGGTGTGGATTCGTGCTTCCAGCCTCCTCCTTCGCCCCGCTGTCAGCCGCCCCTCGCCTCGCGGCCGCTCCCCCTGTACTCTTCTCCACCGTCAGCTCAGAAATGCCTGCCCGCCGCCGCGGCCTCTGCGCCACATCCGCGCAACCGCGCCACTTCTTACCGGCGCGATCGCACCGAACAGGCGCGAACGGGGGAAGCTCGCCGGCGGACGACAGCGCTCCGATGGCACCCGGCCACGCACTCTCCGGCGCGGCCCGGAGCAGGTTCGACTCACCGCGATCCTGCGGCTGTTAGCCTCCAGACGTGTCGTTGCGCTTCGCTATCCTGGGCCTGCTGTCGAGCCGGCCGATGAGCGGGTACGAGGTGAAGAAGGTGATCGACGCGAGCGTCGGGCATTTCTGGACCGCCGACCAGTCGCAGATCTACCGCACCCTGGCGGCTCTCGTGACGGACGGCCTCGCGACGCGGCGGACCGTGCCGCAGGATGACCGGCCGAACCTGCACCTGCACAGCATCACCGAAGCCGGGAGCGAGGCCCTCGACGCGTGGCTGACCTCCCCGCTTCCCCCCGAGCCCACCCGCGAACCCTTCCTCGCGCGGCTCTTCTTCGCGGATCGACTGCCGCCGGCGGCCGTGCGGGAACTGCTCGAGGGTCGCCGGGCGGAGATGCTCGCGCAGCTGGCCGAGCTCGAGTCGGTCGAGGCGCCCCGCGAACCCGCCACCGTCGCGGAGCTCCTGCGGGCCGCCACCCTGGACAACGGCCTGCAGCACGTCAGGACGGAACTGGACTGGATCGAGACGGTGCTCAGCCGACTCGAGCAGCAGGCCTGAAGCTCTCCGCGCACGCCGCGTCAGCGGCTCGCCGGCGTCGAGCGGCCAGCGCACGGTCGATGACGATCCCGATCACGATGGCGACGCCCACACCCAGGGCGGCGCTGAGCAGCGGTTGGCCCTCCAGCCACGCGCCCGCAAGAACGCCGATCGCGGCGCTGTAGATCGCCCAGGTGCTGCCGGCCAGGATGCTGAGGGGCAGGAAGCGCCGCCACGGGTAGCCCAGCGCTCCCGCCGACACGTTGACGGCGACGCGCCCCACCGGGATGTAGCGGGCACCGAGGATCAGCGGAGCACCTCGATGCGCGAGCCCCTGCTGCGCGTGAGCGAAGATCGCAGCCACCCGCGGACGCCGCATCCATGCGAACCGCGTGGTCCCCACGCCACGGCCCAGCGCGTAGGCGAGGTTGTCGCCGATCACCGCGCCGAGCGCCGCGGCCGCGCACAGGAGCGCGATGGTCGGATAGGACTGGCTCGCCGCCGCCACGGCCGCGGCCGCCACGAGCACCGTTTCGCTGGGGATCGGCGGAAAGACGCCGTCGATGACCGCGGTGGCGAACATGACGAGGAAGACCCACGGCGAAGCGGCGGCCTGAACCACGAAATCGTTGATGACGTCCACGCTTCGACGCTACGAACCCGAACCCGGCGGCCACATCACTCGGAAGTATGGGCCGCGCGCGACCTGAGGGGGATATGTCAGCGCATTCCGCATGGCTACTGGATGTCGCCTATATAGGCGCTAACATGCAGGCATGTCGTCCATCCGCTCGAGTGGGGACCTGAGCCGCCGCCTCGACCGCCTCGCGGGGCGTTACGCACGCAGGCCGGCAGTCGGCTGGCTGAGCCTGGCGGTCGCGCATCCGCCCACCGGCTTCGCATGGTCGTGGACCGCGGACCGGCCGTATTTCGTCGCCAGCATCACGAAGCTGTTCACCGCGGCGCTGATCATGCAGCTGCGGGCCGAGGGCCGGTTGACGCTTGAGACCCGGGCCATCGACATCCTCGGACCGGCGACGATGCGCGGCTTGGCGGTCATCGACGGAGCGGATCGATCGGCGAAGGTGACGGTGGGCCAGCTTCTCGCGCACACCTCGGGCATCCCCGACTACTTCGAGCTTCGCGGTGCGGACGGCACCTCCGTGGCCGAGCGGATGCTGATCCGCGACGAGTTCTGGGAGTTCGATGCCCTCCTCCAACGTGCCCGTGAACTGCCGGCTCCGTTCGCGCCCGGATCCCCTGGTCGCGCCCACTACAGCGACACCAACTATCAACTCCTCGGGCGCCTGATCGAGCTGCGCACGGGCAGCTCGTTCGAGCATCTCGTGCGCACGCGCATCATCGACCCCCTCGGGCTCTCGGCGACGTGGCTCTTCACCCGGGACACCCTGGATCGCTACGACGCCGTGGCATCCGTCCGCCACGGCCGGAGGCACCTGTGGATCCCGCGCACCATGGCGTCGTTCGCCCCCGACGGCGGCATCGTCTCGACGGCGGAGGACCAGGTGGAGTTCCTGCGGGCGTTCCTCTCCGGCGGGCTGTTCCCCGCCCGCTACCTCGCGGAGATGACGGCGCAGTGGAATTCCGCGCTCGGCGGCGCGGTGCCCCTGCAGCACGGGGTGGGCGTCATGCGGTTCTCGCTGCCGCGGTGGCAGTCGTTCCCACTGCACGTGCCCGACATGATCGGGCACGCCGGGGCATTCGGGAGTGTGCTGTTCGCCGACCCGGAGAGCGGCCTGCTGATCGCCGGAACCGTCAACCAGATGCGGCCGCGGCGGCTCCCCTACCCGCTGCTCGCGCGGATCGCCGCGAGCGTCACCGCCACCTGAAGATCCGCAGCGCCACGACCCCGGCGACCACGGCCCAGGCGCCCATGACGAGGAAGGGCGACCATGTCGTGCCCCCCGAGTACCAGGCGTCGGTGAGGGCCTGCGTCATCGCCCCCACCGGGGTGAACGATGACACGGTCCGGACCGGCTCCGGCATGAGCGGGCCCGGAGTCCACACACCCGCGGTGAACAGGCAGGCCACGAACACCAGGAACCCCATGCCGTACGCGATCTGAGCACTCGCGGCGACGGCGGCGATGACCGAGCCCACCGCCATCATGGCCACGGCGCCCAGGAGGATCACGGCCACGACGAGCGGTGCGCTGCGCGGCGCGACGGCGCCGAAGGCCAGGCGGGCGAGGACCGACGCGACGAGGATCGACGCCAGCAGGGTCGCGCCGCTGACCAGCCATTGCGCGAGCAGCACCCGGTGCGCGCCGACGGGCGTCGTGCCCAGTCGCCGCAGCACCCCGCTCTCGCGGTACGCGCCGATGGCGGACGGGTAATTCGTGATCGCGACACTCGTCACCGCGATTGCGATCGCGATCGGCAGGAAGAAGTCGATGGCCCGCTGCCCGGAGGCGGCGACCGGTTCGAGGGTCCCCCCGATGATGTATCCCTGCAGGAGCAGCAGGAGGGACGGCAGCAGAAGTGCCATGAACACGCTCGTGGGGTTGCGCAGGAAGAGCACGAACTCCACCTTCGTCAGTGCACGCGTCGCCCGCATGTCAGCTCTCCTCCTTCCGGCCCGACCGGCCGGAGCCGAGCAGGCGCACATACGCGTCTTCGAGCGTGGCCGGCTGTTCCGCGCCGCCCTCCTTTGGCTGACGCAGCTGCGCGGGCGTGCCCACGAAGACGGTCCGCCCCCGGTCGATCACGGCCACCCGGTCGCAGAGGCGCTCGACCTCGTCGAGATAGTGCGTCACGAGGAGGATGGTCACGCCGCTGGCGCGGATGCGGTCGACCAGGTCCCACACGAGCCGCCGGCCGATGGGATCGAGCCCGGTCGTGAGCTCGTCGAAGACGACGATCTTCGGCGAGCCCACCAGTGCGAGGGCGATCGAGAGTCGCTGCTGCTGGCCGCCGGAGAGCTTTCCGTACGGGCGCCGACGCTCTGCGGCCAGCCCGACGAGGTCCAGGATCTCCGCGGTGCCGACCGGAGAGTCGTAGAACGCGGCGAACAGGTCGACAGCTTCTCCGACGCGGAGGGCCGGTGGCAGAGCGGACGATTGCAGCTGGTACCCGACCCGCTCCTTCACCAACCGTGGCGAGCGACGAGGGTCGACCCCCAGCACCCGGATCGCGCCCGAATCCGGGGCGAGCGCACCGGCCACGCACTCCACGGTGGTGGTCTTCCCCGCGCCGTTGGGTCCGAGGATGCCGAAGACCTCACCCTCCGCCACGATGAAGCCGACGTCCTCGACGGCTCTGACGTCTCCGAACGATTTGCGGAGCGCATCGACGACAACCGCTGGCATGTGATCCTCCCAAAATCGCGCAGGCGTAACCCCTGGGGTGACACACTGGCAGGCGCGGTCGGGATCTGTCAACCCCGGGGTGTCACTGCGGGCTCAGGCGGGGAGGACGCTCGCCGGCACGCATCGGATGCTGCGGGGCACCAGACGGAGCAGGAGGAGCAGCGTCACGTAGGCCACCAGCACGCCGGCGCCGACCAGGAATCCCGACTGCTCCCAGCTGCTGCGGTCGAGGATCGTGACGATGCCGGTGGCCAGCACGAGGAGGGAGCCGACGACGGACGTGGTGACCACCACGGCGGGTGCTGCATCCACGCGACGATCCCGGGGGGCGAGCCGGTCCCATAGGAGGGCCGCGAGCTCAGCCAGCGCGAGTGCCGCCAGCGCGCCGACGGCCATCGACCCGGCCAGCGTCGGAGCCTCCCGGACGCCGAGCACCGACACATAGGCACCGAGCGCCCATGCGAGTGCGCACAGTGGGAGGAGCTTGCCCGCCGCCGACCACAGTGCCGGCTCGTCACGCCCGGGATGCTGCCGCCGCCGGGGGATGAACGCCCAGGCCTCGGCGCGGTGGTGTCGCTCGACGTAGGCGCAGATGCCGAGCCCGACCACGGCCCCGAGCACCGGCGTCACGACGTTCGAACTGATCGCCCACAGCACGAGCGTCATCGCGATCATCGAGTGCGGCGACGACGCCATGCGCAGTGCCGTGGCCTTCGCGTACGCCACCCGCGCACCCCGCACCTCGACGGGATGCAGCAGCCGCGGCCCTACCTCGGCCCGCGCATCAGGACGATCGGCCATGGTGTCTCGCAATCGATGCTCGCCGCTTGCCGCTGTCGCGGGCGATCTCGTAGACCTTCTGCCGGGAAACCCCCAGCTCCCCCGCGACCGAGACAGCACTAAAATCCTCGAGCAGCGCGTCGACGGCGACGGATCGGACGGCGGAGGCGCGCGCGACGAGGTGCGACGAATAGGCGGCGACCTCCGCGGAGATCAGCGCGACGGCCACGAGGCCGCCGTAGGGAGCGGCCCAGTCGTCGCGGTCGCTCGTCGCGGCCGCCGCCAGGTCCGACCCGCCGTCGCGCAACGCCGCCGCCACCGCCTCGGGCGTGACCCCGTGATCGACCAACCGGTCGCGCACCTGGGCGATCGTCGTCGCATCGCTCCGGTGTGCCAGCACGGCGTCCCACTCCAACGCCTGGACGTCGGCCGAGTCGATGGAGTTCTGCATGCGCGCGTCCTTCTCTCAGCCGTTGTCGCCCCTGAGTTTACGACGCGAGGTCGCGCGAGAGAAGCCATCCCGCGCCCGGCTCCCAGAATGCCGTCCACAGCTGTCGCCCCAGGGATGACAACTGTGGCACGATGGGGCGGCAAAAGCCGCACGAACCCCAATCACGCAAGGGAGTCATCGATGACAGATCCGCAGACCACGGCATCGGCATCCATCGTCCTCGGAACGATGGATTTCGGGACCGTGGTCCCCCGAGACCGCGCCTTCGACGTCGTGGATCGATTCGTCGAACGCGGCGGCGGATGGCTGGACACCGCCAACTGCTATTCCTTCTGGGTCGACCCATCCGGCGTCGGCGGCGCGAGCGAGCGCGTGCTGGGCGAGTGGCTCGCCTCGCGATCCGGCGCCCGCGATGCGGTGCGGATAGCGACGAAAGTGCGCCAGGATCCGCTGATCCCCCACCGATGGCCCGAAAGCGCGGAGGGCCTGTCACGGTCGGCGATCAGGGCGGGCGTGGCCGCGAGCCTCGACCGGCTGGGCGTCGACTCCGTCGACCTGCTGTGGGCGCACGCCGAGGATCGCAGCGTCGAGCTGGAGGAGACCGTGCGCGCGTTCGGGGAACTGGTCGCAGAGGGCGCGGTGCGCCGAGTCGGAGCGGCCAACCACGCGAGCTGGCGCGTCGAGCGAGCCAGGACCATCGCGCGCTCCGCCGGCCTCGAGCCGTGGACGGCCCTCCAGCTGCGCCATTCGCTCGTCCAGCCGCGGCCCCTCACGGTTCTGCCCGAGGCGGGGCACCGCCTGCTGACGCCGGACGACCTGGATCTCGCGCACGAGGAGGGCATCGCCGTGTGGGCGTACACGCCGCTGCTGCACGGCGGCTACGTGAGGGAGGACAAGCCGTTCTCCGAGCCGTACGACCACCCGGGGACGACGCGCGCGCTTGTCGCTCTCGGCGACGTCGCGCGGGAGCGCGGGGCGACGAAGAACCAGGTCGTCCTGGCATGGCTGCTGGCGCAGGACATCTCGCCCATCATCGGCGCCAGTCGCGTCGAATACGTCGACGAGGCGATGGATGCGGTGTCGCTCGAGCTCACCGCCGAGGAGGTGGAGCGACTGTCCTCAGCGCGGTGAGGGATCGCTCACGTCTGCTCGAGCGGCAGCGACCGCATCCTCGCAGTGGCGCGCGACGGCGTCGACGAACGCCACCGCGTCCTCCCCCACGTGGCGGACGCACCCGTCGAGAACCTCGTGCAGCCCCGTCCTCTCGAGCAGCGTCTTCTCGTTCGTCACCCACACGCCGCGGGCGGCGGTGGCCGCGTGCGCGGCGCACGTGGCTGCCTCGACGCTCATGCCGACGGCCTGAGCGACCCGGCCGCGGGCCGCGTGGCCCGAGCGGGCGTAGGAGAACAGGGCATCCGCACGATCCCACCACTGCGCCGGCGCGGACCGGCGGAGCGGAGCAGGGTAGGAGGGCCGGGGCAGCTCGCCTCGCAGCGTGCGGTTCACCGCGAGTTCGGCCGCGAGAAGGTAGGTGGGGATGCCGGCCAGGTGGAACATGAGCGGCTCGATCCGGAATCGCCCGTCCTCGGCTTCGGCGACTTCGCGCTCCACGACATCGAGGTCGCGGTAGTGCACGTCCACACGCCGTCCTGCGATGGTGAGCCACGCACCGCCGTTGAACACCCCTCCGCCCCACTCGCCGAGCTCGGAGACGTGGCCCTCCCAGCCGATATCGCGAAGCTCCTGCGGTGAGAATGCACCGCGATAGTACACGGCGAGGTCCCAGTCGCTGTCGGCGCGTGCCGTGCCCTGCGCCCGCGATCCGCCCACGGCGACGGCCTCCGCGCCCCCCAGCGAGAACAGACGCTCGGCGACCTCCTCGAGGAAAGCCGTGTCGTCCACCGGACCCCCTCCCCGCCGCTTCGCCGTCCGAGCGTGCGGCCCCAGGGACCTTAGATCCCGACGCGAACGGCGGTCAAGCGCTCGCCTGCAGGATCCGACCGAACGCCCGCCGGCGGCGATGATCTCAGCGCGGAGGCGCCGGCAGCGCGAGCCGGTACGCCGGGACGGCGACGGCGACGACCACGAGGTGCATGCACATGAGCGCGAGCACGGCGGGCGTCGTGGTGCCGGGGATGAAGCCCGTCGCGAGGAGCAGCACGTCGGGGACGAACGACAGCACGGTCAGGACGGGGACGAGGATGAGTAGCGCGCGCCGCGGGTCGCGGGCACGACGACTCACGATGACCCACCCGAGCCATCCAGCGGCGATTCCGAGCGCGGTGAAGAGCGTGTAGGCCGGGAAGGTCAGCGGCCCGAAGCTCGCGGGCGCCCCGGCCGCGACCGCCAGTGTGGCGATCAGCGCATTCCCCGCGACGGCGACCGCGACGGCGATCACCAGGATGACCGCTGCCCGACCAGCCGACGGACGGGTGCGAGCAGGGGCGGATGTTGTGGCAGTCACGTTCTTCTCCGATCTGAGGCGGGTCCGGATGACGCACAATACGAGTCCCGCTGGTCTCGTATCACGCATACGGTACCAAGGAGTCTCGAAAGCTACAATGCCCTCATGACCCTTGGCGCGAGCGAGCAGCAGCGCATGGGGAGACCCCGCGATCCGGACGTGGAGCGCAGCATCCTGAACGCCACGCAGGAGTTGCTCATCGACAAGGGCTACGCGGGCATGACCGTCGCAGACGTCGCTCGCGCTGCCGGCAGCAGCAAGGCCGCGATCTACCGCCGGTGGCCGGGCAAGATCGATCTGGTGGTCGCCGCGGTGCGCGCACTGGCGTCACGCGGCGCGACGCCGGACACCGGGTCGCTCAGAGACGACCTGGTCGAGGTGGCGATGCACTACGCGCGCGCCGACGACCGCTCCGCCCGCGTGCTGGCGAGCCTGCTCAGCGAACTGGGCGGCAACACGGAACTCCGCGAAGCCGCCCGCTCGGCGATCGGCTCACCCCCGGTCGCGGCGATCGTCGCCGTCATCGAACGATGGATCGAGCGGGGGACGGTGCCCCCCTCCGTGCCGGTCTCCCTGATCGCGGGTATCGTGCCGGCCGTGGCATTCGGTCGCGTGTCACTGGAGCGGCGAGCGCTCGATCCGGAGACGGTCGAGCACCTGGTGGACGATGTGCTCCTGCCCGCCCTCACACGCGGCAGCCGACCCCGACCCTGACGGCGGGCCGGCCTCAGACTCCGGTGAGCTCCCGACGCACCTCGGTGCGCGGCGGCACGACGACCGGGTGGGTGCCGGCCATCTCCTCCAGGACGCGGATCACCTGGCACGAGTAGCCGTACTCGTTGTCGTACCAGACGTAGAGCACGACGTTCACCCCGTCGGCGATCGTGGCGAGGCCGTCGACGATGCCGGCGCGGTGCGAGCCCACGAAGTCGGTGGACACCACCTCGGGGGACTCCACGTAGTCGATCTGCTGCCGCAGGTCGGAGTGCATCGACGTGCGCCGCAGGTAGTCGTTGATCTCCTCCTTGGTGGCCGGGCTCGCCAGCGTCAGGTTGAGGATCGCCAGCGACACATCCGGCGTGGGGACGCGGATGCTGGAGCCCGTCAGCCGGCCGGCGAGCTTCGGCAGCGCCTTGGCCACTGCCGTCGCCGCGCCCGTCTCCGTGATGACCATGTTCAGCACGGCAGAACGACCACGGCGGTCGCCCTTGTGGAAGTTGTCGATGAGGTTCTGGTCGTTCGTGAACGAATGCACGGTCTCGACGTGTCCGCGCTCGACTCCGAACGCGTCGTCGATCGCTTTCAGCACCGGGGTGATGGCGTTGGTCGTGCAGGATGCGGCGGAGAGGATCCGGTCGGCCGCCGTGATCGTGTCGTGGTTGATGCCATGGACGATGTTCTTCAGCGCCCCCTTGCCCGGCGCCGTGAGCAGCACACGCGAGACTCCTGGGCTCTGCAGGTGGCGCGAGAGACCTTCCTCATCACGCCAGCGTCCGGTGTTGTCCACGACGATCGCATCCTGGATGCCGTACACCGTGTAGTCCACACTCGCCGGGTCGTCGGAGTAGATGACCTGGATGCGGGTGCCGTTGGCGATGAGGACATCCGCGTCCGCGTCGACCGTGACGGATCCTTCGAACGGACCGTGCACCGAGTCTCGCTGCAGCAGGCTCGCACGCTTGATGAGGTCGTTGTCCGACCCTCGGCGCACCACGATCGCCCGAAGCCGCAGGGCACGCCCGTTGCCCGCGTGCCCGATCAGGATGCGGGCGAGCAGCCGGCCGATGCGGCCGAAACCGTACAGCACGACGTCGGCACCCTCGGCCCGCCGCGTGGGGAGGCCGGCGAGCAGCTCGCCGAGCACGTCCTCGGCCGCCGCATCCTCGGCGCGCAGGGCCTGCGCGAGCCGCGCCACATCGACGGACGCGGGCCGCGGCGCGACGGCGAGCAGGGCGTCGAGAACGCGCGCCGTCTCTTCGAGCCGCAGCTTCTCGTGGCCGAGGTGCGTGGCGCGCTCGTGCACGGCGATGACGCCGGTCGCCGACAGATTGATCAGCCTCTGCCCGTGGATCGAGGTGACCACGCCGTGGTCACGGTACAGCCGCCCGATGCGCGGGATCAGCTGTTCGGCAAGCTCCTCCTGAGCCGCCCAGGCCTCGCGGTGCGAGGTGAAGCTCTCGATCGTCACGTGTGTCTCTCCTGGCCGCGTCACACGGGTGACGCCATCGTCATGACACGACGGGGGAATCGTCGCGCGCTCGTGTCTACGATTCTAGGGATGCGCCGGGTCATGCCGACGCGCGCACGCGCGGTCGGCGACCGCAGACCTCGGCCGCAGCGGGCGCGGTGGTCAGCCGAGGATCCGGATTCCGAACAGGGCGAACCCCTCCTCCCCGCGCGGCGTGATGCGCAGCGAGCGGTCGTCGCGCCGACGTGTGAGCCATCCCTCCGTCAGGAGCGCGGTCAGGATGGCCGCGCCCAGACGCCCGGCGAGGTGGGAGCGGCGCGCCGTCCAGTCGGTGCAGCCGCGCACGAGGGGACGCGGTGACTCGGCGAGCGTCAGCGCCAGGCCGAGGCCCCGTGCGATGCGGTCGACGGGAGCGATGGCGGAGCCCACGTCCGGGTCCACCCAGCCGTGCGCAACCAGGTGATCGGTCATCGCGATGCCGAGGTCGCCCGCGAGGTGGTCGTAGCACGACCGCGCCCGCCGCATCGCGAGCCGGCGGTCGTTCCCGACCACGACGCGACGGCCGGCTCAGCCGACATCCGCAGCAGCGCCTCGACGGCTTCGGCGACGCTCGGATCGGCGAGCATCGCGCACCTCGCGCGCCCTCGCTGCTCCACCCGGACGAGCCCCGCCTCCTGCAGGCGGGCGAGATGCCCGCTCACCGTGGATGGCGCGACGCCGATGCGTGCGGCGAGCGCGCCGGCCGGGAGCGGAACGCCGCCCAGCAGCTCCAGCAGGATGCGTAGCCGGCGCGGCTCGGCGAGGGCTTGGCCGAGGGATTCGACGGATGCGCGAGGCTGGGTCATCGCAGGACCTCCCGGGCATGCTCGATGTCGTCGACGACGAACACCTTGCGGTTGTCGTGGTCACTGTACTGGGCACCGATGACGACACCGGCAAGAGCCAGTGCCGACATGATGCGGCCGAGTTCGCCCGGGACGTCTGCGCGCAGCGGTGTCACCAGCGCTGGGGTCACCCGCGCTCCCCGCACGCCGGCGACCTCGAGCGCCGCGACCGCTGCCGCGCCGTCGGCCACGAGGTAGTGCGCCTCCCCGGCCCACACCCCGCCGCCTTCGAGGCCGATGCCCGCCGCACCCAGCACGCGGCCGATGTGACCGACCTCGGCCGCGACGTCGGTCACAGGTATCGCGAGGTCGTTCACGACACCACCTCCACGTCGGGCACCACGACGACTTCCGCCGAGAGGGAGTTGGCCACGAAGCAGGCGTCGTGGGCGTCGTGGACCAACCGGCGCACGACCGCAGCATCCACGCCCCGCACCTCGATGCGCGGGGCGAGATGTACGCGGGTGACCCGCATGGGTGTGGTCCCGGCCGGCATCACCGCCGTCGCGTCGTCGCGGTAGGCGAGCACGGCGACGCCGGCTCGGGCGGCGACGGCGAGGAACGACAAGAGCTGGCACGAGCTCGCCGCGGCGAGCAGGAGCTGCTCCGGGTTGGGCAGCGACGCGTCACCGCGGAATGCGGCATCCGCGCTGAGTGTGACGATGTCGCCCCCGATCTGGACGTCGTGCGCGCGGCCGTAGCCGGCATATCCGGATCCGGTGTCGCCGGTCCACATGAGGGTCGTGGCGTAGTGGTGGTCGGTCATGACGCGAGCGTAGGAGCGGGAAGCTTCGGTCGGGGCCGAAGCTTCCCGGCGACCGAACTCGATTCAGGACGAGGCGGTGCCCTCCGAGCGTGCGCGCCGGGCCGCGACGTAGCGGCTCACCTTCTGAGTCGTGCCGCAGTCCTGCATGCTGCACCACCTGCGGCTGCGGTTCTTGCTCTCGTCCATGAAGAGGTAGTCGCAGCCCGCGCACTGTTTCAGCCGCGTGATGGCCGTCGGGTTCGTGAGCAGTTGCGTGGCCGAATGCACGATCTGCCTCAGCGGGCGGTGGAGCGAGGCGTCGGCGTCCCAGCTCCACTCGTACTCCGGCTCCTGCCCGTGCCGCGCAGGCATCAGGGTCGCCGCGGCGAGCGCCTCGGCTTCCTCGGCCGCCAGACGCGCCAGCGCGTCGTCATCCGGACGCAGTCCCGCAGCGATCGGGCGGAGAACGGCGTCGAGAGCGCCTCGTACCTGGAGCGACCGCTGCCACGCGTCACCGGCCGACGTCGGGACTGCGTGCGCAGCCGCGTGCAATGCGTCGGCCGATCCGGCATCGAGCACCCCGGCCGATCGGGCCCAGGAGACGAGGTGCCCGTAGCTCACGACGAGGTCGTCGGGCTCTGCGCCCGGACCCCCGTCGCGCGTGTTGACGAAGTCGAGGGCGAGCGTCCCGCCGACGAAACGTGTGCGCGAGACCTCCGCTGCTGTTTCCACCGAAACCCACTTTACCCGCGAATGTCGGAGGCGAGTCGTAGTGTTTCCACTAAACAAGGCTTTGGAGGTAACAGATCATGGATATGAGCTTCGCGGCGGCCCTGCTGGCGATCCAGGCCGGCGGCGACCCCAGCCGATACGACTCCTTCCCCATGCGCAGTGCGCTGCCCGACGCCCCCGTGACCGCTCCCCGATCGGAGACGCACCGCCGCCGATCGTGGCGTCCGCGGTGGGCGCGCCGCACGCGGTAGGAGCCGGCCCGCGGGCCCGTTGCAGTACTACGTCGGTCCGGGGCACGTCCATCCCTTCCGTCCCGGGTCCCCCCGCGTCATGGTGGAGTCGAGCGCGTCACGTCCGCCTCCGAGGACTGAGAGAGGTTTCCCATGGCCAAGAACAGCAAAGCGACGAGTGCCGTCGGCGAGGCGATGGATGCTGCAGCCGCAGCCGCCAAGGACGCCAAGCGTCTGAGCAAGACCCTGCCGAAGAAGGTCGCGAAGAAGCTGCGGGCGCTGGCGGACGAAGCGAAGAAGGCGTCGCAGGCATCCAAGAAGAAGATCGCGCGCCACCCCCGAAAGGTCCAGAAGAAGGCGGTCGCCGCGACCGCCCGCGTGCAGAAGGCCGCGGCCGAGGCTGAGGCCGGGAGCGCCGCGGAGTCCCCTGTCGCCGAATCCGCGGCCCCCGCCGCCCTCCTGGACGAAGCCCTGCGCGCCATCCTGCCGACGACCGACCTGGCGTCACTGACGGTCGTGGAGCTGCGCGAGCGCGCGAGAGCCGCAGGTCACCGCGGCTTCTCTCGATTCACGAAGGCCCAGTTGATCGATCTGCTGTCACCCTGAGTCACCTCCGCTCGCGGGCAGGGGGGCCGTGACGATCGCCTCGATCCGCGAGGATGGAGCGACGACGCGACATCCGTCCGACGTCAATCCCCGAAGTGAGAGAACGAGAGCACGCCATGATCGCTCGATTCGAGGAGCTCGACTGGCAGGAGACGCGGATGGGCGAGCTCACCCTCCGCCGTCGCGCAGACCCGGCCACGGGTGAGCTCATCTACGAGGTGAAGTTGAAGGACGAATACCTCATGTCGAGCCTGTTCACTCGGGCCGAGGAGCAGCTGGCGACCCTGGGCCTCGCCGCCGCAGAAGGCAGCGACCTCCACGTGCTCGTGGGCGGTCTGGGGCTCGGCTACACGGCCGCGACCGCGCTGCACGACAGCCGCGTGCGGAAGCTGGATGTGATCGACGCACTCCCCGCGGTGATCGGGTGGCATGAGCGGGAGCTGCTCCCGATGTCGGCGCAGCTGGTGCGAGACCCCCGGGTGACCCTCGTCCACGACGACTTCTTCGCCGTGGTGCGCCGCCCACCCGCACCCGAGGACACGCGCTATGACGTCGTCCTGCTGGATGTCGATCACTCTCCGCAGCACACTCTCGATCCAAGTCACGCCGACCTCTACACCTCGGCAGGAATCGAATCCCTCGCTCGGCACCTCACCGACCGGGGCGTCTTCGCCCTGTG
This sequence comes from Microbacterium sp. dk485, assembly GCF_004570445.1. NCBI lineage: Bacteria > Bacillati > Actinomycetota > Actinomycetes > Micrococcales > Microbacteriaceae > Microbacterium > Microbacterium sp. dk485. The sequence goes on from NZ_SPQW01000001.1 coordinate 1,032,796, forward strand.
GTCGGACGACCCGCCCGACGCGGGCTTCCTGACCACGCTCTCCTCTGTGCTGAACGACTGCGCGGCCCACGTCGTGGAGTTCGACAACCGTCTCACCGGCGGAATCTCCTCGAACACGGTCTACATCGGGACCCGCCGATAGCCCGACGTACTACGCGCCTCCCGCGCCCGTCCACCCCTTCCTCGCGGTTCCCACCCCGGGTCAAGGTGGAGTGTGCAGTTCACGGATGACCTCAGCGCCTGGGTGGCGCAGCAGCGCTGGTACGCGGGCAAGAGCCACGAGCCCCGGTTCCGGATCCTCGACGCCCAACCGGCCCCCGGGGGTGCCACGCGGTACCTGCTCATGGACGACGCGGGATCGTTGCCCGCGCTCTACCACGTACCGCTCGTCCGGGTCGCGGCGCCCACCGCGTCGGATACCGTCATCACCCAGGACGCCGACGGCTACCTCATCGATGCCACGCGGCATCCCTCCTTCGCCATCGGATTGCTGGCCGAGATGGCGGTCGACATCAGCCGGGTGACGGGCGCCCGGGTGCTCACGGGCGAGCAGTCCAACACCTCGATCGTGTTCGACGAGGACGGGCAGCCGACGATCATCCTGAAGCTCTTCCGCACCCTTCATCACGGCGAGAATCCCGACGTCACGGTCCAGCGCGTTCTCAGTGGCGCGGGATCGCCGCACGTGCCTCGGTTCCTCGGCAGCCTCGATGCGGAGTGGCCCGATGTCGGGCGGCAGTCGGGCGTCGCGAGCGGCACGCTGTGCTTCGCGCAGGACTTCCTCCGCGGCGTGCGCGACGGATGGGAGATCGCGCTGGAAGCGGCGCGGCATGGGCGCGACTTCACCGAGGCGGCCCGCGACCTCGGGACCGCCGTGGCCGGGGTGCACGGAGCACTCGGCGCCGCGCTGGAGACGGCCGATGCCCGGCCCGACGACGTCATCGCCACCGCGGCCGCCTGGCGACGGAGGCTGGAGATCGCCGCGGCCGAGGTGCCCGCCGTCGCCGATCGATTCGCCGCGATCGACGCGGTCTACCGGGCCGCGCTCGATCGCCCGTGGCCGCGCATGCAGCGGATCCACGGAGACCTGCATCTGGGGCAGGTGCTCGCGGTGCCCGACGGCGGCTGGCGCATCGTCGACTTCGAAGGGGAGCCGCTCCGGCCGATGGAGGAGCGCGCGATCCCCGACCTGCCGCCACGCGACGTCGCCGGGATGCTGCGGTCCTTCGACTACGCCGGCGCGGTCGGCGGCGGGCCGGACGCGGGCGAGTGGGCGGCCGCGTGCCGGGCGGCGTTCCTGGATGCGTACGCAGGTGCGGCCGGCGCGGTCGCGCTGGACTCCGTGCTGCTGCGGGCGCTCGTGCTCGACAAGGCGGTCTACGAGTCGACCTACGAGGCGCGCAACCGGCCCGACTGGCTGCCGGTGCCGCTCGCAGGCATCGACGCCGCCCTCGCGCCCGAGGCCCTGCCCGGTTGAATCACTCGGCCGGCGGCTCCACCGGTTCCAGCACGAGGAAGAGCGCCCCGTAGGCGGGCAGCGAGACGGCGAAGCTCTGCAGGTCGTCGACGCGTCCGACGGTCTCGCCGGAGGCGGCGTCCACCACCTCACTCTGGGGCACGAGCTGCTCCGACCGCACGGTGCCCTCCGTCGGCTCGGACGAGAAGTTCAGCACGGTCACCTGCATCCGGGCGTCCGCGTCCGGGTCGCCGTCGTCGAGGCGGTGCACGAGGACGAGCATCCCGGCGTGCGCAACCTCGGGGATGTCGACCTGCGATGCGGTCGCGATGCCGTACTCCCGGCGCAGGTCGATGATGCCGGCAAGACGCGAGGCGAACGACTCCGGATCGTCGAGCTGCGCGGGCAGCGGGCCGTAGAGGGCGCGCCCGCGCGGCATGCCTGCCGCAGAGCGCGTGGCCTTCGGGTCCACGTCGAGCAGATCGTGGGCCCCGCGTTCGATCCAGCGCGTGTCGCCGGACGCGATCAGATCGGCGACCTCGTCGGAGGGGACGGTGAGCATGCCCACGAGATCCCATCCGGAGAGGGCGAAGACGCCGGGCTGCCATGCGTTGTACGCGCACAGCAGCAGGTGGGCGTCGCGGATGATGGGAACGTCGGCATCGGCGATGTCGTCCAGTCGACCGATCCCCCGCGTGGCCGCGATGAGCGAGGTCGTCGTGCACGCGATGCCGTTCTGGGTGAACACGCGGTTGTAGTCGGCCGTCCCGGTCAGCCCCTCGGTGAGCTCGGCGCGAACGAGTTCGGCGAGCTGACTGCCCGTGATCTCGCCTCCGCGGAAGCGGTAGAGATCGTCGCCATGCCGTGTCGCCCAGTGCACGAGCTCGTAGGTGAGCTCGTCGTGGTTCTGCATCCCGTGCACGAGCTGCACGGGATGCACGCCGAACTCCAGCGACGTCGTCAGCGCGAGCCGGAGGAACTCCGTCTGCCCCGTCGCGAGAGCGTGGTGGTAGCCAGGGCGCCCGATGAAGTCGTAGGAGAGGTCTGCCCCCACGGCCCCGGTGTCGCGGATGTCTTCGATCGTGAGGTTGAGCTCCTGGAACGTGAAGCCACCCACCTTCCGCACCATCCCGGCGATGATGTGGTTCGCCGCGTGGGAGAGCGGATGCCCTTCGGACCAGGCAGGCAGGCCCTCCGCGCTCTTCTCAACTCCGAGGAAGCCGTTCGCGTCGAGGCGCAGAGCGCTCGTGCCGAGCTCTCCGAGGGAGTGCAGGGCGTCGCCGATGACCAGGCGCATGCCCGCGAAGGTCGGGTCCAGCCAGTTGATCGAGGGCTGCCCCTGCTTGAAATAGTGCAGATAGACCCAGCGGCGCGTGATGCCGTCGGGGCCGATCACGGGTGCCGTGGCACTCCAGTTCGTCTCCTTCACCCCGGGGGTGTAGAAGATGACGCGCTGGAGGGCGCCGATGATGTAGCCGCGCCCCTCGAGCTCCTGCTCGGTCGTGGGGTCGAGGTTGACGCTGTCGACCCCTTCGGGCACGTCGGGGAGCAGCCCCCAGTCCTCCGGGAGGATCTCGACCATGTGGTAGATCCCGGGGTAGTCCTTGAAGCCCATCTCGGCGAGCCGGAAGTCGGCGCCCTTCCCGGTGTGGCCGGGCACGATGTCGTCGATGACGCTGCCGCCGTGGGTGTCCGCGACGTCGCAGAGCGCGCGGAACTCCTCCTCGGTGCCGAACGCGGGGTCGATCTCGGTGCTGATGCGGTCGAAGTGCCCGTCGACGCTGGGGGTCTCCCGCCATCCGGCGATGCCACCGGCTCGCTTCACCGGGCCGGTGTGGACCGCGGTGATGCCCACGCGGTCGAATGCCTCCCACAGCTCCTCGTCACCGAGCGCCGCCAGGAACGACTGCCCCGGGCGCGTGATGAGCGAGATGGGGTATGCCGTGAACCACACATCGCTGGTCGCGATGGCCCGTCGCGCATCGGGTCGGGCATAGGCGTTGCGCCACATCGCCGGCTGGCCCGCGAGTTGGCGGGCAAGGACGTCGGCATCCTTGAGCATCGACTGCCGCACGAGCCATTCGACGTACGAGGGGTTCGTGCCGTTCGCCGTACGCGGGTCGGTGCGGATGCGGCGCACGCTCCCCCCGCGGAACTGGTCTCGCGGGCGCAGCCGCCGCGGACGAGCGGGATAGCGCGCTTCGTCGTAACTGATCTCGATCTTCTCGGGATCGGCCTCCTCGTGGTCCAAGGTCGCCATTCCCGGCAGATCAATGGGGCCGGTGTACAGGTCCTCCGGCCGAAACTCGTCGCGCGCCATCCCGCAAGGGTACGGACTCGGATCTCCCCGCCCGGGGGACTGGCATCTGACTCCGGGAGAGGCTATGAATCCACGAGGTACCGGTCGCGTTCAGCCGCCGGGGCTGCGCGCACGCACCGCGTGACGCAAGCGCACGGGCGATTTCGTGGTCGGCCGCCATTGCGTCGAGATATCCCACCAGGACGGCCCCCGCACTTCGGGAACGCCGTTGCGCATCCGTACCCGCCATCCGCTCGAGTCGAGCGTGCGGTGGTGGTACCAGCACAGCAGCACGCCGTTGTCGGTGTGGGTTGGCCCACCGGCCGCGTGCTCCACGACATGGTGGATCTCGCACCACGCGGCCGCGACGTGACAGCCGGGGATGACGCATCCGCCGTCGCGCAGGGAGATCGCCTTGCGCTGATGTGCGGCGAAGACACGGTCGAGGATGTCGATCGCCAGGATGCGCCCGGCGTCGGTCGTGACCCGCTCGACGGCCCCGGCGCACGCCACCTGCCGAGCCACCCCGAGCGAGACGGGTTCGTCGCATCCGTCGATGTGGGCGTGCCCTCGGCCCGAGCGGGCGTCGCGTGCGTCGACGGAGACCACGAGCGTGGGCGCGGCCCCGCCGATGGTCGGCAGGGCGCCCGAGCGTGCGGCGACCGCGAGGATCGCCGCGAGGGCATCGTGCTGCTTCATGGCGCGCGAGCGCAGGTCGGCGGAGTCTTCGTGCGGAGCGACCGGTTCGTCGTCGGCGAAGCGCGGCCCCGTCGGAGTCTCCGGGCCATCGCCCTTGGGATTCAGGACGCTGTCGAACAGCCGCTGCAGCTGCGCGGCCACTTCGGGTAGCAGATTGCCGCGGACCGGCACGATGCCGTCGCGGCACACGCCCACAGTGAGGGCGCGCTTGCGCATCGCACGGAATTCGCGCGGCTCGGCACCGTCCTGATCGAGGTACATCGCCCACACCTGCGCCTGCAGCCGCAGTTCGTCGGCGTCCGGGGCCGGTCCGCCGCCTGCACCCAGGCCGCGTGCGGATGCTGCCAGCTCGAGATCGGCCGCCGCGCGGGCCGCGGGTGCGCACGATGCGGCATCCAGTGCGCCGGCGACCGCGGCGAGCGCATCCAGCCCGAGACCGGCGGCTGCCGCCTCCCGCATCGCGGGGTACTCCGCGGGGAGGACCTCTCCCGTCGACGGCGACACGGGCCGGCGGATCGCGCGCGCCGCGCGCAGCACGTCGGCGACGGTGCGACCGGACTCCCGCGTCGTCCGCTGCACGAGCTCCGTCATCGACCGGCACCCGTTCCGCGTCGTCGGTCGCTCGGCGAAGGGTGCGACATCCGCCCGCTCCTGCACCTCCGCGACCGTCGCCACCAGCAGCGCCTCGGCCTGGTGCACGACGCCCGCCGCGGCGGCCACGAGCGACATCACCGAGGCCTCATCCAGCCGGCGGAGCTCATCGGTTCCGAACGCCGCACCCAGGGCCTCGCCGAGCTGCTGCTCGACGTGGCGGAGGGTGTCGGCGAGGATCTCCATGACCCCTATTCTGACGAGGGCCACCGACATTGCAGCGACGGATAACCCCTGGTCAATCCGCGCTAATGCGTGGTGGGGTGCGAGGATTCGAGGCCGCGCACTCGCCGGCGTTTCAGGGTCGGGCCGGCAGCTGCTGCAGCGTCCACGAGTTGCCGTCCGGATCGGCGAAACGCACGAACCGACCCCAGTCCTGCTCGTCCACGCCGTCGGCGTCGACGCCGAGCTCACGGAGCCGGAGGAGCTCGGCATCCGCGTCAGGCACGACGACCTGGATGACATCCAGGCTGCCGGGGGCGACGGCCGATCCGAGCCCGGTGCCGAAGGCGATGGAGCACGCGGAGCCCGGCGGAGTCAGCTGCACGAAGCGCAACTCCTCATTCACCTGCTGATCGAAGTCGGCGACGAATCCGATGTGCGTGTAGAACGCCTTCGCACGGTCGACATCGGTGACGGGAATGAAAATGAGTTCGATCTTCCAGTTCATGGTGTCCTCCTTCAGATCTGGCGGACGCTACGCCTCACCGAGGACACCGGATGTCCGCGAAGGAAGACCCTCGAAACCTATGTCGGAGCGGTGACGCTCCAGCCGGCTTCGGACGTGACGGCCCCGGGCGACACACCGCTGATCGTCACGTGGACCCCGCCGCTGCGGGCACCCATGTCCGCGGTCGGGAACCACGGACGGCCGGTGGTGACGAAGATGAGCAGGCCGTCCTGGTCACCCGCGGTGGTGAAGTGGCGGGACTCGCCGGCGAAGGTCTCGACGCCGAACGTCCGGCGGGCGCTCGCGAACGCCTGCCCGACATCAGGCGCACCGAGGCCCACCTCGCTCACGCACAGCAGCTGGGCACCCGAGAAGGGCTCCTCCGACGGATTATCGAGATGCGCGCGGGTGATCAGCTCGAGGATGACGCGATCAGGGCCGAGGAAGTACAGCGACTCCGAGTTCCACGGCTCGCCGAGGCGAAGCTCGCTCTCACCGCCACCCCACGACATCAGTTCGACGCGGGGCTGAAGCCACGCCTTGGCATCGGCGAACCGATTGCTCGGGATCGTGAAGGCGAGATGATTCGACTCCTCGATCGGCAATCGCTCGTCCAGGGTCACGGTGCTCCGTCCGACGGTGACCGTGGCGCGCGGCCCGGCCACCGCGACCGGCAGGTCGAGCACGTCGCGGTAGAACGCGGCCGCCTGCGTGACATCCGCCGTCCCCATCCGCACGTCGTCGATGCGCATCCCGCCTCCACTCATTCCCCCGCGTGTGCACTGCGCAACGTGCGAGGCGAGTCGGTCATTCCTCGCCGGTGTCTGCGCGCCGGCCGCCGGCGCCATCAGTGGGCTGCGCCATGGTCCGCGCCCTCCGTGCGGATCGTCGACGGCGCGGTCGACGCGTCCTCCACCACGGTGAACTGGCCCATCATCCCCGCGTCCTCATGCGTGAGGAAGTGGCAGTGGTACATGTAGGGGGTGTCGGGATCGGTGTAGTCCTCGAACCGCATGATGAGTCGGTACTGCACTCCCGGGCGGGTGTAGATGGTGTCCTTCCAGCCGGCGAGTTCGGGCGGCGGTGGCTCCCCGTCGACGGTGAGCACGTGGAACTGCACGTCGTGCACGTGGAACGAGTGCGCGAACTGCATGCGGTTGCGCACGGCCCAGACCTCCACCGTGTCGACCTCGACGACCTCGTTCACCGTGTGCATCTGCATGGACTGACCGTTGATCTGCAGGCCGTCCATCTCGAACTGACGCTCCTGCCCTGCATCGGATTCATCGAGTCGCGGGATGTCCGCGAAGCGATCGGCCAACGGCTGGCTGGGCTCCAGTACAGATGCAGCGCGCAGCTGCAGGACGTCCAGGGTGTCTGCGCCTCCATTCAGTTCCGCGACCGCGTCCGGCATGCCCAGATCGGGCGTGCTCGAGCGCAGCACCGGCTGCTCTCCGGCCTCGACCTGCACGACGATCTCGGCCCGCTCGCCGGGCGACAGCTGCACCTCCCCCGTGCGGTGTGGTGCTTCGAGGAGCCCGCCGTCGGTACCGACGAGATCGAAGGATCGGCCATCGTCGAATGCGAACCGATAGGTGCGCGCCGACGACGCGTTGAGCACCCGGAGCTTCACACGCTCTGTCGTCACATCGAGATACGGCGCCGCCGTGCCGTTCACGAGCACGGTGTCACCCAGAGAGCCGACGAAACCTCGCGTCGACAGCGTGAACTGCCCCGCGTCGGTGAACTGCTTGTCCTGGACGATGACCGGGATGTCGTCGACGCCGTAGCTATGGGGCAGCCCGAACCGGCCGGGGTCGGGGGGCTCGAGGAGGAACATCCCGGCGAGCCCCATCTCCACGTGCTCCTCGGTCTCGCCGTGGACGTGCGGGTGGTACCACAGCGTCGTCGGCTCCTGATCGATGGTCCACGAGGGCGACCAGGTCTGACTCGGATCGATGACCTGATGCGGACCGCCGTCCATCTCCGCCGGGAGGTGCATCCCATGCCAGTGCACGGTCGTGGGCACCGCGAGTTCGTTGTCGACGCGGACTCTCACCGGCTCGCCGATCGTCGCCGCGAGCGTGGGGCCCAGATAGCTCCCGTTGAATCCCCACGTCGTCGTCCGCACCCCGGGTGTGAACTCGGTGGTCCCCTCGTCTGCGAGCAGGGCGAACTCCCGCACGCCGTCGGAAGCCACGGTGCCGCGGTCGAGCGGTGGAATGGCGAGCGGGTTGGTGAACTCGACCTGACCGGCGGTGTCCACCACCGGTGCCCGAGCGGTCGCGTCGCACGCGCTCAGCGCTCCTGCCGTGAGGACGAGTGCGGACAGCACCCCGAGGCAGCGCCCCGTCCCGCGGCGCTGGTTCTTGCTCGGCGTGGTTCTGGCGTGAATGCGCATTGCTGCTCCCCGGAGAGTCGATGAAGTGCGGCGGCGGGCGGGAGGCCCGCCCTAGGTGACGCCGGCGCGACGGTTCACCACCGCACGAACGGCCCAGGCGATGAGTCCCCCGACGGCACCGGCGACGACGCCGGTGATCAAGCCGCCGAGAATGGCCACGAGGCGGATCGGCATGCCGCCGCCCCCGACCGATGCGGGGTCATCCTCGAAGAGCTGGTTCCAGAGGAGTTGATAGGCGATGACGAGCAACACGCCTGAGGTCGCTCCGATCGCCAGAACCGTCAGGAACGGTCTGGCAACGGGTCGAATGACCACGACGGCGATCCACAGCGCGACCGGCGCCCACGACAACAGCACTGAGGTCCACTCACCTGCCTCGAGGATGCCGAGGTCTTCCAGGACGGGTCCCGGTACGCGCAGCGCGGCGAGCGCGATGATCGCCATGATGGGCAGGCCCGAGCGGCGTGGGAGCGGCTGCGGTTCGGAGTGGAGGCTTGCTGCGTGTGACATGCCGTCACGGTAAGGAGCGGGGCAGGGTCCGGGCGTCGTCCCCCAGGCGACATCAGCGTCACCATCTGACGACTGCGCGGGTGGACAACGGCGTAGGTTCTGGTGGCGTGCGCTTGAGGCGCGCGAGCTGCTCGCCATAGGTTGAAGGCATGCGACGGTGGCCGGGACTTGCAATCGGCCTGCTGCTGCTGAGCGCGCTCACCGGGTGCACATCCGAGTTCGGTGACGGTGGACCGCACCTTCCTGACCCCACCGGCGCTGCGGAGTCCGCGGACCCGGATGCTGCGGAGGCGGCGGAGCCGGATGCTGCGGAGGCGGCGGAGGCCGCGGCTGCGCAGGAGAGAGCTCAGGCCTGGCTGGACGCGGCTCTTCTGCCGCCCGGAGCCGTCAGCTCGTCGCGGCCCCCTGCCGACTTCAACAGCTACTACGTATGGCCGGATGGCGTCAACGTGGGACAGGTGCCGGCTCATGAAGCCCAGGAAGGGATCGTCTATTCGGTCGCCCAGACGCGCGAGGGCGTTGCCGTGCGGGCCCAGATAGCCGCCATTCACGAGTCGGCCACCTGCCCCTCACTTCCGCCCGGCACATCGCTCGGCGCAGTCCGTCAGGGCTAGCGGCGATGGCCGAACGAATGTCCCCCCGGGTCGTCGTGGAGATCGTCGAGCACGCAACAGGTGAGACCAACGAGGACAGACCATGACGGAGACCGGCGTCGATACCGCGAGCGCTCGAGACGCGCCGTCGCGTGGTGTTCGCGACGAAGTCGCTGTGCTCCTGGCCGTCGCCGCCGTCGTCGTGGGTCTGCTGCCGTGGCTCGCCACGGGCCTCCGGCTGCCGCTGCAGAACCTCTGGCTCCTGCCCACCGCGGCCGAGGACATGCCGCTCGTGCTGCTGCCGTTCAGTCAGTACTCGCTCATGCTCATCTTCGCTGTTCTGGTCGTCGGTGCCGCCGCGGCGGGGGTCGTGGCGCGGGCACTGCGGGATCGGCTCAGCCGGAGGGGACGGATACTGCTGCTCGGCGTCGTTCCGGCGCTGCAGCTGATCGCGGTCGTGCAGACGGCCGTTGCCGTTCGCAGCGGACTGGCCGACACGGGTCAGGCCGCGCTGTATCTGACCGCCCTGGTCGGGGTCAGTGTGCTGTCCGTTCTGGTGGGGATGCTCTCCCAGACCCTCATCGCCGTGGCACCTCGGGCGGGCGCGCTCCTCGGCCTCACGATCGCGGCGGTCGCCGCGTCCTCGTGGATCGGCGGCTTCCTCCAGCCGTTCACGCTCTTCGGGCCGGACTGGCTGCTTCCCGTGGTGGGGCTGATCGCCTGGGTGACCCCGGTGCTCACCGGAGCAGCCATCGCGTGGACGGGCGTGTCCTCGCCTGGGCGCGTCGTCGCCGCTCTCACGAGCCTCATCGTCGTCTGGGTCGCGCCGGCCGCCATCACGGGGATCAGCAGCGCCGCCGGCAGTCGCGTACTCGCCTCCAACCCGGCCGCGATGATCGAGTACGCGCTTCAGGTCTTCGCAAGCGCCCTCCTGATCCCGGAACTCGCGCTGCGCCCCATCGTGGCCACGATCCTCATCGCCGCGATCGGGCTCGCGGCGCGCTGGGCGATCCGCCGCCGCCACGCCGGCCCGACCGGGGCGCTCTGAACTACAGCAGCGTGAGCCGCTCCGAAGCGTCAGCCATTGCGGACGAGCCACCTCCTGCACGAACCCTCCGCTCTGCGGATTCTGAACCCCGCAGGACTCGCGATTCCCGCCCTCGCGGTGACGGCGATCGTCGTCGCGAACGTGTGGTTCTCCGCCATCCCGCTCTTCGGGATCGACGACTCAGGTACCTACATCTGACCGTTCCCATTCGGCTCCGTCGACTTCCAGGTGGAACCGGCCGGAGAGCGACGAACGCCTTCATGACAACCGCGGCTTCGGCGCCGAGGACCATGAACTGTCGACCACTGAGCAGGTCAGTACGGGCCGCCCTCGGGGTTGGTGCAAGTCACGGCTCGGAGAGGTGAACGCGCATTACGATCAAATTCACTCCCCCGCCCCGAGCGGGGACTCGACTACACCGACATTCTGTCGCGCAGACCATGCTCCTGACTGGAACCGACCGGGCAGAGAATCAGGCGTCCCTCGACGACCTCCGAATCGCCGCGGAGATGGAGCGCGCTCGATGAGCCGTATGGCGAGGCCCGCGATTTTGATCCTCACCGCGGCTATGTATCCATCGACCAGCACGAAAATGGGAGTGCCACTCAGCTGCGGGTCGGACCGCGCCTATCAGTGAACGGCCGCCCCGACGTTCTGACCCAGTGAGCCAAGGAATGGACGGAAGGAGCATTGAGATTTCCTCGTTCTCGCCATGCTCATCCTTCGGACGATTTGCCCCCCGGGTACACGTATTGACCGCGCAGCCGAAACGGTTTCGGCCGGCGCTCCCGCGCTCCCAAGGATGAAGTGGCCCGCCTATTGACGCAACCGATTCACGAGGTCTGCGACCACCGCATCGACGTCGCCCGCGCGCGACGTGTCACGTCGACCCCGCCGTCCGCGGCTTAGGACATGCATCAACTCTACGCATGTACTTATTGTATTTACAGATTGTTCACGTTACAAATGTCGTAGAGGGCGACGAAGGACGTCGTTTTCGCGAAGGAGCGTCTCTCACATGGCCGAGTCAGGTACGGCGCGCGACTTGAGCGACGCGCTGCGTCGAAGCGATCCGCGACTGTCGAAGTACAACCCTCTCCCCCGGATCTTGACGTTCGACGACTTCAATCAGGGAACCAACGGCTGGGTCGAGCTCTCGGGCAACTACGACGGCACGGGCTCGCTGGACTCGATCGATCCGCAGTTCATCGACATGCGCCCGCCGCAGCTCTCGAACGCCAACTTCTTCGATGTCGGCACCCACGGCGCCGTCACGGGCACGTACTCGCTGAAGCTGGCGACCCGTCCGCAGGCGGGACACACCGCCGTCGGCATCCGCCGGCTCACGATGGCGGCGCGCGGTCTGGTTCAGATCGAGGCCTACCTCTGTTACAAGGCGGAAGCCACCCTGGGCGGCGGCATCGAGAACAACACGTTCGGCGAGATCACCTTCGACGCGAACCAGCACCCGTCGGAGGCGCAGTTCGGGGCGTTCACCGTCGCGACCGACATCTGCGGCGATGGCGGCATCCGATATCACAACGTCATGCGCTTCCAGAACACCGACGAGGACCACCGGCTGGTCCGCCGGTGGATGTATCCCACGGTGCCCGAGCCAACGCCCCACGAACGACTCGGTGAGCATCACGACTACGGGCCCCTGGCCGATTTCACGGCGCCGAATCCTGCGGACTGGGCCACCGTCGCCGACGATCAGGAAACCTGTTACAACGAGGTGCCGACCAAGACGAACTGGCACTACATCCGCTTCGTGATCGACACCGAGGCCCGCAGGAACGTCGAGTTGCAGTTCAACGACCGCGTGATCGATCTGCGCGACGTGCCCGTGCCCCCGTACCCCGACCGGTGGAAGGCGCTGGGTAATCTGCTCAACTTCTACTTCTCGGTGCGCACCCTCTCGAACCACCGGAACTTCCTTTTCATCGACTCCGTCGTGATCTCCACGGATTGGTGAGGGGCATCATGCGTGACTCTCAGAGCGCCGTCCTCGAGCGAGGCGTCCCGCTCGGCGAAGAACACGTGACCGAGCCGTTCGAAGCCGGATGGGCGGGCGAAGCCCGCTGGTACGTCCACTTCCTGAAGGGCTCACCCTCCTCCGAAGTCGCGCTTCAGGTGCAGATTTCGCCAGATGGGCTCAATTGGATCGACCATGAGTCTCCTGAGATCCACACACCTGCCGTCGGGCTGGCCACCATCACGGTCCGCGCTTTCGGGCTGTGGCTTCGCCTCAAGACCGCGCGCACGACAGGCGCGGACGAGGTCCTGCTGCGGATCTATCTCGAACTCAAGGAGTAAGTTATGCCCCGCTGGGGTTCGGCGACGGGCTCCAGCGGGGACGACCCACAGTCGAGCAGGAGTGTCGTGGCGAAACATCGAAGGGCAACCCTGGCGGACCTCGCGGAGGCGGTCGGAATGTCCGCCAACACCGTGTCTCGCGCTCTGGCGAACAAGGACGGCGTCTCCGCCCGGACCCGCGACATCGTCGCGCGGGAAGCGGAGCGCCTGGGCTACATCCCGCCGTCGGCGACGGCGACGCGTCGCGCGGCCCGCACGGTCGCCCTCGTCGTCACGAGCTCGACGAACGTCTTCATTTCGCGGCTGATCACCGCCGTCGAGGCGACCCTGCGTGCCCAGGGCTTCTCGCTTCAGCTGTTCGTCACCGAGGAATCGATGGAGGTGGAGCGGCAGACGATCGAGCGCCTTGCGGGCGCCGCCATCGCTGGAGCGATTGTCATCCCGGTTCAGGGGCCCCACAGCCCATGGGCGTCCGTGGCCGACGACTTCGGTCCGATCGTCGCCGTGGCACGCGAGATCCCAGGCCTCGAGACGGATCTGGTCGCGATGGACCAGCAGGCGGCCATGTATGCGCTGACCCGTCACACCCTGGCGCAGGGCGCCCGCGCGCTGTACTTCTTCGACGAGGATCTGGACGTGTCGTCCAACCGCGACCGCGTACGCAGCTTCGAGGCCGCGGTGGCGACGAACCAGGCGGCCGTCGGCCGTGTCATCTCCATCCCCACGCGCCGCTTCGAAAGTCGCACCCACCCGTGGCAGCCGGAGGAGGCCTACCGCGCCGTCAACGACATCCTCGCCGCCGGAGAACGGCCGGACGCACTCCTGTTCGAAGACGACTACTACGCGCTCGGCGCGATCAGAGCGCTCACCGAGCACGGCCTCTGCGTCCCCGACGACGCGCTCGTGCTCGGATACGGCGACCATCCGTACTCGAGCTACCTGCGGCCGGCACTCACGACGGTGTCCGTGCCGACTCGCCTCATCGCCGAAGCGGCCGTGTCGCTCCTCGCGCGACGCATCGCCGGCGACACGGGACCGGCGACACATCGCCTGGTCGGCGGCGAGCTCGTCGTGCGGGAATCATCCGTCGGGCTGGCCGGCCGTGCTGCCCGGCACGGCGCGACGCCGTCAGCCCCTGCCGAGGTCTCCGGCTGAGATCAATGCGCCCTGCGCACGAAGGGTGCGCTGGAGCTCGTCGACGTCGAGGTCCCGCGGTCGCACGCCGGTGAGCGCGGCCAGCGCAGCGGCCGTGCCGGCCGCATGACCCGTGGCAGTGCACGTCGCCCCCACGCGCGCCGAGCCGAGCGCCTCGCGATCGACCGAGATGCAGCGCCCCGCGGCGAGCAGCCCGTCGGTCTTCGCGGGCACGAGGGTTCCGTAGGGGATGCCGTACGGCTCGGGCACGAACATGGTGTGCGCGCCGACGTCTCCATCGGCAGGATGCACGTCGATGGGCCATGCGCCGAGCGCAATGGCACCAGGCGCCTGCTCGCCGGAGCGGATCTGCCGACCGGTCAGCGTGGTGACGCCTATCAGCCGTCGGGTCTCGCGGATGCCGATGGTCGGGCTGGTGCGCTCGAGGCGGCCGTTCTCGAAACCCGGCACGTGTGTGCGGAAGTACTCGAACAGGCGTCGCGCATCGGCTCGCCCCTGCACCTCCGCGCGGGTGAGTTCGCGGTTGTCGGTCGCGTCGCCGACGATGCGCACGGCATTGACCCACACGACGTCCTTCTCGAGCCCTCCGAACCACGGTCCACCGAAGACGGGCAGCTCGCCGCGCGACCTCTCGGCGCGCATGGCCGCCACGTCGAGCGGGACGTCGTCGCGAGCGGCCTGCGAGTCCTCGAGACCGGCCTTGTCGAGGTCTGCGGCGCCGGGGCCGATACGTACATGAGCCGGGGCGAGGTGGTCACGATCGGGGTTGGGGCTCACGCCGGAGATGTACATCGGCATGGTGAGCGGCTGCAGCGTGTCGCCCTTCACCCAGTCCGGCCCTGAGCGCGCCATCACGTCGCCATTGCCCGTCGCATCCACCGTGACCGTCGACCGGACGGCCATCCGGCCCTCTCTCGTCTCGACGAGGCAGCCGACGACCCCGCCGTCCTCCACGATCGGGTACGTGGCCAGCACGTGCAGGAGGAAGTCGACGCCGGCATCGGCAAGCAGCTCGTCGGCGACGAGCTTCATCTTCTCGGGGTCCGAGTTCAGCACCCACCCGTCGTGGTCGGCGGCGCCGCCGATGGCGGCGGCCCTGCGGAGCCACTCCCCGCCCACGCCGTCGACGACCCGTAGCCGGTCAGGGGCGAGCCAGGAGTTGTAGCCCGCGAGCGTGATGACCAAACCCTGCGTCCACATGCCCCCGAAACCGCCGCTCTCCTCGACGAGGAGAGTTCGCGCACCGGTGCGCGCCGCAGCCGCAGCCGCCGACACTCCCGCCGGGCCGCCGCCGACGACGAGGACGTCCACCTCGGCCAAGACCGGGACCTCGCGGCTCGGCTCCACATAGTGCGACGCTGTAGCGCCGGTCGCGCTCGCCGGTTCCGTCACGTCACGACTCCACCAGCTGCGGGGCGATGACGGCCTTGACCGCGTCTGGCACGGTCTTGGCGATCATCAGGGCGTCTGCGGTCCGGTCGAGGGGGAAACGGTGTGTGACGAGGGATGCGACGTCGACCCGCCCGCTCGAGACGAGTTCGATGGCCGTGGGCCACGTGTGCGCGTAGCGGTTGACCAGCCCGATGGTCAGCTCGTTGACGTTCAGCCGCGACAACGCGAGAGTCACGTCCTGCTTCGGCATGCCGACCATCGCGGCACGCCCGTTGGTGCGAAGCCGCCACAGGCCGTCGGCGAGCGCGTTCGGCGCGCCGGAGCACTCGATCAGGACGTCGTAATCGCGACCGGTGCCCTCGCCCGCGAGCTCGGTGTCGAAGCCGAGACCGCGAGCGATGTCGAGGCGGAACTCGGCGACATCCGTCACCGTCACGGATCCCGCCCCGAACGCGCGGGCGACCTGAGCCGCGAGGAGGCCGACCGGACCTGCACCGGTCACGAGCACGCGGTCCCCCGGCTCCAGATGCGCGCGATGGCAAGCCCAGATGCCCACCGAGAGCGGCTCGCAGAGCGCCCCCTCCTCATAGGACATCTGGTCCGGGATCCGGAACAGCTGGCGCTCGTCGATGGCCATGCGCTGCACGAGCGAACCGTCGTAGGGCGGCGTGGCGAAGAAGACCAGGTCGGGACAGAGGTGGTAGCGACCCGCCATGCACTCTTCGCAGTCTCGGCATGGCTTGCCCGGCTCGATCGCGACACGGTCGCCCACGGCGACTTGCGTGACGTCGGCACCGACGGCGATGACCTGCCCGGCGCATTCGTGGCCGAGGATGATGGGCCCGTCCACGACGTAGTCGCCGATGTAGCCGACCGTGTAGTAAGCGGTGTCGGAGCCGCACACGCCGACCGCTTCGATGCGCACGAGCGCTTCACGTGGCTGCGGCGTCGGCTCGCCGACATCCTGCAGTTCGATTCGTCCGATTTCCGGCATGACAGCTGCGAGGTTCGACACGAGGTGATCCTTCCGTTCAGGGGTTCGCGGACGCTCGGAGCATCAGCTCCGACGGGAAGAGCTCGGTCACGGGTCCGGGATCAGCCGTCCCGTCGAGGAGCGAAAGCAGGCGCGACACCGCGCGCCGAGCCAGTTCGATCGTCGGAAGGCGCACGGACGCCAGGGGCGGATCGAGGTAGCGCGAGAAGGGATAGTCCCCCCATCCGATGACCATCACCTCCTCCGGCACCCGGATGCGACGCTCCCGCAGCGCGGCATACAGGCCGAGCCCGAGATAGTCGTTGCCCACCAGGAAGGCGTCGGGAACGCGGCCGCTCTCCAAGAGGTCGCTGGCCACGCGGTACGCGTCTTCCCCGCGCCACAGGCTCGCTCCCCGCGCGGTGCGCCGCGACGGCACCAGCGCAGTCCGTCGCCGGTCGAAGGCGATGCCGTTCGCTTCCAGCGCCTCCCGGAATCCGTCCAGCCGGTGCGCCACCGTCGAGACCCGCAGGTCCTCCTCGACGAGGATGATGTCCCGCGCGCCACGCGCGATCACCGTCTCGGCGGTCATCCGTCGCCCCGCGCGGTTGTCGGTGGAGAAGAAGTCCAGATCAAGACCCGGCAACTCCCGACCGATGAGCACGAGCGGGATGCCGGCGCGGATCACCGTCGTCCATGGATTGGACCGTCCCTGAACGGGCACCGCGAGAATGCCGTCCACTCCCGAACGCAGCGCCGTATCCACGGCCGTCTGCTCGCGATCTGGGTCCTCGTCCGACAGCAGCAGGACGATGGTGTACCCGGCCAGAATCGCCTGCTCCTCGATCTCGGTCACCAGGTCGTTGAAGAACGGGTTGGCCAGATCCGTGAGGATCACGCCGATCGTCTTGTGCGAGCCGAGGACGAGCGAGCGGGCGTGCGCGTTGGGGAAGTACCCGATCTGCTCCGCCTCGGCCTTGATCCGCGCCCGGGTCTGCTCGCTGACGCCGGGAAGATCCCGCAGTGCACGCGACACCGTATTGACGGACAGCCCGACGACCTCGGCGACGTCCTGCAGCGTACGTCGACGGGATCCCCCGGCTCTGGCGGGCATGGCGGGCCTTCCCACTACTCCTTCAGTGCGAGGTAGATGCGAAGCAGCGGATTCTCGCTCCCCGACGTGATGCGGCTCTGCAGCCGAAGCCAGTGCCCGAAGGACGTGACGGGAATCGAGATGAACCCGATCGCCTCCGTCTCCCGGGGCTCGATTGCTTCATGATCGATCCAGTTGAGCCCGTCGGGAGAGATCTGCACACGGAACTCGACGGTAGTCCCCGCAGCGGGACGCAGGAAGTGGACGTACCAACGGGCCTCGCCGGCCCAGGCGACCTCGAAAGGCTCGGTCTCATGTGTGTCGACCAGGTCGACACCCCGCTCGAGGACGGCGCTCTGCGACTGACGCATATTCGTGATCACCAATCTGCCGAGATGACGACGGAGTCGAGGAAGAGGAAGTTGCGGTGCGGCCCCAGCGTCCGCGCCGAGAAGTAGAAGTTGAGCAACCCCTCCAGGGACTGGTACTTCTCGGCGTAGGGCGGGACGGGGACGTCGCGCAGGTCGTACACATCGTTGTTGAACTGCAGTTCGACGTTCGACCGGGTGGACGTGTCGATCAGGAAGCGCAGGTAGTGCCAGTTCACCTTGGTGGGAACCTCGTTGTAGCAGGCTTCCTGGCGGTCGTCGCTCAGGTACCGCCAGTCGTCGGGGTTGGGCGCCGTGAAATCCGCGTACCGGCCGTAATCGTGCACGCCCTTGAACCGCTCGTGCGGCGTCGGCTCGGCGACTACCGGGTACATCCACTTCTGGATGATGTGGCCGTCTGCATCCGAGTTCTGGAACCGCATGACGTTGTGGTACCGCACGCCCTCGTGGCTGAGGTCGGTTGCGACGGTGAAGGCTCCGAACTGCGCCTCCGAGGGATGCGAGTTGGCATCCCATTCGATGTCGCCGTAGCGGTTCGCCTCCTCGCCGCCGCCCAAATTGGCCTCCACCTTCCAGGCCAGGTGCGCCTCGATCTGGAGCAGTCCCCGTCCGGCCATCGTCAGCCGGCGGATCGCGGTGGCCGTGTGGCCGGGCGCTTTGCGCGTGGCGAGCTTGAGCGAGTACGTGCCCGTCATGGCCCCGTGCGTGCCGACGTCGAAGAAGTTCTGATTCGACAGCTGAGGGGGGCGCATATCGCGGAAGTGATGATCCAGGGATGCCAGATCCCCGCGTCCGTCATAGTTTCCGCCGAGTTCCACCCACCCGTGGGCGCCGTGGTTGAAGTCGTCGAATGTCAAGAGCCGCGACAGGGGATTGTACTTCGAAAGACGGGGATCACTGCTGCGGATCGCCTCGCGCAACGCTGTCGCCGTCGCCGCCGTTTCTGGGGTGGTCACCAATGACTCCTAGACGTCGATGTCGGTATGCGGGCGCCGTCCTGGCGCCGCATTTCGGGAACATTAGCGTTATCTTCGCGCGTCGTCAATGAAGTGCTTCCTTCCGGAATGGTCAACGCCCCGTCGTGCTAGCACACCGGAGAACCGACGTTGACAACGGCCGCGACGATGCGCCAAGGTACATGAACGATAACGTCACGGCTCGACGACGACCGTGACTGAGTGTTAGCCGACCAACGGAGGTGGACAGTGCTCGGATACACCGTGCGGCGGGTCCTGCTCGCGGTCTTCGTGCTCTGGGGCGTCGCGACGGTCGTCTTCGTCATCGTCCGTATGGTGCCCTCCGACCCGGCTCTCCTCATCGCGGGGGACTCCGCGACCGAGGAGCAGCTGGCGGCGCTGCGCATGGATATGGGCCTGGATCTGCCCCTGCCCGCGCAGTATGCGGACTTCCTGGCCCATGCCGCGGTCGGAGACTTCAACGACTCCTACCGCCAGGGCGTGCCCGCGATGAGCCTCATCGCGCAGGTGCTGCCCAACACCGCGCTCCTGGCGTTCCTCGCATGCCTGCTCGCGCTGGTGATCAGCCTCCCGCTGGGCCTGGCAGCCGCTCTCCGGGCAGGCAAGTTCACCGACCGATTCGTCAGCGTGAGCTCGATCCTGGTTCAGGCGCTCCCGGGCTTCTGGGTAGGCGTCGTCCTCATCCTTATCTTCTCCCGCACCCTGCAATGGCTGCCCAGCTCAGGGCTGAGCAGCCCGCAGAGCCTCATCCTGCCGACCATCGTGCTCGCGCTCCCCTTCGTCGCGATCCTCACCCGCTTGACCCGCAGCGGCCTGCTCGAGGTGATCGGCGAGGGCTACATCAACACCGCGCGAGCGAAGGGGCTGTCGGAGCGCACCGTGATCTTCCCGCACGCGATCCGCAACGCGCTCATCCCCATCGTGACCGTCGTCGGACTCGAGTTCGGCACGCTCCTCGGTGGGGCGGTCATCACTGAAACGGTGTTCGCCTTCCCCGGAATCGGGCGACTGCTCGTGTCGGCGATCCTCGCTCGCGACTACAACGTGGTGCAGGCCTGCGTCGTCGTCATCGCCGCGATCTTCGTCGTCATCAACCTCATCGTCGATCTGCTGTACGCCTACCTGGATCCGAGAGTGAGGCTCGCGTCATGAGTGCCCCTCCCACCATCGCGATGCAAGCGCTGCAGGTCGCCCGCCGCAGTCGCAGCGGTGTGACGCTGCGCATCGTCGGACCGCTCATCGTCATGGGTCTCGCGGTCATCGGGGCCGTCTTTGTGCCGATCCTCTACAACTTCGATCCCCTGCGGGTGGATCTCGCGTCGCGGCTGCTCCCTCCAGGATCGCGACTGCCGAACGGATCGATCGCCATCCTCGGCACAGACCAGGTCGGTCAGGATCTGTTCGCACAGATCATGGAGGGCCTGCGGGTGTCGCTCGTGGTCGGCGCGATGACGCTCGTCTTCGCCGGTTTGGTCGGCGTCCTGCTCGGCCTGCTCGCCGGCCACTTCGGCGGCAAGCTCGACACGGCCCTGATGCGCATCGCGGACATCCAGCTCGCCTTCCCCGCGATCCTACTGGCGATCCTCATCGCCTCCGTCCTCGGCCCCGGCATCATGAACGTGATCATCGTGCTATCGATCGCGAACTGGGTGATCATCGCGAGGGTCACCCGCGCCCAGGTGCTCACGCTCAAGAACCGCGAGTACGTCGAAGCCGCGCGCACTCTGGGCGCGGGGCACGCGCACCTCATCTTCCGCACGCTGCTGCCCGGCTCACTCGCGCCGATCCTGGTGATCCTGACGGTGGAGTTCGGTCAGGTCATCCTGGCCGAGGCAGCACTGTCGTTCCTCGGCGTCGGCGTGCCACTTGGAACGCCAAGCCTTGGCAGCACCATCTCCAACGGCACCGCCCATCTCACGACGGCCTGGTGGATCTCCACCTTCCCCGGAATCGTCCTGCTCATCCTGGTGCTGGCCACCGGCATCCTGGGCGATGCCATCCGCGACCGCTTCGACCCGCGGCTGAGGAGCGCCTGATGAGCACTATCGAGTCCACCCGCACCTCGCCGCCGGCAGCTCCGCTCCTCTCCGTACAGAACCTCGCCGTGGAGTTCTCCACCTCGGCCGGCGTGGTGCGTGCGCTCGACGGCGTGGGCTTCGACGTCGCCGCGGGCGAGACGCTCGCGATCCTCGGCGAGTCCGGATCCGGCAAGTCGGTCACCGCCCAGGCCATCATGGCTCTCCTACCGAAGCCGGCCGGGTCGATTGCCGGCGGCCGGATCCTCTTCGACGGTGTGGACCTCGCGGCAGAACCCGTGGCCCGGGTGCGGGAGCTCTGCGCGACCGCGATCGCATTGATCTTCCAGGATCCGCTGAGCTCGCTGAACCCCGTCTTCCGGATCGGGTACCAGGTGGCCGAGCCCTTCCGCAGGCGCCTCGGAATGGGCAAGCGCGAGGCGTGGGCCAAGGCGCTTGAGCTGCTCAAGCGTGTCGGCATCCCGGACGCCGACACCCGCATCAACGACTACCCGCACCAATTCTCCGGAGGCCAGCGCCAGCGCATCATGATCGCGATGGCGATCGCGCTCGACCCGAAGCTTCTCATCGCCGACGAGCCGACCACCGCGCTCGACGTCACCGTGCAGGCGCAGATCATGAAGCTACTGGCCGACCTGCAGGCCGAGACCGGCATGGCGATGATCCTCATCAGCCACGACCTGGGGGTGGTCGCGGACGTGGCCGAACGCGCCGCCATCATGTACGCGGGGCGCATCGTGGAGACGGGACGCATCCGCGAGGTGTACGACCACCCCGCACACCCCTATACCAAGGGACTGCTCGACTCGATCCCGAGTGCAGCGGCCGTCGGCGAGCGTCTCAAGCCCATCGTCGGATCGCCGCCCAACCTCCTCGCCCTGCCGACGGGATGCGCCTTCCATCCGCGCTGCCCCTTCGCCACGGAGGCGACGCGGACGACCGTGCCAGAACTGCGACACCCCGAGGGCTGGGAACCCGGGCACCTGGCCGCGTGCCTCCGATCCGAGAAGGTGCTTCCGCATGGCTGATACTGCACCGCTACTGAAGGTGGACCACCTCCGCGTCGCCTATCCGATCCGCTCGTCCATCCTCCTTCGCAAGACCGGCGAGAACATCGCGGTCAGCGACGTGGACTTCGAGCTCTCGGCCGGTCAGACGGTCGGGCTCGTGGGAGAGTCCGGGTCGGGCAAGTCCACCGTCGCCCGGACGGTCATCGGTCTCGTGAAGCCGGCCGCCGGACGCGTGATCTTCGAGGGGCAGGACATCACGGACTACTCACCGCGGCGCCTGAAGAGCGTCCGGCGCGAGATGCAGATGATCTTCCAGGACCCGTACGCCTCCCTCAATCCGCGCCTGACCGTGCGCGACATCATCGCGGAGGGCTGGCGCGTGCATCCCGGGCTGGTCAGGCGCGCGCGGTGGACCGCGGAAGCTAAGGAGCTGCTCGAGCGGGTCGGCCTCAATCCGGACTACTCCGACCGGTATCCGCACCAGTTCTCGGGCGGTCAGCGGCAGCGGATCGGCATCGCCCGCGCCCTGGCGCTGAAGCCGAAGCTCATCATCTGCGACGAGGCGGTGTCGGCACTGGACGTCTCGGTCCAGGCGCAGGTGCTGAACCTCCTCGACGACCTGCAGCGCGAACTGCAGCTGGCATACCTCTTCATCTCCCATGACCTGTCGGTCATCGAGCACATCTGCGATCGCGTGCTCGTGCTCAACGGCGGCGTGGTGGTCGAGGAGGGCCCCGCCACCGACCTCTTCCATAACCCGCAAGACGCCTATACGAAGCGCCTGATCGCTGCCGTCCCCGTGGTACGGCCCTGGTTGAACACCACGCCCTAGACGTCACGCCGCCGGGGGGCGGCGGACGGTCCCGCATCGCATGTCGAACAATCAAAGGAGATCGAGATGACATCCCTTCGCTCGAGGCTGACGATGGCTGCCGGAGCAGTCGTCGTCGCCTGCCTCGCCCTCACCGCCTGCGGCGGTGGATCGGCACCCACCGGCGCCTCATCGGATCCGCTGCCTGACGAAGAGCAGAACCTCACGTTCGTGCCGAACTACGGCATCCAGACCCTCGACATCTCGAAGGCTCCGCTCGAGATCGGCGTGAACCAGGTGATGTCGAACGTCATGCAGCCACTGGTGCGCTTCGATGGTGAAGAGATTAGCCCCGTGCTGGCCACCGACTGGGAGTGGACGACGCCCACCAGCCTGCAGTTCACGCTGCGCGAGGACGTCACCTTCTCGGACGGCACGCCGCTGACGTCGGCGGATGTCGTCGGCACGCTGGACCGCTACATCGCGCAGAACGGTCCGCTCGCGGCGGTGCTGTCGGTCATCACCGACTACTCAGCGCCCGACGACCTGACCGTCGTGATCAACACCAAGGCGCCGACCGGCACGCTCGTCGGCATCCTGTCGATGATCTACATCGGACAGGGCGACCACTCCACCGACGACGCCTGGTGGGTGAAGCCGCTGGGCACCGGCGCCTTCGTCATCGACGAGTACGTCGCCGACGACCGCGTCACGCTCGTGCGCAACGACAGCTACTGGGGAGAGACGGCGAAGCTGCAAACCTTGACCTTCCGCACGATCCCGGATGTCAACGGCAAGGTCACCGGTCTGTCGAACAACGAGGTCCAGGTCATCAACGGCATCCCCTACGACCAGATCGAGACCGTGGAGGCGCTGCCCGACGTCACCTTCACCCAGGTCGACAGCCTCAACTACTGGTTCCTCTGGTTCGAGAACGAGCACGCACCGCTCGACGACGCCCGCGTGCGCCAGGCGATGCGGGAGGCGCTGGACCTGCCGACCATCATCGAGAGCCTCTACGGCGACACTGTCACCCCGATGGACTCGTTCTGCCCCGCGTCCGCTTTCGGCTGCCTGCCGGCGGAGCTGCCCAGTTACGACCCGGAGCACGCGAAGGAGCTCCTCGCCGAGGCCGGGTACCCCGACGGGTTCTCGACCGACGTGATCTTCAACACGGCTGTCGCCGGCACGAACAACCTCGTGCAGGCCATGGTGTCGGCGTGGGACGAGATCGGTGTCACCGTCGAGCCCCGCGGCATGGACTCGGCGACCTGGCTCGCCGAGTTCCAGGCCCTCAACTGGGACATGGACGTGCAGCCCAACCAGACGATCACGGGCGATGCCGACTACACACTGAACCGGCTGTACAGCTGCGCGGCCAAGCGACTCGGATACTGCAACCCAGAGCTCGACACGATCATGACGCAGGCTCAGCAGTCCACCGATCAGGACGAGCGCACCGAGCTCTACCAGCAGGTCGCCGACATCATGGCGACGGACATGCCGGCGATCCCCCTGTTCGAGGTGAAGGCGAACGTCGCGGCACGCTCGAACGTGCAGGGTCTGACAATCCCGCCGACGGAGTTCATCGACTTCAGCACGGTGTATCTCACGCAGTGATCCAGGATGCGGTGGGGATGCGTTCGCGCCTCCCCACCGCGTCTCTCTTCAGCCCTTGAGTTTTCCGGCCCCGACAGGACGTGGACACGTGGAGCGATTCCTCAGCTACGATCGCGGTCTCGAGCGGTTCAACCCGCTCGCCCGCGTCATCACCTACGACGACTTCGACACCGGCTTCAACGGCTGGCTCGACCTCACACCCAACTACGTCTACGAGGACTACGAGTCGTTCCCGTCGGCCGTCGACCTCTCCAGCTGGCCCGCCACGCAGCTCAGCTCCGCATCGATGCGATTCGCGTCATCGAGCGGCTCGATGGAGGGAACGTATTCGCTCAAATTGACGACGGCGCCGACCGGCGGGCCGCACACCGAGCCGCCGCGCCCGGGAAGCATGGGCCACGCGATCAAGCGGCTGTCCCGCTTCGGAGATCCCCGCCTGATCCAGATCGAAGCCTGGTACTCGTACACACCGGCACAGGACCGGGTCGGTCTCGGCGAGGAGGACATCCGCGCCTTCGGCTTCTTCTTCGACGTGCAGGACTCGGAGTACCGGTACATGCCCGGAGTGCGCTACGTGAACGCGCTGGGCGGGCAGCCGGTGAAGAGGTGGCAGTACTACCGGGTCGCCGACGGGGTCAGCCGCAAGGACTGGAACTTCGGCGTCGAGGACGGATGGTGCGTTCCCGGCGTCGACAACCAGTGGTACGGCCGCCGCTTCGAGGACGGGAGCGGCGACGGCTACCAGTGGGTGCCCGGAGGCGAGCAGGATCTGCTCTACAACGAGAGCCCCGACAAGATCAATTGGCTCTACTTCCGCCTGACCGTCGACGTGAAGCAGCGCCAGTACGTGGAGTTGCAGTCGATGGATCAGGTCTTCGACATGCGCGGTCTCCAGCCGACGCTGGCACCGGGCTACAAGTCGATCAAGGATCTGATCAACCCCGTGTTCTTCGTCGAGACCGACACCGATCGCTCCGTCCACCTGTTCCTCGACTCCGTCGTCTACTCGACGGAATGAGGGGACCTCATCCGCCGTGTTCATCGAGGAGCCTCCACGCACGACATCGGTCGTCGGCGACTACGACGTGGTCGTCGTTGGTGGCGGCCCGGCCGGGGTCATAGCGGCGATCGCGGCTGCGCGGACCGGCGCACGAACGCTCCTGATCGAGCGTTACGGGTTCGTCGGCGGCATGGCCGCGAGCGCCCTGGTCACGCCGATCAGCGAGTTTCGGGTGGGCGGGCGCCAGCACATCGGCGGCATCCCGCTCGAACTCATGCGGCGCGCCGCGGAGCTCGGAGGCGCCGAGCTCGACCGGGACAGCGGTAATTGGCCAGTCAACGACGAGATCCTCAAGCTGGCGGCGCAGCGACTCCTTCTGGAAAGCGGCGTGACGCTTCTGCTGCACACCTGGTTCGCCGACGTCGTCGCCGAACGCGGGCACGTCAGTCACGTCATCCTGCAGAACAAGACCGGTCGAGTGGCATACGGATGCGGCGTCGTGGTCGACTGCAGCGGCGACGCCGACGTCGTGCGGGCGGCGGCGCTCCCCACCACGAAGGGCGACGTGCTGCAGCCGGCCACCCTATGGTTCCAACTCGGCGGCGTGGACACCGATGCACTGGAGTACGTCTTCGGCGACGCGGTGGATGGAATCCTGCCCGTGTCTGCGTCGATCCGGGCGCGCTTGGCTGACCTCCATGCCGCCGGCGAAGTCCCGCTATTCGGGGGCCCCTGGATCAACCGCTTCTTCCACGACGGGTTGGTAAGCATCAACGTCCTGCGCGAGTCGACGGACGCCAGCGATCCCGAGCGATTCTCGACCACGGAGACGAACCTGCGCGAGAAGATGCACCTGATCATCGAGGTGATGCGGCGGGAGTTCCCCGAATTCCGCCACGCATGGCTCGCCAAGTCGGGCATCCAGACCGGCGTCCGGGAGACCTACCACATCGTCGGTCGCTACGAGTTGACGAAGGATGATGTGATAAACCCCAAGGCGTTCCAGGACACGGTCGCGAAGGGCGCGCACACGATCGACATCCATCGAGGGCACAGCATCGATCAGGACGATTTCGTCATCCTGAGGCAGCCTTACAACGTGCCGCTCGGCTGTCTCATCCCGCAAGGAAGCGTCAACGTCATCACAGCCGGGCGCACGCTGTGCGCCGACGGCCCAGGCTTCGGTTCTGTCCGCGTGATGGCGACCTGCATGGCTATGGGCCAAGGCGCCGGCACTGCAGCGGCTCTGGCGGTGGAGCACGGATTCTCGATGTCCGATCCGGACGTCGGCCTCCTGCGGCAGACGCTGATCGCGCAGAACGCGATCGTCGATTTCGACAACGTCTCGACCACCGCCGTCGAGACCTGAAGGGCAGGCGAACGACATGCAACAGACCTACACATCCGTCATCGCTCGGCGCGTCACGCTCGATGGCGACTACGCCACTTTGCCCTACGAAGCGGGCTGGGCACGCGAGGTGGTCATCTTCCTGCAGACCGAGGGCGCACACCCCGACCTGACCTTGTCGGCCGAGGTGTCGCCCGACGGCATCAACTGGATCCGGCGCGGTACCCCGACCACCCTGCCGGCAGGCGACACGATCGCCGAGATACCCCTGATCAACTTCGGCAACTGGCTGCGCTTGACCGTCAGGGGCGCGACGCCCGCCCAAACCGCGCGCATCCTTGTGCACGTGAATGGGAAGGGATGACGCCGTGCAACGTCTCAGCCGCTCCTCCCTCCTCTCGCTGCCCGAGGACATCTCACGACCGGCGTACCTGGACAATGCCACAGGAGTCGGAATCGTCCACTTCGGGGTCGGCAACTTCCATCGAGCGCACCAGGCGATGTACGTGGACCGGCTCCTCTCCTCCGGAGTCGGTCGTGAATGGGCGATCTGCGGGATCGGCCTGCTGGAGCGCGACGCCGGGATGCGGGACGCGCTGAATGGCCAAGACGGTCTGTACACCCTGACCCTGCGGCATCCCGACGGGACCGACGAGGTCGGGGTCATCGGCTCGATCCGGCGCTTCCTCCACGCACCGGATGACCTGTCGACCGTGCTCGAACAGCTCGCCGAACCAGCTGTGCGTATCGTCTCGCTCACGATCACCGAGGGCGGCTACGTCGAGGATCCGACGAGCGGCAAACGTGCCGCCGACGATCCGCTGGTGGTCGCCGAGGCCAGAAGCGCGCTCACGGAGCCGCGCACAGCCTTCGGTTGGATCGCAGCGGCTCTGCGCGAGCGTCGTCGCCGCGGCACCCCGCCGTTCACCGTGATGTCGTGCGACAACATCCCCGGCAACGGCGGAGTGACCCGCCAGAGCGTGGTCGCCGTCGCTCGCCTGGTCGATCCCGAGCTCGGCGACTGGATCGCGACAGAGGTGGCGTTCCCCTCCACCATGGTGGATCGCATCACGCCGGTAACCGTCGAGGCCGACCGGCAGCGCATCCGCGAGAGAGCCGGCGTGGAGGACGCGTGGCCGGTGGCGAGCGAGCCCTTCACGCAATGGGTTATCGAGGACAACTTCCCCACCGGCCGTCCGGACTTCGAATCGGTGGGAGCCACCGTCGTCGACGATGTGCATGCGTACGAGATGATAAAGATCCGCCTCCTCAACGGCGGCCACCAGGCGCTCGCATACATCGGACAGCTCGCCGGGTACGCCTACGTGCACGATGCGCTCGCTGACCCTCGCATCGAGGCGTTTGTTCGTGACTACATGATGACCGAGGGCGTGCCGACGCTGAGCGTTCCCGCCGGCTTCGACCTGCCGGGGTACATCGAGGAGTTGTTCCGTCGCTTCGGCAACCCCGGCATCGCCGACACACTGGCCAGGCTCGGCGCCGACGCCTCCAACCGCATCCCGAAGTTCGTCGCGCCGACCCTGCGCGATCGTGTGGCCGCCGGCTCCGATGCCCGTGCCGGAGCGCGGCTCATCGCCAGCTGGCGCGCGTTCAACCGGGAGGCCGCGCTCGGGCGCTTCGTCCTCGACGACGAATCCGCGCAACACCTGCTCGATGTCTCCGCCGGTGAAGCCGGGGACTTCCTGACCGCCTTCTCTGCACTGGCGCCTCTGGCGGATTCGGACAAGTTCGTCGCGGCGTACATGGATGCGGTCCAGCGCCTCGAGGCCGGCGGCGCCGACGCGCTGCTCGCCGACTGACCGCCCGGATACCGACGAAAGGAAAATGGCATGAGAATCGGCGCCCACGCCCTCGTCTGGACCGGTGAGTTCGACCGCGCCGGCGTCGAGAAGGCGGTGACCGGTGCGGTGCGAGCCAGCTTCGACCACATCGAGTTTCCCGTTTTCGAGCCGGAGGAATGGGATGTCGCGCACACGCGCACCCTCCTTCACGACCATGGACTCACGGCTCCGACTCGCTTGGGCTGCCCGAGGATGGCCCGAGCGTCCTGATGTACCTCATCTTCGCCGGCGTGCTCGTCGGCGCCCTCACCCGCGTGCTGCGCCGTGCCGCCGACGAACCCTCCGCTCTGCGGATTCTGAACCGCGCAGCGGTCGCGATTCCCGCCCTCGCGGTGACGGCGATCGTCGTCGCGAACGTGTGGTTCTCCGTCATCCCGCTCTTCGGGATCGACGACTCAGGCACCTACATCTGGCCGTTCCCATTCGGCTCCGTCGACTTCCAGGTGGAACCGGCCGGATGAGGGACGAAGCCGGTGGCCGACCGCGCTCCGCAACGAGGTGCCCGCGGCGCTAGTGTCGGGGCATGCACAGCGCTGAGCTCCGCGACGTCCGATTCCCCCCGGGGAAGCGAAAGGGCTTGTTCCGCGTGGAGGGGTTCTCCGCAGAGGACGTCGACGATTTCCTGCAGGAGTGCGAAGTCGCCCTCCACGCCTACGAGAGCGGCGGGACGCCCCGCTTGCGCAGTGAGGACGTCGTGACCCGGCAGTTCCGCACCTCCACGCGTCACGGCGGCTCTTACGACATGGATGCCGTCAGCGAGTTCCTGGACCGCGTCACGGCCGCACTGCAGGAGCACGAACAGCGAGTGCCCTGGCCTCCGCGCTTCCACGGCAGCCCCCGACACCTACGAGCTGAGCGTGTTGATCGCCGCCGGTGCTCCGACGTAGCGTCGTCGCATGGCTGAGTACACGACGGTCGACCCGTGGATCATCTCCGCCGACACGCTCGCAGAGATCGCGTTCCTCAGCGACGTCTTCGGCGCCGTTGCGAGAGCCGAGCCATTGCTGGACGCCAGCGGACGCGTGGCGCATGCCGAACTCGCGATCGGCGACTCGGTCGTCATGCTGTTCGATGCCCAGGAGACAAGACCGGCGTACCTGCGCGTCTATGTGGACGACCTGGATGCGGTGATCACCCGCGCGGAATCCGGTGAGGCTCGGGTGGTCACTCGCCCGACCGAGCTCGCATGGGGCGATGTCGTCTCCCGGTTCCGCGACCCGCAGGGCCACCTCTGGTGGGCGTTCCAGAAGTTGGACATCGACTTCGCCGACATGGAGCGGCGGGCGGAGGATCCGCGCTTCCAGGAGGGGATGGCATACGTGCAGTCGTCCGCGGCCGGAGAGATTACGTGATTCCGCGTCGACCCGGTAGGAGATCAACACCACGCGTGTGGCGTACAGGGTGCCGATGACGGTTACGCCTCGAGGGTGGCGATCGGCGTGCCCCGGCAGCCCCAGGCCGCACACATCCCGCCTGATGGCGCGGTCCCGCGGAGCGGACGTCGCCAGTCGCCCGCGCGTTCGACTCCGAACGAACATGCGTCGGGATGCTCGTCGTCCGACACGCACGGGGCGTGCGGCCAGGGTGGCCCGCACGCCCCGTGCGTGAGGAGGGGTGATCAGCTGGGCGCTTGGGCGGCCGCCTCGATCAGCTCCGCCGTCTCCGCCGCGTGGGAGACGTAACCGGCATGCGACGCGTCGATCGAGGTGGTGTGCGCACCCATCCGCTCAGCGAAGAAGCGCTGCGCGACCGGCGAGAGCGCGTTGTCCTGGTTGGAGATCTGGTACCAGCTGGGGATCGTCTTCCACGCCGGCTCCCCGGTCCGCTCCTCGAGGACCGCCACGTTGGTCGGGCGCTGGGCCACGGCCATGATGTCGGCCTGCCGAACAGGCACGTCTGCCGCGAAGATCTGCCGGAACCGGGCCGGGACGATGGTGGCGTCGGCACCGCCGGGGTAGGGCCGCACGATGAGGGAGTCGGGCGTCAGCTCGGCACCCGGGTACGTCACCGGGTCGTTGAACTGGGCGATGGTCTCGCCCTCGTCGGGCGTGAAGGCCGCTGCGAACACCAGTGCGCGGACGTTGCCGGCGCCGGTGGCGGCGTTCGTGATGACCGCGCCGCCATAGGAATGGCCGACGAGGACCACGTCGCCGTCGATGGAGTCGAGGATGCTGCGGACGTACGCCGAGTCGGACGCCAGGCCGCGCAACGGGTTGGCGACGGCGAGCACCGGGTAGCCGTCCTCCTGGAGCTTGCTGATCACACCGCCCCAGCCGCTCGAGTCCGCCCAGGCGCCGTGCACGAGGACGACGGTGGGCTTCGCGGCCGGCTGCTCGCCGGCGGTCGAGATGTCAGTGTTCATGTGAGTTTCCTTTCGTGTGTTGTCGTGATGGATGGTTCGTTGCGTACACCGGAGGGGGTTCAGGACTCCTCGACGTCGGAGAAGAGTCCTGTCATTCCTCCGGTCGCGAGTTCGCCGGCGCGCCGGAAGAAGGCCCCCGCTTCGGGCGTTCCCAAGGGCGCGTTGGCTGCCGCGTAGTCGGGGAAGTAGAGGTCGATCATGCGATAGGCCGGAGTGGCGGTGCCGTCTTCCTTGGGCCAGACCTTCGAGGTCTCCATCTTCATGAGACCGGGGAATCTCCGGGCTCGGTCGACCAATTCGGCGTAACCGGACTCGAACACGTCCGGGTCAACCGGGTTGTCGAAGATGAGGGTGATTTTCGTGGGCATGCGGAGCTCCTTGCGTCGAGTGGTGATGTGGATGGGGGTTCAGGCGGCGGCCGCGTCGGTCGCGGAGTCGGCCGTGACGAGAGCGACGGATGCTGTGACGTGATCTCGGCCGTCTGTCTCGAGCAGGCGGAGCCAGATCTCGCTGATAGTCGGGTAGGCGGGCACCGCGTGCCACAGGCGGTCGAGCGGGACCTCCCCGGCGATGGCGATCGTCGCGGCGTGGAGGAGTTCGGCGACGTCCGGACCGACGGCGGTGAAACCGATCACGGTGTTGCGGGTGGCGTCGATGACGATGCGGGCCTGGCCGCGATAGTGATCGGCGTGCAGCGCGGCACCGGCGACTTTCCCCAGGTCGTAGTCGACGACCCGTGTGTCTCGTCCGGCTGCCGCGGCTTCCTGTGCCGTGAGCCCGACGGTGGCGACCTCGGGCTCGGTGAAGATCACTTGCGCGAGCGCCCGTTCGTCGGCGGTCACGGCGTGGCGTCCCCACGGATCCAGGCCGGGTTCCGCGCCGTTCGCTCGCGCGACGATGGCATCGCCCAGCGCGCGGGCCTGGTACTTGCCGTGGTGCGTCAGCGGTGCGCGACGGTTGACGTCGCCGGCGGCGAAGAGCCAGGCTGCACCAGGGTCGGCACCGGTCTCGTCGCCGATCGGCTGACCGTTCTGGTCGAGAACGGCGAGGGTGTGGTCGACCGTCATCCACCTGCCCGCTTCCAGGCCGATCCGGTCCAGACCGATGTCCGTCGTATTCGCCACCCGTCCGGTCGCGACGAGAACCTCGTCCGCCGCGACGGTGCTGCCGTCCGACAGTGTGATCTCGAGGATGCCGGAATCCTTCCGTCGAGCCTCAACGGCGTCGGCGTCCAGGTGGAGTGCGACACCGGCGGAGCGGAGCGCCTCCGTCACGTGCTCGCTCGCGAACAGCTCGGCTCGCGGAAGCAGGCGCGTATGAGAGATCAGTGACACGTGGGAGCCGAGTGCGTGAAATGCCGTCGCCATCTCGGCGCCGACCACTCCGCCCCCGATGATGGCCAGGCGGTCCGGGACCTTCTGTGTGGCCGCGGCTTCGCGGTTCGTCCACGGCGTGACGTCCGCGAGTCCCGCGATCGGCGGCATGTGTGCGCTGCTGCCGGTGGCTACGACGACGGCATGGCGTGCCCGCAGGTGCGTCGTCGTGCCGTCGGCGGTGTCGGTGACGGTCACCGTGCGAGGGCCACTGATCCGTCCCTGTCCGCGGACCAGCGTGATGCCGGCACTGCGCAGCCAATCGACCTGATCTGAGTCGTGCCAGTGCTCGGCGAACCGGTCCCGACGGGCGAACACCGCGGCCGGGTCGAGGATGCCGCTCGCAGCTCGCCCCGCGGCGGGAAGGGCACGGGCAGCTCGGAGCGCCGCAGCATCACGGAGGAGTGCCTTGGTGGGCATGCAGGCCCAGTACGAGCACTCACCACCGACGAGTTCACGTTCGACGATGGTCGCGGTCAGGCCGCCTTGCACGACTCGGTCGGCGACGTTCTCGCCGACAGGTCCCGCGCCGATGACGATCACGTCGACGACGGAATCGCCGTCTACGTCGGATGCGATGAGGGACGGACGGGTGACTTCAGTCATGATCACTTCCCCGCCTTTCGGATGACGCGGTGCAACTGGATCGCCGAAATCAGGAAGAAGACGCCGCCGAGGGCCGCATAGCCGCCGGCGATGGTCAGCGCGGCATTCGGCCCCGCGGCCACCAGAAGGAAGCCCGCACCCGCGAAGACGGAGAGTCCGCCACTGAGGACCTGTGCCAGCTGGCCTCCGATGCGCCAGCGCAGGACCGCGACGATCAACTGGACGATTCCCGCGGTGATCGCCCAGATCCCCCACACCCGCAGGACGTCCGGGATACCGGAGCCGACGACAGCGGCGAGGCCGATCGCAGCCGCGAGGCTCAGCGCGATGTTGATGTAAAGCGGGGCCTTCGGCCGACTGGACCCGGAAGAGCGGAAGTCGATGATCGCTGCCGCGACATCGAACAACGGATAGATGACGAGCAGAGCGATAGAGCCTGCGTTGATCGACGTCGCGGTCGCGATGAGCAGGATCGCCCAGGTGACAGCGAATCCGAATCTCGCGAAGTAGAGGTTTCGCAGCGCCCTCGTACTGCTGGCGGCGCGTACGGCGACCCCCGGATCCCCGGTATGGACTGAGGCGGACATGTGCTCCCATTTCTTGTAGATAGAACGGTCGGTACACCGAGCATGAACCGACTCGACCCATCTGTCAAGACCGATCGTTCTGTCTCTCTGATAACGTGGGAGGCACAGCAATATTTGGGAACGAGGCACACATGTCCGACGCACGAACTCGACTGCTCGACACGGCCAGCCGGCTCTTCTACGCCGACGGGCTGCGCGCCGTCGGAATCGATCGCGTCATCGCCGAAGCACAGGTCACCCGCGCCACGCTCTATCGGCACTTCCCGAGCAAGGACGACCTGCTCGTCGCCTACCTCACGCAGATCGACGAGGGGATCCGCGCGCGGACCGACGCCGCCCGAAACTCCGGCGGCGACACGGACGACATCATCCGAACGATCGCGCAGGCCATCGCCGACGACATCCGGGGCGCCGGCTTCCGCGGATGCGCATTCCTCAACGCCGCCGCGGAGTACCCCGACCCCAACCACCCGGTTCACCATGCCGTGCTCGAGCACCGGGAGTGGTTTCTCACGACGATGACCGAGCTCTTCGCTCAGACTGGAAAGATCGACGCCGAACCCGCAGCCCGACATTTCGTGATGCTCCGAGATGGCGCGATGGCCGCCGGCTCCCTCACCGACCCGGAGCCCATCTGCGCGACCTTCCTACGTGGTGTCGAGGGACTCCTCGCCTATCGCAGCGGCCTGGAACCCGGCGACATCACAGGGTTGAGCAACACACCCTGAGCGGGCGCGTTCAGCGGCCGATTCACGCAAGTGGCCGGAACAGGTCCGGCGCCACAGCCGGCGGCGGCTCGGCCTAGTGCGCGGCAGGGTGCGCGAGCGGCTCCTCGACGTCGGCGGGCTTGCGCACGAAGAGGGTGAGCACGACCGCGACGCTCGCGATCGCCGCTCCCACCACGAACGCAGTGTGCACACCCGCGGTCATCGCTTCGCCGGGGGCGTCGCCGGCCGCGAGGGCGCTGGCGGTCCCCACGGACATGAGCGTGACGAACAGGGCGGTACCGGCGGCGCCGGCCACCTGCTGGAGGGTGCTCGTGATCGCGCTGCCGTGCGAGTAGAGGGAGCGGGGCAGCGACCCGAGTGCGGAGGTGAGCAGTGGCGTGAAGACGAAACCGAGCCCCAGGTTGAGGGTCACGTGGATGAGCACGATCCACCAGATCTCGGTGTTCATGTCGAACGTCGTCATGCCCCACAGCGCCGCTGCGGCGACGACCATCCCGGGAAAGACCAGCGGACGCGGCCCGAAGCGATCGAACAGCGCCCCCACGATCGGGGCGATGACGCCCATCAGGATGCCGCCGGGCAGCATCATGAGGCCGACCGTCAGGGTGTCGAGAGCCAGCGCTTGCTGCAGGAACAGCGGCAGGAGGATGAGCGAACCGAACAGCGCCGCCATGACGACGACGACGAGCACGACGGCGAGACTGAAGGAGCGCGAGGTGAAGGTGCGGAGGTCGAGGAAGGCGGCATCCGTCCTCTGCAACGACAGCTGGCGCAGCACGAACACGACGAGCGAGACGACGCCGACGACGAGCGGGATCCAGACCGGCACGGGTGCGTGACCGGACGCCGACTCACCGATGAGGCTGAGGCCGTAGATGAGCCCGCCGAAGCCGAAGGCCGCGAGCACGGCCGAGAGCGGGTCGAATGAAGGCCGCGAGGTCTCGGTGACGTTGCGCACCCACACGGCGCCGAGCGCGATCGCGAGCAGGGCGATAGGAAGCACGAGCCAGAACATCCAGCGCCAGTCCAGGGCGGAGAGGATGACACCGGCCACCGTCGGACCGACCGCCGGCGCGACGGCGATGACGATGGAGATGACGCCCATCATGCGCCCGCGGTGGGTGGGCGCCACGACGTTGAGCACGGTGGTGAACAGCAGGGGCATCATGATCGCGGTGCCGGACGCCTGCACCACGCGGCCGGCGAGGAGCATCCCGAAGCCCGCCGAGAGCGCGGCGATGAGCGTTCCGGCAGCGAACAGCGACATCGCGGTGAAGAACAGGCCTCGTAGCGGGAACCGCGCCAGCAGATAGCCGGTGCACGGGATCACGATCGCCATGGTGAGAAGGAACCCGGTGGTCAGCCACTGCCCGGTGGCGGCGGTGATGTCGAGGTCGTCCATGAGCCGGGGCAGGGCGACGCCCATGATCGTCTCGTTGAGGATGACGACGAAGGCCGAGGCCACGAGGAGGGCGATCACGGGGCCGGTCCGGGGCGCAGCCGCTGCGGCGGGCACGGATATCGAAGCGGTGTCGGGGTTTTTCTCGAGCGTCACGAAGGGCTTTCTATCTGCAGGGCTGCACACTGTTGCGGGAGGGGCGCCGGATGAGCTGCACGAACGCCCCGATCAGTATATGGCAGTGACTGCCACTATCGGTTCGTCGGGTGCGAGAATGGGCGGATGCTCGAACCCGACGATCGGCACCGCAACATCACCGGTCCCGCCGACGACCCTGACGCCCACCGCGGCCTGCGCGAACAGCGACGTCGTGAGACCCGTCGCGATATCGCCGACGCGGCGATCGAGCTCTTCGAGCGCCAGGGTGTCGCCGCCACGACGGTGGAGGAGATCGCCGAAGCCGCCGGCATCGCCCCGCGTACCTTCTACCGCCACGCGGTGACGAAAGAGAACGCCCTGTTCGTCGACGACGACTCCATGGAGCGGCTGATCGCCCGCGTGCGCGCCGTCGACGGAGCGGGGCCCGCGGTGAGACGCACGATCGAGCAGGCCTACCTGGCGTCCATCGATGCCTTCGACGCCGAGCAGCCCGACACCCACACGCGCATCCTGCGGGCGCGTCGCCTCGTTCTCGCCGAGCCGGGCCTGCTCTCCCGCGCCCTCGCCCGTGACGACGAATACGTGCAGGCCCTCACCACCATCGTGTTGCGCGCCGACGACGACCCGGACGCCGATGAGATCCAGGCCCGCGCTGTCGTCACCGCGATCAACACGAACGTCCGCCTGGCCTACGACGAGTGGGCGCGCCGGGCCGAACGCGGCCAGAAGGCATCCGTCCGACACCTCTACCAGCAGGTGCGGTCGGTGCTGACCGACCACTTCACAGCCGACGACCTCGACTGAACGCAGAGCGTGCACTTCGCGGTCGCGGGTGGATATCTCGACCGACGTAACTCCGGATAGGCGCTCAGTCCTCGGGGTCGTCCCAGCGTCGCACGAACCCCGAGATCGGCTCGATGGCCGACATCAGGTCGTTGCCACGCTCGGTCAGGTGATACCGCACGCTGACGGGGATGGTCGGGATGACCTCTCGCTCGACCAGCTGCGCCGCACCGAGCTGCTGCAGGCGCACGGTGAGCATACGGGCGGACAGACCGGGGACCGCGGCGACGATCTCACTGAACCGTTCCGCGCCGCGGGCGAGTGCGAGGAGGATGCCTGCCGACCAGCGCTGACCGACGACCTCGAGCATCGCACCGGTCCGCTCGCAGTCGCGCTCGTCGGCGTGCGCCCAGGCGGTCGTCGGCTGGGCAGGGGAAGCGGATGGCAGAGTCACTTACTCATGGTAAGTCAGTTACGGGGTGTTTGCACCGGTCTGACCAAGAAGAACAGCATGGCCGCATGCCTGATTACGGTCACCCGGTGAAGTTCGGAAGCTTCATCACTCCCCGAAGCGACAGCCCCCAGCTCCCCGTCGACCTCGCGGTTCTGAGCGAGGAGGTGGGGCTCGATGTCGTCACCTTCCAGGATCATCCGTACCAGCCCACGTTCCTCGACACCGCCACGCTTCTGACCTGGGTCGCGGCGCGCACGTCCCGCATCCATGTCGCGGCGAACGTGCACAGCCTGCCGTTTCGCCCCGCCGCCGTGCTCGCGCGCGCGAGCGCGAGCCTGGACCTGCTCAGTGGAGGCCGCGTCGCCCTCGGGCTGGGGACCGGAGGGTTCGGCGGTGCCATCGCGGCGATGGGAGGCCCCGATCGCACCGTCGGTCAGGCGGTGAGCGCCTTGGACGAGGCCATCGACGTCATCCGCGGGATCTGGGCCGGGAACGACCCGACACCGCTGTATATGAACGGCGAGTACTACCAGATCAGTGGCGCCAAGCGCGGGCCGAACCCGGCCCACGACCTGCCGATCTGGGTGGGCGCCTTCAAGCCGCGCATGCTTCGACTCGTCGGACGCAAGGCCGACGGCTGGCTCCCCAGCCTTCCCTGGCTGGAGATGGGCGTGACCCGGGCGAACGAGATCGTCGACGAGGCGGCCCGCGGCGCCGGGCGCGACCCGCGCAAAATCGTGCGGCTGTTGAACGTCTTCCCGCAGACCACCGCCGACGAGCTTGCCCGGCTTGCGATCGAGGACGGCGTGAGCGTCTTCATCGTCGCGAGTGATGACCCCGCGGAGATCCGCCGCTTCGCGCAGGTGGTCGCGCCCGAGGTGCGCGAGCGTCTCGAAGAGCACCGCGCGCGGGAGGCGGCGACAGGAGGCGGCGGCCCGTCTGTGCCGAGCTTCGAGGGTGACGACGTACCGGAATCGCTCGCCGCGTCCGCCCTCACCCCGGCTGGAACGGGGTACACCCGATACACGTCCGGGTACTTCCGCGGCGCTCGCCCGGGTCTCGTACTGCGGCCGAAGACGCCTGCGCAAGTGCAGGATGCTGTGCGTTTCGCTGCTCGTCACACCGACGTGTCGCTGGGCATCCTCAGCGGCGGCCACGGACTGTCGGGCCGCTCGCTCAACAACGACGGCATCGTGATCGCCGTCGACGCACTGAACAGCATCGAGATGCTGAGAGGCCGGCACTTCCGGACCGGGCCGGGCGCCGACTGGGCTGGAGTGGCCAGTGCGCTCGCTCCGCACGGGCTCGCGCTCACGGCGGGCGACTCCGGTGGCGTGGGGATCGGGGGCCTGGCCACCGCCGGCGGCATCGGATGGTTCGTGCGCGAGCACGGACTGACGATCGACCACCTGCGCTCCGTCGACGTCGTCACTGCCGACGGCGAGCTCGTGCGCGCCAGCGCGGAGGAGAATCCGGACCTGTTCTGGGCGATGCGCGGGGCGGGCGCGAACTTCGGCGTCGGAGTGTCGTTCGAGTTCGAGGCGCACCCCGTCGGCCCGTCGGTCGGCTTCGCGATGCTCACGTACGCCGTCGACGACATGGCCGGGTTCCTCCGTGATTGGGGGACGACGCTGGAATCGGCGCATCCCAGCGTCACCGGAACGCTCATGATCGCCGCCCGCGGGCGGGGGGTGGGCCAGATCGCCGTGCAGGCTATGCTCGTGGTCGACTCGGACGACGCCGGCACTGTCGTAGAGCGACTGCAGCCCTTCGCCCCGCTGGCACCGCTCGCGAGCCAGTCCGTGCAGTTGGTGCCGTACTCCGCTCTCCTGGAGACGCCCCTCGGTGAGCAGCAGCAGGGCCGCGGCGAACCGCATGCGCACTCCGCGCTGTTCCGCCGTCTGAGCGATGACGTCGCCGCCGCGCTCGCCGACCTGCTCGAAGCGGATTCGCCATTCCTCCTCTCGGTGCGCTCCGCCGGCGGCGCAGCCGGGAACACCGCGTCGGATGCCACCGCCTACGCCTGGCGCAGCGCGAACTTCCTCATCGCGGCCCTCGGCGGACGCACTCCCGACTTCGAGGCACGCTGGAGGCGAGTACGCGACCGCGCGGAGGGCATGTACTTGAGCTTCGAGACCGACACCGGTCCCGAGGTTGTCGCCCGCGCTTTCCCTCCCGCGCACCTAGCGCGGCTGCGTGACCTCAAGCGTCGCTGGGACCCGACGGGCCTGTTCCGCGACAACTTCTACATCGTGCCCGCGGAGGGTTGAGTTCGCGTGCCGCCAGGCTCACGCACTGAAGCGAGATGCCAACCGCTCTGGCTGGAGCTATCAATCGTTTGTTCTCATGGGGGAAGGGAGGTCGGTGAAGATGATCTCCATGAGAGGGCTTCCGGCCATCCAGTCTTCGACGCGCTGGGGTTGCCGGACGATGGCCGGGTTATGCGGCTGATTGAAGTCGTCGACGATGTACTCGAAGATCGGTCGCTTCTGAGCGGGCTCGGTGATGGGGATGGCGGTGGCTCGCAGGTCGGCATGGATGCCGTGCTTGAGGTGGAACGTGAACTGCGGATTCGCCACGAGGTTGGCGTACCAGTCGCGACGCGCGGGTGTGCTGCTGAGGTACCAGCGGCCGTAGATGTGATGGAACCAGATCTCGATCCGTCGGGGCTTACCGGAACGGGCTCCGATCGTGGTGATGTCGACGGTGCGCTGCCAGGCGGTCGAGTCATGGTTGATATCGAGTGCGCGCATGATCGCGCTCAGGTTGGTCATCTTCTCTCCGATTCATGCTGTCCACGTCCCGCCCGACATGTCGGTGCGGGCGGGACGCTGGGTGGATCAGACGGTCAGGTCCCACTCCGCGGCCTGCACCTCGCGCGTCTCGTGCTCCATCGAAGGCGGGTAGACATTCCGATAGGTGGCGATTTCCCCTGTGATGACCTTGACGATGACGTCGACCATCCCCTGGGGATCTTCCTGCCCGGCGAGGGTGAACGGGGGTTCCCAACCCGGCAGGAGGGCGGTCTCCGGGTCGTACCAGTACGTGGAGGCCTCCAGCGCGGTGTCATTGAAGCCGGTGAGGTAGAGCCCGGGCTGGACAGTGGCGACGGCGATCCCCTTCGGCTTGAGTTCCTCGCGCAACGTCGCCGCGATCGCTTCGATCGCGTACTTCGTTGCGCTGTAGGCCCCGCCGAACGGCGGAGTCTGCAAGCCCGCGTCGGAGGAGTTGAACACGATCTTGCCGTTGCCCCGCTCGATCATCTGGCGGATGAAGCCCTTGGTGAGTTCCATGACGGAGAACACGTTCGTCTCGAAGTTCGCCCGCAGCAGCGACATCGGCACATCCGTCAGCGTGCCGCTGTGAGCAACCCCGGCGTTGTTGAAGAGTACGTCGACGTCGTAGCGCAGCGCATGCGCACGGTCGATGTCGTCCAGCAGGTCGAGCTTGATGACCTCGATGTTCTCAAGACCCTCAGCGGCGATCTCCTGCCGCAGCTGCCAAGCCTGCGGCCAGATCTGGACGCCGGCGATGACGCGGTAGCCCTGGCGCGACAGATCGAACGCGGTGAGGCGCCCGAACCCGCTGCCTGCCCCGGTGATGAGGACTGTCTTCGTCATGGTGAACCCTCTCGTAAACCAACCAACTAGTTCGTTCTTTCACGATACGCGCGCGCACGGGTGCCGTCAAACCAACGGGTTAGTAGATAAAATGTGCACATGTCGACCCCGAAGGGCGAAGCGACCAAGCGACGCATCCTCGATGCAGCGTCGGCGGAGTTCGCCGAGCGCGGCATCGCCGGAGCCCGGGTTGATCGCATCGCCGCCGAAGCGCAGTCCAACAAGAGCCAGATGTACAGTTACTTCGGCAGCAAGGACGCGCTCTTCGATGCCGCCTACGCCGAGCACATCGGCTGGATGGTGAACTCGGTACCGCTCCGCGGCGACGATCTGCCCGGCTACGCCGTAGCGCTGTATGACGCCTATCTGGCCCGCCCCGATATCGTGCGTCTGACCACCTGGGCGAGGCTCGAGCGCCGGCCGGCAGGCGACCTGTACGACGACGGCACGGACCACAACCGCCTGAAGATCGATGCCATTCGCGAAGGGCAACGGGCCGGCTCGATCGACCCGACACTGGACCCACACGACGTGCTTTCTCTCGTCACGGCCATGTCGATGTCATGGTCTCCGGCCAGTCCGCTTATCGCCGCCAGCGCATCGGAGCCCGAGGAACTGCACGCACGTCGCCGAGAAGCTCTCGCCTCGACCGTGGCCAGAGCTTTCTCCCCCGGGTAGCGCACGGCCCGACCCGCGAGCCCCCTGCGCGTTGCCGTCCGGGCTAGGCCCCAGCGGGCCAGACCCCCCAGTTTCCAGCTCAAGCAACGGTTTTGCTCGGATCTTGCTCACGGGGCGCTTCCGGGAAGGACGAAAGCCCCGCGATCCCAGTGTTCTCAAGGGATTGCGGGGCTTCCACGGTGGCGGTGACGGTGGGATTTGAACCCACGGTAGGGGGTTACCCTACACAACTTTTCGAGAGTTGCACCTTCGGCCGCTCGGACACGTCACCGCCGACCAGCTTACGACACCACGCGCAACCCCGCGAATCGGCGCATCATGGCAGGCCCGGGACCGTAGCCGGGCCGGGAGGGCGGCTGTAAGACTGAGCCCATGAGCGTGATCGAGAACTCGAAGCTGACGGTGGTGGGCGCGGGAAGCGTGGGGGCCAGCGTCGCGTACGCCGCCCTCATCCGCGGATCGGCGCGGCACGTGGCGCTGTACGACATCGCGGCGCAGAAGGTCGATGCCGAAGTGCTCGACCTCGCCCACGGCACCCAGTTCACCGGATCGAGCGACATCATCGGTGGCAGCGACATCTCCGTCGCCGCGGGATCGCACGTCGTCGTCATCACCGCCGGCGCGAAGCAGAAGCCCGGCCAGACGCGCATCGAACTGGCGGGAGTGAATGCCGGCATCCTGCGGTCGATGATGCCCCAGCTGCTCGAAGTCGCTCCCGATGCGATCTACGTCATCGTGACCAACCCGTGCGACGTCCTGACGGTGCTTGCGCGAGAAGCGACGAACCTGCCGCCGGAGCGCATCTTCTCCTCGGGCACGGTGCTCGACACCTCGCGCCTGCGGTGGAAGCTCGCCCAGCGCGCCGGCGTGGCGACCTCGAACGTGCACGCCTACATCGTGGGCGAGCACGGCGACACCGAGTTCGCGCTGTGGTCGCGCGCGACGATCGGCACGGTGCCGATCCTCGAATGGGAGTCGCCGGGCCACCCCCGGATGAGCGCCGAGGAGCTCGACCGCATCGCGGTGGACGTGCGCGACGCCGCCTACAAGGTCATCGAGGGCAAGGGCGCGACGAACTACGCCATCGGGCTCGCCAGCGCCCGGATCGTCGAGGCCGTCCTGCGCGACGAGCACACCGTCCTCCCGGTGAGCACGGTGCTCGACGACTTCCACGGGCTCGACGGGGTGGCCCTGTCGGTGCCGTCGATCGTGAGCGCATCGGGGGCGGTGCCGATTCGGGAAACGGCCTTCTCCGAGGACGAGATGGCGCTGCTCCAGAAGTCGGGTGACGCGTTGCGGACCGTCGCGGAGAGCCTGCGGGAGTAAGGCCGGCCGCACCGACGCGTCAGCCTACGGTGCCGTGCTCCACGGCGCGGGCCAGCTGCGCGAGCGAGGAGATCATCGCTCCCACGTGCACGTCCTGGTCGATGCCGGCGGGTACGTTGGTCGCCTCCACCGTGACGAGCGTCCCGGCCGCTTC
The DNA here is from genome assembly GCF_004570445.1 of Microbacterium sp. dk485. Classification (NCBI taxonomy): domain Bacteria; kingdom Bacillati; phylum Actinomycetota; class Actinomycetes; order Micrococcales; family Microbacteriaceae; genus Microbacterium; species Microbacterium sp. dk485. The sequence continues at coordinate 1,075,334 of NZ_SPQW01000001.1, forward strand.
CGGCTCCAAGGTCCACGTCATCCGCATGGTGCCGGCGAAGGCCGGGTCGCCGGAGGGGAAATCGACTTCTTCGACGACCGTGCGGGGCGGATCGACGAGCACGCGACGCGCGACGCTGACGTCGGTGTCGGCCGTGGCCTTGCCGCCTCCCTCGGGCGCATTCTCGTAGCGGAGAACCATGCGGTACCCCTGTTCCGGGTCGAACTCCTCCAGCGCGCCGGTCATCCCCTCGGGCGGAATCCACGACACGAAGAGGTCGGGATCGGTGAAGGCACGGAAGACCCGTTCCGGGTCGGCGGTGATGTGTCGGGTCGCACGCTCGGCTCGCATGGCGCCACCATACGCCTCCCGGGGCGAGGGATCGTCTGAGCCGGTCGTCAGGTGGACGGGAGCAGGACGTCCGCGACGCCGGCAGCAGGAACGTCGACGGGCGCGTCCACGCCCCGGCCACGCACGACGGCCGCCACCGCCTCATCGGTGAGGTTGCGCAGCCGCACGCGCACGTGCCCCTCGCCCGTCGGCCGCAGCTCTGCGAGCAGGCGCTCGGCAGGCTCCACGGTCACGGGCGGAACGACCCGTGGCGGCGGGGGCGCGAGGGCGTGGCGCGCGTGCAGCGGTTCCAGGAGGTCGCGACCGTACCTCCGGACATCGCCCGCGCTCACCGCGTCCACGGGCCGGAACCGGTAGCGGAAGACCCGCGTGATCTCCTGCCGGGCCTGGAAGTTGGTGAAGTGCAGGTTGTTCATGAGCCAGCTGTTCACGTGGCCGCCGACGGCGTCGAGGCGGCGCGCCCATCGCCCCGTGTGGAAGTCGCCCACCTGCACGAGGGGGGCGTCCCGCGTCCCCCACAGGACGCCGCCGCCCTCCCCCGCGACGCCGACGGCGTGCTGGATGGAGTACCAGTCCTTGCTCGTGTCGGGCAGCTGCTCCCGGTCAGCAGTGAAGACCGCCCCGGCCGTCTCGAGGAGGAACTCCGGGTTCGCCGCTCGGAAGGGGAACGCCACGAACACGCTCTCGGGTCCGAAGCGCTCGGGTTTGCTCAGCCAGACGTCCAGCTCGAGGTCGGGGCTGTCGTCGGCGATGGCGAGCGTCGTGACGACGCTCGGGATGCCCCGCGCCGAGCCCTCCCACGTGATCTGCGTCACGCCCGGCCCGCGTCGCACGCGCGGCGGCGCGTCGCCCGTGGCGACGGCGCGGCTGAACTCGGGCCCGGGGTGGTCGGGGTGGAAGTGCTTGGGCGATTCGGTGAGCATCGGATGCCGCGATCCGGCGGCGACCCGTTCATCCACGAGCGCGCCCAGCGGCGTGGCGGCCGCGGCGGCGACGAGCTCGCGGCCCGTGGCCATGTCCACGAGTGAGACGATGCCGCCGCGGGCCGGGTCCACGCTGACGCGGTATCGTCCTGCCTCCACGGGCCCGGTCACGACCTCGTCCTCCCCCATCCCCGGGATGGGCATCACCGCCACCGCGAACGGACCCACCTCCGCGAGGGCGCGGACGCGGCGTGCTCCCGCCACCTCGACGTCGATCAGCTCTCGGCGCGGCGCCTCCGTCGGGTTGACCACGACGAGCATCCCCTCCCCCGTCGCATCCGCGGCGATCGCGGGCGAGTCCGCGCCCGGCCTCGCGTAGGCGTAACGGAACCACCCCTCGATCGCGAGGTCGCGGGCATGGTCGAAGGCGTCATAGGCGAAGCCCGACTTGGCGTTGTGATGCGAGTGGCTGAACGTCGAATGCGGCTTGGAGTAGGTCTCCCAGCTGCCCCACGTGTGCTCCCCGTACAGCAGCAGCTGCTCCTCGATGTGCCGCATCGCCTCGGCCGCTTCGGCGGAGGAGCGCAGGCGCACGGGGCCCCGTCGATACCCGAGCACGTCGAACCGAGGCACATCTCCGGGCTCGGCGAGCGCCGCGAGAGCCAACGTGCTCTGGGCGGCGCGCGCGAACGTTCGCGCCTCCCGGTACACCGCCACCTCTCGTGCGGTGGACCCGTGGCCGTGCGACCACCAGTCGGCCCACTCGCCGCGCACGGTCGGGATGTCCTGGCCGCCGGCTTGCGCGTGGAGGTCGTCCAGTGCCTCGTCGATCGTCGCGGTGCGCATGGGCAGGTCGGGGTGGTGGGCGTTCCATGCTCGCACGACGTCGAGGAAGAGGGCGGTGGGCCACCGGTTGTCGTTGCCCGCGTGCACGACGGCCGTGGTCCACGGGTAATCCGCCCGAGCTTCCAGCTCGTCCACGAAGGCGCGGATGCGACGTTGCGCGAGTGCGGTGTCGCCGTCCACGATCCCCCACTCCTCGCCGAAGCCGTAGTGCGTCGACAGCCACACGAACACCCGGCGGCCCGACGGGCCCTCCCACCAGAAGCCGCTCGGCTGGGTGAAGGGCGCGCGACCGTGGTCGGGATTGAGCGCCATCACGAGCCGCTCGATGCCGGCGTCGCGCATCTGATCGACGGTTCCCCACGCGATGCCGTTGACGTCTCCGTGCTGCTCGGTGCGCACCGGGATGCCGGCCTGCCGGATCTCCCCGAGCAGCTCGTACGCGGCGTCGAACTCGAAAGCGCTCGGCAGCTGCGTCATGTTGAGGTACCCGCCGGTGACCGAGACCGCACCGGCCTGGGCCAGCGCCGACAGCTGCGCGCGCTGCTCCGGCGTGCCGCGCCGCAGGAACGCCAGCACGGGCCGCGCAACCTCGAAGGTCCACCGGAAGGCATCCGGGCCGTCGCCGGCATGCTCCTCGGCGAGGTCGATGACCCGGCCGACGATCTCCGCATGCATCCGATCGATCAGCCGTGGGCTGTTCGTGTACCCCACGTCGTGGTGGGTGTGACCGACGAGCAGGATCTGCCGGATGGCCATGCGTTCCTCGTTCCGGAGTGCGCGCGTTCGGATCAGGAAGGGGCGGGTCGACCGAGGTCGGCCCGCCCCTTCTCCAGCGACCGGTGGGGCGTCAGCCCGCGGTCACGTTGTCGTATGCCCGCATCGCGGCTTCCTGCGCGTCGCCGAGGGCTTCTTCGATCGTCTTGTCACCGAGGAGCGCGGCGGTGATGGCGTTGTTCAACTCGTTCTGGATCTCCTGCCCGGCGGGGGAAGATCCGAACGACTCGCCGTACTCGACGACGTCGTAGTACGTGGAGATCACCTGGTCGAAGCCGGCGTTGCCGCTCTCCGCGACCCACTCCTCGCGGATCGCCTCGTCGGCGGCGGGCGATCCGGTGAACAGTCCGGTGTTGATGCCACCGTCCGCCGCACGCGTCGCGCCGCGCGCCTCACCGGCCGCCATCCATGCGTCGTCCGAGGTCAGATTGATCATCCACGCGCACGCTGCCGCGGGGTTCTCCGCACCGGCGGGGATCACGAACGCCGTGCCGGAGGCGACCGAGAAGGGCTCGCCCTCGGAGTCGCGGAACGGAACCGCCTCGACGTCGATCTGGTCGACGTAGGTGGACAGGACGTTCGGGTACCACTGGGCGTTCACCTGCGCGCCGACCTGGTTGGCCACGAACTGGTTGTTCTCACCGAACGTGTCGAACGAGTCGGTGAAGCTCTTGACCGATGCGTACCCGCCCTGCGCGTCGGCGATCTGCTGGAGCAGCTCGATGCCGGCGACGTTGCTGGGGTCATCCAGCGTCGGGGCGCCCTCCTCGTCGATGAGCTGCCCGCCCATGCCGAGGATCCACAGACCCGACTGACCCGTCGTCTGGGGGTCGAGGCCGAGTCGGGTCGGCACGCCGCCGGACGCCTGGTACATCTTCTCGATCGCCCCGATCAGCGCGTCGGGGTTCGACGTGTCGATCTCCTCGACGCTCACGCCGGCCTCGTTGAGCACCGTCTTGTTCACCATGATCGCCGGCGGCTGGTAGAACTGCGGTACAGCCCAGACCGCGTCCTCGTACGTCACGTCGTCCACGACGAAGGGGTACCACTGCTCGTCAGGCGAGACGTCGTGGGCCTCGAAGCACTCGTCCAGTGGCATCACGAGGTCCTGCGCGGCGTACGTCGTGACGTAGCGGCGGTCCATCTGCACGACGTCGGGGACATCCCCGCTGGCGAGCCGGGTGGTGAACTTCTGCGCGTCGAAGGCGGTGGCGTCGAGGTCCACCTCGACCTCGCTCAGCTCCTCCGCGGCATGGTCCATGCGGGAGGTGCCGACGTCGTCGGCGTTCTCGAAGCCCCACGCCGACAGCGTGCCGGTGGGCTCGGCGGTGAAGTCGACGTCGGCGGCCGCATCCCCGCCGCCTCCGCCGCCGCAGCCGGTGAGGACGACAGCGGATGCCGCGACCACCGCGGCGATTCCTGTAATGCGCTTGCGCATCTCTTTCCCTTTCGGTCGGGGCCACCACCTCGTCGCGCCGTTGGGCGACGGTGGTGGTACCGCGTGTTCACTGGTTGATGAGCTGGAGGTCGGGGTGTGCCCGCGCGGCGTCACCCCTTGCGCCCCTGGGTCGCGACGCCCTCGATGAAGTAGCGCTGGCCGAACGCGAAGAGGATCAGCATCGGGAGGGTCACCACGAGCGAGGCGAGCATGACGTACTGGTAGTCGCCTTGGCCGCCGGCGGTGGGGCTGTACTTGGTCATCGCGTACGCGATCCCGAGGGGCGCGGTGAACTCGTCCACCGTGCCGGCGTTGAGGTAGATCAGCGACGCCTGGAGGTTGTTCCAGCTGGCCTGGAACTCGAACAGGAAGACGATGATGAACGACGGGACCGACAGCGGCATCGCGATCCGCCAGAACAGGCCCCAGTAGCTCGCGCCATCCAGCCGCGCCGCCTCGAACAGCTCCTTGGGCAGGCCGAGGAAGAACTGCCGTTGCAAGAAGATGTAGAAGGCGGAGCCGAAGAGGTTCATGCCCCATAGCGGCACCCACGTCCCCAGCAGCCCGGTCTCCTTCCAGATGAGGTAGATCGGGATCATGGTCACGGCACCGGGCAGCATCATCGTCGCCAGCACGAGGCCGAACAGGAGGCCGCGGCCGGGGAAGCGGAAGTAGGCGAACCCGAACGCGACGATCGAACTCGACACCGCGACCGCCGTCGCCGCCAGCAGCGCGATCGCGATGCTGTTGAACATCCAGCTCAGCAGCGGCAGCTGATTCCAGACCTCCACGTAGTTCTCGGGCATGAAGGTCTTGGGGATCAGCCTGTTGTCGAAGACCTCACCGCGCGGCTTGAAGCTCGCCGCCAGCAGCCACGCGAACGGGTACATGAACAGCAGGGAGAAGCCGAGCAGGAGGATCCACAGGACGACCCTGCCGATGAGCGACTTCGGGCCTCTGCGGCCTCTCCGGCCTCGGGCGGCCGACGTCGCTGGAGGGACGATGGATGCCGCCGGCATGGTGGCCGGGGCACCGGGCGTTTCCTGGGTGAGCGACATCAGCGGTCTCCTTCGTAGTAGACGAAGCGATTGCCGAACTTCACCTGGATGACCGTGATCACCATGATGATGACGAACAGCAGCCACGCCATCGCGGCGGCGAAGCCGAAGTTGAACTGACGGAACGCCTGTTGGAACAGATAGATCGCGTAGAAGAGGGACGCCTCCGGTGAGGAGTTGCTCTGATCTCGCCAGAACAGGATGTAGGCCTGGTCGAACACCTGGAACGCCGCGATCGAGAGGACGATGACGTTGAAGAACATCGCACCGGAGATCATCGGCAGCGTGATGGAGAAGAACTTGCGGATGGGCCCCGCTCCGTCGATCGACGCCACCTCGTACAGCTCCACGGGCACGTTCTTCAGTGCGGCCAGGAAGATGACCATCGTGCCGCTGACGGTCCACAGGGTCATGATCACGATGCTCGGCTTGACCCACGCCGGATCCACGAGCCACTGCGGACCTTCGATGCCGATCGCGCGCAGCCCCTGGTTGATCGCGCCGGTGTTGCCGTTGAGGAGGAGGAAGAAGATGGCGCCGGTGGCGACGGCGGGGGTCATCTTCGGCAGGTAGTACACCGTGCGGAAGAAACCGGCGCCCTTGTTGGTGCGGTTCAGCAGCAGCGCCAGAACCAGAGCGAAGACGATCTCCAGCGGCACCGCCATCACGGCGAAGAACAGCGTGTTGGCCAGCGCGACCCCCACCCGCGGATCCTCGAAGAGGCGGGCATAGTTGTCGAATCCGATCGGCCGGGCGGTGTTGGTGGCCAGGTTGTACGCGCTGAAGGAGATGTAGAGGCTGTAGACCATGGCGCCGGCGGTGAAGACCAGGAAGCCGATGATCCACGGCGAGATGAAGAGGTAGCCCGCGAGCGCCTCCCGCTTGTTGTAGTGCTCCTTCACCCGGCGGGGCTTGCGTCCGCGCCGCGGCGTGCGGCTGCCGTCGTCTCGAGTCGTGATCGCTTCCGTGGAGCCGGTGGCGGCGCTCATCGCCGAGCCGCCGGGCGTAGGACGTACCTGCGCATCATGTACCTCCGGTGCTTGCGTCCGTATGTGGCATCGTTACCACCTACGACATTTGCTGGACTTTACGTCCACGGGTGCTTCTACCGCAACGGGGTTCCCAGAGCACTGGCGCGTGTGCCACCTCCCGCCGGTCTCCGGGTGGGATCAGTCCCAGGCGCGGTCGAAGAAGTCGGTGCCGCCGAAATTGCCCGACTTGAAGCACAGGTCCAGCACCCGGCCGGATGGGTCCGTCGCGGTCGTCCACGCGACCCCCGGCGCAGCGATACGACGCACGCGCAGGACGGTCGCACCCAGGGCGGCGGCGACGGCGCCGGAGGTCTCGCCGCCGGCCACGAGGACCCGCCGCACGCCGCACTCTTCCACGGCGGCGACGGCGACGCGCGCGAGGGCGTCCTCCACGAGCGCCGCGGTCCGGTCTCGACCCCACCGTGCCTGCAGCCGTGCGACCTCTTCGGGTTCGGCCGTCGCGGTCACGAGCGGCGTACCGGCGGCGCGGCCGACGAATCGCATCACCTCGGCGACCACGGCGGTCGGCTCCGCCACGAGTGCAGAGACGTCGATCGGATGCGACGGCCCGCGGTACGCCGACACCTGCGCCCGTGTGCGCTCGGAGCCGCTTCCGGACAGGATCAGCCGCGCACCGTCCGGCGGCGGCTCCACGGAGGGGGCCGCGGCCCCGCCGAGGGAGCGCGCGAGGGCGGCGGCGAACCCCGCCGCACCCGTGAGGATGAGATCCGGCGCACCGGCGGCGGCCGCTGCCGCAGCATCCAGATCGCCGTCCTCGACCGCGTCGAGCAGGACGTGGCGGACGCCTTGCGCCCGCAGTTCGGCGATGCGTCCGGCGACGGCGGCGGGCCCGGCGTGCAGGATCTCGAGAGGGATCCCGGCGACCGGGCGGGGCGTCTGACGCGCGAGGACGCGGATGAGGTCGGCGTCGCGCATCGGCGTGAGCGGATGGTGCGCCAGGGACGATTCCGACAGCAGCCGATCGCCGACGAACAGATGACCGCGATGCATCGTGCGCGCCGCGGCGGGGGTCGCGGGCGTGCCCACCGCGGCCGCGTCCTCCCCGGCGAGGTCCAGGAGCGCGTCCGCGACGGGGCCGATGTTGCCCTCGTCGGTGGAATCGAAGGTCGAGCAGTACTTCAGATAGAGCCGGCGGGCACCCCATGAACGCAGCACCCGGGCCGATGCGACGCTGTCGCGCACCGCTTCGGCGGCCGGCGCGGTGCGCGACTTCAGCGCCACGATCACCACCCGGGCCTCGGGCGCGGCACCGGAATCGGGCACGCCCAGACGCACCTCCGCGTCGACGCCCAGGGCATGCACGCCGGCGGCGACATCGCACGCGCCGGTGAGGTCGTCCGCGACGACCCCCAGCTGCAGGCTCATCCGGCCAGCTTCACGTCGATGCCCGCTGCTTCCAGACCGGCCAGGAAACCGGCGTCGGCGCGCCGGTCGGTGATCAGGACGTCGATGAGATGCAGTCGCGCGATCCGCACCGGAGAAGCGCGGTCGAGCTTGTCCGCGTCGGCGAGGAGGATGACGCGGCTGGACTGCGCGGCGAGCACGCGCTTGATGGCGGCGTCCAGCACGTTCGTGCCCCACAGGCCTTCGGCGTCGAGTGCCGTGGCCGACAGGAGGGCGACGTCGCAGCGGATGCTGCGCAGCGTCTCCTCGGCGAGGGGTCCCGCGAACGATCGCGTGTCGGGCTGGTAGTGCCCGCCGGCGACGACGAGGCCCGGCGATCCGATGCGCGTCAGCGCCTCGATCACCGGGAGTGAATGCGTGACGATGGTCCGATCGCGCAGCAGCGGGGCGACGGCCTGCGTCGTGGTCCCGGCGTCGATGGCGACCGTGGCGGCGCCGGCGACCTCGCGCGCGGCGAGTTCGGCGATGGCGCGCTTCTCGGCGGTGCCGACCGCGCCGCGCCGCTCGAAAGGCAGACCGGCAGGCAGCTTGGCGCCTCCCGCCACCCGGCTCACGACCCCCTGCTCCTCCAGAATCCGGAAGTCGCGTCGCACGGTCATCTCCGAGACCCCGAGCCGCTCGGCCGCGTCGGCCGAGGAGAGATAGCCGTCGGCGGCGACTTCGCGCTGCAGCTGCGCGCGGCGCGCGGGCGCCTCGGTGTACCGCATCCCCGCTCCTCTCGTCGATGTCGATTATCGGACATGCTTGCCAAATCTGTCCGATTCGTCACACACTGGCGCGGTGACACTCGCGGTCGGATTGGACGTGGGCAGCTCGACCGTGAAGGCATCGCTGGTCGAGCTGACCGATGCGGTCGCCGTGCGCCGCGTCGCCCGCGCAGCGACACCGGCGACCGTGGAGGGGCTCCTCGACACCCTCGCCGCCGTCACGCGGCAGTGCGTCAATTCCGCGCGCACCCCCGTCTCCGCCGTCGGGATCGCCTCGATGGCGGAGAGCGGTGCCCCGCTGGATGCGCACGGCCACGCCCTCACGCCGCTGCTGCGCTGGGATCGTCCGGTGCAGCCACGGCATTCGGAGAGCGTGTGGGCGGAGCATCCCGACCTGGCCGCGACCACCGGCGTGCCGGCCACCGGCAAGCCCGCCGTCGTCGCCCTCACGGCGCTCCGCCAGGACAGCCCCGCGGTGTTCGCGGCCACGCGATACTGGGGCGGCGTCGCCGACCTGGTCGCCCACGCGCTCACCGGCGTCCGCGCGACCGACCACACCCTCGCCACCCGCACGATGATGGCGGGCGCGATCGGCGAGGCGTGGGATGCCGCGGTCCTGGCCTGGCTCGGCATCGAGGAGCAGACGCTGCCCGAGATCCGCCCTCCCGGCGACGCGGTCGCGACGACGTCGCCGCACGCGCGCCGGTTCGGTCTGGGACCGGGGATCCCCGTGTACGTCGCCGGTCACGACCACGTCGTGGGGGCGTGGGGCGCGGGCGTGCGCCGGCCCGACGAAGTCGCCGACTCCCTCGGCACCGCCGAGGCGATCGTGCGGGTGACGGCGGTCGCGTCGCCCGCACGCGTCGTGGCCGCGGGCTTCGCGATGGGGCGCACCGTCGACGGCGGCGGCACCACGATCCTCGGAGGCAGCCCCGCGTGCGGAGCGATGCTGCAGTGGTGGGAGACGGAGCACCCCGGCGACGATACGCTCGCAACACTCGGTCACCTGAGCCCCGACGAGTGGCGGACCACGCAGACCACCGTCCTCCCCTACCCGGCCGGGAGGCAGTGCCCGCGCCCCGACCCCGGCGCGCGCGTGCGGGTGCTCGAGCCCGGCACCGGCCCCACCGATCGCGCCAGGGCGCTGCTGCAGTCCCTCGTCGCCCACGCCCGGTGGATGCGCGAGACCGCGGACGAGCTCGCCGGAGACACCTCGACCGACGTCACCGTGCTCGGCTCGCTCGCCGACCGCGTACCGGCGTGGGCGCCGCTCGTCGCAGCGACGGGTGTAACCACTCACCGCAGCGCGCTCCACGAACCCGTCGCCGCCGCTGCGGCGCTGCTGTCCGCCGTGCGCGCGGGCGCGGCATCCGATTCCCTCGCCCTTCCCCGCCGCCCCGTCGCCGCCGCCCGCGCGCCCGGGCTGACCGACGCCTACCGACGGTTCCTCGCCGCCGTCGCCTCCGAAGGAGAATCATGACCGTCACGCTCGACGCGATCGCCCAGCCCTCGGGGGCCTTCGCGATGGTGGCCATGGACCAGCGCGAGAGCCTGCGCCACATGTTCGACACCGCGGGGCGCGGCCGGCCCGGCGACGACGTGCTGATCGACTTCAAGGTCGCCGTCGCCGAAACCCTCGGGCCGTACGCCTCGGGGTTCCTCGCCGACGCGCAGTACGGCTTCGACGCGGTCCGCGCCGCCCTTCCCCCGGCGACGGGTCTGATCCTCGCCGTCGATGCCCTCGATCAGGCCGACGGCGGACCGGTGGAGGACACGGCGCTGGACGAGGGAGCGGTGGCGACCATCCCCGGCGGCGTCTCGGCACTCAAGCTCCTCGTCATCTGGCGCCGCGACGATCGCCGTGAGGCCCGTGTCGCGCTCGCGGAGCGCTTCGTCGAGGTGGCGCGCGAGCACGGGGTGCTCTCGGTGCTCGAGCCGGTCGTGCGCGCCGCGCCGGGCGAGGAGGGGTTCGACCCGGATGCGGCGATCCGGGAGGCCGCGCGCGAGCTGTCCGCGGTGCATCCGGACCTGTACAAGGCCCAGGTCCCGCTCGCCGGAGCAGGCGACGAGGTTTCGCAGCGCACGGCGAGCGCGGCACTCCACGCCTGCATGAGGGGACCATGGGTGGTCCTGTCGCAGGGGGTGGAACGCGATCGCTTCGCCGACGCGGTGCGGGCCGCGTGCCTCGAGGGCGCCAGCGGATTCCTCGCCGGCCGAGCGCTGTGGAGCGACGTGGTCGGCAGCGACGACGTGCGGACCGAGCTCCGCACGCGGTCGCTCGACCGCCTGCGGAGACTGGCGGACGTCGTCGACGAGGCGGCCCGGCCGTGGAGCGACGCATGACCGCGCGAGTGGGGGTCCTGCACACCGTTCCGGCTCTCGTCCCGGTGTTCCACGGGCTGCTCACGGCCCGCCGCGGCGACCTCGACATCGTCCATGTCGCAGATCCGTCGCTCCTCGCGCGCGCCGTCGCGGCCGGCGGCGTCACCGACGACGTGACCCGCGATCTGCGGGGGCACCTCGCCGGCCTGCGCGACGCCGGCGCATCCTCGGTGCTCGTGACGTGCTCCTCCATCGGGGAGGCCGCCGCGGCCGCCGCTGCGACGGTGGGGCTTCCCGTCGTGCGCGTGGATGCGGCGATGGCCGCGGAGGCGGTGACCCGCGCGGCCGCCGGCGGTCGCGCCATCCTCGTGCTCGCGACGCTGTCGGCGACCCTCGGACCCACGCGGCGGCTCGTCGAGGCGGCTGCGGCGGGCCGCGGATCCTTCGACATCGCCGCCGAGGTCGTCGCCGGCGCCGCCGACGCGCGCAGCGCAGGCGACCAGGAGCGGCACGACCGCCTCATCGCGGATGCCGTCACCGCCGGCGATGCCGATGTCATCGTGCTCGCCCAGGCCTCGATGGCCACCGGCGCGGGAGAGGACCCGCGCGTGCTCACGTCTCCGGAGTCGGGGGCCGCGGCCTTCGCGGCTTCGGTGCCCGACGCATCGCCGCCGGACGGGCACGCTCACTGAGGTGAATCGGCGTCCGCAGACGCGTCTTCATCTCCCATCTGGGAACGTTGTCACATAGGATGTCGGGCATGACCTCCGGCCCTGCGCTGGTAGAAGGCGCCCACCGCGCGACCGTCACTGCCGACACCTTCACCCTCTCCTGGCGCACCGGGGCGCGTGGGCTCACGCACGCTCCGCACCTCGCGCTGCGCGACGCGGACGGGGCCCGGTGGATGCGGCTGTGCGTGCTCTCCAGCATCCACACCGCGCAGGCCCGCGACGAGGCCACACGCGTCCACGAGCCGGAGGTATCCGTCGAGGACGACGCCGTCGTGCTGCGGATCCGCACCGAGTCCCCCGCGTGGACCGAGCGCGTCCTCGTGCTCCGCTGCACGGCGGCGCAGCTGGAGATCACACTCGAATGCACGGGCACCGGTTCCCTGACCGACGTCACGATGCTCGGCGGCGACGGCGCCCTGCCCAGCGGCGCCTCCGGGACCTTCCGCTCCGGCATCCACGCGCAGTCGATGTACGTCCCCGCCCCGACCGAGCCGGTCGCCTTCGTGCGTCCGGCGTGGGCGGGAGCATCCCTCGGCGTGGTCGGCGACGCCACCCCGGGGCGCCTGCACGGCATCTTCTCACCCCCGCCGCTGGCGCTGGCGTTCGGGCGCGCGGCGACCGCCGACCCGTTCTCGCCGGCCGCCGGCGGGTGGCTGGCGGCGTGGCTGCGGGCGCCCGTCTCCGAGCTCGGCTTCACGGCGATGCGCTTCGATCCGCTCGACGGGGCGGGGCTGCTGCGCCTGGCCTACGAAGGCCACACGCACGTCGACGGCTCCTGGCGCTCGCCCACCGTGGTCCTCCGCCCCGTCGAGTCGCCGCTGACCGCCCTGCGCGCATACCGCAACGACGCCGTCCGCACCCGCACGGCACCCGATGCGGCGCCCGAGCTGCACCGCTGGTGGCTCGAGCCGCTGTTCTGCGGCTGGGGCGCCCAGTACGCACGCGCGGGCAGGGCGGCATCGAGCTTGTGCCGACAGGACGTCTACGACGAGTTCCTCGACCTCCTGGCCGCGGCGCGGCTCGACCCCGGCACCGTCGTCATCGACGACCGGTGGCAGGCCGAGTACGGCACGGCCGAGCCCGACACGGAGGCCTGGCCCGACCTCCGGGGCTGGATCGCGCGCCGGCACGCGGAGGGCCGACGCGTCCTGCTGTGGTGGAAGGCGTGGGATCCGGGCGGACTTCCGGTCGAAGAGTGCATCACGGATGCGTCGGGCCGGCCCATCGCCGCCGACCCCGGCAATCCCGCCTACCTCTCGCGCCTGGACGCGATCGTTGAGCGGCTCGTGTCCGCAGGCGAACTGGATGCCGACGGCTTCAAGGTGGACTTCACCCAGCGCGCCCCCAGCGGCGCGACCCTCCGCTCGTCGCCCGACGGTGACGGGGTGTGGGGCATCGCGGCGCTGCACCGGCTCGTCGAGCGCCTTCACGACGCGGTCAAGCGGATCAAACCCGACGCCCTCGTCATCACCCACACCGTCCACCCGGGCTTCGGCGACGTGACCGACATGATCCGCACGAACGATGTGCTCAAACGCGATCTCACGGGTCAGCGCGTCTCCGTCGCCGCCCAGCTGCGCGCCCGCCACCAGGTGGTGCAGGCGGTGCTTCCGCACCATCCGATCGACACCGATCAGTGGCCGATGCCCAGCCGCGACGAATGGCTCGACTACGCACGAGCACAGCCGGGGCTGGGCGTTCCCGCGCTCTACTACATCGACCGGGTACGTGCGCAGCCGATCGAAGCCGACCATCTCGCCGTCATCGGGCGCGCGTGGGACGAGCATCGAGGGACCCTGACATGACGGTCACCCCGATCGCGCGCGGGGTCTGGCACATCGGCGACACATGCAACGTCTATCTGCTCGCCGACCCCGACGCGCCCGACGGCGAGCGCGACGGCGTCACCATCGACTTCGGATCGGGCCGGGTGCTCGACCACCTCGCTGAGCTGGGCATCCGCCGCGTCACCGACGTCCTGATGACGCACCACCACCGCGACCAGGGTCAGGGCCTGCCGCTCGCGGTGCGCCACGGCGCCCGCATCCACGTGCCCCCCGTCGAGCGCGACCTGTTCGACCGCGTCGAGGAGATGTGGGAGGGGCGCCCTCTCGACAACGACTACAACCTCCGCCAGGACCGCTTCTCGCTCCTGGCGTCGGTGCCGGTGCATGCGAGCGTGCCCGAGTACCGCACCCTCGAGCTCGCCGGGATGCGCCTGTTCGTCCTGCCCACCCCCGGGCACACCACGGGTTCGGTGACGTACCTGCTCGATCGCGACGGCGAGCGACTGGCCTTCACGGGCGATCTGCTCTACGCGCCGGGGAAGGTGTGGTCCCTCGCGGCGACCCAGTGGTCCTACACGCAGAACGAGGGCCCGGCGATGACGGTGCTCAGCGCGCTTCTGCTGCACCGCTATCACCTGTCGGCCATCGCCCCCTCGCATGGCGAGGTGATGCGCGATCCCGACCGCGCGCTGGAGCTGCTGGCGCAGGCGATGCAGGAGTACGTCAACTCCCGGCGCTCGTATCCGACCGACCTCAGAGCGCGACTGGAAGATCCGTACATCGCCCTCACCCCGCACCTGCTGCTCAATCGCACGTCCAACTCGTGCTCGTACGTCATACTCTCGGCGACACGCGAGGCGCTCATCGTCGACTACGGATACGACATGTCGACGGGGATCGCTGCCGGCCAGGACCGCGCCGCCCGCCGGCCCTGGCTGGCGTCCCTCCCGGCTCTGCGCGAGCTTTACGGCGTGACGCGCATCACCGTCGCGCTGCCGACCCACTACCACGACGACCACATCGCCGGCATGCCGCTCCTGCGCGACGTGGAGGGCACGGCACTGTGGATCCCGGAGAACGTCGCGCCCACGATGGCCGATCCGTGGCAGGAGGATCTGCCGTGCCAGTGGTACGACCCCATCGTCGCCGACCGCGTGCTGCCGCTGGGTGAGCCGTTCGTATGGAACGAGTACACCTTCACCGCGCACGAACAACCCGGTCATACCCTCTACGCCGTGGCCTACGCCGTCGAGGTCGACGGCGTCAGGGTGGTCTTCACCGGCGATCAGCAGGAAGGCCTGGGCGGACGCGACGGTCGCCGAGACCTCATGAGCTACCAGTACCGCAATCTCTTCCGGCTCGGCGACTACTCGCGCAGCGCGGAGCTGTACCGCTCCATCGCGCCCGGGCTGATGGCGTCGGGGCACTGGGAGCCGCGGTGGACGGATGAGGCCTACCTGGAGTACCTCGCCGAATCGGGCCGGCTCGTCGACGACCTCCACCGGAGTCTCCTGCCGCTGGACGAGCTCTCCATCGGACCCGATGGGCAGGCCGCCCGGCTCCAGCCCTACCGCGCGCGCGCCGAGGTCGGCGAGCCGATCCACTACACCGTTCGGGTGCGCAACCCCCTGCACGAGCGGGCGGTCGCACGGGTGACACCCGTGCTCCCGATAGGCTGGCGTTCGTCCGAGTCCGAGCTGAGGGTCGATCTCGCACCGAACGAGGAGTCCACCGTGCAGCTGACCGTGGTGCCGTCCTCCGTGGGGCGCAGGCAGCGCATCGCCATCGACGTCGCCATCGCCGACCTCCTGCTCGGCCAGCACGCGGAGGCCGTCGTGGACGTCGCGGACGCGCGCTCATGACCACGGCGCGGGAGAGCGTCACCCGCCCGACCATCCGCGAGGTCGCCGAAGCGGCCGGGGTGTCCAGGTCGACCGCCTCGCGGGCCATGTCGGGCAACGGCTACGTCGCGCGCGACGTGCGCGAACGCGTCCGCGCCGCCGCGAAGACGCTCGGCTACGTCGTGGATGCGACCGCCCGCGGGCTCAAGCAGGGGACGAGCCGGGCCGTGGGCGTGCTGGTGTCCGACCTGCGGAACGTCTTCTACGCCGAGCTGGCCTCGGGCATCGGCCGTGAGGCCCGCATCCACGGTCGCACGCTCGTGCTGGTCGACCTCCACCGGGAGGCCGAGGACGAACTCGCCGCCGCCGAGGCGCTCGTCGCCTCTCGCGTATCCGGCGTCATCGCGACGCCCGTCTCCGCCGAGCTGAGCGCCTTCCTGAGCCGGGTGGGCGTTCCACTGATCGAGGTCGACCGCCGGTTCGACAGCGAAGCCACCGACGCCGTCGTGGTCGACAACCGTGCTGCCGCGCGCGAGTCGACCTCCCGGCTGATCGACGCCGGCCATCGCCGCATCGCGCTGCTGATCGACGAGACGGAGTGGACGACGGGTGAGGAGCGCCTGCGCGGGTACCGCGACGCCCTCACGGCCCACGGCATCCCGGTCGACGAGTCGCTCGTGGTCCCCGCCGGGTGGGACACCGCCGCGGCGACCGAGACGGCGCGCGAGCTGCTCTCGCGCGCAGACCGCCCCACCGCCGTCTTCGCCGCGAACAACGTGCTCACCGAAGGCGTGTGGCGCGCCGCCGCCGCCCTGGAGCTGCCGGTGCCCGACCAGCTGAGCATCGTCGGCTTCGACGACGCCCCGTGGATGACGATCGTCGAGCCGGGTGTCTCCACCAGCGTGCAGGACGTCGGATCGCTCGGATCCGCCGCCATGCGGGCCCTGCTCGAGCGCATCGAGTCGCCGGCCGCGCCGGTGCGGACCATCGTGATGCCCACGACGTTCATCGACCGGGGCTCCATCGCCCCTCCCCCCGCCTGACCCCGCCCGCACCTACCCCCGCCCGCCCGCACGTAGGTCGGAGGATCGCACCCACGTCGGGCGATGCGCGCCGCATCCTCCGACCTTCGTGCGATCCTCCGACGGCGCGCACGCGCGAAGGGCGTCAGCCGGATGCGGCGGAGCCCACGACGGCGCGATGGATGTAGCCCCGCCGCCGCTGGGAGGCGCGAGCGCGGCGCGCCACGTCGTCCGGATCGACGAGCCTCCGCAGGTCGGCGCGCATCCGGGTCAGCAGCGCGGCGTGCTCGGGCGAGCCTGCGAGGTCGGCGCGCTCCCCCGGATCGGCGGCCAGGTCGTACAGCCGCTCTTCGAAGCCGTGCACGAGGACGTACTTCACATCGCCCTCGCGCAGCAGGAAGCACGGCGCATGGACGCCCTCGCCGTGGTACTCCGAGACCACCGGATGCTGCGACGCGTCGCCACCCGCGAGCGCTGCGCCCACGTCCACCCCGTCCAGGTCGGCCGGAAGCGGTGCGCCGACGAGCCCCGCCAGCGTCGGGAACAGGTCCACGAGGCTCACGGGGGTCGCGCACCGCACGCCCTCCGCGATGCCCGGTCCGCTCACGATGAGCGGGACGCGCACCGACCGTTCGTAGAACGTGCGCTTCTGCAGCATCCCGCGGTCCCCCAGCATGTCGCCGTGGTCGCTGACGAACACCACGACGGTGCGCTCGGGATGCGGCAGCGCCTCGAGGAGCTCCCCCACCCGCCGGTCCAGCTCGTGGAGCATCGCGTAGACCGTCGCGTACATCCACCGCAGGTTGGCCGCATCCATCAGCCGCTCCTGCACCTGCGGCACGTAGTGGAAGTCGTTGAGCCAGCGGTCCATGATCCCCGCCTCGGCCACCACTTCGGCGCGCAGGCGGGGAAACGCGCCGTCGAAGCGTGCCACGTCGTCATCCGGAGCCCAGAACGGGTTGTGCGGCGCGTGGTAGGAGACGATCGCGAGGAACGGCTCGGTGTGGTCGCGGCCGAGGTAGGCGAGTGCCTCGGCATGGATGCGGGCATCACGCTCGTCGTGCAGTCCCGGCCGGAAGCGCTCGCGATAGGCGGAGCTCGATTCGGCGGCGAGGTAGGACTCGCCCATCATGTCGGGGCTGTTCGGGTTGCCTCCGCTGGGCCTGTCCCAGTCGTACGCGAGGGCGTACAGCCGCGGGTCGTAGCCCGTGCTGTAGTCGGTGTCGAGGGCGAGGCGCTCATCGAACCCGTGGTGCTGATCGTGGCCGAGAAAGTGCATCTTGCCGATGATCGCCGTCCGATAACCCAGGGCGCCGAAGGCGTGGGCCATCGTGGGATGCTCGGCGGAGAACTCGCCGGCGTTGTCGTAGCAGTCCAGGCGGCTGGCCAGGCGCCCGGTGACCATGGCGGCTCGTGACGGAGTGCACAGCGGCGCGTTGCAGGATGCGTCGAAGACCGCGCCGCGCGCAGCCAGGGCGTCGATCGCCGGGGTGGCGCCATGGGGGTCTCCGTACGCGCCGACGAGGTCGGGCGGCAGTGAGTCGCACTGGATGACGAGCACGTCGGGGCGGGGGTGCGACGTCGGAGCGGATGCAGCGGTCACCGGGATCTCCTCCTCGAACGGCGCATCCGCCGCCCTCGATGCGACACTGGCGGCGCATGCGTACGCGTCGATACTATGTGGGAACGATGTCACACCGGCATCGTTCCCAGGACCGACGACGCGCGTCGCGACACGCCAGGGGGAACCGGACGTGAACGAAGAGGCATCGATGCCTGCCCACCGCGCACCGGTTGCCAACGCACCCTCCGGCCGGCAGCCTCACGGCCTCGCCCCGTCCCCGCGGCCGGCCGCGACCCCCGACCGCACGCTGCACATGATCGGCAACGCGCACCTGGATCCGGTGTGGCTGTGGCCGTGGCAGGAGGGGTACCAGGAAGCGCGGGCGACGTTCGCGAGCGCCCTGGACCGGATGGACGAGTACCCCGACTTCGTCTTCACGTGCGATCAGATCGTGCTGCTGTCGTGGGTCGAGGAGCAGGACCCGGATCTGTTCGCCCGCATCGCCCACCGCGTCGCCGAGGGGCGGTGGGTCAACGTCGGCGGGTGGTGGGTGGAGCCGGACTGCAACATGCCGATGGGCGAGTCGTTCGCGCGCCAGGGGCTGTACGGTCAGCGCTACCTGCACTCCCGCTTCGGGCGGATCGCGACCGTCGGCATGAACGTCGACCCCTTCGGGCACAGCGCGACGATCCCGCAGATCCTGCGGGGCCAGCGCATGGACTCCTACTGCTTCCTGCGGCCCGGTCCGCACGAGGGCGACCTCGACGACACGCTGTTCCACTGGGAGTCGCCCGACGGATCCCGCGTGCTGACCTACCGCATCCCCTTCGAGTACGGCAGCGCGCCCGGCGACGTGTCGTTCCAGACGGAGAAATCGCTCGGTCAGCTCGACCGCTCGCTCGGGCAGATGATGGTGTTCTACGGCGTCGGCAACCATGGTGGCGGGCCCACGAAGGCCAACATCGAATCGATCCACCGCTACGACCGGATGGGCACCTTCGGGAGGATGACGATGTCGTCGCCGCGCGCGTACTTCGATGAGATGCTCACGCGCGGGGCGGGGTTCCTCGACACCCTGGCCGTGCGCCGCGACGACCTGCAGCACCACGCGCCGGGGTGCTACTCCTCGCATTCGGGCATCAAGGCGTGGCAGCGCCGCGCGCAGTTCGCCGCCCTGTCCGCCGAGCGGTGGGCCGCGGTCGAGGGCGCCCTCACGGGGGCCCTCTACCCGCGCGACGACCTCGAGCGCGCCTGGAAGCAGATCCTCTTCAACCAGTTCCACGACATCCTGCCGGGGTCGGCGATCGAACCGTCGTACGACGATGCGCGCGACCAGCTGGGCGAGGCCGTCGCCATCTCGAAGCGCATCATCACGCGGGTGCACAACCGCATCGCCCGGCGGATCGACATCCCCGCGGATGCCGCGACCCAGCCGGTCGTGGTCTTCAATCCGCATCCGTGGCCGGTGTCGGTCGACGTCGACCTGCAGTACAGCGCGCAGCCGCACGGCGTGCGCGTCGTCGACCATGTCGGCACCTCCGTGCTGTCGCAGGCCACGCAGTCCACGGCCACGACCAGCGACCTCAGCCGCGGGGCGGTCACCTTCCGCGCCGACGTGCCCGCGCTGGGCTACGCGCTCTACCGCCTGCTCCCCGGGCCCGCGCTTCCCGCGGACGAGGGCGTACGTGTCGCCGGCGACGGCACCGTTCTGGAGAACGCACATCTGCGCGTGGAGCTCGACGCCGCCACCGGCGACGTCGTCTCGCTCCGAGACAAGACCACCGGCGTCGACCCGCTGGCCGGCACGCGCGGTCAGCCGCGCACCGCCGTCTGCGAAGACCCCACCGACACGTGGGGCCACCGGGTCATCTCCTACGCCTGGCCCGGCGCCGCCTTCCACCTGAAGCGCATCGTCGTGCGCGAGACCGGCCCGCTGCGCTCGCGCGTGCGCGTGGAACGCGGATGGGGCGCCAGCACTCTCGTCGAGGAGTACCTCCTCTCCCACGACGCCCGCGCGCTGCGGGTGGACGTGACGCTGGACTGGCGCGAGCACGCGCACCTGCTGAAGCTCCGGTTCCCCGTCGGGCTCGAGCATCCGGCCGCCACGTACGAGATCCCCTACGCGACCCTCGAACGCCCCGTCGACGGCGCCGAGGAGCCCGCTCAGTCGTGGGTCGATCTCACCGGCACGATCGCCGGGACCCCCGCCGGGCTCACGGTCGTGTGCACGACCAAGCACGGGTGGGACGTCTCCCCCGCCGGCACCGCCGGGCTGGGAACGGCGAGCATCGGCATCACGGCGGTGCGGAGCCCCGTGTACTCGTGGCACGATCCCCGCCTGCTCGATCCGGAGGGCGTGTACTCCTTCCACGACCAGGGCGTGCAGCGGTTCAGCCTCGAGCTCATCCCGCACGGCGGCGACTGGCGCGCCGCTCAGCCGACGCGGCGGGCCGCGGTGCTCGGGTCGCCCGTGCGTGCGCAGCTGGAGTCGTTCCACCCCGGCGACCTTCCGCCCCGCGGCAGCTTCGTCGACGACGGCGGCGGCGCCGTCATGGTCACCGCGGTCAAAGGCAGCGAAGACGTCCCGGACGCGGCAGCGGCCGGCCTCATCGTGCGGGCCGTCGAGACCCGCGGCCTGCCGGGGTCGGCCCGGATCGCGCTCCCGCTGGTCGGCCGCACGATCGAAGAGGACTTCGGCCCGCACCAGGTGCGTACCTTCCGCATCCCGCTGGACCCCGAAGCCCCCATCGTCGAGGTCGACCTGCTGGAGTGGCCGCTCGGTGAGGAGCCGGCATGAGCCCGCCCGGCGTCACGGATGCCACGGGCCGCCGGTGACCCCACAGGCGTCCCGGGGCCACAAGCCCTTCCGCCGGGGCCGGGGCTGCGCGAGCATGTCGGTGCGGCGAGGAATCGCCGGCGAGGAGGTGCGATGGATGTCATCCTGGTTCCCGGCCTGTGGCTCGACGCCTCCTCCTGGGCGGATGTCTCCGAGCTGCTGGCCGCGGCGGGCCACCGCCCGTCCGCGCTGACGCTGCAGGGACTGCACTCGCGCACCGCGAACCGCAACGGCATCTGGCTCGCCGATCACGTGGCCGCCATCGTCGCCGCGATCGACCAGTGCGAGGGGAAGGTCGTCGTGGTCGGCCATGCCGAAGCGTGCGGGCTCGTGCACGCGGCGGTCAGTCAGCGCCCCGACGGCGTCGCCTGCGCCATCCACGTCGGCGGGTTCCCGAGCGCGGACGGCGCGCGGGTGCTGAGCGGGTTCACGGTGGACGCCCGCGGGGTCACGACCCACACGGCAGGGCTGAGCGCCGTGGATCCCGGTCTGGGCGGACTGCACCGGCGCATGAGCGAGAACGCCTCACACGTGCTCGACGCCGTGCAGCGCCTCACCGACGACCGGCGCTTCGCGGTACCCGCCACGGTCGTGGCGACGGAGTTCACCACCGACGATGTGCGCCGGTGGGTGGCCGCCGGCATCGATCCGGTCCGCGAGCTCGCCCGCATCTCCGACCTCACGCTCGTGGATCTGCCGTCGGGGAGATGGCCGCAGATCGAGCGGCCCCGCGACCTCGCCGAGGTGCTGCTGGCCCAGCTCGCCCTGCCGCGGGCCGAGCCCGAGAAGGTATGAGGCCGCAGCGGAGCGGACGAGGCCTCAGCGATGCCCGACGGGGTGCGCCCCGACGCGCGCGATCGAGCCGGTGAGGGAGGACTCGTAGGCCGCGAGGATCACCCCGAGCACATCGATCCCCTCCTCGTGGGTCTGGATCGGGCGCGTGCCGTTGCGCACGCTGTCGGCGAAGTGGCCCACCTCGGCTTCGAATTCGTGCACGGGAGCGAACTCGCGCGTCACCGGCGCTTCGCCCCGCACCCGGTAGGTGAGTGTGATGCCGTCCGAGCTCAGCGAACCCCGCTCGGCCACGAGCGAGAACTTCTCCGTCCCCAGGGCCGGCTCGTACGCCCAGCTGGTGACGACGTGACCCACCACCCCGTTGTCGTAGCGGACGAGCACCTGCGCGGAATCCTCGCCCTCCATGAACTCGAGGCGGTGGCGCGAGAGCATCGCGGCGACCTCCACCGGGGCTCCCCCGGCGAGGTGCTGCATGAGGTAGAGCGGGTGGTAGCCGGTGTCGATGAGCTCGCCGCCCCCGGAGGTCTCCGCACGCGCGCGCCATCCCATGCTCTCCGGCGTGAAGTCGTTGAAGAAGCTGTCGGTCGTGCGCACCTCGTACACGCGGCCGAGCGCGCCGCTGTCGATGAGGCGCTTGGCCTCGGCGACGGCGGGCAGGAAGAGCTGGTTGTGCGCGCACATCACCGTGACCCCGCTGCGCTCCACCGCCCGGGTGATCGCCCCCGCTTCCTCCAGAGTCAGGCACAGGGGCTTCTCGCACAGCACGTGCAGACCCGCGTCGGCGGCGGCGATGACCGCGTCGGCGTGGAGGTGGTGCGGCAGGCAGATGTCCACCGCATCCAGCCCGCCGGCGGCGATCATCTCGCGATAGTCCGCGAAGATGCGCACGCCGGCGCTCCCGCGGCGCTTCTCCGCGCTCTCCCGGACGGGGTCGGCGACCGCCACGAGCTCCACGGTCTCGGGGTTCCGGCGGTACCCGTCGACATGCGCGCCGGCGATGCCGCCCGCGCCGATGAGTCCGATCCGCACCTTGCCGGTCATGAGGGTCCTTCCGGGTCGAAGCCGGCACGCGGATTCGCGGCGGCGGCGGTGTTGGCGGCGACGATGAACCGCGTGAGGTCGATCGCGGCCGACACGTTGGCGGAGGCATCCGCTCGCCCGCGGATGGCGTCCACCCACAGCTCGAACGGCGTGGGCGGCGGCGGACGCAGCGGCACGGGGACCCATTCGTCGCCGAAGGGCCCGCCCTTGGCGTGCAGTCCGCCCCTGCCGAATCCGTGGAGCAGCGACGCTTCGGTGCCGCGCACCTCCATCGCCAGCGCTCCGGGCGTGGTGACGAAGCTGGCCTCGGCGACACCGAGGGCCCCGTCGGGGTAGGCCGCGACGACCACGGCGTTGTCCTCGACCTCGCGGCCGGTGACGCGCGTGTAGACCGCCGACACCCTCTCCGGATACGCGCCGAGCAGGCGCTGGACGAGGTACGCGGGGTGGCAGCCGAGGTCGGTGAACGCCCCGCCGATGGCGGCGACCGGGTCGGCGAAGCGGTCGGGCAGCGATCCGGTGAGCCAGCCGTCGTGCGCCATCCGCACGCGGGCGTAGGTGACGGCGCCGAGCGTGCCCCGGTCGACGAGGTCGGCGGCGGCGACCATCACCGGGTTCGTCAGCTGCGGCAGCGACACCACGAGCGCCACGCCCTTGGCTGCGGCCGCGTCGGCGAGTCGCTGCGACTCCGCCACGGTGGGCGCCAGGAGCTTCTCGGTGAAGACGTGCTTGCCCGCCTCGATCGCCCGCCCGATGACGCCGGTGTGGTCGGCGGTGGCGGTCGTGACGGTGATCGCGTCGACGCGCGGGTGCGCGAGCAGCGCGTCGAGGCTCTCGGCGCGCTCGACGCCCCAGCGCGCCGCGCCCTCCCGGGCCCGGCCCGGTTCGTCATCCCACGCGGCGGCCACGCGGGTTCCCGGATGAGCCTCGGTTTCGCGCGCGTAGTCGTCCGCATGCACGTGCCAGAAGCCCGCGACCCCCACGCCGATGACGTCCTCGGTCACGCTCTGCACTCCTCTGGATGGACGTCTGCCCATCATCGGATCGGGGCTCGTGCTCCTCCGCGGGGCGGGGAGCGCTGCGAAATTGTGGCAACGTTACCACATGCGACTCCGCGCCTCTACAGAAGCGCGGGGAGACTCCGCGGGAGCGCTGTCGGTGGGCACGCGTAGCCTGGAGGCATGCCCGCGCGAAAGCCCTCCACGACCGTGCCGTACCGGTGCACCGAGTGCGGGTGGACGACCCTCAAGTGGGTCGGCCGCTGCGGTGAATGCCAGCAGTGGGGCACCGTCGTGGAAGCCGCCGAGCAGACCGGGATCACCCGCACGGTGGCCGCCGTCGCCCCCGGCGCCTCGAGGAGCGCACGTCCGATCACCGCGATCGACACCCAGGATGCGCCGCGTCGCACGAGCGGTGTGGGCGAGTTCGACCGCGTCCTCGGCGGCGGCGTCGTCCCCGGCGCCGCCATCCTGCTCAGCGGCGAGCCGGGCGTGGGCAAGTCGACACTGCTCCTGGAAGTGGCGGCGCAGAGCGCGCGCGCCGGTCGCCGGGTCCTGTACGCCAGTGCGGAGGAGTCCACCGCGCAGGTGCGGCTGCGTGCCGAGCGGACCGGAGCGCTGCACGACGAGCTGTACCTGGCGGCGGAGACCGATCTGGCCACCATCCTCGGGCACATCGACGAGGTGCGGCCCGAGCTGCTCATCGTCGACTCCGTGCAGACGGTGTCGTCGGCGCTGAGCGACGGAGCCGCCGGCCAGCCGAGCCAGGTGCGGGAAGTGGCATCCACGCTCATCCGTGTGGCGAAGGAGCGTGCGCTGCCGGTCATCATCGTGGGGCACGTGACGAAGGACGGCTCCATCGCCGGCCCCCGCATCCTCGAGCACCTCGTCGACGTCGTGTGCCAGTTCGAGGGCGACCGGCAGACGTCGCTGCGTTTCGTGCGCGCCCTGAAGAACCGGTTCGGCCCCACCGACGAGGTCGGATGCTTCGACATGACCGGTGCGGGGATCGCCGAGGTGCCCGACCCCAGCGCGCTGTTCCTCGGCCACGGCGATCCCGTTCCCGGCACGTGCGTGACCATTGCGTTGGAGGGCCGGCGCGCGCTGCCGGTGGAGGTGCAGGCGCTCACGATCGACACGACCGCCCCCAACCCGCGCCGCGTCGTGAACGGCGTCGACTCGGCGCGTGTGGCGATGGTGCTCGCGGTGCTGGAGCGGAGGGCGCGTGTGAAGGTGTCGGACAAGGACGTCTACGTCTCGACGGTGGGGGGCGTGCGCCTCGTCGAGCCGGCCGCCGACCTCGCCATCGCCATCGCGGTGGCCAACGCCGTGCGCGACCATACGATCTCCCACCGCACGGCCGCCATCGGAGAGCTGACGCTGACGGGTGAGATCCGGCCCGTCACCCAGTCCGCACAGCGCGCGGGCGAGGCATCCCGTCTGGGGTATCACACGGTGCTCGACGCGTCCTCGCGCTCGATCGATCGCGCACTCCGCGACCTGCAGACCCGTCGCCGCGCCGACCCCGGCGACGTCCCGGACTTCTGAGCGCCTCGGCCTCCCACGGAACCCGGGTCGACCCCTGAAGCTGTCGAGGGTCGGTCAGAAGGCGCCGTGCGAACGGCCGGGAGGACCGGTGCGGCGGCGGCGCTGCTGCTGCTGCTGCGCGAAGCCCAGGACGACCGGTAGGACGAGGCCTGCGGCGCACACGACGCCGACGAGGAGGTACTCCATCCGGCCGAGTCTGCCACCTCAGACCGCGTCCGCGCGAGTTCACGCGGAGTGTCGCCGCTTCCCTGAACGGGTCAGAGGTCGAGCGCGGCAAGCAGATCCGCAGGCGTCGCCTGCAGGGGATGCGGACCGGCGATGTCGAAGAAGACCGTCGTGATGCGATCGCTGTGGGCCTGCAGGAATGCGCGCAGCCAGGCGGGAGACTGCAGCGCGACCCCCGGTGGCAGCGTCGCGGGCTTGTGTGCCGCGTCGCTGAAGAGCAGGAGGGCGATGTCGCCGGTGTCGGGGTCACGGTAGGTCCAGACCTCGCCGGAATCCAGCGGGTTGTCCCGGGCACCCATCCGCAGGAGCGGCACCACGGTGGGCCCGTGGCGCAGCGCGAAGGCGACGGCTGCCATGTCCTGCGTCTGCAGCGCATCGGCCAGCACCGTGTTGCGGAACTCCAGCTCGGCGTCCTTGCGCCCCTTCTTCCTCGGCATCCCTTCAGCCTAACGGCGGACCCTCACGGTGCTGAAGCCGCGGTCACCCGGCTGCCGGAAAAGGGGAGGCCCTCTCGGATCCCCCAGTTGGGGGCTGGCGGATTCGAGAGGGCCTCGTGCGTTCTGCAGGACCGCGGGCCATGGGCGCTTGGGGAACACCGGGGGCCCGGCTGCTGGGGACAGCCGTGCGATCCTTGGATGCAGGAGCGTATCTACTGTAGCTTCACCGATCGGTTCACGTCTGTCCGCCGTTTGGGGGACAAAAGTCCCGGGTCATTGCAGGATGAACGGGGCGGTGTTCGTCGACGCGATCCCGCCGATCGACACGCTGAGGTGGTACGTCGCTCCGCCACCGGGCGCGCTCGGGCGGTCACCGTCGCACGTGTCGACGGATGACCGCGTGCGATCCCACGTCAGCGGAGCCGAGCTCGTGGTCTCCTGACCTGCCGTCAGGAGCACGATCATGTCGCTGGGCTCGGTCTGGCAATCGGTGGAGCGCCACCACACGTCGCTCCCGCTGGAGACGGTGAACGACTGCGCGCTCGTGCCGACGTTGAGCGTGCAGTCGGTGTCGCTGCGGTTGACCAGGCGAATGGACAGCTGCGGGTTCTGTCCTGCGGCGTAGGCCTGCTGATCGGTGAGCGCCTCGATCGTGAGATCGCCGGGCAGACACGCATCCGCGGTCGGGGTGAGCTCGGGGTTGGGGACCTCCTCCTCGCCCTCAGCCGGAGGTGTCTCGGTGGGCGCCTCGGACGGGGTCGGGGAGGTGGTAGGGGTCTGACTGGTCGACGGGCTGGGGCTCGGCGTCGCGATGGGCTGGGCGGCGCTGCGCCACGGCTGTGCGACGAACAGCCACACGAGCCCGCCCACCACGAGCAGCACGACGAGCAGGAGGACGAGCCGACGGCGCCGGTAGACCGCCGGAGAGTGCCGCCGTCGCGGAGAGGAACCGCTCATGCTCCCAGGGTAGGCGCGGCAGCGCCGGGCGCCCGGGCGGCACGCCCGGTGTGACGCGCTACAGCGTCTTCAGCATCCGCGTGTTGCCCAGGGTGTTCGGCTTGACGTGGGCGAGGTCGAGGAACTCCGCGACGCCCTCGTCGGGGCTGCGCACCAGCTGCGAGTACACGTCGGGGTCGACGACCTGCTCGCCGATCGGGGCGAAGCCGCGCCGGGTGAAGAAGTCCACCTCGAACGTGAGGCAGAACAGGCGCTGCACGCCCAGCTCGCGCGCTTCGTCCTCCAGCGCGGCCACGAGTGCTCGGCCCACACCGCGGTGCAGCCATTCGTCCACGACGATGAGGGTGCGGATCTCGGCGAGATCCTCCCAGATGACGTGGAGCGCGCCGCAGCCGATGAGCTCGCCGTCGGCCTCGGCGACGACGAACTGCTGCACCGACTCGTAGAGCACCACGAGGTCCTTGCCGAGGAGGATGCGCCGCTGGACGTACGGGTCGAGGAGCCGATGGATGCCGCGGACGTCGGCCGTGCGGGCGGGCCGGACCGTGAACGCGCTCATGTGTCCAGCCTAGAACGAGTGGGCCTGGCCGCGGCTCGGCGGGAGGGTCTACACTGCCGGGGTCCACCCCGACCGTGGGAGTGTCATGCCCGCTCCGTCGCCGCCCCGCCCCGTCATCGCGGTGGTCGATCCCGACCCCGCCGAGCGGGTCGTCCGCGCGTTGCGGGAGCGGTACGCGTCCCACTACGACGTCGTGACCCTCGACGGAGGCGGGGAGTCCCTGGCGACCCTGCACGCCGGCGGCGGGGCCGTCGCGCTGGTCCTGGCATCGGCGGGAGACGCCGAGCATCCGGTCAGAGCCGTGTTCTCCCGGGCCACCGGCCTGTTCCCGGAAGCGCGACGCGCGCTCCTGATCGAGTGGGGTACGTGGGCGGACGCCGACACCGCGGCCCGGGTGCTGGCGCTGATGTCGGATCTGTTGATCGACTTCTACGTGGTGCGTCCGGCAGATCCCCGCGACGAGGACTTCCACCACGCCGTAACCGAGTACCTCCGCGACTGGCGCGCGACCACGCCGGAGCGACGCGGTTTCACGATCATCGGCTCCGACGTCGCGCCCCGCACGCACCTGCTCGCCGCGCAGCTCGCGCGAAGCGGTCTGGCGGCGACGCGGCTGGATCCGGCCTCGCCGCGGGCGGCGGAGCTTCTCGAGCGCGCCGGCCGGTCGTACCGGGGCGCACCCGTCGTCCAGATCGCGGACGGAAGCCTGCTGGAGGACCCGGATGACCGCGCGATCGCGCACGCGACTGGCCTGTCCACCGAGCTTCCGCACTCCCCCGTCGATGTCGCGATCGTCGGGGCAGGACCGAGCGGCCTCGCCGCGGCGGTCTACGCCGCATCCGAGGGCCTGTCGACCCTCGTCGTCGAAGCCGGCTCGGTGGGCGGTCAGGCCGGGTCGAGTTCGCTCATCCGCAACTACCTCGGGTTCCCCCGCGGCGTGGCCGGGGCGGAGCTCGCGCGGCGGGCCTATCAGCAGGCGTGGGCGTTCGGAGCTCGGTTCGCGCACGCCCGGCAGGCCACGGGCCTGGCGCGCGCCGAGGGGGATGCCGCGTTCACGCTCACCGTGGGCCCGGGTGACGAGCACGTGGTGGCCGGCAGCGTGGTCCTGGCCACCGGAATCGCGTACCGCCGACTGTCGGTCGCGGCCCTGCGCCCCTTCGTGGGGACGTCGGTGTTCTACGGCGCGTCGTCCGTCGAGGCCCGGGCCCAGCGCGGCCGAGCGGTGCTCGTGGTCGGCGGCGGCAACTCCGCCGGGCAGGCGGCGCTGCACCTCGCCCGGTACGCCGCATCCGTCACCCTCCTCGTGCGCGGTCCGTCGCTGGCGGCGAGCATGTCGAGCTACCTGATCACGCAGCTTCAGGCCCTGGGCGTGGAGATCCTGCCCGGGTCGCGCGTGGTGGGGGCACAGCCCGATGCCGACGGGCGTCTGGGCGCCGTCGAGGTCGAGCGCGTCGCGGACGGAGCGCGCGAACTGCGCCCCTGCCACGCACTGTTCGTCACGATCGGTGCCCGTCCACACACCGAGTGGCTGCCCGATGACGTCCTCCGCGACCGCTGGGGCTACCTCGTGACGGGGTCCTCCGCTCCCGACGAGGACCTGCCCGACCCGTGGCGCGGAGGTGCACCGCCCGGGTCGCTGGAGACCTCCGTCCCCGGGTTGTTCGCGGTGGGCGACACCCGGCGCAGCTCCCTCAAGCGCGTCGCCTCGGCCGTGGGCGAGGGCTCGGTGGTGATCTCCGCCGTCCACGCGCATCTGGCCGCACGCTGACCCGCACGCAGGAACGACGAAGGGCGGATGCCGCAGCATCCGCCCTTCGTGTCGCTCAGGATCCGGCGACGATGTCCGGTGTCGCGGTGATCTCCCCGCCGCCGGTCACACCGACGGCGACCTTCTCACCGCGGGGGCCGGTCTCGAAGAGGAACTCCCCGTTCTCGGCGTCGACCTTCACGTGATCGCCCGACTCGAGCTCGCCGTGCAGGATCTTCTCGCTCAAGCGGTCCTCGACCTCGTGCTGCATCGCGCGGCGCAGCGGGCGCGCACCGAGAGCCGGGTCGAACCCGATCTCGATGAGCCGTTCCTTGGCCGCCTGCGACAGCTCGATCGTCATGTCACGGTCGAGCAGGCGCTCGGCGAGGCGCTTGGTGAACAGGTCGACGATCTGCACCAGCTCGGGCTTGCTCAGCTGCGGGAAGACGATGATGTCATCGACGCGGTTGAGGAACTCGGGCTTGAAGTGCCGCTTGAGCTCTTCGTTGACCTTGCCCTTCATGCGGTCGTACGAGGTGGCGCTGTCGCCTTCGACCTGGAACCCGACCGGGCCGCCCGCGATGTCACGCGCGCCCAGGTTGGTCGTCATGATGATGACGGTGTTCTTGAAGTCGACCACGCGGCCCTGACCGTCGGTGAGACGGCCTTCCTCGAGGATCTGCAGGAGCGAGTTGAAGATGTCGGGGTGCGCCTTCTCGATCTCGTCGAAGAGCACGACCGAGAAGGGCTTCCGCCGCACCTTCTCGGTGAGCTGGCCACCCTCTTCGAAGCCGACGAACCCGGGAGGGGCACCGAACAGCCGCGAGACGGTGTGCTTCTCACCGAACTCCGACATGTCGAGGGAGATCAGCGCGCCCTCGTCGTCGAAGAGGAACTCGGCGAGCGCCTTGGCCAGCTCCGTCTTTCCGACACCCGTGGGGCCGGCGAAGATGAACGAGCCCGACGGACGCTTCGGGTCCTTCAGACCCGCACGCTGGCGGCGGATCGTCTTGGACAGGGCGGAGATGGCCTCTTCCTGACCGATGACCCGCTGGTGCAGCGCCTTCTCCATGAAGACGAGCCGGCTGGACTCCTCCTCGGTGAGCTTGAACACCGGGATGCCGGTGGCCTGAGCGAGCACCTCGGCGATCAGGCCCTCGTCGACGATGGCGTGGGATGCCACGTCGCCCGAACGCCACTGCTTCTCCAGGCGCAGACGCTCGGCCAGGAGCGACTTCTCCTCGTCGCGCAGCGACGCGGCCTTCTCGAAGTCCTGCTCCTCGGAGGCGACTTCCTTCTGCTCGCGCACCTTGGCGATCTTGTCGTCGAATTCGCGCAGCTCGGGCGGGCTCGACAGGATCGACAGACGCAGGCGGGCGCCGGCCTCGTCGATCAGGTCGATCGCCTTGTCGGGCAGGAACCGGTCGCTGATGTAGCGGTCGGCGAGGTTGGCCGCGGCCACGATGGCGCCGTCGGTGATCTGCACCTTGTGGTGCGCCTCGTACCGGTCGCGCAGGCCCTTCAGGATGTTGATGGCGTGCGGCAGGCTCGGCTCGGCGACCTGGATCGGCTGGAAGCGACGCTCGAGCGCGGCATCCTTCTCGAAGTGCTTGCGGTACTCGTCGAGGGTGGTCGCACCGATGGTCTGCAGCTCGCCGCGGGCCAGCAGCGGCTTGAGGATCGACGCGGCGTCGATCGCGCCCTCGGCGGCACCGGCACCCACGAGCGTGTGGATCTCGTCGATGAAGACGATGATGTCACCGCGCGTGCGGATCTCCTTGGTGACCTTCTTCAGGCGCTCCTCGAAGTCACCGCGGTAGCGGGACCCGGCGATGAGCGATCCGAGGTCGAGCGAGTAGACCTGCTTGTCCTTCAGCGTCTCGGGCACATCGCCCTTGACGATGGCCTGCGCGAGGCCCTCCACGACGGCGGTCTTGCCGACGCCGGGCTCGCCGATGAGGACGGGGTTGTTCTTGGAGCGGCGCGAGAGGATCTGCATGACCCGCTCGATCTCCTTCTCGCGTCCGATGACGGGGTCGAGCTTGTTGTCGCGCGCGGCCTGCGTGAGGTTGCGGCCGAACTGGTCGAGCACTGCGGAACCTCCCTGCGCGCTGGCGGAGGTCTGCTCGCCGGCGCCGGATGCGACGCCCGCGGGCTCCTTGCCCTGGTATCCGCTGAGCAGCTGGATGACCTGCTGGCGCACCTTGTTCAGATCGGCGCCCAGCTTGACGAGCACCTGCGCGGCCACGCCCTCACCCTCGCGGATGAGTCCGAGCAGGATGTGCTCGGTGCCGATGTAGTTGTGGCCCAGCTGCAGCGCTTCGCGCAACGAGAGCTCGAGCACCTTCTTCGCGCGCGGCGTGAAGGGAATGTGCCCGGTCGGCTGCTGCTGCCCCTGGCCGATGATGTCCTGCACCTGCTCACGCACGGCGTCGAGCGAGATGCCGAGGGACTCGAGGGCCTTGGCGGCCACGCCCTCGCCCTCGTGGATCAGCCCGAGCAGGATGTGCTCGGTGCCGATGTAGTTGTGGTTGAGCATCTTCGCCTCTTCTTGGGCGAGCACCACAACTCGACGGGCACGGTCGGTGAATCTTTCGAACATCCTCAAACCCTCCAGAATGGGTCGATAGGCACGCTTCCGCGCGCCGTACATCGAGACTAACCAGCGCTCGGATGCGGGGCGGCCGTGTTCGCCGTCGGCATAGCGAGGCCTTGACACCCCCTTCCGTCGGACATATCGTTCCTCGATAACAACGATTATCGATATGGCCGGGGAGGGACCGAGATGACACGCGCAGAGGCCCGGGAGCGGACCGACATCGTCTGGATGGTGATCGCCGGCGGGATCGCGATGGTCGCCATCGCCGCGGAGGGGTCTGCCCGGTTCGCCCGCACGTTCACGCCGGCCGGGATCGCGTGGAGCTTCCCGATCGAGGAGACGGAGGTGACGGCGGCGATCACCGCCGACGGCGAGCCCGTGTCGGGGGCGGCGACCGCGCTGACCGTCCACGTCACCGATGTGAACGTCGTCTCGGCGGTCTCGATCGGGGCCTCGCTGGTGCTGCAGGTGCTCATCGCCCTCGCCATCATCGGCCTGGTGCTCTCGCTCGGCGCGGTCTTCCTCCGCGGCCGGTTCTTCGTCCCCGCGACGGCGCGGCTCATCGACGCGATCGCCCTGGTGCTCGCGTTCGGCACCATCGTCGTGCTGGGCCTCGACACCTTCGGCCGCAACGGTGTGCTGGCCGCGCTGGGTCAAGGTGAAGGCGAGCCGCTGCATCCGGCCACCTTCTGGTCGTACGCACCGGTGTGGTTCGCCGCGTTGGCGATCGGCGTGCTCGGGGTCGCCTTCCGGCGCGGTCTCCGGCTCCAGCGGGACACGGAGGGCCTGGTGTGAACCGGCTCGCCCCCGCCGTCCTGCGGCCCCTCCTGCGCGCGGTGGAGGTGCTCGCCGTCGTCCTGGCCGCCGGCACCGTGCTCCTCGGCATCCTCATGACGGCGAGCATCGCGTTCGGGGAGTTCTCCGCGTCCGTTCCGCTGGTGCCCGACTTGGACAGCGTGCCCGAGGTAGAGCAGGAAGACGTGTACGCGTGGGTGTTCTTCGACACCGTCCGCGTCGTCCACCCCGATCCGCCCGCCGTGGCCCGCGCGCTCAAGTGGGGCGGATACGCCGCGGTCGCCGTCGTCGTGCTGGCCGGGTGCGTCGTCGCCTTCACCCTCGCCCGCCGTCTGCGTGCCGGCCGGCCGTTCTCGCGCTTCGCCGCCGCGAGCCTGCTCACCCTCGGCATCCTGGCGACCCTCGCCGCCTTCCTCTCCCCCGCGCTGCTGCTGGAAGCCACCGCGGCGATGGTGAGCGACCTCGGCCTGCGCACCGCGGATGCCGCGGGGCTCGTGGTGTACGAGGCATCCGAAGGACCGGCGGCCCTCCTGCTGGACCGCTTCCCCTCCCCAGGCGTCGTCATCCGCCACGCCAACTGGGTGCTCGCCGGGGTGGGCGGCATCCTCGTCGTCATCTCGTTCGCGTTCCGGCGCGGAGCCGCCCTGCAAGCCGACACGGAAGGACTGGTGTGATGGACGCCATCGGCACGAATCTGGGGATGCTCGCCATCGCCGTCGCCGCGCTCGTCTGCGCGGCGGCCCTGGTGGCCTGGGCCCGCCGGCGTGACGCGGCGGCTGAGGGCGCCTCGCCATCAGCTCTCACCCGCGGGGAGCGCGTGGTCGTCGCCATCGTGGGAGGCGGCGCGCTCGTCGCGATCCCGCTGAGCGTGTACAGCCTCCTCGCCTCGGCGGTGTGGTTCGCCAGCGCGCCCGTGCTGCGCGTGGACGACCTGCCCCTGGGCGGCAGCACAGCGCCGGGCTTCCTCGAGTCCGCCACCGCCGTCACGGGCGCGGGGTACGACACCGCATGGATTGAGGTCGCCGACCTCCCTGCCGGGCCGCGCTGGCTGCTGTGGGCGGAGGCCGCGCTTCCCATGGCGCTCGCGCTCGTCCTCGCCGTCGGGATCGCGTCGCTTGCCTTCGCGCTCCTGCGGGGCGCTCCCTTCGCCCGGACGCTGCCGGTGGCCCTCGGCGGCGCCGCGATCGTCGTCGTCGCGGCGGGTCTGGGCACGCAGGTCTTCGGCGCGATCGCGCGCGCTGAGATCATCTCCTCCCTCGGTCCACCCCAGCTGATCACCTCGCACGATGACGGCAGCGGGGTGGCGGAGGGGTTCATCTTCGCCCTGTCGCTGGATCTCAGCCCCATCGGCTGGGGACTCGGGATCGCCCTGCTCTCGGCCGTGTTCGCCATCGGGACGCGTATGCAGCACGACACGAAAGGACTGGTGTGATGGAGCAGACGACGAAGAAGGAGCGCAACGAGATCCTCTCCACGCTCGGAGTCAGCGGCGTCCTCGCCGTGTTCGTCCTCCTGGCTGCCGTGATCCGGTGGCTCGAGACATTCACCCCCGAGGGCACCTCCGTGGCCGTGCCGTTCGGATTCGTTCCCACGGAGCTCTCACCCCAGGACGACCTCCCGCCCACCGCCGTCGATGTCACGTGGGGCAACGTGGCCGCCGAGGGCACCAACCTGCTCTCCGTACTGTCGCTGGCGGCGTCGATCGTCGTGGGCGCCGCGGCCGCCCTCACGGTCATCGCCCTGTTTGCCGTGCTCGCGCTGCGCTTCCTGCGCGGCCGGTTCTTCGACGCGACGAACCCGCGCCTCTTGGATGCGGCGGGGTGGACGATGTTCGCCGGCGCCCTCGCGGTGTACTTCCTCGACACGCTCGGTCGCAACGGGGTCCTCGCGGCCGCAGGCCTGGCCGACTTCGATCCGAACTCGTGGGCGCTGGTGTGGCCGTTTTTCGCCGTCTGGATCGGGGCCACGGTGCTGGGGCTGATTTCGCTCGCCTTCCGCCGCGGCATCCGCCTGCAGCGCGACTCGGAGGGGCTGGTGTGAGCCCCGCCGAGGACGACGGACCCAGCGGCATCCACTGCCGCCTGGACGAGCTGCTCGCCGAGCGCGGGATGACGCTGACGCGGCTGTCGGAGCTGGTGGGCGTGTCCATCGTGAACCTGTCGGTGCTCAAGAACGACCGGGCCCGCGCCATCCGCTATTCGACGCTGTCGGCGATCTGCCGCGCGCTGGAGTGCGAGGTCGGCGACCTGCTGGTGCTGGCCCGGGACTGACTCAGGGCTCGGCGAGGAAGTCGGCCCCGGCCTGCCGGAACGCGCGTGCGCCGGGCGCGTTGGTGTGGTGGCGGCCGGGGATCTCGAAGAACATGCCGTTCGGGGTCAGGCCGGCCAGGTGCCGGGACTCCTCGATGATCGGATCGTCGCTCCCGGTGGCGAACAGCACCCGCTGGTGCGGCGGGGCGGCAGGATCCGGATCGCTGTCGCCGATGCGCATCCCCTCGGCCACGGCGATGAGCGCCCGCAGATCGTTGCCCGCGACCCGCTCGGCGAGGGCGACGTACCGCCGCGTGACCGGATCGGTGACGGGCTCGCCGGAATCGACGTACGCGCGCGCCTGCTCGACCTGGAGCCGCGCGAGCGGGCGGCCGTCGGGGATGCCGCCGAGCACCGCCCGCTCGACGTGCTCCGGCGCATCGACGGCCAGCTGCCAGCCGACGCGCCCGCCGAGGGAGTATCCGAGGTAGCGCACGCTGTCGAGCAGGTACGTGTCGAGCATCGTGGTGAGGTCGCCCACGAGCACCGGCATCGCATAATCGCCGGCGTCGTGCGGCTTGTCGCTGGCGCCGTGCCCGCGCTGGTCGACGGCGAGCACGCGGAGTCCGCGGCGCAGCAGCTCGCGGACCCACCCCGTGCTGACCCAGTTGTCGCGCGTGCTCGAGCCGAACCCGTGCACGCAGAACACCGTGGGTGCGTCCGGTTCACCCCACGTGTAGGTGGCGAGCCGGACGCCGTCGTCGGTCATCACGAACTGCGGCGCGGGCATCTCGGTCAGGGCGGGGATGGCGGCATCCATGCCTCTCATCGTGGCGTACGGGGCGCGTCCCGCGATGCCCGCGCCGCGCGCCGCGCCGCCCGAGCCCCACGTCCGCGCCACTTCCGTGCATCCGCGCCATCTCTTAACGGCGCGGATGCACCGAACAGGCGCGAACGTGGGATCGCGCGGTGAAGCAGCGTCCGTGCGGGCAGGCCGTCGAGCCGCGGTCAGGGCTGGCCGGCGATGGGGACGCGGATGCCGTCGTACGTGTCGCCCGAGAGCGCCGCCTCGTAGGCGACGCCGGCGGGCACATCGGGCACCTCCACGACGGTGACACGGGCGGCCATGTCGGCCGTGCAGATCTGGTCGGGCGCCGGGTCGACGAAGGCCACGGCGATCTCACCGGGCGCCGAGACCGCGGCCGACTCGACCTGCGGCGCGCAGCTCGACGAACCCCACGTGAGGATGGCGAAGGTGCTCGGGCCGGCCCATCCGGCGCTCGGCTGGCCGCCATCCATGCCCGCGCCCGGGGTGAGGCCGGCGACGCCGGGAAGGTCGGCGCGGCCCACGTAGCCCGATCCCCGCACCTCGATCGTGAGGTCTTCGGCCGGATCGACACCCTCGGGAACGGGCACGGCCACCCCGCGCAGCACGTAGTCGCGGGTGCAAGCGCCGTCGGGCTCCATGACCGACACGCTCAGCACGCCCTCGTCATAGGCGACCTCCTCGGCGAAGGGCTTGCAGGTCGAACTGCCCGCCACGAGCACGCCGACCATCGCGCCACCGTCCAACCACGTGGCCCCGACATCGACGGTGTCGCCGGTCGGCGGCGGAGCGGAGGATGCGCCGCCCCCGGCCGATGCGCATCCGGAGAGCATTCCGATGGCCAGTACGGCCGCGCCCCACGCGGCGA
This sequence comes from Microbacterium sp. dk485, assembly GCF_004570445.1. Lineage (NCBI taxonomy): Bacteria > Bacillati > Actinomycetota > Actinomycetes > Micrococcales > Microbacteriaceae > Microbacterium > Microbacterium sp. dk485. The sequence continues at coordinate 1,111,613 of NZ_SPQW01000001.1, forward strand.
CGAGCGAACGAGTACGACGGGACATGAGACCTCCGGATGCAGCGGCGGCCGTCCATCGGAGGAGGCCTCCGACCATCCTCCCGAACCTGTCTGGGCGAACCCAACGGATCCGGTAACACCCCCATCACGATCCGTGGCGGCCCGCGGCGGCCGATCCCCCGCTACTGGAGGGCAGAGGTCAGGCGTGCGAGGTTGTCGAGGAGCGTGGAGCGCAGCGGCTGGTTGGACCATTCCTCGAGGGTCAACTCCCGGCTGAGGCTGCGATAGGTGTCTTCCACCGCGTGCATCTCGCGGGCGAATTCGCCGCCGCGCACGAGCATCGAGATCTCCAGGTTCAGGCCGAACGAGCGCATGTCCATGTTGCTGGACCCGATGACCGACACCTCGTCGTCGATCGTGACGCTCTTGGAGTGGAGGATGTACGGCTTGCGGTACATCCAGATCTTCACCCCGGCGCGCAGCAGCGTCTCGTAATAGCTGCGCTGTGCGTGGTAGACCACGGCCTGGTCGCCCTCCTCGGAGACGAAGAGCTCGACGCTCACTCCGCGCTGGCACGCGGTGGTGATGGCCAGCAGCAGCGCCTCCTCCGGCACGAAGTACGGGCTGACGATGCTGATCCGCTCGCGGGCCGCGTAGATGAGCGCCAGGAACAGCTTGAGATTGTTCTGGAAGTCGAAGCCCGGCCCGGAGGGGACGATCTGGCAGTCCAGGTCTCCCGCCCCGGGAGTCACATCGAACAGACCGATCTCGTCGGAGAGGATCTCGTCGCTCTCGCCATACCAGTCGGAGAGGAACACGGCGTTGATGCTGGCGACCACCGGACCCTCGACGCGGACCATGAGGTCGACCCAGTGCAGGCCTCGGCGGATGTTCTTGTGCAGGTTGTAGGTGGAGTCGGTGACGTTCTGCGAGCCCATGTAGGCGACCTTGCCGTCCACGACCAGCAGCTTGCGGTGGTTGCGCAGGTCGGGGCGCTGGGTCCGGCCCCGCAGGGGCTGCACCGGCAGCAGCAGGTGCCAGTGCGCCCCCATCGCCTTCAAGCGGCGCAGAGTGCGGCGGTAATACGGCTTGCCGCGGTTGGCCCAGTGATCCAGCAGCACCCGGACCACGACGCCGCGCGCGGTCGCCTCCTCCAGCGCACGGAAGAAGTTGTCGGTGGCGTCATCCGATTGGAGGATGTAGAACTCCACGTGCACGTAGTGCTCGGCCTGCCGGATCGCATCGGCCATCTCGTCGAGGCTCTTCTGGTAATCCGAGATGAGGGTCGCGCCGTTGTCTCCCGCGAGCGGCATGGCCCCGAGGTTGCGGTTGAGCGTCACCAGGGCGCGGAACCAGTCGGGGGCGTTCGGCCGCAGCGTCCCGAAGTCCAGTGACGCGCTGGTCTCCCGCAGGTAGTCGTTCAGCGCTTCCTGCTTGCGCCGGAACTTGCGCGGGAGCCGCGGATTTCCGATCAGCAGGAACAGCAGCACCCCGACGTACGGGATGAAGTAGATGGCCAGCAGCCACGCCATCGCGGAGGTCGGACGGCGGTTTCGCGGAACGATGATGATCGCGGCGACGCGGATCGTCACGTCGACGATGAGGGCGACGACCACCCACCACGTGGCGTCAAAGGTGACTTCGACCACTGCACCCCCCGCCGGTGAACCCTCTCAGCGTATCGAATGGCGCCGACAGGGCAGTTCGAGCGGGTCAGCGGTCGGATGCAGCGGGCTGCGGCGGGAGCCCGCGCTTCGCGCGCTCCTCCGCCTCGACGCGCGCGTACGCCTTCCGCTCCGTGCGGTCCATGCGCAGGATGGAGCGGAGGATGAAGTAGAACACCGCCGACACCGCCAGGGTCGGCAGAAGCGACCAGATCACAGCAGTCCAGTAGGGGTCCACCCTCCCAGGATACGCCGCGCGGCCGGCGCTGTATCCGGACCGGATCGGATGCGGCGCCCGGGGTGCACCTCTCCTCCCCAGCCACGTCGGCGGATGCGGTCATCCACCGTCAGCTCCCGCGGCCCGTGCGAGTGCGCGGCCGCCGACGAGGGTGATCGGCATGACGACCATCTTCCGCGCGGCCGGAGCCGCCGACTTCCTCGCGCTGGTGCCGCGCCTCCTGGGCTACCGACCCACCCGCAGCCTCGTCCTCATTCCGTTCGACGGCAACCGCACCCTGGGCGGCCTGCGTCTGGACCTGCCGGCCACCCTCGGTCGCACCGAACTGGACAGCATGTGCTCGACCTACATCGGAATGGTGTGCAAGGTGAGCCATGCCGATGCGGTGGCTGTCATCGCCTACACCGATGAGACCTTCGCGGCCTCGGAGGGGCCACCGCAGGGGGAGCTCGTCCGCGCACTGCTCGCCCAGGCCGATCTGTGCGGTCTCCGCGTCAGCGAGGCACTGTGCGTCGCCGCGGACGGATGGGGGTCGTACCTCGACGCCGGATGCCCTCCCGGGGGGCACCCGCTGACCGACATCCCGTACGACCATGAGGCGTTCGCCGACGAGCCCCTCCCGACCGAGGATCAGGCCTCGGGGGCCGACCTCCCCACGGTCGACCTGGCCGAGAAGGAACGACTCGGACTCGCTCTGCGCGAGATCGATCGCGCGATGAGCGCGCTCTTCGGCGACGAACGCCAGCCCTCGGACCGCCCTCTCGCGCGGGACGCCCTCTCGACCGTCGGGCGGATGGACGACGTACCGCTGCTGCTGGAGGAGGCGATCGAGTACGCCCCCGCGGAGATGGACCCCTACGAAGCCGCCGCGGTGGTGTGGTGCCTGATGCGCCCCGGTCTGCGCGATGTCGCGCTCGTGCAGTGGGCGCGCGACCTCGCCGCCGGCGACGAGGCGTTCGCCGCCCAGATGCGTTACGCCGACGGCGGGGAGTACCCGGAGCATCTCGCCGCGCCCATCTGGGGCGAGGGGCCCTCACCCGACCCGCACCGGCTCCAGGCGGCGCTCGCGCTCACCCGCCACCTGGCCGCTGCGGCTCCCCGCCCCGCTCGCCCGGGGATCCTCGCCGCGGCGGCATGGGTGGCGTGGGCGCTGGGTCGCTCGACGCATGCCGGGCGCTACGCCGAGATGGCTCGTGAGATCGACCCGGGCCACGGCATGGCCGGCATCGTGCTGACCTTCGCCGCCAGCGGTCATCTGCCGGAGTGGGTGTACCGCCGGTCGGTGCCGTCTGATCCGGTGACCCACCTCATCGACTCGCGACGGGTGGAGTCGTGAATCAGGTCACTTCACGAGGGGGAAGAGGATGGTCTCGCGGATGCCGAGCCCGGTGATCGCCATCAGCAGGCGATCGATCCCCATGCCCATCCCACCGGTGGGCGGCATGCCGTGCTCGAGGGCACGCAGGAACTCCTCGTCGATGCGCATGGCTTCGTCGTCGCCGCCGGCGGCCAGCAGCGCCTGCTCCACGAACCGCTCGCGCTGGATGACGGGATCGACGAGCTCGGAGTACCCCGTGGCCAGCTCGAACCCGCGCACGTACAGGTCCCACTTCTCCACGACACCCGGGATCGACCGGTGCTCGCGCACGAGCGGGCTGGTGTCGACGGGGAAGTCCATCACGAACGTCGGTCGGGTCAGGCCGGTCTTGACGAAGTGCTCCCACAGCTCCTCGACCCACTTGCCGTGGGTGGGATGCGGCGGGGCGTCCACGCCCGCCTTCCCGGCGAGCGCCTGCAGCTCCTCGATCGAGGTGGCGGGGGTGATCTCCTGCCCGGCCGCCTCCGACAGGGAGCCGTACATCGACAGGCGGTCCCACTCGCCGCCGAGGTCGTAGGCGGTGCCGTCGGCCCACGTGACGGTGGTGGAGCCGGCGACGGCCACGGCGGCGTTCTGGACGAGCGCCTGCGTCAGGTCGGCGATGCCGGAGTAGTCGGTGTAGGCCTGGTACGCCTCGAGCATCGCGAACTCGGGGCTGTGCGTGGAGTCGGCGCCCTCGTTGCGGAAGTTCCGGTTGATCTCGAAGACCCGGTCGATGCCACCGACCACGGCGCGCTTGAGGAACAGTTCGGGCGCGATCCGCAGGAACAGGTCGGCGTCGAAGGCGTTGGCGTGCGTCACGAACGGTCGTGCAGTGGCCCCGCCGTGCTGCACCTGCAGCATGGGGGTCTCCACCTCGAGGAAGCCACGCTCGGCGAAGGTCGCCCGCAGGCTCGCGTTGACCTTCGCCCGCGCCACGACGGTCTCGCGAGCGCGGTCGCGCACGATCAGGTCGAGATACCGGCTGCGCACGCGGCTCTCTTCGCTGAGCTCGGTGTACATGTTGGGCAGCGGCAGGACGGCCTTGGACGCGATCTGCCAGTCGTGCACCATGATCGAGAGCTCGCCGCGGCGGCTGGAGATCACCTCACCCGAGACGAACACGTGGTCGCCGAGGTCGACGAGGTCCTTCCAGCGCTGGAGCGACTCCTCGCCCACGACCGCGAGCGACACCATCGCCTGGATGCGGCTGCCGTCGCCGGACTGCAGGGAGGCGAAGCACAGCTTCCCGGTGTTGCGGCTGAAGACCACACGGCCGGCGACGCCGACGGTGACACCGGTCTCCTCGCCCGCTTCCAGCTCGCCGAAACGAGCACGGACCTCGGGGATGGTGTCGGTCACCGGCACGACCACCGGGTACGGCCCGCCCGCGGCATCCGCGCGCTCGGTCAGCAGGCGCTCGCGCTTGGCCAGACGCACCGCCTTCTGCTCGAAGGCGTCGTTCAGTTCGGCCCGCTCGGCATCGTCGTCGGACGATGCGGCGGGTGCGGATGCGGGCGCGTCGGTCATCGCTGGGGCTCCTCGGGATTCGCTTCCAGTCTACGTGCGGGCCCGGCAGCCCCTCGAAGACCGCCGACGCCCCCGGCTCAATCACCTAGCCGGCTCAGTGCACGTAGATGTCGGTGTTGTCGACGAAGCGGTGCCCGCCCACGGTCGCGGCGATGAGCATGTGCGCACGTCCGGCGTGCCCTTCGTCCACCGGCAGGAAGGTGTCCGGGTCCACGACGCTGAGGTAGTCCAGCCGGATCCGCGCCTCGCCCATGAGCGTGGACTGCGCCGCGGCGATGCAGGCGTCCACCCCCCGGTCGGCGGTGGATGCTGCCGCTTCGAGCGCCGCGGGAAGCCGGGCGGCCGCCCGGCGGTCGTCGTCGTCGAGGAGCGCCACGCGGCTGGAAAGCGGCAGGCCATCGTCCGAGCGGACGGTGGGGACGGTCGCGACGTCGATGTCGAAGGCGAGATCGCGCACCATGCGGCGCACCAGGAAGACCCGCTGCAGGTCACGCTCCCCGTAGACCGCGACGTCGGGGCGCACGAGGTGGAACAGCAGCGCCTCGACGGTGAGGAGTCCGTCGAAGTAGTACGGACGCGACCTGCCCTCGTAACGCAGCCCCAGGTCGCCGGCGCTGATGCGGGTCGTGGCGAAACCGGCGGGCAGCAGCTCGGCGGCTGCCGGCGCGAACGCCACGTCGACGCCGAGGGAATCCAGGAGCGCGCGGTCCACCGACGGCGTGGTGGGGTAGGCGGCGGCGTCGTCGGTCGTGCGGAAGCGCAGCGGATTGACGAACGTGGAGACCACCACGATGTCCGCGCGTTCGCGGGCGAGGCGCACGAGGTCCACGTGCCCATCGTGGAGCGCACCAAGGGTGGACACGAGGGCGACGGTCGGCGCGGGCCGGCCGGTGGGGGCTGCGGCTCTGGCCTGGGCCAGTCGGGTGCGCAGCTCCGCGACGGTGCTGATCATCCGTCGAGCGTAGCCTCGGGCGGGAGGGTGTCCGGACCAGACGGCGCCCCCTCGGCCAGCGCCTGGTCGACCGTGGAACGCACGAGGGCGGAGAGGTAGCCGCCGGGGTTGTCGATGCCGACACCGGCGAGAAGGCCCGAGGCCTGGCGTACGACCGAGCGGGAGAACTCCGTCGCCGTGGCGATGGCCTCCGCGTACGCGGGGCGATCGGCTTCTGCCACCACGACCGGCTCGCAGCCCAGCTCGACGGCGAGGGCCTGCGCGATGGGCAGGACCGGACCGGGGGCGGTCACGGCGGCGTAGCTCTCGGTGAGCTGGCGCAGGTCGATGGAAGTGCCGGTGAAGGAGATGGCGGGGTGGATCGCGAGCGGGATCGCCCCCGACCGCATCGCCGGGGCGAGCACGTCCACGCCGTAGCCGGGGTCGACGTGCAGGACGAGCTGGCCGATCTGCCACGCCCCGATGTCGGCGAGCCCGGAGACCAATCCCGGCAGCTGATCGTGCGGGACGGCCAGGACGACCAGTTCGGCGCGCCGGACCACCTCGTCGGCATCGAGGACGGGCACTCCCGGCAGCACCGCGTCGGCGCGGTCGGGGTCGCTTCCGGCGGTGATGCCCACCACCGCATGTCCGGCGTTGCGCAGCGCCGCAGCGATCACGGGACCCACCCGGCCGGCGCCCAGCACGCCGACGCCGAGCCGTCCGTCGCGCGTCCCGCTCACCGCGCCCACCGGTGGGTGCGGTCACCCGCCGAGGCGGCGACGATGCCCTGGGCGGCGTCCTCGAACGCCCGCAGGGCGTCATCGCGATCGACGACTCCCACCGTCGTCGTGACGGTGCCGCTGACGACGTTGGCCGTCAGGTTCGCCACACGCAGGGCGCGATCGACCGGACCCTGGCTGATGCGGATGCTCTGCATGCGCGCCAGCGGGAAGACCCCGAGCGCCCGCCAGATGAACCCGCGACGCAGGAACAGCGCATCCGGTGTGAGGAGGAAGCCGTTGCGACGCCACGACAACGGGCGGAACACGCGTGCCCGCCGGGGCGTGGTGGCGTAGGGATCTCCCGGCGCGGGGCCGAGGATCCCCTGCTCGAACACGAGCGCGAGCTGGTCTTCGGGGAGGGCGGGCAGCAGGAGTCGGACGACTCTCTCGACGTCTGCACGCGTGCCCACCGGCAGCACGCTGGTGAGCTGGTCGGTGCCCGCGTCGGTCATCGCGCGCCCCGAGATGCGGTTCACCGCGATCGACCACCAGCCGAACGGGCGCCACATCAGCGACTGCCGCACCTCCACGGCGTGGACCCGCCCCGGCGGCAGGATCTCGCTGACCGTCGTGAACAGCCCGAAGGTGATGCGCACGCCACCGGAGGTGGGTGCGATCGAGTAGCGCAGCGAGCGTACGAACGAGCGCACCCAGTACGCCCCGAATCCGAGGAGCGCGGGGACGAAGGCGAACAGGACCCAGGGCTCGCCGATGACGGCACCGACGATCACGACGGCGAGGAAGGCCAGCAGCCCGAGCGTCGATGTGCTGAGCACGCGGGATGCCGCGAGCCGGCCGGCGGGGATGTGGACGACGGATTCGACCTCGGCCGCCTCGAGGTCTTCGCCCTCGATGATGCCGGTGATGCCGGCGCTGACGAGGTTGGCCGCCTGGTGCACGCGCGAGCCCGCGTCCACGGCGCCCTCGGCGGCGGAGGCCTCCCCCAGCCGGCGCCCCGAGGCCAGGCGCAGGATGTCGGCCCGGATCGTCTCGGAGTTGGAGGTGGAGAGGTACTCGAGCTTGACGTTGGAATCCAGGCCCGCCCCGATGACCTCCAGCTTGGCCATCCCGAACAGGCGGGCGACCAGCGGACGCGTGAGGTTCACGCCCTGGACCCGGTCCAGCGGGGCGCGGCGGTGCGTCCGGAAGAACACGCCGGTGCGCACCTCGACGTCGTCTCCGGTGATGCGGAAGGTGTGGAACCGCCACGACACCCAGAAGATGACCGTCAGCACCACCAGGGTGCCGAGCAGGGCGAGCCCGGCGACGAGCAGCAGGTTGTTGGAGAGCACGTAGTCGACCGGGTCGCCGGGCACCTCCCCCTCGTCGGAGAAGTCGGGGATGAACAATGCCACGAGACGTTCGCGGAGGTTGGCCACGACGATGCCGATGACGACGAGGAGGAACAGTCCCCCGCGCAGCAGCGGGGTGAGCGGGTGCATGCGGTGCCATTCGCCGTCGCTCAGCGCCGAGCGCACCTCCTCCATGGGAGGGGCCGATGGGGACGGCTCGCTCACAGGCCGGTCCGGCGGGTCTCGGCGACGTCCACCAGCGTGTCGCGCAGCCGCTCCGCCGCATCCTGGGTCAGGCCGGGGATCGTGACGGCGGTGGTGGCCGCGGCGGTCACGAGCTTCAGCTGTGCGATGCCGAAACCGCGGTCGAGCGGGCCGTGGGTGATGTCGATCAGCTGCATCCGGCCGTACGGGACGGCGACGACCCGCTGCCACAGGATCCCGCGACGGAAGACGAGGTCGTCCTGGCGCAACTGATACCCGTAGGAGCGCGCCTGGCGCGGCGTGATCGCCAGGGCCCACACCGAGATCAGCGCGAACACGCCGGCGGGGATCCACACCCACATCTGCTCGAGCCACAGCTGCAGCACGAGCGCAATGCCCAGCACGACGATCAGCAGCGTGGCGGTGGAGATGAGCTGCACCCACACATAGGCCTGCGCGAGCTGGTGCCACTGGCCGTCTCCCAGTGGGAGCCGGCCGGCGCTGCGCGGCTCCCGGATGGACTCGAAGGTGCCCCGGTCCAGCACGTCGTCACCACGGTGATCAGCGGTCGGTGGCATCGACTCCGGAGGGGTTTCCGGGTTGATCGTCATCGTCGTCCTTCCGGATCGTGCACAGCTGTTCCGCCACCAGCCCGGCGGCGATCAGGAGGCCGCCGCAGACCGCCGTCGCGATGACCGTGCCCATCGAGCCTAGCGAGGGGACGACCGGCCGCGTGAGCAGAAACGCGAGCAGCCCGACGCCGAGACCACCGAGCGCCGCGCCCACGATGCTGGAGGCTTTGGCGAGCATCGCGATGCGCAGCGCCCGGAAGGGATCGATCGCCGCCGCGGTGCGTCCACGACTGGCGCGGTAGACCGGGATGGCCAGGACCACGACGAGGGCCCCGAGGAGCAGCAGGAGGATCGGGAGGCTCACCGCGGGGGTGAAGGTGGGGCGCCCGGCGGCGCTGAACGCGCTGTCGATGAGGAAGCCCGCCACGGCCCCCAGCACGGCGGCGAGGAGGAGAGAACCGGCGCCGGTGCGCTTCACGAGCGGTCCTGCAGGCGCTCGCGGAGATCGCGGACGGCTCCGACCCCGGGCAGCTGGGCCTCGGGATCGACGTCGAGCCACGGCGTGAGGACGAACTCCCGCTCGGCGGCCCGCGGATGCGGCAGGGTCAGCGCCGGGTCGGTCGAGGTGAGCCGGCCGTAGGAGATGAGATCAAGATCCAGCGTCCGGTCGCCCCATCGCTCGCGGCGCACACGCCCGTGCGCGGCCTCGATGCCGTGCAGCGCCTGCAGCAGGAGGGAGGGGGCCAGTCGCGTGCGCACCAGGGCGACGGCGTTGAGGTACCGGGGGGCATCCTCGTTCTCCCCGGCCACGGTGACCGCGACGGTCTCGAACGCGCGCGAGGCCCGCAGGTCCGTTGTCAGCGGCAGCTCGCCGATCGCGGTGAGGGCGGCGGTGAGGGTCTCGGCTCGATCGCCGAGGTTCGCGCCCAGCGCGATGACGGCCTCCGTGCCGAGGGGCTCCCCGCCGCGGGGCTCCGCCGTGGTCACCGGGGCTCCGAGGCGAAGCCCGCGGTGCGGGCGAGCGGACGCGATCGGCGCACCGTGACCGAGACGTCACCGAAGGTCACGGGGATCGGCGCGGAGGGCTTGTGGACGGTGACCTCCACCAGCTGCACGCGGTCGTCGGCGAGGACGACATCGGCGATTCGCTGGGCGAGGCGCTCGAGCAGGTTCACCGGCTCACCGGTCACGACGGCGGCGACCTTCTCGGCCAGTTCGCCGTAATGCACGGTGTCGGCGACGTCGTCCGAGGCGGCTGCCTGCCCCGTCGGCACGTGCAGCGTCAGGTCGACGACGAACTCCTGACCCTCGCGACGTTCGTCGGGGTAGACCCCGTGATATCCGAACGCCCGCACCCCCGTCAGGGTGATCTCGTCCACGACGTCGTCTCTGCTCATGCTCCGATGCCCTCCCAGCGCTCCGCGACCTGCAGAGCATCGCACGTGGCCGCCACGTCGTGCACGCGCACCGCCCATGCTCCCGCACGCGCGGCGAGCACGCTCGTCACGGCGGTCGCGAGATCCTTGCGTTCGGTCGACGCATCGTCGCCCAGTGCGTCGGCGAGGAACCGCTTGCGGCTCGTGCCCACGAGCACGCGCGGGCCGAGCCCCGTGAGCTGGGGCAGCGCCCGCAGGACGTCCCAGTTCTGGGCGCCCTTCTTCCCGAAGCCGATGCCGGGGTCCAGGATCACGCGCGAGGGGGCGATGCCCGCCGCCGCGGCGGCTTCGACCCGGGCGAGCAGCTCGGCGGTCACCTCCCGCACGACATCGCGGTACGACGCGGTGGCGTACATGTCCTCCGACGGCCCGCGCCAGTGGCCCAGCACGATGTCGGCGTCGGTGGCGGCGACGGCGGTCAGCATCTCGGGGTCGGACAGTCCCCCCGACACGTCGTTGACGATCCGTGCGCCCGCCGCCACTGCGGCCACTGCGGTGGCGGCGTTCATCGTGTCGATGCTCACCGCGATCCCGGCCGAAGCCAGGGCCGAGACCACCGGCAGCACCCGCTCCTGCTCCACGCCCTCCGCCACGCGGGAGGCGCCGGGCCGGGTCGACTCCCCGCCGACGTCGATCATCGCGGCGCCGAGCGCGCGCAGCCGCTCGCCGTGCGCGATCGCAGCGGCCGGATCGACGTAGCGGCCGCCGTCGCTGAACGAGTCGGGCGTGACGTTGACGATGCCCATCACGACGGTCATGCGCGCGCGACGCCGATCAGGGCGATGAGCTCGGCGCGCGCGGCGGGGTCGAGCAGTTCGCCGCGCGCGGCGACGGTGACGGTGGATGCGTCGGGCTGGCGGGCGCCGCGCATCGTGACGCACTCGTGCACGGCGTCCAGCACCACCAGCACGCCGCGCGCATCCAGCGACGCCGCGATCGTGTCGGCGATCTGCTCACCCAGACGCTCCTGCACCTGCGGGCGGGACGCGAGGATGTCGACGACCTTGGGCAATGCGCTGAGGCCGACGACCTGCTCGCCGGGGAGGTAGGCGAGGTGGGCGCGTCCGCGGAAGGGCAGCAGGTGGTGCTCGCACATCGAGCGGAACGCGACGTCGCGCAGCAGCACCGCGCCGGAGGGGAGCGTCTCGGGCGCCGGACCCTGGGCGACCGAGATGGTGTGTTCCAGAGGGGCCGCCGCATCCTCGCCGATACCGGAGAAGAACTCCCCGTACGCGTCGGCGACGCGCTGCGGCGTCTGACGGAGCCCGGGGCGATCGGGGTCCTCTCCGATCGCAGCCAAAAGGTCGCGCACGAGCGCGGCGACGCGTGCGCGGTCGACGGCCACGGTCGCGCCTACGCGGTGGCCGGCCGGGCCTGCCCGCTCGCGCGGCGGCGCGGCGCCTTCTCGGTCTCCGCCTCCACCTCCACGCTGGCGGCGACACCGGCGGGCTCGCGGCGATGCGGCACGTCGACCGGCGGCAGGGCCGAGACGGGACGCTCGCTGCTGGAGAGCCACTGCGGACGCGGGGGCAGGCGCTTGATGTCCTTGAAGATCTCGGCGAGCTCGAGGTGGTCGAGCGTCTCCTTCTCCAGCAGCTCGAGCGCGAGCCGGTCGAGGATCTCGCGGTTGTCGTTGAGCACCTGGTAGGCCTCGTTGTGGGCCTGCTCGATCAGTGCGCGTACCTGCGCGTCGACGCGCTCGGCGATCCGCTCGCTGAAGTCACGGCCGTGACCCATGTCGCGGCCCATGAACACCTCGCCCGAGGACGATCCGAGCTTGACCGGGCCGACCTCGGTGGTCATGCCGTACTCGGTGACCATCTTGCGGGCGATGCCGGTGGCCTTCTCGATGTCGTTGGAGGCACCGGTGGTGGGGTCGTGGAACACGATCTCCTCGGCCACGCGTCCGCCCATCGCGTACGTGAGCTGATCCTGCAGCTCGTTGCGCGTGACGGAGTACTTGTCATCCAGCGGCAGCACCATCGTGTAGCCGAGCGCCTTGCCGCGCGGGAGGATCGTGACCTTCGTGACCGGATCGGTGTGGTTCATCGCCGCCGCGGCGAGGGCGTGGCCGCCCTCGTGGTACGCGGTGATCAGCTTCTCCTTGTCGCGCATGACGCGCGTGCGGCGCTGCGGCCCGGCGATGACACGGTCGATCGCCTCATCCAGGGCGCGGTTGTCGATCAGCTGCGCGTTGGAGCGCGCCGTCAGCAGCGCGGCCTCGTTGAGGACGTTGGCCAGGTCGGCACCGGTGAATCCGGGTGTCTTGCGGGCGACGACTTCGAGGTCGACGCTGTCGGCCAGCGGCTTGCCGCGGCCGTGGACCTCGAGGATCTTCTGGCGGCCCTTGAGGTCGGGCGCGTCCACGCCGATCTGCCGGTCGAAGCGGCCGGGGCGCAGGAGCGCCGGGTCGAGGATGTCGGGACGGTTGGTCGCGGCGATGACGATGACGTTCGCCTTCGGGTCGAACCCGTCCATCTCCACGAGCATCTGGTTCAGGGTCTGCTCGCGCTCGTCGTGCCCGCCACCCATGCCGGCGCCGCGGTGGCGGCCGACGGCGTCGATCTCGTCGATGAAGATGATCGCGGGGGCGTTCTCCTTGGCCTGGTTGAACAGGTCGCGCACGCGGCTGGCGCCGACGCCGACGAACATCTCGACGAAGTCCGAACCGGAGATGGAGTAGAACGGCACGCCGGCCTCGCCGGCCACGGCACGGGCGAGGAGGGTCTTACCCGTTCCGGGAGGGCCGTACAGCAGCACGCCCTTGGGGATGCGGGCGCCCACGGCCTGGAAGCGGGCCGGGTCTTTGAGGAAGTCCTTGATCTCGTGCAGCTCTTCGATGGCCTCATCCGCGCCGGCGACGTCCTGGAACGTCACGGTCGGGCTCTCCTTGGTCACGAGCTTCGCGCGCGACTTGCCGAACTGCATGACGCGGCCGCCGCCGCCCTGGGCGCTGGACAGGAGGAACCAGAACAGCAGACCCAGCAGCACCAGCGGGAGCAGGAGCGAGATGAAGCCGTCGAACCACGTCGGGCGGGGAACGAGGTCGTTGAAGCCGTCGGAGGGGTTGGCCGCGTCGATCGCGCGGACGACCTCGTCCCCGCGGTCGGTGACGTAGTAGAACTGCACGTCGGTCGCGCCTTCGAACGGCTCGGAGAGCACCATGTCGACGCGCTGGTCACCGTCGGTGTTGGTCACCTCGGTGACCGTGCCGCCGTCGAGCAGCTCGAGTCCCTGCTGCGTGGAGATCTGCTTCGCACCGTTGAGGCTGGTGATGAGCGAGAACCCGACGATCAGCAGGATCCCGATCAGCAGCACGTACAGGATCGGGTTGCGCGTCAGCTTCTTGAAGTCCATGGTTGGGCGGGGCCCATGACCCTTCCATCTGGGGATCCGCCCATGCGGCGGTGCACTCAGGGTATCGCGGGCCGCCTATGCCCGGACTGTGCATTCGCCCACGGCGTACGCCGCACCGCCCGGGCGACGCCTAGGAGTAGACGTGCGGGGCGAGGACGGCGACGTCGCGCAGGTTCCGGTAGCGCTCGGCGTAGTCCAGGCCGTAGCCGATGACGAACTCGTTCGGGATGTCGAACCCGACGTACCGGCAGTCCACGTGGACCTTCATGGCCTCGGGCTTGCGCAGCAGCGCCAGAACCTCGATCGACTCCGCGCCACGCGACGCGAAGTTCTCCAGCAGCCAGCTGAGGGTCAGGCCCGAGTCGATGATGTCCTCGACGATGAGCACGTGCCGGCCGTGCAGATCGGTGTCGAGGTCTTTGCGGATCTGCACGACACCGCTCGAGCGGGTTCCGGCGCCGTAGGAGGACACCGCCATCCAGTCCATCGCGATGTGACCGGGGAGCAGGCGCGCGAAGTCGGCCATCACCATGACCGCGCCCTTGAGCACGCCGACCAGCAGGAGGTTCTTGCCCTCGTAGTCGGTCGCCACCTGGGCGGCGATCTCGGCCAGCTTCTCGTGGATCTGCTCCTCGGTCAGCAGGATCTCGGTGATGTCCTCGGGGATGTCGGCCGCGCGCATGCTTCCGATCCTAAACGTCGGCGCTGAGCGCGCCGTCGGCGGTGAACTCGATGCGGCCGCCGTTGCGGCGGGCGGAGCATCCGGGCAGGTGGATCGGGCCCTGCCCGGTCCAGGAGACTGCGAGGCGTGCGACCTCCACGGTCTGCCTGCGGGTGAGGCTCTGACCGAATTCGCTCGCGACGATGTGACGGATGATGCGGTGCCGCAGCGCTGCGGGGTTGGCGGCGAGGGCCGCCGCGGAGACGGAGATGCCGGCCTCGGCGTGCTCGACGATGTCTTCGATGACCTCGTCGATCATGTCGGCGAAGGCGGCAGCATCCTCCCGCAGCTGCTCGGCGGTGCGGGCGAGGGCCTCGGCCACGCCGGGACCGAGCTCGGCCTCCATCGTCGGCAGCACCCGTTCGCGCACGCGCACGCGAGCGAAGCGGGGGTCGGAGTTGTGCGGGTCTTCCCACGGCTCGATCCCCGCGGCGGCGCACGCCGCCCGCGTGGTCTCGCGGCGCACGCTAAGAAGGGGACGCAGCAGCGTGACTCCACCCAGCTCGGAGGACGCGGCCATCCCCTGGAGGCTGGCAGCGCCCGATCCGCGGGCCAGGCCCAGCAGCACCGTCTCGGCCTGGTCGTCGAGGGTGTGGCCGACGAGCACGGCGGCGGCCCTGCGGGCCCGGGCCGTCTCGGTGAGGGCGCGATACCGCGCACTGCGGGCGGCCGCCTCGGGCCCGTCGCGGCCGTCGACCGTCACACCGACCACGTGCGCGTCCATGCCCAGCACCCGGGCGGCGTCGGCGGCGCGGGCGGAGACCTCGGCAGACCCCGGCTGCAGATGATGGTCGACGACGATCGCGAGAGGCCGGAGGCCGAGCTTGGGCGCTTCGAACGCGGTCGCGGCGGCGAGCGCGAGCGAGTCCGCTCCGCCCGAGAGCGCGACGATCACAGGCGGGCTGCCATCCGCGCGCAGCGGCTCGAGGGCCTCCCGCACAGCACGGCGCACCTCGGCGACGGCGGGGGCGAGGGCGGGGCGGCGGTCCACAGTCCCACGCTACCGGGGTCGCTGGGCTGTCTCCGGATGGCCCGGTGCCCCGGCGGGCTGGGGTCGGTGCACCCCTCCGTCCCCGGTGATGTCCGGGCACCGGCAGTAGGCTGGTGGGCGGTATTCCCAGACTGAAGGAGCACACGCATGGGCGCGTACGACGCCGTCATCGAGATCCCGCGCAACAGCAAGATCAAGTACGAGGTCGACCACGGCACCGGGCGGGTCTTCCTCGACCGCATCCTCTACACGCCGATGGGGTACCCCACGAACTACGGGTTCTTCGAGAACACGCTGGGCGAAGACGGCGATCCCCTCGACGTGCTCGTGCTCCTGGACCACGACCTCGCCCCCGGCATCCTCGCCAAGGTGCGTCCGGTCGGCGTGCTGAAGATGAGCGACGAGGCCGGCGGCGACGACAAGGTCGTCGCGGTGCTCGCAAAGGACCCGCGCTGGGCGCACATCCAGGACGTCGGCGACATCCCGGAGTACACCCAGAAGGAGATCGCGCACTTCTTCGAGCACTACAAAGACCTCGAGCCCGGCAAGTGGGTCAAGGTCGACGACTGGGCGGGTGCGGCGGAGGCCGAGCGCCTGGTCAGCGAGGCGTTCGAGCGCTTCGAGCACCACGAGGGCGAGACCCGCACGCAGGGCTCCGGCGAGGCGCCGAACTCGCTCTGACCCGCACGGATATGCAAGAAGCCCGGCCGATTCGGCCGGGCTTCTTCGTGTCGTGAGGGCGTCAGACCCAGACGCCGCGGTCGCGCAGGAAGGGCGCAGGATTCACTGTGCCGGAGCCGGTATAGACCTCGAAGTGCAGGTGGCAGCCGAACGAGTTGCCGGTCGCGCCGGTGCCGGCGATCTGCTGCCCGGCGTTGACCCACTGCCCGCGCGAGACGTAGATGCCGCCGTTGGAGATGTGCCCGTATCCGGTCGCGACGCCGTTACCGTGATCGACGCGGATGTAGTTGCCGTAGCCGCCGTTGTAGCCGGCGTAGGTGACGGTACCGCTGGATGCGGCGAAGATCGGCGCCCAGCACCCGGCCCCGAAGTCCAGGCCGAGGTGCCACGTGGTCGAGCAGTAGCTGGGCGTGCACTGGCCGGACCGGGGACCATAGCCGGAGCTGATCCCTGCCGAGGAGGGCCGCGCCCATCCGGAGCCGCCGACGGAGCCGCCGTTGCCGCCGCCGCCGCCGCCGCCGCCACCACCGCCGCCGCCGTTGTTGGCCTGCTCGCGCTCCCAGCGCTCGCGCTCTTCACGGGCCCGGCGCTCGGCCTCCTCGCGGGCACGACGCTCGCGCTCCTCGCGGGCCTTGCGCTCGGCCTCGACGCCGGCCTGGTAGTCGGCGACCGTCTTGGCCGTCGTGTCTTTGAGAGCCGCAAGCTGCGCCTCGAGCGTCACCTGGTTGGCCTGCTGCTCGGTCAGCGCCGCCTGTGCCGCGTCGGCGGCCTGCTGGGCGGCGAGCATCTTCTCTTCGGCGACCTTCTGCAGGCGGTCGCGCTCGGCGCGCATGACCTCCGCCTGGTCGCTCAGGCTCTGCGCGCTGTCGCGGGCGGTGACCGCCTGCGCGTACACCGACTGGTTGCGCTCGATGAGCTTGTCCATCGTGCCGAGGCGCGAGAGCAGATCTTCGGCTGAGGTCGCGGACCCGGCGAAGAACAGGTCGAGCGACGTGTCGTCGCCGCCGCTGCGGTACAGCTGGGCGGCGACGCGGCCGGCCTTGTTCGCGGCTTCCGTCGCTGCTGCGGCCTGCGCATCGGCCTGGGCCTGGAGCTGATCGGCCTCGTACGCCGCCTGCAGGTAGGCCTGCTGCGCCTCGTAGTACTCGTTCGAGCGGGCGACGACCTCGGCCTGCGTGCGCTGCACCTCTGCGGCCAGACCCTGGATCAGGCCCTGGATGCGGGCGACCTCGGCGGCTTTGGACGCCTCGTTGGCCTTGGCGCGCTCGACGTCGGGCCACGAGGGGTATCCGGCGGCGAAAGCCGGAGCCAGGAGCGGACCGCCGGTCGAGCCCAGCACGCCGAGCGACACCGCGCCGATCGCACCGAGGGTGAGGGCGCCTCGCCGGTCGAGAGAGGGCCACAGCATCCGGCGTTCCCGAGGGCTGGGTGCGCAGTTGCACTCCTCGTCGTCCAGGCGGTCGAGCGTCACGACAGCACCTTTCCCCTCCGCGGCCACAACTCGCACCACAGTAGCAACAGCAGTAACAAGCGCAACAGATGTCCGCCGCCGTCTCCGCGACCTCAATGGTGCGTGCGAATCCCGCTGATCTCGGGACGACGCGCCCTCGATTGGCGGATCCGTGCGGGATTGCGTATGCTTGGGCGTCGGCAAGTGAGCGCTGAGCCCGCGTGGCGAAGGGGTTCATTTCGGCCCCATCGTTTAGCGGCCTAGGACGCCGCCCTTTCACGGCGGTAGCACGGGTTCGAATCCCGTTGGGGTCACGTTCCACCCATAATTGAATAAGCATGGCCCTGTAGCGCAGTTGGTTAGCGTGCCGCCCTGTCACGGCGGAGGTCGCGGGTTCAAGTCCCGTCAGGGTCGCTCCGAGCGACGGGCCTTCTTTCGAGGAGGCCCTTCGTCTAGGACGTGGCATTGCGTCGTTCGCGATACGGATGCCACGCGGCTCTGTAGCTCAGTTGGTAGAGCGCACGACTGAAAATCGTGAGGTCACGGGATCGACGCCCGTCGGAGCCACACGGGTGACCGTTACAGTCACCCTAGGAACCCTCGCCTAGCTTCTACATGGCGGGGGTTTCGCTTTTCCCTGGTGGCGTGCGGCCTCACCTGGCTCCGGGCACTCGCCATCGCGCCGATGCAGCAGCCCGCCCTATTTGTCTTGCTCAGCGCGGTCGTCGTCCTCAAGGTAGATCGTGGCGTACAAGTCGACACCGAGCTCGGCGATCTGCCCGGGCCAGATCTGCAGGTAGTACGAACCCGCCCTGGACCGAGTCGGAGTCGGCGGACCACCAGATCCGGGCTTCGCAATCGGCCGGCAGCTCCCCGACGCGTCCGAACGCGGGGCGGCATCGATCGAGGAGATCTCTGAGCGCTCGCGTGCCCGTCTGGTCCTCATCCGTGTTCACGAGGGTGTCGACCTCGAGCGACCAAGCGTCGTGGTCACGAACTCGACCAGACCCAAGCGCTACCCCCTTCCGGTAACCTCCGTGGGCCCAATACCGAGGACACGCGTCACGATCTCAGCTTCCGTCTCCGTGGAGGTCACGACTAGTGATGCTCTGCCGGACCGAATCATGAGGGAGCCCGGCTGCTTGACTACGCTCGGGTAGTCGTTATGATCGACTACCGTCAGGTAGTCAGCTCGGCCGACTACCTCCCAGTAGTCAGGAGCGCTATGTTCACCGCGAAGATCGCGAGCGTCCAGGACCTCGGGTTCGCGCTGCAGCAGTCCCGCATGGCCACGGGAATGACGCAGCGGGACCTTGCCCAGGCAGTTGGCACAACCCAGCGCTACATCTGGGAACTCGAGTCCGGGAAGCCGGCCCCTGCTCTTGTGCGCCTGCTGGACGCGCTGCGCGAGACAGGCGCGGAGATCACCGTGAGCATCCCAGAGGGTCCGGCGACCGATGGCTGAGCTCACTGTCGCACTCCACGGGGGAGTCATCGGCACGCTCAGCGATCGCGGCGCAGCGTTCGATTTCACCCCGACCGGTGATGCTGTCCGGCGGTATGGGCTGGGCAGCCGAGTGCTCTCTGCGGCGATCCCGCTCGCGCCCCGCCCTGCGGCCTCGACGCGGCCGGTACGACAGAACTTCTTTGCCGAGCTGCTGCCCGAGGGTAACGCGCGGCGACGGCTGGCGCTGGAGGCCGGACTCGACGCCGACGATGTCATCGCCATGCTCCGCGTGTACGGCCGCGACGTCGCCGGAGCGATCCAGGTCTGGGATGCAGCGCTGCCTGGCGAGCCGCGCACACCGGCGACCGAGCCGCTCGATGATGAAGGCGTCGCGCGCCTCCTTCGCGATGTCGGGATTCACCCCCTGGGCAACAAGCCGCGTCGCGGGAAGACCTCGCTGAATGGCGTGCAGGACAAGATCGTGCTCGTGCGGACCGAGACCGGCTGGGCGCGCTCGCTCGACGGATTTCCCTCGACCCACATCGTCAAGCCGATCGTCGGCAGGTACCCGAGCATGATCTTCGACGAGGAGTATGGGTCCCGGTTCGCCCGCGTGCTGGGTCTGGCTGACTTCTCGACCGAGGTGATGACCTTCGCCGGCGAGAAGGCACTGGTGATCGAGCGCTACGACCGCTCGGGCAGCGCCGCAGATGGCCGGATCCATCAGGAGGACTTCAACCAGGTGCTGGGCTGCCGCGGCGATCAGAAGTACGAGATCTACGGCAAACGCGGCCTGAGCGACGTGGCGAAGATCCTCACCCCCGGAGACCGCGAGAAGCTCCTGCGAATGGTCGCGCTCTCCATTGCGGTGGGCAATCTCGACATGCACCTGAAGAACATCGCGCTCTTGCATGACGCAGACGGAGGGTACGTGCTGGCACCGATGTACGACGTCGTCCCGCAGCACTTCCCCGAGTACGACAACGACGGAGAACTCGCGCTGTCGGTGGTGGGCGTCTTCGACTACGCGCAGATACACCGCGATCTGATCGTCGAGGAAGCCGAGGCATGGGGCGTTGCCGACGCGTCCACGATCGTGGATGAAGCACTGTCCGTGACCCTCGAGGTAGCGCAGCGCGAGATTCCGCATTCTGGAGCGCACCCGGGGCTGCAGCAGCTGATCGCTCGGACGACAGAGAGCCTGCTGGCCGGACGCACCGTTATCGGAACCGAGCCCGGCGTCCCCGGCGAGGGGCCCCGGCCGGCAGCCGGACGTGGTGCGTGGGAGTGGCCGAACGCCCGCGCTCCACGTGTCGGGGGCCTCAGCGACGACCCGCCCTTGGAAGCGGGCGATTGATCGCCGTCGCGTTACAACGCCCGAGGTTGGAGCCAAGGCTCGCTCCTGCGTGCCAACCTAGGTTGCTTTCCACCCGGCGATTTGCCTACTGCGGAGCGACCAACGAGGCGACCCCGCCTCCTGCGCGGGGCAGCCAAGGCCCGAGCTTTTGGTCGAGCCACTGAAACCCTCGTGAGGCTTCTACTCACGGGGGTTTCTTCATTTCCCTGTCATCGACATCCCCACGGACATCCGAAGTGGTCCGAGATCGGGGTTCAGGGGAGCCGCATCTCCCTGAGCTGGCGCCGAGACGTGATGCCGAGCTTGCGGAAGATGTTGCGCAGGTGAGCCTCGATCGTCCGAGGACTCAGGAAGAGCTGCACACCGACCTCACGCGATGTCGCGCCCGTCGCGACCAGTCGAGCGATCTGCAACTCGTGTTCAGTGAGCGCGGTTGCCGGCGTGGCGGTGCGCTTTCGCGGATACTCGCCTGTCGCGCGCAACTCCCGCGCGGCGCGTTCGGCGAACGCCTCTGCGCCCATAGTCGACAGCAGCTCGTGCGCGACACGCAGCTGTTCCCGGGCATCCTGGCGCCGCCCCTCCCGGCGCAGCCACTCCCCGTACACAAGGTGCGTGCGGGCGAGATAGCCCGTCATCCGGGACGCCCCGATTCGGGCGATCGCTTCGAGGTACTCGTCTTCGGCAGCGGGTCCCGAGTTCGCCAGCGCGCGCGAGCGCGCAGCAACCCCGAGTGCGAACGGGGCGCCGCTGGCCTCGGCGCGGGCGCAGAGCTCGGTCAGCGCGGTCGCCGCAAGTCCGGGCTGTCCGGCGCGAGTGGCGGCCTCGACCAGCTCGAGCAGAGAGAGGCCGGTGTTGGAGAGCTCGTTCGTCTCACACCCCTCGGCCGCCGCCGTCGCCGCGGACTCGTAATCGCCCGTTCCGTTGCGCAACACGGCCAACGAGTAGTTGGCGGTGGCCATCTCCGCGCCGCCCCGGTGCCCCGCCGCTTTCTCTACGTTCGCGGCGTAGAGCTGAGCGGTCTCGGTCTCGTGACCGCGCCAAGCCGCCAGGATGATGTCGGCGTACGGCAGCGGCACAGCACCTGTTGCACGCGTGATCTCGGACGCTTCGGCGCACAGCTCCGCCGCCAGGGACAGCTCGCCGGCGAGCACCAGTATCCCGGCGTGACCGACGAGCGCCCCCGGCAGCGTGGCCAACGCACCGGAGTCGCGGGCCAGCCGGACGTTCCGTGCCGCCAGCACACGTACCCGCTCCTCGTCGAACAGGGCGGCCGCGCTCCGAGTCGCGAGCCAAAGCCAGCGGCGGCTGCCCATCTCGCCCAGCGCCTCCCCGTCGAACCCGCGATCGTGGAACGCCCTCAGCGCATCCTTCACCGCGGGCGCGCCCGCCACGTACCCTCGCGTGAAGGTCACGATCAAGCCCTCGAGCAGCAGATCCGGCGGTGTCGGCGGCCCCGGGGGCGGCGGCGCTCCGAGAGCCGCCGTCGCCACCTCGCGCGCGCCGCGAACATCTCCGGTCCCGCCGGTGATCATTGCGGCATCGATCGCGTGGAGGTACGTCTCGCGAGCCAAGGCGGGATCGAGCGGGGCGAGAATCTCCGCGGCGTCGAGCAGCATGCCCGGCACCTCTGCACCCTGGGTCAGCTGGAAGGCGATCCGGGCTCGGAGCAGCTCGAGTCGCGCGCGCTGCAGCTCGTCCAGCGGCCCGGCAGCCGCCACGTCCAAGAGTTCCGCCGCCGCGATCGACGCCCCGGAGTCGTGCTTTGCGTGCGCCGCCGCCAGCGCCCGCCGGGCGCGGGCGGCCGGTTCGGGTGTGAGGTCCGCAGCCTGCTGCAGGAACGCGGCGGCGGCCGCCACCCCGCCGCGCTCGCGTGTCCGTTCGGCCGAGCGCTCCAGCTCGGCCGCGACCTCCTCGTCCTGCCCCCACACCGCTTGCGCTCGATGCCAGGCACGACGGTCCGGGTGGACCTGCGGGTCGATGGCGGCGGCGAGCGCCGCATGCACGCGTCGGCGATCGGTCGGCGAGGCCGCGCGGTAGACGGCTGAGCGCACGAGCGGGTGACGGAATCGCACACTGGTATCGATCTCCAGCAGCCCGGAGTCTTCCGCAGGCCCCGCAGCTTCGAGGGGCACCCCGAGGTGCTCGGCCGCTCGCCAGAGCAGAGCCCCATCGCCGGTCGGTTCGGCGGCGGCGAGCAGCAGCAGCAATTGCGCCTGCGCGGACAGCTCAGCCGACCGGCGATGGAAGACCTCCTCGATGCGGCGCGGGATGGTGAGCGTGTCCGGAAGCTCGAACCCGCCCGCGAGCCGGCTGGGCGACGCGCTCCGTGGCAGCTCCAGGAGCGCGAGGGGGTTGCCACGTGACTCCGCGATGATCCGGTCACGCACCTCGTCATCGAGAGGGGCTCGGACTCCTGCCGCCAGCAGCATCCGGGCGTCGTTCTCGCCGAGACCGTTCACGCGCAGCTCGGGTGACAGGCCGGCCACGGGATCGACGTCGTCGATGCCCACGTCGCGCGCGGCGAACAACAGCACGACTCCCTCGGCGGCAACGCGTCGGGCGACGAAGGTCAAGACCTGCGCCGAGGCCTGATCTATCCATTGCGCGTCGTCGATGAGGCACAGCAGTGGGCCCTGCTCGGCGACCTCGGCCAGGAGGCTCAGCGTCGCGAGCCCGACGAGGAAGGGGTCGGGCACCGCACCGCTGCGCAGCCCGAGGGCCACGCCGAGAGCAGCCAGCTGCGGCTCCGGCAGCGCATCGACACGGTCGAGCAGCGGCGCACACATCTGGTGGAGGGCTGCGAAAGCGAACTGCGTCTCGGACTCGGCCCCGCAGCATCCCGTGACTCGGAGCCCGAGAGATGTCGCGGTCTCGCGGGCATGCTCGAGTAGCGCGGTCTTGCCGATGCCGGCCTCGCCCCGCACCACCAACGTCCCGCTACGACCGGCCTGCGCCTCGGCGAGCAAGTGGTCGATGGCGTCGCGCTCCGTGAGACGACCCAAGAGAGTTGCCAAAGTGGTCCCCGTCCCGGCCTCATGAGTCCCGCTCGAACCCGGTAACCGTGTGCTAACCACACAGTATTGCGCAGCACAGCAACGGACCCGAAGGAGCTCGGAGCCCGAGAGATGTCTGGATACCATCGGCTTCTCCGCGACGATGTACGAGAGGCAGTGGGCATTGCAGGAGGCAGCGCTCGAACGGCACCTGACGGGTGTTGACGCACCCCCTTCGTCCTGTCGGGGCTGTGGCGTTCTTCCGTAATGATGGGCAGACCCACGCCCTTCGACACGGATGGAACGGATGGAACGGATGACGATGATGCGACGGATCGGCTCACGTCGCGCCTTGCCGGCGATCGCGCTGGCGGGCGCGCTCGCCTTCGGGATGACCGGATGCAGCGCGCTCTCACCGACGCCGCAGCCTTCGCCACCGCAGGGCACCGAGCAGGTTCTCGCGGAGTACGGGAATCTGTCCGAGGCCGTGACCACCGCCGCGCCCCGCGTGGTCGCCGTCACCGATCCCGGCCGCTCGCGCAACGGCCTCGGCGAGCGCCTCGAACTCACCTTGCTGACCGACGTCACCGAACCCTTCAGCGCGGAGGAACTGGATGCCGTCACCGAGGCGATCTGGCAGGCCCTGCCGTGGGAGCCGAACGCGATCGACCTTGTCGCCGGGGTGGAGTCGACAGGCGGCACCGAACCCGTCGATCTGCGCACCGCGGCAGGGCAGCTCGGCCCGATGGGATTCGCCCAGTCCGGGCAGGGCGGGGTGAGCCTGTTCGACATGGCAGCCCGCTACGGCGTGTGGACCGCGCCGGAATGACGCAGAGGCCAGGCTCCGTTGAGACTCAGCGGAGCTCGCGCGTCGAGTAGAGACGAACGGCGATGAGCGTGCCGACGACGATGCCGAGCACCCCGATGGCGGCGCAGATGCCGAGGCCGAGCGCGAACGGGATCGAGCCCAGGACGTCGCCGTCGATGACACCGGCGGCCTGCGCGATCCAGGCGGCGCCCACGATGAGGATGGTCGGTGCGTAGACCATGAGGCGCCCGCGCGAGTATCCGACGCGGAACAGCACCGGCAGTTGCACGCCGATCGACAGGCCGACGATGGCGAAGGCGGCCGCATATGCGATCGCCAGCAGTTCAGGTGCGATCATCGTGCCGCGGACGGCCGCGACACCCAGCGTCGCGAGGGTTGCGACGATCAGCGCGACGACGCCGTAGAGAAGGATCGAGAGCGCGCGGCCGACGACGATCGCGCGCCGGGAGACCGGCAACACACCGTAGAGCGTGTCGAGGCGGTCGCGCTCGTCGCCGAGGAACGGCGTGGAGAGCATCATCGAGGTCACGAAAGCGGAAGCGACGATCGCCATCCCGGGGACGGGGATGATGATCCCGACCACGACGATGAGCGCCAGTGCGAGCAGCATCTGCCTCTGAGCGAACCACGACATCAGGTCGAAACGGGTGAATGCGAGCGTCATGCCGTTGCCTCCTCGTGCGCGGCGGCCAGATGGATGATGATGTCGTCGATGGTCGCGTCGTCGAGCACGACCTCGGGCCCGAACATGGCGGAATCGTCGGTGCGGATGAGCGCGGACCACTGCGCTCCGGCGCGCTGAGGACCGAGGACGCCACGCGGCACCTCGCCGGTCCCTCGCGCCATGGCGAAGTCCTCCTTGGCGTCGGGGAGAATGCCGTGGTGCGCGATCCGGCCGCCGACGAGCACGATGAGCTGATCCGCGAGGTCATCGAGGTCGGTCGTGATGTGCGTCGAGAACAGCACGGCGTGCTGCGGATCGACCATGAACTGCCGGATCACGTCGCTGATCTCGCGACGAGACCCGGGGTCGAGCCCGCTCGACGGCTCATCGAGGATCAGAAGCTCCGGATGGTGCGCGAGCGCTGACGCGAGGGAGAGCTTCACGCCCTGACCGCGGGACAGTTCGTCGACGCGCTGGCCGCGCGGCACGCCGAATCGCTCCAGGAGCTCGGTGAACCGCTCGTGGTCCCAGTCCGGATAGAAGGGCGCGAGGCGGCGGCTGACCGAGTGGACCCGCCAGTCGCCTGCGGCGGTGGGCTGATCCAGCACGATGCCCGTCTTCGACAACGCCGCGCGCGACCCGGCGGGCTCTCCGAGCACCTCGATCTGCCCGGCATCGGCGGTCAGGAGACCGAGGAGCGAGCGGATGACGGTGGTCTTGCCGGCACCGTTCGGTCCGACGAGCCCCACCACGGCGCCACGGGGGATCGTGAACGAGATGTCGCCGACCTCGAAGGCCGGCCGGGTGATGCGCAGATTCGAGACCCGCACCATGTCGTCAGTCATCAGCCTCACTCCTCCATGCCTCGTCCAGGCGTCGGTGTATCTCGTCGATGTCGATGCGGGCGTGGCGCGCAGCCACCCGGAGTTCGAGCAGCGCCGTGTCGACGCGCTTCGCCAGCTCCTCGGTGGCGATGGCCGGGTCGATGTCACGCACGACGAACCCGCGTCCGTGCTCGTTGCGGACCAAGCCCTCGGCCACCAGGTCGTTGTAGGCGCGTGTGACGGTGATCACGCTCACCCGCAGGTCGGCCGCGAGCTGACGCAGTGATGGCAGCGTGCTGCCTGTCGGCACGTCGCCGGACAGGATCGCCGAGCGCACCTGGGTCTTGATCTGTTCGTATATCGGTACCGACGCGCTCGTCGAGATCACTACACGCATGCTTTTTCCCTACTGTATATGGACACCATAACACCACAACAGTGCCGGCTGTGCTCACAGCCGGGGTCATCGGTGCTCAGCCCGTGCGGCCGCGGTGCGGATCTCCGCCTGAAGCTGTGCTCTATTGCCCCCTCCGACGACGGCACCCCACCGCTGCAGGCGTGGGATGGATGCGGCAGCCGATGGAGCTAAGCCACCGAACGGCGGGCGGTCGCCGCATCCGCTCCGGCGCATGGAGTGCGATGCCCTGGGCCCGGCGCTGACGTCATCCGCACCGAGGGGGAACTCCGAACGAACGGCTGCCGAGTTCGAAAAGGAGACCCAAATGAGGAAATTCATCGCGAGTGCCCTCGCGGCACTCCTCATCGGTGCGAGTCCGCTCCTGGTCGGCGCATCCGCCGCACCCGCAGCACACGCCGCGGAGGTCGCACCCACGCCCACCGTCGTCGCGACGGAGACGGCGGATGCCGCCGTCACCACGAATACGGCCCCTGCGGAGGATGCGGCGGATGGCGCGGCTGTCGGCAGGTGCATCTCGAGTCCGGCCTGGACGGAGACGATCATCGTCTCCCCGGAGGTGCCGGCCGTCCCGGAGATCCCGGCCGTTCCGGAGATCCCCGAGATCAGCCACATGGAGACGGTCGTCATCCAGGAAGCCTGGACCGAGACGGTCGTCGACAAGGAGGCCTGGGACGAGGAGGTGTTCGATCACTGGCAGCACTACTCGTGGACCGGTGGACCGCACACCGCTGACAGCGCCCCGGCGTTCCCGAGCGGCGACTGGCAGGCCAACGTGCAGGGCGATCCTCACGGCGTAGGTGTCGCGGGCGCGTACTTCCGCTCCCACGGCAACGCGGGCAACGGCGACTGGTTCTACCTCGAGGCGGTCACCAAGATCGTCCACCACGAGGCGGAGACGCACACCGTCGAGCACCCGGCCATCACCGAAGAGGTGAAGGTCATCGATCAGGAGTACGTCCCGGGTATCCCCGGGGTCCCCGGCAAGCCCGCGATCCCGGCGGTCGTCAAGTACATCTACCACCCGGCCGTCGAGTGCCCCGCTGCTCCCGCGGCGGTCGACACCACGACGGCGTCGGTCGACACCACAGCGGCCGTCGACACCGCGGCGCCGGCTGAGACGACGCCTCTGGCTCAGACGGGTGGGGGCGGCGTCGGGCTCCCCGTGCTGCTCGGCGGCGTGGGGGCGCTCGCCCTCGGTCTGCTGATCACGGGAATCCGTCGATTCGCCCGAGAGTGACGGCTCTGCCCCGCCGGATGGCGGGGCATCCGTGGACCCCGGCTCCGCCTTCGAGGGCGGAGCCGGGGTCCTCGTCACTCGTCGCCATCCGCGTCCGGGCCCCGGGCTCATCAAGATTCCCGCGAGGGTGCCGCAGCAAACCAAGAAGAACGATGATCCGGGGTTACCGTTCGTGTGTGGTCGGGCCGTTGGGGGCAGCTCGGACACATCCAGCGGCCTGCCGGATGCACGTGATCGGCTCCACCGCCTGGGGATGCGGGATTCCGAACGCGCACACCGGCAGGCCGCAGACCCCATGCATCCCGTCACCGATGCAGACAGACCGCGGCCGGGGACGCACATGGACGTGTGCGAACTCGGCAATCAGGTCACTATGGATGCGTGCGCAGCTGGGAGACGGGGCAGGATGGCGTGGTCGCACTGCCCGGCGGCCGCCTGGTCCGGGGCCGAGCGCTCCGAGCCGGTACGCTCACCCCCGACCTGACACCTGACTTCGGGGTGTACTTCACCTCGCGCCCATACGCCGAACGGTGGGAGTCGCGGTGGATCGCATGGCCGGACTTCCGGCTTCCCCGAGAGCCGTCGGAGCTGCTCGCGGCACTTCACGACGCCTACGAGCGCGCGCCCCGCATGAGGGTCGAGGTCGCATGCGACGGCGGCACAGGGCGAACGGGGACGGCCATCGCCATCCTGGCTCGCTACGCGGGCGTGGCGGCGGAGGATGCCGTCGCGTGGACGCGGGCCAATTACCGCCCGGGTGCCATCGAAACGCCCGGGCAGCGCCGGTTCGCGCGTCGCACGATACTCGCCACCTGAACGGGTCGGCGGCGGTGGAAGGTCGGGTCGGGCGGGTTCAGGGGCGCAGGACGCGCGAGGCCTGTTCCAGGGCGCCGGCGACCACGCGGAAGTAGGCCCAGCGACCCCGCTGCTCTCGTGTCGCGAGCCCCGCGTCGACGAGCAGTTTCATGTGGTGCGACACCGTCGGCTGCGACAGGCCCACCGGCTCGGTGAGATCGCAGATGCACGCTTCCCCGTCATCGGATGCAGCGATCAGCGAGAGCAGTCGCACCCGCGTGGGGTCACCCAGAGCCTTGAAGGTGTGAGCGATCCGCTCGGCCTCGTCGGCGGTGAGGACACCTTCGGTGACCGGAGAGCAGCAGGCGACGGCGGCATCATCGGTCAGGAGAGGCAGCACGGCGGGCACGGCACGATTATGCCACTCGTATTGACATCTGTCGATATATCGACCACTCTCGATCCATCGAAGTTCGTCAATGTGTGGAGGAGTGGTCGTGGGTCGGAATGCACTGCCGGTCGTGGTCATCGGAGCGGGCCCGCAGGGGCTGGCCGCCGCCGCGCATCTCGCTGAGCGGGCCTCGCCGGTCGTCGTGCTGGAGGCCGGCGACGGACCCGCAGCGGCTGTGGCCGACTGGGGGCACGTGCGCCTCTTCTCCGGATGGCCCGAGCTGATCGACGCGGCCGGCGCACGCGTCCTGGCCCCCACCGGCTGGACGGCACCGACGACGGGGTATCCGACGGGCGCACAGTGGATCTCGGGGTACCTCGCGCCGCTCGCCGCCGCGCTGGGCGAACGCATCCGCTACGGCGCCCGCGTTGTCGGGGTGTCCCGCCTCGGCCGCGACCTTCTGGTCGACGCCGGGCGCGGCGAGCAGCCCTTCACCGTGCATGTGCAACCGGCCGAGGGCGAGGAGTACCGACTTCAGGCGCGGGCCGTCATCGACGCCTCCGGCACGTGGTCCACGCCGAATCCGGCCGGCGCGGACGGCCTGCCCGCACTCGGAGAACGGGCCGCCGCTGACCTGCTGTCCTACCGCATCCCGGATTTCCGCGACCGCGGAGGCTTCGAGGGCAAGCACACGGTCGTCGTCGGCTCCGGGCATTCGGCGATCACCGCGGTGCTCGCTCTCGCGCGGATGGCCCGCCGCGACCCGAGCACGACGGTGACCTGGGCGCTGCGTCGCGCGACCGCCGGCAATGCCTTCGGCGGCGGGGGTGCGGATGAGCTGCCCGCGCGTGGCGCCCTCGGCGTCACGGCCAGAGAGTTCGTCGACGCCGGACTGGTCTCGCTCGTCACGGGTTTCCGAGTGGAACGCGTCGTCCGTGAGCACGACCGACCGGTGCTCATCGCCGAGGACGGGCGAATGCTCACGGCAGATCGTGTCGTTGTGCTCACGGGGTTCCGGCCCGACCTCTCTTTCCTGTCAGAGCTGCGGCTGGAGCTGGACCCGACCCTGCAGGCTCCTGTGCGGATCGCCGCGGAGGTCGACCCTAACGTGCATTCGTGCGGGTCCGTCGCGGCGACGGGCGCCGCGGACCTGGCCCAGCCGGAGCCCGGCTTTTATCTCGTCGGCGCCAAGTCGTACGGGCGTGCGCCGACATTCCTCGCGCTCACGGGGTACGAGCAGGTGCGCAGCGTCGTCGCGGAGCTGGCGGGCGATCACGAGGCAGCCCGGCGCAGAGAACTCGTGCTGCCCGATACGGGGGTGTGCGGCGGGGCCGGCGCGTTCGACGCCGCCGGAGGGTCATGCTGCGCTCTGCCCAGCCAGGTGCTCCAGATCGGGCGCGCGGCCGCATCCGTCTGAGGGGGGTCAGGCGAGGGCTCGGGCGACGAGAGCTTCGTTCATCCCTCCACGCAACTCGTGCCCGACACCGGTGAGGACCGTGGCGTGGAGGGCGGTGTGCTCGTCGAGGAACCGGCGGAACTCCGCTCCCTCAGCGTCCGCCGGAATCACGCCGTCGGAGTCACCCGTCACCCAGTAGGTGGGCGGCCGTAGGCGCGCCAACTCGAGGTCGGTGAGCCGGTTGCCAGCCACGGGGAAACCCGTGCCGAGCACAGCCTTCGCAATCCTCGCGGGCCGCAGCCGCATGACCTCGACGATGAGGGTGGATCCCTCCGACCACCCGATCGCCGTCACGGGCTCGTCGTCCGCCGCCTCGTCCTCGATGACGCGCAGCACCTCCTCCGCTGGACCAGTCGCCTCGTCGACATGCGGCGGCCGGCCCCGCCAGTCGAACCACCCGAAGCCCTTCCCCCTCACGTGAGAGGCACGCAGGCAGAGCGTGCGACCAGGGAGACGGGCAGCGATGGGCTGCATGTCGCGCTCCGAGCCGCCGCGCCCGTGGAGGAGGACGGTCAGCATGCACCCAGCATGGCGCGCACGCGTCGGCGCCGCCACAGATCACAGCGTCGCTGGCTCTCGACCCGCCGGTGGATGAACCGGCCCCGCGAGCGACCACCGGAGCAGCAGCACGAGTGAGACCAAACGATCCGGCCGCATGTGGAAACTGTCCCGGAAGCCCTGACACAGGGTGTCGTGATTCGTTCGAGCTGGAGGCGACCGCCGTCGCGTGACGGACGCGGCGGCAAAGCGCCTTCTCGTGGCCGCCTCCTTGCTTGCGCGGATGGCTCGAGCCCGACACGGTGAACGCATGACGGGTACGGGCGACGAGAACGTGACGTCCACGCGGCCGGGCAGCATGGCGCAATGGCTGCGAGCGCAAGGCTCACTCGTGGGCACCGCGCCCCCGTTCGATGTCGCGGCGCTGCCCGACGATCCGGTTGAGCTGTTCCTGGCGTGGATCCTCCATGCCGCGGACGCGGGCGTTGCCGAACCGCATGCCGCCACCTTGGCAACAGTGGATGCCGCCGGCAGACCCGATGCCCGCACGCTCCTCCTGAAAGACGTCGGGCCGATCGGCTGGGCTGTCGCCGGCCGGCGCTCCTCTGCCAAAGGCGCTCAGCTCGCTGCCCACCCGGTGGCGGCGCTGAACTTCTGGTGGCAGCCGGTGGTGCGCTCGGTGCGCGTGCGCGGCCCGGTGTCCGAGGCGACGCGCCAGGAGAGCGCCGCCGACCTGGCCGCTCGGTCGGCGTCGGCGAGAGCCGGCATCCCGCCCGAGGACTGGGTGCTCTGGCGGATCGAACCGGAGCACGTGGAGTTCTGGCAGGGCGCACCCGATCGCCACCACACGCGCGTCATCTACGAGCGGACGGGCGGGTCGTGGCGCCGCTCGCACATGACGATCTGAGCGTCTCCCTTGTGCGGGCTGGCCCGCCGTGCTGTGGTGGTGCGATGACGGGCGACTCGACATTGCAGGACCAGCTCGACCGGCTGGTCGGGACCTGGCGGACCGAGGGGATCATCGTCGGCGGCAGCGAGCACGGCGGCCACAAGTGGGCCGGCTGGGATGTCTACGAATGGTTCCCCGGAGCCCGGCAGATGGTCCATCGGGTGGACGTTGAGATCTTCGGCGCGCGGAAAGAGGCGATGGAATTCTTCACGCCTCGCGAAGCATCGATGGACACCTTCGATCAGACCTCCTTCGACGCCGATGGCACCGTCGAGCACGCGGTGGGAAGCTTCGACGAGCATGGCCGGTACCTCAACGACGCCGGCGACGCCCGCGCCATCCTCACCTTCGACGCCCCGGATTCCATGCGCGCGGTGTGGGAGACGCGGCAGCCCGGTGGCGGCTGGGCGGAGTGGATGCAGGTGAGGTTCACCCGGGTCGCCGGCTCGCACATCGAGGTGCGCACCAAGGACGACCACACGGCCTGACGCATGACCGGTGACGGTCGACCCCACCTGTGTCAGGCCTTGGACACCCGGACCGTGATCGGGGTCGGGTTGGCGAAGAGGTCGAGCACGGGGCAGTGCTCGTCCACGGCGGCCTTGAGCTCGTCGTACCGCCGCTCGGTCTCAGGTCCGTCGATCGTGACGTGCAGGCGAACGCCCGTGAACCCCGGGCGCACCGACTCGTCGACGCCGAAGAGCTTCCGCGCATCGAGGTCGCCCTCGGCTTCGACGCGGATGTCGTCGACCTGGATGCCGAGCGCCTGCGCATAGAGGCGATACACGACGACCTGGCAGGAGATCAGTGCGGCGAGTGCGTACTCGACGGGGCTCGCGCCCACGTCGTCGCCGGCCAGCGCGGCCGGCTCGTCGACGAAGAACTGGTGCTTTCCGGCGCGGACGACGGTCGCGACCGATCCCGACCCCTCACCGCTGACGCGGTAGGTCAGCTGGGCGCTGCGGGGATCGGTCGCGATCCGCTCGCCCCACGCCGTGCCGGCTGCGGTGAGCCGGGCGGCGCGGTCGGCGGAGGTGGTCTCGGGAACGACGATGGTGTCAGCAAGTGTCATGGCCGCGAGCGTAGGTCGCGCATCGCGCCGGGCGCTCGCCGCCGGTAACGCGGCGTCACGATGCGCGGTAACGCACCGTCACGCTGCGCTGATCGGGCCCCGCGCCCTGTGCCGCCGGACCGCGGCGCGATTGGCGCAGCGAACCGAGCAGTAGCGCTGCCTGCCGTTGCGGGTCACATCGACGACGACGTTGCGACATCCGTCACCCGCCGCGCAACGCCGCAGCCGGTGCATCCCCCGCGTGGTCAGGTGCAGGGCGGTGCCGACACTGATGACGGCCGCGAGCACGTGGGGCAGGGTCTGATCGGCATCCCGGTAGTGCAGGTGCCAGCCCTCGCCGTTGTGGTCGGTCAGGCGGGGGTAGGCGGATGCTGCCGCCAGGGCGGCGTTCAGGAGTGCCGCGCGGGCGTGCGGGTCGACCTCGTCGACGACGCGCAGCCACTCGTCCAGCACGGCGCGCGACGCCGCCAGGTCGTCGGCGCCGGCGAGGAAGTCCATCGTCATGCCGAACTCGCGCGTGCGGGCGACGATGCCCTCGCGATCGTCCGGCCAGTCGTTGGCCAACGATGCCGCCATCAGTACGGCGTACTCGCCGTAAGGGTTGAGGTGCATAAGGGCATTACAGCACTCTGGCCAGATGAGCCACCAGACCCCTCCTGCACTTGTCCGGAGCCACCGATGACCATCCTCGGAACCGGAGTATCGCTCGCGGCGGCGGGCGGCATGGCGCTGGCCGCTCTCCTGATGGTTCTCACGCCCGGCCCCAACATGGTCTATCTCGTCTCCCGGAGCATCAGCCAGGGGCGCGCAGCCGGGCTCGTGTCCCTCGCCGGCACGGGTACGGGGTTCCTCGTCTACCTGACGATGGCAGGCACCGGGCTCGCCGTCGTGTTCGTCGCGGTGCCGTGGCTGTTCATCGGCCTGAAGGCCGCCGGCGTGGCGTACCTGGCATATCTCGCGTGGCAGGCGCTGAAGCCGAGCGGGCGGGGGGTGTTCGAGACACGGGGGCTGCGCAGGGACTCGGCGGCGAAGCTGTTCCGCATGGGATTGGTGACCAACCTGCTCAACCCGAAGGCGGCGGTGATGTACCTCGCGCTCATCCCCCAGTTCGTCGACCCCTCCGCCGGCAGCCCCGCCCTCCAGGGCTTCCTCCTCGGCGGCATCCAGATCGCCGTCAGCCTGACCGTCAACGCCGCGATCATCCTGGCGGCCGGATCGATCGCCGCCTTCCTCGCCGCGCGACCGGTGTGGACGGTGTGGCAGCGCCGTGCGACCGGCGGCCTCCTCGGCGTCGTCGCCGTCCTGCTGGCACTCGAGGTCGCGGAGCCCGCTTCGGTGGCATAGCCCAAGAGCGCCCTCCCGTCCTGGGCGCACCGCAGCGCTTATGTTTGCTGGGGGCGCCGTCGTCACACCCGCGGCGATGCCGAGGATGCGACAGGAGTCGATGCACACGTGAGTCATGGAGACGAGGCGACGCGTCGCATTCAGCTGAGCCTGCGCAAGCCCTGGTTCGCGCTCTACGCCGGGGTTCGGCCCACGCTCGTCATCGCCGGGCGTGGCCAGCCGGCACAGTGGGGCGTGGGCACGTGGCAGGTTCCCGCCGACCGCTCGGTGACGGTGGGTGCGTACCTGTTCAACCGCGCGTGGCGGTTCGGCCAGGCGGAGTTCTCCCTGGATCCCGGTGACCGGCCATCGCTCGTCTATCGCGCGCCGGCGCTGCCGTTCCTCCGCGGGCGCATCCACGTCGCGGAGGTCGACGAGACCTGACTACACCCGGTGGCGTGGTGTTAAGTATTCCTACACATCCGTCTTGGTGCGCGGTAGGGTGCAGTAGGCCCAGCGGGAGAGCGAATGTCCACTGCAGAGAACATCGGCGAGCGCATCCGCCGCATCCGGCAAGCGCGCGGCGTGAGCCTGCGCAAGGTGGCGCAGCAGTTGGGCGTCTCCCCCAGCCTCATCTCCCAGGTCGAGACAGGGAAGAGCCGCCCGTCGGTGGCGACCCTGTACTCCCTGGCCGGCCTGCTCGAAGTCTCGGCCGACGAACTGCTGGGGATCGAAGGCACCACGAGCGTCCCGAGCTTCGCCGCCGCACCCCCTCTCACCCCGGAGGTGCAGCGCGCGAGCGAGAATCCGATGATCGAGATGGAGGACGGCGTCCGCTGGGAGCGGCTCGCCAGCCGCCCGGATGGCCGCACGGATTCGCTCCTCGTCACATACGAGGCGGGCGCCTCCAGTTCCCCGACGGGCAAGCTCACCCGGCACTCCGGCTTCGAGCAGGCCTTCATCCTGGAGGGCGAGCTCATCCTCCGGCTCGAGTTCGACGAGTACGTCCTCGGACCCGGTGACTCTCTGCAGTTCGAGTCCGCGCGGCCGCACCTCTATCTCAACCGCAGCACCGCGCCGGCCCGCGGGGTGTGGTTCGTCATGGACCGCAACGGCGCGGGGCTCGAGGCGGAGCCTGCTGCCGACGGCGGGCGCTGGCGGCCGCATCCGCCCGCCAATCCCTTGAACGTGCTGCGTCGGTTCGACCACCTCGATTGACGCTGAATTCGGTGTTCACTGTGCATTGACATAGTGACCCCTCAATGTCACGCTCTGTTTAACACTTCGGCGTCGACATTGGAGTCACTCATGGCAGCCACGGCACTCCGTCCCGAGATCAGCACGATCGTCAACCAGATCGACGAACTGCGTCCCACGCTCACCGCGGGAGGACGCGACGCAGACCGCGACCGCCGCATCCCGCAGGATGCGTTCGACGCCGTCGCGGCGACGGGCGCATTCAGCATCTCCGCTCCGACCAGCGTCGGCGGGCTCGGCGCGAACACGGCCGAGTGCCACGCGGTGGCCCGCGCCATCGGCCGCGGCGACGGCAGCATCGCGTGGGTGCACGGCATCCTCGACTCCGGCGCATGGGTCGTCTCGCTCATGGACGAGCAGGCGCAACAGGACGTGTGGGGAACCGACAAGGGCGTGAACTCCTTCATCTCCATCGTCCTGGCCACCACCTCCGACACCGAGCGCGTCGACGGCGGGTACCGCGTGACGGGCAAGTGGGGATACGGGACGGGGAGCCTGCACGCCGACTGGTCGTTGCTGGGGATCCCGCTGAAGAACGAGGCCGGTGAGGTCGTGGACGCCGGCCTGGCCCTCATCCCCACCTCCGAGCTGTCGATGGAGGACAACTGGTTCGTCGCGGGCATGAAGTCCACCGCCAGCGTCATGCAGATCGCCGACGACGTCTTCGTCCCCGCACATCGGGTCTTCCCCCTCACGGCCGCGGTCGAAGGCGGGTATCTGGGTGGCAACGACGAGCAGACCTACCGCACGGTCTTCGTCCCGTCCCTGTTCATGAAGCTCATCGGCCCGCACCTGGGAATGGGCCGCGCCGCGCTGGACTACGTCATCTCCAAGGCCGAGAGCAAGGCGATCGCGTACACCGGCTACGAGAAGCAAGCGGACTCAGCGGTCTTCCAGAGCGCCATCGCCAAGGCCGCCGTTCAGCTCGACGCGGCGGAGCTCGTCGCGCGCGAGCTGGCCGACCGCATCTACGACGGCTCCGCCAACGGCACGTACGCGCCGTACGCGGAGCGGATCGAGATGCGCGCGAAGGCCGGGTGGGTGGTGGAGACCATCACCACGATGATCAACGACCTGATGACCGCCCACGGCTCGGCCGGCTTCGCCGAGTCGGCCCCGCTCCAGCGCGTGTGGCGCGACCAGGCCACGGCCAGCCGTCACGGCCACACCCTCGCCGCCAGCGGGTTCGAGGCCTACGGCAAGGTGCTGTTCGGCCGCGAGGACGACGCACGATTCGTCCTGCCGATCGTCTGACCGGCGGGCACCCCTCCGAGAGGAGCTCACGATGAATTCCACCGTCTCCGAGCCGCAGATCTCCGCCGGCGACTTCACGCACGCGTTCCGCCACCACCCCGCCGGCGTCGCCATCATCACCGCCGACGCCGGCGACGGTCCGGTCGCGATGACGGTGAGCTCGGTCGCATCCGTCGCCATCGATCCGCCCACCCTCGTGTTCTCCGCATCCGGTCGCTCCTCCAGCACGCCGACGATCCGCCGGGCGGAGACGGTCGTCGTGCACCTGCTGGCCTCGGATCAGGTCGAGCTGGCCAAGCTCGGGGCCCGCAGCGGCGTCGAGCGTTTCGGTGACGACGTGGAGTGGGGCCGGCTGCCGACCGGTGAGCCGTATTACCCGCGCGCGAACGCGTGGCTGCGCGGACGGGTCATCGAACGGCTGGACGTGCACGGCTCGACCCTCGTCGTGGTCGAGGCCATCGAGGCCAAGCCGCGCGCGGAGACGCCGGAGAGGTCACCGCATCCGCTCGTCTACCATGACCGCAAATGGTTCGTGCTGAACGAGCACGCCGCCCTCCCCCGCACCGTCGTGCCGTTCTACGCCGTCTACGGGCGGGGCGACTGACCGCTTCTTCCGCCGCATCCGATCGAAACCCCTCCAAGGAGCATTCATGACCAACGACCGCATCAGCCGTACCGCCTCCCCCACCGTGCCCGGGATCTCCGACAGCACGCGCGTGACGAGCGGCGACCTCGTCTTCATCTCCGGCCAGGTCGGATTCGAAGCGGACGGCTCCGTGCCGGAGAGCTTCGAGCGGGCGATCGAACTGACGTACGGCGAGCTCGAGCGCGCGCTGACGGCGGCGGGGGCGACGTACGAGGATGTGGTGCGCGTCAACGTGTACATCACCCACCTGGACCAGGAGAAGCTCGCGACCTGGCGGCGCACCCGCGACCGCATCGTGCGGGCCCCCGAGCCCTCCGCCAGCACCGTGATCGGCGTCTACTCGCTGTACAACGGCGCCACGATCGAGGTCGACGCGATCGCCGCCGTCTGACGCCGTCTCCTGACGCCGCTCGACGCCCCTACTGCCGCGGGCCTGAGCGGCCTGGGCATCACGCCACCCAACATGCCCGCGCGACGCCACGAGGCGGAGCCGACGACACGAAGGAGTGTCATGAACATCAGTGGTTCGACGAAGTTCCCGGCAGCAGCCGATACCGACTACTCGATCTGGTCTCTCGAGTACTGCCACGCGGATATGCCGCACGACTTCTTCGGAGGGTCCGGCCTGTTCAGCAACAGGGGCATCATTCGCATCCCGATGCTCTACACCCTGCTCATCGGCGGTGAAGTCGGGGGCAAGCAGCACGTCGCACTGGTGGACTGCGGATTCCGCAACGACTACTGGCTCGAGCGCTACGCATTCTCGAACTGGGAGAGCCCTACCGAGGTGCTCGGGCATGTGGGGATCAGCCCCGAAGACGTCGACGTCATCCTCGTCTCGCACATGCACTTCGACCACGTCGGCAATTTCGAGGCGTTCCCCAACGCGCAGCTTTATGTGCAGTACGAGGAGTTCACGGGGTGGTCGTCGGCTGTGGACCTGGCCAACCACATGACCACCGAAGAACAGAAAGCATGGATCTTCTCCTCCTTCGACCCGCTCGATCTCGCCAAAGCCGCCCAGGGCATCGCCGACGGACGGATCCGTTTCGTTCATGGAGACGAGGAGCTCCTTCCCGGCGTGACCGCCCGCTTGGCAAGGGATTCGCACACCTTCGGATCGCAGTGGTTCAAGATCCAGACTCGCAACGGCCCCTTCGTCGCCGCCGGAGACACGGTGTACTGGTACTCCAACATCGAAGGCATGTGGGCGCCCGGCTACGTGCAGGGCAACACCTTCAACCTGATCAGCCTGTACCAGACGCTCCAGGAGGAGCTGCAGGGCGAGACGAGCAGAATCATCCCCGGCCACGATCCCGAAGTCGCTCTACGGCACAGCTCTTGGCTCTCCCCCAGTGGCAACTCGATCGCGGAGCTCAATCTTCGCGAGAACGATCGATCGCGTCGTCCCGATGGGGCTCCTCGGCTCCTACGCTGATCCGCCCCCTACTCAAGGAGCAAGGAATGACCGGAAGCACGCCGTTGTACCGCGACTTCACGAGCGTGGACGAATTGAACCGCGCCTACGACATCGAGGCGACAGTGCCCGACTTCGGCGCGTATGCCGACGACTTCGTCGCGCGCAGCGCCGCGTACCGCGACGAAGCCCGAGGTCTGCTGGACGTGCGCTACGGACCGACCCTCGATGAGACGTACGACGTCTTTCTCCCGCAGACGGATACCCCGGGCCCCCGCTCCGCGCTGTTCTTCATCCACGGCGGCTACTGGAAGGCCACGACGAGCAAGGTCTGGAGCTACGTCGCCCGGGGCCTGGCGGCGCGGGGTTTCGTTGTGGCAGTGGAGAACTACGCGTTGTGCCCACGCGTGAGCGTCGCCGAAATCGTCCGCCAGCATCGCGCGGCCTACGCGCATTTCTTCACGCATGCCGCGGACTACGGTGTCGATGCCCGCCGCATCGTCATATCGGGCCACTCGGCAGGAGGCCACGCTGTCGCCACGCTGATGCAGGCTGACTGGGCCGGCGAGTACGGGCTTCCTCGCCAACCATTCGCTGGCGCGCTGCCCATCAGCGGGGTCTTCGACCTTCGCCCACTCGTTCACACCTTCCTCAACGCCGACCTGCACCTGGACGAGAGTGCAGCCGAGGACATCAGCGTCCTCAGCACGCCACCCGTAGTCCCTGCGCTCGTCGTCGCGTACGGGAACGACGAGACGCCGGAGTTCGAGCGCCAGTCGATCGATTTCGCGGCCATGGTCTCGTCAAGCGGACACCCCGTAGATGTGTTGGTGAGGGAGAACAACCACTTCGACATCCTGGAGTCGCTGGCTGACGGCACCGGGGAGCTGGCCCAAATCGTCGAACGGCTCGCTGGCGGCTGACACCGCTTCCGCGGCGGATCACGGGTCGATCCGCCGCGGCGGCCCGATCTCCGCCTTCGCCTCCGTCGGCGCCACCCTGCCCGCTCTCTCCGGCACGACCGGCTACCTCACAGGGTCATCACCGTCCCGAACTCCTCGAAGTTGCGCCCCATCCGGCCACAACCCGCCGAAATGGCGCGGATGGGATCGAGTTTGAGGAGTTCGGGCGAGAGTCGAAGTCCGAGGCCGGCGGGAGACAACAGGTCCCGGACGCGCCCGCGTCCGGCCGCCTCACCGCCTCACCACCGTCCGAACTCCTCAAAGTCCCGCCCATTCGGGCCCACAACCGGGCGAAACGACGCGGGGCGCCTCACTCTTGAGGAGTTCAGGCGAGGAAGGCCGGGCGCGAACCCACCCGGGCAGGGTCAGGGGGCGACGACGCGCAGTGTGCAGCCCATGGCCTCCGGGCTCTTCATCGCGGCGATCGAGTCGGGCTCGGCGGCGTACTTCGCGTCGAGCACCCGGTCGATGTCGCGCTGGATCGGGTCGTCCTCGGGGACGGACTCGACCGCCACGGCTTCGGACGGCAGCTCGAGCGCGGCCTGACGGTCGCGCTCGGCGATCCTGCCGTCCCCCAGCGCGAACTCCACGTCACGCCCGGCGAGCACGTGGCGGTACCACCATGACGACGGCCCGTAGGCCGATCGCAGGTACGGCACGCCGTCCACCACCATCGCCCAGATGGGGGTCGCGACACGCGTGCCGTCGGCGCGGCGGGTGATGACGGCGACCACGCGGGTCTCATCCAGAACGCGAACCACATCGTCGAAGGCCATGGCCGAGGGTAGCGCGGTGCCCTGGGCGGAGCGAGGTCCTTGGTGGGCCCTCTCACCAACCGCTGCTGCGCCGCACCGCCGCGACGGCGTCCGCGAGAGAGAGATCACCGACCTCGATGATCTGCTCCTCGTCACGAGGAGGCACCTTCCACCGAGCGCCCGACGTGTGGATGATGCGGGCGATCACGGCATCGGAGGCGTGCAGGATGTCGTCGCCCGCGAGCAGCGGACCGCCTTCGTCACGGCGGGACAGGGCGCGCGCACGTCGCTCGGCATCGGGAGCACTCAGCCGGAGGAAGACGACCTCCGACGTGGGCAGGGCCGCGCGCACGGCCTCCGGCTCGATCTCCCACGGTGCGACCGCGACGAACCGCCGGGCACCCGCTTGCTCGAAGGTCGCCTGCACGCGCGCCAGATTCGCCAGGCCGACCGGTCGATCAGCGTTCCACGCGAACGACAGCTGACGGACATCGGCGAATCCCACGTGCCTTCCCGCCTCCCAGTCGTGCGTCGCCACCTCCCAGCCGATCCGCGAGGCGCCCGCCAGCCGCGGGCCCGTGATCCACAGGACGCGGCCACCTCCCAACCCCGCGTCCGGGCCGGCGGGCTCGGCGCTCTCGCCGGGCATCGCGGTGACACGCCACCTCGCCAGCACGTCCTCGGCGGTCGCCGCAGCCGACCGTCTCTCGGTGTCGACCCGCTCCCAGGCCGGATGGACTCGTGCCGCCTCCGCGGTGCCGGCGGCGAGGGACCGTTCGACCTGCTCCGGCTCGTTCCGCCGCACGTCGAGGCGTTCGCGCCGGGTCTCCTCCGAGGCATCCAGCCACACGGAGTGCACGGAGATCCCGGGGATCGTCGGCGGTGGGTCATCCGGCCACGCGACTCCCGAGACGACCAGCCGAGCCACTCCCGCACGCGCGAACTCGCCGGCGACCGCCGTGAGCGCACGCTCTTTGAGCGCCCACCGATCCGGGTCGCCCGCAGGCGGCGGATAGCACATGCCCAGCTGGTCGATATCGACGAACCCGGATGCGACGCCCTCGGCCACGAGGCGCTGTGCGATCGCCCATGCCGTCGTCGACTTGCCGACGCCGGCCGCGCCCGCCAGCCGCAAGAGGTCCATCCGCTGCAGCATAACCAGCAGGCTCGGCGGACCGCGCCCGCGTCAGGGGCCCAGCAGCTCCGTCAGGACGGTGACCACGCCGTACTCGGTGTTCGCGGGCGCACGGAATCGGGCCCGCGCGGCGACCTCGTCATGCGCGTTGGCCATCGCGTACGACCAGGCCGCGGCATCCAGCAGCTCGAGATCGTTGAGATAGTCGCCGAACGCGACGGTCTGCTCCCGCGTGATGCCGAGCGTCTCCTGGAGCCGGCGGAGGGCCGTGCCCTTGTTGACGTCGCTGTTCATGATGTCGACCCAGTGCCGGCCCGAGACCACGACCTGATGACTGGCGGCGATGTCGGCGAGCTCGGGGTAGACCGACTCCTCGGCACTCTCGAAGGCGTACACCGCCACCTTCAGCACGTCGTCGTCCACGCTCGTGAGGTCGTCGACCCGCGCGAGCTCGGCGTAGTAGCGCTCGGCCTCGGTCACGAACGCCGGATCGCGCCGCTCGATGTAGGCCGAACGCTTGCCGCACACGACCACGCCGATGTCGTGCCGCGTGGCGACCTCCCGCAACCGCGCCAGCACGTGCTGCACGAACGCGGAGTCCATGACGTCGCTCGACAGTTCGACGCCGTCGCGCATCACGATCGTGCCGTTCTCGGCGATGAAGGCCAGGTCGTCGGCGGATGCGCCGAATTCGCGGCGGAGCGTGGCGTACTGCCGGCCGCTGGCCGGCGTGAAGAGGATTCCGCGGGCGAGCATGTGCTCCAGCAGCGCGTCGAAACCGCGTGGCAGCCGGCCCTCCCCGTCGAGCAGCGTGCCGTCCATGTCGACGGCGACGAGGCGGATGTCGAGGCCGTCGCGCGGCGGAGCGTCGAGTACGCGCGGGTCAGCCGAGGACATCCGGCACCTCCGCGGACTCTCCGAGCACGTGCTGGGCGAGGAAGGCGAACACCGTCTCGTACCAGACCACGGCGTGCTGGGGCTTGAGCACCCAGTGGTTTTCGTCGGGGAAGTACAGGAACCGGTGCACGAGCGACCCGTCGTCCGCCCCGAAGTGCTCGTTC
Organism: Microbacterium sp. dk485; assembly: GCF_004570445.1. NCBI lineage: Bacteria > Bacillati > Actinomycetota > Actinomycetes > Micrococcales > Microbacteriaceae > Microbacterium > Microbacterium sp. dk485. The sequence goes on from NZ_SPQW01000001.1 coordinate 1,153,541, forward strand.
AGCTCCGACCACAGCCGCAGGCTCTCCCCGATCGGCACGCGGTAGTCGCGGTCGCCGTGGATCACCAGGAGAGGAGTGCGGATGTCGCGGACGAACCGGTGCGGGGAGTTCTCGGCCATCGCCTCGGGCGTGAAGATGCGCTGCCAGTACGCCGAGGAGTCGGTCGTGCCGGCGAACTGGTCGAGGGCCCACAGGCTCGCATGCGTGACGATGGCGCGGAACCGGTCGGTGTGGCCGGCGACCCAGTTGGCCATGTAGCCGCCGAACGATCCGCCCATCGCCGCCGTGCGGGTCTCGTCGATGTCGTCGCGGGCGACGGCAGCGTCGGTGATCGCCAGGAGGTCGGTGTAGGGCTTGCCGCCCCAGCTGTTCCACCCGCGGGCGATGAAGTCCAGCCCGTAGCCGGTCGAGAGCGCCGGGTCGGGGAGGAGCACCGCGTAGCCGCTCGCGAGGGCCAGCTGCGGGTTCCACCGCCAGCTCCACGCGTTCCAGCTGTTGAGCGGTCCGCCGTGGATCCACAGCAGGAGCGGAGCCGGATGCTCCGCCGAGGCGCCGTCCGGCAGCAGGAGCCAGCCGCGCACGCGGGCGCCGTCCCCCGCCGTCGCCTCGACCTCGGTCATGGACCCGGCCGCCTCGGGGAGCGCGACCGGCGACGCCAGCGCGGTCACGGCGCCGTCCCGGCCGACCCGCACGGCGTGCGGCGGCGCCATCCACGATGAGCGCAGCGCCACGAGGTCGCCGGTCGCGCGGTCGACGTGCACATGGGTGTAGGTGAACTCGTCGGAGGTGACCTGCACGACGGGGCCGCCGTCCAGCGGCACGCGGAAGATCGGGCCGCGCCCGTCCTGGTCGGCCGTCACGATGAGGGCGGAGTCGTCCGCGCCGAAGGCGAGGGCGGTCGGCCACCGATCCCACCCCTCCGCCAGCCGCCGCGGGTTCGAGCCGTCGATGCCCGACACCCACAGCTCCTGGTCGTCGGGGCCCTCCGGCGACCCGAAGCCCGAGCGCACGAAGGCGAGCATCGTGCCGTCGTGGCTGATGGCGGGCATCTCCACGTCCGTGCTGCGCTCATCGAACAGCGTTGTGCGTTCCCCGGTGGCGGTGTCGATCGCCACCAGGATGTGGCGGGAGTCGCGCCCCTCGGGGATCTGCAGCGACGCGACCAGCGTCGTGCCGTCCGGGGTGAGGGCGGCGCCGGCGATGTCGGCGGTGCGGCCCGGGTGCGGGGTCAGGTCGCGCGGCCGCGGGAGCGTGGACGGATACGGCGTCGCCGCATCCGCCTCGCCCTCCCCGTCCTCCGCTGGGTCTTCTTCCGCCACCGAGTCGATGGTGTCGGCCAGGGCATCGAGGTCGAGCGCGAGCAGGTGCGGCTGGGCCGGGCCCAGGTCGTGGTCCCAGAACCGCACGGGGTAGGTGTCGTGCAGGATCGCGGAGACCTTCCGCTTCTTGCGGTCCGCGCGCAGCCGCGCGTCGTCTTCGAGCGTCTGGGCCGACGGCATCAGGTCAGCCGACAGGACCAGGCGAGCGGATGCCTCGGCCACGGCCGCGATCCCGCCCACGCCGCCCGCCAGGCGCGTGACCGGCCGCGCCTCTCCGCCACCGGCGGGGAGCAGCCACAGCTGACCCGACTCGCCGTCTTCCTCGGCTTCGGCGTCCGGTCGAGCACTGATGAACAGCACATCGCCGTCCGCGGTGAACACCGCGCCGGATTCCCCCTTGGCCGAACGGGTCAGGCGCCGGGGGGCGCCGGCTCCCTCAGCCGGAACCTCCCACAGCGACCGCTCGTACGCCGTGCGGTCTTTCGTGAGCGTTGCGACCGTGAGGACGACGCGCCGGCCGTCGGGCGACAGCGCGAGCGCTTCGATGCGCGGGAGGGCGATGTACTCGTCGAGGGAGGAGAACGCAGTCGAGGGCATGCCTTTCACGCTATCCCGCCTGCGGCGGTCGGGCGGCGGCGCGTCAGGCGGACGGGCGAGTGGCCTGCCCGTCGAGCCAGAGGCGGTCGCTGTCGTCACTGTGGGCGCTGCCCGAGCCGACATGCTTCGAATCGATGCGGTCGCCCTTCGTGATGACGTGCACGAGGGCCATGCCGTGCCCGCGCCCCAGGTCGTACTCGTTCTTCAGCCACTCCAGGATGGGGCCGGCCTTCGTCTGCTGACCGAACCCGCGCTCATGGGCCTGCTCGACGAACTGCCGCGGCGTGAGGCCGGTCTTCGTCTCGATGCTGTCAAGGTATGCCTGGAACGACACGGTGGCCCCCTGGATGACGGGTTGTGATCGGGCTGTCCCCGCACTGTAGGACGATCGGAGGCTGGAGGCCAGGGGCCAGGGGCCGAAACACCGATTCTTGAGAAGCGGAAGCCGCTCATGCCACGCTTCGTATATAACACCCCGATGAAGGAGAGTTCATGCGCTGGAAGTCCCGCCTCGCCGCCGCCGCGATCGCCACCGCCGTCATGGCGGGTGGGACGGTGGTCACTGCGGCACCCGCCGTCGCCGCCGACCATCGCATCGCGGTGGACGGCATCCACAAGAAGGCGGACTGCGTCTACGCGCAGAACTCGTGGCGTACGCACATCCTGCGCAAGGGCGGCAAGATCTACGCGGGCGAGGGCTGCCTGTACGCCGGTGCCGCGCGCAAGTGGATGTTCAGCATCAGCTACACGCTCTGACGCACGGTCAGGGCGCCAGGCGCTGCGCCTTGGCCCGGAGCACGGTGCTCTCCCGCGCGTTCGTCGCCAGGGCGGCGGCCGTGAGCAGCTCGGCGCGTGCCTCCGCGGTGCGACCCACGCGGGCGAGCAGCTCGCCGCGCACGCTCGGGAGCAGGTGCGATCCCTGAAGGACGGCGGCGTCGGCGAGGGCGTCCACGATCTCCAGTGCGGCATCCGGCCCCCACGCCATCGAGACGGCCACCGCCCGGTTGAGTGCGACAACGGAGCTCGGCGCCAGGCGGCCGAGCGCCTCGTACAGCAGGACGATCCGCTCCCAGTCGGTCTCGTCGACGCTCGCGGCAGTGGCATGGCACTGCGCGATCGCGGCCTGCAGCGCATACGGGCCGCGCCCTCGTCCGAGCGCGTCCGCGCGCGAGAGCGCGACGCGCCCGCGCAGGATCTGGGGGCGATCCCACTTCGTCCGGTCCTGATCCGCCAGGAGCACGGGCGAGCCGTCCGGCGCCACGCGCGCGGAGAATCGCGACGCCTGGAACTCCATCAGGGCGAGCAGCCCGAGCACCTCCGGCTCGCGGGGCACGATGCCCGCCAGGACTCGTCCGAGCCGCAGCGCTTCGGAGGCGAGCTCCCGCCGGATCCACAGATCCCCCACGGTCGCGGCGTACCCCTCGGTGAAGACGAGGTAGACGACCCCGAGCACCCCCGCCAGCCGCGCCGCCCATTCCGCCGGCTCGGGCGTCTCGAACGGTGCGCGCGCCGCCGCGAGCGTCTTCTTCGCGCGGGTGATGCGCGCCTGCACCGTCGGCACCGGAACCAGCAGCATCCGTGCGATCTCCTGCGTGGACAGTCCGCTGACCACCCGCAGCGTCAGGGCGATCTGCGACTCCCGCGAGAGCACCGGATGGCACGCGATGAACACCAGGCGGAGCACATCGTCCTCGATCGGCTCCCACTCGTCTTCGGCGGTCTCGGCGAGCGCGTGGGCGATCGCGCGATGACGTTCGTCCAGCGCGGCGCGACGTCGCCACGAGTCGATCGCGCGACGCTTGGCCACCATCGTGAGCCACGCGCCGGCGTTGCGGGGGACGCCGGTCTGGGGCCACTTCTCCAGCGCCTCCACGAGCGCTTCTTGAGCGAGGTCCTCCGCAAGGCCGACGTCGCCGGTGGCCCGAGTGAGCGTCGCGACGATGCGCGCGCTCTCGATGCGCCAGACGCCGTCGACCGTGCGGTGGATGTCCTCGGCCATGATCACTCCGCGGCGGCGGCCTCCTGGGCTCGCCACTCCTTCTCCTTCTGGATGTACTCGTTGTCGGCGTAGTCCGCGAAGTCGGATTCGTCGGTGACCCGGCGCACCTCGATCTTGTTGCCCGGCCCTAGGGGCGCGCGGCACGCCCACTCCACGGCCTCCTCCTTCGTGGCGGTCTCCAGGATCCAGTAGCCGTTGAACAGTTCGTGCGTCTCGCCGTAGGGGCCGTCGGTCACGACGGGCGCCTCACCCGTGAACTCCACGACCGAACCCTGCGACGCATCCGTGAGCCCTTCGCCGCCGACCATGACGCCGGCCTTGAGCATCGACTCGTTGTAGGCGCCCATCGCGTTGATGATCGTCTCGAAGTCCATGTCTTCGTAGTTCTCGACCGACTCGCTGTTGCGCATGATCAGCATGTACTTGGCCATGAGATTCTCCTTCGTTGCAGGGCCTCGATCCGGCCCCTCCACTATCGCGTCGAACGGCGCGGAGCGGAATCGACATCGCGATCCGGATCCGTTCGATGAGGGCGGTCGACGCGCGACTGTCAAGCCCGTGCCGTGCCCGCCGACCCCGGCGGATCCTTGCGCACAGAACGGGCGAGAGGAGCAGCGATGGCCGCCGCAGACGACTTCGGATCACACGGTGACGGCAACGCGGTCTGGACCAGCGCGATGAGCGCCGCCTATGGTGACGGCATCCTGCCACGCGAGCGCGAACCGCGCGTCGCCCGGCACCGCTGGTGGGCGAGGAAGCCTCCCGAGGAGGAGGCACAGGACAGCTGACGGCCCCGCTCTCACCGCTCGTCCGACAGGGATGCATCGGGGAGGCGTTCCCCTGCATCCGCCGGCTCCCACCGCAGCAGGTCGCCCGGCTGACACTCGAGCGCCTGGCAGAGCGCATCGAGGGTGGAGAACCGCACGGCCTTGGCGCGTCCGTTCTTGAGCACCGCGAGGTTGGCGGGGGTGATCCCGACCCGTTCGGCGAGCGTGCCTACGCTCATCTTGCGCCGCGCGAGCATGACGTCGATGTCGACGACGATGGGCATCAGATCACCTCGTCCAGCTCCGAGCGCAGCCCGCGCGCCTCGTCCTCCCGGTCGATCGCCTGCGCCAGCAGCCGCCGCAGAACCACGACCAGCAGCGCCATCCCGGCCAAGACAAGGGCCGCGCCGCAGATGAGTCCCACGATCCCGGGCGCGACCTCCCCCGGCGCCAGCACGACAGCGAGGATGAAGGTGAGCGCGGATGCGGTGGCGATGGCGCCGATCACGACGTCGACGTAGCGGAACGCGGCATCCGAGAACACCGCCCCCCGCCGCACGAGGGTCAGCAGCTGCCATACGCACACGGCGAAGACCTGCAGCGTGCCGACGCCGAGTACGGCGAGCACGACGAGCGTGATGCGCCCCCACAGCGGCTCCCCGGCGAGGTCCGCCCACATCAGCGGCACGATGACCGTCTGGACCAGGACCGATCCGACCAGCGACAGGGCGATGACGATCCGCAGAAGCACGATGGTGACGGTGCCCATGGCGACTCCTTCACTCGGGGAATGCCGCTCAGGCTATCGTTAATCGATTGATTTCGCTAGGTATTCGATAGGTCCCTCCCCACGGTGGAACCCGTCCACACATCCGGCCCTGCGCCGAGAGTGCATCATCCTGGCGAGACGGCACCGGATCCGGTGCACTCTGGCCGAGTCGATGCACTCTCGGGGTGGCGCGAGGTGGGCGCATTAGGCTGAGAGCCCTGACCGAATCGCGAGTTCCCATGGACCTGTCCCTGATCGTTCCGACCTTCAACGAGGGTCCGAATGTGCGGGAACTGCTGCGCCGGCTCGCCCAGACCCTCGACGGCACCGCGTACGAGGTCATCTTCGTCGACGACTCCACCGACGACACCCCCGACATCATCCGCGCGGCCGCGGCCGAGAGCGACGCACCGGTGCGGCTCATCCACCGCACCGAGGCCGCCGGCGGGCTCGGCGGCGCCGTCGTCGCCGGAGTGCAGGCGGCGAGCGCCGACTGGTGCGTCGTGATGGACGGCGACCTGCAGCACCCACCCGAGGTCATCCCCCAGCTGCTCGCCCGGGCCGCGCGCGGCGACGTCGACGTGGTGGTGGCGTCGCGCTACATCTCCGGGGGCACCTCGAAGGGCCTGGCCGGCGCGGTGCGCACCGCGGTGTCGCGCCTTTCCACTCTGCTGACGAAGGCGATGTTCCCCCGAAAGCTCCATGGATGCTCCGACCCGATGACGGGCTTCTTCCTGCTGCACCGTCCGGCCATCGACCTCGACACGCTCCGCCCGCGCGGGTTCAAGATCCTGCTGGAGATCCTCGCGCGCCGGCAGCTGCGCCTGGCCGAAGTGCCCTTCGACTTCGCCGAACGGCACGCCGGCGCATCCAAGGCCTCGTTCACCCAGGGGGTGCGGTTCCTGGCGCAGCTGACGATGCTGCGGTTCGGGCGCATGTCAGCGTTCGCGGTCGTCGGAGGCGTCGGCGCCGTCGCGAACCTCGCGATCATGTGGGCGCTGATCGCCCTGGGCATGGAGTACGTGTGGGCGGCGATCATCGCCAGCGAGGTGACGATCATCAGCAACTTCCTGCTGCTGGAGTACCTCGTCTTCGCCGACATGCGCGCCGACTCCGGTCTCATGCGCCACCGGTTCCTGAAGTCCTTCACGTTCAACAACCTTGAGGCGGTCATCCGCATCCCGGTGCTGTGGGTCATCGTGGAGGCCACGCACATCCCCAGCGTCGTCGCGGCCGCGCTCACCCTCGTCGCCGCCTTCGTGGTGCGCTTCGTCTTCCACGCCCTCATCGTCTACGCGCCCCAGCGACAGCGTGCCGGGGCGGCTGCGCCCGCCGCCGCAGCGCCGGTCGCCGCCGACGAACGCGCCGCCTGAGCGCCCAGGGGTCTCCCATCGGCGCTCCCCTAGCGTGGAAGGCATGTCTTCTACTGATCCCGTCACGATGTTCGGCGCCGACTGGTGCCGCGATTGCCGCCGCACGAAGGCCCAGCTCGACGAGCTCGGCCTGACGTACCGGTACGTCGACCTGGAGGCCGACCCGGCCGCGGCCGACGTCGCGCGGGAGATCTCCGGACGCACGAACATCCCGGTCGTGGTCTACCCCGACGCCTCCCACCACGTCGAGCCGACCAACGCCGAGGTGGAAACCAAGCTCCGGGAGCTCGCCCTCATCTGACCCGCGCGTCGGCGGCCCGTGCCAGAGTGAGCGCATGAACGGCATCGGCGCGATCTTCACCCCGTACTTCCCGCCTGAGGCGCTGCGCGACGCCGCGCAGGCCGCCGAGGAGTCCGGCGTGCCGGAGTTGTGGCTGTGGGAGGACTGCTTCCGCGAGTCGGCGTTCGCCACCGCCTCCGCCGTCCTGGCATGGACGACGCGGATGCGCGTGGGCATCGGTGTGGCGCCCATGCCGATGCGCAACGTCGCGCTCACGGCGATGGAGATCGCCACCGTCGAGCGGATGTTCCCCGGCCGCCTCATCCCCGGCGTCGGGCATGGCGTGCAATCGTGGATGGAGCAGATCGGCGCTCGCGTGGCCTCGCCCCTGGGTCTCATGCGCGAGTACGTACCCGCGCTGCGATCACTCCTGGCCGGCGCCGAGACGAGCGCTTCCGGCCGCTACGTGTCCCTGGACCGCGTCCGGCTCGACTGGCCTCCGGCCGACCCGCCGCCGGTCATGGTCGCCGGGGAGGGCCCGAAGACCGTGCGCCTCACGGGGGAGGTCGGCGACGGCACCGTACTCCCGGCCGGCAGCACACCCGAGCGCGTGGCGAGCACCCTCGCCCTGGCCCGGGAAGGCCGCGCGGCGGCGGACCGGCCCGGACCGCACGAGCTCGTCGTGTTCGTCGAGGCGGCCTTCGATCCCCGCCATGCTCCGCCGGCCGCGAGCGATCCGGCCGCGAGCGATTCCGCACCGGTCGACCCGGCTGACGGTGCCGCGCCCGTCGCGGGCGCGCCGGAGGAGGTCGCCGCCGCGCTGGAGCCCTACTTCACCGCCGGCGCCACCCGCGTCATCCTGCAGCCGCCGCTGGCCGACCGCAACCTCACCGGATTTCTGGCCGGGGCTGGCGCGGTCGCGAGGCTGCTGCAGGCCGCCTGATCGGACGCCCTTCAGGGGCCGCGCCTATGCTGGGTGCCACCGAAGGAGAGCTCCCGTGACCCTCGAGCAGCCCGCCGCCATCCTCCCCGACGCTCCGCGCGAGCAGATCGAGGCCGACCTCGAGGCCCTCACCACCGGCTCGCGCGTGTGGTCGACCCTCGGCCTCGACCAGCGGGCGCGTCTGCTGGGGCGCCTGCGCGACACCGTGGGCGCCGCGGCCGAGGACTGGGCACTCACCGCCGCCGTCTCCAAGGCCCTCCCCGCCGGCTCACCGCTGCGGGGCGAGGAGTGGCTGAGCGGCCCGTACACGACCCTCACGGCGCTGGATGCTGCGGTGCGCACGCTGCGCGCCCTCGCCGGCGAGCGCAGCCCCCTCGACGGCGTGCGTCTCACCGACGCCCCCGGCGGCCGCATCCGCGCGCACGTACTCCCGGCCGAGCCGATCGACCGCGTACTGCTGTCGGGATTCCGCGGCGAGGTGTGGCTCGAGCCCGGGGTGACACGCGCCGAGGCGGTCGCCGCCGCGGGACTGGGACAGCGCACGCCCACGCGCTCGGGCGGCATCGGCCTGGTGCTGGGGGCCGGCAACGTCACCTCCATCCCGGTCCTCGACGTGCTGTACGAGCTGCTCTCGGCCAACCGCGTCTGCATGCTGAAGGTGAACCCCACGCAGGACGCCCTCGTCCCGGTGTTCCAGCGCGCCTTCGCACCGCTGATCGAACTGGGCCTGCTGCGCATCGTGCGGGGCGGCGGCGACGTGGGCGCGTACCTGACGCAGCATCCGGCCTTCTCGCACGTGCACATCACCGGGTCGGCGGCGACCTTCGACACGATCGTGTGGGGTACCGGCGAAGATGCGGCGCGCCGCCGAGCCGCGGGCGACCCCGCCCTGAGCGTGCCGATCACCGCCGAGCTCGGTGGGGTGTCGCCGATCATCGTCGTGCCGGGGCGGTGGAGCGATGCCGACCTCCGCTTCCAGGCCGAGCACATCGTCACGATGCGCCTGCAGAACAGCGGGCACAACTGCGTCGCCGGGCAGGTCGTCCTCCTCAGCGCCGACTGGCCCCAGCGCGGCGCCTTCCTCGCGGCACTGCGCACCGCGTATGCCGCGGCGCCAGCCCGCACGGTCTGGTATCCCCGCAGCAGCCAGACCCTCGCCGCGGTGGCCGAGGCCTACCCCGACGCGACGTGGTCGGCGGACGGCACGCGCGCGATCGTCCAGGTCGACCGGGATGCCGCCGCCGATGCCGTGCAGACCACCGAGTACTTCGCCCCGGTGCTCGGCGTGCTGGCGCTCCCCGGAACCGGACGCGCCTTCCTCGACGCCGCCGTCGCCCACGCCAACGACCGGCTCACCGGCACCCTCGGCGCCAACGTGCTCATCGACCCCGCCACCGAGGCCGAGCTCGGCGACGGCCTCGACGACGCGCTCGCCGGGCTGCGCTACGGCAGCATCGCGGTCAACGCGTGGACCGGTGCGATGTTCACGGTGCCGGGCCTGTCGTGGGGCGCCTTCCCCGGCGGCACCCTCGAGCACGTGGGCAGCGGCATCGGCGTCGTGCACAACGCGCGCCTGCTCGACCGGGTCGAGCGCTCCGTGATGCGCGGGCCGTTCCGCCCCTTCCCCCGCATGATCCCCGCAGCGGTGCGCGGCCGCGGCACCTTCACGGTGCTGCCCAAGCCGCCGTGGTTCGTCACGGCGCGCACCGGTGCAGAGGTGAGCGAGGGGCTCACACGCTTCCGTGCGGGCGGGAGCCCCGTGGGTCTGGCGGCGACCCTCGCGAAGGCCTTCCGCGCCTGACCCGTCGCCGGGGTCAGGCGAAGCGGTCGGCGGCCCCGCGCAGGGCCCGGGCGATCCCCGGCTCCGTCGCGGAGTGGCCCGCGTCGGGCACCACGACGAACTCGGCCTCCGGCAACGCCCGGTGCAGATCCCACGCCGTCATCATGGGCGTGCAGGCGTCGTACCGGCCCTGCACGATGACGGTGGGGATGCCGCGCAGGCGCACGGCGTCCTCGATCAGCTGCCCCTCCCGGAGCCACCCGCCGTGAACGAAGTAGTGGTTCTCGATGCGGGCGAACGCCGTCGCCGTGGCCGGGTCGCTCATCTCGGCGATGAACCCCTCGTCGGGCACGAGCGTGACGGTGGCGGCTTCCCAGCGGGTCCACGCCAGCGCGGCGGGGCCGTGCACGGCAGGGTCGGGATCGTTCAGGCGCCGGTGGTACGCCTCGATCATGCGTGAGCGCTCGAGCACGGGGATGGGGGCGACATACTCGTCCCACAGGTCGGGGAACAGCGCCGACGCGCCGCCCTCGTAGAACCACTCCAGCTCGTGACGGCGGAGGGTGAAGATGCCACGGAGGACGAGTTCGCTGACCGCATCCGGGTGCGCCTCCGCGTACGCGAGGGCGAGGGTGCTCCCCCACGATCCGCCGAACACCTGCCACTGCGCGATCCCGAGATTGCGGCGCAGCAGCTCCATGTCGGCGACGAGGTGCCACGTGGTGTTGTGCCGCAGGTCGGCGGTGGGATCGCTCGCGTGCGGCGTCGACCGGCCGCATCCGCGCTGATCGAACAGGATGATGCGGTACTTCTCCGGGTCGAAGAAGCGTCGCTGCCAGGGACTGGAGCCGCCCCCCGGGCCGCCGTGCAGGTAGACGACCGGCTTGCCCTGCGGGTTGCCGCTCTGCTCCCAGTAGAGCCGCTGGCCGTCGCCGGCCAGGAGCATCCCCGTCTCGTACGGCTCGAGCGGGGGATACAGGATGTCGTCGAGGTGGGCCGGCGCGCTCACGCTCGGTGTCCTTTCGAACTCATGACTTCACCGTAGCGGTGAACAGGACCCGGTCACGGCGCGCGGGGGCCGCCCTATGCTCTGAGGGTGCTGGAGACGCTCCTGGTCGTGGTCGTCGCGGTCGTCGTCATCGCCCTGGCCACGGCGCTGGCTCCGCGCGTGAACGTCGCGGGGCCTCTCGTGCTGATGGCCATCGGCCTGGGCGTGAGCGTGCTGCCGTTCGTCCCGGCGTGGGAGATCGACCCCGAGTGGATCCTCGTCGGGATCCTGCCGCCGCTGCTGTATTCCGCCGCCGTCCAGCTGCCCGCCGTGGAGTTCCGCCGGGATCTCGGGCCGATCGCGGGCCTGTCGGTGCTGCTCGTGGTTCTCTCCTCCGTTGTGCTGGGGGTGGTCTTCACGCTGCTGATCCCCGGCATCGGCCTGCCCCTGGGCATCGCGCTCGGCGCGATCCTGAGCCCCACGGATGCGGTCGCCACCTCCATCGCGAAACGTCTGGGACTTTCGCCCCGCGTGGTGACGATGCTGGACGGCGAGAGCCTGCTCAACGACGCCACGGCGCTCGTGCTGCTGCGCACGGCGGTCGCGGCGATCGCGGGCGGCTTCGCGTTCGGCGACACCGTGTGGGCGTTCGTCTGGGCCGTGGCGATCGCCCTCGCGCTGGGAGCGGGAATGGGGTGGGTGAACCTCCGCGTGCGGCAGTGGGTGGCGCATCCGGCGGCCAACACCGCCCTGAGCTTCACCGTCCCCTTCCTCGCGTACCTCCCCACCGAGGCGCTCGGCGGCTCCGGCCTGGTGGCGTCGGTCATGGCGGGCATCGTGACGGGGCAGGGCGCAGCGCGTCGCTTCACGCCAGAGCAGCGCATGAGCGACCACCTGAACTGGCGCACGGTCGAGCTGCTGCTGGAAGGTGCCGTGTTCCTCATCATGGGACTGGAACTGAAGGAGATCGTCCGCGCGAACGTGGAGGAGCACGAGGGCGTCTGGTACGCCGCATCCCTGGCCCTGGCGGCGCTGGGCATCACGCTGGCTGTGCGAGCGGCGTACGTGTCGGTGCTGATCTGGGCGCAGGGCCGGCGCAGCCACCCGCGGCGCCGGGTGCGTGCGGATGCGGCGGGCGAGCGTCTGGACGACCTCGAGGCCCGGCTCAACCGGCGCCTCCCCGCCGACACCGCCGATGCTTCCGGCAAGGCGGCCGAAGCCCGCGTGCGCGGCCTGCGGCGCCGCCTCGCGTGGATGCGCGGACGCATGACGCGAATGATGAGAGACCTGGACTACTACCGCGACTCCCCCCTCGGGTGGCGCCACGGCACGGTGATCGTGTGGGCGGGGATGCGGGGCGTGGTCACGCTCGCGGCCGCACAGACCCTGCCGGCCGAGACCGCCAACCGGTCACTGCTGGTCTTCGTCGCGTTCCTCGTCGCCGTGCTCAGCCTGACGCTGCAAGGGTTCACCCTGCCGTGGCTGGTGGCCAGGCTGGGATTGTCGGGCGAGGGGACCGACCGTCCGTCCCGCCACGATCAGCAGTCGCTCTGGGCCGAACTGCAGGCCGCCGCGGCGGAGGCCATCGCCGCCGGGCGCGTGCGTCGTCGCGACGGCGGGGCGTTCCCCGAGGATGTCGCCCGGCACGTGACGGCACGGCTGACACGCGAGCCGGAAGAGGACGAGACGGCCCGCGCACGCGAGCTGCTGGAACTGCGGGTCGCACTCATCGCGGTGATGCGCGAGCGCCTCGTGGCGGTGTCGCGCGACGGGCGCTTCAGCACCGCGGCCCTGCGGCAGGCCCTCGCAGAACTGGACGCCGACCAGCTGAGTCTCGAGCTGCGGCTCGACGGTGAGGACTGACCCCTCGCCGCGGGCCGGAAACAGGCACAATAGAAGGGCGGGAGGTGTCATGAGCGACATGCGAGACATGGCCGAGATCGCGCACACCCGGCCCCAGGCACCCCGGGCCGACACGAGCCCGCTGCATCTGCCGCATCCGGCTGCCCAATGCCCCAAGTGCTTCACCGAGCTCCAGCGCGACCGGGACTGGTGGCTCGCCCGCCCCGCCGGCGCGCGCCTGGTGGGGCTCGTGGTGTCGCGACCTGGCATGCCGTCGGTCGTGCAGCAGCGCGACGACCTGACCCGTTTCGGCGTGCCCATCGAAGGCTTCCGGCATCCCTCGCCCGAAACGCTCGAGGACTGGTCGGAGCGACTCGCGCGGTTCTTCGCGACGCTGGGCCGCGGCGATGTGCTCGTGGTCGCCAACGTCCACGCCCTCGGGACGACGCTGGAGGAGGAGACCCGCGCCGTCTCCGAGCTGCACGCGCGCGGCGTCGTGGTGAAGGTGCTCGGCCACGGCGGCCGCCACCTCTACGACACCGGCCGCTGACGCCCACCCTCTCGCCGAAAGCGCACCGACCCGGCGAGTGTGCACCGGATACGGTGCACTCTGGCCGAGTCGATGCACTTTCGGGGCCGCGGAGGCGGCGGGGGCGGAGTCAGTCGGCGAGGAGACGGGCGTTGCCGGCGGCGACCTCGACGAACACCTGGGCGGATGCGTCGGACGCGGTGCGCAGGCCGTTGTCGAACCCGCCCGCCGAGACGTCCGAACGCACGTCGTACACGTCGTCGGGGAGGGTCAGCTGGAGCGATCCGGCACTGACGGTGGCGCGGACCTCCGACGGGGCCGAGCCACCGAGGCGTGCGAACAGGTCGCCTGCGCTCACCTGCAGATCGGCTTCCCGCACACCGTCGATGTCGATGTCGGCCCGGCCGGCGCTGACGTCGGCGACGAGCATGTCGGCGCTGCCGGTGACGGTCATCTCGCCCGCACCCATGCCGAGATCCAGCTCGCCGAACGCGCCGTCGGCCGTGAGGGAGCCGGCCCCGACGGACAGCCGCGCGTCGGAGCCTTCCAGCTCGGCGGGCAGGGTCAGGATGGCACGGCCGTTGCCGTTGCCGAACCACGACCCCCACATCACGCGCGGACTGTGCACGAGCAGCGTCTGCCCGTCGTGCCGGAGCGTCCACTCGCCGTTCGTGGAGTTGCGCACGTCGAGGGTCGCCTCCGTCACGTCGTCGAAGCGCACCGTGAGGTCGGCGGCACCGACTTCGATGTCGAGGTCGCTCACGCGGTCCACCTCGATGCTGCTGGTGCCGGTGTACGCGAACGCGGAGGCCATGCTCGCACGCATGCCGCTCCACACGACGGCCACGAGCACGCCGGCGCCGAGCAGCGCGACGAGGATCGTGATCACCCGGGCGGCGTCGCGATTGGGGCGCGGTCCGACCGGCTCGGCGGCCGGGGGAAGCGGCGGCGGGGTGAGCGTGCTGGTCATCGTCCTGCTCCTGTCTGCGGCGTGGATCCGCCGTGTTCGATGTGGGCGAGCGCGGCCTGCACGCGCCGGTTCCCCGACTCGTCCTGCTCGAGCCCGAGCTTCTGGAAGATCGCGGTGATGTGCTTCTCGACGCTCGCCTCCGACACGAACAGCGTCGCGGCGATCGCCTGGTTCGACCTGCCTTCGGCGATGAGGGCGAGCACCGAGCGTTCCCGCTCGGTCAGCCGCTGCATCCGCTCGTCGCGGCTGCGCCGGCCGAGCAGTTGCGCGACGACCTCGGGGTCGAGGACGGTGGCACCTTCGCCGATGCGTGCGACCGACTCGAGGAACTCGGCCACATCGGCGACCCGGTCCTTCAGCAGGTACCCGAGCGCGCCGCCGCCTCCCCCGATGAGGTCGGTGGCGTAGCGCTCCTCGACGTACTGCGAGAGGACGAGGACGGGAAGCTCCGGATGCTGCGACCGCAGCCGGGCGGCGGCGCGGATGCCCTCGTCGGTGTAGGTGGGCGGGAGCCGCACGTCCAGGATGCAGAGGTCGGGGGCGGTCGCAGCGACGGTCTCGTCCAGGACGGAGGCGTCGGGGAGGGAGGCGACCACGTCGTGCCCCGCGTCGACGAGGAGCCGGACGAGCCCCTCCCTCAGAAGAACGCTGTCTTCACAGATCAGAATGCGCACGGCACACTCACCTCCAGAGCGGTCGGGCCGCCGTGGGGGCTGTCGAGGCGGTAGGTGCCGCCCGCGCCGACGATGCGGTTGGAGATGCCGTCCAGGCCTCCCCCGGGCAGAATCCGTGCGCCGCCGATGCCGTCGTCCTCGACGCGGGCCCACAGGGTCCCGTCGTCGCGCCGGCGGACCACGACGCGCACGGCGCTCGCGCGGGAGTGCTTGGCGGCATTGGTGAGCGACTCCGCGATGGCGAAGTACACCGCCGCCTCGGCGCTGCGCTCGCACCGGCCCTCGATGCGTACGTCCAGCTGCACGGGCACGTGCGAGCGGGCGGCGAGCGCCGACAGCGCCGCATCCAGACCGCGGTCGTCCAGGACCGATGCGTGGATGCCGCGGGCCAGCTGGCGCAGTTCGGTGATGGCGGCCTTGGTGGAGGTGTGCGCCTCCTCGATGAGCGCGGTGGCCGCGGCCGGGTCGTCGTCGATCTTCTGCCGCGCCAGGCCCAGGGTCATGCCGACGGAGACGAGGCGCGGCTGGACGCCGTCGTGCAGGTCGCGCTCGATGCGGGTGCGCTCGACGTCGGCGGCCCGCACGGCCCCGGCCCGCTGCTCGGCGGACTGCCGGGCCTGCGCGGCCAGCTGCGCCTCGCGAGAAGGCACCATGATCAGGCGCGAGAGCACGCCGTGCAGGATCGCGACACCGATGAGCGCGGCGGCCGACAGCGCCACCATGACCGGCCCGACCACGAAGGCCCACGTCGCGGGCAGCTCCAGGTCCCAGCCCCACAGGCGGGAGACGCCTTCACCGGCCAGCAGCGGCGACAGGGTCAGGGCGATGCCCGACACCAGGACCGCGACCAGCAGGATCGTGACGAGGCCGAGCGCGGTCGCGATGGCGAAGTTCGCGATGCCCCGCCACACGCCCGGATCGATCGCCTGACGCCAGAACATGAGCAGGACGCCGCCGAATCCGGGACGGGGACGGCGGCGCAGCGCCGGCGCGGGAACGCCGACGTGGTACAGCCCGTCGATCCGTGCCGCCTCCAGCCATGCCACGGCCCACAGCGCGTAGACGAAGCCGATGAGCAGCAGCAGACCGATCCCGAGGACGACGGCCGTGCCGATCCCCGTGCTCAGGAGCGTGATCAGCACGGTCAAGACGACCGGTCCGACCACCCCGAGCGCGGCGAGCTGCGCGAGAGCGACCAGAACCCGCACGGGGGAGGCGACCGGTGAGCGGACGGCGGAGGCCGCGGCGGGGCGGGGGCCGTCCGCGGGTGGGGACCCGGGTGCGGGCCCGGTCGCGGGTGCGGGAGGCGACGCGGGCGCCGCAGCGGTGTTCGAGGTCATGTCCCCACGCTAGAGCCGGGGGCGCGCCACCGCCCCCGAGTTCTCCCGACGCCTCGTTCGGGGTTTCCCTACCCCTGCTCGCGCCGCATATGCGGCCGCGGGCATTCCGTACTGCGCGAACCCTGCCCCGCGACGCCCGGACCGGGCGCCGCGGGACACCCAGCATCAGAGGGCGGGGACGAGCACGCGGTCGATGGTGTGGATCACGCCGTTGGTCGCGGGGATCCCGATGGCCCACGGCACGAGCTTCGGGTCCTTCAGCGCCGGCGACTCGTCGCGCAGGGTGATGCCGCGCGGCTGGATGGTGCCGCCGTCGGCCATCGTGAGCGACTTCGACGTGATCACGCGGATCGGACCGAGCTTCTGACCCGGGACGACGTGGTACAGCAGGATGGTGGTGATCTGCTCGGTCGTGAAGGTCGACGTGATCGCCGCCAGCGCATCGGCCTCGGACGCCGGACGGGATCCGGTCAGATCTTCCACCAGGCGCAGGAACGCGCGGTCGTTCGGTGCGAAGACCGTGTACGCGGTCGAGGTGTCGGCGAGCGTGGCATCGAGCCCCGTGGCCACGACGGCCTGCACCAGCAGGTCGTAGTCCCACGGGTTGCCGTCGGGAGTGCCGCCGCCGGATGCGCCGACGGCGACGTCGACGATGGTCCCGGACGGGGCGGAGCCTCCCGTGGCGTGCGCGGGGGCGGCGGCGAGCGCGAGACCCGCGGCGGCCGCGAGGGCGACGGTGAGGCGCAGCGTCTTGTTCATCTTCCAGCTCCTTCGATGGCGGCACCCGACCGGGGGTGAGCGGGCGTCCACAGGGTTATTCCGCCCGAACGCCCGATCTGGATGCAGCCGCGCCGAAGTCCCGGCCTGCTGAGGCCGCGGGGAGGGGAGGGAAGGATGGGGTCAGGGGGCGCAGGCGGTGGCCGGGTCGGAGGCCTGCCCGTTCGCGCGGCGGATGAGCACTTCGACGCACGTGGTTCCGGAGGGGTCGGCGGGCACCGTGACGGTGGTCTCCGACACCGACTGCAGCGCCGTGTCGCCGCCTCCGCGCTCCACGACACCCCACAGGTACGCGTCGCCCTGCGCGGGGTCGGGGTTCACCCACGTGAAGACGACGCCCTCGGGCGTGACCGTGCCGGTGAGATCGGCCGGAGGCGCCGCCGTGACGGGGATCACATCGATCGGCTCGTCGGTGGGTGCCGCCGTCGGCGTCGGCTCGCCCCCGCCACCGAGGACCGTGGGCAGGGAGAGGGCGAGGATGACGGCGATCACGAGGACGAACGCGCCGGCGCCGACGGCGAACCACAGTCCGCGGCGCGACGCCGGCGGTGCGGCCTCGGGAGCCGGCGCGCCCGGGTCGCCCGACAGATCCGGGGTCGGCTGGGTGTACGTCGCCGCACCGGCGCTCGCGCCGCCGGGCGCGGCCGCAGCAGGGGGCGGGACGGCGGGACCGGCCGGATGCGTGGGCCGGAGAGGTGCGGCCGACATGCGCGCGGCCGGGGCCTGCGGGATCACCGACGGCGGCCGGACGCGGGTGGCGTCGTCGGCGACGGCGCGGCCGGTCGCCGCCTCGGGCGCCCACTGGTCGTGCCGCGGAAGCGGCGGCCGCGTGGGGCCGGCGGCGGGGTGGGTCTCCGGGTCGATGCTCACGACCCCGCGGACGCGGGTGAGGCCGTCATCCTCGTCGTCCACGACCCCGTCGGGCGTGCCGTCGTCGAGGATGTCGATCGGCGTCACGGCGTGCGCGGACTCGATCTGCACCTTCTGCAGCGCACGCGCGAACGCCAGTGCGGTGTCGTACCGGTCGGCGGGAGACTTGGCCATCGCCCGCTCGAGCACGCGCTCCAGCGAGGGCGGAGCATCCGGCCGGCCCAGGGGCGGCAGCGCCAGCGTCTCGATGCGGGAGATGAGCTCCGCGCCGGTGTTGCGGTGGCCCACGAGCTCGAACGGGGACCGCCCGGCCAGCAGGCTGTACACCGTGGCGCCCAGCGACCACACGTCCGAGCGCGCGTCGCCGGTGGGCACCGCGGCCAGCGCCTCCGGGGGTGACCACGGGATCGACAGCCCGCCCGCGTCGGCGGCGCCGGCGGTCGTCGACGCGATGCCGAAGTCGGTCAGCGCCGGACGGTTGTACTCGGTCACGAGGATGTTGGCGGGTTTGATGTCGCGGTGGAGCACGCCGGCGCGGTGGGCGGTCTCCACGGCCGCCGCGACCTGCACGCCCACGCGCAGGGCCTCGGCCACCGAGAACGGCTCGCGCCGGTAGCGGGCCTGCAGGTTGGGCCGGGAGCAGTACTCCATCACCAGGTACGGGCGGCCGTCGCCGGCCACCCCGGCCTGGTGGATGGTGACGATCGCCGGGTGCGTCGACAGCATCGCCATGACGTTGGCCTCGGCGGTGAACTCCACGATCGACCCGCTCGTCATGCGCTCGGTGAGGAGCACCTTCACGGCGACCCTGCGCTTGGGCAGGTGCTGCTCGTAGAGGAAGACGTCGGCGAACCCGCCGGAGCCCAGCAGTTCGACGAACGTGAACCCGGGCAGGTCGGGGGGTGACTGCGGCGCGCGGCGCGAACTCACGGAACATCCTCGACGGCGACGGTGATCCCGTCGCCGAGGTCGAGCACGTCCCCGGGGACGACGATCGTCTGCTCGCCCGGGTGCAGACGCACCGGCTCCGCGCCCCGGCGCAGCAGCCGCGTGCCGTTGGTCGTGTTCAGGTCGGTGGCCAGGATGCTGTCGCCCTCGACGCGCACCTCGAGGTGGTTGCGCGAGATGTCCTGCTGCGGGCTGTCCACGGCGATGAGGTGCGGCAGGTCGGCGCCGCTGATGCGGGTCGAGCGGGGACGGCGTCCGATGATGACGGTGCGCTCGAGCAGCACGCTCTGCCCGCTGGAGACCCGCAGCAGCCCCGCGGCGGCGGAGGGCACGGGCGGCGAAAGCGGCGGCGCGACCGGCGGCAGCTCCCCGGCGGCGCGGAGCCGGCGTGCCTCCTCGAGGGTGATGGTGGCGTCCTCGGACTCCCCCTCTGCCTCGCCCGGGCCGCGGATGATCGTGGCTTCGATGTCTTCGTCCAGAGGCGGCACCGCGGCGGCCGGGGCCGCCGGCACCTCGGGCGCCGGGGCCGTCGCGGGGGCGGGCGCCGCCGGCGTGGGGACGGCGGCGGCGGGCGCCGGCACCTCGGGCGCGGCCGGAGTGGGGTGTGTCGGCGACGCATCGGGGGCTGCGGACGCGGCCGGGGCGTCGGCAACCGCCGGCGCGGCCGGAGGCTCGGGAACCGACGGCGCGTCCGCCTCCTGGCGCACCTCGGCCACGCTGTGCGGCTGCACCGGCTCGACGGGAGCGCCCGAGCGGCGCGGCCCGGCCGGCGCGGCCGCGGGCTGCGCGGCGGGAGCGGGGGACGCGTTCTCCTCCCGGGCGATCAGAACCGATGCCGCCGCGACGACGCCGTCGCGCAGGGGCAGGGCGGCGGCGACCGGGGCGGCGGGACCGATCACGAGTGTGTCGGCCGATCGGATGCTGCGCTCGATCCACGTGGAGACCCCGGCGCCGTCCACCCGCTCGGCGGCGGCGTCCGTGCCCAGCGACACCGTCAGGTCGCCGCGGACCGCGATCCGCCACCCGCCGTCTTCGTCGAGGGCGACGGCGAAGGGCGGGAGGGCGGACAGCGGCCCACCCGCGGCGAGCGCGTCGACGACGCCGGCCAGGCCTGCGCCGCGGTGCAGCTGCTCCCACACGGCCTCGGCCGTGGCATCCGTCGCAGGCTCACCGAGCACGGCGATAGCGTGCGGGGCGACGACGGCGCGCAGGGAACCGGGGGTGTAGCGCACGACGGTCATTGCAGTCCTCCTCGGACTCGCGCTTGCGCGCGTGGCAGGGTGTCGCCCTCGATCTCGTCGAAGGACGTGGACGGGATGGTCTCGCTGCCGTCGCGGACGCCGCGGATGCGCACCGCGAGCGCGTCGACGATCACCGCGGTGACGTTGTCGCGTCCGCCCGCCTCGACCGCCTCGCGCACGAGCCGTTCGGCGGCGGCCTGCGGGTGGCGCTCGGAGCGGAGGATCGCATCGATCCGCTCGGCATCGATCTCGGTGGGCAGTCCGTCGGAGCAGATCAGGATGCGGTCGCCCTCCTCCGCCGGCAGCAGCCAGAAATCCGGCTCGCTGTCGCTGCCGGCGCCGATGGCGCGCGTGATGACGTTGCGGCGGGAGTCCTTCGCGGCGGAGGCGGCGTCCAGCTGGCCCGAGTCGATGAGCTCCTGCACGACGGAGTGGTCCACGCTCACCTGCTCGAGCACGCCGTCGCTGAGGCGGTAGGTGCGGGAGTCGCCGAGGTTGACGGTGAGCCAGTACCCCTCCCCCTCGACGTCGGCGATCGTGACTCCGGCGAGGGTCGTGCCCGCGCCGGCGCCACCACCCTCGGGGAGCGCGTCGATGCGGCCCCGCGCCGCGCGCAGCGCCGCCTGCACGTCGTGGATCGTGAGGCTCTCCCGGCCGGCGAGCCGCGCGAACTCGTCGATCACGGTCGCGCTGGCGATCTCGCCCGCGTGGTGCCCGCCCATCCCGTCGGCCACGAGGAACAGCGGCGGCATCGCCAGGAACGCGTCTTCGTTGAGGGAGCGGCGGCGGCCCACGTCGGTCGCCGCGCCCCACACCACGGTCACCGGCGGGTCCGGCCGGCCGATGTCGCCTGCCCCGCTCATGCCGGCCCGCTCACGGTCGCGCTGCGGTCGCCGAGCTCGAGGCGGTCGCCGGGGCGCAGCGCGACGCGCTCTCCCGGGCGGAGGGTCGTGCGCACGCCGTCGCGCACGAGCACGGTGCCGTTGCGCGACCAGCGGTCGGCCAGCCACACCTCGGTGTGCTCGCCGCCGATCTCGAAGTGCGTCCGCGACAGCGACAGCGTCTCGTCGCGCACCACCACGGTCGCGCACGGCCCGCCGAAGGGGTCGCGGCCGAACACCGTCCGGCCGTACACCGCGACCTGCTCTCCGGTGTCCCAGGTGAGGACGGCGACCGGGTTCACGAGCTGCTCCCCTCGTCGCGCGACGACCGGATGCCGCGCACCGCGGCCCTCACGCGCTGCCACTGCGATGCGGCGCCCTGCCCGACGGCGGTGGCGCGTTCGCGCAACGGGCGGCGCTTCACGGCGGAGTCGGTTCCGTCATCCGACGCCGCGGCATGCGCCGAACGCACCGGCTTGGCGCGGACGACCCGGCGATCGGGCAGCGCGAATCGCGTGCCGGCCAGGAGCGACCGCACGTCCAGGCGGGCCTTGAGGCGACGCCAGAAACCGACGCGCTTCCCCATCCCGCCGACGATGCCGTCCACCTCGTGCCAGAACTCCTCGATCTCGGCCGGAGTCGGCTCGGACGGCCCGAACACCTCCGCGTCGGCCCGGCGCGCGAGGGTGGACACGTTCGGCTGATCGAAAGCGGTGCTCACGACCGAGGCGTCCTCCCTGCGCGTCCCACCGCGGCGGACGGGGGTGCCGTAGTCGCTCGCGCGGTCGATCAGCTCGTCCCAGCCGCCGCTGATGCGGTCGGCCGGACGCTCGGCCTCGCGCCTGCGGCGACGGCGTGCCGCCTTCAGCGCGCCCACGACGAGGAACGGCCCGAGCAGCAGCGTGAGCACCCCGAGGATGCTGGCCAGCACGATCGCGATGAGCCCGAGGATGCCCGCCAGCGGGTTCTCCTCGTCCTCCGCGCCGCGCTCGTCGGGCACGGTGGGCGGGAGGTCGACCGGTTCCTGCTCGGGCGGGGGCGGCTGCAGCACCTGCGGCTTCGGGTCGGCACGGGGCTTGGTGGTCTGGTCGGTGGGCACCTGGTCTTCGGGCGGCGTGGGGTCGAACGCGACCCAGCCCGAGTCCTCGAAGGCGACCTCGACCCACGCGTGCAGCGTCTCGCCGGTCGCGGTGAACAGTCCGCCGGCGTCGTCCTCCTCCGGGTAGAAGCCCATCACGACGCGAGCGGGGATGCCGAGCTGCCCGGCCAGCAGCGCCATGGTGACGGCGTACTGCTCGTCGTCGCCGATCCACTGGTCACCGCGCAGCAGCGTCGCGATGCGCTCGGCGCCATGGCCGGCGCGCGAGAGCACCTGCCCCTCCAGCCCGTGGCTGAAGAACCCGTCCTGCGACAGGGTCTGCTCCAGGGCCCGCACCTGCTCGATCGGGGTCGCGGCGTCGCCGACGATGTCGGAGGCGATCTCGGCGAATTCCGGCGGCACGCCCTTCTGCTTGGGCATGCGCAGCGGCGCGAACTTCTCGTCGGCCAGCCGTTCGTCGCTCGGGTCGCCGGGCAGGAGGGTCTCCAGCGTGTAGGCGTCGCCCTCGCCGAGGCGCATCGTCACGACGCCGGTCCCGGTGGCGTCGTTGTAATACGCGCTGCGGCGCAGCTCGTCGGCGCGCGGCCCGTCGAAGGCGACCGAGCGCACGGCCCCGGCATCCGGAAGCCACACCCCGCGCATGCCCGCGATCTCGATCCGGATCGTCGCGGGGGTTCCCTCGGCATCGGGCGACATGATGCTGCGCACCGGCGTGAACGCGCTGGAGGATCCGGCGCCGTCATCGGCGACGTTGTAGACGGTTCCGGTGTAGGCGTCCATCGTCGCCAGGCGGATGCGGCCGCCTTCGGGCAGGCCCGAGGCGGTGAACAGGGGCTCGTCGGCGAAGTCGCGCACGTACCCGCGGAAGGACTGCAGGGGGCTGGGGTACTGCCGCACGTCGAACGGGGGGATGACGACGTCGCGGAGGACGTAGCGCGGGCCCTCGGGCGCCGCGGCCGCGCCGACGGCGACGCCCGCGCCGGTGGCCACCGCCAGGACAGCGGCCCCCGCGATCAGGCGACGCGCGAGCATGCCGGTGGGCTCGCCGCCCTCTCCTACCGAGATGGCCGCGCGGACGGGCTGCCAGGCCTGACGCACGGCGATCCACACCGCCGCGACGAGGGCGAAGACGACCCCCTGCACGATCGGGGCGGCCGGCTCGACGGTGCCCAGTGCGATCTGGGCGACGAGGTAGGCCACCGCGGGGACCAGGGCCCACGCCGCCGGCCGGACGCGCAGGGCGAGGCTTGCCACCAGGACGGCGGCGACGAGGGTGAGGAAGAACGGCACCACGAGGTGGCTGTCGCCGGTGCCCACGGGCGCGACGGTGGTGAGCAGCTCCTTCCACGACGTCACGATCGCGAGAACCAGGCGCCACAGGGATTCCGGTGTCGGGATGAACCCGAGGAGCCCCATATGCGGCACCGCGAGGACGGTGCCGAAGAGGATGTAGGCGGCGAGGGTGAGACCCGCGATGACGAGCACGCCCCAGCGGCGCCACGTGGCGCCGGCGGCGATGGCCAGGCCGAGGAGCAGTCCGCCCAGAGCGGCGGGCAGGTACGCCGGTCCGCCGAAGGTCGGCCAGAAACCGGCGATCCCGACGGCCAGCAGCAGCGTCGTCGCCCCCAGATCCAGCGCCCACCGGCGCACTTCGAGACCGCCGATCACGCGCGGCTCCCCGTCGGGGCGGGCGGGCGCGGTCATGCGAGCACCCGCGCGAGGGCGGAGGGCAGCTGGTCGAGGGCGCCGAGGGAGAGCACGTCGGCGTCGGCGATGCGGCGGAGGGACGGCGCATCCACCGTCGTGTCAGCCACGACCACCAGGGCCCGGGCGCCGAAGGGCACGCGACCGCACGCGACGCGCAGGCGCGCGGCATTCACGGCGCTGCCGCACAGGAGCACAACCACGCTGGCCGCCGGGGCGGTGGCGGAGATGTGCCCGGCCAGATCGACGATGTCCCCCGTGCGCCCGCGCGCGTACGACAGCCCGGACAGTCCGTCCAGGAACTGCTTGCCGGTGCCCGAGGGCAGCTCGGCGCCCTGCACGCGCACCTCGACGCGCTGGGAGTCGCGCAGTGCCCGCAGGCCGAGCGATCCGGCCGCCGAGATGGCGAGTTCGAACTCGTCCGCGTCGGCGTAGTCGCCCGGGTTCCGGGACAGTCCGATCACGAAGTGGGAGCGCCGCGTCTCCTCGAACTGGCGCACCATGAGCGTTCCCGTGCGCGCCGTCGAGCGCCAGTGCACGTTCCGGCGGTCATCGCCCGGCTGATACTCCCGCAGCGCGTGGAAGGAGATGTCATCGCGGGAGAGGTCGGTGGCGGGAAGGCCCTCGAGGTCGCGGAGGAATCCGAGCGACTGCCCGTCGAACAGCACGGTACGGGGGTGCACGTACAGGTCGACCGGCTCATCGCGGCGGTGCACGCGCTCGAACACCCCGAGGGGGTCGCCGCGGACGACGCTGACGGGTCCAACCGCGAGCACGGCACGACGATTCGTGGGGATCGCGAACAGCTCCTCGGCCTCCTCACCCGGGGCCAGGCGCTTCACCGCGAACTCGCCGCGGCCGGCGCCGACGGGCAGCACGACGCGGGAGGGGAGGATCGCCCGCGAGCCGGTGTTCGCGAGGGTCAGCGCACCGACGGCCCGCTCCCCCACGACCACGCGCGTGCGGGTGAGGTCCAGGCCCACGTCGTAGTCGGTGCGGCCGATGAGGAACCCGGCGCAGATCACGAGCACAGCGGTCAGCACGAGGGCCGCGACGATGAGCTCGTGCCAGCCGAGCATCTGCCCGGTGATCCACAGGACGACCGCCGTGACGAACACGACCCAGCCCAGCGGCCGCACGACGCTCAGCACCTCCCGCGTCCCGCGCAGCACGCGCGCCGCCAGCGGCGCGGCGAGTTCACGCAGCGCCTCCGTGCGGGTGGTGCCGGCGGGCACGGTGGTGCCCAGCGTCTCGCTCGTCATCAGGCCGCAGACCTCGCCTGCGGTGCCGGGATCGACTCGAGCGTGCGGGCGATCACCGTCGCGGCGCTGACGCCGCTGAACTCCGCCTCCGGGTCGAGGACGAGACGGTGCGTCCACGCCGGCGCCACGAGCTCCTTGACGTCGTCGGGCACGACGTAGTGGCGGCCCTGCGAGGCCGCCCGCACCTTGGCGATGCGCACCATCGCGAGCGACCCGCGCACCGAGACGCCCACGCGGGTGGAGGGGTCGGTGCGCGTGGCCTCCGCCAGCTGGGCGATGTAGCGCAGGACGGCGGGTTCGGCGTGGACGCTCGCGGCGAGGTCTGCCATGTCGGCAACCGCGGAGGTGGTGATCAGCGCCGGGAGGCTCGCCGACGGGTTGCGGTCGGCGGCGCCGGCGAGGATCCGCTCGGCGATGGCGAGGTCGGGGTATCCGATCGAGGTCTTGATCAGGAACCGGTCGAGCTGCGCCTCGGGGAGCTTGTACGTGCCGGCCTGCTCGATGGGGTTCTGGGTAGCGATGACGAGGAACGGACGGCCCACCTCGTGCGCCACGCCGTCCACGGTCACGCGCGACTCCTCCATGACCTCCAGCAGCGCCGACTGGGTCTTCGGCGAGGCGCGGTTGATCTCGTCGGCGAGCAGGATCGAGGCGAACACGGGGCCGCGGTGGAACTCGAACTTGTGGCTGGCCTGGTCGTAGATCGTCACGCCGGTGACGTCGGAGGGCAGCAGGTCGGGTGTGAACTGGATGCGCGCGCTCGTGCCCTGCACCGTGGCGGCCAGGGCCTTCGCCAGGCTCGTCTTGCCCGTGCCCGGCGCATCCTCCAGCAGCACGTGTCCCTCGGCGAGCATCGCCGACAGGACGAGACTGACGACCTCGCGCTTGCCCATCAGAGCACGGTCGACGTTGTCCACCAGGCGCGTGAAAGTGGTCTCGAACCAGGCGGCCTGGTCGGGGGTCATGGTCATGCGGTCATCCTCGTTCTCGTCGTCGTAGTGCTAGCGCCAGGTGTACCGCTCGGAGTTACCCCAGCCGTCGATGCGCACCCAGACCTCGGTATCGGGGTAGCCGTAGAAGCAGCCCAGCTGGATCGACCCGCTCCGGGGGACATCGAAGCGGCGTCCCCCACCGGCGAACTCGCCGCTCCGGCTGCTGACGCACACCACGTTGTAGCTGCCGGCCGGGAAGTTCGACGTGTTCAGCTCGAAGTACGCGCACGACGCCGACGAGCATTCGCCGCTGTTCACGCGGCTGCCCTTGGTCACCCACGCGCGCGCCTTCGGCGCTTCAGCGGTGCGGGCCTGCGCGCTCGCGGTCGAGGTCTGATTCGCCGCATCCGTGGCGCGCACCTGGATCGTGTGGTTCTGGTCGTATCCGAAGTCCACCGTGCGGGAACCGCTGCGGACAGCGACCTGTTCCCAGCCGCCCCCGGCGATCTTGATCTCCAGCTTCGTGATCGCGCGCCCGTTCGCGGCGGGCGGCGACCATCCGAACTCGATCTGCGTCCCGCTCCCGCGCGCCGACGCTCCCGGAGGCTGGATCGGGCCGTAGGGGATCACCTGCGCCGTCGTGTTGGAGTCGGGGCTGGCGTACGTCGTGCCGTCCTGCGTGGTGACGGCGCGCAGCGTGACGGTGTACCCGGAGCCGTTGGAGATGCCGCTGGTGATCCGGGTGCCGTTCAGCGGCGCCCACCCGCCGCCGTTGAGCTTGTACTCGTACCGCACCGCACCCGGATCGGCGCCGTTGGTCTCCGCCGGCTGATACGCGACGTGGATGGAGTTGTCGGGCCCGGGCGTCGAGGCGCTCACGCCCTGCGGCGCACCGGGCGGCGTGAACGCGCGCCGCGGCGCGGACGGGGCGCTGTCAGGGCCCCACCCGGCCTTGTTCACGGCGGCGACGGTGAAGGAGTAGTCGGTGCGGCTCGGCTCGACCACGACGGCCTGCGAGGTCTGGCCGGCGCCGACGGAGATCGTGTTGATGACGCTGCCCCCGCGCAGCACGTTGAGGCGGTAGCCGGAGATGGCGTCGCCGTTGGGGTTCGGGGCCGCCCACGACACCTGCAGCTGAGCCTGCGAGCCGACCGGGTCCAGTCGCGTCGTCGAGGGTGCCCCCGGAGCGGTCGGCGGACCGGCGGGGATCTCCGTCGCGGAGTAGGCGCTCCAGCTGGACGGCTCGGGGGCGCGGTTGTGCGCCTGCACGCGCACCTGGTAGGCGGTGCCGTTCTCCAGGCCCTCCCACACGAGCGAGTTGCCCGACGCGGTCTTCTGCGTGACGCCCGAGGGCGGCGCCGGAGAGATCTCGAGCGTGAAGGATTCCACCGGCGATCCCGGGGTCGAGGGGGTCGTCCACGCGACGTTCAGCGAGCGGTCGCCGAAGCGCAGCGTCGGCGGAGCCGGGGTGTCGGGGCGCGCGTCGGGACGGGCCGTCTCCGAGGGGGCCGACGGGTCGGACTCCCCGACGCGGTTGGTGGCGGTGACGACGAAGTTGTACTCGACGTTGTTGGTCAGCCCGCTGAGCGTGCACGTGGTGGCGGGGCATTCCCGCGTGTAGTTCCCCGCCGTCGAGGTCACGGTGTACCCCGTGATCGGGGCGCCGTTGTTCGGCGGCGGGGTCCACGACAGCACGACCGTGCGGTCCTGCACGCTCGAGACCGTCGGCACGCCCGGCGCGTCCGGCTTGCCCTGCACGGTGAGGCGGATGCGGCCCTCGACCTCGCGGTCGACGTCGGCCGTCGCGTCCTGGATGCGGTACCGGACGACCATCGTGCCGAAGAAGCTCGCCGACGGCGTGACCGACACCTGGTCGCCGCTGACCTCGGCGACGCCCTCGCCGGTCTCGGTGGCGGCGGCGACGACCTTCAGCGGCGTCTCGGGGAACGGATTGAAGTCGTTCGCGAGCACCGGCACCGAGATCGTGCGGCCCTGATCGGCCTCGGGCAGCACGTCGTCGTTGGCCGTGGGGAGGGGGCGCGTGGATGCGGTCACCCGCACCGTCACGGTCCCTTCTATGGGATCGGTCTCGCCGTCGTCGATCCGCACCTGCACTTCGGCGGTGGTGCCCTTGCGCGTGTCGGCGTCGGCGCTGACCCGCAGCGTCTGGCCGTCGACGGAGGCGTTCATGCCGCTGGGCGACCCGCCCACGATCGTGTACCGCATCCCCTCGAGGTCGCCCTCGTCCGGGTCGGTGGTGAGCGCGACGAGGTCGAGGCCGGTGGCGTCCTCCCCCGGGGCGACGTCCATTTGACCGTTGACGAAGGTCGGCTGCTGGTTGTCCGGCGGCAGCACCGTGACCGGCAGCGTGAGCGTCGCCTTGCGCCCCTCCGGGTCGTCGGGGCCGGTGCCGTCGGTGACCTCGAACGTGATGGCGTCCTGACCGAAGTAGCCGTCGGCCGACGTGTAGACGAGCGTCTTCTCGTCCTCCACGAGCGGGGCGCCGTTCGCGTGCGTGGCGCTGACCTTGCCCGCCTCGGTGATGACGACGTCGCGGTCCCCGGCGGCGCGGACGTGCTCGGACAGCGGGATGCTGATGGTCTCTCCGCTCTGAACCTCAACCCCCTCGGTCGAGATCAGCACGGGGGGCAGGTCGCGCAGGCCCGGCACGTGGATGAACGCGGAGGCGGTGAGGTCGTCGCGGTCGGTGATCGTGTAGGTCACCAGTTGCGCCTCTTCGAGGATCGGCAGCCGCACGACGCCGTCCTCCAGCACGCGCGCGCCCGCGGCATCCACCGAGATCTCCAGCGCGTCCACCGTGCCGTCGGGGTCTTCGTCGTTCGCGAGCAGATCGAGGTCGACGGAGTCCTCCTCCTCCACGTCGGACGGGCGCACGCGGTCATCGCGGGCGATCGGACGCTGCAGCGGCACGTCTTCGGCCACGGTGACCTGCAGGACGGCCCGCGCCTCAGCGCCGCGTGCGTCGCGGATCGTGTACTGCAGGCTCGTCTCGACCGGCTCGCCCGGGGAGGTGACGACCACGCGGTCGCCCAGCACGCGCGCCTCCAGGCCGCCGGAGTCGGCCATGATGAGGCCGTCGGAGACGAGGGTCAGCGCGTCGCCCTCGGGATCGGAATCGTTCGCCAGCACCGGCACCGCCACCTCGCGGCCGGGCCGCATGACGACGGCGTCCTTCACCGCGTAGGGGGCCTGGTTGGCCGCCTCCGCCGGGGCGATGCCCACGCGGATCGAGGCGATCGCCTTGGCGCCGAAGCGGTCGCGCACGCGGTAGGTGAACGCGTCCGGCCCGGTCTCGCCCTCGAACGCCTCGTACGTGAGGAAGTTCGCGCCGACCTCGCTGACGCGTCCCTTCGACGGGGCGGAGTCGATGCCCATCAGCTCGACGGAGTCGCCGTCGGGGTCGAGCCCGTCCAGCGGCACCGGGATGCGCACTTCCGACCCCGCCAGCACGCGGCCGGTGATGTCGCGGGGGCGCGGGGCCTGGTTGGTGTCGGCGTCGACGGGGAGCACCTGGATCGTGACGTATCCGGCGTCCTTCTGGCCGGTGGAATCCTCCACCTCGTAGGTGGCGTACACCGTGCCCGGCTCATCGCTCGCCCGGAAGCGCACGGTGTCCTGCGACACGAAGATCGTGCCCTCTTCCGCCGTGGGGACCGGCTCCACGAGGTCGGGGGCGAGGCGCAGCGTGTCGTTGTTGGGGTGATAGTCGTTGTCGAGCACGGGGATGGTGACGACATCGCCGGCGCGGACGACCGCCGTGTCGTCGCTGGCCACGGGCGGGCGCAGCTGGTCGGGCGCGGGCACCGGGATGACCACGACCTCGCCCTCCGCGGTCTGCTGGCCGTTGGAGATGCGGTAGGAGATGCGCGTCTGCTCGCTCAGGGCCGACTGGTCGGTGATCCGCAGGGTCTCGTGCCCGATGACCGCGACCGAGATGCCGCTGGAGGGATCCACCGTCACCGACTGCACGACGAGGATGCCGCCGGAGGGATCGCTGTCGTTCGCGAGGACGTTGACGAGCACGTCGGCGCCGCTGGGCAGGAGCGCCACATCGCGCACCGCGACGGGCGGCAGGTCGGTGTCGGCGTCGGGGAGCACATCGATGCGCACGAGGCCCGGCACGGCGTTGGGGCCGGCGGCCACGAGGTACTGCGCGTAGTACGTGCCCGGCGCCGAGGAGCGGAACGTGAAGGTCTTGTTGGGGTAGTCGGGGACGATCTCGGCGCCCGGAACCTCGTCCACTCGCGTGAGGCGCAGGGTCTCCCGTCCCGAGCTGGTGTCGTTGGACAGCGGAGCGACGGTCGCGGACTGCCCGGCGCGGACGACGACGTGATCGGCGTTGGTGACCGGGACGGTGGAGCCCGCGGGACGCACGTCGAACCGGACGATGCCCTCGGTCACCTCGGAGCCGTCGGACACGATGATGGGCACGTCCTTGCGGCCCTGCGTGCCGCCGATCGCGCGGTAGGTGATGCGGCCGTCGGCGGTGAAGTCGGCCTCGTCGCCTTCGGCGGGGACGACGGAGGCGAGGAAGATCTCGTCGCCGTCGGGGTCGGTCCAATCCGGCAGGACGTTGTAGGTGATCGCGCCGCCGGCCTCGACGACGACCGTGGTGACGCGCTTGGGTTCGGGCGGCGCGTTGACGTCCCATCCGCGCACGTTCAGCCGCACGTTGGCGGTGTCGGTGCCGCCGCGGCCATCGTCGATCTCGTAGCGGAAGGTCTCGGAGCCCGACCCGTCCTCGGGCACCGCGATCTGCAAGGCGGAGCCGTCGTGGATCGGCTGCACCTCGCCCAGCCCGGGCTCGCCGTCGGGCAGGGTCACGACGAGGATGTCGCCGTCGGCGTCGGTGTCGTTGTCGAGCACGGGCAGCACGGTCGTGCGGCCGGGGCGCACCCCGAGGTCGTCATCGACGGCGATCGGTGGGGTGTTGACCTCGGTGCGCTCGGGGAGTGTCGTCTCGACGGTCTCCTCCGTGGTCTGCTCGTCCTCTTCCGACTCGCCCTCGGGCGGGATGATGTCGTCCCAGTTGTCCACGCGCTGCATCGCGTCGGTGGCCATCCAGGCGGCGCCGCCCACGACGTCGTTGAGGATCACGACGTCGCGGTTCTGCCGGAAGCGGAGCTGCGCGGTGGGCTCCAAGTCTTCGATCTGCATCGTGAGGTCGTTCGCGTCGCCGGAGCAGTCGCGCACGAACGCACCCGAGCCGCTCCACGCGGCATACGTGCAGCCGGCGAGGGTCACCGGCGCCGTGGGCGCCCCCTCCCCCGCGCCGGACGGGGTGGTGGAGGGTTCGGCGCCGTCGAAGGGAACCCGAACGACGTCGGATGCGGTGGCCAGGACCAGCGCATCGCCGGTCGCGGCGGGCTGCTGGAGGACGGCGGACTCGCCCCCGTCCACTTCGGTGCTCAGTCCCCCGGTGGTGTGCACCGTGCCGGTGTCGGCATCCAGGACCGCCGCCGTCGTCCCCACGACCGTGATCGACAGTTCGGCGTTCTCGTCGACGCCCTCGATGCCGCGGCGGGCAGCATCCCCCGTCTCGCCGTCGGCGGTGACGGGCACCGTGACGATCTCACCGGATTCCGCCGAGACGCCGTAGACGGTGCCGTCGCGGCCGACCGCGACGTCGGCGCCCTTGCCCAGCTCGGTGACCGGCTCGACGCCTTCGACCGTGAACGCGCCGGCAGCGCGGGCGGGGGCGACCCACAGCGAACCCGACGCGGGGTCGAGCACGGCCATCGTCGGACCCCCGAGCGCGACCTTGGCGCCGGCGGGGATGTCTGCGGCATCGGTGAGCATGACCATCGCCGGGTCGACCGCCGTCACGGTGGACTCGGCCTGATCCAGGACGAGGACGGTGGAGCCTTCCTGGAGGATGTCGTACTCGTCGCTCGCGGCGCGCAGCCCCGCGTCGAGCACGCGGGACTCATGATTGAAGTGCCCCACCAGCACGCTGGACTGCTTGGTGATCCACACCCCGCCATCGTGGAGGTCGACCTCGGTGGTGGGGAAGCCCTGATAGGCGACCGCCATCGTGGTGACCGCGATCGCGGAGACGGTGACGACACCGGCGGACATCAGCGTCCGACGGCGTCGTCGCAGCCATGTGAACGACCTCACGCTACGTCTGCCTCCCCGGGGCGGAAACGAGCCGGAATTCCCGTCGATGCGGGCGGAATCCCCCTCAGCCTAGCGGGAGCGTACTCGACCGCCCGCCACCGGCCGTCCACGCTTGCCGAACCGTTCCGCCCTCTGATACCCGGTGCATGCCGTTTCCGGCACGTTCGGCCGGCGACGGGACTGCGGGGAACGGCTCAGAGGAGCCCCCGCGCGCCCAGGCTCCACGCCAGGAATCCCGTGATGTGCTCCGCGTACGGCACCGTGAGGTGGGTGGCGTCGTAGCGGATCGGCAGACCGCCGGCGAAGGCGGGGCACGCATCCTGCCAGCAGCTGAACTCGAGCGAGCCGATCGCGTGGGCCTGGGTGTCGGCGGCCCTCGCCTCGGCCGCCGCGTGCATGTCGCGCCACGTCTGGTCGACCGCCGTCAGGCACTGCGCGGGGCCCGTCACCGGGGAGAAGCAGCGCGCGAGGTCGCCGCCCTGGGGCGGCGGCGCGAGGTACACGACGCCGCCCGCGCCATACGCGGAGAGCTCGGCATGCGTCGCGGCGAGCAGATCGGCCGGCGACAGGTCGCGTCCGTCGACCGTGCGGCCCAGCGTGTACGCGTTGGACACCACCACGAGGTCGGCGGGGTCGGCTCCCGCGAGCGCGCGCACGTCGAGCTTGCGCTGCGGGCAGGCGGCCATGACGGCGGGGTCGGGGTTCTGCACGAGCACGTCGGTGAAGCGGCATCCGTACAGTCCCACCGTGGTGACGCGCCACGCGCCGCCGCTGTCTTCCGCGAGCTTCTTGAACGCCGGCGCGTACGACATCGCCGTCGAGTCACCCACGAGGTACATGTGGCGGGCGGCATCCGCATCCCCCCACGTGCATCGGCCGGCGTCGACGGGCACGTCGGGGTCGAAGCAATCGTGCGCGGGATTGGCGCTGGAGGATGCCGCCATCACCTCGTCGAGGGACGGCCGCAGGTGTGGCCACGCCTCCGCCGTCACCGCTTCGGCGAGCTCGGCCTGCAGGGCCGCCGTCGGATCCTCCGCGGGGGCCGCCACGGGGTGGGCGACCGGCGGGACGAGCGGCCCGATCACGGGCGAGCCGAAGCCGGTCTGCAGCATCAGGACGACGACGATCGCGCCGATGCCGAGGGTCGCCGCCGACATCCCCATCTGTCCGCGGTACCGCGCACGCCACTGCGCCCACGGGGAAGGGCGGGCGGGCTCCCGGGTTCCCGCCGGGGGCTCCCCGATCCGCCGCACGTCCGCGGGTGGGGACGCGGGCGGGCGGGCGGATGCGGCGGAGGGCCGCGGCGCGGCGGGCGGGGAGGCTGGGGCGGACGGCCGCGGCGCGGCCGGTGCGATCGACGCGGACGACGGGGCACCCGTGTCCGGGCGCGGCTGCCGGCCCGGGTAGTACCGCTGCCCCGGCACCCACCCGGCGGGGCGCGTCGTTCCGACGCCGTGCCGCGCGGACGCCGGCTCGGGGATCGGCGCGGGCGCCGGCCCGGAGGCCGGCCCGGGCTCATCTGCCGGCCCGGACCCGGAAGCCGACGCAGGCTCGTGCGCCGGATCCCCTTCCGCGGCGAGCGCCGCCGCGCGGCGGCGCAGGAGCGGCGAGCGGTGCAGGGGCTGCTCCACGCCGTAGTACGTCGACACGGCCAGGACGGCCGTCGCGGCCAGCACGATCGCGGTCGTCCAGTCGCCGGCGGGGAGCAGCACGCCCGCGAACACGAGCACCGGGAAGTGCCACAGATACAGCGCGTACGACAGGTCTCCGAGCCACACGCCGACCGGATTGGTGAGCGGGAACAGGTGCCGGTGGCGCGGATCGCCGGCCACTCCCCCGGCCACGACGAGCGCGGTGGCCGTCACCGGCAGCACCGCCCACGGCGCGGGGAAGGCGGAGGCCGGATCGATCACCACGCACGACCACACCACACCGGCAAGCCCCACCCACTGCAGCAGCCCGCCGAGCACGGCCGGGATGCGCGCCAGCGCGGGGGACGCCACGGCCAGGAGCGCCCCGACGGCGAGCTCCCACGCCCGCGTCGCCGTGGAGAAGTACGCCACGGTGGGTTCGGCGGCCGTCTGCGCGACGGCCCAGGCCCACGACGCGGCGCCCACCAGCACCACCGCGCCGCCCACCGCCGCGCGCCCCGCACGTCCCCGGCGCCCGCCACGGGGCACCACGAGCACCACGATGAGCAGCAGCACCGGCCACACCAGGTAGAACTGCTCCTCGACCGACAGCGACCAGAAGTGCTGCAACGGGCTGACCGCCGCCTCCGAGAAGTAGTCCGTGCCATCGGCGGCGAAGCGCCAGTTCGACACGAACAGCGCCGCGGCCACCGCATCCACCCACGTCGCATCGGCCCGCGCCCGGTTGAAGACCAAGAACGCCGCGACGGAGACGGCCAGGAGCACCAGGATGGCCGCCGGCATCAGGCGGCGGATGCGGCGCGCGAAGAAGTCCTGCAGCGAGATGCGGCCGGTGTCGGCGACCTCCCGCAGCAGCAGCCCCGTGATGAGGAAGCCGGAGACGACGAAGAACACGTCGACTCCGACGAACCCGCCGCTGGGCTCCCCCACGACGTGGGTGGCGATGACCATCACGACCGCGAGCGCACGCAGCCCCTGGATGTCTCGCCGGATCGGCGCGCGAGGGGAGGTCGGGTTCGAGGTCACGGTTTTCTGCGGAGGACGGCCGGCGCTCAGTCTAGGGGCGCCGACGTGCCCGCTGTGTTCCGCGACGAGGTCAGGACGCGACGTAGGCGGCGAGGTGCTGACCCGTGAGGGTGGATGCGGCGGCCACGAGGTCGGCGGGCGACCCCTCGAACACGATCGTCCCGCCGTCGCGTCCGGCCCCCGGCCCGATGTCGATGATCCGGTCGGCGTGCGCCATGACCGCCTGGTGATGCTCGATCACGATGACGCTGTTGCCCGCATCCACAAGCCGGTCCAGCAGGCCGAGCAGGTTGTCGACGTCGGCGAGGTGCAGGCCGGTCGTCGGCTCGTCCAGGACGTACACCGCCCCCGATTTGGCCATCGAGATCGCCAGCTTCAGGCGCTGACGCTCGCCGCCGGACAGCGTGTTCAGCGACTGGCCGAGGGTCAGGTATCCCAGGCCCACGTCGA
The DNA here is from genome assembly GCF_004570445.1 of Microbacterium sp. dk485. Classification (NCBI taxonomy): domain Bacteria; kingdom Bacillati; phylum Actinomycetota; class Actinomycetes; order Micrococcales; family Microbacteriaceae; genus Microbacterium; species Microbacterium sp. dk485. The sequence goes on from NZ_SPQW01000001.1 coordinate 1,188,694, forward strand.
CCATGCGCGCGAGCGTCGTGTGCGCGGGACCCTTGGGGAAGAACTCCGCCGCGTCGGCGGCCGACATCGACAGCACCTCGGAGATGTTCTTCCCCTCCAGCCGGTACTGCAGCACCTCGTCGGAGAACCCGGTGCCCGCGCACACCTCGCACACCGTCTCCACCGTCGACTGGAACCCGAGGTCGGTGATGATGACGCCGAGCCCCTTGCACGCGATGCACGCGCCTTCGGAGTTGGCGCTGAACAGGGCCGGCTTCACCCCGTTGGCCTTCGCGAACGCAGAGCGCACCGCATCCAGCACTCCCGTGTAGGTCGCCGGGCTGCTGCGCCGCGACCCCCGGATGGGCGCCTGGTCGACGACGACCACGTCGTCGAGGCCCGCGAGGTTGCCGTGGATGAGGGACGATTTGCCCGACCCCGCGACGCCGGTGACGACGGTGAGCACGCCGAGGGGCACGTCGACGTCGACGTTCTTGAGGTTGTGCTGGGTGGCTCCGCGGATCTCCAGCGCACCCTGCGGCGTGCGCGTGGAGTCCTTCAGCCGCGCGCGATGGTCGAGGTGGCGCCCCGTGAGCGTGTCGGATTTCCGCAGGCCCGCGACGTCGCCGGTGAACTGGATGCGGCCGCCGTCGCGCCCCGCGCCGGGGCCGAGGTCGACCACGAAGTCGGCGATCGCGATGACCTCCGGCTTGTGCTCGACCACGAGCACGGTGTTGCCCTTGTCGCGCAGGGCCAGCAGCAGCGCGTTCATCCGCTGGATGTCGTGCGGGTGCAGCCCCGCGGTCGGTTCGTCGAACACGTAGGTGACGTCGGTGAGGCTGGAGCGCAGGTGGCGGATCATCTTCGTCCGCTGCGCCTCGCCGCCCGACAGCGTGCCGCTGGCGCGGTCGAGGGACAGATAGCCCAGGCCGATCTCGACGAAGGAGTCGACGGTGTCGCGGAGCCCGGTGATCAGCGGGGCGACGGCGGAGTCGTCGATGGTCCGCAGCCACGCGGCGAGGTCGGTGATCTGCATGGCCGCCGCATCCGCGATGCTGACCCCGTCGATCTTCGATGAGCGGGCGCCCTCGTTCAAGCGCGTGCCGCCGCAGTCGGGGCACGCCGTGAACCGCACCGCGCGGTCGACGAAGGCGCGGATGTGCGCCTGCAGCGAGTCGCGGTCCTTCTGCAGCACGCTCTTGGTGATCTTGGGGACGAGGCCCTCGTACGTGATGTTGATGCCCTGGATCTTGACCTTGACCGGCTCCTTGTGGAGGAAGTCGGCGAGCTCCTGCTCGGTGTAGTCCTGGATGGGCTTGTCCGCGTCGAGGAATCCCGACTCCGTGAACTGGCGCACCATCCAGCCGTCGACGTTGTAGCCGGGGATCGTCAGCGCCCCCTCGGCGAGCGACTTGGTGCGGTCGAACAGCTGATCCAGGTCGATCTCGCTCACTTCGCCGAGGCCTTCGCACCGCGGGCACATCCCGCCGGTGATCTCGAACGAGCGATGCTCTTTCACGGTCTTGCCGCCGCGCTCGGAGGTCATCGCGCCGCCGCCGCGCACGGAGGGGACGTTGAAGGAGAAGGCCTGCGGCGACCCGACGTGCGGGACGCCCAGGCGGCTGAACAGCATCCGCAGCATGGCGTGCACGTCGGTCGCGGTGCCCACGGTGGAGCGGGCGTTGGCGCCCATGCGCTCCTGGTCGACGAGGATCGCGGGGCTGATGTTCTCCAGCGCGTCGACCTCGGGTCGCGGGGGCGTGGACATGAACGCCTGCACGAACGTCGGATACGTCTCGTTGATGAGCCGCTGCGACTCGGCGGCGATCGTGCCGAACACGAGCGACGACTTCCCCGATCCGCTCACCCCGGTGAACACGGTGAGGCGCCGTTTGGGGATCTCGACGCTGATGCCCTGCAGGTTGTTCTCCCGCGCCCCCACGACGCGGATCACGTCGTGGCTGTCCGGCGCGGATGCGGTGGACTCGGGCGATGCTGCGGCCATGCGTGCTCCTCCTCGGTCGGTGTGCCCAGTGTTCCGCACATCGCGGACACGCGGTGTCCGCCTCTCCCATCCACACATCCGCGAGACCGCATCGCGCCGACGAGACCGCGACATCATGTCGCGGTCTCGTCGCGAGGATGCGGTTTCGCTGCGTAGCGGGGTCAGGACGCGGCGGCGACCTCCGCGGCGTCGTACTGCGCCACGGAGAAGTTGTCCACGAACAGGCCGTCCGGATCGACCTCGTGCTTGAGGGCGAGCAACCGCTCCAGCTTGTCCGGCGGGAAAGCGTCGAGGATGCGCTCGGGCCTCGTGGACGAGTCGAAGCTCAGGTACATGCCGCGTCCGTGCACGCGCACCGCCTCCCACGCCGCGTCCAGATGTACCGGATCGGCGCCGAGCGCCACCACGGAGAACTGCGCCGCGCGGTGCGAGTACGCGGTGTCGTCCTCTCCGACGTCGCTCACGGCCCCGCCGACGGAGCGGAGCTGAAGGAAGTACGACGCGCCCGCATCGAGCATCCGCACGGCCTCCGCCGCGAACTCCGGCGTGATCTCACTCAGCAGAAGCGAACGGGCGTGCGGCTCTCCGCGCCCGTGCTGCGGCCCGAGGTCGGCGTTGGCCATGACCCGTGCATAGCTCGTGACCTGCACCGACTGCTGCACGAGCGGCGCGAGCTCGGCGAACGGCTGCAGTCGCGCGAGAATCGTGTCCGGATCGGAGGAGTCGACCATCGCCATGATCTGCGCAATGCGGGGCTGACCCGGCCGGCGGGCGCCCATGATGAGGAACGCCGTCAGATCGCGCGGAGCCGCCGCCATCACGGCACCGTAGCCCGTGAGGAACTCCTCGGTGTCGGAGGCGTCGAACGCCAGCTGTGCCCATCCGACCTCGCCGACCTCGTCGACCTCGAACTCGAAGCTCGTCACGATGCCGACGTTCGCGCCCGCGCCGCGGATCGCCCAGAACAGCTCGGGGCGGGTGCCGGCATCCGTGCGCACGACCGAGCCGTCGGCGAGTACCACCTCGGCGGCACGCAGGTGGTCGATCGTGAGACCGTGCTCGCGCACGAGGAAGCCGATGCCGCCGGCCGTGGCGAGCCCGCCGACCCCGACGCCGCCGTAGTCGCCCGAGCTGAGCGCCCAGCCGTGCTCATCCAGCGCTGCGGCGACCTCTCGCCACCGCGCCCCGGGACCGATGCGCACCAGCCGGCGGGACGCGTCGAGCACCTCGATGGCGTTGAGCCGGCGCAGATCGATCACGATGCCGCCATCGTTCGTGCTGCGCCCGCTGATGCCGTGCCCGCCGCTGCGGATCCCGAGCGGCACCCCTCGGTGTCGCCGCGCATATGCGACGGCCTCGACCACCTGCGCCGTGGAGTCGGGCTGCAGGACGATGCCCGGCGCACCGCCGCGGAGGTAGGTGGAGCTCACGTCGGCGTACGCGAAGTCGCCCGGCTCGATCGCGCGCATGCCCGCGGGCACGCCGTTGTAGTCGATGCCCGCCCGTCGCCGCGCGATCGAGGCGACCGATCGCACCGGCGCCTCCGTGGTGCCGCGCGTTCCGCGCTCGCGGGCGACCAGCTCACGCACCGCCGGTGCCAGCTCCTGGCCCACGACCTGGAACACTCGCGGATCGTCGCTGGCCACGATGAACGTCGACACGCCATCCTCGAGCGCATACCGGGCCACCTTCGCGGTCCACGCGCTCACATCACCGCTGGGCGGAGCCACGTTCAACAGGCGGCGGATCTCCCGCGGGTCACGCGCGGCCCCCTCGGCCGCCTCGTCGATCGCGGCGTTTCCGCGCGCGAGGTCGCCAGGCTGCATGTAGGCCTCGGAGGGCAGCCAGCCGTCTCCGAGCCGACCGGTCAGCGCCAGCATCCGCGGCTTGAGAGCCCCGATCAGCAGCGGGATGCGGTGTGCCGGACGCGGGCCGCGCTTGGCCCCGTGGACGCGGTGGTACCGGCCGTCGGTGAAGACGCCGCCGCGCGCCGACGTGTCCCACAGCTCGCGCATGACCACGATGGCCTCCTCGAGGGCCGTCACGGCCTGACCGGGCGTGAGCCGAGGTTCGCCCATGGCCTCGATCGCATCCCAGAACGCGCCCGCGCCGAGGCCGAGATCGAAGCGTCCGCCGGAGAGGAGGTCGAGGCTCGCGGCGGCGCGCGCGACGACGGCGGGCGGACGCAGCGGCATGTTCAGCACGTTCGGCGCGATGCGCACGCGCTCCGTCTGCGCGGCGACGTAGGTCATGAGGGTCCAGGTGTCCAAGAACGCCGGCTGGTACGGGTGGTCCTGGAACGTGACCAGGTCGAGCCCGAAGGCCTCCGCCATCTGCGCGAGGGTGACCGGAACCTGCGGGTCGGCCGCGGTGGGTGTGATGAAGGCTCCGAACTCGAGTCCGTGACCGTAATCCATGTCAGCTCCCTGCTGTCTGAGGGGTGGGGGAAGAAGAAGAGGGTTCGGCGGCCCGCGCGGGGCGGAGGCCGCCGAGGACGACGTCGAGGAGCACCGGCCGGTCATCGGGTGAGCCGAGGCGCACCGCGTGCTCGACGCCGCACAGCATCCGCCGCACGTGGTCGACGGTGATGTCCGGACGCACGGCCCCGGCATCCTGTGCGCGCTCGAGTGCCGCGCGCAGGCTCGTGACGAATGCGCACTTGGCCTCGCGGGCGGCACCCAGTTCGGCGTCAGGCGCGGTGATGACCGCCTGCACGCCTTCGTCGGCGAGTTGCAGCTCGAGCGCGGCGGCCAAGAGCGTGTGCAGTGCGGCGCCGGCGTCCGGCGTGCGCTCCGCCTCGCCCGCGAGGACCCGCAGGCGCTGGATCGAATCGAGCGAGAGCGCTTCGGACAGCGCCGCGACCGTCGGGAAGTGCCGATACACGGTCGCGACGCCGACGCCCGCCTCGCGCGCGACGTCGTTGAGCCTCAGCTCGCCGCGAGGGATGCGCCGCGCGGCGCACAGGATCGCGTCACGGCTGCGTGCGGCGTCGGCTCGAAGGCGGGTCATGCGCCTCAGCGTACTCCCGAAACGGATGACTCATCCGTTTCAGCGTTTCGCCCCTCGCGAACTCCGTTCCCGCGAAACAGCACGCCACCGGCGAGACCGCGACATATTGTCGGGGTTTCGCCGGTGGCGTGCAGTCTCGCGGACGAGAAGTGGAGGGTGCGGCGGCGTCAGCCCTGCGCGCGGCGGTTCGAGCGCGCGTTGCCGCGCACGACGTCGCCGACGCGGATGCCGCCGGGGCGTGCGCCCGAGGCGGATCCGCGTCCACCGGACGCCGATCCGCCCGAGCGCGATCCGCCGCCGGAGCGGGAGCCCGCGGTCGAGGCAGCGGCACCGGCGGCCACCGGCGCGGCACCGCGGCCACCGGAACGGCGACCCTGGCCGCCCGCCGAACCGCCCGAACGGCCGGAGCCGGCCGGTGCGCCACCGCGGGCGGCGCGCTTGCGCTGCGCGTTGGCACCCTGCGACTGCCCGCCACCGCGCTGCGGGGCGACCACGGGGGCCGGCGTGACGTATGCGGCGACCTCGCCGACGAGCGCGGTCACCTCGGACGAATCCGAGGTCACGGGGGTGGGCGTGGCCTTGATGGCGGCCTTGCGGAGGATGTCGAGCGTGTCGCGGCGCTGCTCGGGGAGCATCACGGTCACGACGTCACCCGCGCTGCCGGCTCGGGCGGTGCGGCCCGAGCGGTGCAGGTACGCCTTGTGCTCGACGGGCGGGTCGACGTGCACCACGAGGGCGATGTCGTCCACGTGCACGCCGCGCGCGGCGACATCCGTGGCCACGAGGACGCGGGCGGTGCCGGCGCTGAACGCGGCGAGGTTGCGGTCGCGCTGCGGCTGCGACAGGTTGCCGTGCAGGTCGACCGAGGGGATGCCCGCGGCCGTGAGCGTGCGGGCCAGCTTCTTGGCCTGGTGCTTCGTGCGGGTGAACAGGATGCGGCGGCTCGAGCCGGACGCGAGGGTGCGCACGAGCGCGGCCTTGGCCGTGGCATCCGCAGCGACGAAGACGTGGTGGGTCATCGCCGCGACGTGCGACGTGGCCTCGTCGACCGAGTGCAGCACCTCGTTGCGGAGGAACTTGCGCACGAGCTTGTCCACGCCGTTGTCCAACGTCGCCGAGAACAGCAGGCGCTGCCCGCCGGCGGGCGTGCGGGTGAGCAGGCGCGTGACGCCCGGAAGGAAGCCGAGGTCGGCCATGTGGTCGGCCTCGTCGAGCACCGTGATCTCGATGTCGTCCAGGCTCGCGAAGCCCTGGGAGATGAGGTCCTCCAGGCGCCCGGGGCACGCGACGAGGATGTCGACGCCGGCGGCGAGCGCGTCGACCTGACGGCGCTGGTTGACCCCGCCGTACACGGTCGTGGTGGTCAGGCCGTATGCGGCGGCGAGGGGCTTGATGACGGCGTCGATCTGGTTGGCGAGCTCACGCGTGGGGGCCAGAACGAGGGCGCGGGGCTTGCGACCGCGGCGGGTCGAGGTCTTCGCGCCCAGGCGTGCCACGAGCGGGAGCGAGAAGGCGAGGGTCTTGCCCGAGCCCGTCTTGCCGCGCCCGAGCACGTCGCGCCCGGCGAGGGTGTCGGCGAGCGTGTCGGCCTGAATGGGGAACGCTTCGGTCATGCCCTGCGAAGCGAGGACGTCGACCAGGGGAGCGGGCACGCCGAGATCGGCGAAAGTGGTGGAGGAAGTCATGTGTCTTTCATGCCGGCGCGCAGCGGCGCGCATGGCGGATCAGAATGCGGCCGAGCCGCAGAGGAGGGCGAAGGCGCCGGGTGACGCATCCGTTCGCCGTGGAAAGTTCGGGCCGGAAGGGCCGATGCGTTCGACGACGCAGGGAGCAGGAATCGCTCCGCAGTGGGTCCAGTCTACCCCGTGACGCGTCGCCGGCGGTTCACCCGGCGCGCCAGCACCCCTCGACGTGGTCGTCGACCATGCCGGCGGACTGCATCAGGGCGTACATCGTCGTGGGGCCGACGAAGCGCAATCCGCGGGCGCGCAGCGCCTTGCTCAGCGCCGTGGACTCGGGCGTGACGGCGGGAACCTCCGCGAACGACACCGGATGCTGCGGGCGCGGCGGGGGCGCGAACGACCACATCAGCGCGTCGAGCTCGCCGTCGGCCATGCCCGCGACCAGGCGCGCATTGGAGATGGTGGCCTCGATCTTCGCGCGATTGCGGATGATGCCGGCATCCTGCATGAGGCGCTCGATGTCGTCGGGGCCGAAGGCGGCCACCCGCTCCGGCTCGAACCCGGCGAACACCTCCCGGAAGCGCGGTCGCTTGCGCAGGATCGTGATCCACGCGAGGCCAGCCTGGAAGCCCTCGAGGCTCATCTTCTCGAACAGCGCGCGGTCGCCGTGGAGCGGTACGCCCCACTCCTCGTCGTGGTAGCGGAGGTACTCCGCATCATCCGCCGCCCACGCGCAGCGCGCGACGCCGTCGGCTCCGGTCCGCACGTCGGTGGTCACCGCGCCACCCTATCCGTGCGCTCCGACGCGCGGATGCGGAAAGGTGGACGCATGGTCTCTCCCGATCCGGATTCCCGCACCCGCGCCGCCGACATCCTGCGGGCGAGGCTGGAGGACCGCCGCGTCAGCCGACTGAACAAGGCGCTGCGGGTGGTCTCGTCCTACGCGATCGCGCTCGTCGGCGTCAGCGCCACGGACGAACTGCTGCCCGGGATGGACCTCGTCGTCACCCGCATCGACACGGGCGCGGAGGTGCTGCGCGTCGCTGCGGGGCAGCCGCAGGAGGCCGACCGCATGCTCCAGGCAACCCGGCGCGACCTCGACGAGATGTCGGTCACGCAGTTCGTGGCCGCGTGGCGGCCGGCGGACGGCTGAGCCGCCCGCCGGCGCGCGGCTACTTCGCGGGCTTGCGCTCGGGCACGGGGGCGTTGCCGGATGCGGCGAGCTCGGCGTAGTACGCCGCCGCCTCGTCCTGGCGGGCCTGCTCGGCACCCGACGCGAGAGGCGCTCGCACGTGCTCGGGCTCGTAGCCGAACGCGTCGACGAGGTCCTGGGCGTGCGGCCGCAGACGCAGGCACAGGCGGTCGATGTAGCTCGACACCGCAGCGGCGCGCTGGGCGGACAGGCGCCCGTTGATGAGGTACCACGCGAGGTGCTTCTCGATGACGGTCAGGCCGAAGAGGTCGCGCAGCCACGTCAGGACCTTGCGGGTGCCGTCGCCCTGCGTCTTGTTGACCGCATCCGTGAACGCCTCCCACATCAGCAGCTCGCCGTGGGCGCGGGCGGCCTCGATGAGCTCGGCCTGGTTCGCGTTGAACAGGGCCGCGGCGTCCTCGGGGGAGAGCTTCGCGGCCGGACGCAGGCGACCGGCCAGATCGGCGACCATCTGCTGCACGCGCCCGGCGAGCAGCTCGTGCTGCTGATCGGCGCGCAGTCCGCGCTCGACAGCCCGCGCGGTCGAGCCGAAGTCGCTGACGGCCTGGCCGAGCTGGCGGAGGCCCGCACCGTGGAACACCTTGCCGGCGGTCTGACCGACGGCGAAGGCGGCGAGGGACTTGGCATCCTTGCCCTTGAACTGCCGGCCGTAGTCCGACAGCAGGCGCTTGCCCACCAGCTGCAGCAGGACGTTGTTGTCGCCCTCGAAGGTGGCGTAGATGTCGAGGTCCTGCCGGAGGCCCACCAGACGGTTCTCGAACAGGAAGCCCGCTCCGCCGCACGCCTCGCGAGCCTCCTGCAGCGTGTCCAGCGCGTGCCATGTGGAGAGCGGCTTGAGCGCGGCGGCGAGGGTTTCCAGATCCTGCCGGTCCTCGTCGGTGTCGGTGACGCCGCTGAAGACGGCATCGAACTTCTGCAGGAACTCGTCGTGCGCGAAGATGTGCGCGTACGTCGTCGCCAGGCGCGGCAGGAGGCGGCGCTGGTGCTTGCCGTAGTCCAGCAGCACGACCTCGGGCGTCCCGAGGCCGGAGTCGAACTGCCGGCGCTGGTTGGCGTACGTGATCGCGATGTACAGGCCGAGGGCCGAGCCCCAGGATGCGGCGCCGTCGAGGGAGATGCGGCCCTGCACGAGCGTGCCGAGCATCGTGAAGAAGCGGCGTCCGGGGCTGGAGATCTCGCTCGTGTAGGTGCCGTCGGGGGCGACGTCGCCGTAGCGGTTGAGCAGGTTCGTGCGCGGGACGCGCACGTTGTCGAAGTGCAGGCGTCCGTTGTCGATGCCGTTGAGGCCCCCCTTGAGGCCGTCGTCCTCGCCGCCGATGCCGGGGAGGAAGTCGCCGTTGTCGTCGCGCAGCGGCACGTAGAAGCAGTGCACGCCGTGGTTGACGCCGTTCGTGATGAGCTGCGCGAACACCGTCGCGGCGATGCCGTGCAGTGCGGCGTTGCCGAGGTAGTCCTTCCACGCCCCGCGGAACGGCGTGTTGATGACGAACTCCTCGGTCTCGGGGTCGTACGTGGCGGTCGTGCCGATGGCCGCGACATCCGAGCCGTGCCCGGTCTCGGTCATCGCGAAGGCACCGGGGATCTCCAGGCTCATGATGCCCGGGAGCCACTTGTCGTGGTGCTCCTTCGTGCCCAGCTGCAGCACCGCGGCGCCGAACAGGCCCCACTGCACGCCGGATTTGATCTGCAGGCTCGGGTCGGCCACGACGAGCTCTTCGAAGCCGGCGATGTTGCTGCCGTTGTCTTCGGCGCCGCCGAAGCGCTTGGGGAACGCGCGATGCACGGCCTTGTTCTCCACCAGGAGGTGCAGCTGGCTCAGGACCCGCTCGCGGTGCTCCGGCATCGACAGGCCGTCGACGCGCCAGAAGGCGGGGTCTTTGATCATCTCGCGCGCCGTGCGGCGCGTGTCGGCCCACGTGCCCAGCAGCAGGTTCGTCACCGCGGTGACGTCGATCTGGGCTTCGGATGCTTCGGCCGCGGTGTGTGCGGCGGTGGGGGCGCCCCCCGCGGGGGTGCGCTTGTCTTCGGCGGGCGTGGTCGGTCGGACGGCGGCGTCAGCCATGTTCAACACCTTTCGGCGGGACGAGAATCGACTCTCACCGTAGGCTTCCCACAACCGCCCTCCAAGCTGGTTGGTCACTCCCCACAAGTTGGTTCGTCCATGTCGCCGCCCCGGCTTGTGCTCCCCGCACAGTCGGCACATTCCGCGGCGCCGCGGAAGAAGCGGTCGCTCGTTTCCCGAAGCCGACGCTGCACATCGGGGTCGCGGGAGACGGGCGGCGTCGGCGTCTCGATGTCGCGGACGAAATACCGTCCGGTGACCCCCTCCATCGCCGGATCGACGGCGAGGCGGAGCGCGGCCGCGGCGCCCTGCTCGGGGGTGAGCAGGGCGCGCCGGATGAGCCCTTCCAGCGGCCGGAGCGGGGCGGGGATGAGGCTGTCGATGATCTCGGTGGAGACGATGCCGGGGTGCACCGCGTTCACGGTGACCTCCCCGGCGAAGGAGCGGGCGAGGCTGTAGCCGGCGGTGACCGTCAGCAGCTTCGCCCGCGCATAGGCATCGAAGGCGATGAAGCCCGCCGCCGGGTTGAGGCGCGCAAGGTCATCCAGCTCTCCCGCGTCGATCGTGGCCGGCCGCGGCGTGCCCAGGAGCGTGATGCGGCGGGCGTCGCGGAGGCTGTCCGAGGCGACGTTGACGACCCGCGCCCTGCCACGTCGAAGCTGCTCCTCGAGCTGCGTGATCATGCCGAACGCGGCCAGATAGTCGACCGCGATGTGCAGCTCGATGCCATCGGGTGACCGGCGATGCTGCGCGTAGTGCGCGCCGGCGTTGTTGATCAGGACGTGCACGGCGTCGTGACGCTCTGCGATCGCACCGGCGACCCGGATGACGCCCGCTCGCTGGGAGAGATCACCGGCGACCACCTCCCACGTGCCCCCACCCGGCATGTCGGGCGAGAGGAGGGCGTCTGCCCGGACGGCGTCCCGAGCCACGGCGACGACATGCAGGCCGTTCCGGACGAGCTCCCGCGTGAGAACCCGCCCCATCCCGCCGGTGGCGCCGGTGACGACGGCGACGCGTCGACCGGCGCTCATCGACGGATCCGGGGGTAGCGGCGCACGTACTGCGGCTCCTCCGCCTCGCGGACGAGGAAGTCGGCCAGGTCGGCGCGGCCGATGAAGTGCCAGAGCCGGATCGGCAGGTCCTCCCCGGTCCGGTATCGCCCAGTCGCCGGGCTGTCCCTGAGCATGGGCGGGCGGACGATCGTCCACTCCAGACCCGAGGCGGCGATGAGCGGCTCCATCGTCTCCTTGTCGGCCATCTTCTCGCCCACGCGTGACCACACCGCCCTCGCGTACAGCGACCGGTCGTGGCTCTCGCGCGCCCCGTGGGCGCTCACGACGATGAGCCGGGGAACCGCGGCCGCGGTCATGGTAGGCACCAGGGTGTGCATCGCGTCGGTGCACACCGTCGTGACCCCCGTCTCCGATCCCCCCAGGGCGCTGATCACCACGTCCACCCCCTCGAGAGCGGCGCTCAGGCCCGCCGTGTCCGAGGCGCCGGCCCAGGCCACTTCACGCACTCCGCGCTCGGGCGAGAACGATCCCTCCCGGCGGACGAGGGCGATGACCGCGTGCCCGGCGCGGGCGGCCCGCGCGGCCACGTGGCGACCGGTCCGTCCGGTCGCGCCGAGCACGAGAACCCTGCGTTTCGATACATTATGTCTCATAGACGAAGAGTCGCACGCGATGGTCTCTGAGTCAACATGTCTCATAGACTGGTGCCGTGACGGACGACCCCGACCCCCGCTTCCTGCGCAGCCGGCAGGCGATCCTGGATGCGGCGCGCGAGCTGCTGCTCGCGCACGGCCCCGGCGCGGTCACCCACCACCGCATCGCCGAGCACGCCGGGATCGGCCGTGCCACCGTGTACCGGCACTGGCCGCAGCCGGAACAGCTTCTGGCCGAAGCGATGGCCACTGTTCCGCTGCCGTTCTTCGAGGCGCCCGCCTCCCCGTTCCGGCCGTGGCTGGCCGGTGAGTTCACCTCGCTCGCACGCGAACTGGAACTCGATGAGGTTCGAGCCGTCGCGACGACCCTCGCCAACGCGGCCCTGTGGAACCCCGGCATGGACGCGCGCCGCGCCGGTTTCGCGGGCGTCCTGTCGCGACGATTGGCCGCCGCGCTCACGGCAGCGGAGCAGGCGGGCGAGCTCTCGCTGCGGGGAGAGCCGTCGGATGCGGCCGCCCTCGCGATCGGCCCCCTCTACTACCGGGCGACCATCGAACGAGCCCCCGCCGACGCGGCCCTCATCGAGCGTTGCGTGGACGCGGTGGGAGTGTGGACGTCACGGTGATCAGTGGGCGGCGACGACGGCGAGGATGCGGTCGCCGTAGGCCTCCCGCTTCTTGGCGCCGATGCCGGTGATGCCGTCCAGGTCGCCGAGCGAGGCGGGACGGGCGGCGGCGAGCGCCCGGAGGGTCGCATCGCCGAAGACGATGTAGGCCGGAACGCCCTGTTCGCGCGCCTGCTCGGCCCGCCACGCGCGCAGCGCCTCGAACAGGTCGCGGTCGCCGGCATCCACCGACTCCGCCGCGGAAGGCTTGCGCACGCGCGGCCCGCCGCCGGTGCGTCCGAGCGTGTCGCGGCGCAGCGGCACGGGTGTCTCGCCGCGCAGCACACCGCCGCTGGCCTCGGTGAGGGCGAGGGTGCCGTAGTCCCCCTGCGCGACGAGAAGCCCGCGCGCGAGCAGCTGCCGCACGACGCTGCGCCAGTCCTGATCCGAAAGGTCCGCGCCGATGCCGTAGGTGGCGAGCTTGTCGTGCCCCTGCTGGGAGATGCGCTCGGTCTTGGCGCCGCGCAGGATGTCGACGAGGTGCCCGGCTCCGAAGGACTGGCCGCGCTCTCGCTGCAGCCGCACGATGGTGGAGAGGAGCTTCTGCGCGGCGACGAGGCCGTCCCACGTCTCGGGCGGCTCGAGGCACGTGTCGCAATTGCCGCACGGGCCGGCGTGCTCGCCGAAGTACGCGAGCAGGTTCTGCCGGCGGCAGGCGACGGTCTCGCAGAGCCCCAGCATCGCGTCCAGGTGCTGGCCCAGGCGCATCTTGAAGGTGCGGTCGCCGGGCGACTGGTCGATCATGCGGCGCTGCTGCACGACGTCGCCGAGTCCATACGCCATCCACGCCACGGCCGGCTCGCCGTCGCGGCCCGCGCGACCGGTCTCCTGGTAGTACCCCTCGACGGATTTGGGCAGGTCGATGTGGGCGACGAACCGCACGTCGGGCTTGTCGATGCCCATGCCGAACGCGATGGTCGCGACCATCACGACGCCGTCCTCGCGGAGGAACCGGGACTGGTGGGCGGCGCGGACGGAGCCGTCGAGGCCGGCGTGATAGGCCAGAGCGTCGATCCCCTGCCCGCGCAGGAACTCCGCGGTCTGGTCGACGGTCTTGCGGCTGAGGGCGTAGACGATGCCGGCGGACCCCTCCGGCTGCGCGCGGATGAAAGCCGCCAGCTGCTTGCGCGGCTCGACCTTCGGCGCGATGCGGTACTGGATGTTCGGGCGGTCGAAGCTCGCGACGAACCGGCGGGCTCCGTCCAGGCGCAGCCGCTCGACGATCTCACGCGCGGTCGCGGGCGTCGCCGTCGCGGTGAGCGCCATGCGCGGGACGCCGGGGAACCGGTCGGCGAGGTCGCCGAGGGCGAGGTAGTCGGGACGGAAGTCGTGACCCCACTGCGAGACGCAATGGGCCTCGTCGATCGCGATGACGCTGAGCCGTCCGCGCGTGAGCAGGTTCAGCGTCTGCGCGCCGTTCAGCCGCTCGGGGGCGACGTACAGGAGATCGAGGGTTCCGGCGAGATAGGCCTGCTCGACCTGCTGCCGCTCGGCGGGGCTCTGCGTGGAGTTGAGGTACGCCGCTCGCACACCGTTGGCGACGAGCGCGTCGACCTGGTCGTGCATGAGCGCGATGAGCGGGCTGACGACCAGCCCGGTGCCCGGGCGCACGAGCGCGGGCACCTGATAGGTGACGCTCTTGCCGCCACCGGTGGGCATCAGCACGACCGCGTCCCCGCCGCCGATGACGTGTGAGACGACGTCGCCCTGATCGCCGCGGAAGGTGTCGTAACCGTAGACCTCGTGCAGCACGTCGCGCGGGTCACGCCCCGTGAAGTCGCGCACTGCGGCGGTCAGGCCGGGGACGGATGCTGCGCCGGCGACCGGCCCGAAGCCCCCGGCATCGGGTGGGGGCGGCGCGTAGAGGTCGTCGGGGGGCGGGGCGTCGTCGGGGTTCCAGTCGAACCCGGCGTACGGGTCATCGAGGTCGGCGTATCCCGGGTCGGGGTCGTAGCCGGGCGCACTCACCCCTCCACGGTAACCCGCGCCCCCGACGCAGGCGGACCCGAGCCGTCGATCGGTGGACGGCCCGCCCACGCCGGCGGCGGAGGGGCCGGCGTGGGTCCGCTAGATTTGCGCGGGGCGCACGGCCGCGCCGCCGGGGAAGGGATGTCCGTGGTCGGGACAGGACGTAGGAATGCTGATCGCGCGCTGGCAGCGGTTGTCGTCGCCGGTCTGGTCTGGGGGACCACCGCGTGCGCCACATCCGAGCCGCCGCGCCCCGATCCCACCGAGGTCGTCGCGGAGTACCTCGGCGCCATCGCGGCCGGTGACGCCACCAGGGCCCGGCAGCTCGACGCCGCTGCCATCGGCGACCCGCAGCTGCCGGATGTCGACGCCGACACGCTGCGCACCGACGCCGTGCTGGCCGGAGCCCAGCGCATCGAGAACGTGACGGTCGAGGCCGGCACCACCGGCGACGAGGACACGCGCAACGTGACGTTCGGCTACGAGCTGGCCGGGCAGCAGGAGCGGTCGGTGCTCACCGTCGCCTGGAACGCCGAGGCGGACGAATGGCAGTTGACCGACTCGCTGACCACGAACCTGATGGTCTCGGCGGAAGTCAGCCGGATCGAGATGAAATTCGTGTCGTTCGAGGTCCCGGGGGCGACCGTGACCCAGGTCGACGACCCGGCTGCGGCGACGATGAGCTTCCTCATCTATCCGGCGGTCTACTCCGTCACGGCCGACATCGACCCGGCTACGCTGGTCGACCCGGCCGCCGGGATCACGCAGGAGATCGCCGTCGACCTGTCGGTGCAACCGGTCGCGCGCTTCGCGGTGACGCGGCTGCCCGCGTCAGGGTAGGCGCGCTCCCTCAGGATTCCGGCGTGTGCAGGCGCGCGAGGAAGCGCTCGGTCCGCGGCGGCGCACCGCGCCGGTCCCGGAGCGACACCACGACGATGACGGCGGTGCTCAGCGGGATGGTCCACGCCGCCGGCTGGCTGAACACCACCGCCCACTCCCCCGCGTTCCGTGCGAGCGCTCCCCCGATGAGCGCTCCGCCGCACGAGATCGCGCCCACGGCCATGCCGGCCACCGCGCCGCGTGCGGTGAGGCCGCGCCACCACACCCCCAGCAGCAGCACCGGCGACAGGCTCGACGCGGCGAAGACGAAGACGAGGCCCACGGTGGAGACGAGCCCCTCCGGCACGGCCACGAGCGCCACTCCGAGCGGAACCGCCGTGCACAGCACCGCCGACAGCCGGAAGGAGCGGACCGTGCCACCGAACAGGTCCTGGCTGACGACCCCGGCGAGGGAGACGACGAGCCCCGACGAGGTCGCCAGGAAGGCGGCGAAAGCCCCGGCCACGATGAGCGCCGTGAGCAGCTCACCGACCGGGCCGGGGAAGACGCGGGAGGGGAGCAGCAGGACGACGGCGTCGGCGACCCCGGGTTGCGCGAGGTCCGGCGCCACGACGCGGGCGATGAGGCCCATCGTGGACGACACGGCGTAGAACGCACCGATCATCGCGATGACCAGCACGGTCGTGCGCCGTGCCGATCCGCCCTCGGGGCTGGTGTAGAAGCGCACGAGCACGTGCGGCAGGCCGATCGTTCCCAGCAGGAGCGCCACCATGAGGGATGCAGTGGCGTACGCGTCGGCGGCGGCCGGACCCCGCTCGAGCGGGAACACCGCGTGCGGGTCGATGTCGTAGCCGCCTCCCGACAGCGCCACGAGCAGGAAGACGGCGGGTACCAGCAGGGCAGTGAGCTTGAGCCAGTACTGGAACGCCTGCACGGCGGTGATCGCCCGCATCCCGCCGGCCGCGACGATCCCGGCCACCAGCACGGCCACGAGAACCGCGCCCACCCAGGGCGGGAGATCGGCGACGACGCCGAGGGTGATGGCCGCTCCGTGCAGCTGCGGCACGATGTACAGCCACCCGATGACGAGCACGACGATGCTCGTCACGCGCCGCGCGCCGATCGATTCCAGCCGCGCCTGCACGAAGTCGGGGATCGTGTACGCCCCGCTCCGGCGGAGCGGTGCGGCCACGAACAGCAGCACGAGCAGGTAACCGGCCGCGTACCCGACGGGGAACCAGAAGCCCTCCGCGCCCGAGAGCAGCACGAGCCCGGCCAGCCCCAGGAACGTGCCGGCCGAGAGGTACTCCCCGCTGATGGCCGACGCATTCCACACCGACCGGACACTGCGGGAGGCGACGAAGAAATCGCTCGTGGTGCGGGAGAGGCGGATGCCGGCGAATCCGAGCACGGCGGTCACGAGGATCAACAGCCCGACGGCGGCCAGATCCAGCGCGGGATTCACGGCCCGTGCTCCGGTTCGACCAGCGCGCGGTACCGCCGTTCGTTGCGCGACGCCCCGCGCGCGTACACGACCGCGAACGCCAGGATCACCGGATAGAAGCCGTACGCGTGCAGCAGCCACGACAGCGGCACGCCCCACACCACCGGGTCGGCGACGACCGGCAGCAGGAACAGCGCGCCGGTGAGCGCGCCGGCGACCACGAGGAAACCCAGGAGGCACGCCGACGCCAGCCGCAGCTGCGCGCGCACGAGGCCCCGGGAGAAGACGGCGTCGGCCTCGTCGGTGCGCGATCCCGGCAGCGCGATCCCGCGCGTCGCCGCCCCGGCGACCTGGCCGGTCGCGGATGCGGTGACCCGCACCCGCGCGGGCGGCCGCTCGCCGCTCACGCCTGCCCCCGGGTGGGGCGCGGGAGCAGCGCCTCGCGCACGGCCGGCACGAGCCGGCGGCTGACGGGCAGCTCGATCTCGGCCAGCCCCACCGTGGGCGCCGGGCCCGACAGCCGGACCTCGACGATGGCGTCGCGGTGGACGAGGTAGGACCGGTGCACGCGGATGAAGCCCGCGTGCGCCCAACGCTCGGCCAGCTCCGAGAGCGGGACGCGCACGAGGTGGTCGCCCACGGCGGTTCGCAGCCGGGAGTAGTCGCCCTGCGCCTGCACCCACCGCACGTCGCTGCGGCGCACCATGCGCGTGGTCGACCCCACCGTGACCGGGATGGTCTCGCTCTCCCCGGCGGCCGCTGCTGCTTCGGGCCCACCGTCACTCGCGCCGGCGGCTGCCTCCGCAGCGGCCTCGACCGCACGGCCGATGGCCCGCCGCAGGCGCTCGACGCGCACGGGCTTGAGCACGTAGTCCACAGCATCCAGATCGAACGCCTCGACCGCGCCGGCGTCGTCGGCGGTGACGAACACGATCGCCGGACGCGCCCGCAGCCGGGCGAACGCCCGGGCGAGGTCGAGCCCGCTCATGCCGGGCATGTGGATGTCGAGGAAGGCGGCCTGCACGACGGCGGTCTCCAGGATCCGCAGCGCTTCGGCTCCGTTGCGCGCGGTGTGCACGACCCCGATGCGGTCGTCGGCGCGCAGCATGGCGGCCAGGTCGTGCAGGGCGGGCGGCTCGTCGTCGGCGACGAGCACGTCCAGGCTCATGTCGGCCCCGCGTCGTGCTGCGGCTGCGACTTGGGCACGCGCATGCGCACCAAGGTACCCGCGCCGAGGTTGGTCTCCACCACGAGACCGCCGCCGCTGCCGTAGAACTGGCGCAGCCGCGTATCGACGTTGCGGAGCCCCACATGCGCGGACGGCGTCTCGCTGCCCAGGAGCTCGGCCAGCTGCACCGGATCCATCCCCGCACCGTCGTCCTCCACGGTGATCTCGGTGTGCGTGCCGTCATCCCGCGACGCGACCGTGATGGTGCCGCCCTCCTCACCGGGTTCCAGTCCATGTCGCACGGCGTTCTCCACGAGTGGCTGCACCGACAGGAACGGGATGACGGTCGTGAGCGTCTCGGGTGCGATGCGCAGGCGCACCGTCAGACGGTCGCCGAAGCGGGCGCGCTCGAGCTCGAGGTACGAGTGGATGCTGCGCAGCTCCTCCGCGAGGGTCGTGAACTCGCCCTGACGACGGAAGGAGTACCGCGTGAAGTCGGCGAACTCCAGCACGAGGTCGCGGGCCCGGGGCGGGTCGGTGGAGATGAACGATGCGATCGCGGTGAGGGCGTTGTAGATGAAGTGCGGGCTGATCTGGGCCCGCAGCGCCCGCAGCTCCGCCTCGGCGAGCGCCGTGCGCGAGGCGTCGAGCTCCCCCAGCGCCAGTTGCGCGGCGCACCAGCCGGCGACATCCCCCGCCGCCCGCACGAGGGGACCGCGCACCGGCGAGGCGAACGCCACCACGACTCCCCACACGGCGCCGTCCACGACGATCGGCGCGCCCACCGCATCCGGTGCCGGACCCTCCGGATGCGGGAACACCTGGCGGCGCCCCGTCGCCCGCACGCGTGCGGCCACGCGGAGGGCGGCGGGCCCCAGGTCGTCCGCACCGTCGAGCGCGACGGCGTCGCCGGGGCCGACGATCGCGACGGCCGAGCCGCCCAGCAGCGTCCGCAGGTGTCGCACCGCGCGGTGGGTGTCGGGCTCGGCGCGTCCGCCCCGCAGCGCCTCGGTGGCCTGCGCGGCCACGTGCAGGGTGCGGTGCGTGGCCCGTTCCGCGTCGCTGCCGAGGTCGCGTGAGGCCCGTCCGAGCCGCCGGGCGAACACGAGCGCGAGGGTCAGCAGCACACCCGCGACGAGCCCGACCGCCCCTCCCAGCAGCGCGGCGTCCGGCATCCTCAGAGCCTAGTCAGCAGCACCGCGCCCCCGGGTTGCGCTCCTGCCGGTCGAGCCGATCGCGCCAGAACTCGCGCTCGCTCATCGGCTGCTGTGCAGGATGGCGGGCGCGCAGGTGCGCGACGTAGGTGTCGTACGCTCGGTCGCCCATGAGGGTCGTGACGTACCACCGGATGCTCCGGCTCGCCCTGGCGAGAAGGTCGCGCACGCGCACCCCCCGCGCGGCGGGAGCCGGAGCATCCGAAGCGGCCATGTCCGTCACCCCCGTCACGAGTGAGCGGGTGACGTGTCGGCCCGGTCGCGGTCGGGCAGCGCCTCCCACTCCTTCTCGATCTCGCGCTCGGCCTTGGTCGCGAGGAACCCCGCGGGGGCGAACCGGCGCGAGGGCACCGGCGGGTCCTCCGTGTTCTCGCCGCCACCCCGGCGCACCGCGACGATCGTCACCCACACCGAGAACGCGATGACGACGATCGCGAGGGTCACGAAGATGATCGACAGCGTGCCCTGCACGGCGGTGTTGCGCACCACCGCCTCCATGGCCTCGCGGCTGGTCGCCGTCCCGAACTCCTCGAGTCCTTCGTCCAGCGCGGCGCGGAAGGCGAAGTTGTTCGCCCAGTACCCCACCGCCGGCACGGGCGAGAAGATCTTGTACATCGACGCGGTGATCGTCACGACCGAGGCGAAGGCCAGTGGCACGGCGACGATCCACAGCCACTTCGCGTAGCTGCGTCCGCGCTTGGCGACGATCGCCATCACGACGGCCAGCGCGATGGCGGCCAGCAGCTGGTTGGCGATGCCGAACAGCGGGAAGAACGTGTTGATGCCGCCCAGCGGGTCGGTCACGCCCAGGATCAGGATCGACCCCCATCCGGCCACCATGATGGCCGTGCAGATCCACACCCCCGGTCGCCACGACACGTCGCGGAACCGCGGCAGGAACGTGCCGAGGGAATCCTGCAGCATGAACCGCGCCACGCGGGTGCCCGCATCCACGGCCGTCAGGATGAACAGCGCCTCGAACATGATCGCGAAGTGGTACCAGAACGCTGTCAGCGCCGGCCCGCCCAGGGCCGCCTGCATGATGTTCGCCAGGCCCAGGGCGAGGGTGGGCGCACCGCCGGTGCGCGAGACGATCGTCTCCTCGCCGACAGCGGCGGCCGCCGAGGTGAGCATCTCCGGCGTGAGGTTCACCCCGGCCAGGCCCAGTCCGTTCACGAACGCGACGGCGCCCTCCACGGTCCCCAGGGTCGCGGCGGCGGAGGAGTTCATCGCGAAGTAGATACCGCGGTCGATCGAGAGGGCCGCGACGAGCGCCATGATCGCGACGAAGGATTCCATCAGCATCCCGCCGTAGCCGATGAAGCGCGCCTGGCGCTCCTTCTCCAGCAGCTTCGGCGTCGTCCCCGACGCGATGAGGGCGTGGAAGCCCGACAGCGCGCCGCACGCGATCGTGACGAACAGGAACGGGAAGATCGGGCCGGTGAACACCGGACCCAGCTCTCCGCCGGCGAACTCGCTGAAGGCGGGCACGTCGATCTCGGGGCGCACCAGGATGATCGCGCCGGCGAGCATGACGATCACGCCGATCTTCATGAAGGTCGACAGGTAATCGCGGGGGGCCAGCAGCAGCCACACCGGCAGCACCGCCGCGACGAAGCCGTAGATGATGATGCCCCACGCGATCGTCGTGCGGTCGAGGGTGAAGATCGCCGCGCCCCACTCGGTGGAGGCGACCCAGCCGCCCGCGATGATCGCGGCGATCAGCAGCACGAACCCGATGAGGGAGATCTCCGTGATCCGGCCGGGACGGATCCAGCGCAGGTAGCAGCCCATGAACAGCGCGATCGGGATCGTCATCGACACGCTGAACACACCCCACGGGCTCTCGCCGAGCGCGTTGACCACGACGAGAGCGAGGATCGCGACGATGATGAGCATGATGAGCAGGCTCGCGATGATGGCCGCGGTCCCCCCGACCCGGCCGAGCTCCTGCCGGGCCATCTGCCCGATCGTGCGGCCGCCTCGGCGCATCGAGAAGAACAGCACGAGATAGTCCTGCACGGCACCGGCCAGGACGACCCCGACGATGATCCAGATCGTCCCGGGGAGATACCCCATCTGCGCGGCCAGCACCGGCCCGACGAGAGGGCCCGCGCCGGCGATGGCGGCGAAGTGGTGGCCGTAGAGCACGCGGCGGTCGGTGGGGACGTAGTCCTTGCCGTCCTGCTTGCGCTCGGCGGGCGTGGCCCGGCGGTCGTCGGGACGCACGATGTAGCGCTCGATGACCTTCGAGTAGAAGCGATAGCCGATGAGGTACGTGCAGACGGCGGCGAAGACGAACCAGATGGCGTTGACGGTCTCGCCGCGCACGAGGGCGAGCATCGTCCAGGCGACGCCGCCCAGCAGCCCGATGGCGACCCACAGGGCGATCTTCGGCCAGGTCCACCGCGTGCGAAGCTCATCGGCCGGCACGGCCACCGGGGGAAGCGAGGGATCGGTCTGGATCGTGTCGTCGACGGGGGGACGGTCGGATCCGACGGGGGATGCGGACATGGTTCTCCTCGAGCGCGTCGTTGCGGACGCGACGAGGCTACGGATCGGGCCCGATCCCCGCCGCGCGGGCGCGCCGCGGTGCGCCGAGCGGCGGCATCCGTGCGGTGAACGGCATCCGCCCTGCACGGGAGGATGGCGGAACAGACGAGGCCGCGCCTACGTTGGGGACAGCGACCGGAAGGAAATCCGATGACCGACGACGACATCACCGTGACGCGCAACGACGACGAGTCGCGCTACGAGATCCACGTGGGCGACACCCTCGGCGGATTCCTCGTGCTCGAGCCCTCCGACGAAGGTGCGGTGGAACTGCCGCACACCCAGGTCGACTCGGCGTTCAAGGGCCGGGGGCTCGGGACGACCCTGGTGGGCGAGGCGCTCGCGGATCTGGCCCGCCGCGGCGACGCCGTCCGCCCGACGTGCCCCTTCGTCGTGAACTACCTGCGGGAGAACGAGGTCGCGGGGCTCGTCGTGGACTGGGCGGATGACGCTCCCGAGGACGCGGCATCCCCGTCCGAGAGCTCCGGCTGATCCGGGCGGCGCCCGCTCACTCGCTCCGGCCCCGGCGGGACGGACGCGGCTTCTTCTCCGGCAGCGGCGCCTGGTAGACGTCGGGCACGCCGTCGCCGTCGTCGTCGATGCGCTCGGCCTCGTGGATGCGGCGGTAGCGGCGGTTGCGCACGAGCAGGATGCTCGAGGCCAGCAGCGACGCGAGCACCGACGCGAGCATGATCGCGATCTTGGCGTCGTCGTTGTGGAGCGACCCTTCGCCGAAGCTCAGCTCTGCGATCAGGAGCGAGACGGTGAAGCCGATCCCAGCCAGCAGGCCCACGCCGAGCAGATCCACCCACCGGAGCGCCGGGTCCAGGCGGACGCGGCCGACGAGGGTGAGCAGGCGCACAGACAGCAGGATGCCGATGGGCTTTCCCAGCACGAGGGCCGCGACGATGCCGATCGTGACGGGGTCGGTGACCGCGCGCGCAATCCCGTCGGTGCCGCCGATGGCCACCCCGGCGGCGAAGAACGCGAACACCGGCACCGCGAACCCGGAGGACAGCGGGCGGAAGCGGTGCTCGAACTCCTGGGCGAGGTCGCGTCGCGAGCCCTCGCCGCGGTCGCGCCGGGAGGCGCGCACCGGGATCGTGAAGGCCAGCGCCACCCCGGCGATGGTCGCGTGCACCCCGGAGGCGTGCAGGAACGCCCACGCGACGAACCCGATCGGCAGCAGCACGAGCCACGCCGCCAGGGGCCGCCCGGCGAACAGTGCGCGGTAGCGCTGGGCGATGACGCCGTAGACGGCGATGACCGCCACCGCGATCACGAGGGGAAGGACCTCGATCTCGCTGGTGTAGAAGATCGCGATGATCGCGATGGCGATGAGGTCGTCCACGACGGCCAGGGTCAGCAGGAAGATCCGCAGCGGGCTCGGCAGGTGCGAGCCCACGAGCGCCAGCACGGCCACCGCGAAGGCGATGTCGGTGGCGGTGGGGATCGCCCACCCCTGCGCGAGCGAGGACTGCGGTCCGACGATGGCGAGGTAGATGAGCGCCGGCACGATCACGCCGCCCGCCGCGGCGGTCACGGGGACGATCGCGGTACTGAACCGGCGCAGGTCTCCGACCACCACTTCGCGTTTGAGCTCGAGCCCCACGAGGAAGAAGAACACGGCGAGCAGCCCATCGGCCGCCCACGCCCCCAGGCTCAGTTCCAGATGCCATGGCTCGTATCCGATGCGCAGATCGCGCAGCGCGAAGTACCCGTCGGCGACGGGGGAGTTGGCCCACACGATGGCGATCACGGCGGCGAGCACCAGTAGGCCACCGCCGACGGCCTCGGTGCGCAGGAGCGCGGTCACGCGGGTGACCTCGGCGTAGCCGGGCCAGGCGGGGGTGCGAACGGGCGGGGTACGAGTCACGAGGATCCCTGAGAGTCGACGAAAGAGGTGTCGACCAGACTTCCCGACGCGCCACCTCCACCCTATCGCGGGCGCAGCGGGTCACGTGTGCGGGACGCTGCTCATCGCCCGCCCCGCCACGATGGTCACCGCGGCCAGCACCGGAACGAGCATCCCCATCGCGACGGCGATCCCGACGCGGCCCGCGGCGACCCCGAGCACGGCGGGCCCGAGAAGGATCCCGGTATAGACGAAGCCGGTGAAGCGGGTGACGAGCAGGCCCGAGTCCGCGTCATCGGATGCGGCGCGCCCGACCGCGCTGAAGAGCAACGGCAGCAGAACCGTCCCGGCAAGACCCCACACAATCAGGGAGCGCGGCCACCGCCCCCGCCGTGTCCGGACGCCCCGGCGGCGGGGGCGGACGGGATCACCCGCCGTGAGAGTGGACGCCACGACCATCCCGCCGGCGAGGGCGATCGCCGCCACCACAGTCGTGCGGACGCGAAGGTCCAGCCCGGCCGCGGTGGTCACCCCCATCGCGAGCGACGCCACCACCGCGCTCGCGCTCCACGCGGCGTGGCACGAGTTCACCAGGCGTCGACCGTGCGCGCGTTCGATGCCGACCGCGTAGACGTTCATCGCCGCATCCGTCGCGCCGTGCACGGCCCCGAAAGCGCCGACGGCCACGAGCAGGCCCCCGAGCCCGCGAGCCGACGGGAGGGCGATCAGCAGCAGCGGCAGGGCGGCGAGCGAGACTCGCAGGACGGTTCCGGCGCCCACGGCCGCGGTCAGGGGACCCATCGCCTGCATCCCCACGAGCGCGGCGAAGGCGAAGGCGAAGCCGACCCCGCCCAATGCACCGTCATCCAGCCGGAACACCCCCTTCAGCGCCGGAAGCGAGGCGATGTAACTGGCGCACACGAGGCCGTTCAGGAAGAAGACCGCGCGTGCCTGCCACGCCGCTCTCGACGTCCCGACCCCGATTCCTCCCGGCCGTTCGCGATGCATCATCGTGCAGTCCTTCCTGTCTCCTGCCCTGCAAGGCCGACGTTCGCCGGCCACCGGGGATCGACAGCCGCCCGGTATCGCGCACACACTCGGAAGAGACGGTGATCCTGTCGATTCGGGCGGATCGCGGTTCGTCGGTGAAGTGAGCGGACTCCTTTCCCGTCCGCACGACGCGAAGGAGGAGGACATGGCGACGTACATGCTGCTGATCACGGGCGACCGGGAGAGTTGGGAGGACATCCCGCCCGCCGAGCGCCGTCGCATCGACGACGGTCACCGCCGGTTCGCGCAGACGGCGGCCGGAGCGATTCTCGCGGGCCACGAGCTGGCTCCGGCCAGCACGGCGACCGCGGTGCGCTCGCGCGGGGGCGGTCAGCCGGAGGTCACCGACGGACCGTTCTTGGAGACGAAGGAGGTGGTCGGCGGCTACTACCTGGTCGACGCGCCCGACCTGGATGCCGCGATCGAGCTGGCCGCGCTGCTCCCGGAGACGGCGGCGCCCTATTCCGCGGGCGTGGAGATCCGGCCCGTCGTCGATGCCCCCTGAGTCGGGGTCCGCCGCCGTCGCCGATGCGGTGACGGCGGCGTACCGGCAGGAGTGGCCAACCGTGGTTGCGAGCGTCGCGCGTGTCACGCGCGACCTCGATCTGGCGGAGGACTGCGCGCAGGAGGCGTTCGCGTCGGCGCTGACCCGCTGGTCGGCGACCGGCGTCCCCGACCGGCCGGGGGCATGGCTCACGACCGTCGCGCGCAACCACGCGCTCGACGTGCTCCGCCGCAAGGGACGCGCGGCCCGCCTCCTGCCGCTGCTGGTGATGGACCAGAGCACAGCCCGCGGAGACCCGGGCGACCGGGCGGGGACGGGCGTGGACGACGACCGGCTGCGGCTGATCCTGACCTGCTGCCACCCGGCACTGGATCGCCCTGCGCAGGTCGCGCTGACGCTCCGGCTGGTCTGCGGCCTGTCCACGTCGGAGGTGGCCCGCGCCTTCCTCGTACCGCAGCCGACGATGGCGGCGCGCATCACGAGGGCGAAGAAGAAGATCGCCGTCGCGCGTATCCCGTTCCGCATCCCCGACGACGACCGGCTCCCGGAGCGGCTGGACGCCGTCCTCCAGGTCGTCTACCTCGTGTTCACGACGGGGCACGCGGCACCATCCGGAGCATCCGCGGTACGCGACGATCTCGCCGACACTGCGCTCCGCCTGGCCCGGCTCCTGCACGACCTGATGCCGCACGACGCCCGGGTGGCGGCGATGCTCGCCCTCATGCTGCTCACGTCGGCGAGGCGGGGCACGCGCGTCGCGGCCACGGGCGAGCCGGTCGCCCTGCCCGAACAGGACCGGTCTCGCTGGGACCGCGCCATGATCGCGGAGGGCGCGACGCTCGTGCGCCGGAGCCTGCGGAGCCGCCCCACGCGATACGGACTGGAGGCGGCGATCGCGGCGGTGCATGCACAGGCCGGAGAGTGGCAGAGCACCGACTGGGCGGAGATCGTCGACCTCTACGATCTCCTGGCTCAGCAATGGCCCTCGCCCGTGGTCGGCCTGAACCGCGCGGTCGCGGTCGGGTTTCGCGACGGACCCGAGGCGGGACTGCAGGCACTCGCCCCGCTGATCGCCGATCCGATCGCGCAGGTCTACCCGTATGTCGCCGCCGCGCACGCCGATCTTCTCCGGCGGGCGGGCCGCGCCGAGGAGGCCCGGCAGGCCTACCGCACGGCCATCGATCTCACCGAGAACGCGGCGGAACGGGCGGGGCTGCAGCGTAGGCTGGATGCGTTGACGTGAGCCGACGGAGTCGCCGCCTGACGGTCGGCACGCCTCAGGTCAGGTGATCGAAATCGCCGCGCACCCACGCGGTGTGGCGGTCCGCTGACCGGCGGACGATCTCGCGGGCGTCGGCCGGGATGACGTTGTCGAAGTTCCCGTAGAGCCGATCGAACGCGAAGCGCTCGACGTGTCGCGCGACGCGGTCCACGACCGCACCCGAGAGCGGCAGCCGGTTGGGGAAGCTGCGCATGAAGCTCACGCTGGCCCGGTCGGGATTCGCGAAGATGGTGTCGCTGGACAGGAGCACTCCCCTGCCCTCCGCTCCCGCCACCCAATGGGCGACCGCGCTCCCGGGGAAATGTCCGCCCGGCTGCGTGAGCGTCACCCCGGGCAGGATCTCGATGTCGTCGGACCAGAACCGGATCGCCGCGCCCGGCCGTGCCAGCCACGAGCGGTCCTTCTCCGCCACGAGCACCGGCACGCCTCCCAGCATCCGGCTCCACTCCAGCTGCACGCCGTACATGTGCGGGTGGCTGGCCACGATCGCCACGACCGGGCCGATGTCCCGGATGCTGCGCACCGCCGCCTCGTCGATGAACCCGAGAGGGTCGAACAGCAGACATCCCTCTTCGGTTCGAACGAGTTTGGAGAGCTGGCCGATGCCGGCTTCCGGAGAGCTGCGGATGCCCCACAGATCGGGCTCGAGCTCGGCGATCGCGGTCTGGTAG
Organism: Microbacterium sp. dk485; assembly: GCF_004570445.1. Classification (NCBI taxonomy): domain Bacteria; kingdom Bacillati; phylum Actinomycetota; class Actinomycetes; order Micrococcales; family Microbacteriaceae; genus Microbacterium; species Microbacterium sp. dk485. Next base: position 1,215,528 of record NZ_SPQW01000001.1, read on the forward strand.
CCGGCTTCCGTCATCTCCTCCAGCGTCAGCCAGCGCTGACCGCTCGCCGGCACCCATTGACGCTCATCGGCGCAGATCGCGCACACCTCGGGACGCGCGGCATGCTCCACCGCACAGGTGGCGCAGATCCAGAACGACATCCCGACATCTCCCCGCTTGCCGTGGCACCAGGTCGCCCTCAGTCAACCAGACAGAGCCGGCGTCTCGGTCGACCGACATCGATGGAAGCGGAAGAACCCCGAACACCCCTGAGCCCTACCCGAAGGAGGAGTCGGCCTCCGCCTGGGAGATCGGGTAGATGGCCGTCTGGTCGCGGAGGATGTGCCACCCCGACGCATCCGTCCGGCCCCGAGAAGGTCGGCCAGAACGCGTCGGCGAAGGCGCGCAGGGGGTCACCCTCGACGCGGTCCCAGCCGAAGATCCACTCGCGCTGCAGGGCTGCGACCTCCGCTGCCGATCGGTGCTCGGTGTCGCCTGTTCCCGTGTCCATATCCCGTTCTTAGGGCCCGCCGCGTCTGCGGAACCAGGGACTGATGAACCCGGGATGGAGCGGGAGCCCCGGTCAGCGGGGAGCGCGCGAGGGCGCCCGAGCCGGAGCCCGGACGCCCTCAGATGCGACGGATCAGCGGAACACGAGGAATCCGCTCACCCCCGTGGACGACGCGACGGTGTCGCTGCCGTCGTACTGCGCGATCACGACCTTGACCCCGCGGGACTGCGCGGGCAGCGGGATCGTCACGGTGCCCTCGGCGAGCGCACCGGTGTAGGACCGGCCGTTCACCCACACCTCGACCTCACCGGTGGCCGCCTCGCCGCCGGAGGGGGTGACGGCGACGGTGACCGCGTAGTCCTGGGACGACGTGCCCACGTAGCGGTTGAGCGTGACCTTGGTCTGCGACGTGAACTTCACGAAGACCCCGGCGCTGTCGGCTACCCCTGGGGTGGGGTTGCCGGCGGCGGTGGCCGTCACCCGCACCGAGAGGGTCGTGCCCACGTCGGCCCTGGTCACCTTGTACGTCTGCGCGGTGGCGCCCTCGATGGGCTGACCGTCGCGCAGCCACTGGTAGGCGACCTCGACCTCCGCCGGCTCCCACGTTCCCGGCGTCGCGGTGAGCGTCTTGCCCACGCGCGGGTCGCCCGAGATCGTCGGCGCCTCCGTGGCCGCCGGCGCCGCCTGACCCGAGTCGACCGTCAGCACCGTGCGCACCGCCGAGTCGGCGTACTGCGCGACGCCGAGGTACCGCGTCTGCGGCTGCAGGCCCGACCACGACAGTGCGTAGGTGGTCTCGACCCCCTGTTCCGCGGGGATCGGGTTGGGAGTCGCCGTCAGCGCCCCCTCGCCGCCTTCGGCCGGCACGTTGCCGAACCACAGGTCCCACGTGAAGGGGTCGGTGAAGGAGAACACGTTCGCCTCGATGAGGTACGTGCCCGCCGTCGGCTCCTGCAGCGTCACCTGCTCGTCCGCCGCGCCCGTCGCCGACTGCCACACCTCGTAGTAGCGCAGATCGTCGGGGCTGACGACGCGGTACACCGCCAGGTCGAGGTCGCTGGTCTCGTCGTCGGAGGAGTCCAGCGTGAACCGCGACAGGGCGGTACCCTCGGGCACCTCCACGATCCAGCTCACATACCCTTCGCTGTCGGCACCGGAATTCTCATCGCCGGTGTGGCCGTCGACGGGGTTGTCCGGATCGGCCAAGAGCTCCATCGGCGCCAGGCCACTGAGGTTCACCGGCAGATCGCCCGTGATCCCCGGCGTGATGGTCACGTCGGTGCTGCCGTCGATCCCGGTGCCCGACACCTCGGCCGGAGCATCCGCCGTCACCGGCTGGATGACGATGGGCGAGCGCACCGTGGTCTCCCCGCTGGTCCAGGTCAGCCGTCCGCTCGTCCACTCCTCCGCGGGAGCGCCGTTGCGCGTGAACGTCACCGTGTACGACTGGGTCTCCCCGGCCGCACCGAAGGTCAGCGAGGCCGGCTCGACGACCGCGTCGATGCCCGGTACGTCGATGGATGCGGTGAAGGTGCCCGCCTGCGTCGCGGTCACCGTGCGCGTCACCGTCTGCGGCGTGGAGAGCGATCCGATCGCGATGGAGGCGAGGTTGAGGTCGCTGCCGTCGATTGGCTCCACGCCGAAGTCGTACAGGCCCTTGCCCTGCAGGTACGCCGCCCAGTCGTCGGGACCGTTCAGGTAGAGCAGCCCCGGCTCGAAGAACCGGGTCGGGTCGACGTGACCGGCGCCCTGCGCGAACGGGTCGGTGGCCGTGGAGCCGTCGTCGTTCACGGTGTCGTACGCGGTGGTCATCATCGCCGACTTGATCTCGGCGGGCGTCGCGTTCGGACGCTCCCCGAGGTACAGCGCGGCGAGCCCGGCGATGTGCGGGGCCGACATGGACGTGCCCGACTTGAAGCCGAACGTGGGGTCTTCGCCCGCGCGGTTCTGCGTCGCGGCGAGGATCGCCACGCCGGGGGCGGTGAGGTCGGGCTTGAGGATGTCGCTGCCGTCGGCGAGCATCGGCCCGCGGCTGGAGAAGCCCGCGATCACGGGGGTCGGGGTCTCCACCCCCGTGACGTTCTCACCGATCAGGGTGGCCGTGGCATCCGGAGTGTTCCGCACGTACTCGAGCAGCGCGGCACGGAAGGTGTCGGCGATGTGCACGGTCGGCACCGAGTGGAAGTCGTTGTCCAGCGAAGACGGCGTGACGTTGACGAGGATCATGCCGATCCCGCCCGCCTCCTCGACGGCCTGCGACTTCTCGATGCGGGCGTTCTCGCCCCGGTCGCACACGACGATCCTGCCCTCCGCCTCGGCCGGATCGAGCGCCCCGATGTAGCACAGCGCCGCCTGCGCGGGATCGGCGCCGTCCGCGACGATGTCGCCGCCGTACACGACCGGACCGGTGACCTCCTCGCCGGACGGCACCGACACCGATGCGCCCGCGGCCTCGAAGCCGTTGGGCAGCTGCACCGTGCCCTCGTAGGTGGGGACGGTGGATGCGGCGACCGTGGTGTACCACGGCGACGCGTGGTCGGCGGTCGCTGCTCCCGGCCCGGCGTTGCCGGCGCTGACGGACACGAAGATCCCGGCGGCGGCGGCGTTGAAGAACGCGCGGTCCTCGGTGGAGAAGGTCGTGGTGGCCGCTCCACCGCCGATGGAGTAGTTGATGACGTCGACGCCGTCCGCCACGGCGGCGTTGATGGCGGCGAGCAGGTCGCTCAGGGCGCAGATGTCGTCGGTGTTGACCAGCGGGTCGGGACCGGAGTAGCACGCCTTGTAGGCGGCGACCTTGGCCCCCGGCGCCACGCCGGAGATCTCTTCGAAGTCGATGCCCTCCACGCTCGCGGCGACGGCGTGATTGCCGGCGGCGGTGCCGGCGGTGTGCGATCCGTGCCCGTCCCCGTCACGCGGAGACAGCACGTCGGCGGAGAAGTCGTAGCCCGCGGCGGCAGCACCCGAGCTGAAGTACTTCGCGCCGATGAGCTTCGTGGAGTAGTCGTCGACGTCCCACTCCTCTCCGGTCACGCGCTCGCTGCGGAACGTCGTGCCGTCGCTCTTGGCGAAGACGACCTCGTTGCCGTCGAGGTACGGCTCCGCGCCGGGCGAGGTGCCCAGCGGCTCACCGGCGAACGACGGATGCTCCGGTGCGATGCCGGTGTCGATCACGCCGACGACCGTGCCGGCGCCCGCCGCATCCGGTCCGCCGACCGCTTCCCACACGCCGCCCTCGCCCTCGAGCCCGAGGAACTCCGTGGAAGGGACTGCGTCGGGGTGACGGATCTCGTCGGGCACCACCGCGGCCACGCCCTCGGTGGCCGCCAGCTTCGCGGCCTGCTGCGCGCTCAGCTGCGCGCTGAACCCGTTGGCCGCCAGCGTGTACGAGTACTCGCGGTCGGCCCCCACCTCTGCCGCGACCTCCTGCTGGCGGTCGTCGAGGAACTGGGTGTACTCCTGCACCTCGGGTGCCCTCGCGTCGAGCTTGTCGCCCTCGTCGGGCTGCGTCGAGCGCAGGTTGGACACGCCGCCGTCGTAGGTCGCGGCCGGCGCCTCATCCAGCAGCACGATGTACTGACCGCTGGGGGCGTCCACGGGAACGGGGCTGGTCACCTCCCCCGCGGCGACGGCGCCGTAACTGGCGGTGGCGGACAGGCCGGTCAGGAGCGCGGCAACCGCCACGACAGCGACCGAACGCAGGGGTCGACCCATAATGCGCTCCAGACGGGGGGATGTATCGAGCGAAATGCGTGACAGCTCTGCCGCGCGTTGCACAAACATAGCTCACAGGTCACTACCAGCCAATGGTCACATCGCCTCTGGATTCTCCCGGCCCGCGGCGGGCAGGCTCTCAGCGGCCAGGGGTACGCTGAACGCGTGGCCGCGGCATCCCGACTCCCCACGCGCGTCCTGCTGATCTGCGCGGCGATCGGTGTCGCAACGGGGCTGCTGTCGGCCGGCTGGGCCGTGCTGCACGCCATCACCGCCGTGGGCGCCGTCGCGCTGTACGGACTCGTGCTCGGATTCCACGCCCTGCCCGGCGTCATCGCGCAGGAGATGCTGCGCCAGCCGTGGGTCGCCCTCATCACCCATGCGATCGCGGCGATCGTGGGATCGGCGATCGCCCCGACGATGCTCGCCGGCTACATCCTGGCCGCGGTCGTCTTCGGCGGCGTGCAGGAGGGGGTCGCCGCTCTCACCCGCTATCGCCACTGGGAGCCGTGGCGCTTCTTCCTCTCGGCAGCGGTGACGGGCCTCGTGCTGGCCGTGCCCATGTGGTTCGCGTTCGGCGTCGCCGGCTTCGAGCTGTGGGTGCAGGTGGCCTTCGTGGCGCTGTTCCTGCTCGGACCCGTCGCCTGGACCGCGGTGGGACTGGCCGTGGGCACGGGCCTGCGCCGCGCCGGCGTCGCCCGCACCGCGACCCGGCGGTGACCGGGATCTCCGCCGCGCCGCTCCTGCGCCTGCGCGGCGTGGCGATCACCCACGACGGAGCCGACGTGGCGACCCCCGCCGACGTCGGGTTCGACGTGTCACCGGGCGAGGTCGTGCTGGTGCTCGGGCCCAGCGGCTCGGGCAAGTCCACCCTCGCGCTCGCCCTGAACGGCCTCATCCCCCACGCCGTCCCCGCGACGGTGACGGGCTCGATCGAGGTGGCCGGCATGGATGCGGCGACCACACCGGTGGCCACGTTGAGCACGCGCGTGGGAATGGTGTTCCAGGATCCCGACGCCCAGATCGTCACCGGCACCGTGCTCGACGAGGTCGCCTTCGGCCCAGAGAACCTGCGGCTGCCGGTGGACGTCGTGCTCACGCGGGCCGAGGCGGCTCTGCGCCGCGTGGGCCTGTGGGACCGACGCGGCGACAACCCGGATCTGCTCTCCGGCGGAGGGCGGCAGCGCCTCGCGATCGCGGCGGCGCTCGCCATGGGCTCGCCCCTGCTCGTGCTCGACGAGCCCACTGCGAACCTCGACCCGCGCGGGATCGAAGAGGTGTACGCCGCGCTGGCCGACGTCGTCGCCGCCGGCGACCGGGCGATCCTCCTCGTCGAGCACAACCTCGATGCCGCCGTGGGCCTGGTCGACCGGGTCGTCGTCCTCGATGGGGCCGGGCGACTGGTCGCCGACGGATCCGTCGACGACGTCCTGCGCGGCCGTGCGGAGGAGCTGCAGGCGATCGGGGTGTGGCTGCCGACATCGCTCCTCGCGGCGCTGCGGCTGCGCCGCGCGGGGTACGCCATCGATCCGCTCCCCCTCACCCCCGGCGAACTGCGCGCCGCGCTCGAGCGGACGCCGCCGCCGGCGGCGGCGTCCGAGGCGGCCGGACGCGGGCGGCCGGCCGCATCCGGAGGCGAGCCGATCGTGCGCGTGCGGGGGCTCACCCTGACCCGCGGGCGCGGGGCGGCCCGCACCACCGTCCTGGACGGCGTCGACCTCGACGTCGCGGCGGGCGCGTTCGTCGCCGTCGTGGGGGCCAACGGCGCCGGCAAGACGACGCTCGTGCAGGCCGTCGCCGGGGTGCTGCGCCCGCCACGCGGCACGGTGCGGCTCGATGGACTCGACGTGCACTCCGCCGACGCCCACACCCTGTCGCGGCGCGTCGGCTTCGTCTTCCAGAACCCCGAGCACCAGTTCATCGCGCACACCGTCTTCGACGAGATCGCCCACGGCCTGCGGATGCAGCGGCTGGCCGACGACGTCGTCCGCGCCCGCACGGACGAGATCCTCGAGCGATTCGGCCTCACCCGATACGCCGGGACGCATCCGTTCCTCCTCTCCGGCGGGCAGAAGCGGCGACTGTCGGTGGGCACCGCGCTCGTGGGCGGTGCGCGGATCCTGGTGCTCGACGAGCCCACCTTCGGTCAGGATCGCGCGCGGGCCGACGAGCTCCTGACGCTGCTGGACGGCCTGCGCCGCGAGGGCACGACGATCATCGTCGTCACTCACGACATGCAGCTCGTGGCCGAGCACGCCGATCATGCCGTCGTGCTCGCCGGCGGACGTGTACTCGCCGCCGCCCCCACCGCCGAGGTCTTCGCCGATGACGCCCTCCTCACGCGCGCGGGTCTCCGGCCGCCGCCGCTGCGGGCCGCGCTGCACGCACTCGCGCAGCATCCGGAGCTGTCCGCCGTGGCACGCCTCGCCGACCTCCCGGGCGGCAGCGGATGAGCGCGCGCGTCGACCCGTACGCCGCCCCCCTCGCGACGGGGCGGCTGCGGTTCCTGCCGCGCCTCAATCCCCTCGCCAAGCTCGCGGCGCCGCTGCCGGCGATCGTGCTCGTGCTCTTCGCCCGTGATGTGATCACCCCGCTGACCTTCCTTGTGCTGGGGTACGCGGTGCTGGTGGTGGGCGCCCCGTGGACGCGGCGCCTGGGCATGGCGCTGGGCGTTGTCGTGCCGGTGGGGGTGGCGGCGGTCGGCGTGGCGTTCTCGCTGTGGGCGGATGCGAGCCGCGTCGACGACACCGCCGTCCTCGTGCAGCTGGGCGGATGGACGTGGTACGCCGGCGCTGTGGAGAGCGGGTTCTCCACCGCGCTGCGACTGGCCGCCATCCTCGTCCTCGCCCTCATCGGCGGGATGACCACGACGGGGCCGGACCTCGTCCGCGCCCTCGTCCAGCAGCTGCGTGTGCCGTACCGCATCGGCTACACCGCCCTCGCCGCGTTCCGCTTCGTGCCGCGGTTCGGGTACGAGCTGGACGTCATCCGCCAGGCTCATCGCGTCCGCGGGGCCCACGGCGGCCGAGGACCCTTCGCCGCCATCGCCCGATGGGTCGGCTACATGGTGCCGCTGCTGGCGGGCGCCATCCGTCACGCCGAGCGCGTGGCCCTCGCGATGGATGCGCGCGCGTTCGGCGCGTACCCCGAGCGCACCGAACGCCACCTCGTGCCCTTCCGCACCCGCGACGCCGCGTTCGTCGCGGGGTTCTGGGTGGTCACCGTCGCGCTGTTCTGGGTGGTGCGCGCGTGGGGCGCCTGACGGCCCCGCGCCGCAGCATCCGGCTAGACATTCCCTAGAATCGGCCCAACGCCTCGACCGGGCGCGGAGGGGAGACGCCATGGCACGGCGACGCAGAACCGTGGCCCGGCACGCCCGCCTGGGCTCGCCCAGCATCGCCGGGCAGCTGCTGACCCTGGTCGCCGTCGCCGTGGCGGTCGTACTCGTGGCCGCCGCCGGCACCGTCGCGTACGCGACGTACGACCTGGCCGCGAGCTTCACCGAAGACGCCGTCGAGCTGGAGGACCAGCCGTCACCGCCGCCGGACATCGGGGCGATCGAGGGCGGGGTGAACCTCCTGGTCACCGGCATCGACGAGTGCGAACCGGAATACGCCCACTTCTTCGGCAGCCGGTGCACCGGGAAGGATGCCGCGAGCCGGCTCAACGACGTCAACATCCTGCTGCACATCTCCGACACTCCCCGGCGCGTGACGGTGGTGTCGTTCCCCCGCGACCTCATCCTGCAGGCACCCGGCTGCACCCGCACCGACGGGTCGCGCTGGAGCGGCGGGACGGTCCAGATCAACGAGCTGTACTCCATCGGCGGACTCAACTGCATCGCGAACACCGTCGCCGACCTCAGCGACCAGGAGATCCCCTTCGCCGCGACGGTGACCTTCGGTGGCGTCATCGAGATCACCGATGCCGTCGGGGGCGTGGAGGTGTGCCTCGCGCGGGGCATGCGCGACCGCGAGACCGGCATCGACTGGCCCGCGGGGCCGCGCACCGTCGCGGGGATCGAGGCGCTGCAGTTCCTGCGCACCCGCTACGGCGTGGGCGGCAGCGACCTCGCGCGGGTCAGCAACCAGCAGCAGTACATGTCGCGCCTGGCCCGCAAGCTCGTGAGCGACGAGGTGCTCTCCGACCCCGCGACGCTCTACCGGCTGGCGGCGACGGGGCTGCGCAACGTCGATCCGTCCACCACCCTGACCAACCCGCTCACCCTCGTGCAGATCGCGCTGGCCGTGAAGGACGTGCCCTTCGAGGAGATCGTGTTCGTGCAGTATCCGACGCTCACCGCGCCGTCGGACGAGGACCGCCTGGTCCCGAACTACAGCGCCGCCGCACCGCTGTGGCAGGCGCTGGCCGAGAACCGTCCGATCGAACTGACGGGCGAGGTCGGCGCCAACAACGGCGTCGTCGAGGTCACCCCCGAGCCCACCGACCCGTCCGCGCCGCCGACGGAGACGGCCGCACCCACGCCGACGGCCACTCCGACTGCGCCCTCCGACGCCGTGGCCCTCCCCCCGAGCGTGACGGGTTCCACCGCCGCGCAGGAGACCTGCTCCGCCGGAAACCTCTCCCAGTAACCCGGCCCCCGCCGGGGTCGCCCGGCGCGCACCCGTGTGCGCAGAATTCAGGAGATCCGCGCCCCCGGCGGCCGCCACAGCACCCCGGCCCGGCGTGTCTCCTGAATTCTGCGCGCTGACGGCTGGGCTCAGCGCCGCCCGGCGAGCTGGCGGCCGACGATCTCGCGCATGATCTCGTTCGTGCCGCCGTAGATGCGGTGCACGCGCGCGTCGAGGTAGGCCCGGGCGATGGGGTACTCCGTGATGTACCCGTAGCCGCCGTGCAGCTGCACGCACGTGTCGAGGACCTCGCCCTCGCGCTCGGTCGTCCAGAACTTGACCTTCGCGGCCTCCTCGGGCGTGAGCTTGCCCTCGCCGTACAGGGCGATCGCGCGATCGACGTACGCCCAGAGCACGTCGACGGTGGTCGCGACATCCGCGAGCCGGAACCGCGTGTTCTGGAAGTCGATGACGGGCGTGCCGAACGCCTCGCGGCTCTTGACGTACTCCAGCGTCCACGCGAGGCCGGCGTCCGCGGCCGCGGCGGCGGCGACACCGATCGAGAGGCGCTCGAGCGGCAGGTTGCGCATGAGCTGGATGAAGCCGTGCCCCTCCTCACCGCCGATGAGGTTCTCCTCGGGCACGAAGACGTCGCTGAAGGACAGCTCCGCGGTGTCGTGGCCCTGGAAGCCCATCTTGTGCAGCTTCTTGCCGTGCTCGAAGCCCGCCATGCCGTTCTCGATGAGCACCAGGCTGAACGCATCCGGGCGGTTGCCCTCGCCCGTCTTGACGAAGGTGACGACGAGGTCGGCGGTCTTGCCGCTGGAGATGAACGTCTTGGCGCCATTGACGAGGTATCCGCCGTCGACCTTCTTCGCCGTCGTGGTCACGCCGCGCAGGTCGCTGCCGGCGCCGGGCTCGGTCATCGCGAGGGCGCCGATCACCTCACCGGTCGCCATGCCGGGCAGCCACTTCTGCTTCTGCTGCGGCGTACCGAAGTGGGCGAGGTAGGGCACCGCGAGGTCGTCCTGGATGCCGAAGGCGCCGGCGAGCGAACCGGCACCGGCGCGGATGACCTCCTCCATCACGATCGTGCGGAAGCGGTAGTCCTGCAGCATCCCCGCGCCGCCGAACTCCTCCGGCACCGACAGGCCGATGAGGCCGGACTGGCCCGCCGCGAGCATCGTCTCGCGGTCGATCTCCCCTTCGGCGTCCCAGCGCTCGCGCGCCTGGTTGGAGACGTAGCGCTTGACGAATTCGCGCACCACGTCGCGGAACGCCTCGTGGTCTTCGTCGTAGATGTCGCGGTCCATGCCGACTCCCTCTCTGCTCCGAGTGGATGCTGTGGGCTCCGGCCGATCGACCGTGCTGCCCGAGCGATTCTAAGGGAGCGCTCCGCCGCGCCGGACGTCCGCTGTCGGAACCGCATCCCACCGACGGTGATACCCGGTGCCGCGTTGTGGGATGGCGCCAGATGCCGGCCTACTGCGCGTAGCCGGGGGCCGGAGGCAGGCCGAAGAACTCCTCGAGGGTGGTCCACCCGCCCTCGTGGTACGTGCGCGCGAGGTCGGGTCCGATGTACCGGAGGTGCCAGGGCTCGGGCATGTATCCGGTCACATCCGTCCGGCCCTCGACGTACCGCACGATCCAGCCGTACTCCCACGCGTGCTCGGCGATCCACCGCCCCTGTGGGGAGCCGGCGAGGTCGTCGATCGTCGCGCACGAGCCGTCGCACGGGACGACATCCGCCGTGAGGCCGGACTGGTGCTCGCTGAAGCCCGGCCGCGCGCTGACGAGGTCGGCGCCCTCCACGCCGCGGTCGGCGGCGTGCCCCCCGTAGGTGCTGCGCTGCGTCGCGTACGAGCGGTACGCGCTCTCCACGGCGATCTCGCCCGCACCGGCGCCGGCCGCCGCCTGGACGAGCGCGCTCAGGGCGGATGCCGCATCCTCTCGCAGCGCGGTGTCGGCGAGGGTGCGCACGCCCTCGGGCGCGCGCAGCGGGTTCGGCTCGACGTCGATGGGGACGTAGGGGCGCTGCTTGTTGATGACCACCCACACGCGGGCCGGATCGTCCAGCCGGATGCACGGCGCCGTCCCGGTCGCCACCGCGGAGCGGAACAGCTCGGGACCCCCGGCGGCCGCGATCGCCGCGGCGTCGTCGCCGGCTGCCACGGCGGCGGCGAGTGCGGGGTCCTCGCACAGCGTCCCACCTCCGGTCGTGCCGCCGGTCGGCGCGGGCGACATCACGGGCGTGGGAAGCCCTTCGGCCGGGATGGGCTGGATGAGCGCCTCCACCGTCTCCTGCGGGGCCGCGCTCGACGGCGCCGCCGCCGGTTCGGCCAGGGCCGGGGCGGTGAGGGCGGCGCCGGTCGCCGCGGCGGCGCCCGTTGCGAGCAGGAGGGCTCCGGAGAGCGCCACGACGACGCGCATCCCGGGTCGCCGGCGGCGTGCGTGCTGCGCAGGCGCCGTCACGCGGGTGCGGGCACTCCGCTGCGCGGCCTCGCGAAGCGCGCGGCGCGTCAGGGTGTGCGGGTCGGGTGCCGTCACGCTCCCATTGTCCCCCAGGCCGCCTCGCGCGTCAGCGCACGGCCGACGCTTCGAATCTCTGTGCGACCGTCTTGACAGAGATTCGTACGTCTGTTCCCATGGAACGATGAGGTGGCAAGGGCAGCAGCTGGGAGTCGACGACCCGTCCGCTCTCCCGGGCATGGAGCGGATGGACGGCCTCGTCCGCTCGGTCACGACACCGGAGTTCGCCGGCATGACCTTCCACGAAGTGCTGTGCAAGACGGCGCTGAACCGCGTGCCCGGCGCATCCGCCATGCCGTTCGACTGGACGGTGAATCCGTACCGCGGATGCAGCCACGCCTGCACGTACTGCTTCGCCCGCGGGACCCACGAGTACCTCGATCTGGACGCCGGCAGCGATTTCGACTCTCAGATCGTGGTCAAGGTCAACGTCGCCGACGTGCTGCGCACCGAGCTGCGGCGCGGCTCGTGGACGCGAGACCCGGTGATGCTCGGCACCAACACCGACCCGTACCAGCGCGCCGAGGGGCGCTATCGGATCATGCCGCAGATCGCATCGGCGCTGACCGAGTCGGGCACGCCGTTCTCGATCCTCACCAAAGGTTCGCTGCTGCGGCGCGATCTGCCGCTGCTCACGGATGCGGCGGCGTCGGTGCGCGTCTCGCTGGCCATGTCGATCGCGGTGTTCGACGATGTGCTGCAGAAGTCGATGGAACCGGGGACGCCGACCGCGCAGGCACGCCTGGACACCGTGAAGGCGGCCACCGAGGCGGGATTCCGGGTGACTGTCTTCCTCATGCCGGTCCTGCCCCATCTCACCGACTCGGTCGCGGCGCTCGACGACGCGCTGCGTCGCATCCGCGAAGCCGGAGCCGACCGCGTCGTATACGGCGCGCTGCATCTGCGCCCGGGCGTGAAACCGTGGTTCTTCGCATGGCTGGAGCGGGAGCATCCGGAGCTCGTCTCCTCGTACCGCGGCCTGTATCCCGGGGTCTCGTCGCAGGCACCGAAGGGGTACCGGAAGTGGCTCGCCACCCGGGTGCGGCCGTTGCTGCGGCTGCATCGCCTGGACGGGCGCGATGAGGACGACCATCCGCGCGGCCGGCCCGTGCCAGGCCTCGCCGATCGCGCCCTGCGCCCGGTCGAGGGCGATCCGGGCGCGTTGCGGGGCCTCGGGCCGGTGCAGGAGACGCGGCCGCGGGTCGCACCCGCCAGCGCGCCCACCCTTTTCTGACGACGCAGGCGCCGCGGGCGGTGCCCGCGATAAGCCCGCGAACGGCGAGACCGCACCCCACCGGCGAAACAACGACATCATGTCGCGGTCTCGTCGGTGCGATGCGGTCTCGCGGAGTCTGGTTCGCCTCCCGGCGGGGTTCCGTGGCCACCCCGCGCGGAGGACAATCGGCGAGCATGACCGACACCGCTTCGACGGACGACCGCCGCCGCATGTGGGACGCGAGTCGCCGTGCCCACCACCTGCTCTCCGGCGAGCGGCCCCTCACGATGACCGAGCAGCTCGAGCGCCTGACCGCGGGGAGCGCCGACCTGGACCGGCGCGGAGACGTCTACGGAGATGGCGTCATGCGCGAGCTGGAGGAGCGCATCGCCGCGATGCTCGGCATGCCGGATGCGCTGTGGCTGCCCACCGGCACGATGGCGCAGCAGATCGCCCTCCGCTGCTGGGCGGAGCGGGCCGGCACGACGCGGGTGGTGCTGCATCCGCGTCACCACACCCTGCTGAACGAGGAGGACGCGGTCACCGCGCTCGCGGCATTGACCCCCGTGTTCGCGACGGAGGAACCGCGCTACGCCACCGCCGAGGAGACGGGGGCGGCCGCGCGAGGTGCCGCGGCCGTCGTGTTCGAGGTGCCTTTCCAGGACCTCGGATACGAACTGCCGCCGTGGGCCGACTTCCGTGCCGCCGTCGGGGCGGCCCGCGCGGCCGACGCCGCCGTGCACCTCGACGGCGCGCGCCTGTGGGACGCCGCGGCGGTGTGGCGACGGGATACCGCCGAGGTCGCCGCACTCGCCGACTCGGTCTACCTCTCCCTGTACAAGGCGCCGGGAGCGATGTCGGGGGCCGCCCTGGCGGGCGACGCGGAGCTCATCGATCGCGCGCGCACGTGGCGGATCCGCTACGGCGGGCAACTCTTCTCGGCCTGGCCCGCGGTCGTCGGCGCGCTGCGCGGCCTCGATGAGCGCGTCTCGCGCGTACCGATGTGGACGGCCCACGCCGGTGTGATCGCCGGCGCTCTCGACGACGTCGGGATGCGGCCGCTCCCCTCCGCTCCCCGGCCCCGCGAGTTCTTCGTCCGCGCCGAGGCGAGCGCAGCCGACATGAACCGCGCGGTGCTGGAGGTCACAGAGACCACCGGATGGCGCTTCCTGCACGGATGGTGGGCGGAGGAGGGGGGCGGCGCGCTGGCGGAGATGACGACCGCCGATCCGGCGCTGGACTGGACGGCCGACGACGTCCGCCGCGTCGGCAGGCTCGTCGCCGACCGCGCAGGCGGCACACGATGAACCGGCGAACGGCGAGACCGCACCCCACCGGCGAAACCGCGACATGATGTCGCGGTCTCGTCGGTGCGATGCGGTCTCGCGGAGTGGGCCTCGCGTCAGGCGGGGACGTGGGCCGGGTCGGCGACCTCGGACACCTCGGACACCTCGGACACGTCGGCGACCTCGGATGCGTCGGACACCTCGGACGCGTCGGCGACGTCGGCGGTCGCGCCCAAGCGCAGCTGCTCGAGGAGGTCGTCGCCGGGGCGCACCTCGTCGAACGGCGCCTCGATCTCGGCGCGCTGCAGCATCTCGGTCATGCGGCGGCGGCGCTGACGCGGGATGAGCGTCACGACGGTGCCCGCGCGACCCGCGCGGCCGGTACGGCCTGAGCGGTGCAGGTACGTCTTGTACTCGTCGGGAGCGTCGGCCTGGATCACCAGGTCGATGTCGTCGACGTGGATGCCGCGGGCTGCCACATCCGTCGCCACGAGGACACTGACGCGTCCCGAGGTGAGCCGCTCCAGGTTGCGCGTGCGCTTGGCCTGGTTGAGGTCACCGTGCAGGGCGACGGCCGAGATTCCGGCGTCGTCGAACTGCTCGGCGAGCATCTCGGCGAAGGCGCGCGTGCGGGCGAAGACCAGCGTCTTGCCGTCGCGGTCCACCAGCGAGGTGAGGATCTCGGCCTTGTCACGGTGGTCGATGACGAGGATGCGGTGGTCGATGGTGCTCGACTCCTGCGTCTCGCCGGCGACCTCGTACACCGCAGGGTCCACGAGGAACTCGTCCACGAGCGCGGCGACCTCACGGTCCAGCGTCGCCGAGAACATCAGCTTCTGCGCGCCGTCCTGCACGAGGCGGAGGATGCGCTGCATCGGCTCGAGGAATCCGAGCTCGCTCATGTGATCGGCCTCATCCAGCACGACGATGCGCACGTCGGAGAGGTCGAGCTTGCCCTGGCGGATGAGGTCTTCGATACGGCCCGGGGTTCCGATGATGATGTCGACGCCCTTGCGGAGCGCGCCCACCTGACGGGCCTGCGGCACGCCACCGTAGATCTGCGTGGTGAACAGGCCCACACTGCGGGCGATGGGCTGCACGGTGCGATCGATCTGCAGTGCGAGCTCGCGCGTCGGAGCGAGGATGAGCGCCTGCGGCAGGCGACCGAAGGCACGCTTCTGACCGGCCTGCGCGCGCAGGAGGCTCTCCACGAGCGGGGCACCGAAGGCGATCGTCTTGCCCGAGCCGGTACGGCCGCGTGCGAGAACGTCGCGGCCCTCGAGGATCGGGGCGACGGTCGCCGCCTGGATCGGGAACGGCGTGGCCGCACCGAGGTCGGCGAGCGTGCGGACGATGTTGTCGCCCAGCCCGAGGCTCGTGAACGTCACATCCGACGTCTCCTGCGTCTGAACGGCCTCGGCCTGAAGCTTCTCGTGCACGACGTCGACGTGCTGCTCGTGCGCCTTCGAGGCCGTCTCCGACTTCCAATCGGACCGGTTCGGTCCGGCATCGCGGCGGGGGCGGTCGGAGAAGTCGCGACGCGGGCGGTCGTCGAAGGACCGCGCGGGGCGGTCATCCCGGCGGGGACGGTCATCGAACGAACGCGCCGGACGGTCGCCGTACGAACGGGCCGGACGGTCATCACGAGCCGGGCGGTCGCTGTACGACCGCGCCGGGCGGTCGTCGTACGAGCGGGCCGGACGGTCATCACGAGCGGGGCGGTCATCCCGGCGCGGACGGTCATCGAACGAGCGCGCCGGACGGTCGCCGTACGAACGCGCCGGACGGTCATCACGAGCCGGACGGTCATCCCGGCGCGGACGGTCATCGAACGAGCGCGCCGGACGGTCGCCGTACGAACGCGCCGGACGGTCATCCCGGGCCGGACGGTCATCCCGACGCGGACGGTCATCGAACGAACGCGCCGGACGGTCATCGAACGAGCGCGCCGGGCGGTCGCCGTACGAACGCGCCGGACGGTCATCCCGTGCCGCACGGTCATCCCGACGCGGACGGTCATCGAACGAGCGCGCCGGACGGTCGCCGTACGAACGCGCCGGGCGGTCATCGAACGAACGCGCCGGGCGCTCGTCGAAGGAGCGACGAGGACGGTCGGTGGACCGGATGGCGCGAGCCTCGTCGCGACCGGCACGCTCCTGTGCGGTCCAGCGGCGCTTCGGCTCGGCGGTGCCGGCCTCGGCGGGGCGGTGACCGCGGTGGTTCGGGCTCTTGCTGCCCGGTCGCGAGGCTGCGGGCCGCGCGTCATCGGTGCGGCGCTTGCGGTCCTGGAACGCGGGCTTGTCGCCGTAGCGCGGTTCGAAGTTCTGGGCGGGCCGGCCGCCGGCCGGCTTCTTGTTCTTGGGCATGGGGAATCTTCCTGGGTTGTATTCGCGCAAACAGCACGCGCCGTGCGCACGGCACGGCACAAACCCGGACATCCGTCGGCCGGGGCCATTAACTCTGATGATCGTCGGAGCGGATTCGCTCCTCCCATCGGCCCCTTGGACTCACAAACCCATCCGCGCGCAGCGCAGTGTCCAAAGCCGACGAGTCCACGTTAGTGCACGAGCCTGGGAACATGCCCCGCGCTCCGCTCACCGGCATGTGGCACCGCTCCCAGAAGACTTCGCCGAAGAAAAAGCCGCCACGCCGACGTAAATTCCCGGTGACAGGGGTGCTTTGGCCTACTTTCACATGCCCCTCGGGCGATAGCATGACCGAGACGGCATGCCGTCGCGCTGGGGGTTTAGTTAGTGGGCCGTCCGGCGTTCGTTGACCGACGGGCACATGGGGAGCGGGGAGCTCGGCGGGCAATGGGCGCCCTGTCCGTTTGGGTGGAGTTACCCGAGAATGAGTGCCGTCGTACCCGTCACCCGAACGATTCTCATCGTGTCACCACGCGCACTCGTCGCGCGTCTGACGTCGATGCAGCTGGCCTTCGGGGTGCTCGTCGTGCTCATCGGCGGCATCCTGCTGTCGGTGCTGACGACGACCGATCCGCTGTGGTGGCACCTGCACTTCAGCCAGCTGGGCACCTTCCACGACACCTCCGGCGCCCTCTTCAACGGCACCCTCGTGGTCGGCGGCACCCTCGTGGCGGTCTACGCGTACCGGGTACGCCGCGATCTCGTCCGCCTGGGCGCCCTCGTCGGCCGCCGGGGCTCGGGCTGGGCCGCCCAGGTGTTCCTCACCACGATCGGCGTCAATCTGGCGCTGGTGGGATGCGTTCCCCTCAACGTCAACCAGTCCGTCCACGACAATGTCGCTGCGGGAATGGTCCTGGGCTTCGCCGCGCTCCTGCTCACGTCGCCGGTGCTCCTGCACCGGATGCCGCGGCGCCTGCTGCTGACGACCCTCGCCATCTTCGGATGCCTGTTCGCCGGTGGATGGCTGTTCGTCGACGGCACCATCAACCTCGCTCTGTTCGAAGTGATCGCCTTCAGCGCGATGTTCGCCTGGTCGGGCGTCTTCACCCATTGCCTGGGCGAGCGGGCGAAGGCCCCGGTCAGCCGGCCGGCCGCCCCCGACGCAGTCCGCGCCGTGTCGCCGGAGCCGGTGCCGGCGCCTCCGATTCGCTCATGTGCGTCTGAGTCGCGGCCGTGGCGTCCGAGCCGGCTCGCGCTGCCCGTCGCTCGCGTCGGCGGCGCGCCCGCTCGCCCCTCCGGCCGGTATCGTCGGCCAGCCGCTCGGGCCGCCGCTCCCGCCAGCCCTCGACCAGGTTGTAAAGGGTCGGCAGGACCAGCAGCGTCAGCACGGTCGACGATACGAGTCCGCCGATCACGACGATCGCGAGCGGCTGGGAGATGAACCCGCCCTGCCCCGTGATCCCGAGAGCCATCGGAGTCAGAGCGAAGATCGTCGCCAGCGCCGTCATGAGGATGGGCCGCAACCGCCTGGATCCGCCCGCGATGGTCGCGTCGTGGGCGCTGAGCCCCTGCTCGCGGTACTGATTCACGAGGTCGACCAGCACGATGGCGTTGGTCACCACGATGCCGATCAGCATGAGCACGCCGATGAGCGACGCGACTCCCAGCGGCACACCCGTGGCCAGCTGCAGCAGGATCGCACCCGTGGCGGCGAACGGCACCGAGATCAGCAGCAGGAGCGGCTGACGCAGTGACTTGAAGGTCGCCACCATGACGATGTAGACGATGAGGATCGCCGCCAGCAGGGCGAGCCCCAGCTGCGAGAACGCGTTCGTCTGGTCGGCGAGCACCCCGCCGATCTCGGCGCGCGCGCCGCTGGGCAGGTCGGCCGCCGCCAGCGCGCGGGTGACCGTGGCGGATGCGGCGGTGAGGTCGTCCGTCGAGGGGGTCACGGTCACCGTGGCGGTGCGCAGACCTCGCTGGGTCGTGATCGAGGCGGGCCCCTCGCTCTCCCCCACGGTGGCGATGGCGTCCAGCCGGATCGGGCCCGCCGCCGTGGGGACCTCCAGAGCCCGGAGCTCCTCCAGTGTGGTGGGCGGGTCGGAGACGGCGAGGTACACCGTGAGCGAGGTGCCGTCGATCTCCACCGTGCCGACCTGACGGGGCTGTCCCGCCGCCGACACGAGCCCGCCGACGGCGACCTCCGAGAGCCCGCGCTCGGCGGCCGCATCCCGGTCGACCGCGACCGAGATGTAGGGCAGTGAGGCTGCGAGGTTGCTCGACACCTGCCCGACGCCGGCGCGCCCGTCCAGCTCCGCCACGACGGCGTCGGCGGCCTGCTGCAGCGCTTCCCCGTCGGGGGCGCTCACGTCGATCGCGATGTCGGTCGACCCGAATCCGCCGCCGGCGGCGGCGACGGTGACCGTTCCGACGTCCTCGAGGTCGGCGACGGCCGCCTGCACGCGTTCCCGCACGGCGACCTGGTCGGCGTCGGGGTCGGTGGTGACGGAGTACGTCACGCCGCTGCCGCCGCCGGAGAACGCATCCCGCAGCGCCGATCCGCTCGAGCCGATCGACACCTGCACCGTCTCGATGCCGTCGACCTCGGCGAGGGCCTCCTCCACGCGCAGCGCGGCGGCATCCTCTGCCTCCAGGCTCGGCGCCGGACCGATGCTCTGGGTGATCGTGAACGTGTTCTGACCGGAGTCGCCGAGGAAGTTGGTCTTCAGGAAGGGAGCGGCCGCGCCGGTGCCGGCCAGGACGAGCACGGCGAGCCCGAGGGTGGCCCACGAGTGCTTGAGCGTCCAGGTGAGCACCGGCAGGTAGGCCTTCTGCAGCCGGCTGGGGGGCGCCTCGGGCGATTCCGGGTCGATCGGACGACCCTCCGCGTCCACCAGCTGCTTCCCCGGCCGCAGGAACCAGTACGCCAGCACGGGCACGATCGTCAGGGCGACGAACAGCGACGCGGTCATCGCGATCGCGACCGTCAGGGCGAAGGGCCGGAACAGCTCGCCCGTGACATCGCCGACGAAGGCGATGGGCAGGAAGACGGCCACCGTCGTGATCGTGGACGCCGTGATCGCCGCGGCGACCTCCTTCACCGCCCGGATGATGGACCGCAGCTTGTCTGCGTCGCCGACGTAATGCCGCTTGATGTTCTCGATGACGACGATCGAGTCGTCCACGACGCGGCCGATGGCGATGGTGAGCGCACCGAGCGTCAGGATGTTGAGGGAGTACCCGAACGCCTGGATCCCGATGAAGGTGATCAGCACGCTCGTGGGGATCGAGATCGCGGTCACGATCGTCGAGCGCACCGACAGCAGGAACAGCAGGATCACGAGGACGGCGAACGCCAGACCCAGCAGCCCCTCTTCGGCGAGGGCCTCGATGGACTGCTGGATGTAGGGCGCCTGGTCGAACACGACTGTGAAGGACGCGCCCTCCAGCGATTCCTCCAGGTCGGGGAGGACGGCGAGCACGCCGCGGGAGACATCGACGGTGTTGGCCGCGGGGAGCTTGGTCACCGCGATCGTCAGCGCCGGCTCGCCGTCCACGCGGGAGACGCTGGAGACCGGATCGGTCTCCTCGGCCACGGTCGCGACGTCGCCGATCGTGGTGACTGCCGCGCCGAACTGGCCCGCCACGGTGGGGACGAGCGGAAGGGCGGCGACGTCCTCGACGGAGGTGAGCTTGGCGCCGGTCTGAACCGTGAGGCTCTGGCCGTTCTCGGTGATCTCGCCGCCGGGGAAGAGCACCCCGTTCTGGTCGAGGGCGTCGGTGATGGCCTGTTGGGAGAATCCGCGCTCGGCCAGACGGGCCTGGTCGGGGGTGATCGTCACCCGCTGCCCGAGTCCGCCGACGATCTGCGCCGCGTTGACGCCGTCGACGTCCTCGAGGTCGGGGATGACCGTGGCCTCCAGGGTCGCCTGAGCGTTCTCGGCGTCATCGAACCCGGTGACGGCGATCTGGATGACCGGGAAGTCGTCGATGCTCGCAGAGATCACGTTGGGTTCGACCGACTCCGGCAGCTCGCTGTTGATGCGGTTGACGGCCTGAGTGATCTTCTGCTCGGCGGTGGCCAGGTCGGTGCCGTACGTGAACGACGCCGAGATGATCGAGGCGTTGGTGGTGCTCGTCGCGCTCGTGGATTCCAGTCCCGGCACACCTTGAATGGCCGTCTCGATCGGAGTGGAGACGTCGTTCTCGACGACCTCGGGCGACGCCCCCGGGTAGGTGGTCACCACGGCGAGCTGCGGGAACTCGATCGAGGGGATCAGTTCCTGCTTGAGGTTCACCAGGGCGAGCCCGCCGAAGACCGCGGCCACGATCGTGATGAGGGCGATGAGCGCGCGGTTCTTGAGGCTCAGGACGGCGAGATTCGACACGGATGCCCTTCGGACGTGACGTGGGATGACCGACACCGATGCCGGGCCCTCAGTATCCCACGCGTCACCTGGGCACTTCTCAGGTGAGGAGAGCCCCGCACACCGCTCCCAGCAGCGCGCAGATCACCGAGCCGACGAACGTTGCGACGGCGTAGCCGACCGCCGCGCGCGGGCGACGCTCCTCGGCCAGCAGCACGGTGGATACGGCCACCGAACTGAAGGTGGTGTACCCGCCGAGAAGACCCGCGCCGAGCACCCAGAGACCCGTGGAGTCCACGATGCCCGCCGAGATCAGCCCGAGGGCGAACGCTCCGGAGAGGTTCACGACGAGGATCCCCCAGGGCACACGCGAACCGGCGAGCCGTTGCACGACCAGGTCGAGCAGGTAGCGCAGCCCCGCCCCGGCACCGCCGGCCAGCGCCACCGCGGCGAACAGGGACGGCGTCATCGCGGTGCCTTCCGCCGACGTGCGACCACGACGCCGGCCCACGCCGCCAGGGTGCCCGCGATCACGGTGGCGGCGCCCCACGCCAGACCGGCCGGATCGACCGACTCCACGGCGAGGGCGCTGTAGGTCGTGAAGCCGCCCAGGATGCCCGCGCCGAGGAAGTGCTGTGCGCCGGCCGGGGTCCGGGCCGGCCTGGACCGCGTGCCTCCGCCGAGCACGAGCCCGAGCAGGAAGGCTCCCGTGACGTTGACGACCGGCACGAGGGCGGGCCCCAGCCCCTCGCCGAAGGCAAGCGTGATGCCCAGCCGTGCGGCGGTGCCGATCACCCCGCCGAGGATCACGAGCGCGAGGTGGAC
Source organism: Microbacterium sp. dk485 (assembly GCF_004570445.1). NCBI lineage: Bacteria > Bacillati > Actinomycetota > Actinomycetes > Micrococcales > Microbacteriaceae > Microbacterium > Microbacterium sp. dk485. The sequence goes on from NZ_SPQW01000001.1 coordinate 1,236,889, forward strand.
CCACGAGAACACACCGACACCCTAGCCCGGTGCCTCACTCCCCGAGGATGAGGCGGCGGATCGCAGCGTCTCGGGAGCCGTCCAGGTCCATGAGCTGCCCGCGCCGGTAGAGCGTGAAGACGCGCGGATCGATGTAGCTGCCCCGCGCCACGGAGGGAGTGTTGCCCAGCTTCTCCGCCGTGGCGCGCACGGCGAGGAGCTCTGCGCGCTTGAGGTCCGTCTTGGTGTCGACGGTGCCGATGCGCGCGAGGGTCTCGGCCGCGAGGATGGTGCCGCGCAGGGTGCGGAAGTCCTTCGCGGTGAACGATCCACCGGTCAGTGCGCGCACGTACGCGTTCACGTCGCCCGGCGTCAGGGGCACGCGGCGCCGGCCGCGGACATACGCCAGCAGGTGCGCGCGGGGACGGCCCGCGGCCAGCTCCGACACGGCGCGGGCGAGGTCTTCGTCGTCCAGCTCCAGGAGGGCGCGCTTGCCGCTCTTGGCCGGGAACGACAAGGTGACGTGCGAGCCGTCGACCTCCGCATCCCGGCGCAGGAGCGTCGTGAGACCGCGACTGCCGTTGCTGGCGAAGTACCGCGCGGACCCCACCCGCGGGGCGACCTGATCGAGCAGCCGGAAGGCCACCGCCAGCACACGCTCACGGTCGAGCTCCTCGCGGCGGATCGACTGCGTGACCCGTCGCCGGGCACGCGGAAGGGCGGCGGCGAGTTCGAGCGCGCGCGCGTACTTGCCCTTGTCGCGCTTCTTCGACCACTCCGGGTGGTAGACGTACTGGCGCCGGCCGGCGTCGTCGGTGCCGACGGCCTGGATGTGACCGCGCGCCTCGCGGGAGATCCACACTTCACGCCACGCGGGCGGGATGACCAGTGCGTGTGCGCGTTCGGCGTCCTCCGAGGGAGCCGGACGGCCCCGGTGGTCGACGTAGCGGAATCCGCGCCCCGAGCGCACGCGACGGTACCCCGGGTCCTCGAAAGGCCGGACCCGGATGAGTCGTGCCACCCTCAGTGGTTTCGGAGCATGGAGATGAGCTCGGACTTCTTCTTGCCCGAGTAGCCGCTCAGGCCGAGTTCCTTGGCACGCTTGCGCAGTTCGGCCACGGTGCGGTCTTCGTAGTTCTCGGCGTTGGCCCCGCGGCTGCCCACCTTCGAGCGCCCCTGCGCCGCGGCGGCGTTGGAGATGCGTGCGGCCTTCTCCTTCGACGCGCCGTCCTTGCGCAGCTCCTCGTACATCTCGCGGTCCTTGAGGTTCGATCCACGTCCAGCGGGCATCGCGACTCCTTTCGACGGTCCGAAGGTACGAGGCCAGGAACGGGACTGACATGGGGTTGACAGGGAACGCCCCTTCCCTACGCGCGACGCGCGTGCTAGCACCCGGCTTCCGCGGTCGTCAACCCCTCGCATCCGCGGAGGTACACCGGGCATTGTGGATGAGCGCCGCACACGGCGCCCGACGCCCTGCCCTCCAGCGGGGCGTCGTCCTAGAGAAGGAGTAGACCTCGACATGAACATCGCCCTCCTCATCATCATCGTCGTCGCCATCGTGCTGGCCATCGTGGGCGGTCTGAACACCGCGCTCAACTGGCTGCTCTGGGTGGCACTGATCGTCGGCGTCATCGCGCTGATCGCATTCCTGTTCCGCGTCATCAGCGGACGCAAGAGCGTCTGACCCCCTGGATGGATCGGCGCTTCGGGTGCGCCGGATTCATCGCCTGCGCGATCTGATCGATCGCGACCACGGATGCCACGTCCTTCCCCCCAAGGGACGTGGCATCCGTTCTTTCCCTCACCAGGTCGTCTCGGCGTAGATCCTCAGCGCCGACCGCACGAACTCCGCCCCGGCCGTCCCGCCGGCACTCGTTGCGTAGGTCCGTGCGAAGCGGGGGTCGCCGACGTACATGTCGGCCAGTCCGAGGACATAGCCCGCCACATCGCCTCCGGGCTGCGCGGCCGGCGTACCCGGCACTTCCGTCAGCCAGGCGACGTGGCGCGCAGCCAGGTCCTGTGCGGCCTCACCGGCCGGATCGTCGCCGCGCTCGGCCGCGTCGATCCATTCGCGGATGAGAGCGGCCGTGCGCCGTGACCATTCCGATTTCTCCTCGGTCGATCGCGCACGCCACCACGCGTCCGAGCGCTCGTAGGCATCACTCCCCCAGCGCTGGACGACCTCCTCCCGGTGCTCCGTGTGATCGAATCCGTCGAACATCTCCTGTGCCATCAGGCGTCCACCTTCTCTTCTCTTCTCCAGGGTCTTCTCCACCGCGGCGATCTGCCGCGTCAGCCGTTCCTGCTCGCGGCGCAACCAGGCCAGATGCGTGGCGAGCGCCGACTCCTCCGAACCCTCCCGAGCCAGCACCTCGGCGATCTGGGCCAGGCCGAGTCCCAGTTCGCGCAGGAGGAGGATCCTCTGCAGCCGCACGAGTGCGTCCTCGTCGTAGTACCGGTACCCGTTGCCGCCGACGCGGGAGGGATGCAGCAGCCCGACGGCGCCGTAATGGCGCAGCGTGCGACTGGTCGTGCCGGTCAGCTGCGCGATCTGCTGAATGGACCATTCCATGTCCGTCCCCTTTCCCCTCCACGGTAGAAGTTGACGTCGCGTCAATGTCAAGCTCATCTCAGCGCCTTCGTCCCCTCAGCTCTTGACACAGACGCGATATATCGTGTTACTCTGCCCAGACGCGATATATCGCGATCCACCCTCTTCACCCTCAGGAGTTCTCATGACCCTCGAGAAGTGGCTCATCCACCCGGGCGAGACGCGCGTGATCGACATCGAGACCGTTCGTTCGCTCAAGGTCGGCCTGGTCGGCGGCCAGATCGACATCGTCGCCCACGACCAGCCGGGCGCCCGCATCGAAGTGCACGGCGTCACGGTGAAAGATCTGCGCATCGAGATCACCGACGACAGCCTCGAGATCGATCATCCTCAGCTGCGGTGGGACAACTTCCTGGAGGTGTTCCGCAACTTCGGAGCGGGCGGCCCGCGCGCGGAGATCAGTGTCGCGGTCCCCCGTGACATCGCCCTCACCCTCGGAGTCGTCAGCGCGAGCGCCCTGCTGTCGGGGCTGCACACCGACGCGCGGCTCAACACCGTCTCGGGCGACATCATCGTCGACGGCCTGACGGGCGATCTCAGCGTGAACGCCGTCTCCGGCGACGTGCAGGTGCGCCAGCTGCAGGGTGCCCTCAGCGCCAACAGCGTCTCGGGTGACATCGCGGCGACCGGCAGCGTGTCGAAGGCGTCGATCGACACCGTCTCGGGAGCCATGCTGGTGGACTCGCGCGGCACGGTCCACTCCATCGGCGTGAACACGGTCAGCGGCAACGCCACCATCCGCCTGGACGACGATCTTCCCGCCAACTACGCCGTGCGCAGCGTGAGTGGCCGCATCCTCATCGACGGTCAGACCCGCTCCGGGTCGGGACCGACCAACTACACCGGGTCCACCGGCGAACTCAGCGGTTCCTTCGTCGACGTGCGCGCCCACTCCGTCTCCGGGAACGTCACCGTCCTGCGCCGCGGATCATCCGGTGTGCGCCAGTCCGACCTCGAGGCCGAGGAGGAGTGGTGATGGCCGCCGTCTTCTCGCACGGCGACCTGCGCCTGTACCTCCTGAGCCTTCTGGACGAGTCGCCGCGCCACGGGTACGACCTCATGCAGGCGCTGTCCGATCGCACCGGCGGCACGTACACGCCCTCCGCCGGCACCGTCTACCCCCGCCTGGCGAAGCTGGAGGAGGAGGGGCTCGTGACCAAGACGGTCGAGGGACGCAAGACGGTGTACGAGATCACCGATGCGGGCCGGGCCGAGGTCGCCGCCCGCGCGGGCGAGCTCGACGGGATTCAGGCGGGACTGGCCGACAGCGTGCGCCTGATCGCCGACGAGGTGCGCGGCAGCGTCCGCGAGGCGATGCGGAGCCTTCGCGCCGACCTCGCCGCCGCGGCCAAGGAGGAGCGCCGCAGCGCGCCGGCCACCCCCGCCGACGACGTCCGCACGCGCAGCCGGGAACAGCTGCACCGCGCGGACGCGATCGTCAACGGCTTCCGCGCCCGCGTGCGCGCCGACCTGCGCACGCACGTCGCCCGCGGCGGAGAACTGAGCTCCGCAGTCATCGACGAACTGGAGACGGCGCTCGATGACGCATCCGGCGCGATCGTCCGCGCCATTCGGGGCTGAGGGTCAGCTCCAGACGATGTCCTGATCGTCGGGCACCGGATCGCCCAGCGGGATCACGAGCAGCGGCCGGTGCTGACGGTGACTCAGCCGCGCCGCCACCGAGCCGGTGAAGAACTCCCGCAGCGAGTCGCCGAAGCCGCGCTTGCGGGTGCCGACGACCAGCAGCTTGGCGTCGATGCGCTCGGCCAGGTGCTTGATGGCGAGGGCCGGATCGCCGACCAGCTGATGCACGCTCCACGGCACAGGGCACTCGGCCAGGGCCGCTTCGGCGGCCGCGCGCACCTCGTTGAGCTCGACCTCGCCTCCACCGACGTCGAGATCGATGGGCGCGGAGTGCACGAAGCCGTCGGGGTCTTCGAACGTGACGAAGCGGGTGACATCCACGTGCGCGATCACCAGTGGCGCCGACAGCAGCCGCGCATAACGCGCGGCTTCGATGATGACCCGGGGGGATTGCCCGGGAACGGCGCCGACGATCACCGCACCGTGTGGAGCATCCGCGGCGGCGGCGGCTCGTTGCTCCGGACTGCCGGCTGCTTCGTCGACCATCTGCATCCCCTCGCGTCCGGCCGCCGCGCAGAGAGGGCGGAAGGCCACCGTGATATCCTGAATGCTACTCTTACCGGTTTCTATCCGGATCCGTGAATGCGTCGGGCCGCGAACAGCCCGCGTTGTCGAACATGAGGGGGTCTCGCATGGGGCGTGGCCGTCAAAAGGCGAAGCACACCAAAATCGCCCGGGAGCTGAAGTACGACACGTACTCGGTGAACCTCGCCGCCCTCGAGCGAGAGCTCGGTCACAACGGCGAGGACGAATACGTCGACAAGTGGGCCGACGAGCACGAGGACAAGCTCGAAGGCGAAAAGGCCTGACACCCCACTGAGGGGCAGGCCCGTCAGCGAAGACGGTCGGCTGCAGCGGTGCTGCGGCCGACCGTTTCGCTGTGCGCGCGGCGCGGTCAGGACTGCTGGCTGCCCTCGACCCACGCGAGGTACTCGGGGGTGACGGTGCCCGTGACGTACCGGCCGTCGAAGCAGCTCATGTCGAGGTCTTCGACGTCGGATCCCTCGAGGATCGCCGCCTTGAGGTCTTCGACCTCCTGGTAGACCAGGTAGTCGCAGCCGAGCTCCTCGGCGATCTCGGGCACCGTGCGGCCGTGGGCGACGAGCTCCTGGCGTGAGGGCATGTTGATGCCGTACACGTGGGGATAGCGCACCGGCGGGGCCGCCGAAGCGAACGTCACCGTCTTGGCTCCCGCATCCCGCGCCATCTGGATGATCTCGCGGCTCGTGGTCCCGCGCACGATCGAGTCGTCGATGAGCAGGACGTTCTTGCCCTTGAACTCGCTGGACATCGCGTTGAGCTTCTGGCGCACGCTCTTCTTGCGCACCGCCTGCCCGGGCATGATGAAGGTGCGGCCGACGTACCGGTTCTTGTAGAAGCCCTCGCGGTACTCCAGCCCGAGCTTGCGGGCGACCTGCATCGCCGCCGGCCGCGAGGAGTCGGGGATCGGCATCACGACGTCGATGGTTCCCGGCGGGGTGTACTTCGCGATGGTGTCGGCGAGCCGCTCCCCCATCCGCAGCCGTGCCTCGTACACCGAGATGCCGTTCATGATCGAGTCCGGTCGCGCGAGGTACACGTACTCGAAGGAGCAGGGCTTCAGCACGGGGGCGGACGCGACCTGTCGCGTGTGCAGGGTGCCGTCGAGCGTGACGAAGACGGCCTCGCCGGGCATCACGTCGCGGACCACCTCGAAACCGGCGTTCTCCAGCACGAGCGACTCGGAGGCGACGACCCACTCGTACCCGGCGGTGCCTGAGCCGGTCGGCGAGGCGACGGGACGGGTCCCCAGGATGAGGGGCCGGATGCCGAAGGGGTCGCGGAAGGCGAGGAGCCCGTGCCCGGCGATCAGGGCGATGGCCGCGTACGATCCCTCGACCCGCTCGTGTACGCGCGCGACCGCGCGGAACACCTGGTCGGGATCGAGGTCGGGCTCGGTGATCTCGGACTGCAGCTCTGACCCGAGGATGTTCACCAGCAGCTCGGTGTCGGACGTGGTGTTCAGGTGCCGGCGGTCTTTGTGGAAGAGCTGATCGGTGAGCTCGCGCGTGTTGGTGAGGTTGCCGTTGTGCACCAGGACGATGCCGTACGGAGCGTTCACGTAGAACGGCTGCGCCTCCTCCTCGCTGGAGGCGGTGCCCTTCGTGGCGTACCGGACGTGGCCGAGGCCGATCTCACCCAGGAGCGTGCGCATGTCACGCGTGCGGAAGGCCTCGCGCACCATGCCGCGCTGCTTGTTGATGTGGAAGACGCCGTTCGCCTCCGCGGTGGCGATCCCGGTGGAATCCTGCCCACGGTGCTGCAGCAGCAGCAGGGCGTCGTAGATCTCCTGATTGACCGGGCCGCGCCCGACCATGCCGACGATGCCGCACATGGGGTGTTATTCCGCTCCGTTCCCGGGTGACCCGGTGCTGCCGGCGGGGGTGCCGCCGCTGTCCGCGTACGCGCCGACGAGGCGCACCGCGCCGCCGTCGACGCCCTTGGCGCCCTGCTCGAAGTCGCCGTCCGGGCGCTGCCCGTCGCGGACGACACCCACCTGCCACGTCGCGATGCCGTCGGCGGCGAGGGCGGCGGCCGCCGCATCCGCGTGCTCGGCGGCGACGACGACGAGGAAGCCCACGCCGAGGTTCCACGTGGACTCGGTGGCGGCCAGCGGCATGTCGCCGAGGTCGGCGAGGACGCGGAAGACGGGCGGCGGCGACCACGTGGCGCGATCGACGTCGACCCACGTTCCCCGCGGCAGCACGCGGGCCAGGTTGGCCGCGATGCCTCCGCCGGTGACGTGGCTCAGCGCGTGCACGCCGGCGTCGCCGGAGAGCAGCCGCAGGAGCGGGGCCGTGTACAGGCGCGTGGGCTCGAGGAGCACCTCACCCCACGTCGTGCCGAAGTCGGCGGCGTGATCGCCGTAGCCGATGCCGCGGCCGGCGACGATGTGCCGGACGAGGGAATAGCCGTTGGAGTGCAATCCGCTGGAGGCCAGGGCCAGCACGACGTCGCCGGCGGCGACGCGCTCGGCCCCGAGCACCTTGTCGGCCTCGACGACGCCGGTCGCCGCACCCGCGACGTCGTAGTCGTCCGGTCCGAGCAGGCCGGGGTGCTCGGCCGTCTCGCCGCCCACGAGCGCTGTCCCGGTTTCGGAGCATCCGCGGGCGATGCCCGCCACGATCGCCGCGATGCGCTCGGGCACGACCTTGCCGCACGCGATGTAGTCGGTGAGGAAGAGGGGCTTCGCCCCCACCACGACGATGTCGTCGACGACCATGCCGACCAGATCGATGCCGATGGTGTCGTGCTTGTCGACGGCCTGCGCGATGGCCACTTTGGTGCCCACGCCGTCGGTGCTGGTGGCCAGCAGCGGCTTCGTGTACGCCCGCAGCGCCGTCGCGTCGAACAGCCCGGCGAATCCGCCTACGCCGCCGAGGACCTCCGGCCCGTGGGTGCGGCGTACCGCCGACTTCATCAGCTCGACCGCTCGGTCACCCGCCGCGGTGTCGACGCCGGCTTCGGTGTAGGGGTTGTGGGACGCCACGCCCTCAGCCTAGCGGCGCTCCCGGAGGCCTCGGCGCCGCGTGCGGGCGTTCGGCGAGCGGGGCGGGTGCGGCGCGGCCGGAATGATGCGCGCAAGGGGAGGAAAGGGGTGCGGAGAGGCTCCTATGATGGGCGGCATGCGGGACGGGAACGGTCCGGAGTGGGTGATCCGCGAGGACGCGGGTCAGCCGGTGCTCGTCGCGCTCTACCTGCGACAGGCCCTGGGGATCCGCTCCCCCGACGAGCTCCCCCACCTCCGCGGGGCGCCCCCGCGGATCGAGCACAACCGGCCCGACGACCTCCAGGCGCTGCTGGAGCGCCAGTGGCGCGCGTACTGGGCGATGACGGTCGAACCGCAGGCGCATCCGTCCCCCGAACCGCTCGACCTGGTCGACGGATTCGACACGCTCGTCGCGCTGCCTTCGTCCGCGGGCGCGCTGCGCAATGCGATCATGCCGTACTCCGAGTCGGCGGTCGGGTTCGCCCGAACCGCACATGAGCGCTACCGCGTCAACGCCAAGCCGGGTGTGTCGTACCGGGCGTACGCGAGCGCCATCGCCGAGCACGAACGTCAGGTGGGCCGGCGCGCGCACTCGTTCGAGCTGAACGTGCAGGTGCTTCCGCTGTCCCAGCGTGGCGTGTGGTGGATCGGATCGCTGACGGTGGCGGTGACCGACGGTCTGCGCGGCGATGTCGTCGCCTTCGACGCGGCCATCCACCCGATCATCGCCGAGCTGGCCTGAGGGCTCAGCCGGGCCGGTTCACCGACTCGTGGTCGACGCGCACGTCGCGCGTGCGCTTGCCCACGACACGGTCGAGGATCAACGCCATCGCGCCGGCGAGGGCGATCCCCACGGGCACGCAGATGAGGGTGATGAACCCGAACACCTGCAGGCTCGAGTACTGCATGCCCGAGTTCGGGCTCACCATCGAGGTGCCGTCGAAGGCGAAGGTGAGGATCATCGCCACCAGCAGGCCGAGCGCCGCCCCCAGGGCGAGGAACACGCCGTACTTGGGAGCGCGGCGCACGCGCACCGTCTCGATGTCGTCCCGCACGGACGGCGGCTGCTGATCGGACATGCCTCTATTGTCGCACCGCGGTCGGCGGCCGGCTCGTGCCCACCGGCTGGATCCGTCAGGGACGCAGCGGCAGAAGCTCGGTCAGGTTGGCCCGGACGCCGGAGGCGGCGATGCGGCCCGAGTCCGCCGCATCCGCCCACGACTCCCCGCCGGTGGCGAGGGCGATCCACGTCTGCGGGTCGGTCTCCACCACGTTCGGGGGTGTGCCGCGCGTGTGGCGCGGACCCTCGATCACCTGGACGGCACCGAAGGGCGGCACGCGCACCTCGACGGTCTGGCCCGGCGCCTTCTCGGCCAGCAGCTGCAGCAGGTAGCGGACGGCGGTGGCCAGGTCGGTGCGGGCCGGCGCCGCACCGGCCGTGCGGGCCTCGGAGACGGCGGCCAGTGCACGACGGCCCTCGGCCGTGTCGATCCTTCGCGGCATTACTCCACGCTACGCCGCCACCGCAGTGGCGCGCGGCCACGGGCGGGCGGGTGCGGGCTGGGTAGGCTGGGCGCGTGCGAATCCTCGTCCTCGGCTCCGGTGCCCGCGAGCACGCCCTCATCCTCGCCCTGCGGTCCGAAGACGCCGATCACGCGATCTTCGCCGCTCCCGGCAACGCCGGCATCGCCGCCGACGCCCACCTCGTGGCCCTGGACCCGAGCGATCCGGTCGCGGTCACGGAGTTCGCCGGCACCGAGAGCATCGGCCTCGTCATCGTCGGACCCGAGGCGCCGCTCATCGCCGGCGTCGCCGACGCCCTGCGCACCCGCGGCATCCCGGTGTTCGGCCCCGGCAAGGCGGCCGCGCAGCTGGAGGGCTCCAAGGCTTTCGCGAAGCGCGTGATAGATGCCGCGGGCGTCCCCACCGGCCGCGCGATCCGTGCCCACACCCTCGCGGAGGTCGCCGACGCCCTCGACGAGCTCGGAGCTCCGCACGTGGTCAAGGCCGACGGGCTCGCCGCCGGCAAGGGCGTGCTCGTCACCGACGACCGCGCCGCCGCGCTCGCCCACGCCGAGACGTATCTGACCGGCGCCCCGGTGCTCGTGGAGGAGTTCCTCTCCGGCCCGGAGGTGTCGCTGTTCTTCCTCAGCGACGGCGACAGCGTGCTGCCGCTCAGCCCGGCGCAGGACTACAAGCGCCTGCGCGACGGCGATGCCGGCCCCAACACGGGCGGCATGGGGGCGTACTCGCCGCTGCCATGGCTCTCCGAGCGCTTCGGCGGCGAGGAGGAGTTCGTCGACCTCGTCACCCGCGACATCGCCCGTCCCGTCATCCGGCAGCTGGATGAGGAGGGCACGCCGTTCATCGGGCTCCTCTACGCCGGCCTCATCCTCACCGACGAGGGCGTCAAGGTCATCGAGTTCAATGCGCGCTTCGGCGACCCCGAGACGCAGGTCGTGCTGCCGCGGCTGGTGGATCCGCTCTCCGAGCTGCTGCTGGCCGCAGCATCCGGTCATCTCGAGGACCGTCCGCGCCCCGCCTTCGCCGAGGCGACCGCCGTGACCGTCGTCCTCGCGAGCGAGGGGTACCCGGAGGCGCCGGTCACGGGCCGGACGCTGAGCGGCCTGGAGGAGGCCGGCGCCGTCGACGGCGTGCACCTGGCCCACGCCGCCACCGTGCGCGACGGTGCCTACCTGGTCGCCTCGGGCGGGCGCGTGCTCAGCGTCGTCGGCCTGGGCACGACGTTCCACGAGGCGCGCACCCGCGCGTACGACGCCATCGGCCGCATCGGCCTGGAGGGCGCCCAGTACCGCACCGACATCGCCGACCGCGTCCTCGAGACCTGACGCCGGGCACCGGGATAATGGGCCGGGTGACCCACACCCTGGAACTTCCCGGCTGGACCCATGTGTACTCCGGCAAGGTGCGCGACCTGTACGTGCCGCAGGGCACATCCGAGGGTTCCCGGCCGACGCGCATGCTCGTCGTGGCGAGCGACCGCGTGAGCGCGTTCGACCACGTCCTCTCCCCCGGAATCCCCGGCAAGGGCACGATCCTCACCACCCTGAGCCTGTGGTGGTTCGACCGCCTGGCCGGCGGCGACGGAGGCCGCCGCATCCCGAACCACCTCATCCCCGACCACGTGCTCGTGGGCGACGCGGCGCTCGAGCTCATCCCGGAGCAGGTCGCCGGCCGCGCGATGGTGGTCGCCGCCCTGGACATGCAGCCGATCGAATGCGTCGTGCGCGGGTACCTCACCGGGTCGGGATGGGCCGAGTACCGCGAATCGGGGACGGTGTGCGGCATCCCGCTGCCCGAGGGCCTCGGCGACGGCGACCGGCTTCCCGAGCCGCTGTACACCCCGGCCTTCAAGGCGCCGATGGGCGAGCACGACGAGAACATCTCCTACGAACGCAGTGTCGAACTGGTCGGCGCCGACACCGCGGCTGAGCTGCGCGACCTGTCGCTGGAGATCTACCGCCGCGCCGCCGCGACCGCCGAGGAGCGCGGCCTCATCCTCGCCGACACGAAGTTCGAGTTCGGGCGCAATTCCGCCGGTGCCCTCGTGCTCGCCGACGAGGTGCTCACCCCCGACTCGTCGCGATACTGGGATGCCGCCGCATGGCGGACCGGCGCCACCCCCGCCGAGCGGATGGCGAGCTTCGACAAGCAGATCGTGCGGGACTGGCTTGCGGAGCACTGGGACCGTCAGGGCGAGCCGCCGGCACTCCCCGACGGCATCGTGCAGCGCACGCAGGCCCGGTACGCAGAGCTGCTGCAGCGGCTCACCGGCCACTGAGATCCGGCGCGGGGCGACCGACGGCGGACGCGGCGTAACCGCGCCGAAACGCCGCGTATCGCTATGGTGTCGGAGGCGCTACCCGAGGAGGACCCCGATGCCGGTGTGGAAATTGCATGGAAACGGCCGAACCGTCGAGCCCGGCGCGGTCGTGCGCCCCGATGAGCGGCTGAACTGGCCCGCGACGATCGCGGTGGGCGTGCAGCACGTCGTCGCGATGTTCGGCGCGACCTTCCTCGTCCCGGTGCTGACCGGATTCCCCGTCTCCACGACGCTGCTGTTCTCCGGCATCGGGACGCTGCTGTTCCTCCTCGTCACCCGCAACAAGCTCCCCAGCTACCTCGGCTCCTCGTTCGCCTTCATCGCGCCGGTCACCGCCGCCACCGCCTCGGCGGGGATGGGATCGGCGCTGGCCGGTATCGTCGCCGTCGGCGTGCTGCTGGCCGCGATCGGCTTCGTCGTGCAGTTCGCCGGCATCGGCTGGATCGACAAGCTCATGCCGCCGGTGGTGGCCGGCGCGATCGTCGCACTCATCGGCTTCAACCTCGCCCCCGTGGCGTGGGACAGCTACCAGCAGCAGCCGCTGCCCGCCACGATCACCCTGGCCGCGGTCATCCTCTTCAGCGTGATGTTCCGCGGTTTCCTCGGTCGCATCTCGATCGTCCTGGGTGTCGTCGTGGGCTACCTGGTCACCGTCGTGCTGCAGCTGGTCACGGGTGAGCAGCTCATCGACTTCGCCCCGGTGGCGGATGCCGCGTGGATCGGGCTGCCCGAGTTCCACCTCGCCGACTTCGCGTCGCCTGGCACGTGGAGCGTCATCGCGATGTTCCTGCCGGTCGTGCTCGTCCTCATCGCCGAGAACGTCGGACACGTGCGCGGCGTCGCCACCATGACCGACCCTTCGGTGAACCGCTCCACCGGCCGCGCGCTCATCGCCGATGGCGCCGCGACGACCCTGGCCGGCGCCTTCGGCGGCTCGGGCACCACCACTTACGGCGAGAACATCGGCGTCATGGCCGCCACGCGCGTGTACTCCACCGCGGCCTACTGGGTCGCCGGGTCCGCCGCGATCGTGCTGAGCCTGTCGCCGAAGATCGGCGCGGTGTTCAACACCATCCCGCCGGGCGTCCTCGGCGGCGTCACGACGGCCCTGTACGGACTCATCGGCATCATCGGCATCAAGATCTGGGTCGACAACCGCGTGGACTTCTCCCGCCCGGTCAACCAGTACACCGCGGCGGTATCGCTCGTGATGGCCATCGCCGGGTTCACGATGGTCTGGGGCGAGTTCTCCCTCGGTCCGATCGTGCTCGGCGCCGCGGCGGCCCTGGTGATCTACCACCTCGGCAACCTCGTCGCCCGGCTCCGCAAGACCGGTGCCGATGACGGCGGGCCGATCCCGGCCGTCGGGCAGCTCGGCGGCGACCCGCTCGACAGCGACCCCCGCTGACCCGGCGGCGGCCGGCGCCCACCGCTCGCGCGGCGCCGGCCGCCGCGTCCGTCCGCGCGGCGGCCCCGCCGCATCCGTCCGTCAGGACTCAGGCGGACTCGCGCACCACGAGCTCGATGGGCAGGATCGTCGAGTGCGCGGCGTCCCTGCCCGCGAGCAGGTCCAGCAGCACCGCCGCCATGCTCGCGCCCTGGCCGCGGGAGGGCTGGCGGATCGTCGTGAGCGCCGGGGTGACCGCCGTCGCCACGGGCGAGTCGTCGAAGCCGATCAGGGCGAGATCCCCGGGCACCGAGACCCCCGCCTCGCGCAGCGTGGCCAGCGCCCCGCGCGCCATCAGGTCGCTGGCGACGAACAGCCCGTCGGGGGCCGCGCCGGACTCGAGGATGCGGCGCATCGCGTCGGCGCCCCCCGCCTCCGAGAAGTCGCCGTCCTCGACGGCCACCAGATCCAGTCCGGCCTTCTCGGCCGCCTCGCGGAAGCCGCGGAGCCGGTCGGTGGCCGAGGTCATCGTCGCCGGTCCGGAGATGCTCGCCAGGCGGCGGTGCCCCTGCTCGACGAGATAGCGCGCCGCCTCCCGGCCGCCGCCGACGTTGTCGATGTCGACGTAGTAATCCGACGGACCGATACGCCCGGGGCGGCCGCCGTAGACGACCGGCAGGTCGGCGGCGATGAGGTCGAGGAATGTGTCGCTCGTGTGGTGCGACGCGACGATGACCCCGTCCACACTTCCGCTGCGCAGGTACGTGGTCGCCTTGTCGTGCGGATCGTCGCTGGCGATGATGAGGTTCAGGACGTACTCGGACTGGGCCATCCGCTCGTGCACGCCGGCGACGATCGACGCGAAGAACGGATCGCCGAAGAACCGGTCGGTGTCTTCGGGGATCACGAAGGCGATCGCGTGGGTCTGCCGGCGCGCGAGCGAGCGCGCGGCTCGGTTGGGCACGTAGTTGAGGTCGGCGATCGCGCGGCGCACCGCATCCAGCGCCGTCGGTGAGACGGCCGTCGATCCGTTGACCACGCGCGACACCGTCGAACGCGACACGCCTGCGCGCGCCGCGACCTCTTCGATCGTGACGGCTTCCCGCGTCATGAAGCTCATCGGCCCCTCCTCGCCGAGCGGGACGCTACGCGTGGGCGGGATCGTCCAGCGCGCGGTCGGCGATGATGCGACTGTATCGAAGCCCGGAGCGCTTGATCGACCGCTCCTGGGTCTCGTAATCCACACGCACGATGCCGAACCTCTTGTCGTAACCCCACGCCCATTCGAAGTTGTCCAGCAGCGACCAGTAGAAGAAGCCTCGGACATCCACACCCTGGTCGATCGCGTCGAGGATCGCCCCGAGGTGCAGCTCGACGAACTCGGTGCGTTCGGCGTCGTCCACCTCCACGCGGCCGTCCACGACGACCGGCTCGTCCTCGTACGCCGCGCCGTTCTCGGTCACGACGAGGGCCACGCCGCGCTCGGCGGTGTACTCCTCGTGGACGCGGCGGAGCAGGCGGGTCAGACCCTCCGGCTGCACCTCCCAGTTCATCGACGTGCGGGGCAGCCCGCGATCGTGCCAGAAGATGTTCTCCGACGCCGGGAACGGCGACTGCGTGCGGCGCGACGTCGGCGCGTCGCCGCCGCCGGGGGCATCCGCCGGCGGGCGACCCGCGACGAAATCGCCGTGGTAGTAGTTGACGCCCAAGGTGTCCAGCGGAGCGGCGATCGTCTCCAGGTCGCCCGGGTGCACGGCGGCTTCCAGGGCCGCCACGGCCTCGGGGTCCACGCGACGGAAGTCGTCGAGGATGTCGCCGGGATACCTGCCGCGGAACACCGGGTCGAGGAACCAGCGGTTGAACTGCCCGTCGATGCGACGGGCGGCATCGACGTCGGCCGGATCCGTGGCATCCACCGGATCGGCGACGGTGAGGTTGAGCGTGACGCCGAGGTTGAGGGACGCGTCGCGCGCGCGCAGCTCGCGGATCGCGGTGCCGTGACCCAGCAGCAGGTGGTGGGCCGACAGCATCCCCTCGGCCGCCGAGTAGTGGCCGGGTGCGTGCGCACCGGCGGTGTAGCTGAGGAACGACGAGCACCACGGCTCGTTGAGGGTCGCCCAGTCCTGCACGCGGTCGCCGAGCGCGTCGTGCATGTCGAGGGCGTACTCGGCGAAGCGCTCGCTGGTCTCGCGCACGGTCCATCCGCCGCGCTCCTCGAGCGCCTGCGGCAGGTCCCAGTGATACAGCGTCAGCCACGGGCGGATGCCGGCATCCAGCAGTTCGTCGACGAGCCGGCGGTAGAAGTCCAGGCCCGCCTGGTTCAGCGGACCGCCGTCGGGGCGCACGCGCGACCACGACGTGGAGAAGCGGTAGGTCTGCAGGCCGAGCTCCTTCATGAGCGCGACGTCCTGCGGGTACCGGTGGTAGTGGTCGCACGCGACATCGCCGTTGTCACCGCGCAGCACGGCACCCGGCACGCGGCAGAACGCGTCCCAGATGCTCGCACGCCGGCCGTCCTCGAACGCGGCGCCCTCGATCTGGAAGGCGGCCGTCGCGGCGCCGAACCGGAAGCTCGGCGGGAACTCGCGCAGTCCGGGGCGCGCCGAAAGGGCGGTGGTGGTCATGGAAGGGGGATCCTCTCGTCGGATGTCGGTCACGCCTCAGCCCTTCACGGCCCCGGCCATGATCCCGCTGATCAGCTGCTTGCCCGCGATGATGAACAGCACCAGAAGGGGGATCGTCGCCAGGACCGCGCCGGTGAGGACGATCGAGTAGTCGATGTAGAAGCCGGACTGCAGCTGGCTCAGCGCCGTCTGCAGCGTCGGGTTGGACGGGCTGAGCACGATCAGCGGCCACAGGTAGTCGGTCCACGCCGTCATGAAGGTGAACAGCCCGAGGATCGCCATCGCCGGGCGGGCCGCGGGCAGACCCACCGTCAGGAACGTGCGGAACTGGTTGGCCCCGTCCATGCGGGCAGCCTCGATGAGCTCGTCCGGGATGACGTCGACGAGGTACTGGCGCATGAAGAACACCCCGAACGCCGTCACGAGCGTCGGCACGATGACCGCGCCGATGGTCCCGGTCCAGCCGAGTTCGCGCATGACCATGAACAGCGGGATGATGCCCAGCTGCGTGGGGATCGCCATGGTGGCGATGACGAAGACCAGGAGGCCGTCGCGGCCGCGGAAGCGGAGCTTGGCGAAGGCGTATCCGGCGATCGTGGAGAACGTCACGACCGACAGGGTGATGATCGCCGACACGAGCACCGAGTTGCCCAGCGCGAGCCAGAAGGGGATCGCGTCGAACACGCGCGCCGCGTTGGCGAGGAAGTTGCCGCCGGGGATGAGAGGCAGCGTCTCGCCGCGTGTGGCGTTGGTCCCCGACCCGACGACGAACGACCACCACAGCGGGTAGGCGCTGCCGATGATGAACGCCGCCAGCAGGCCGTAGGTGAGGAAGCCGGGGCGGCTGCCGATGCCGGCGGGACCCGCCTCGCGCGGCTTGCGGCCGCCGGCGCGTCGCGGGCTGCGCGGGCGGTCGGGCTCGACCGCATCCACCTGCACCGGGGGAAGGGGCTCGGGGATCGTGATGCTCATGCGTCCGCTCCGTTCTGTGCGCCGCGGCGCGCAGCCCTGCGCGCCCGACGCGTCGGCCTGCCCTCGCCGGTGGCGATGCGGCGGGCGATCAGGAAGTTGATGATGCCGATGCCGACGATCAGCAGGAACAGC
The DNA here is from genome assembly GCF_004570445.1 of Microbacterium sp. dk485. Classification (NCBI taxonomy): domain Bacteria; kingdom Bacillati; phylum Actinomycetota; class Actinomycetes; order Micrococcales; family Microbacteriaceae; genus Microbacterium; species Microbacterium sp. dk485. Next base: position 1,253,614 of record NZ_SPQW01000001.1, read on the forward strand.
AGCCAGGCGACCGTCGACGCCTCGCCCAGGTTGCGGCGGAAGAACGCCAGCTCCCACAGGAAGAGCACGGTGGTCTGGAACTGCCGGTCGCTTCCGCCGATGCCGCCCGCGGTGGAGACATCGAACAGGCGCGGCTCGGCGAAGATCTGCAGCCCGCCGATCGTCGCGGTGATGACGACGAAGATGAGCGTCGGACGGATCGTCGGGATCGTGATCGAGAAGAACCGGCGCACCGCCCCCGCGCCGTCGATCGCGGCCGACTCGTACAGGTCGCGCGGGACCGCCTGCATCGCCGCGAGCAGGATGAGGGCGTTGTAGCCGGTCCAGCGGAAGTTGACCATGATCGCGATCGCGAGGTGGCTCAGGAACGTGTCGTGCTTCCACTGCTGGTCGGCGATGCCGATGAGGTTGAGCAGGTTGTTGGCGAGGCCGTCGGCCTCGTTGAAGATGCTCGAGAAGATCAGCGCGGTCGCCACGGGGGTGACGACGAAGGGCAGCAGGACGCTCATGCGCCAGAAGGTGGGCGCCCGCAGACCACGGTCGAGGAGGTAGGCCACCACCAGTGCGACGGCGAGCTGCGGGATCGCCGAGAGCAGGAAGATGCTCAGGGTGTTGAAGATGGAGTTCCAGAACATCCGGTCGCCGAGGATCTCGACGAAGTTGCCGAATCCGACGAACTCCCCCTGGCCCTTGAGCAGGTCCCATTCGAACAGCGAGACGTTGAGGGTGTAGATCAGGGGGAACAGCCCGACGAGCCCGAAGAGCAGGAAGAAGGGCGCGATGTACAGGTAGGGCGAGGCCTTCTGGTCGGCCTTGGACATCCGCTGACGCAAGCGCGAACGGCGGGGAGCGGGAGGCGGGGCGTCGGCGGCGACGGTGTCGGGGCGGATCGCGGTGGCAGTCATGTCGAGTCCTCTCGAGGAAGGCGCATGCGGGATCCCGGACGAGTCCGGAGACCCCGCATGCGTCAGCCGATCGCTAGTCGACCAGGTCGTTCAGCAGGTCGAGCGACTGCTGCCAGGCACCGTCGGTGTCGGTCTCGCCGCGGTCCAGTGCCGACAGCGGCGGGCCGAACACGTTCTCCTGGATGACGGAGTCCTGCGGTCCCTTGAACTGCGCGATCACGCCCTGGGCGCGTTCGGCGAGGATGGCACCGGTCGGAGCGTCGTTGAAGAACTCGTGGGGCGTGGCCTCGGCGGCGAGCGCCTCCTGCGCCTCGATCGTGCTGGGGAAGTTGCCCGCTGCGGCGGACTGCTTCACCTGCTGCTCGGGCTGGGTCAGCCAGTCGGCCAGCTTCGCGGCCTCTTCTTTGTGCTCGGAGGTCTCGGTGACGGAGAGGAAGGCGCCACCCCAGTTGACCGGTCCGCCAGGGAAGACGTCGGCGAAGTCCCAACCGGTGGTGGCGTCGCCGCCGCCGGCCTCGGCGTTGCCCTGCAGGACGCCGAGCATCCAACCGGGGCAGACGAACGTCGCGAAGGTGCCGTCGACGAACGACTTGCCGCCGTTCCAGTCCCACGCCGCCTGCGCGGCCGACAGGCCGTCTTCAGCGGCCGCGCCGAGCAGCTCGAACCGGTCCTGCAACTCGGTGTTGCCTTCGACGTTCAGCTCGCCGTCGGCGGTGTAGTAGCCCTCGGGCAGCTGGTTGACCATCGAGTTCCAGACGAACCCGGAGTGGTCGTACCAGGCCTTGCCGGTGGTCTCCTTGTACTGGCGGCCCACGTCGAAGTAGTTCTGCCAGTCACCCTCGAGGAGGGTCGCGACCTCGGCACGGTCGGTGGGCAGGCCCGCGGCGGCGAATGCCGGGCCGTTGTAGCACAGGCCGACCGGGCCGATGTCGGTGCCGTAGCCGATGACACGACCCTCGGGGTCGGTGGCCTGGTCGTACTTCCACTCCACCCAGTCGGACTTGCGATCCTCGATGCCGTGATCGCGCAGGTCGACGAAGTTGTCGGAGACCTCCATGATCGCCCCGAGCCAGCCCTCTTCGATAGCGACGATGTCGGACAGGCCCGAGCCGGCGGCGAGCTTGGTGAACGCATCCGTGCGGGCGTTACCGCCCGTGTCGATGTTGGTCGCCTCAATGGTGATGTTCGGGTTCAGCTCTTCGTACTCCGCGTAGAGGTCGTCGTAGCCGAAGGTGCCGAAGGTCGTGATCGACAGCGTGATGTCGCCGTCGGAGTCGCCCTCTGCGGCGCCCCCGCCGGCGCAGCCGGCGAGCACGAGAGCTGTGGTGGATGCGACGGCTGCCACGAGGGCGGAGCGTCGCAGGACGCGTGATGACACAGGTCACTCCTTTGTGGGTGGTGTTCGGACGGCTTCAGCGTGGGAGCGCTCTCACCGGATTGACGGTCAGCGTATGGGATCGCTCCCACGAAGTCAAGGGAGCGCTCCCATGGCGCGTCGGAGCCGTGCGGTGAGGCCGGAACGACGCCTCCCGGCGGGCGGGCCCATAGGATGGGAGCGCCTGCTTTCCCGCGATTCCTGGAGCTCGAATGCCCACCATCGTCGTCGACGTCATGCCCAAGGCCGAGCTGCTGGATCCCCAGGGCAAGGCGGTGTCGGGAGCACTCAGCCGCATGGGCGTCGAGAACTTCTCCGATGTGCGCATCGGCAAGCGCTTCGAACTGACGGTCGAGGGCGAGGTGGACGACGACGTGCTCGCCACCGCCCGCCGGATCGCCGACGAGGTGCTCTCCAACGCCGTCATCGAGGACGTCGTCGGCATCGAGGTGGTCCCGTGACCGCCCGCATCGGGGTCATCACCTTCCCCGGTTCACTCGATGACCGCGACGCGCAGCGCGCGATCTCGATCGCCGGTGGCGAGCCGGTGGCGCTGTGGCACGGCGACCACGACCTGAAGGGCGTCGACGCGCTCGTCCTGCCCGGCGGCTTCAGCTACGGCGACTACCTGCGGGCGGGGGCGATCGCCGCCCTCGCGCCGATCATGGCCGAGGTGAAGGATGCTGCGGCCAAGGGCATGCCCGTGCTCGGCATCTGCAATGGATTCCAGATGCTCGTCGAAGCGCACCTGCTGCCGGGCGGGCTGATTCGAAACGCCCACCAGCAGTTCATCCGCCGCGACCAGCGACTTCGCGTGGAGAACGCCTCGACGGCGTGGACGAGTGACTTCGCCGAGGGCGAGGAGATCGTCATCCCCCTCAAGAACGCCGACGGCGGCTACATCGCCGACGCCGAGACTCTGAAGCGGGTTCACGGCGAAGGCCTCGTGGCCCTGCGCTACCTCGGGGTGAACCCGAACGGGTCGATCGACGACATCGCCGGCATCACCAACGAGCGCGGGAACGTCGTCGGCCTCATGCCGCACCCCGAGCACGCGGTCGAGCCCGGCTTCGGCCCCGGCACCGCCGTCGCCATGCGCTCCGGTGTCGACGGTCTCGGGTTCTTCTCCTCGGCACTGTCCGCCGTGGTCGCCGCCGCCGCCTGAGCCGCCGCATCCGCGCCCGGCGCCGCTACTGAGGCCGCGGCGCCGCTACCGAGCCCGCCGTTTCGCGAGAGTGCATCACCTCGGCGAATCCGCACCGGATTCGGTGCACTCTCTCCGAGTCGATGCACTCTCGCCGGCGCGTGTGGGTCGCCACTACGGTGGGAGGGTGACCAGCGTCGTCGTCTCCGTACCCACCGAACAGCTCGCCGCCGACATCCAGCCGCTGCCCGACGGGGTCGATGTGGTCGTGTGGGATCTCGACTCCCCCGCGCCGCGGGATCGGTTCGACATGGTCGTGCCGCCGTACATGGGCCTCGCGACGGTGCTGAAGAACCTCAGCGGCATCGAGGTGGGACTCATCCAGAGCCAGTCGATCGGCTATGACGGGGTCGACGCCGTGCTGCCGGAGGGGCAGGCCTTCGCGAATGCGTCGTCCGTGCATGAGACCTCCACGGCCGAACTCGCCGTGGCGCTGACCCTTGCGGTCCAGCGCGGCATCCCCGGTTTCGTGCGCGCGCAGGATGCCGGGAAGTGGTCGCAGGGCTTCGCCGAGAGCCTCGCCGACCGCCGCGTGACCCTCCTCGGCTACGGCGGCGTGGGCAAGGCGATCGCCGCGCGCCTGGCCGGATTCGAAGTTCGGCTGCGCGCCGTCGCCAGCCGAGCCCGCACAGAGGACGGCATCGAGGTCGCCGCGATCGACGACCTCGCCGAGGTCCTCGCCGACACCGAGGTGCTCATCGCCTCTCTTCCCGGCGGAGAGTCCACGACGCACCTGATCGACGACGCCGCGCTGTCGGCGCTGCCCGACGGCTCGCTGGTCGTCAACGTCGGGCGAGGACCGCTCATCGACACCGACGCCCTCGTCGACCACGTGCGTCGTGGGCGGATCCGCGCGGCGCTGGACGTCACCGACCCCGAGCCGCTGCCCGAGGGGCACCCCCTGTGGGGGCTGCCGGGCGTGCTCATCGCGCCGCACGTGGGCGGCGCGACCACCGCCATGCGGCCGCGGATCGCACGCCTCGTGAAGACCCAGATCGAGCGGCTGCACGCCGGTGAGCCGCCGCTGAACGTCGTGCTCGGCGGCTGATCCGCTGCCGTCGGGCGCTGGCCGGCGCGGCTGCCTCGCCCGGCGTGGCGCCTCGCGCGACGCCCGGCACGCGGCGTGACGTCCGCGTCACGGTCGCCGGTCGTGATCCGCGCCGTCCCACAGGTCGCCGCACTCGACCGCCGTCGCGCCGGCGCGGGTGAGGAACGCCCCGGCGCCCGCATCGCCCGACAGCCATGCTCGCAGCTCCGCCCAGTGGGCCGAGCCCACGAGCACCGGATGCCCCGGCTTTCCGCCGTACGTCGCCCGCACGAGCGCGACCCGCGGATCGTCCCCGCCGGCAGCGCGGATGCGGGTGACCGCCGCGGCGGGAAGCCCCGGGGTGTCCACGGGCGTCAGGATGACGGCATCCGCGCCGACCGCCGCATCCAGCCCCGCAACCACCGAGCGGGACAGGCCCGCCTCCCAGTCCGTTGCCACGACGACGCGTGCCGGCGGCGGCACCAGGAGCGCGGCCGCCTCGGCCCCGGCGCCGAGGACGACGATGACGTCGTCGCATCCGCCGCCCTGCAGAGCCTCCACCGCCCGCTGCACCCACGGGCTTCCGTCCGCGCCCGACGCCAGCGCCTTGGGGCCTCCGAAGCGGCGACCCGCCCCCGCGGCCAGCACGACGCCGGTGACGCGGGGCAGGGCGGGAGCGGCCATCGCGACAGCGTATCGACCGACCCGGCCCCGTAGCGTCCGCGAAACATCACCGGTCTACCGTGTGGCCATGCTCGAACTCGCCGACTCCCTGCTGCCGGTGCTTCACGCCGGGGAGCCGGTGGCGGTCGTCACCGTGATCCGCGTGGCGCGCAGCGCACCGCGCGGGCCGGGCGCGGCGATGGCCGTGCACCGCGACGGTTCGGTCATCGGATCCATCTCCGGCGGATGCGTCGAAGGCGACGCCGTGCTGCTCGCCACGCAGGTGCTCGCGACCGGTCGCGGCATGGTGGCCTCCCTCGGCTTCAGTGACGAGGCGGCCCATGCCGCGGGCCTGGCGTGCGGGGGGAGCGTCGACGTCGTCATCCACCGCGTCGACCCCGCGGATGCGGTGGCACGGGCGGCGCTCGAGGTCCCCGTCGATCGCTCGGCCCGCGTGGGCATCGTCGTCTCAGGGGTGGCCGCGGGCCGTCTGATCCCCGGCGACGGGCTGCCTGCCGAGACCCGCATTCTCGAATCGGCATATGACGGCGCCGACGTCTTCGTGGTGCAGCGCGACCCCCGGCGACGCCTGGTGATCGCAGGCGCCGGGGAACACGCGATCGCCCTGTGCCGCGTGGCCTCCGCGGCCGGCTTCGCCGTCACCGTGTGCGACGTGTGGGAGCGGCTCGTCACGGCCGAGCGGTTCCCGACCGCGGAGCGTCTCGTCGTGGGCACGCCCGCCGAGCACCTGGACGACCTCGTGGGGCCCGACCCCGCGCGCGCAGCCGTGTGCGTCCTGAGCCACGACGAGCGCGTCGATGTGCCGACGCTCGCGGCCGCACTGGAGCTCGGCGCCGGGTTCGTCGGCGCGATGGGCGCCCGCGGAACCGTCGCCCACCGCGCACGGCTGCTCGCGGAGGCGGGAGTGGACGCGGCGGAGATCGCCCGCATCCACGCTCCGCTCGGCCTGGACCTCGGCGCCCCCTCCCCGGCCGGCACCGCGATCTCGATCCTCGCCGAGATCACCGCCGCGCGGCACGGCGGCACCGGCCTCCCGCTGCGAGAGCTCACCGGACCCCTGCACCGCTCGGCGGCCTCGTGCACGGTCGCCGCCGCGCCGCAGCCCGCGTAACCCCGCCGGTCGGGCGAAGACGCCCGGGATCGTCACACCGTCTGTTTCGTATCCGACCGCAACCTGCTGGTTGCACCACCTTCCTTCCTCTGCAATTATCTAGTTGCAGATAGCGAAGGGAACCTGGGATGCTTCGGATCACGCGCACGAAGATCGTGCTGGCGGTGCTCTTCGCCGGCGCGTTCACGATGGGAAGCGCCGAGATGCTCGTCGTCGGCATGCTCGACCTGCTGGTCGCCGACTTGGGGGTCTCCATCGCCGCGGCCGGGGCTCTCGTCACCGCCAACGCGCTCGGGCTCGCGCTCGGCGGTCCGATCCTCACCGCGCTGACAGCGCGATGGGACCGGCGACGCGTTCTGCTCGGCGCCGGTGCGGTCTTCGTCGCGGTGACGCTCGTGCCTGTCCTCCTCCCGGCGTACGACCTCTTCCTGGCGCTGCGCGGTGTGGGCGGAGCGGCGCAGGGACTCTTCATCGCGGCAGCGATCACGACAGCCACCAGCGTCGTCCCACCCGCGCGCGCGGGCCGGGCCATGGCCACCGTGATCTCCGGATTCGCCAGTGCCAGCGCCCTCGGGCTGCCGCTGGGCACGCTGCTCGGGCAGGCGATGGGCTGGCGTGTGTCGTTCGCTGTCGTCACGGCGGTGGCGATCGTCGTGCTGACGGTGGGATGGCGCGTGCTGCCCTCCGTGCCCGCACGGTCCGAGACTCGGATGGGCGGCCTGGCCCGCGCCGCCCTGGCTCCACGCGTGCTCGCCCTCCTCGCCGTCTGCGCGCTGGTGTTCACGGCGATCCAATCCGCCCTCACCTACCTCGTGCCGCTTCTTCTGGACGTCACCGGCGTCGCCGCGCCCGCCGTCGGCGTGTACCTGATGCTCTACGGCGTCACGACGACGCTCGGCTCGGCCGCGGGCGGGCGCTTCGCCGACGCCGGAGCCGCGCGCACGCTCGTGATCGGAAGCATCGGAGTCGCCGCATCCCTCGCCCTCCTGTGGCTGGGCAGCGACAGCGCGCTCCTCGCCGGGCTCGCCGTGGCCGGCATCGGGGTGTTCGGCATGGGCATGGCCCCGTCGATGCAGCATCGCGTCGCTGAGCTCGCCGGCCCGGGCGCTCCGCTGGCGGCGTCCCTGCCGTCGTCGGCGGTCAATGTCGGCATCGCGGCGGGGTCGCTTCTCGGAGGTGCCGGGGTCGATACCGTGGGGCTGACCGCCGCATCCGCTACCGGCGCCGTCGTCGCCGTGCTCGCCATCGTCGCGGCCCTGGTGACCTCCCCCCTCCGGCCGCCCACGGAGACCACCACGCTGCCCGCCTCCCTCGCCCATTCCCGGAAGGACCCCGCATGACCCTCGACAACCCCGCCGCCACCCTGGACGAGTCGACGCTGACGGTACGGCGCAGCATCCGCATCGCCGCGCCCGTCGAGAAGGTGTGGCAGGCCGTGACCGAGCCGGAGCACATCTCCCGGTGGTTCGCCCGCACCACCCTCGACGATGCCGGCTCCGGCGCGATCGTATTCCCCAGCCGCGGCGCGGTTCCCCTCCGGCGGATCGCCGCCGACGCCCCGCGTTCGGTGACCTACCGGTGGAACAACGACGACGCACTCGCGGCGTTGCCCGCCCACTACGACGACGCGCGGGCGACCGAGTTCACCTTCACGCTGGCGGCCGTGGACGGCGGCACCGAGCTGACCGTGGTGGAGACCGGGTTCGCCGCGACCTCCGACCCACTCACCAATCTCCGGGCGCACCGGGAGGGCTGGACCATCGAACTCGACACGCTCGTCGCCCTCCTCGGAGGCGGACAGTGAGCGCGACGCTGGTTCCCGTCTTCGCCGCGCTGGGCGACGACACGCGCTGGAGCATCCTCGCCGCACTCGGGGAGGGCGACGCCTCGGCATCGGCGCTCGCCCATCGCCTGCCGGTGAGCCGGCAGGCGATCGCCAAGCATCTCGCGATCCTGGAGACGGCCGGGCTCGTCGAGCCTGTGCGGGCCGGCCGGGAAGTGCGCTTCCGGGTGCTGGGGGCGCAGCTCGGCGCGACCGCCCGCCGGCTCGACGAGATCGGCGCGGCCTGGGAGAAGCGCCTCACCGCCATCCGCGACATCGCCGAATCGCTCTGACCGCGGCCCGGTCCGCCGCATCCACCGGCGTCCGGGAGTGTTCAGAATTCAGGAGATCTGGGGCGCGCACCGGCCCCGGCGGGCGGCCGCGCGGCGTGTCTCCTGAATTCCGAACCACTCGGCCCCTCGCCGACCCGGACTCGGCCGCGTGTCACGCGGAATGTTGATGACGGAAACATCCGGGTAATCCGGCGGTGTTTGACTGCTCGCAGCCCGACCGAGCGGAGGAAGCCGTGGACATCCACACCGTCACGAGCTTCCGCCGCGCCGGCTCGCGCGCCGACCTCGACCTGGGTGCGGGCGAGGTCTTCCTCGCCGGCGGCACGTGGCTTCTGAGCGAACCGCAGCCCGATGTCACCGGCTTCGTCGACCTCACGACCCTCGGCTGGCCCGACCTCGAGATCTCCGCCACCGGGCTCCGCATCGCCGCCACGTGCACGATCGCGCGCCTGGTGGCCTGGGCGCGCACCGCAGCACCCGAGGACTGGCCGGCCGCCGCCACGATCCCGGATGCGGCGAACGCACTTCTGGCGAGCTTCAAGATCTGGAACACCGCGACGATCGGCGGGAACGTCGCGCGCTCCTTCGCGGCCGCGGGGATGGTCGCCCTCGCCGCCGGGCTGGACGGCGTCGCCGAGATCTGGACTCCCGACGGCGGCGAGCGCCGCACGCCCGTCGCCGACCTCGTCACCGGCAACGGCACGAACAGCCTCGGCCCCGGGGAGGTTATCCGCGCGATCGAGCTGCCCGCGGCCGCGCTGGCATCGCGCTTCGTCCTGCGGAAGATCGCCCTCGCCGAGTTCGGCCGCTCCGGCGCGGTCGTCACCGGCCGGCTGGACCCCAGCGGCGCGACGGTCTTCGGCATCACCGCCGCGACCGAGCGGCCCACGGTGCTGCGCTTCCCGGGACTCCCGGATGCCGTGCACCTGCGCGCCGCGGTCGCAGCGGCATCCGGCTACTACAGCGATCCGCTCGGGTCGGCCGACTGGCGGCGCGGAGTGAGCACGACCCTGGCGGAGCGGATCCGCGGCGAACTGGCGGAGGCGGCGTGAGGTTCGAGGTCAACGGGGAGCCCGTCGAGGCGGATCCCGCCGCAGGGCAGTGCCTGCGCACCCTCCTTCGCGAGAGCGGGCACACGGAGGTGAAGAAGGGATGCGACGCCGGAGACTGCGGCGCCTGTTCGGTGCTGCTGGACGGCGCCCCGGTGCACTCGTGCATCGTGCCCGCCCAGCGCGTGGCGGGACGGGCCGTGACGACGGCGGCGGGCCTCGCGCGCGGCGATGCGCTGCATCCGGTGCAGGAGGCCCTCGCGAGCGGGTTCGGATTCCAGTGCGGCTTCTGCACGCCCGGGATGTCGGTGACCGCCTCGACGCTGTGCGCCGACGACCTGCCCGAGCTCGACCGGACGATGCGGGGGAACCTGTGCCGCTGCACCGGGTACCGGCCGATCCGCGAGGCGATCACCGCATCCGTCCTCGGCCCCGTGCGCGAGACCTCCGGCGCGGCCGCCGGAGAGGGGGTTGGAGCCTCCGTCGCGCCCCCGGCGGCGGCCCGGATCGTGCAGGGTCTCGAGCCGTTCACCTTCGACGAGCCGGTCGCCGGCGCGCTCACCCTCCGCGTGCTCGGATCGCCGCACGCCCACGCGCGGATCGTGTCGATCGACACCACGGCGGCCGCGCGCATCCCCGGCGTGGTCGCGATCTTCACGCACGAGGATGCTCCGGCGACGCGCTTCTCGACCGGTCGTCACCAGCACCGCACCGACGATCCCGACGACACCCGCGTGCTCGACGACGTCGTCCGCTTCCGCGGGCAGCGGGTCGCTGCCGTGGTGGCAGAGACGGCGGCGGCCTCCGAAGCCGCGCGCCGCGCGATCCGCGTCGAGTACGAGCTTCTCCCCGCCGTCTTCGACCCCGAGGAGGCGCGCCGGCCGGGCGCACCGCTGCTGCACCCCGACCGCACCCCCGACGATCGCGTGCACGAGGCAACCCGCAACGTCGTCGCCTCGATGCACGAGGAGCACGGCGGGGATGCGACGGCCGCTCTCGCGGCAAGCGCCGTGACGGTCAGCGGCACGTGGCAGACGAGCCGCGTGTCGCATGCGCAGCTGGAGACGCATGGCGCGGTCGGCTGGCTCGACGACGACGGACGGCTCGTGATCCGCGCCAGCACGCAGGTTCCGTTCCTCACGCGCGACGAGCTCGCGCGGATCCTCGACCTCGACCCCGACCGCGTCCGTGTGCACACCGCGCGCGTGGGAGGCGGATTCGGCGGCAAGCAGGAGATCTTCGCCGAAGATCTCGTCGCCCTCGCGGTGCTGCGCACCGGCCGTCCGGTCGCGTACGAGCTCTCCCGGACCGAGGAGTTCCAGCGCACCTCCTTCCGGCATCCGATGCGCGTCTCGGTGTCACTCGGAGCGACGCAGGACGGGCGCCTGACCGCGATGCGGGTGGAGGTGCTCAGCGACACCGGCGCCTATGGCAACCACGCCATCGGGGTTCTGTTCCACGGCGTCGCGGAGTCCACGACGGTGTACCGGGTGCCGGTGCGCCGCATCGACGCCGAAGCCGTCTACACGAACAACCCGCCCTCCGGCGCCTTCCGCGGCTACGGCCTCGGGCAGGTCATGCTCGGTGTCGAGTCGGCGATGGACCTCCTGGCCCAAGAGCTCGGGATCGACCCGTTCGAGCTGCGCCGGCGCAACGTCGTGCGCGCCGGGGATCCGCTGCATCCCGACGACGACGCGTTCGAGGAGGACCTCGTGTGGGGCAGCTACGGGCTGGACCAGTGCCTCGACCTCGCCCAGGCGGCGCTGGCCCGGGGCAACGGCGTCGAGGCCCCGACGGGCCCGAATTGGCGGGTCGGGGAGGGTATGGCGCTCGGGATGATCGCCACCATGGCCCCGCGCGGCCACATCGCCCACACCTCCGCGACCCTCCGCCCCGACGGCACCTTCCTGCTGCGCGCCGGGACGGCCGAGTTCGGCAACGGCACCACCACCGTGCTGCGTCAGATCGCCGCATCCGACCTGTCCGCCGGCTTCGACCGCATCGAGCTGCGCACCGCCGACACCGACGCGGTGCGCCACGACACCGGCGCGTTCGGGTCGGCGGGGATCACGGTCGCCGGCAAGGCGCTGCACGCGGCGTGTCTCGCGCTGCGGGAGCGGATGCAGCGGATCGCCGCGTCGCTCGCCGGCGCCCCCGCGCATACGCCCGCGGAGCTGACCGCGGAGGGGGTGCGGGTCGGGGAACGCCTCATCGGGTTCGCCGACGTCGTCGGAGCCGCAGCATCCGAGGAGCGCACTGCCGAGGGGCTCATCTCGACGGGGGCGGAGTTCGGGAACGTGCGCTCGCTGGCGTTCAACGTGCACGCCGCACGCGTCGCGGTCGACGTGGACACCGGGACGGTCCGGGTGCTCCAGTCCGTCCACTCCGCCGACGCGGGCTTCCTCATGAACCCCGCGCAGGTGCGCGGGCAGGTCGAGGGCGGGGTCGCGCAGGGCCTGGGCAGCGCGCTGTACGAAGAGGTCCACCTCGAGGACGGACGCGTGCTCAATCCGGTCTTCCGGCAGTACCGCGTGCCGCAGTTCGCCGACATCCCCGACACCGAGGTCTACTTCGCCGAGACCTCCGACACGGTCGGCCCGTTCGGCGCGAAGTCGATGAGCGAGTCCCCCTACAACCCGGTGGCGCCCGCGATCGGCAACGCGATTGCCCGGGCTCTCGGCATCCGCGGTCATCACCAGCCCTTCTCCCGCGACCGCGTGTGGCGCCTGGCGGCGCCGCTGCGAGAACGCGCCGACGCCATCGTGGCCATGACGGCTGCCGACGGCCCGATAGGTTGAGAGCAAACTCGAATGAAGGGGCATCCATGGATCTCGTCGCTCTCGGAGGGGTCGGTCTCCTCGTTCTGATCGGGGTGGGCGTCGCCGTCGTCGCGCTCATCATCATCCTCATCTTGATCCGCGCGTGGTACCGCGTCGCCCGCGCCGACGAGGCGCTCGTCATCGTCGGTAAGAAGCAGCGGATCACTCCCGACGGAGACTCCTCGCGCATCACCGTGATCACCGGCGGCGGGGCGATCGTGAACCCGCTCACCCAGCGGGCGGAGATGATCTCCCTCCGCGCACGGCAGATCAAGATGGAGCCGGTGGCGCAGTCCTCCAACGGCGTCACCGTCAACGTCAGCGGTGTCGCGCTGGTGAAGATCGGCTCCGATCCCGATTCCGTGCGTCGCGCCGCGGAGCGCTTCGCGTCGCAGGATGCGGCGATCGAGCAGTTCACGACCGAGCAGCTGGAAGGCGCCCTCCGCGGCGTCGTGGCCACGCTGACCGTCGAAGAGCTCATGCGCGACCGCCAGCGCCTGTCGGACCAGATCGCCGACGGCATCAAGCACGACCTGTCCAGCCAGGGGCTCATCCTGGACTCGTTCCAGATCCAGGGCATCACCGACTCCAACGGCTACATCGGCGCTCTCGGCGCCACCGAGGTCGAGCGCGTCAAGCGCGACGCCGAGGTCGCGAAGATCAACGCCGACCGTGAGATCCGCCGCCGGCAGATCGCCACGGACGAGGCCAACCTCATCGAGCAGACCGCGCTGGACAAGAACACCGCCGCGGCCAAGGCCGAGGTCGGCCGCGCCAACGCCGAGGCCGAACAGGCCGAGGCCCTCGCCCGCGCCGAGCGTCAGCAGGCGGTCCTCGTGCAGGAGGCGGAGAACACCCAGGCGCGCCTCGAATCCGAGGTCAGCCGCGTCGCCGACGCCGACCTGTACCAGCGCCAGCGGCGCGCCGACGCCGACGCCTACGCGCACGTCAAGGCGGCCGAGGCCCAGGCCGAGATCGCCGAGCAGGACGCCACCGCCGTCCGGCTGCGCGCCGAGGCCGATGCCCACGCCGAGCGCCTGCGCGGCGAAGCCCGGGCCGCCGCGATCAGCGCGGAGGCCGAGGCCCTCGCGAAGAACCAGGAGGCGCTCCTGGCCCAGCGCGCGCTCGAGGCGCTCGTGCCGCTCATGGCCGAGTTCGCCAAGGGCTACGACAAGGTCGGCTCGATCACGGTCCTCGGCGGCGACGGCGCCAGCTCGCACCTGGCGACGGAGTCGGCCACCGGCCTGCGCGCGTCGTTCGAGGCGGTTCGCGCGGCCACCGGCATCGACCTGACCGCGATCATCCAGGGCCGTGCCCTGGGTGAGGGGATCGCCGCCGGCACGGCGGCGGCGACCTCACCCGAGGCGCCCTCCGCGCACGCGGCAGCACCGGCCGCTGCGGCAGCATCCGCCGTCCCGGCCGCCGTCCCGGTCACCGAATGAGTACGGGCGGGTCCGGAGGTCGCCTCGGTGACTCCGGATCCGCCTTCCTCCCGTCCGGCTCACGCGAGCGCGTCGGCGTCAGCCGTCTTCGCCGGGGACGCTGGTTCCCTGCTTGACCACGACCAGCCGGTACGGGCGCCCGGTCGCCGACCACCAGCGGTGCGGCACACCGCCGACGTAATAGACCGAGTCTCCGACGGCGAGCCGCACCTCCCGGTCGCCGAGGTCGACCCGCACGTCCCCTTCGGCGACGTAGAGGAACTCGTCCTCCCGGTGGGTGAACACCTCCCCCGGAGCGGCGTTCGATCCCTCCAGTTCGAGCGGATGCAGCGGCCGGGAGCCGTGCGCGAGCATGCGCGCGTCGCCCGGCCCGAAGCTCTCGTCCACGCGCCCCTCGCCGCGCCGGTGCACCTCGATCCGGCCGGAGGTCGGCCCGGGGGCATCGGCGGCGGCGATGAGCTCGATCGGACTGGTCTGCAGCGCCACGGCGATCCTCCGCAGCGACGACAGGCTCGGCTGCGCCAGCCCGCGCTCGAGCTGGCTGAGGAACGGGTGCGACAGACCCGTCGCCTCGGCCAGCTGCACGAGCGTCTTGGCGCGCGCGTGCCGCAGGCGGCGGATCGAGGCGCCCAGGCGCGCGGTGGCCTCGGCGTCCCCCGCGGAGTCGTCGGCGGGCGGCGGCGTCACGGTCGGTGCGCTCCTACGCCGGGAGCGGCACTCCCTGCGCCGGGAGCGGTACACCCTGAGCCGTCGCGTACTCCTCGATGGCCGCGACGTACGCCGCGCGGCGGGCCGGGGTCAGCCACGCCGCCTCGAAGGAGTTGACCGCGAGCTGGACCAGCTCGGTCGGGGTCAGGCCCGCCTGCTGGGCGAGCGCGACGTAGTTGTCGCCCACGTACGCACCGAAGTAGGCCGGGTCGTCGGAGTTGACCATGACCCGCACGCCCTCGCGCAGGAGGCCGACGATCTCGTCCGCCTTCATCTGCTCGGTCACGAACGAGTTCGACACGGGGCAGGTCGTGAAGCCGAGTCCGCGTTCCTTCGCGAGGGCGACCAGCGCCGGGTCCTCCACGATGTTGGTGCCGTGGTCGATCCGGTCGACGCCGATCTCCTCCAGCACGGCGCGGATGTTCTCGATGGAGCCGACCTGGTCGATGTCGCAGTGCATCGTCAGGAAGAACCCCTCCGCCTTGGCACGGGCGAAGACGGCGGCGAACTTCGCCGGCGGATTGTCGCGCTCATCCGAATCCAGACCGACCCCGAGGATCCACGCCTTGTACGGCAGCGCCTCCATGAGGGTCGCCATGGCGTACTCGGCGGAGAAGTCGCGCAGGAAGCACAGGATGAGCTCGGCGCTGATGCCGAGTTCGTCCTGCGCGCGGACGGCGGCACGACGGTAGCCGGTGATGACGTTCTCGAACGGCACGCCGCGGCTGGTGTGCGCCTGCGGATCGAAGAACATCTCCGCGTGCACGACCCCCTGCTCCTTCGCCTTCAGCAGGTACGCCCAGGCCAGGTCGTGGAAGTCCTCGGCCGTCTGCAGCACCCGCATCGCCGGGTAGTACACCGCGAGGAAGCTCGTGAGGTCGGTGAAGTCGTAGGTCGCGCGCACCTCCGCCACGGTCTTCTCCGGCAGCTCGATGCCGTTGCGGGCAGCGAGGGCGAACTTCAGCTCGGGCTCCAGCGTCCCCTCCAGGTGCAGGTGGAGCTCGGCCTTGGGCAGGCCGTGGGCGAACGCGGTGAGGTCGAAATCGACGGGGGTGGTCATTCAGGTTCCTTCGGGTCGAACGGGTGGTGAGGGGTCATACGGTGCTCAGGAACGGTCGGCCATCCCCATGCGGGCCAGCACGACCGACTCTACGATCTGCACCAGGTTGTACAGCACGAGCGCGGTGCCGGTCACGAGCACGACGGCCGTCCACATGGCGGAGAACTGCGCGGCGGCGATGTAGCCGCCCACCGCACCGCCGATGCCGCCGCCCACGGCCAGCCACTCGGCCAGCAGCGCACCGGTGAGCGCGCCGGGGACGGAGATGCGCACGGCGGCGAAGAACTCCGGCAGGGAGCTGGGCAGCGCGACCTTCCGCAGGCGCGTCCACGAGCTGCCGCCGTACACCGAGATGAGGTCGTTCATCTGCGGCGAGGCCGACTTCAGCCCGAACGCGATCGTGACCAGGGCGGGGAAGAGCACGACGATGCCGCCGATCACGGCCACCGAGGCGAAGTCGCGGCCGAAGATGAGGATGATCACGGGGGCCATCGCCACCAGCGGAACCGAGCGCAGCAGCATTGCGAGGGGCATGAGCGCGTGCTCGATGCCCTTGCTGAGCTGGAACACGATCGCGACGATGAGCGCGACGGCGAGACCCGCACCGAAGCCGACGGCGGCGTGGCCGAGCGTCTCCCCCAGCTGACCGAACAACTGGGCGCGGTTGGCCGCGGCGTTGGGCATGGTGACGAGGAAGTTCCACACCTCCAGCGGCCCCTTGCCGACGTACGGCGAGATCTGGAACACCCACAGCGCCCCGACCCAGATGACCGTCACGGCGACGAGGGTGAGGACGAAGGTGAGGATGCTGCGACCCAGGGCGCGCATCGTCGCCCTGCGGGATTCACGGCGGATGTCCGCATCCAGGCGCGTGACCTGCTCGGCAGCAGCGGGGACCACCGGTGTGGGCGGGGCGAGGACGTCGGTCATCGTGCGGATCCCTTCGACCAGGGCGCGACGGCGCGCGCCACGAGACCGAGCAGCGCGTATCCGGCGAGCGCGACCGCCCCGGACACGAGCGCCACATCCCACACGCGGGCGGCGTTGAGCGCCTGCTGGGCGGAGATCATCGCCGGGCCCACGCCCACCGTGATCTTGCCGAAGAACTCCCCCAGGACGGCGCCGAGGAAGGCGGCCGGCACGGCGATCTGGAGGGCGTTGAGGATGCTGGGGAGCGAGGCGATGAGCCGCACCTTCCGCAGCTGTGTGAGACGCGATCCGCCGTAGACGGTGATGACGTCCAGGCTCGCCCTGTCGGCGGCCTTCAGACCCAGGAGCGCTCCGACGACGGTCGTGAAGAAGCAGCTGAGCGCGGCGAGGATGACAGCGGTGGGAGAGGGGTCGCCGGGCGCGGGGACGGGCACGATCACCACGATGAGCAGGCCGATCGCCACGATCGGCACGCAGTAGGTGAGGATCGCGACCTGCATGACGACGCCCTCCAGGCGCGGCACGATCAGCACGAGCGCGGCCAGCAGAAGGGCCAGCCCGTTGCCCCACGCGTAGCCGATACCGGCCTCGGTGAGGGTGACGGCGAAGTTGCGCGCGTAGAACTCCCACCCGGTGGCGAAGAACTCCACCACGACTTGGGGTGGCGTGGGGATCGCCTGCGCCCCGCCGGGGCCGACGTTGGAGAACACCGTGGCGGCGAGGATCCACCACAGCGCGACGACGCCGACGCCGCCGATGAGGCCCGTGAGCCACGCCGGAAGGTGGATGTCCTCCCACTGGATGGCGCGGGCCTTCGCCGCGTCAGTGGTCATCGGCGGCGGCGCCTCCCGCGCCGAAGAGCAGCTCGGAGGCATGGTCGACGTACTCGTGGAACTCGGGCGTGCGCATCATCTCCGGAGTGCGGGGGCGGGGCAGGTCGATCGTCATGACCTCTTTGATGCGACCGGGACGCGCGCTCATCACCGCGACCTGGTCGGAGAGGAAGATCGCCTCCGAGATGCCGTGGGTGACCAGCAGCGTCGTCGCCGGCTTCTCCGTCCAGATCCGCAGCAGCTCCAGGTTCAACTTCTGCCGCGTCATGTCGTCGAGCGCGCCGAACGGCTCATCGAACAGCAGCACCGACGGCTTCATGATGAGCGAGCGCGCGATGGAGACGCGCTGCCGCATCCCGCCGGACAGCTGCGCCGGCTTGGCCTTCTCGAAGCCCTTCAGACCGACGAGCTGGATCATCTCGCTCACGTACGCCTTGTCGACGGGTTTGCCGGCCACTTCGAAGGGGAGCTGGATGTTGGACTGCACACTGCGCCAGGGCAGCAGCGCGGAATCCTGGAACGCGATGCCGAGCTCGTTCGCCTTGCGCAGCTGCTTGGGGCTCTTGCCGTCGACGCGCGTCGTCCCGCTGGTCGGGTCTTCCAGGCCCGCGAGGATGCGGAGGATCGTCGACTTGCCGCATCCCGACGGTCCCAGCAGCGACAGGAACGTGCCCTGCTCGGTGTGGAGATCGGCGTTCTGCAGGGCGACGACGCTCTTGCGTCCGACGCTGAAGACCTTGTTGAGGCCGGTGATCTGGAGGCCGGTGCCCAGGGTGGTCCCCTGGGCACCGGCGAGGGTGGCCGTGTCGGTCACGTGATGCTCCGTTGAACGGGATCTCAGCGCTGGTAGGCGATGAGGTCGGGGTTCTCTTCGTAGACCTCGGCCAGCAGGCTGAGGTCGAACAGGTCCTCGGCGGCGACCTCGATGCCGGCGCCGGCGAGGCTCTTGACGGTCATCTCCTGCAGCTGCTCGGAGATGGTGAACAGGCCGTTCTCCTCCGTCTCGGCGGAGACGACGAGGAGGTTCTGCGCCTCGGATCCGGCCAGGGTCTTGGCCGGGTCGAGGTCGAGATCCTTGCCGTACACCTCGAGGGCGAGGTCGGCGCCGCCCTGGGCGTCGTTGACGGCGTCGGTCCAGCCGCGGATCTCGGCGACGAGGAAGGCCTTCAGCATCTCCCGCTTGCTCTCCAGCGTCTCCTGCGTGACGGTGACGGTCTCGGCCACGAAGGGGAGGCCGTTGTCGGCGAGCTGCAGGTTCGTGGTCGCCAGGCCGGCCATCTCCACCGAGATGGCCTCGTTCGTGATGTAGGACATGAAGCCGTCGACCTCGCCGTTGACCAGGGGCGCGGGGTCGTACTGCACGGGGACGATGGTCAGCTCGCTGGGATCGATGTCGTTCGCAGCCAGCAGCGCGCTGAACAGCGAGCGGTTGGAGTCCTGGACGCCGATCTTCTTGCCCTTGAGGTCGTCGGGCGTGGCGATGTCGCCGCCGTCGGCGAGCGAGAGGACCGTGAACGGGTTGGCCTGGAACGTCGCGCCGATGATCTTCAGCGGTGCGCCCTCGTTCGCGATCGCGGTGCCGATGGCCACCGAGTCGCTCAGGGCGATGTCGGCGGAGCCGCTGACCAGCTCGGCGACCCCCGTGGACGGGCCGGGCACGAGGTTCACCGCGTCGAAGCCGGCCTCCTCGAAGTACCCGTTGCTGTCGGCGAAGTACTCCCCGGCGAACTCCTCGTTGAGGATCCAGCTGAGCTGCAGGGTGATCTCGCCGAAGCTCTCGTCGCCGTCATCCGAGGGCGCCGAGGCCGAGCCGGAGCCGGAGCCTCCGGCGCACGCGGTCAGGGCGAGGGCGGACAGGGCGACTCCGGCGAGGGCCGCGGTGGCGCGCGGTGCGCGCCGGGAAGAGAAGAACGTCATGTGCTGTGTCTCCAGATGCCAGTGGTGCATTCGGGTAGGTGTCGCGGTGCCGCCCTCGGGACTCGACGGTGCGCGGTGCGTCATTCGGCGGAAGCCGGCCTCGGCATTCGCCACGGTATGGGATGTAGATTTCACCAACACTGGCCCGGTGTTTCGGCGCCGTTACACGTGCCGCCGCCGCATCCCGGTCCACGCCGTTCGGCCCGGCCGCCGCCTGCCCGAACTCCTCAAGACCGGCCCGGAAAGGGCGCGGATCGGCCGCATGCGGGCCTTTGCGGCGCGAACTTGAGGAGTTCGGGCGGCGGGAGACGCCGGCAGAGGCCCGGGGAGACTGGCCCGCCCGCCGCCGCGGACACCCACGCCGGAGCAGCCGCGTTGCCGCCGATGCGCGCGCACGCACCCGCCGGCCCGCGCGTCACCGACCCGTCACCCGCCCGAACTCCTCAAGACCGGCCCCGATACGGCGCGGATCGGCCGGATACGGGCCTTTGCGGCGCGCACTTGAGGAGTTCGGGCGGCGGGAGGGTCGGCAAGGGCGGCCCGCCCGGCTCAGCGGGGGTGGGAGGTGCGGGCGGCGAGGGCGGGCAGGTCGGCGTGCAGACGGGCGGATGCTTCGGGTGCGAGCGGGTTCGTCGAGACGCCGCCGTCATCCACGAGCACGCCCCCGACGTACACGTGCCGGAGGTTGCGGGGCGTCATCGACAGCACGTAATTGCGGACGGGGTGCCACAGCGGACCCACGTCGGGCCGGCGAGGGTCGACGACGACGAAGTCGGCGTACTTGCCGACCTCGAGGCTGCCGACGCGGTCGGCGACGCCGAGGATCTCCGCCGAGCCCAGGGTGTGCAGTCGGAGCACCCGCTCGGGCATCATCGCGCGCGGATCCTTCGTGCGGGCACGCTGCATCGCGATGCCCATGCGCATGTTCTGCCACGGGTCCGACACGTCGGTGCAGGCCTGATCGTCCAGTCCCATGCCGACCTTCATGCCGGCCGAGATCATCTCCGGCACGAGTGCGATGCCCGAGGCCAGGCGCCCGTTGGAGGCGGGCTGCCACGACATCGACGAGCCGGCGGCGGCGGCCTCGGCGATGATCTCGGGCGTGGTCTGGATGAAGTGCCCAAACATCATCGCCGGGCCCAGGGCGCCCGCGTCGCGGTACATCGCGAACTTCGACTGCTGCAGCGGCACGGCCTCCGGCGACTCGAGGAAATGCGCCTGGTTCGTGACGCCGAACCGCCGCATCGCCTCCACCTCGACCTCGGCCGCATCCACCCGCGGCGACCACTGCACCTGGCCCATGATCGAAGCGCCCAGGGCGAGGGCGGGGTCCATCGCGCGGGTGTGGGCGACGGATGCGGCGAAGCGGTCGAAGATCTCCTCATCCGACCCGGCGGTGGCGTCCATCCCGATCGCGTCGACGAAGCGGATGCCGGCGTCGCGGCAGCCGTCGGCCTGACGCGTGTGGTACTCCAGCGGGCGCAGCTCCGCCGTGCCGGTGCGGCGCCCGTCGATCATGGGCTCCCACGCCTGCAGCGGGTCGGTGAAGTTGTACGCGGTGGTCACGCCGTTCGAGAGGAAGTCCAGCGCTCCGTGCAGCGTCGACCAGTACGCGTCCTCCGGAGCGAATCCCGCCGTCATGCCGAGCATCGAGTCGCACCAGCCGTACAGCGTCTCGCTGACCCCCAGGCCCCGCAGGCCGCTGGTGAACAGGTGCGAGTGGCTCGACACGAATCCGGGTGCGACGAAGGCGCCGTCGACGTCGAGAACCTCATCGGCGGTGACCGCGGGTGCGCCCTCACCGAGGGCGGCGATGCGGCCGTCTTCGATGAGCATCCAGCCGCGCTCGAGGTATCCGGGGTCGTCGGTGCCGGCGGGAACGGTGATCAGGCGGGCACCGGTGACCAGGAGAGACATGCGGATCCTTCGGGTGGGAGCAGCGCGGCCGGGCGACCGCGACTCCCGGCACGCTACGAGACGGGGGTTACGCGGACACGGCGGTGTGTTTCGCCGTGGTTACGAAGGTGCCCGGGCGGCGCCGGTGGGAGGCCTGGTCAGGCGAGCGGCTCGGCGGCCAGGTGCAGCACCGATTCGGCCAGGGCGCGGATGCTGGCACCCACGTCGGCCGCCGACACCGCCTCGTCCGGGTGGTGGCTGATTCCGTCGGGGTTGCGCAGGAACAGCATCCCGACGTCGGTGATGCCGCCGATGGCCATCGCGTCGTGGCCGGCACGGCTGAAGATCTGCGCGGGGCCGTCGGCGCCGGGCGCGAGGGTGGCGCCGATGCCGGCGCGGACGACGTCCTGCAGCAGCGGCGCGCAGAACACCGCCGGCGCCGAGTGCACCTCGCGCGCATGCCAGCGCAGGCCGCGGCGGCCCATGATGACGTCGAGCTCTCGCGCGATCCCGTGCCACACGCGGTCACGCGTGTCGTCGAACTCCCCCCGCAGGTCCAGGGAGAAGTGCGCCTCGCCGGGAACGATGTTGACGGCGCCGGGGAAGGCCTCGAGCTGCCCGACCGTGCCGATGATGTGGTGCTCGCCGCGGCAGATCCGCTCGACGGCGAGCGCCGCCTCGCTCGCACCCAGGAGCGCATCCCGCCGCATGTCGTAGGGGGTGCCGCCGGCGTGACGGGCCTCGCCCTCCACCACGAGCTGGAACCTCCGGGCGCTCGCGATCGACGACACCACGGCGAGCGCCTCGCCGCGACGGTCGAGCTCCGGACCCTGCTCGATGTGCGCCTCGAGGTAGCCGACGAGCTCGTCGGGTCGCCGGGCGGCCTCCCCGATGCGCCCGGGGTCGAGCCCGAACTCCCGGAACGCGTGGCGGAGGCTCACGCCGTCGCCGTCGGTCAGCTCCCACCACGAGTCATCCCACGCGCCCGCGACGGCCGAGGAGCCCAGCAGCGCCTTGCCGAATCGCGTGCCCTCCTCGTCGGAGAACGCGATCACCTCCAGGGCGAACGGGAATGGCGCGTAGACGGTGCCGTCATCGCGGATGCTGCGCAGCAGGCGGGCGACCTCGAGGGCCATCAGCACGCCCACGATGCCGTCGAACCGCCCGGCGTCGGGCACGGTGTCCAGGTGCGAGCCGAGGAGGAGGGCCGGCGCGTCGCGCGGGCCGGCGTCCGCCGCGGGTCCCGGCCGCTGGGGCAGGCTGCGCGACCGGCTGGAGGCCAGGCCACTGAGCGATCCGGCGGCATCGGGATCCAGGCGCCCGACCTGGTTGCCCGCGGCGTCCTGCCACGAGGTCATCCCGATCTCCCGCATCCACTCGGCGACCAGCCGGTTGACCCGCGCGTGCTCGGGCGAGAGGTACACCCGCTCGATGCGCCCAGGGGTGGCCGTCACACGGGCGAGCTCGTCGCACCGCGCCATGACCCGGCGGGCCGCCGCCGCGATGCGGTCGGGCGAGGTCTCCAGGCGCGTCCGCACGGCTCAGTCCCCGCCCGGCGCGTCGGTCGAGGCGTACACGCCTTCGGCCGCCTCCACGCCGCCGCCGGCGGGGACGGATGCGCCGAACCGTCGCAGCACGGATTCCAGCGCCGCGAGGGTCTGGAGCACCGCATCCGTGCGGGCGTTGTAGCCCATCGTCCCGATGCGCCACACCCGCCCGTGCAGCGGGCCGAAGGACGTGCCGATCTCGATGCCGAAGTCCGCCAGCAGCGCCGAGCGCACCGCCTCACCCGGCACGCCCTCGGGAATCTCCACGGCCACGACGTTGTGCATCTTGTGCGCGAGGTCGCCGAAGACCCCGAGGCCGAGTCCGCGAACGCCCGCGAGCATCGCCTCGCCGTGCAGCCGGTGCCGCGCGATGACGGCGGCGCGCCCTTCGGTCAGCAGCACGCGCGCGCACTCGCGGGCGGCGTAGAGCATCGACGTCGCTTCGGTGTGGTGGTTCAGCCGGCGCGGACCCCAGTAGTCCAGGATCATCCCGAGGTCGAAGTAGTTCGAGCGGACGAAGTCCCCCGCGTCGGGGTCGCCCTCCTCCCGGATGCCGGCCTCCACGCGTGCCCGCGACCGGATCACCTCCACCGCCCGCTCCGACAGGGTGATCGGTGCGGAGCCGGACGGACCGCCGAGGCATTTCTGCAGACCGGCGGTGGCGGCATCCACGCCCCACGCGTCGGCCTCGAACTCGTTGCCGCCGAGGGATGCGGTGGCATCGGTGTAGAACAGCACGCCGTGCGCACGGCAGATCTCGCCGATCTCCTCCAGGGGTTGGTTCATCGTCGTGGACGTGTCACCCTGCACGAGGGCGAGCACGTGCGGACGCACGCGCGCGACGGCCTCGCGGATCGCCGACACCGGGAACACCCGGCCCCACGGCACCTCGATGGTGTGCACCTCGGCGAGCGCGCGTTCGGCGATCTCGGCGAGCAGGTGGCCGAACCTCCCGAAGATGGGCACGAGCACGCGGTCGCCGGGGCGGATGAGGGAGACCAGCGCCGCCTCGATCCCGGCCCGGGAGGTGCCGTCGATGAGGAGGGTCGCGTCGTTCTCGGTGGCCCACACGCGGCGGTACAGGTCCTGCGTCTCGGCCATCGTCGCCGTCATGAACGGGTCGTACTGCCCCACGAGCGGCGCCGACATCGCCCGCAGCACGCTCGGGTAGGCCGAGATGGGCCCGGGGCCCATGAGCAGGCGTGCAGGAGGGTCGATGGGGCCGGGCACGGATGGGGCGGTCACAGGTTCTCCGTCATGGTCGGGTTTCGGGGGGGATATGGGGGGTCGGGAGGTGGCGGGGAGGCGGGAGTGATGTCGGCCGGTCGGGGCGGGCGGCGGGGTCAGGAGAGGGCTCGGGCGAGGCGGCGGGCCAGGCGCACGAGCGCGATGTCGGTGCCCGGCGCCGACACGAGCGAGACCCCGACGGGCGCCTCACCGACCGGGGAGGGCACCGTCAGCAGCGGCACGGAGATCGCCGGCAGGCCCGCGACGGCGGCGGGTGCCGTCATCCGCAGGGTCGCCGCACGGGCCGCGTCGACGGCCGCCGCATCCGCTGTGCGCAGCGGGGCGGGTCCGGGGGCGGTAGGGAACAGCAGCACGGCGCCGCGGACGAGATCGGTCAGCCGCCCGCGCAGGGCGGTGACGGCCTCGCGCGCCGCGGCTTCGGCCGCGGGGTCGACGGCGGCGGCGACGCGGAAGCGTTCGGCCACCGCGGGGCCGAGGGCACCCGGGTGCGCGCGGAGCCACTCGCCGTGGTTGCGCCATGCCTCCGCGCCCTGCACGGTGCGGAAGGCGTCGAGGATGGCGCCGAGGTCGCCGGCGTCCGCGGGCGTCACCTCCGGCGCATCCGCCGTCTCCCCCAGCGCCGCGACGAGGGCGTCGAACGCGCTGCGCGTGGCGGGTTCCGCCTGCGCGCGCAGGTCGGCGGGCACGACGAAGCGCCATGGCAGATCGTCACCCGAGGCGCCGAAGACGCTCTCGGTCGACTCCGAGCCGTCGTAGCTCAGGCACCAGTCCACGACGCGCTGCAGCGTCTCACCGTCGCGCGTGAGCCAGCCGACGGTGTCGAAGGTCTGCGCGAGGGGCAGGAGGCCCTGACGCGGGACGAGTCCGTGCGTCGTGCGCAGGCCCCACAGGCCCTGGTACGACGCCGGCACCCGGATCGATCCGGCCGTGTCGGTGGCCAGCCCGATCTCGGCCTGCCCGGTGGCCACCGCCGAGGCGGGGCCGTTCGAGGACCCGCCCGGCAGCGCACCGGGGACGGCCCCGTTGGGCGGAGTGCCGTAGTGCGGATTATCGCCGGCGATCGAGTACGCGAACTCGTCGGTGCGCGCGATGCCGCGCAGGGATGCTCCGCCGCGCAGCAGGTCGGATACGGCCGGCGCCGTCGTGGTCTCCGGCCGTGCCTCTTCCAGGTAGGTCGGATTGCCCGCGCCGATGCGGAATCCCTTGACGGCGAACAGGTCTTTCACGGCCACCGTGAGGCCGGCCAGCGGCCCCTCCCACGCGCCTTGGAAGAACGGGTCGCCCACGCTCCGCCACACCGATCGGTCGAACGCCTGCGCGCGCGGGGTCACGTGGGCGGCGGTGATGAGCCACCGCCCGTCGATGCGCTGCCACACCTGAGTCTGCAGGCCGCTCCCGCCGCCGGCGTACCGCGAGACCGACACCAGCAGCGCGGTGTCCTCGCCCAGGGGCCGGTACTGGATGCTGTCGATCGTGCGCCGCGCGACGCCCCCGCGCCGCGACCGGAACGCGCGGATGGCGTCGTGCCCGACGAGCAGACCCGCCCCGTCACCGCGCAGCACGTCGGGGCCGGGCGCGAAGGACGCGTCGAGCACGTCAAGGTCGTTCTCGACCACCGCACGCTCGTACGCCTCGAAGGCGGCCCGCAGGTCGTCGGGAATGGCCGCATCCGCCCCGCTCCCCGGCTCTGCCGCATCCGTCATCGCCGCACCGTTCCCCGCCGCATCCGTCATCTCCGCACCTGTCATCGCGTCTCCGTCCCGGTCGCGCCGCTGGATTCAGGAGATCTGCCGAGATCAGGCCGATTTCGGCCGGATGCTCCTGATCCGGGTGATTCTCCTGATTCGGGGAGAGCGGCCGGACGCGCGACAGCGGCGAAGTCGGCGACGCGGATGCGGGCGTGCACGCCGCTGATGATGTCGACGACCTGCGAGATGTCGAAGTCGGTGGCTGCGCTCAGGTAGGCGTAGGCGAGGTGCTCGTCCAGCCCCCATCGGGCCTGGAGAAGCGACAGGGCCGCGCGGACGCAGCGGCGCATGGCCTCGTCGAGGTCGATGTCCATCCCCGTCGGCACGAGATACGCGTCGGTGCGGATGAGGGGTCCGGTGATCTCGCCGAACTCGGCGAGCGCCTCCGGGCGCGGCACGACGTCGAAGCGCAGCGTCGCGCGCAGCGACGCCTCCAGCGCCGTGAGCGCGACCTCGCCGTCGCCCTGCGCGAAGTGCGGATCGCCCACGTACGCGAGGGCGCCCTCGACCTGGACCGGCAGGTACAGCACGGCGCCTTCCACGAGCAGGTTGATGTCGATGTTGCCGCCGTGCTCGCCCGGCGGCACGGAGTGCGGCCGTTCGCCGCCGGCCACGGCGACGCCCATCGTGCCGAGGAACGGCGCGAGCGGGAAGGCGACGATCCGCTCGCCGCCGTCGGTGACCGGGAGCGTGCCGAACAGCCGCCCGTCGCGCTCCTCGACGGCGGCGAAGACGCTGACGGTGCCGGGCGTGCGCGGCAGCTCCCCCACGAGCGCGCCCTTGCCGTGCCGGTTGGAGATGACGCCGTACGGCACGCGGGGCACCAGCTGCTCGACGGTGATCTTCAGCAGGTCGCCCGGGCGCGCGCCGTCGATGCGGATCGGCCCGGTCACCACGTGCGGGCCGTCGGCCGCCGCATCCCTCGGCACGGTCGCAGCGATCGCCACGGCATCGTCGAGGACGTCGGATGCGGCGACCCCGTGCCGCGCGAAGAACGCCACCGGGTCCTTGCCCTGGTCATCGAGGATGCCCTCGTGGCTCACGGTGTCGATCGTCACGGTCTCACCCGTCGCGATGGTGAGGACGGCGGCATCGGTCGCGCACGGCAGCCTGCCCCACAGGACCGTCTCCGGCGTGGACGGCAGGTAGCGCGCTCCCGGCTCGATGCCGATGCCCGGCTGCAGGATCGGGACGGCGGGGGTGGCGGCGGTACCCGGCGCGGCGAGATCGGGCGCCGTCATCGGTCACTCCCCCATCCGGCCAGCGCGGCCGGCTCAGCCAGGATCTCCCGGCCGGCGCGGGCGATGACACCCTCGCCCCGGCGGTAGGCCGGGATCCCGTGCACCCACGTTTCGGCCACGACCCCGTGCAGGCTGCGCCCGTCCCACGGCGACATCTTGTTGCGGTACTCCAGCTCCCCCGCGCGCACCGTGTGCGCCGCGTCCGGATCGAACGCGACCAGATGCGCGGACTCGCCGGCCTGGATCCGCCCCGCCCCGCCCAGCCCGCCGATGCGGGCCGGGCCGGTCGTGAACAGCGGGAGGATGCGCTCGAGCGGGATGCCGCGGCGGCGGGCCTCGGTCCACACCGCGGAGAAGCCGGTCTGCAGGCCCGAGATTCCGCCCCACGCGAGTCCGAAGTCGGGCGAGGCCTTCAGCGCCGGGGTGGCGGGCGAGTGGTCGCTCACGATCGCGTCGACCGTGCCGTCCAGCACCCCCTCCCACAGCAGGTCGCGGTTCGCGGCGTCGCGGATCGGCGGGCAGCACTTGAACTCCGCGGCGCCGTCGGGCACCTCATCCGCCGTCAGCGTCAGGTAGTGGGGGCACGTCTCGACCGTCAGCGGCACGCCCTCGGCCTTGGCGGCGCGCACGTCGGCGAGCGCTCCCCCGTCCGACACGTGCACGATGTGGGCGCGCCCGCGCGTGCGCCGCGACGCGTCGATGACGGTGCGGATGGCCGCACGTTCGCCGGCGGCCGGGCGCGACGCCTCGAACGCGGTGTAGTCGGTGCCGAGCGGACCGTCGGCGCTCAGGTGCGCGGGGTCTTCCGCGTGCACGATGAGGATGCTGCCGAGCTCGGCGATCTCGGTGAGGGCGGCCTCCAGCTGGTCGGCGTCGAGATGACCGAACTCGTCGATGCCCGACGGCGACAGGAAGCACTTGAAGCCGACCACGCCCGCCGCATCCAGTGCCGCGAGCGACCCGAGGTTCTCCGGCACGGCGCCGCCCCAGAACCCCACATCGACGGCGAGCTGACCGGCCGTCGCGGCCCGCTTGGCGGCGAGGGCGGCAGGCGTCGTGGTGACCGGGATGCTGTTGAGCGGCATGTCGAGGATCGTCGTGACACCGGCGGCGGCCGCGGCCGCGGTGCCCGTCGCGAACCCCTCCCATTCCGTGCGGCCGGGCTCGTTGAGGTGCACGTGCGAGTCGACCAGGCCGGGAAGGAGAACGTGCGTATCGGGGAGCACGATGTCGGCATCCGGGTCGAACGCATCCACCGCCGCGATCACGCCCCCGGCGATGCGGACGGTCGCCGGCACGAACGCGCCGTCGAGGTACACGCGGGCGGCCGAGACCGAGGAGGGGGTGGTCATGGCGCCACCGTACGGTTTCCGCATTTCCCGGATGTTACCCAGGGCAACATCTCGTGCGCGTGTTCCGTGGTTTCCTCTCCCCCGCGTCGCGTCACGAGCCGGAAACGCGGCCGCGCTACCGTGACCGGCATGGAGCTGGAAGAGTTCAACGCCGCCGATCCGGATGAGGCCGCGAGCGTCGTGCGGGTGTGGGCCGACGTGCCGGGATGGGTGGATGCCGTGGTCGCGGGCCGCCCGTACGCCTCCGTCGACGCCCTCGCCGCCTACGCCGGTGCGCTCGCCTCCACGTGGGCGCCCGCCGACCTGGAGGCCGCGCTCGCGCACCACCCGCG
Organism: Microbacterium sp. dk485; assembly: GCF_004570445.1. Classification (NCBI taxonomy): domain Bacteria; kingdom Bacillati; phylum Actinomycetota; class Actinomycetes; order Micrococcales; family Microbacteriaceae; genus Microbacterium; species Microbacterium sp. dk485. The sequence goes on from NZ_SPQW01000001.1 coordinate 1,282,157, forward strand.
GATCGGCGCACGCGTGACCGGCACGGGCGCGGAGGCCGCGGCATCCCGGCGGGAGCAGGCGTCCATGGCCGCCGCACCCGACGAGGTCGCCGCCGCCCTGGCCGCGGGGAATGCGGCCTATGAGGAGCGGTTCGGCCGGGTCTTCCTCATCCGCGCCGCCGGGCGGACACCGTCGGAGATGCTGTGCGAACTGCAGCGGCGCCTGGGCAACCCGGCCGATGTCGAGGCCGCCGAGGCCACCGCGCAGCTGGCCGAGATCGCGCTGCTGCGCCTGCGGACGGCCCTCGCCACCGACAGCGCGCCCGAGGAGGCCGAGTGACCCACCTCACCACGCACGTCCTGGACTCCGTGTGCGGTGAGCCCGCCGCCGGGATCGCCGTCACCCTCGCCGCCGCCGCGACGCCGCTGGCCCACGGCGCGACCGACTCCGACGGACGCCTCGCCCTCGGCCCCGACCGGCTGGAACCCGGCGAGTACAGCCTCACGTTCCGCACGGGCGACTACTTCGCCGCGCGGGGGACGGCGAGCTTCCATCCCTCCGTCACGGTGACCTTCACCGTCGACGACAGTGGGCGGCACCTGCACGTGCCGCTGCTGCTGAGCCCGTTCGCCTACTCCACCTACCGCGGATCATGAAGGTTCTCGTCATCGGCGCCGGCGTCGGCGGCACGAGCGCCGCGCTCGCCCTCCAGCGCCTCGGTCACGACGTCGTCGTCTACGACCAGATGCGCGAGAACAAGCCGGTCGGTGCGGCGCTGTCGCTGTGGTCCAACGGCGTCAAGGTGCTCAACTGGCTGGGCCTCGGCGACGCGGTGGCCGCCCTCGGTGGCCGCATGGACCTGATGGCGTACTACGACGGGCACACCGGCGAGCAGATGTGCCGCTTCAGCCTCGACCCCGTCACGACCCAGACCGGTCAGCGCCCCTACCCCGTCGCGCGCGCCGACCTGCAGGCACTGCTGATGGATGCAGTCGGGCTCGACCGCATCCGACTGGGCATGCGGCTGACAGGCATCCAGGACGACGGCACCACCGTCACGGCGACCTTCGCCGACGGCTCGACCGACACCGCCGACCTCCTCATCGGCGCCGACGGAGCCCGCTCGTTCACGCGCGACTACGTCACGGCGGATGCGGCCAGCCGCCCCGAGCGCACCTACTCGGGGTACACGAACTTCAACGGCCTCGTCCCCATCGACGAGCGCATCGGCCCCGCCGACCAGTGGACGACCTACGTCGCCGAGGGCAAGCGCTGCGCCGTGATGCCCGTCGCCGGCGACCGGTTCTACTTCTTCGTCGACGTGCCGCAGCCCGCCGGGCTCCCCTACGACCGCGCCGCCGACGGCAAAGCCCCGCTGGAGGCCGCGTTCGGCGGATGGGGGGCACCCGGTGTGCGGGCGCTCCTGGACGCCATCGACCCCGCCGCATCCCTCAATCGCGTCGAGATCTGGGACATCGACCCGTTCCACACGTGGGTGCGGGGGCGGGTGGCGATCCTCGGGGATGCGGCCCACAACACCACGCCCGACATCGGGCAGGGGGCGTGCTCGGCGCTGGAGGACAGCTTCGCGCTGGGCATCGTCTTCGCCACCAACACCCTCGGCATCGAGGATTCGCTGCGCCGATACCAGGACATCCGCTCGACGCGGGCCGGCGACCTCGTCCTGCGGGCCCGCAAGCGCGCGCACGAGACGCACGCGTTCGATCCCGCCGCGACCCAGGCCTGGTACGACGGCCTGCGGCGCGAGGACGGCACGGGGGTGATCCGCGGCATCGTCGGCAACATCGAGGGCAGTCCGGTGAACCTCGGCGGCGGCATCCTGGCCTAGCCGCCCACGGTCGGGCGAGCCGCGCGCGCAGAACTCAGGAGATACCGACTCCGACACCGGTGACAGCAGCCCGGAACGGCCGGATCTCCTGAGTTCTGCGCGACTGGATGCCGCCGCCCGGTCGCCGACCCGGCGGAGCACCCGGCGCACGGACCGGGCGCCGCACCTCGGGTCGCGCCCTGGCCGGGCGCACCCGGCGCGCAGCGGAGCGCGCAGAACTCAGGAGATACCGACTCCGACACCGGTGACAGCGGCCGAGAAAGGCCGGATCTCCTGAGTTCTGCGCAAGAGCGACAGGGGCGTAGCGGCCGTGAGCGGCGGCCGGGAGCGGCGGGTCAGATGTGGAAGAGGGCGTGCAGCGGAGCGTCGCCCAGTGCGTCGCGCCCTCGGAGGGCGTCGATCTCCAGCAGCACCGCGGTGCCCACGACGGTGCCGCCGAGGCCGGTGACGAGCTCGCGCGCGGCGGCGATGGTGCCGCCGGTGGCGAGCACGTCATCCATCAGCAGCACGCGCGTGCCGGGGGCGATGTCGTCGTGCATCTCGATCTCGGCGGTGCCGTACTCCAGTGCGTAGGAGACGGATGCGGCGGGCCGGGGCAGCTTCCCGGCCTTGCGGATCGGCACCAGCCCCGCGCCCGCGGCGATCGCTGCGGCGCCGGCGAGGAGGAACCCGCGCGCCTCGATTCCGGCGACCACGTCGAATTCGTCGGCGAAGGGGGCGATGAGGGCGTCGATGCTCGTGCGCAGCGCGGCGGCGTCGGCCAGCAGCGGCGTGATGTCGCGGAAGATCACGCCCGGTTCGGGATAGTCGGGGATGCTGCCGATCAGGCTTTCGGCACGCGCGAGGTCGGACACCAGGCCACCCTACCGGCCGGATCCTGAGCGTTCCCACCACTGATGTAAGCGTTTGCACTACCCTGGACGCCATGACTTCGACGCAGCAGGAGACGCAGCACGCGGCCGCAGCCGCCCCCGGGTCGGAGTGGTGGCGCACGGCGGTCATCTATCAGATCTACCCCCGCTCCTTCGCGGACGAATCCGGCGACGGCGTGGGCGACCTGCCCGGCGTGACGGCGCACCTGGACGACCTGCGCGAGCTGGGGATCGACGCGATCTGGCTGAGCCCCTTCCAGCGCTCTCCGCAGAAGGACGCCGGCTACGACGTCTCCGACTACTGCGACGTCGACCCCCTCTTCGGCACGCTCGCCGACTTCGACGACCTCCTCGCCGGCGCACACGATCGCGGCATCCGCATCATCGTCGACCTCGTGCCCAACCACTCCTCCGACCAGCACGAGTGGTTCCAGGCCGCCCTGGCCGCAGGCCCTGGGAGCCGCGAGCGGGCGCGCTACATGTTCCGCGACGGCACGGGCGAGCACGGCGAACTGCCCCCGAACAACTGGGAATCCGTGTTCGGCGGGCCGGCCTGGACGCGCGTCACCGAAGCCGACGGGACGCCGGGGCAGTGGTACCTGCACCTGTTCGACACCTCCCAGCCCGACTTCGACTGGTCCAACGAGGAGGTGCGGGAGGAGTTCCGCCGCATCCTGCGCTTCTGGCTCGACCGCGGCGTGGACGGTTTCCGCGTCGACGTCGCCCACGGGCTGGTCAAGCAGGAGGGCCTGCCCGACTACACCCCGAATCCGGACGCCGGCTCCATGGGCGGCGACGAGGGCTCGGTGCCGTACTGGGGCCAGCCGGAAGTGCACGAGATCTACCGCGACTGGCACGAACTGCTCGCGGAGTACGACGGCGACCGGGCACTGTGCGCCGAAGCGTGGCTGCCGAGCATCGCGAAGACCGCCCTGTGGGTGCGGCCGGACGAGATGCACCAGGCGTTCAACTTCGAATACCTCGAGACCGAGTGGGATGCCGCGAAGCTGCGTGCCGTCATCGCCGAATCGCTCGCGGCCTACTCCGCGGTGGGCGCACCCAGCACGTGGGTGCTGTCCAACCACGACGTGGTCCGCCACGCCTCGCGGCTCGCGCTGACGGCGGAGAACCCCCAGGGACACGGCATCGGCCCGGCCTCCCCGGGCCAGCCGATCCCCGAGGTGGGCCTGCGCCGCGCACGCGCCGCGACGGCGCTCATGCTCGCCCTCCCCGGCTCCGCCTACGTCTACCAGGGCGAGGAGCTGGGCCTGCCCGAAGCCATCGACCTGCCCGACGACGCGCGTCAGGACCCGACGTGGTTCCGCACCCAGGGCGAGCGCTACGGACGCGACGGATGCCGCGTGCCACTGCCGTGGAGTCCTTCCGCCCCCGCCTTCGGCTTCAGCCACACCGGCGAGAGCTGGCTCCCCCAGCCCGCGCAGTGGCGGGAGCTGGCCCGGGAGGTGCAGGCGGCGGACCCGGAGTCGACCCTGTCGCTGTACCGCACGCTGCTCGCCGAGCGCCGCGCCCGAGGGCTCGGTGCCGGCGCCCTGGAGTGGCTGGACGGCTTCGGGGACGGCGTCGTGGCGTTCCGCAACAACGGCCTGACGGTCGTCGCGAACGTCGACGGCGCCACGGTGCCGCTCCCGCACGGCACGGTGGTGGCCGCGAGCGGTCCGCTCGCACCCGAGGGCGTGCCGGTCGACACGACGGTCTGGATCGCGGCGGACTGATCCGCGGGAGCGCCGCGGAGGCGGTCGACATGGTGAGCATCGACGAGGTCGCGCGCGTGGCCGGCGTGTCCACGGCGACGGTCTCGCGTGCCCTCAGCGGCCGCGGCCACGTGTCCGACGCGACGCGCACGCGCGTGCTCGACGCCGCCGACCGCCTCGGGTACGTCGTGTCCGCCTCGGCATCGAGCCTCGCGTCGGGCCGCACGCGCAACATCGGCGTGCTGGTGCCGTTCCTGGACCGCTGGTTCTTCAGCACGGTGCTCGCCGGCATCTCCGCCGCGCTCATGCGGCGCGGGTACGACATCACCCTCTACAGCGTCACCGACGACCCGGGCGAGCGCCGCACGGTGTTCGAGACGTTTCTGCGCCGCCGGCGGATCGACGGCGTCATCGCGATCTCCATCGCCCTCGGCGGGGAGGAGTCCCAGCGCCTGCACGACCTCGGCATTCCCGTGATCGCGATCGGCGGGCCCAACCCGCAGCTGACGACGCTGACCGTCGACGACGTCGCCGTGGCGCGCCTGGCGACCCAGCACCTGCTCTCCCTCGGGCACACCCGCATCGCCCACATCGGCGCGACCCCCGAGTTCGACATCGACTTCCACATCCCCACCCAGCGCCGGCAGGGGTTCGAGCAGGCGCTGGCGGATGCGGGGATCCCGGCTCTGCCGGCGCTGTACGAGCCGGCCGACTTCACGATCGAGGGCGGGTTCCGCGCCGCCAAGCAGCTGCTGGGGCGCCCCGGCGAACGACCCACCGCGATCTTCGCGGCCTCCGACGAGATGGCCATCGGCGCCGTCCTGGCCGCGCGCGAGCTCGGCTACCGCGTGCCCGAGGATCTGTCGGTGATCGGCATCGACGGGCACGAGCTGGGCGGGTTCTTCCGTCTCACCACGATCGACCAGTTCCCCACCGCCCAGGGTGAGCAGGCCGCCGACGCGATCCTCGCCGAACTGGAGGGGCCGGCGTCGGCCCCGCAGCCGACGGCGCGGCTGCCCTTCGAGCTCGTCGTCCGCGGCACCACGGCGCGGCTGCGCTGAGCCGGACCGTCGTCCGCGCCGCCGGAGGGCCCGCGTCTAGGCTCGACGCATGAGCATCGATCTGGAGAGCCTGTACCGCGACCTGCACCGCCATCCCGAGCTGTCGTTCCAGGAGACGCGGACGGCGGGGGTCATCGTGCGGCATCTCACCGAGCTCGGCCTCGAGGTGGAGGAAGGCGTCGGCCGCACGGGTGTCGTGACCGTGGTGCACGGCGCTGCGCCCGGCGATGGCCCGGTCGTGTGGCTGCGGGCCGACATGGACGCCCTCCCCGTCGAGGAGCACACGGGGCTCGATTACGCCAGCACCGCCCGCGGCGTGGATCCCTCCGGCGCGGAGGTCCCGGTGATGCACGCGTGCGGTCACGACATGCACGTGGCGGCGCTGCTCGGGGCCGTGGAGCGCCTCGTCGCGACCCGCGAGGAGTGGTCGGGCACGGTCGTGGCCGTCTTCCAGCCCGCCGAGGAGTACGGCGCCGGGTCGCGCGCCATGATCACCGACGGCGTGCTCGAGCGGTATCCGAGACCCGACATCGTGCTCGGCCAGCACGTCACCCCGCTGCCGGCCGGCGTGGTCGGCGTGCGCCCCGGCACGCAGATGGCGGCGTCGGACGGTCTGAGCGTCGTCCTGCACGGCCGCGGCGGACACGGGTCGCGCCCGCAGTCCACGATCGACCCCGTCGTGATGGCGGCGGCCACCGTCATGCGGCTGCAGACGATCGTCTCCCGCGAGACCGACCCGCGCGACGTCGCGGTCGTGACCGTCGGCTCCATCCACGCCGGGCTGAAGAACAACATCATCCCGGCGGAGGCGAAGCTCGAGCTGAGCCTGCGCTACCCCGACGACGACGCCCGCGACCGCGTGCTGGAGAAGGTGGAGCGGATCGTGCGGGCCGAGGCGATGGCATCCGGGGCGGAGCAGACCCCCACCATCTCGACCGACCACACGCTGCCGCCCACGATCAACGACGACGAGGCCACGGCGCGCGTCACGTCCGCCTTCGAGCGCCATTTCGGCGAGGGCAGCGTCGTGGATCCGGGCATGTTCACCGGCAGCGAGGACGTCTCGTGGTTCGCGCGGGACGCCGGCGCGCCCCTGGTGTTCTGGTTCTGGGGCGGGGTCGACCCGCTGGCGTACGCCGAGGCCGCCGCCGCCGGGACCCTCGAGCGCGACATCCCGACGAACCACTCGCCGTTCTACGCGCCGGTGCTCCAGCCCACCCTGAGCCGCGGCGTGGAGAACCTCGTCGTGGCCGCGCGGGAGTTCCTGGCCTGAGAGCCGGCACCCCGCCGGGCCCTGACGCCGTCGGGGTCAGACGCGTCCCTGGATCGTTCGCCACGAGAGCGTGCCCACCACCGCGGCCAAGAGCGTGAACATCGCCGTGACCACGAGGGCGAGGACGACGCGACCGCCGTCGTCCGTGCCCTGCGCGATGATCCATCCCAGCAGCGTCGCCGTCCACGCGAAGGTGAGCACGATCGGGATCCCGGCGACCCACCACGCCGGCACCGCGTCCCACGCGACGGCCCCGACCACCCACACGACCGCCGCGAAGGCCAGGAGGGCCGCTGTGGCGACATAGGCCTCCGCCGGCACGGGCCCCAGATCCACCGCGCGCGCGGGGCGACCGGGGAGGACGAGGTCGACCGATCCGGACGGGAGGGCACGGATGCCCCACCAGACCGCGAGAAGGGCGACGGCGAACGGGACGGCGCCGTACGCGGCGACGGACCACCGCGATCGGAGCCCGGGCGCGAGGCGAGGCGGCGCTGGACGGCGGAGGATCATCGATCGAATCTAGACGGAATCAGGGATTCGGTGCATCGCCCTGACGCCCGCCGGCGGCCGATCGGCTCGGCACTCCCGGATCAGTCCGCGACGAGCCGGTAGCCCATCCCCTGTTCGGTGAGGAGATGCTGCGGCTGGGCCGGATCGGCTTCCAGCTTCTTCCGCAGCTGCGACACGTACAGCCGCAGGTAGCCGGAGTCGGACACCTGCTCACTGCCCCACAGTTCCTTCAGCAGCGTCTGGCGCGTCACGAGCGTGCCGGGGTGGCGGGCGAGGAACTCCAGCATCCGCCACTCGGTCGGGGTCAAGTGCACGGGGGAACCTGCTCGCGTGACGGCGCGGGCGGCGAGGTCGACGACGACGTCGCCGAACCGCACGATGGGTTCGGCGGATGCGGCGGCCGTCCGCCGCGAGAGCGCGCGCAGTCGCGCGAGCAGCTCATCGATCTGGAACGGCTTGGTGACGTAGTCGTCGGCGCCCGCGTCGAGGGCCTCCACCTTGTCGGCCGAGCCGGTGCGGCCCGACACGACGAGGATGGGCGCCTCGCTCCACCCGCGCAGGGCCTGGATGACGCGCACGCCGTCCAGCCGCGGCATCCCGAGGTCCAGCACCACGATGTCGGGGTGCTCCTGGGCGGCCAGCGTGACGGCGGCGGCGCCGTCGGGGGCGGTGACGACGTCGTACCCGTGCGCGGCGAGCGTGATCCGCAGCGCCCGCACCAGCTGCGGATCGTCGTCGGCGAGGAGGATCTTCATCGAGGCCCATCCTCCCCCGCGCCCGCCGCCGGCAGCGCCACGACCATCGTGAGCCCCCCGCCCGGTGTGTGCTCGGGGGTGAGCGTGCCGCCCATGCCCTCGGTGAATCCGCGCGAAAGTGCGAGCCCGAGACCCAGTCCCGCGGTGTTGTCGGTGTCGCCGAGCCGCTGGAACGGGGCGAAGATGTCGCCCTGACGTTCGGTCGGGACGCCGGCTCCGGTGTCGACCACGCGGATCTCGACCGTTCCGCCCAGCCGGCTCGTGGCCACGCGCGCGCGGGCGCCCTCCGGAGCGTGCCGGTGCGCGTTGGCGAGGAGGTTCACGAGCACACGTTGCAGCAGGACGGGGTCGGCGGTGACGGCGGGAAGCTCGGGGTCCAGCGCGAGGTCGACCTGGTCGGGACCGAGGTGCAGCTCCTCTACGGCGGCGAGGATGACATCGGCGGCATCCACCGGCGCGAGCGACACGGCCAGCACGCCGGCCTGCACGCGGCTGACGTCCAGCAGATCGGTGACCAGCCCCGACAGGGTGGCCAGGCTCTCGTCCGCGGTGGCGAGCAGCTCGTCCCGGTCATCGCCGGTGAGCCGCCCGCCGGCCGCGCGCAGTCCGCCCACGGCCGCGACGGCGGCCGCGAGGGGCCGGCGGAGGTCATGGCTGACGGCGGACAGCAGCGCGCTGCGCACCTGATCCGTCGCGGCCAGGACACCCACTTCCCGCGCGGTCTCGGCGAGGTCGGTGCGCTCCAGCGCCGCGCCCAGCTGCGCGACGATGACATCCAGCAGCCGGCGGCCGGATGCGTCGAGCTCTGCGCCGTGCAGCTCCAGCGTCGCACGCGCCTCGCCGTCGGGTCCCACGGGCAGGCGGACGGCACGGTCATCGCGCACTGGTTCGCCGTCGGTCGCGAGCACCGTTCCGTCGGCGGCGAGGAGACGCACGCCCGCGAACCCGAAGGCCTCCCGCACCCGCGTGACCATCGCCGGGACCGCGCTCTCGCCGCGCAGGACGCTTCCGGCCACCGTCGCCAGCAGCTCGGATTCGGCCAGCGCCCGCCGCGCCGAGCGGGCACGCCGGGCCGCCTGGTCGACGACCAGGCTCACGAGGATCGCGATCACGATGTACAGCACGATCGACAGCGCGTGCGCGGGGTCGGAGATCTCGACCGTGAACAGCGGGTCGATGAAGAGGAAATCCAGGGTGAGACCCGACAGCAGCGCCGCGAAGACGGCGGGCCAGATGCCGCCCACGAGCGCGACGATCACGACGAGCAGCTGGTAGGCGAGCACGTCGGAGGTGAGGGAGTCGGGTCCGTCGGTGACGTACAGCAACCACGACAGGAGCGGTCCGCCGGCCAGCGCGAGGAGGAATCCGAGGATGCGGCGCTTCACGCTGAGCGCCCCGCCGCGCAGGCGCGGCAGGGTCAGGTGCCCGCCCGCGGCGGCGTGCGTGACGATGTGCACGTCGATGTCGCCGGATTCGCGGATGACGGTCGCGCCGATCCCGGGGCCGGTGAGGGCTGCGGCCAGGCGACCGCGACGGCTCACGCCGATCACCAGCTGCGACGCGTTGACCGAGCGTGCGAAGTCCACGAGGGTTCGCGCGACGTCGTCGCCGACCACCTGGTGGTAGGTGCCGCCGAGCGATTCCACGAGGGCGCGCTGGGCGGCCAGGTCGCCGGGGGCGGCGCCTGCGAGCCCGTCCTGACTGGATACGTGCACCGCCAGCAGCTCGCCGCCGGCCGACCGGGCCGCGATCCGCGCGCCCCGGCGCAGGAGGGTCTCGCCTTCTCGGCCACCGGTGAGGGCGACCACGACGCGTTCGCGCGCCTGCCACGAGCCCTCGATGCCGTGATCCGCGCGGTAGGAGCGCAGGGCGCTGTCGACCTCGTCGGCCAGCCACAGCAGGGCGAGTTCGCGCAGAGCCGTGAGGTTGCCCAGCCGGAAGTAGTTCGACAGCGCCGCGTCGATCCGCTCGGCGGGATACACGACGCCGGCCGACAGGCGGTCGCGCAGCGCCTGCGGGGCGACGTCGACGACCTCGATCTGATCCGCGCGGCGCACCACGCCGTCGGGAACGGTCTCCCGCTGCACGACGCCGGTGATGCGCTGGACGACGTCGTTGAGGGAGGCGATGTGCTGCACGTTGACGGTGGTGATGACGTCGATGCCGGCCGCGAGGAGCTCTTCGACGTCGGCCCACCGCTGGGTGTTGCGCGATCCGGGCGCGTTGGTGTGCGCCAGTTCGTCCACCAGCGCGAGGTCGGGGTGTCGCGCCAGCACCGCCTCCAGGTCCATCTCCGCCAGAGTCACGCCGCGGTGCTCGACGCTGCGGCGCGGCACGAGGGGGAGCCCCTCCGCCTGCGCGGCCGTGGCGGCACGACCGTGCGTCTCGACGACCGCGATCACGACGTCACGACCCTCGTCCCGCAGGCGCCGCCCCTCCTGGAGCATCTCGTACGTCTTGCCGACGCCCGGCGCCGCCCCCAGCAGCACCCGCAGGCGTCCGCGCTTCACGCCGTCGCTCCCGCCGCGGCGAGAGGGTCCGCATCCGGGGGGCGGCCGGCGGAGGATGCACGGGAGGTCATGGCGGGATTCTCTCAGTCCTGCAGCGCGTCCAGCGCCCGGTTCAGCTCCAGCACGTTCACGCGCTCCTCGCCGAGGAAGCCCAGGTCGCGCTGCTGCACGTGCGCGCGGACGAGCTCCTGAACCTCGCCGGTGGGGATGCCGCGGGCCGCGGCGACGCGGTCGGCCTGCAGCGCGGCGTACTCGGCGCTGATGTCGGGGTCCAGGCCCGACCCCGACGCCGTCACCGCGTCGGCGGGGATGTCTCCCGGTGCGACGCCGTCGCCGTCCGCGATCGCGGAGCGTCGCTCCTCGATCGCGGCGACGAGGTCGTCGTTCTCGGGACCGAGGTTCGAGCCGCTCGAGGCAGCGCCGTCGTACCCGTCCCCGGCGGCGGAGGGGCGGGACTGGAAGTACTCCGGAAGGGGGGCGCCCTCGGCATCCGTCCACCCCTGCCCGATCAGCTCGGATCCGACCACGACGCCGTCGCCGTCGCGCACGAGCGAGCCGTTGGCCTGATGCGGAAGGGCGAGCTGCCCGACAGCGGTGATGAGGAGCACGTAGCCGACGCCGAGGACGGCGGTGAGGACGAGCATCGCGCGGACGGCGACGCCGGTGGTGCGCAGGGAGGTGCGTGCGGTGGTCATGGGTTGCTCCTAGAAGCCGGGGATGAGGCTCACGACGAGGTCGATGAGCTTGATGCCGAGAAAGGGGACGAGCACGCCGCCGATCCCGTAGACGAGCAGATTGCGGCTGAGGATGCTCGAGGCTCCGGCCGCCCGGTAGGCCACGCCGCGCAGGGCGAGCGGGATCAGGGCGATGATCACGATCGCGTTGAAGATGATGGCGCTGGTCACCGCAGACGCCGGCGAGGACAGCTGCATGATGTTCAGCGCCGCCAGGCCCGGGAAGACGCCCATGAACATCGCCGGGATGATCGCGAAGTACTTCGCGATGTCGTTGGCGAGCGAGAACGTCGTGAGCGCACCGCGGGTGATCAGCAGCTGCTTGCCGATGCGGACGATGTCGATGAGCTTCGTCGGGTCGGAGTCGAGGTCGACCATGTTGCCGGCCTCCTTCGCCGCCGACGTGCCGGTGTTCATCGCGACCCCGACGTCGGCCTGGGCCAGCGCGGGAGCGTCATTCGTGCCGTCGCCGGTCATCGCGACGAGGTTGCCGCCCTCCTGCTCGCGCATGATGAGGGCGAGCTTGTCCTCCGGCGTGGCCTCGGCGAGGTAGTCGTCCACCCCCGCCTCGGCGGCGATGGCCTTGGCGGTGAGGGGGTTGTCGCCGGTGATCATGACGGTGCGGATCCCCATCGCCCGCAGTTCGGCGAAGCGTTCGCGCAGGCCGTCCTTGACGATGTCCTTGAGGTGGATGACCCCCAGCACCTCGCCCTGCGGTCCCTCCGGGGTGGGGCGGAGGACCGCGACGACGAGGGGCGTTCCGCCCGACTGCGCGATCGCGTCGGCTTCGCCGGACACGTGCGCACGCACCTGCGCGGCGACGCCGGAGGTCTCCGTCTCCAGCCACGCGAGCACGGCGGATGCGGCGCCCTTTCGGACCTGCGTGCCGTCGGGCAGGTCGACACCGCTCATGCGCGTCTGCGCCGTGAACGGCACGGCGATCGCATCCGCCGGCATGTCGGCCACGACTCCCTGGGCGGCGGCCAGCTCGACCACCGAGGTGCCCTCCGGGGTGGGATCCGCCAGCGACGACAGGGACGCCGCCTCGGCCACCGCCCGGGCGTCCGCGCCCGGCATGGGCACGAACTCGCTCGCGCGCCGGTTGCCGTAGGTGATGGTGCCGGTCTTGTCCAGGAGCAGCGTCGTGACGTCGCCGGCGGCTTCGACGGCGCGGCCGGACATCGCCAGGACATTGCGCTGGACCAGCCGGTCCATGCCGGCGATGCCGATGGCCGACAGCAGCGCGCCGATCGTGGTGGGGATCAGGCACACCAGCAGCGCGACGAGCACCGGGATCGACACGGGGGATGCGGCGTAGGAGGCGATCGGGTTCATCACCAACACGACGATCACGAAGACGATCGAGAGGCTTGCCAGCAGGATGTTCAGCGCGATCTCGTTGGGCGTCCGCTGACGCGAGGCGCCCTCCACGAGCGCGATCATCCGGTCGACGAAGGTCTCCCCGGGCTTGGACGTGATCCTCACCACGATCCGGTCCGACAGGACGCGCGTCCCGCCGGTGACGGCGCTGCGGTCACCGCCGGACTCGCGCACCACCGGCGCCGATTCGCCCGTGATGGCGGATTCGTCGACCGTCGCGATGCCGTGGACGATGTCGCCGTCGCCGGGGATGAGCTGCCCCGCCGTCACGACCACCACGTCGCCCACGCGGAGTTCGCCGGAGGGCACCTCGTCGAGCTCGGCGGCGAGGGCCGCCGCATCCGTCGTCCCGTCGTATCCGGGGACGCGGTGCGCCGTGGTGGTGGTGCGGGTCTGGCGGAGGGTGGCGGCCTGCGCCTTGCCGCGTCCTTCGGCGACGGCCTCGGCGACGTTGGCGAAGAACACCGTCAGCCACAGCCACACCGCGATGCCCCACGTGAATCCCCACGGCACCTCCGCGCCTCCCGAGGAGTCGGGGCCGCCGAGGAAGGGCTCGGCGATCGCGATGAGGGTCGTGAGGGCCGCGCCGACCCACACCAGGAACATGACCGGGTTGCGCCACTGCGCCGCCGGGTTGAGCTTGCGCAGCGCTCCGGGAAGGGCCCCGGCGACCTGCGCTGCGCTGAAGGCGCTCCGCTCCGGCGGAGGCGTCTTCCGGTGAGGCGTTGGACGTTCGGGCTCCTGGACGGACAGGGCATCCGAGGTGAGCGAGGTGGCGGACATGTCAGGCGAGTCCTTCGGCGAGGGGTCCCAGGGTCAGGACCGGGAAGTAGGTGAGAGCGGTGATGATGACGGCGACACCGGCCAGGAGGCCCGCGAACTGCGGGCGGTGCGTGGGGAGGGTTCCGGCGGTGGCGGGCACGGTGTCCTGCGCGGCGAGGGAACCGGCCAGCGCGAGGACGAACACGATCGGCAGGAACCGGCCCAGCAGCATCGCCACACCCAGGGCGGTGTTCAGCCACGGGGTGTTGGCGGTGAGCCCGGCGAACGCCGATCCGTTGTTGTTGGCCGCGGAGGTGAACGCGTAGAGCACTTCGCTCAGCCCGTGCACGCCGGGATTCCAGATCGACGTCGACTCCACGTCCGCCCGGATGCCGGGGATCGCGAAGCTCAGCGCCGTTCCGGCGAGCACGAGCGTGGGGGTGACGAGGATGTACAGGCTCGCCAGCTTGATCTCACGCGGTCCGATCTTCTTGCCGAGGTACTCCGGCGTGCGACCGATGAGGAGTCCGCCGACGAAGACGGCGATGATCGCGAGCACCAGCATCCCGTACAGGCCCGATCCCACGCCTCCCGGGGCGATCTCCCCCAGCATCATGTTGATCATCGGCATCATGCCGCCCAGCGCCGTGTAGCTGTCGTGCATGGAGTTGACCGCCCCCGTGGAGGTGAGGGTGCTCGTGCTGCCGAACAGCGTCGATCCCAAGATGCCGAAGCGCACCTCCTTGCCCTCCATCGAGCCGCCGGCCAACTGCGGCGCGGCACCGGCTCCCGCCGTCTCCAGCGCCGTGAGGATCGCGGTGGACGCGACGAAGATGCCGGCCATGACGCCGAGGATCGCGTAGCCCTGGCGGTTGTCGCCGACGATGCGGCCGAAGGCCCGCGGCATCGCGAAGGGGATGACGAGCATGAGGAAGATCTGGAAGAGGTTCGTCCACGGCGTCGGGTTCTCGAACGGGTGGGCGGAGTTGACGTTGAAGAACCCGCCGCCGTTGGTGCCGAGGAGCTTGATCGCCTCCTGCGAGGCGACCGGGCCGCCGGGGATGGACTGCGCGGCGCCGGTCAGCGTGGCGGCGTCGGTGAACCCGGCGAAGTTCTGGATGACGCCGCCGGCCAGCAGCACGACGGCCGCGACGAGGGAGAACGGCAGGAGCAGGCGGTAGGTGCCGCGGATGAGGTCGACCCAGAAGTTGCCGATCACGCCGCCGCGGCGCGAGGCGAAGCCGCGCACGAGGGCGATCGCGACGGCGGTGCCCACCGCTGCGGAGACGAAGTTCTGCACGGCGAGCGCGGCGAACTGCACGGTGTAGCCCAGGGTCGCCTCGCCCGAATACGACTGCCAGTTGGTGTTCGTCACGAACGAGACGGCGGTGTTGAACGACAGCGCCTCGCCGGGGGCGGGCATGCCGAGGGCGTAGGGGAGGAACTGCTGCAGCCGCAGAAGGCCGTACACCAGCAGCACGCCCACCGCCGAGAACGCCAGCACCGAACGCAGGTAGGCCTGCCACGTCTGGGCGCCGGCGGGGTCGACACCGATGAGGCGGTACGTCATCCGCTCGGGCGCGAGGTCTTTGCGCGCGGTGTAGATGGAGGCGATGTAATCCCCCACCGGCCGGTAGGCGAGGGCGAGGGCGAGGATGAGGGTCGCCGCGGTCAGGGCGAGCGACCACGCTGTGCCGGCGTCCACGTCAGAACCTCTCCGGCCGCACGAGGGCGACCACGAGGTACACCACGGCGGCGACGGCGAGCACGGTGGCCAGCAGCGAGAAGACGATCATCCCCGCTCCTCCCCACCCACCGCTTCGCGGGCGGAGCCGCGGGCGCGGGGCCCCAGGTGCTCCACCCCCCGGGCGACCACCGCGACCAGCGCGAACAGCGCGAGCGTTGCTGTGAGATAGACGACATCGAGCACGGGAGCTCCTTGAACGGGTGCGACCGCGCGACTGCTGTGGCGCGGGTGGCCACGCGGGCGGCCACGGGATCCGATGCAACACCCGGCGGATGCTCCGGACGGGCACCCTCACGGAATCCATACGGGGCGGGGGCGCTTCCTCACGCGGTCCTGACATCGCGAGGTATTCAGTGTTGCTATCTACCGGTAGTCGGTCTTACTATGTAGTGGTACCTAGTGACACTGATATGCAGGAGCGGATCTCATGGGCAAGCAGGACACGGAGATGCTCAAGGGCGTGCTGGAGGGGATCGTCCTCGCGGTCCTCGCGCGGCGCCCCGCATACGGGTACGAGATCACGGCGGGGCTGCGCGAACGCGGCTTCGCCGACATCGCCGAGGGCACGATCTACGCGCTCCTCGTGCGCATCGAGCAGCGCGGACTGGTCGACGTGGAGAAGGTGCCCTCGGAGAAGGGCCCGCCGCGCAAGGTCTACACGCTGAACACCGCAGGGCGGGAAAAGCTCGCCGAATTCTGGACCACCTGGAGCTTCCTCGCCGAACGGCTGGAACAGCTCCGCACGGAAGGAGAGTGACATGGCCTGGTACGAGAAGATCATCGGCGATCTCGGCGAGAAGAAGCGCTACCTGGCGTACAAGGCGCGCGTGAAGCGCCTGCCCGAGCCGTACCGGCAGACCGCCGCCGCGCTCGAGCGCTACCTGCTGCACCTGGGGCCCAGCGACAGCGGTTCGAGCCTCGTCGCGATGCTCGACGATCTCGGCGACCTGCTCGAGCAGAGCGCGGCGGCCGGAACGCCGATCCGCGACGTCGTCGGGAGTGACCCCGTGTCCTTCGCCGAGACGTTCATGGAGAACTACGGCGGCGGCAGCTGGATCCGCAAGGAGCGGGCACGCCTCGAGCGCGCGATCGAGGCCGCCGAACACCACGACACCGCCTGATCCGCCGGGGCTGCGCCCCGCCCCACCACGCCTCCCACCACGCCCTCCCGCCTCGGCGGGCTCGGAGCGATGGCTTCGTGCGCCCATTTCGCGCCCTCCCCCACCCCACGCTCATCCCGCAAAGGAACGACCATGACCACCGCCATCCGCGTCCGAGACCTCCAGAAGGCCTTCGCCGACGTATCCGTCCTCCGTGGCGTCGACCTCGACGTCGCCCGGGGCAGCATCTTCGCGCTGCTCGGCTCCAACGGCGCCGGTAAGACCACCATCGTGAAGATCCTCTCCACGCTGCTCTCTGCCGACGCCGGATCCGCCGTCGTCGACGGGCACGACGTGTTCGCCGATCCCCGCGGCGTCCGCGAATCGATCAGCCTCACGGGGCAGTTCGCCGCCGTCGACGAGGTGCTCACGGGGCGGGAGAACCTCGTGCTGGTGGCGCAGCTGCGCCACCAGCCGGATCCCGGCCGCATCGCCGACGACCTGCTCGCGCGTTTCCGCCTCACCGACGCGGGCGCACGCAAGGCGGCGACCTACTCCGGCGGCATGCGCCGCCGGCTCGACATCGCGATGAGCCTCATCGGCGCGCCGTCGGTCATCTTCCTGGATGAGCCGACGACGGGTCTTGACCCCGAGGCGCGCATCGAGGTGTGGCACGCCGTGCGCGAGCTCGCCGCCGGCGGCACGACCGTGCTGCTGACCACGCAGTACCTCGACGAGGCCGAGCAGCTGGCCGACCGCATCGCGATCCTCCACGAGGGCCGCATCATCGCCGACGGCACCCTCGCCCAGCTGAAGACGCTGCTTCCCCCCGCGACGGTCGAGTACGTCGAGAAGCAGCCCACGCTCGAGGAGATCTTCCTCGCCATCACCGGCGGCGCGAGCCGCCCCGCCTCTCCCGGCACACCCGCCGCATCCGACCCATCCGCCGCATCCCACGCAGACGAGTAAGGAACCGCCATGACCACCCACTTCTTCGGCGACACCGCCGTGCTCACCGGGCGCTCGCTGCGTCACATCCTGCGCAGCCCCGACACGATCATCACCACCGCGGTGACCCCCATCGCGCTCATGCTGCTGTTCGTCTACGTCTTCGGCGGGGCGATCGATTCCGGCTCGCAGTCCTACATCGACTACATGCTGCCCGGGATCCTCCTGATCACCGTCGCCTCCGGCATCGCCTACACGGCGTACCGGCTGTTCCTGGACATGCAGGGCGGGATCTTCGAGCGCTTCCAGTCGATGCCCATCGCACGCTCGGCCGTGCTGTGGGGGCACGTGCTGACCTCCCTCGTGGCGAACACCATCTCGCTCGTGCTCGTGGTGGGGGTCGCGCTGCTGCTGGGCTTCCGTTCCGGCGCCGGCGTGCTGGAGTGGCTCGCCGTGACCGGCATGCTCGTCCTGTTCACCCTCGCGCTGACGTGGGTCGCGGTGATCGCGGGGCTGTCGGCGAAGACGGTGGACGGCGCCAGTGCGTTCTCCTACCCGCTCATCTTCCTGCCGTTCATCAGTTCCGCGTTCGTGCCGACCGACACGATGCCGGGCCCCGTCCGCTGGTTCGCGGACAACCAGCCCGTCACCTCGATCGTGAACTCGATGCGCGACCTGTTCACGCAGCAGCCGGTCGGTGCCGACATCTGGATCGCGCTGGCGTGGTGCCTCGGCATCCTCGTGGTGGCCTTCGCCCTCGCGATGCGCCTGTACCGCCGCCGCACGCACTGAGCCGCGGACGCGGATCGGCTGCTCCCCGTGCGGGGAGCAGCCGATTCCTCGCGTGCGTGTCTTACTCGCGACGTCTGCTTCGTGCGTCGAATGCCGCACCCAAGGCGAGTCCTATGGCCAGGCCGACGGCCAGCCACAGCGCGAGGTTCTCGGCCGCGATCCCGAGGGCCGCGCCCACGGCGAGACCCAACGCGACGCCGACGCCGACACCGGTGCCCTTCGCGGGACCTTTGGACTCCGACTTCTCTTCGTCACTCATGGTCCCCACGCTACGCAGCAGCCTGCAGCGGAGCCTCCCGCGCGCGATGGAGATCCGCCTCACCCCTGCGGGGGACCCCGGCGATGCCGCTTCCTCCGCCGGTTCTTCCTGAATCGCGCCGCGTCAGGCCAGGACGAGCGACTCCAGCCGGGCGTAGCTGGTCTCCATGCCGTCGACCATGCCGGTGGCCAGGATCATGTCGCGCGTCTCCTTGTCGGGGTACTCGATCAGCACCGTGAGCAGCGTGACGCCGTCCTCCTCGTAGAGCGTCATGTCGTTGACGGTTCCCTCGCCGGGCATCCCGATCATGCGCTCGGTGGTCACGGCGCGCCGGGGCGGATCCGACAGCAGCGTCTCGCCCTCGAAGCCGAACCGCTCCCCCGGCTGGCCGGGTGCGGGCTCCCACTCGTACCGGTAGTGCCCGCCGACGCTCGGGTCGACCTCGGCCACCGGCATCGTCCACCCGTCGGGTCCGAGCATCCACTTCCGCAACAGCTCCGGGTCGTGGTGCGCGCGCCACACGAGCTCGCGCGGCCCTTGGATGACGCGCGTGATGCGGACGTGGGTGTCGTCGAGCACTTCGAGTTCGGTGCCCCGCCCGGCGGCGTACTCGCCCAGGTCGCGCAGCACGGCGTCCAGCTGGCTCATCGCCATGGCTGCACCCTCGACCATGCCCATGGCCGCCAGCTGCTCGAGCGCCTCGGCCGAGGGGAAGTGCGTCAGGATCGTCAGACGTGACCCGCTGTCCGTCGGTGCGATCGCGAACCGCATGCGCGAAGTGGGCATGTCGGCGGAGGGGGCACCCGATTCGTCGGCGAAGGCGTCGAGCACCTCGAACCCGCTGGTGGGATCGATCGAGAGGAACTCCCATCGCCCGCGCGCGACGTCGCCGCGCGGACCGATCATCGCGTACGTGGCGACACCGCCCGGGGTCAGGTCGAACGCGTCGAAGGTCGCAGGATACCCGGGAGGCCCCCAGAAGCGCTCGAGCTGACGGGGATCCGAGAAGGCCTTCCACAGCCGCTCGGGGCCGACCGGGAAGTCGGCGACGAGGGTCATCGTGAGGGCCTCGGGGTCGGTGGTGACGGATGTGACGGGCATGGCGTTCTCCTTCGGACGAGTGGATGCCGCAGCATCCGGTTCAGGATTCCCGCAGCAGGTCGTCGAGGCGGTCGATGCGCGATCGCCACAGCCACTCGTAGGCGCTGAGCAGCTGACGGGCGCGCGCGATCGTCTCCGGGTCGGCACTCACGAGCCGCTCCCTTCCTTCGGCCCGCTTGATCACGAGCCGGGCCGTTTCCAGCACGGCGACGTGCTTCTGTACGGCGGCGAAGCTCATGTCGTACTCGGCGGCGAGCGCTGACACCGTCTGCTCGCTGACCAGGGTGCGGCGCAGGATGTCACGTCGCGTGGCGTCGGCGAGGGCTCGGAAGATCCGGTCCACCGCCGCGTCATCGAGTTCACTGTCTACAACCATTTGGTTGTACGTTAAACCTCGCCGCGGCCGCCGTCAACCCCCGGTCTTCGACTGTCGGGCACCGGTTGCCCTTACCCTTCAGCTCGCCCCCATCGACGCCCGGCACCACGGCGACAACATGGTTTCTTGACGGGCTGAACTTCTTCAGCTTCAACATCGAAAAGCCCGAGGCCGAAGGATCGCGCGCCATCGCTCAGCCCTCGCGTCCGACCCGCATACTGGGGACGTCGGTCCTGCCCTTCACAGCCCCGTGTCGGCGTACTGTGCTAGCTTTGGAATATCAGACATCGCCCCCCTCTGAGCTTCGGCTCAAGGGGGCGATTTTCATTGTGCGATATACGTTGAGTCGTGGACTATACAAAGGAGTTCAAGGAGCGAGACGAGCTGTTGGATCAGCTCGCGGAACGTGGACTCGAGGTCCCAGACCGACACGCTGCGCTGCAGTTCTTGACTCGAGTTGGCTACTTCCGCTCGGGGGCGTACCGATACGTTCTGCGGGATCTGCTCCCGCCCGAGCGAATCGATCCGAGACTCCGCGAGTTCCGTTCCGATCAGTACATCGCAGGTGCGAGCTTCGGTCTCGTCGTTCAACTCGAGGCCTTCGACTCCAAGCTCGCGCGCGTCTGCCTTGAGGGATTACTGGATTTCGAAGTCCGCGTGCGCGCGGCGATCGCCCACACGCTCGCGGCCAGGGACGTTTCCGCCCATACCCGTATCGATTGTCTCGACGAACGGATGTGCAGCCGCCCGGCGAGGGAAGGCACGAAGTTCGAGGCCTGGATGGAGACATGCGACGCCGCCATCAAGGCCGCGGCTGAAGACGAGGACTTCATCGCTCACCACCTCCTGAAGTATCCCGATCAGCCGGTTCCGATCTGGGCTGTCACTGAGGCCCTTAGCTTTGGGAAGCTGCCATTTCTCTTCGAACTGATGAAGACAGAAGACGCTCGGGAGGTGGCGCGCGCGTTCGGGTTTGAGCACCCTCGCCGCTTCGGCGCGGTGCTGTGGATGATGGCGGACCTACGCAACACCTGCGCACACGGCTCCCGATTGTTCAACAGAGCCTTCAAACGCCCCCTCTCACTGAAGAGCCATGAGACCAAAGGCGACATGCTCGACCACGTTGTCGTCGACAACTTCACAACGTCACCCAAGCCGCGGCAGCGCCTCTACATCTACGCCGCAGTCCTCGCCTTCATGCTTCGCACTCACGTCGCCGGAACGAATTGGCACATGTCGTTCAAGACGCAAGCGAAGAAGCTGGACATCAACCTCCGGGCCCCGGACGGCACCGTCGTCGTCTCGCGGGAGGGAAACATGGGATTCCCTGTCGGCTGGGAAGGGATGACACTTTGGAGCAACTCCCAGTGACGCCACCGCGAATGGAAGGCGCCGCGGGAAGTGTCATGGCAACCAGCGGAGGTTGTTCCTAATTGGACGCGCTCACCTGGCATCTAATGTCGTCTCACCGCGAATCCGGCAGGTCTCCTCACCGCTCCGGCCCCATCGCACGCGCGCCGGGTAACCTCGCGGTATGACGCCCCCGCCCGATGCCACGCACGCGCGCGCTTCCGTGGCCGACGAGGGGCTTCCCGACCCGCTGGCCGAACCGCCCACCTCACCCGTGGACGCGCAGGGCAGGCCACTGCCCAAGGGCGACGTCCGGGTGGCCTCCTGGATCGCGATCCTCACGGCGATCGCGGTGCTGCTGTGGTACCTCAGCATCCTCATCCTCGGCGGCGTCCACCTCGGCGAGTACAGCAGCGCCGCCCAGATCGCGGTGTGGGCTCTGGCTGCGGTGTCGTTCGTGTGCGGCCTCATCAGCCTCAACGCGCGCCGGGCGAGAGAGCTCGCCGCGGCGGGATTCATCGCCGGCATCGTGTCGCTCCTGGTCAGCCTCACCATCGGAGTGCCCACGGGCTTCCAGATCCTGTACTGACACGGACGATCGGTTGCCGCAGCAGAACTAGACTGAGCGGGTCCGGCACCCGAAAGCCCGTTCGGCCGAATTCCTGGAGTACAGCCGCGTGACCACCCCCGCTGACAACGCCGCGGCCGCGGCATCCGCCCCCGTCACCCCGACCGCTCGGCCCGATACCGCCGCCGCGAGAGCGGCAGCGCAGGCCGATACCGTCGACAACGCCCTCGCGACGCCGGAGAAGGAGCAGCCGTACGCGGCGCTGGGTCTCAAGCCCGACGAGTACGCGCGGATCCGTGAGATCCTCGGGCGCCGCCCCACCTCCGGGGAACTGGCGATGTACTCCGTCATGTGGAGCGAGCACTGCTCCTACAAGTCCAGCAAGATCTACCTCCGCCAGTTCGGAGACAAGGTCTCCGACGAGATGAAGACCCGCCTCATGGTCGGCATGGGCCAGAACGCCGGCGTCGTCGACATCGGCGAGGGATGGGCCGTCACCTTCAAGGTCGAGTCGCACAACCACCCCAGCTACATCGAGCCCTTCCAGGGTGCCGCCACGGGCGTCGGCGGCATCGTCCGCGACATCATCTCGATGGGCGCGCGCCCGGTCGCCGTGATGGACCAGCTGCGCTTCGGAGCCATCGACCACCCCGACACCGCTCGCGTCGTGCACGGGGTGACCAGCGGCATCTCCTTCTACGGCAACTGCCTGGGCCTGCCCAACATCGGCGGCGAGACCGTGTTCGACTCGGTGTACCAGGGCAACCCGCTCGTGAACGCCCTCGCGGTGGGCGTCCTCCGCCACGAAGACCTCAAGCTCGCCAACGCGTCGGGAGTCGGCAACAAGGTCGTGCTGTTCGGCGCCCGCACCGGCGGAGACGGCATCGGCGGAGCATCCATCCTCGCCTCCGACTCGTTCGACTCGACCGGCCCGACCAAGCGACCGGCCGTGCAGGTGGGCGACCCGTTCGCCGAGAAGGTGCTCATCGAGTGCTGCCTCGAGCTGTACCACGGCGGCCTCGTCGAGGCGATCCAGGACCTCGGCGCCGCCGGCATCTCCTGCGCCACGAGCGAGCTGGCCGCCAACGGCGGCAGCGGCATGAAGGTGGAGCTGTCGCACGTGCTGCTGCGCGATCCCTCGCTCACTCCCGAAGAGATCCTGATGTCGGAGTCGCAGGAGCGGATGATGGCCATCGTCGCGCCCGACAAGCTCGACGCCTTCCTCGCCGTCACCGGCAAGTGGGATGTCGAGACCAGCGTGCTGGGCGAGGTCACCGGCGACGGACGCCTCGTGATCGACTGGCACGGACACGAGATCGTCAACGTCGACCCGTCCACGGTCGCCGTCGACGGCCCCGTCTATGAGCGTCCGGTCGCCTACCCGGCCTGGATCGACGCGCTCCGCGAGGATTCCGCCGCCGCCCTCCCCCGCGAGAGCGACCCCGAGACCCTCCGCAGCCAGTTCCTGCAACTGCTGACCAGCCCCAACCTGGCCGACACGTCCTGGATCACCAACCAGTACGACTACTACGTGCTCGGCAACACCGCGCTGTCGTTCCCCGATGACGCGGGCATGATCCGCGTCGACGAGGAATCCGGGCTCGGGTTCGCGATCGCGACCGACAGCAACGGCCGGTACTGCCAGCTCGACCCGTACGAGGGCGCGAAGCTCGCCCTCGCCGAGGCGTACCGCAACGTCGCCGTCACCGGCGCGGCGCCTGCCGCCGTGACCGACTGCCTCAACTTCGGCAGCCCGGAGAACCCCGAAGTGATGTGGCAGTTCTCGCAGGCCGTCGCGGGCCTGGCCGACGGATGCCTCGAACTGGGCATCCCCGTCACCGGCGGCAACGTCTCGTTCTACAACCAGACCGGCGACACCCCGATCCACCCCACGCCGGTGGTGGGCGTTCTGGGCATCATCGACGACGTGGCCCGCCGCATCCCCAGCGGCTGGCAGGATCCGGGCGAGAACCTGTACCTCCTCGGCGTCACCTCGACCGAGCTGTCGGGCTCGCAGTGGGCCGGCACCGTGCACGGGCACCTCGGCGGGCGGCCCCCGCGCGTCGACCTGGCGCAGGAGCGCCGGCTCGCGGAGCTGCTGCGTGCCGCGAACGACCAGTCGCTCATCTCCAGCGCGCACGACGTCTCCTCCGGCGGCCTCGGACAGGCCCTCGCCGAGGGCGTGCTGCGTTTCGGCGTCGGCGCGCGCGTGTGGCTCACGGAGATCATGGAGCGCGACGGCGTGGATGCGTCGGCCGCGCTGTTCTCCGAATCGACGGGCCGCGTGATCGTGAGCGTGCCGCGCGAGGAGGACGTGAAGTTCCGCGGCCTGTGCGCGGGCCGGGACTACCCGGTGCTGCGCATCGGCGTGACCGACGTCCCCGGCGACGGCAGCGGCGCGGCTCTGGAGATCCAGGACGTCTTCACGATCCCGGTGGCCGAACTGCGGGAGCTGTCGGGCGGCACCCTGCCGGCCGCCTTCGGCCCGACCGTCGTGGAACCGGCCGCCTAGACTGTCCTCATGACCGACCAGGAGGACTACGGCCCGCTCGGACAGACCCGACAGCGCCGCATCCGCATCGTGGCGTGGGTGGTCATCGCCTCGCTCATCATCGTGGGTGGCGGTGCGACCGTGATCTCGCTCCTGCTCGGCTGACTTCCGGCGGTTCCCATGGTCGAAGCGGCGCACACCGGCTGCCCGGCAGGCGGCCGCGCGATTAGCATGAGGGCGTGGATCCGCTCTGGGCGATGCTCGCCGATCTGTGGTGGCTCGCGCCCGCGACGGTGGGCGCCGGAGCCGTCGGCTGGGGCGCCGTGAGCATGGCACGCGGCTCCGGACGTGCGCGTCACCTGGAGGTCGAGGCATCCTTGCACGACGTGCGGGTCGCCGCCGGCAACCTCTCCCGCGCCCGCGCCGCCGTGCTCGCCGCCCGCGCGGCCGTCGCCCGCGCCGATGCCGACCGGCTCGCCCGTCGCGCCACCTCCGCCGATGTCGCCGCCGCCCGCCACGCCCTGCAGCAGGCCGAGCGCGACGTGCGCGCCGCCGGCGCCGACCTGCGTGCGCGACGCGCGAATGTCCGCGCCGCGCGGGCCGCCGTCCCGCCGCGGCGCGCCGGCATCGAAGCCCTGCCGCTGAGCCGTCTGATCGCCCGCCACGACGCGCTCCTCTCGCGCTGGCTGGCGTACGAGACGGATGCGGCGAAGGCCATCGACTACCCGTCGATGAGCGACCCGCACGATCCGCTCACCGCCGAATTCCTGCGCGCGCAGTCCACGGCGCAGTGGCTGCGCCCGTCCGGCCCCGACGTCAAGATGCAGGCGGCCGACTACGCCGCCTACCGCGACGCGGTGTACCGGGCCGAGTACGCGTTCGCCGTCGCGGAGCGCGCCGCCCAGCGCGGCCGCGGGGACGCACCCGAGGCCCCCGCATCCGGCGACCACTGGAGCGACCTCGCCCGCGACGTGATGGACACCACCAGCCGCGCGATCGCCCGTTCCGCCGAGGCGGTCGCGCGTGCCGCGGAGGCGGGCTGGAAGAACCGCCGGCGCCCGCCGGAGGAATGAGGCGGCCGGTGTGCCCGGCCGACCCCGCGACTAGCATGGCGACGTGGACTTCTGGGCCTTCGTCGGCGGTTACTGGTGGCTCGCCTTCCCGCTGCTCGGGGCGGCGGGCGGGGTCGCCGGCGCGTGGGAGAAGGCGGCCCGCCGACGTCACAAGCGGCGCCTGGAGATCCTCAAGGCCAAGAGCGAGCTGAAGGCCGCGCAGTCCGGGCTGCGGTCGCAGGCCCTCGCCGGCGCCACGCCCGCCGACGCGGCCCCGGAGTCGCAGGCCGCTCAGCTGGAGCGCCTCTTCGCCGCGCACGACGCCGTCACGGCCCGCTGGCTCGAGTACGAGCTGGATGTCGCGAAGCTCATCGCTTTCCCCGCGATGAGCGACGGCCGTCAGCCGCTGACCGCGGCGTACCTGCGCGCCAAGCGCGTCGCCGACGGCCTGCGCCCGGCCTCGGCCAAGGCGCGGCTGACGCACCAGGAGCTGACGGAGTACCGCAACGCCGTCACCGACTACGAGGTGGCCTTCGATGTGGCCGAACGCGACGCGCGGCGCATCAAGGACTCCTCCTTCACGGAGGCGGAGCGCAAGCGCCTCGACACCGCCCAGCAGCTGCTCACGGTCGCGGTGGACCAGGCCGCCACCCCCGCCGAGCGCCAGCTCGCCTACCGGCGCGTGCGCGAGGAGCTGGACGGGCTCCTGTCGCTGTCGGACGAGGCCATCGACGTGCTCGAGCAGAAGGTCGCGCTCGAGCTTCCCGCCGGCGCATCCTCCCCCGGTGCCTCCTCTGCCCGTGCGAGCGCCGCATCCTCCGCCGGTGCGGATGCCGCATTCTCGACCGGCCCGGGTGGCGCATCCTCCGCCGATGTGGATGCCCGGCTGACGCCCCCTCCCGCGCCGCCTTCGGCGCCGCCCCCGCCTTCTTCGGGGCCGCCCGCGCGCGAGCCGAAGACCGGCCCGTCGGCGGCACCGTCCGACGTCACCCCCGCGCCGGGCCGCATCGTCCGCCCCAAGCCCACCCCCTAGCCCGAAACACCACATTCCGACTGAGACACCGGGCGACGCCTGGTGTCTCAGCCGTTTTCGCGTGTTTCGCGGGGCGGATGCGGCGGGCGCACGCCGGGCGGGCGTCAGGTCAGCGGCGGGTCGAGCAGGTACAGCGTGCCGAGGTCGGCCGCTCGGGCCCGCGCAACCGTCTCCGGGTCGAGGATGCCCCGCTCCCCGAGGACGTGCAACGCCGCATCCCGGTCGGCGCGGATGGCGCCCAGCTCCGCGTCGTCCAGCTCACGCAGCGCGGCCTGGACGGCCTGCGGTCCATCGGTGGGCTGCGCCGCCTGCGCGACGGCCTCGGGCGCGCGATGGCGCCGGCGGGCGATCATCGCGATCGCCGATCCGGCCGAGATCAGGAACGCGGCGACGACCGCCGGGTACCACGCACCCCACCCGTCGTAGCCGTCGAGCGCGCCGGCGTTCACCATGCCGATGAGTCCGAAGCCCGAGAAGACGAGGGCCACCACGACGATGCCGAGGGTGAAGCCGTCGAACCGCGCACCCTTGCGCAGCCACATGAGGAGCACGACGAGCTGGGTCAGCGCGGTAACGGCGAACAGCACGCCGGCCAGCGGCACCGACTGCGCCGCATCCATGCGGAAGAAGTTGAAGCGGTCACCCCCCATTGCCGAAACCGCCGCCACCGGGGCGATGACACCCACCACGGCGAGCAGGACGATGATGCCGTTTCCCGCCCGGACGGCGATGGGGCGCCGCGCGGTCAGCGCGCGCGCTGCCGTGAGGGCGCCGTCGGAGCCGAAGTAGCGGTAGATCTCGGGATGCCGCCGGAAGGCGAGGATCTCGACGCGCGCCAGGCGCACGTCGGCGGCGAGCGAGTGCTCGCGCGCCCATGCGGAGGCGGATTCCAGAGTGTCCACGGTTGGCACGCTAGCAAACGATGTCGCGTGGTCAGCGCGGCGCGTCCGCGGCCCGCGGCGATCCATCCGCCGGGTGCTGGAGGAGAGGCGGCGGCGCGATCGTGAGCGCCGTCATACCCAGATCCGTGGCATCGGCGCGCGCGGCGAGGGCGTCGTCGATGAGGCCCCGCTCACGCAGGCGGCTGATCGCCCGCCCGCGCTCGATCCGCAGGCGTGCTCGCTCATCGTCCGACAGCTCCGCCACGCTGACGCGCACATTGTCGACGAGATTCTGCGGTCCGCCGGGGCGCACGGGGCCGCGCACCAGCTGCACGATATGCACGGCGACGTCGATCGCGATGACGGCGAGCCAGATCCACGCGCCGTCGCTCAGGAGGCCGCCGCCGAGCCAGAGGGCGACGATGACCGTGACGGCGCCGGGAACGATGTGCATGAGCGTGAGCTGCCGGACGGCTGCCTGAGATGCCGCTCGCGGATACCGGCGTGCCTGCACCTCGCTGTACGCGGTCACCGCCAGGGACGCGGCCGTCAGGATTCCCGCCGCCGCCAAGGGGAACTCCGAGTCCCACGCCCCCGTCGACGCCCATCGCGCCATCAACGCCGCACCGATCAGCGGGGCGATGAGGCCGAACAGGTAGGCCATCGACTGCACGACGTAGCGAAGCTCGAAGCGCGTGTACTCGTGGCGGCGCGGTGCCGGAGGCGCGAACATGACGAGCGCATGCTGAACCCGCGGTGTGTCGGCGAACAGCCGCAGGTCGAGTCGCCACCACTCCTCGACGCCCCACTCCGCCTGCTCTTCCACGAGATCCTGCACCGTCGCGTGCGCCATCGCATCCTCCCCCTCACGGCCGCGCCCCCCGTCGGCCGGCTGCTGCCCACATCCTAAAACGCGTCGCCCCGCACCCCCGCCCCGCACTCTCCCGCTCGAGACACCACATCCCGGCTGAGACACCGGGCGACGCCGGGTGTCTCAGACGTTTTCGCGTGTTTCGCGGGACGGCTTGACAACGGAGATCCGCAGGCTGCATGGTTAGTTAGTCAAGTAATGAACCACAGAAGGAGGCGCGTGTGATCGATGAAGGCAAAGCCCTCTTCCTGCAGATCGCGGAGAACGTCGAGGACGCGATCATCGACGGCAGCCTCCGCGAGGAGACCCAGGCGCCGTCCACGAACGAACTCGCCGCTTTCTACCGCATCAATCCGGCCACCGCTGCAAAAGGAGTCAACATGCTCGCCGACAAGGGCGTGCTCTACAAGCGACGCGGCATCGGGATGTTCGTCGCGCCCGGCGCGCGCGAACTCCTCCTCGCCGAGCGCCGCACCTCGTTCGCGGATCGCTTCGTCGAACCGCTGATCGCCGAGGCCCGCAAGCTCGGGCTCGGCCCCGACGACCTCGCCGCCCTCATCCGCGACCGGGCGACCGGCATCACCGACACTGACACCACCACCGAAAGGACCGCCTCATGACCGCCGTGATCGAGGTGAAGAACCTCACCAAGCGTTACCGCGACACCCTCGCCGTCGACGACGTGAGCTTCTCGATCGAGAAGGACAAGATCTACGGATTGCTCGGGCGCAACGGCGCGGGCAAGACGACCGTCATGTCCATCCTCACCGCTCAGAACTTCGCGACGTCCGGTGACGTGCGCGTCTTCGGCGAGGCGCCCTATGAGAACGCGCGCGTGCTCTCGCGCATGTGCTTCGTGCGGGAGAGCCAGAAGTATCCCGACGACGCGGTGCCGCTGCATGCGTTCCGCATCGCGCGGCTGTTCTTCCCGAACTGGGATCAGACCCTCGCCGAGCGTCTCATCGACGACTTCCAGTTGCCCCTCAAGACGCGCATCAAGAAGCTCTCCCGTGGGCAGCTCTCCGCCGTGGGCGTCATCATCGGCCTCGCCGCGCGAGCCGAGGTGACGTTCTTCGATGAGCCGTACCTGGGTCTGGACGCCGTCGCGCGCCAGATCTTCTACGACCGGCTGCTCGAGGACTACACCGAGCACCCCCGTACCGTGATCCTCTCCAGCCACCTGATCGACGAGGTCTCCAACCTCATCGAGAAGGTGCTCGTGATCGACCGCGGGCGCATCGTCATGGACGAGGACACCGATGCCGTGCGCGACCGCGCCGCGAACATCGTGGGCGACACGGCGACAGTGGACGCCTTCGTCGCCGGGCGCGACGTCATCCATCGCGAGAGCCTGGGCCGCGTCGCGTCGGTGACGGTCCTGGGCGCCCTTACTGCGGCCGACCGCGCCCAGGTGGCGGCGGCGGGACTGGACATCACACCGGTGTCGCTGCAGCAGCTGATCGTCCGCGTCACCCAGAAGCACGCCGGTGCGGATGCTGCGGCAACGCCGGCCGAGGAAGGAGCCCTCCGATGAACCGCACACTTCGCGTCATCCAGATGCAGCTGGTCAATCGCCAGACCTTCATCTGGCTCCCCTTGATCATCCTGGGCGGAGCGCTGGCGGTCAGTCTCGCCATTCACGCGATCCTGCGCTCCTCCGGCGTGGAGGTGAACATGTACGGGGGTGGTGCGCAGGCCCCGCTGTGGTACTTCCTGGCCGTGGGCGTGTACTCGCTCACCCTCAGCTTCCCGTTCTCGCAGGCGATGAGCGTCACGCGGCGCGAGTTCTACCTCGGAACCCTCCTCACCGCCGGGCTGACCGCGCTCATCATGGCGATCGTGTTCGTGCTCGGCGGACTTCTGGAAATCGTCACCGGCGGATGGGGGATCAACGCGTACTTCTTCCGCCTCGACTGGATCTGGGAACCCGGGGCCTTCGCCGCAGGCCTGTTCTTCTTCACCCTCGCGATGCTGTTCTTCACCGTCGGGTTCTGGTGCGCGACGATCTACAAGCGCTTCGGGCCCATGGGGCTCACGATCGCGCTTCTGGGAGTCGGAGTGGTCCTCCTCGGCGTCCTGTGGCTGATCGGACAGGCCCAGGCGTGGGGCGAGGTCTTCGGCTGGCTCGCGACGCAGGGTTCGCTGAGCCTCACGCTGTGGGGCCTGCTGCTGACCGCTGTCCTCGCCGCGAGCGCGTTCCCCATGCTCCGCCGCATGGTCGCCTAGCACCCGCTGCAGGCCCGGCGACGATCGATCCGGGTGAGGCACCACGCATCGCGTCGTGTCTCACCCGGATCGTCGTGTGTGGGGAGTCAGGCGGATGCGGCCGCGGTGTGGTGGCGGATGACCTCGGCCACGACGAAGTTGAACCACTTCTCGGCGAACTCCGTATCCAGATCCGCCTCCGCCGCCAGGCGCTTGAGCCGCGCGATCTGCTGCTCCTCGCGGGCCGGATCCGACGGTGGCATGCCGTGCTGCGCCTTGAGCACTCCGACCTGCTTGGTGGCCTTGAAGCGCTCCGCCAGCAGGAAGATCAGTGCGGCGTCGATGTTGTCGATGCTGCCGCGCAGCCCGGCGAGCACCTCGCGCGGATCGACGGCGGCCACAGGGGAATCGGTCATGGCGTCCTCCGCCTCCGACGATACCGGGTGCCGGCGCCGAGGCCCGCGGGGCACTGGGGGGCGGGGTGGCTCCCGGCCTAGAGTGTGAGACATGACGGACGCGACGGATGCCGCGGCCCCGCCCGCCGCGGAGCCTCCCCCCGCGGCAGGACCGTCGCCCGCCCGTCGCGGTGCCGACCGCCTGTGGGCGAGCCTTGCCAGCCCGTTCTCCGCCGGCTTCTTCCTGACGCTGGGCGGGCTGGTGGCGCTGGTCCTGGGACTGGCCGCCTCCCACCTGTCCACCGTGGCGATCTACGTGGTCTTCGCCCTCTTCGCCGCGCTGGGACTGGATCCGCTGGTGCGATTCCTCGAGCGCCGCGGGCTGGCACGCGGGTGGTCGATCGTCATCGTCTTCGCAGGTTTCGCGCTCGTGCTCGTCGGCGTGCTGGCTCTGATCATCCCGACAGTCGTGCGCCAGGTCACGCAGTTCGCCAAGCAGGCCCCCTCTCTCGTGAAGGAGTTCACCGACAGCGACCTCTACGCGTGGCTGGAGAACACGTTCGGTGCGAGCGTGAGCGATCTGCTCGGCGAGGTGGAGAAGTTCGCCACGAATCCCGCGAACATCGCCGCCATCGGCGGGGGCGTCCTGCAGGTGGGCGTGTCGATCGCCACCGCGATCTCCGGCGCGATCATCATCCTGGTGCTGAGCCTGTACTTCCTGGCCTCCCTGCCGGCGATGAAGAGCTCGTTCGTGCGTCTCGTGCCCGCCCGCAGCCGCACCCGGGTGGCGGACATGACCGAACAGATCACCGATTCCATCGGCGGATACCTCATGGGGATGGTCATCCTCGCGCTGTGCAACTCGGTCTTCGCCTTCCTCCTCTATCTCCTGCTCGGGCTGCCCTTCCCGGCCCTCATGGCGGTGGTCGCCTTCTGCCTGACCCTCATCCCGCTCGTGGGGTCGGTGCTCTTCTGGATCATCGGCACCGTTCTGGCGCTGTTCAGCAATCCGATCGCCGCGCTCGTGTTCGCGATCGCCTACCTCATCTACATGCAGATCGAGGCATACATCCTGACGCCGCGCGTCATGAACCGCGCCATCTCGGTTCCGGGAGCCCTCGTCGTCATCGGCGCGCTCGTGGGCGGCACGCTGCTCGGGCTCCTCGGCGCGCTCGTCGCCATCCCGGTGACCGCGTCCATCCTGCTCATCGTCAAGCAGGTGATCATCCCGCGCCAGGACGCCAAGACCTGACGCGCCCTACCTCAGCGGGTGGGAAGAAGGCACGTCGGCGCGGGAGCCGGGGTGCGGTAGCGCACCCCGCCGGGGATCCCGGTGCGCAGATCCAGCGACAGCGACACGACCTCGTCCGAGGCCTGGCCGGCCACGAGGAGCGTGTCGCGCACGACGACGTGGTGCCGCGGACGTCGCACCCCCGCCTCGACGAGCGCGACTGGTTCGAGGGCCTCTCCCCCGCCCCGCACCCGCAGCACGCCCAGCGTGTCGCTGCCGCGGATCCCGGCGTAGAGGAACTGCCCGTCGCGGGATGCCGCGAGCTCGGCTCCCGTGTCACCCTCGAGTGCGCCGACCGCCGCCGGCGCACCGCCGCGCACGTGCCACACGCCCTCCGCGTCGGGGGCGAGCACGAACACCTCGTGCGTGAACTCGGTCAGGACGTACAGGTGCCCGCTCGGGTGCCACACCATGTGGCGGGGACCGCACCCTTGGGGCAGGGCGATCTGCTGCCCACGGCGCAGCCCCGCGCCCGCGGCGTGCCACACCCGCACGAGGTCGAAGCCGAGGTCGGTGGTGACGACGGTGCCGCCGGGGAGGAACAGCGCCTCGTGCGCGCGGGACACGCGGGCCGATTCCCCGGGCTCCGGTTCCGGCCCCGCCGGCTCGGTGTCGGCGCCAGCGTCGGAACCGTACCCGGGCACGAGGTCGGCGTACTCGGCCCCGGCCGCCGCTCGCAGAGCCCGCGCCGCCGCGGCGAGGCCCGGGTCCACCGCATCGGCTGCCGATGACCCCGACCCGTACGGGTCGGCGGCCGCCGGCGCGAGGCGGGCGTCGCCGAGCGCGCCGTCGGCGCCCAGCGGCACGCGCACGACGCGGCCGTCACCCCAGCAGCTGACCAGCAGGAATGCGCCGTTCGGCTCGACGGCGACGTGGCAGGCCGCCTCGCCCGCGGGCACGCGTGCGCCCATCGGCGCAAGGCGGTCTTCGGACACGCGGCGGAAGGCCTGCACGGCGCCCTCGCCCTCGAGGGCGGCGTAGACGACGTCGAGGGTCGGATGCGCCGTCACCCACGACGGCGACGGGGCCGGCGCGGCGGTGCCGGTGTAGGCGAGCGGCCCGCCGGCCAGGGCGCCGTCGGGCTCACCGGCCACCAGCATCCCGATGCCCTCGGCGGGCGCGCCGTTGTGGTCCTCGCCGTAGCCGCCGACCCAGAACCGCATCAGTCGACGAGGTCGTGCCGCACGATGACCGCGTCGCGCGCGGCGCCGACCCCGATGACGGAGATCCGCGTGCCGCTCATCGCCTCCAGCGCGAGCACGTAGTCCTGCGCTTCCCGCGGAAGCTCGTCGAACGTGCGCGCACCGGAGATGTCGTCCTTCCACCCCGGGAAGTATTCGTAGATGGGCGTCGCGTGGTGGAAGTCGGTCTGGTTCACCGGCATCTCGTCGAACCGTTCGCCGTCGATCTCGTAGGCCACGCACACGGGGATGCGGTCCAGGCCCGTGAGGATGTCGAGCTTGGTGAGCACGAGGTCGGTGATGCCGTTGACGCGGGTGGCGTAGCGGGTGATGGGAGCGTCGTACCAGCCGACCCGGCGGGGGCGTCCGGTGGTCGTGCCGAACTCGAAGCCGCGCGAGCGCAGCCACTCCCCCTGCTCGTCGAACAGTTCGGTGGGGAACGGTCCCGACCCCACGCGCGTCGTGTACGCCTTCACGATCCCCACGATCCGGTCCAGGCGGTTGGGCCCCACGCCGGCGCCGGTGGCCGCGCCGCCGGCCGTCGCCGAGGACGACGTGACGAACGGGTAGGTGCCGTGGTCGACGTCGAGCATCGTGGCCTGGCCGCCCTCGAACACCACGACGTCGCCGCGGTCCAGGGCGTCGTTGAGCAGCAAAGAGGTGTCCGACACCATGGGCCGGAGGCGCTCGGCGTACGACAGCAGGTCGTCGACGATCTCATCCACCGAGATCGAGCGGCGGTTGAACACCTTCACCAGCAGGTGGTTCTTCTGATCCAGCGCGCCTTCCACCTTCTGGCGCAGGATGTTCTCGTCGAACAGGTCCTGGATGCGGATGCCGACGCGGTTGATCTTGTCGGCGTACGCCGGTCCGATGCCGCGACCGGTCGTGCCGATCTGCCGCTTGCCCAGGAAGCGCTCGGTGACCTTGTCGAGCGTGCGGTGGTATTGCGTGATGACGTGCGCGTTGGCGCTCACGCGCAGGCGGGACGTGTCCACTCCCCGCGCGTTCAGCGCCTCGAGCTCGTTGAACAGCACCTCCAGGTCGACCACGACGCCGTTGCCGATGACGGGGATGACCCCGGGCGAGAGGATGCCGGAGGGCAGCAGGTGCAGCGCATACTTCTCGTCGCCGATGACGACGGTGTGGCCGGCGTTGTTGCCGCCGTTGAACTTCACGACCCAGTCGGTGCGTTCGCCGAGGAGATCGGTGGCCTTGCCTTTGCCCTCGTCCCCCCACTGGACTCCGACGATCACGATTGCGGGCATGGACGCTCCTCGCGTGGATTCGGGCGGTACGCCTCATCCTATCGAGGCCCGTCCCCCGGCCGCCGCCTCGGCGCGGGTTAGGGTGAGCGCATGCAGCCGCCAGCAGGGGCGCACACGGCATGGATGATCGCCCGTCTCGTCGTCGGAGCGGTCGTGGCCGCGGCCGTCGTCGCCCAGGGGATCTCCACGATCAGTGCCGCCGTAGCGGCCGGGCAGCACGTGCCCACCGCCACCGCGAACTTCTTCAGCTATTTCACGATCCTCTCCAACGCCGCCACGGCGAGCGTGCTCGCCTGGGCTGGGCTGTCGCGCCTGCCGCGGCGGCGGCGGGATGCGGTCGACCCGCCGGCCCTCGCCGCCAGCCTGGTGTGGGTGACGACGTACATGCTCATCACGTGCGTCGTCTACAACCTGCTGCTGCGGGCCGTGTCGATCGGACCGGACACGGTCGGATGGGCGAACGAGGTCATGCACGTGGGGGCGCCGCTGTTCTTGATGGTCGACCTCCTCTTCGGCACCGGACACCGCCGCGTGCGCTGGCGGGTCGCCCTGGCAACCGTGCTGTTCCCCCTCGCGTGGATCGCGTACACGCTCGTGCGCGCTCCGCTGGTCACGGCGCCGTCCTCCGGTGCGCCGTACTGGTACCCGTACCCGTTCCTGGACCCGTACGCCGGCCCCGACGGATGGGGCGGGGTGGTCGGCTACATCGTCGCGATGGCCGCCGGGATCATCGTCGTGGCCTTCGGCGTGGTCGCGGTGCTGCGGCTCCGCTTCCGTGCCCCGGCGGGCACCGCCCGGTCGCGGCCGTCCGTTTCGATCGAGGACGAGAGCCGCCTACGCTGAGGGCGTGCGCATCCGGATCCTCACTCTCGCCCTGGCCGCCTCGAGCCTGCTCGTCCTGTCGGGATGCTCCGGCGACGCATCCTCCTCCCCCACGACGCCGCCGGCGGCCTCCCCGACCGCAGCCGACGGCTGCGGCTACGTCGCGGGCGGCGGGGCCGCGCGCGAGGTGACCGTGCCCCCGGCCGATCCCACGGTGAGCGGCACGGTGACGGCGGTCCTCCAGACCTCGGCGGGCGATATCCCGATGACCCTGGACGCCGACGCCGCTCCGTGCACCGTCGGCAGCTTCGTGTCCCTGGCCGAGCAGGCCTACTACGCCGACACCTCCTGCCACCGCCTCACCACATCCGGGATCTTCGTACTGCAGTGCGGCGATCCCACCGGCACGGGCCGCGGCGGCCCCGGCTACAGCTATCCGGATGAGCTCGCAGGCACCGAGACCTACCCCGCCGGCACGGTCGCGATGGCCAACGCCGGACCGGACACGAACGGATCGCAGTTCTTCCTCGTCTACGACGACACCGAGCTCGCCCCCGACTACACCGTGTTCGGCCAGCTCTCCGCCGAGGGGCTCGAGGTCGTGCGCACGATCGCCGCCGCGGGAGCCGAGGGCGGCCGGCCCGATGGCGCGCCGGCCACGCCCGTGACCATCACGGGGGTCACCGTCGGCTGACCGCTCCCGACGCGGCGGTCACCCCAGCGCGCGGGCGGATTCCCGCACGATGAGGTGGGTCGCGATGGGGGTGTCCTCGGTCAGGCTCTCGGGCTCCTCGACCGCCAGCAGCACCTTCTGCATCATGAGCTCCCCCAGAGCGCGGAAGTCCTGGCGCACCGTCGTCAGCGGTGGCATGAGGTAGGGCGCCTCGGGCACGTCGTCGAAGCCGACGACGCTGATGTCCTCGGGCACACTCAGTCCGCGGCCCCGCAGCGCCGACAGCAGGCCGATCGCCATGTGGTCGTTCCCCACGAAGACGGCCGTGCCCGATCCGAGGTCGAGCTCCCGCCCCAGCTCGTACCCGCTCGCCGCCGACCAGTCCCCGTTGCGCGGCTCCTCGGCCACGAGGCGCCGCGCGGCCAGCTCGTCGCGCCATCCGCGCACGCGTTCCAGGGCATCGGGATTCCGCGGCGGGCCGGCGACGTGCAGGATGCGGCTGTGCCCGAGCTCGGCGAGATGCCGCACCGCCGACCGGGCGCCGCGGTACTGGTCGATGGAGACCAGGTGCGGATGCCGGCGCTGCGTCGCGGCGGCGGCGACCAGAGGAACGCTGAGGTCGAGACCGCGCACCACCTCGAGAACCCCGACGTCCGTCACGACGAGCACGATCGCGTCCACGCGTTGACGCAGGAGTGTCTCGACCGCCGAGCGCACACTGGCCGGATCGGGATCGGGTGAGGTGACCGTGTCGACGGAGTACCGCTCGGCACGGGCCGCGACGGTGAAGTGCATCGCGATCGACGTCGGCCCGAAGTCGGCGCTTCCCGGGGTGACCAGCCCGATCGTGCGGGTGCGCCGGGTGACGAGCGCCCGCGCCGCCGGCGAAGGGCTGTATCGCAGCTGGGTGATGGCCTGCTCCACGCGCGCACGTGTCGCGGGGCGGACGTTGGGAAGGTCGTTGAGCACACGGGACACGGTCTGGTGCGATACGCCCGCCAGCCGCGCGACGTCGAAGATGTTGGCGGATTTCGCGCCGCGCTCATCGCTCACGGGGTGTCCTCGGGGCGCGCCACCCGCGCGAGCAGCGAATCCACGGTGAGCGCCTCGGCGGGCAGGATGTCGGCGACCCGGCCCGCGCGCAGCACCGCGACCCGGGAGGACACGCGCAGGACCTCCTCCAGCTCGGCGGAGATGAACAGCACCGACAGTCCGTTGTCGGCGAGGTCGGCCACGAGACGCTGGATCTCGATCTTCGCGCCCACGTCGATGCCCCGCGTCGGCTCGTCCAGGACGAGCGCCCGCGGCGACAGGGCGAGGAGGCGCGCCAGCAGCACCTTCTGCTGATTGCCGCCGGAGAGCGTGCGGGCGGGGCGATCGGGATCGGCGGGACGGATGTCCAGCGCCTCGATCCAGCTGGCCGCGAGTTCGCGCCGCCGTGGGCGCCCCAGCAGCTGGAACACGCCGCGCTCGGCCTGGAGGGCGAGGGTGATGTTGTCCTCCACGCTGAGGTCGCCGATGATCCCCTCGGTGCGCCGGTTCTCGGAGGAGTACACGATGCCGAGCGCGATGGCCTGCCGCGGCGAGCCGAGCACGGTCGGCACGCCCGCGACGCGGATGCTGCCGGCATCCGGCCGGTCGATGCCGGTGAGCACGCGCGCCAGTTCGGTGCGCCCCGACCCGAGCAGCCCCGCCAGGCCCAGCACCTCGCCCTCCGCCATGGCCAGGGAGGCGTCGGTGACCGCCGCCCCGACCGTGATGCCGGTACCGCTGACGTACGCCGCCGCCTCCCCCGGGGTCGGCTCCACCGCCTGGCGCACCTGAAGCTCCTCGCTCGTGCGACCGAGCATCTTCTCGACCAGATCGATGCGCAGAAGCTCGTCCGGGACGTACTCGCCGATCAGCCGCCCTCCCCGCAGCACCGTGATGCGGTCGCAGATCTCATACACCTGGTCGAGGAAGTGCGACACGAACAGGATCGCGACCCCCCGCTGCTGCAGGTCGCGCATGACGCGGAACAGCTCCGCCACCTCGTCGAGGTCGAGGCTCGACGTGGGCTCGTCGAGGATCAGCACGCGCACGTCGACCGAGATCGCCCGCGCGATGGCGACGAGCTGCTGCACGGCGAGCGAGTGGCGCACGAGGGTGCTGCGGGGGTCGATGTCGAGCCCGAGCTCGGCGAGCACCTCCGCTGCCCGCGTGTTCAGCCGGCGCCAGTCGATCGCGCCGAACCGGCGCGGTTCGCGGCCGAGGAGGATGTTCTCCGCCACGGTGAGGTTCGGCAGGAGATCGATCTCCTGGTAGACCGCGCTGATGCCGGCGGCGAGCGCGTCCGCCGGCTTGCGCAGGCGCACGGGCTCTCCCGCGACGCGGACGACCCCCTCGTCCAGCCGCAGCGCGCCCGTGATGGCCTTGATGAGCGTGGACTTGCCGGCGCCGTTCTCCCCCATGAGCGAGTGCACCTCGCCGGGGAAGAGGCGGAAGTCCACCGCATCCAGCACCGTCTCCGCACCGAACCGGACGGTCGCGCCGGTGACCTCGACCACCGGCGCGACCGTCGTCGGGCGCGAATCCATAGGCTCCATCATGCCGGTGCGCGGCGCGGCATCCCGTTCAAGAACGCTGGCTTGCCGATCGCGCCACGATGACGCGCTGCACGACGACGAAGATCAGGAGCAGGCCGCCGATCGTGATGCGCGTCCAGGCCTGCTCCGCGCCGAGGAAGGAGATGACGGTCTTGATCGTGCCGTACACGAAGACGCCGATCATCGACCCCAGCACGTATCCGCTTCCCCCGGTCAGCAGCGTCCCGCCGATCACGACCGCGGCGATCGTGTCCAGTTCGGTGCCGATGCCGTTCAGGGGGTACGACGCCCCGGTGTACGCGGTGAAGACGACGCCCGCCAGACCGGCGCACACACCGCTGATGACGTAGGCGAGCAGCTTCGTGCGCACGACCGGGAGACCCATGAGGCGCGCGGACTGCTCATTGCCGCCGATGGCGTAGATCGTGCGGCCGAAGCGCGTGAACTGCAGGACGAGGATGCCGACGGCCACCACCAGCAGCGCGAGGATCCCGGTGGGCGTGAGATAGAAGCTCCCCGGCGCTCCCTGGATGCGCGTGGACTGCAGCCACAGGATCGCAGGGTCCTCCACCTTGATCGAGGACAGGCTCACCATGAACGCCAGCCCCCGCGCGGCGAACATCGCGGCGAGCGAGGCGATGAACGGCTGCACACCGAAGTACTGCACCATCACGCCCACGGCAAGCCCCATCCCCGCCCCCAGCAGGAGCATGACGGGGACGACCACGGCGG
This sequence comes from Microbacterium sp. dk485, assembly GCF_004570445.1. Classification (NCBI taxonomy): domain Bacteria; kingdom Bacillati; phylum Actinomycetota; class Actinomycetes; order Micrococcales; family Microbacteriaceae; genus Microbacterium; species Microbacterium sp. dk485. The sequence goes on from NZ_SPQW01000001.1 coordinate 1,321,279, forward strand.
TGGGCAGCCCCTGGCTCAGCAGGCTCGCTCCCAGCATCCCGGTGAAGGCCATCACGGCGCCCACCGACAGGTCGATGCCGCCCGTGAGGATGACGAAGGTCATCCCCACCGCCAGGATCAGCAGGTAGGCGTTGTCCAGCAGGAGCGCGGACAGGACGCGCGGGGTGACGAACGTGCCGAAGTACGCCTGCGCGCCGCCCATCATCGCGATGAGGATCACGAGGGCACCGAAGACGGGGACCCACGAGGCGTGCCGGCTGCGGAAGCGCTGCACGGCGGTGGTGACGGCTCCGCGGCGCTCGGTGCCGGCGGTCAGGGTGGTCACGAGGCGGCTCCCATCTTGGTCGCGGGCGCGCGGCGGGCCGATGCCGCCAGCCGGGCGAGGCCACCGCGGGTGCGGGGCGACTGAACGAGCACCACGATGATCACGACGATCGCGAGGAACAGCGGACTGATCGCTGGCGGGACGCCGAGGAAGGTGATCGTCGACTTCAGCGTCTGGATGGTGAAGACCCCGACGACGGTGCCGGCGATCGTGAACTTCCCGCCCATGAGGCTCGTGCCGCCCAGCACGACGGCGAGGATGGCGTCCAGCTCGATGTACAGACCGGCGGCGTTGGCGTCGGCGGCCATGATGTTCGAGGAATACAGGATGCCGGCCAGCCCCGCCAGGACGCCGCTGGCGGCGTACGCGCCCCAGATGATTCCGCGCGAGCGCACGCCCGCGAGACGGCTGGCCTCGGGGTTGATGCCCACCGCCTCGGTGAGCACCCCCAGCGCGGTCCGCCGTTCCAGAACCGCGACGACGGCGATCGCGAGCACCGAGACGTAGAACGCGAAGGGCAGCCCGAACAGGTAGCCCTGCGCCATGAACCGGTACGGGTCGCTGTTGATCGTCGTGATGAAGCCGCCCGTGATCAGCAGCGCCACGCCCCGGCCGGCGAGCATGAGGACGAGCGTGGCGATGATCGGCTGGACGCCGACCACCGACACGAGGAAGCCGTTCCACAGCCCGAGCACGAGGGAGACGAGCACGCCCAGGGCGATCGCGGTGAGCACCGTCGCCGGGGACCCCGGGTCGGGCGCGGAGGAGATGAAGGTCAAGGCGACCGCCCCCGACACCGCCATGATCGCGCCGACCGAGAGGTCGATGCCGCGCGTGGCGATGACCAGCGTCATCCCCAGCGCCACCAGCATGAGCGGCGCGCTGTTGCGCAGGATGTCGATGAGCGGGCCGTAGAGCTGCCCGTTCTGCACCGTGATGCCGATGAAGGACGGCCGCGCGATGGTGTTCACCACGATCAGGACGGCCAGGGCCGCCACCGGCCATACCAGGCGGTGTCGGAACACACCCGTCAGAGTCGATCTCATGCCGCTGTCTCCGGGCTCTGGCGAGACGGCTCCGTCTCGCGGGATTCATCGGCGATGACGGCGACGAGATCGTCGACGTCGACCTCCGTGGCGTCCAGTTCGCCGATCTTACGACGGTCGCGCATCACGACGATGCGCTGCGCGATCCGGATGACCTCCTCCAACTCGGAGGAGATGAACACGACGGCCAGTCCCTCGGCCGACAGCTCGGCGACCTTCTTCTGGATGTCGGCCTTGGCGCCCACGTCGATACCGCGCGTGGGCTCGTCCAGGATGATCAGCTGGGGGGCGGTGGCCAGCCACCGCGCGAGCAGCACCTTCTGCTGGTTTCCGCCGGAGAGATTGCGCACGAGCGCGTGCGGATCGGCCGGGCGCACTCCCAGCGCCGCGATGTACTCCGAGACGATCGCGTCCTGCTCGGCCCTGCCCATCCTGCGCAGCGCGCCGCGCTTGGCCTGGATGCCCAGGATGACGTTCTCGGCGACGGTGAGATCGGAGATGATGCCCTCGGCCCGCCGATCCTCCGACGAGAACGCGATGCGCCGGTCGATCGCATGCCGCGGCGTCGTGATGCGTGCGGGCAGGCCGCGGACGATGTGCCGGCCGGTGTCCGCGCGGTCGGCACCGTACAGCAGCCGCGCGAGCTCGGTGCGTCCCGAGCCCAGCAGACCCGCGATCCCGACCACTTCGCCGTCGAAGACCTCGACGTCGACGGGTTCGAGGACTCCCTTGCGGCCCACCCCCACCGCGGAGAGCACCGGCTCGGCCGATCGGTCGATCTCCCGCGCCGCCGTGCGGGAGAGCGCGTCGAGCTCATCGAGCTCGCGGCCGATCATCTTCGCGATGAGCTCACCGCGGGGGAGCTCATCGATCGGGTACTCCCCCACGAAGCGCCCATTGCGCAGCACAGTGAGCCGATCGGAGATCTCGTAGACCTGGTCGAGGAAGTGCGTGACGAACAGGATCGCGACCCCGCGGTCGCGAAGGTCGCGCACGACGGCGAAGAGCTGCTCGACCTCGCTGCGGTCCAGGCTCGAGGTGGGTTCGTCGAGCACGAGCACCGACGCATCCGACACCATCGCCCGGCTGATCGCGACCAGCTGCTGGACGGCGATCGAGTGCGTCCCCAGCGTCGAGCGGGTGTAGATGCCCAGGCCGAGGTTGGCGAGGTGGCGCGCTGCCTCCCGGTGGGTCGCCCGCCAATCGATCGCCCCCGCGCGGCGCACCTCGTGGCCGAGCATGACGTTCTCGCCCACGGAGAGGTTGGTGCAGAGGTTGACCTCCTGGTAGACGGTGGAGATCCCCGCCGCCTCGGCGTCTGCCGTGGTGCGGAACACGCGTGCCGCACCACCGATCGTTATCGTGCCGGTGGCGACCGGATACACCCCCGTGAGTGCCTTGATGAGGGTGGACTTGCCGGCGCCGTTCTCGCCCATGAGGGTGTGCACCTCACCGGCGCGAAGCGTGAGGTCCACCCCGTCCAGTGCCTTCACCCCGGGGAACTCGACGGTGATGCCGCGCAGCTCGGCGACGGGTGCGGCGGAGATGTCCCGGTGCTTCCGGGGACGGACGACGGTGTCGTCGGTCATGCGGGCCTCCTTCCGAGGCGGACCGCCGGGCACCGGGGTTCCCGGTCCCGGCGGGGTGTCGGATGCGACGGACTCAGTAGGGACGCGAGTCCAGGACCTCTTTCGCCTGCTCCTGCGTGAAGGACTGGTCCTCGACGATGGTCGCCTTCTCGACCTCCTCGCCGGCGAGCACCTTCTTGACCAGCTCGGCGGCCTGCTCGCCGAGGAGCGGGTTGCACTCCACGATGAAGTTGAACTCGCCGTTGGCCAGTGCGGTCATCCCGTCCTTGACGGCGTCGATCGTGACGATCTGGATGTCCGTGCCGGGGACGAGGCCCGCGGCCTTGATCGCGTCGAGCGCACCCAGGCCCATGTCGTCGTTGTGCGCGAACAGCACGTCGATGTCCGAACCGTACTTCTGCAGGTAGCCCTCCATGACCTTCTTGCCGCCGTCGCGGGTGAAGTCGCCGGTCTGCGAGTCCATCACGGTGATGTCGGTGCCCTCGATCGCCGCGTTGAAGCCGGTGGCCCGATCCAGCGCCGCCGACGATCCGGTGGTGCCCTCCAGGACGACCAGGTTCGCGCCCTTGCCGTCGAAGTTCTCCTTGACCCATTCGCCGGCGGTCTCACCCTCCTGCTCGAAGTCCAGGCCGACCCACGACGCGTACAGATCCTCGCTCGCGCTGACCGTACGGTCCTCCAGGATGACCGGGATCCCGGCGTCCTTGGCCTCGGTGAGCACGTCGTCCCAGCCATCGACCGTGATGGGGGCGATCACGATCGCGTCCACGCCCTGGTTGATGAAGTTGCGGACGGCTGCGATCTGCGCCTCCTGCTTGTTGTCGGCCGCGTTGAACTTCAGATCGAAGCCGTTCTCGGACGAGAAGGCCTCCTTCATCGATTCGGTGTTCGCCGCCCGCCAGCCGGACTCCGAGCCGGTCTGTGCGAAGCCGACCGTGATGACGTCGTCCCCGCCGTCGCCTCCGCCCGCGTTGCCCGCGCATCCGGTCGCGGTCAAGAGGACCGCACTGAGCAGGGCTGCTGCCGCCAGGATCTTCTTCTTCATTCCCAAAACCTCCTCGTTCGGGTCCGGCTCGCAGCCGGGGCGCGGACGCCGCCATGGTGTCTGCTGGCTCGAATGTTAGCCTTCACATTTCGCTCTGCACCAGCATGTGAGCGGTAACAATCGAGTAACGACCCCTGACTGAGGGCATCACACGTTGACCCCGTTCGTCCACATTCGCCCGGGATGTGAACCATCACAGCAGTGCTCATTCCCCGGCAGGCGGAGGACATCGGGCGCGGTTCGTCGCGGAACAGGGCGGAAACTAGAATTGGGCTCATGTCCAAGGTTCTCCAGTCCCTCCCCGTCGGCGAGCGCGTCGGCATCGCCTTCTCGGGAGGGCTCGACACCTCCGTCGCCGTGGCCTGGATGCGCGACAAGGGCGCCGTGCCCTGCACCTACACCGGCGACCTCGGTCAGCCCGACGAAGACGACATCGCCGCCATCCCCGGCCGTGCGCTGCAGTACGGCGCCGAGGTCTCGCGGCTGGTGGACTGCAAGTCGGCGCTCGTCGAGGAGGGCTTCGTCGCCCTCGCCTGTGGTGCGTTCCACATCCGCTCCGGCGGACGCACCTACTTCAACACCACGCCGCTGGGCCGCGCCGTGACCGGAACCCTGCTCGTGCGTGCCATGAAGGAAGACGGCGTCGACATCTGGGGCGACGGATCCACCTACAAGGGCAACGACATCGAGCGGTTCTACCGCTACGGCCTGCTCGCCAACCCGGCTCTGCGCATCTACAAGCCGTGGCTGGACGCCGACTTCGTCACCGAGCTGGGTGGCCGCACCGAGATGAGCCAGTGGCTCGTCGAACACGGCTTCCCCTACCGCGACAGCGTGGAGAAGGCGTACTCCACCGACGCCAACATCTGGGGCGCGACCCACGAGGCCAAGACGCTCGAGCACCTCGACGTGTCGCTGGAGACCGTCGAGCCCATCATGGGCGTGCGGTTCTGGGACCCGGCCGTCGAGATCGCCACCGAAGACGTGACGGTGACCTTCGACCGCGGACGCCCCGTCGCCCTCAACGGCGTGGAATACACCGACCCGGTCGAGCTGGTGTTCGAGGCCAACCGCATCGGCGGGCGTCACGGCCTGGGCATGAGCGACCAGATCGAGAACCGCATCATCGAGGCCAAATCGCGCGGCATCTACGAGGCCCCCGGCATGGCGCTGCTGTTCATCGCCTACGAGCGCCTGGTCAACGCGATCCTCAACGAGGACACCCTCGCCACCTACCACGAGCAGGGCCGGCGCCTGGGGCGCCTGATGTACGAGGGCCGCTGGCTCGAGCCGCAGTCGCTCATGCTGCGCGAATCCATCCAGAAGTGGGTCGGATCCACCATCACCGGCGAAGTGCGCCTGCGCCTGCGCCGCGGCGAGGACTACACGGTGCTGGACACCACGGCCCCCGTCATGTCGTACGGCCCCGACAAGCTGTCGATGGAACGGGTCGGCGACGCCGCGTTCGGCCCGACCGACCGCATCGGACAGCTCACGATGCGCAACCTCGACATCGCTGACTCGCGCACGCGCCTGGAGCAGTACGCGGGGATGGGGCTCATCGGCGGTCCGACCGCTGAGCTGGTCGGCCGCGTCACCGCCGGCGAGGCCGACGAGATCATCGAGCCGGCGACACCGCTGGATCCCGCCCGCGAGGCCCTCGCCGAGGCCACCGACGCGGCCGGCGAGGCCGCCGCGTTCGACTCCGGCACCGACTGACCCCGCGGCCGGCGCGTCCGCGCCGGCCGCGATCGCTGCACCGCCGCACCGGGCCGAAGGGCCCGAGACACGGCCACGACGCGCAGGTACTCTGCCCCTGACCGGGCGGAGGCCTCATGAGGATCGAACTGCGCAGGGTCAGTCAGGGGCGCAACGGGCGCGCCCTGCCCGAGACGTCCCTGTCTTACGGGTCCGCGCGGGCCACACGCGTCGTGGCCGAGACGGAGCAGCGTCCGACCGTTCTGGGACTCCTGGCCTCCGGCCGCATGCGGCCAGGCGCCGGCACCGTCCTGATCGACGGTGCACCGGATGCACGGATGCTGCGCCGGCGGGTGGCCCTCGTGGACGCGCCCGGCATCTCCGAGCCCGAGCCCAACGTCTCGGTGGCGGGCATGGTCGCCGAGGAGCTCATGTTCGCCGGGCGCCCGCCGACGCCGTTCCGGGCTCGGCACTGGCTGGACGAGCACGGATTCGGCGACCTCGCCTCCACGCCCGTGGGCGACATCGAGCCGGCGGCACGGATCCGGATCGTGCTCGAGTGCGCCGCGCTCCGACCCGACGTGGAGGGGCTCGTGCTGGTCTCGCCGGATCGGCACGGCGGCGATCCGCACGCGTGGTGGCGCATCGTAGAGGACTTCGCCGCGCGGGATTACGCGGTGCTGGCGATCGCGGGAGTGCCTGCGCATCTCGTCCTGGGCGACGCGGGAGCTCCCGACGACGACGCCGCCTCGGCGCCCGCCTCCGACGATGCCGGCACGCCTCCCCTCCGGCACCGTCGTTCCCCGAACCGGCGTCGGACCGCCGATCGCCGCGCTGAATCGGACAAGACGGGCGGGTCATCATGAAGATCCCTCAGATCATCCATGCCGAGCTGCGTCGCCTCGTGTCCACGCCGATGCTGCTCCTGGCGCTCGTCGCGCTGCTGTGCGTGCCCATCCTCTACGGCGGGCTGTACCTGTGGGCCAATCAGGATCCGTACGGGCAGCTCGCCCGGATTCCCGCCGCGATCGTCGTCGACGACACCGGCGCGAGCGTCAACGGCGCGGAGCGCAGCTACGGCGACGAGGTCGCTCAGGAGCTCCTGGCGAGCAACACCTTCGATTGGCGCCGCGTCGGATCGGCGGAGGCGGAAGGCGGTCTGGCGTCCGGGCGCTTCGACTTCGTCATCGTGATCCCCGCCGACTTCTCCGCGGCGATCGCCTCCATCTCGTCCTCCGACCCCAAGAAGGCGGAGATCCAGCTGCGCACCGACGATGCCAACAACTACCTCGCCTCCACGATCGGGTCGCAGGCGGTGGAACGAATTCAGGCGGACATCGTGGCCAAAGTCATCGACGAGGCGGGCCTGACGCTCCTGGCCGACCTGCAGACCATCCGCGTCAAGATCTCGGATGCCGCCAACGGAGCGCAGGAGCTCGTGGACGGGCTCGGCACGGCGCGCTCGGGCGCCGAGCAGCTCGCCGCCGGCACCGCGAGCCTGGCCACCGGCACGGCGGAGCTGCGCGACGGTGCCGCGCAGCTGAGCGGCGGTGCCGGTGAACTGAGCGCCGGCGCCGCGCGCGTAGCGGGCGGAACGGCCGAACTCGACCGCATCGCAGACGAACTGGGCGCGGCATCCGCGGGCGCCGTCGCGCAGTTGCCCACCGCCCGCAACGACATCGCACAGGCCCTGACGGCCGCGGGGGTGGACCCCGGCGAGACCGCGCGGATCCTCACCGCCCTCGACCCCGTCGGCGAACTGCTGGACGCGGCGAACAGCCGTGTCCAGGGCGCGGTGGGCCGGATCGACGAGCTCAACGCCGGCGCGCAGGAGGTCGCCGCCGGGGCCGCTCAGCTCGCCGAGGGGAGCGCGCGACTGGCCGAGGGGACGGCGACGGCGGCAGCGGGCGCCGCGGAGCTCAACGACGGCGCAGCCCGGCTCGGCCCGGGTACCGCCGAGCTGCTGGATGGCGCCTCCCAGCTGCAGACCGGGCTGGCCGACGGAGTCAGCCAGATCCCCGAAAGCGACGAGGACACCCGGTCCGCGCAGGCCTCGACGCTGTCCGATCCGGTGTCGGTGTCCACGAGCGACCTGGCCCAGGCGCAGAACTACGGCGCGGGTCTCGCGCCGTTCTTCGCGGCGCTGGCGGGCTGGATCGGCATCTATTCGCTGTTCCTGATCGTCAAGCCGATCTCCCGCCGCGCCGTCACGGCCCTGCACGCCCCCGTGCGCGTGACGCTGGCGGGATGGCTCACCCCGGCGATGTTCGGGGCGGTGCAGATGGTCGGGCTCTTCGCCGTGCTCGCCTTCGCGCTGCGGTTCTCCTTCGCCAATCCGCTGCCCACGCTCGGCCTGCTCATCGCCGCCACCGCCACCTACGCCGCGATCGTGCTGGCCCTGAACGTGTGGTTCGGGGAGGTGGGCGAATTCCTCGGACTCGTGCTGATGGTGGTGCAACTGGTCTCCGCCGGTGGCACGTTCCCGTGGCAGACGCTCCCCGGGCCGCTCGCCGCCGCGCACCAGGTGCTGCCCATGGGCTACGTCGTGGACGGGATGCGGCAGCTGATGTACGGCGGCAGCCTCCCGCGGGTCTGGCTCGACCTCGGCGTCCTGGCGATGTGGCTCATCGCCGGCCTCGTGCTGTCGGCCGTGGGCGTTGCGCGCATCACGCGCCGGCGCACACTCGCGGACCTGCAGCCGAGCATCTTCGGCTGACCGCTGCGGCTCAGCCGCCGGAGGCGGGCGGGGTCTCCTTCTCGCCGCGCAGCTCGTCGACGTACAGGCTCGTGCGGTCGATCGTCTCGTTGCGGTACGCCTGCCGCCCCACCATGTGCGCCGACAGCGGGGCGGTGGCCAGCTGGAACAGCACGACCGGGATGAGGAAGGCCACGACCGGCCACGACCGCAGCGACAGCGCGATCGCGAGGCAGATCACGATGAGCCCGAGCACCTGCGGCTTGGTCGCCGCGTGCAGGCGCGCCGGCACGTCGCGGAAGCGCAGCACGCCGATGCCGGCGACCAGGCACAGCAGGGCCCCGAAGAGGATCAGGACGAGGGCGATGCCATCCAGCCACGCCTGGAGCGGGGTGGCGGCGACATCGGTGCCGAGGGCGGCGAAGGCGTTCATCGCTCGGTGTTGTCCTTCCTCGCGACGAACCGCGCGATGGAGACCGACCCGAACACGCCGACGGCCGCGATGATCAGCATGATCGGGAGCGAGCGCGTGTGCTGGTTGATCGCCATCTCCGCACCCAGCACGCACAGCACCTCGGTCAGCAGCACGTCGGATGCCACGGCCCGGTCCAGGATCGAGGGGCCGATGACGATGCGCCACAGCGTGAGGATCGCCGCGACGGTGAAGACGACGAAGATCGCGATCAGCACGACGTTCATGCGACGCCTCCCATCGAGCCACGCGGCGCCGTGCGCCGCGTGTCCGTGGCCGACTCCACCTGAGCCAGCTGCGCGCGCGATCCGACGGCACGCACGATGCGCCGCTCGAACAGCAGCACCGCGGCGCGCTGCTTCTCGACGTCCTCGTCCGAGCGCACGCCGATCACGTGCAGATAGAGGATGCGGCGGTCACGGTCAGCCTCCACGATGAGAGAGCCGGGGATGAGGGATGCAGTGACCCCGACGTGGGTCATGATCAGGTCGTCGTCCGTGCGCAAGGGGACGGCGATGATCGCCGCGCCCGGCTGACGACGGAAGTCCAGGACCTGCGCGGCCACGATGAGCGAGCCCCGCACGACGTCGGTGAGGAAGGTCACGACGAAGACCAGGCCGTACCAGAAGTTGAGCCGCCCCGACAGCTCCACGGGCGGCAGGCGGAACACGCGCGTCACCGCGATCGCGGCGACCAGGCCGGTCAGGAACGACAGCACGGTGAACTGTCCCCACAGCAGCATCCACAGCGCGATCAGCCAGACGAAGAACGGCAGCTGCCGCCACAGCAGGTGCAGGAGGGTGCGGGCGTCGTGCTTCATTCCTCCACCCCCTGCTCGACCTGGACGACGGAGATGGGCTGCAGCAGCGTCTCGCCCACGCGCGCGCACACGGCGTAGAGCGGGCCGGCGAACACCGTCAGCGCGATCGTGACGACCACCATCCCGGCCGTCGCGGCGGTCATGATGCGCGGGATCACGCGCCGTTCGGTCTGGATGCCGGCGGCGGGGGCCGATCCCAGGTAGCCGATGCGGGCCTCGGTCTCGGCCGAGTCCTCCTCTTCGCGCCAGAACGCGAGGTTCCAGGCGCGCATGAGGGCGTACAGCGTCAGGAGGGAGGTCACGATGCCGCCCACGATCAGCACGATCATGATGGGCGAGCCCACCTCGGCCGCCGCGTCGAACAGGCCGTACTTGCCGATGAAGCCGGAGAAGGGCGGCAGGCCGCCGAGGTTGATCGCGGGGATGAAGTACAGCACCGCGATGACGGGGGCTGCCCGCATGAGGCCCCGCACGCGCAGGATCGACGTGCTCCCCGCGCGCCGCTCGATGAGCCCGATCGCGAGGAAGAGCGTCGTCTGCACGACGATGTGGTGCACGGTGTAGTAGATCGTCGCGCCGATCGCGGCGGGCGTGGCGATCGCGAGCCCGAAGACCATGTAGCCGATGTGGCTGACGAGCGTGAACGACAGGATGCGTTTGAGCTCGGCCTGCGCGAGGGCGCCGAGCACGCCGACGATCATGGTGGCCAGCGCCACGATCATGAGCATGAAGTTCACGTCGCTGTCACGGAAGATCTGCGTCTCGGTGCGGATCAGCGCGTACACGCCGACCTTGGTCAGCAGGCCCGCGAACACCGCCGTGACGGGGGCCGGCGCCGTCGGGTAGGAGTCGGGCAGCCAGAACGACAGCGGGAAGACGGCGGCCTTGATGCTGAAGGCCAGCAGCAGCATGAGATGCAGGACGAGCTGCACATCCGGCGGCAGTTCGCCCATGCGATCCGACAGCTGCGCCATGTTCACGGTGCCCAGCGCGCCGTAGATCATCGCGATGGCGGCCAGGAACAGGATCGAGGACACCAGCGACACCACGATGTAGACGACGCCCGTGCGGATGCGCGACTCCGTGCTGCCCAGCGTGATGAGCACGTACGAGGCCACGAGCAGGATCTCGAAGCCGACGTAGAGGTTGAACAGGTCGCCGGCGATGAAGGCGGTGAAGATGCCCGCCGACAGGATCAGGTACGAGGGGTGGAAGATCGACACCGGGGTGTCGTCGTCTCCGTCGGCTGCGCCCTGGCCGACCGAGAACAGCAGCACCGCCAGCAGCACGACGCTGGAGATGACCACGAGGAGGGCGGCGAGGCGGTCCACGTACAGCACGATCCCCAGCGGGATCGGCCAGCCGCCCACCGACACCGCGAGAGGCTGGTCGGAGGCGTCCACGGCGAACAGCAGCACGAGGGCGATCGCGAGCGTCGCGCTCAGGGTCGTGACCGACACCGCCACCTGGGTCTTGCGGTGGCGTCCGGCGATGAGCGCCATCCCCGCGCCCAGCAGCGGGAGGGTGACCAGCAGCGGAACGAGCGTGCTCATCGGTCGTCACCGTCCTCGTCCGCACGGGTGCGGCGGTAGGGCCGGTCGGCGGGGGCGTCATCGCGGATGGCGGTCACGTCGTCGCTGCGCAGCAGGCGGATGGGGGCGGCCTCGGTTCCCACGAAGTCGGTGGTGGCGTCGTCGTCCTCCTCCTCGACCTCGACGTCCATGGCGTCTTCGTCGGTGGGGCGCTCCCGGATGGCGACGTCCTCGGCGTCGTCCTGCACGGTGTCGGCCTGGCCGAGCTGCCACGAGCGGTAGATGAGGGCGAGCAGGAACGCCGAGACGGCGAAGGTGATGACGATGGCCGTGAGGGTCAGGGCCTGCGGGAGCGGGTCGGACACCGCATCCGGGTCGGATGCACCGTAGAAGGGCGCCGCGCCCGGGTCGCCCATGACGATCAGCAGCAGCAGGTTGGCGGCGTTGCCCAGCAGCAGGAAGCCGATGAGCACGCGCGTGAGGCTGCGTTCGAGCATCGCGTACACGCCGCCCGCGAAGAGCACGGCCATGATCACGATGAGCACCAGCGACGCGGTCATCCGGCCACCGCCTCGCGGTCGCGCAGCTCCTGGCTCTGACGGTCGACCTCGGCCCCGAGGCTGCGGAGCACATCGAGCACGAGCCCGATCACGACGAGGTAGACGCCGACGTCGAAGATCGTGGAGGTGACGAACTCGACATGCCCGATGACGGGGAGCGTGGTCTCGATGAACGCGCTCGTCAGCGGCGCCTCGCCGAAGAACAGCGGCACCACGGCGCACGCCGCCGCGAGGGTCATGCCGGCCCCCAGCAGCCGGCCCGCGTCGGCAGGGGCGGCGGCACCGAGTTCGTAGCGCCCGCCCGCGACGTACCTCATGACCAGCGCCATCCCTGCCACCAGGCCGCCGGCGAACCCGCCGCCGGGCAGGTTGTGACCGGCGAACAGCAGGTACAGCGACACGATGATGATCGAGTGGAACAGGACGCGCACGATCACCTCGAGCACGATCGAGCGGTTCTCCGGGCGCACCTTCTGACCGCCCAGCAGCCACGTCTGCGGCTGGTGACGCGTGTCCGGAGTCGGCGCGCGCGGGCCTTCGGCGGTCTCCACGAGCGGCGAGCGCACGCGGCGGCGCAAGCGCGGCAGCGGTGCGGTGAAATCGGACAGCGTGTCAGCGCGGTGGGTCACGAACACGAGCGACGCGACGCCGGTGGCGGCGAGGATCAGGACCGACAGCTCCCCCATGGTGTCCCAGCCGCGCAGGTCGACGAGGGCGACGTTGACGACGTTCTGCCCGTGCCCGATCTCATACGCCAGCATCGGCCACGAGTCCGAGATCGGCCGCTCCACGCGGGCGCTGGTGGCGACGATCGCCACGAGCGCCATCGTCACCCCGACCGCGGTGGCCAGCACCGCGCGCGCGATGGGCCACACCGAGGCGTTGTGCTCGCCCATGCGGGCCGGGATGCGCCGCAGCACGAGGGCGAAGGCGACGAGGGTGACCGTCTCGACGAGGATCTGCGTGAGGGCCAGGTCGGGCGCGCCGCTGGTGGCGAAGAGCACGACCATGCCGAGGCCCGTGACCGAGACGAGCACGACGCCGGTGTACCGCTTGCGGGCGTTGACGGCCAGGAGCCCCGCGGCGATCATGACGGGTGCCACGGCGAGCTGCACCGGCGTCTGCCACGCTGCCAGATCGGCACGCCATTCCGGCGCGGACAGCAGCGCCGTCCCCTCGGCCGCGACGAAGACGACGAAGATCGTCCCCACGTACACCGGGAGCGATCCGCGCTGGGTGAGCGAGGTGGTGAACACCGCCAGACGGGCGATCGCGCGGATGGTGGCGTTGTAGACGTCGGTGGCCGTGAACGGCAGCATCCGCATCGTGGCGAAGCGGCCCTGGCGTGCCGTGAGCAGGAAGACCCCGACACCCAGCACGATCGTCCCGAGCGAGATCCACAGGGCCGGTTCGAACCCGTGCCACAGCGCGAGGTGCGGCGTGCTCTCCGGCGCCGGAAGGCCGGGGCTGGCGGCGGGCGCGGTGCGCGCGTACGGCTGCAGCACCGCGTCCAGCCACGGCGTGGCGATGCCCGCGACGACGGTGAGAGCGGACAGGACCACCGGCGCGCCCAGGAAGCCCAGCGGCGGGTCGGGCCACTCGGTGCGCTCGCGGCGCGCGCCGGCGGCATCGCGCTTGGTGGCGAACGCGCCCCACAGGAAGCGCAGCCCGTAGGCGGCCGTCAGGATCGAGCCGGCGATGACGCCCAGCAGCGCCACGAGCGCCCACGCGCCGCCGTGCAGCGTCTCCTCCAGGAGGGCGGCGAGCACCCCTTCCTTGGCGACGAAGCCGATCGTCGGGATGACTCCGGCCATGCACGCCACCGCGATGACGGAGAAGGTCGCCAGCACCGGAGCCTGGCGGCCCACGCCGCTGAGCTCGCCGATGTCACGCGTGTTCAGCTGACGGTCGATGACGCCGACGACCAGGAACAGCGATGACTTGAACAGCGCGTGCGAGAGCAGCAGCGCGAGCCCGGCCAGCGCAGCCTCCTGCGTGCCGTAGCCCAGCACGACGGTGAGGAACCCCAGCTGGCTGACGGTGCCGAAGGCGAGCACGCGCTTGAGGTCGCTCTCGCGCAGGGCCTGGAACCCGCCCAGGAGCATCGTGAAGACGCCGAGGGCGATGACGATGGGGCGCCACGGCGCGGCGAACGCGAAGACCGGAGCGAAGCGGGCGATGAGGTAGATGCCCGCCTTGACCATCGCCGCCGCGTGCAGGTAGGCGCTGACCGGTGTGGGGGCGGCCATGGCACCGGGCAGCCAGAAGTGGAAGGGGAAGATCGCCGACTTGCTCAGCGCCCCCACCAGCACCAGCACCAGCGCGGCATCGACCGTCGCCCCGGTGGGGGCCAGTTCCAGGATCGCGGACAGACTCGTCGTGCCCGTCTCCACGACCAGCAGCACCACCCCCACGAGCATGACGAGCCCGCCGATCGTGGTGACCAGGAGCGCCTGCAGGGCCGCGCGGCGGCTGGCGCCGCGCGCGTGGTAGTACCCGATGAGCAGGTACGACAGGATGCTCGTGATCTCCCAGAACATCACCAGCAGCACGATGTCGTCGGTGAGGACGAGGCCGTACATGGCGCCGGCGAAGGCCAGCAGCACGGCGGAGAACAGCCCGACCCCCTGCGTCTTGCCCCGGAAGTACCACCGGCAGTAGAACATCACCAGCGCGCCGACGCCCGTCACGATGAGCGCGAGCAGCCAGCCGAGGGTGTCCATCCGCATCGAGATCTCGATGCCCAGGGCGGGGATCCACTCGTATGTCTCGAACGGAATATCTCCGCGCATGACGGCGGCCGTGGACAACGCCGCGTGCACGAACGCCCCGACCGGGAGCAGCGCCGCGACATAGAAGGCGCGGGCGCCCAAGAGCTTCACGAGCCACGGCAGCAGCAGCGGGACCAGGAAGAACGCGCCAAGGAGCGGCAGCACTGCGCCCTCCTCGGGTTCGACGGGCAGGGGCCCGGGGCTCTCGGGGTGTCCCGTCCATTCTACGTGGCGCCCGCAGCCGCCCGATCCGGCGGGCACTCCGTCCCGGTCCGGACGCCGCCGGATCGTCGCGTCAGCGGGCCGGCGCCGGGCCCGTGGTGTTCCCGGCGCGGAACGTGCACGTCAGCAGCAGCGTCTCCGCCGGCGACCCGGCCAGCATCGCGGTGACGGCGTGGCCGGCGGCGCGGCCCTTCTCGGCCGCCGGCTGCACCGCGGTGGTGAGCTCGTACGGTGAGAGCCCGTCGACGACGACGCCGTCGAATCCCGTGACGCTGAGGTCCTGGGGGACGCGGAGGCCGGCCTCCTCAGCGGCACGCACGACACCCGCGGCGAGCAGGTCGCTCTGTGCGAGAACCGCGGTGGGGCGCGCGGCGGGGTCGGACAGCAGCATCCGCCCCGCCGCCAGCCCCTCGTCGATGAGGCTGGCGCCGGCGGCATAGGCCGGAGCATCCGGGTACACCTCGCGGGCGCCGGCCAGGCGGTCGGCGGCGACGTCGACCTGGATCTCCGCCTCCGCTGCGGCATCCAGCCACCCCGGCAGGCGCTCAGCCGCCGTCGGCAGCGTGAGGATCGCGACGTCGCGGTGCCCGAACTCGGCGAGGTGCTCCGCGAGTCGGTGCTGCGCCTCGCGGTTGTCGAGCCTGATCTGCGGAACCCCGGCGCCGCCGTCGCCCTCGATCACCACGACCGGCACGTCCCGGGCGCGCAGCACCTGGAGCGAATCGCGCATACGGGCGTTGCAGCCCACCAGCACCGCGGCATCCAGGGGGGTCGTCAGCAGCGACGGCCCGGCCGCATCCTCGCCGGTGTCCTGCAGCAGGAGCAGGCCCGCGCCGACGCCGGCGAGACCTTCGGCCAGGCCGTCCATCTGCAGCCGGGTGACCGGGTCGGAGAAGACCGCCCCCAGGCGCGCTCCGACGACGACCCCGACGATTCCCGAGCTCCCGCGCCGCAGCGACGCCGCTCGCGGGTCGGGGCCGGTGTAGCCGAGGCGCTGGGCGGCGTCCATCACACGCTGTCGCGTCGGATCGGTGACCGGCGCCCGTCCGCTGAAGACCACCGATGCGGTGGACGGCGACACGCCGGCGGCGCGCGCGACGTCGGCGATGGTGGCTCGGCGCGCGCTCATATCGCGATCGTACCCTCCGCCCGTCGAATCGATTCGGTAGCCTGATCGCATGAACGACGCCCTCACCCGGTCCCAGCTCGTGCGCTGGCGAACGGCGACCTTCGCCATCTTCCTGGCCAGCGGCCTGAGCATCGCCACGTGGGCCTCTCGCGTGCCGGCGATCAAGTCGGGCCTGGAGATCGACAACATCGCGGTCGGTCTGCTGCTGCTGGGCGCCGGGATCGCCTCGATCGTCGGCCTGTCGGTGGCACCGATGGTCATGGCCAGGGCGGGCGCGCGGCGCGGGATGCTGGCAGCCCTCGTGATCGTCGGCATCGGCGTCGCCACGATCGGCATCGGCACCGACCTGCTGTCGTCCTACCCCGTGGTGCTGCTGGGCCTCGCGCTCTTCGGGTTCGGCAACGGCGCCGTGGACGTCATGATGAACGTCGAGGGCGCGGCGATCGAGAAGTCCAGCGGCCGCACGCTGCTGCCGCTGTTCCACGCCTTCTTCAGCTTCGGCACCGTGATCGGCGCGGGACTGGGGGTGGTGGCGGCCGCGCTGGGGATCACCGTGCTGGCCCACACGGGCCTCATGGGCGGAGTGATCGTGCTGATCGCGTTGGTCAGCGTCGCCGGCGTTCCCGCGCGGGAGAGCGCGGAGGCGGCTGCCGCGCCGGCCGGACGGCCGCCGTTCCGCGAGCGTCTCACGGTCGCCGTCAGTGCCTGGCGGGAGCCGCGCACGTACGCGCTCGGGGTCATCATGCTCGGGATGGCCTTCGCCGAGGGCGGCGCCAACGACTGGCTGCCGCTCGCGGTGGTCGAGGACCACGGGGCCGACGAGGCGTTCGGCGCGGCGGCGCTCACCGTCTTCTCGGTCGCGATGGCGGTCGTGCGCGTGCTGGGCGGTCCGCTCGTCGACCGCGTCGGCCGCGTGGCGGTGCTGCGCACCCTGGCCTTCACCGCCGCAGCGGGCCTGCTCCTGTTCATCTTCGCGCCGAACCTCCCGCTCGTCTTCGTCGGGGCCGCGCTGTGGGGCGCGGGGGCGTCGCTGGGCTTCCCGCTCGGGATGTCGGCGGCCGCGGACGACCCGGCGAAGGCCCCCGCCCGAGTGAGTGCCGCCGCGACGATCGGTTACGTCGCGTTCCTGTGCGGTCCGCCGATCCTCGGCTTCATCAGCGAGAACGTCGGCCTGCTGAACACGCTCCTGGTGATCGTCGTGCTGATCGTGCTGTCGGGCCTGTTCTCCTCCGCCGCACGACCGTTGGCGGTGGCCTCCGCCGACGCTGACGCCGCCCCCGCCGCGGCGGCGGATCCGCCCCGCTCCCCCGCGTCCGAGCGCTGACGCCACGACCGGATGCAGCGATGCCCCGGCCGTCGGGCCGGGGCATCGTCGTGCACGGTGCTGCCGTCAGGGCTGGGTGACCAGCGTCCCCGGCAGCTCGTACTGACCCTGTTCCGGCTCGGTGCCCTCCTCGACGAAGTCGCCGATGAGGTCTGCCACCTGGAGGACGATCGCGGCCCAGTCCTGCTTGACGGTCGCCACGAACGGTCCGCCCTTCTCGATCTCGGCGAGCGCGAAGTCCTGACCGTCGACCCCGACCACCGGGATGTCGCTGACCCCGGCCGCCTGCAGCGCCTGCACGGCGCCGAGGGCCGGCTCGTCCCAGCCGCCCCAGATGCCGGTGACGTCGCCGCCGCGGGCGGAAATGACGTCCTGGACCGAGGTGCGGGCGTCATCCACGGGACCGGGCACGTTGACGTGCTTCTCCTCGACGATCTCGATGCCGGCGGCTTCGAACGCCTCGCGGGCACCCTCCGCCCGCGCGCGCACGCCGGGGTGCGGGTCGTGGGTGAGCATGACCACCGACCCCGAGCCGCCCATCGCCTCGATGAGGGCGCCGGCGCTCTGCTGACCGAGGTCGACGTTGTCGCTCGTGACGTTGGCCGCGATGCCGTCGGCGGCGCCCGCGTCGATCGCGAACACCGGGATGTCCGCATCGGCGGCAGCCTTCAGCCCGAGCGAGATCTGCGTCGGGTCGCCGGTGCCGAGAACGATGGCGTCGGGCTGCTGGGCGGCAGCATCCTGGAACGCGCTGTTGAGCTTGTTCATGTCGCCGGCGGTGTCCACGACGGACACGGTCCAGCCGCGCTCCTCGCCCTCGGCGGTGAAGAGGTCGATGGCCTCCTTGGTGGCGGCATTGGCGAGGTAGGGGGTGACGACCGTGACGGTGACTCCGTCGCCGCCGTCGCCGGCCTCCGCACCACCGGCGCACGCGGTCAGTCCGAGCCCGGCGACGGCGGTCACGGTCAGAGCCGCGAGGGTTCTGTTCAACTTCATTGTCTTCCCTTTCATGGATGAGGACGGTGTGCGAGTGGGATCACTCGTCGTACGGCGCCTGCGGCGGCATGCCGGCCAGCGCGTGGAAGGTTCCGGCCAGAGCCGGATAGAGCTCACGGTGGGTGGCCAGCAGACGCGCGTAGGCACTGCGCGCCGGGCCGGGGTGCGTCTCCTCCGCCTCGGCTCCGGGTCCCAGCAGCGGACGGATGCCGCCGCCCAGGCCCGCCGCGTCGGCGGCCGCGCGCGCCGCCGACACGCAACCGGGGTCCTCCGCGTCGCCCGTGACGATCGTCGCGTCGAAGACGTCGGCGAGGATCTGCCGCCACGCGGGCGAGGAGGCCGCGCCGCCGACGGCGGGGATGCGGGTCTGGCGAATCTGCATCGCCTCGGCCGCGTGCCGCAGGCCCATCGCGACACCCGTGAGGACGGCGAGGTAGTGGTCGACGGCGTCCGTGGCATCGGTGACGCCCACGAACGCACCGCGGAAGTGCCCGTCGCGCACAGGCGTGCGCTCTCCGGCCAGTCCCGGCAGGCACAGCGGCCGGGCGGAGAGGTCGCCGACGCGCTCCGCGACGGCAGCCTCCACGTCGGCGAAGTCGCTGCGCGGGAAGAACGTGCGCCGCGCCCACGCGGCAGCCGATCCGGCCGACTGCACCGCGCCGATGCGCAGGCGATGGTTCCACCCGGGCAGGACGAGGGAGTGGATGGGCGAGGGCTCGGCCGGCGCACCCGCGGTCACGCCCGCCAGCCAGCCGGTGGTGCCGAGGTACAGGTAGGCGTCGCCGGGTGCGGAACCGACGAGCCCGTCGGTGGCCGAGCCGGCATCGCCGGGAGCGACCACGACGGGGATGCCCGCGCGGACGCCGAGTTCGGCCGCCGCCGTCGGCGACACGGTCCCCGCCGACGCGTCGCCGGGGACCGCCCCCACGAGGACGGGGAAGCGGTCGGCGGGTGCGCCGGCGGCCGAGATCGCGTCGACCAGCCACGTGCGCGCGTCGATGTCGAGCAGGCCCGTCGTGGACGCGGTCGTCACGTCGCACGTGGCCCGGCCGCCCGCGCGCCAGGCCAGGTAGCCGGCCGCACCGAAGAACAGCTGCGTCGCCTCGGCCAGCACGCGCGGTTCGTGCTCGGCGAGCCACGCGAGCTTCGCGGCGACGTTCGTGAGGTCCTGATGGTTGCCGGTGCGCCGCTCCCACTCCGGGATGCTCGCGCGCAGCCGGTCATGCTGCGCGCCGGCGCGCGTGTCGGAGTACAGCAGCGCGGGGCGCAGCGACCGGCCGCCGGCGCCGACCACGATGAGGTCCTGCATCTGCCCGGTGACGCCCAGGGCGTCGATGCGGTCGGCCACCCCGGTGTCGGCGAGCGCACGGCACGCCGCATCCCACCAGTCCTCCGGCCGCTGCTCGACGATGCCGCCGGGGCCATGGACGGTGTCGTACGACGCGGTGGCCCGCGCGATCACCGTCCCCTCGGACGTCAGCACGGCGAGCTTGACGCTCGACGTGCCGATATCCAGGCCCGCGATGAGGGTCATGTCAGCGCCGCTTCCTGCTGAGACGGCTCAGGCTCACGGCCAGGACGATGATCACGCCGGTGAGCACCTGCTGCACGTAGCTGTTGACCTGCAGGATGTTCAGGCCGTTGTTGAGCACGCCGACGATGCCCAGGCCCACGACGGTCCCGCCGACGGTGGGCTGGCCCGCCCGCGACAGGGTGATGCCCAGGAAGACGGCGGCGATCGAGGACAGCATGAGCGGGTCGGCCGCCGTGGGGTGACCCGACGCGAGCCGCGCGGTGAGCACGATGCCCGCGAGGGCCGCGCCGAAGCCCGCCACGACGAAGGCGGAGAAGCGCACGAGCTTGGTGTTCACGCCCGACAGGCGTGCCGCCTCCGCGTTGCCGCCCACGGCGTACCAGCTGCGCCCGAGGACGGTCTTCGACAGCGCGAACCACACCAGCAGCACCAGGATGATCGCGACGATGACGGGAACGGGGACCGGGCCCACGCGGCCCTGGCCGAGCCACACGAAGCCCTCGGGGAGGCCGAAGACGGTGGCGCCGTTGGACAGCAGCAGCGCCAGGCCCGTGAAGGAGGTCATCGTCGCGAGGGTCGCGATGAACGCCGAGAGGCCGAGGTAGGCCACCAGGAATCCGTTGATCGCACCGGCGGCGAGCCCCGTGAGCAGGCCGAGCCCGACGGCCAGCAGCGGATCCATCCCGCCCACCAGGAGCTGCGCCGTGATGACGCCGACGAGGCTCGCGAGCGATCCGACCGACAGGTCGAAGTCGCCCACGACCATGACGACCGTCTGCACGGCGGCGATCATGGCGAGGATCGCGAGCTGCTCGAGGATGTTGGTGAAGTTCACCGGGGTGAGGAACACCTGCGGCTTGAGCACCGCGAACAGCACGATGAGGGCGAGCAGGCCGAGCAGGGTCCCGTAGGAGGCCAGGCGCGCCGGCAGCGCTGCACCGCGCGTGCCGGCGGCGGGCGCCTGCGGAGTGGTCGTGGACATCATTCGGACTTCCTGTAGCAGAGGTGGAGGATGGATTCTTCGGTGGATGCGGCGGGGTCGGCGACGCCGGTGAGCCGGCCCTCGTGCAGCACGGCGATCTCGTCGGCCAGCCCCAGCAGCTCGGGGATCTCGCTGGAGACGACCACGACGGCGACGCCCTCGTCCGCCAGGCGCCGGATGAGCTGGTAGATCTCCGCCTTCGTGCCGATGTCGATGCCGCGCGTCGGCTCGTCCAGGAGCAGCACGCGGGGCCGCCGCTGGAGGTATTTGGCGAGGACGACCTTCTGCTGGTTGCCGCCGGACAGCTCCTCCACCGGCTGGCCCACCGATGTCGTCTTGATCTGCAGGTCGGTGCGGCCGCGCTCGGCCGCTTCTCGCTCGCGCCGGGCGGATGCCACGCCCGCCACGCTCAGTGCCCGCAGGTTGCCGAGGGCGATGTTGGCCTGGATCGAGTGCGTCATGACGAGCCCCTGGCTGCGGCGCTCCTCCGGGACGTAGGCGATGCCCGCATCCATCGACCGCGCCAGTCCCAGGCGGGTCACGTCGTCGCCGTCCAGGAGCACGCGTCCGGTCTGCGCGCGCTCGGCACCGGCGATGATCTTCAGCAGCTCGCTGCGCCCGGCCCCGGCCAGGCCCGCGATGCCGAGCACGCGGCCGGAGCGCGCCTGCAGGCTGACCCCGCGGAGGGTGTGGCCGCCGAGGTCGTCCACCGCGAGCAGCACCGGACCGGCGGTACCGGCCCGGGCGGGGTAGACCTGGCCGTGCTCGCGCCCGATCATGGCCGACACCACGTCGTCGGTGTGGGTCTGGGCGATCGGCTTGGTCCACACGTGCCGGCCGTTGCGCATCACGGTGGCGGTGTCGGCGAGGGCGAACACCTCCTCGAGGCGGTGCGAGACGTAGAGGATGGCCGTCCCGGCGTCGCGGAGGGCACGGAGCACGACGAACAGCTGCTCGGTCTCGGTGTCGGTGAGCGCCGCGGTCGGCTCGTCCAGGATCAGCACGCGCGCATCCCGCGCGAGCGCCCGGGCGAGGGCGATCATGGTCTGCTGCACCGCGGACAGCTCCCCCACCGGCACGTTCAGCGGCAGCGCCTGGCCGAGGCGTTCCAGGAGCGCACGGGCGTCGCGGTCGAGCCTGCGGCGGTCGACGATCCCGGGGATGCCGCGTCGGCGCGTGCCGAGGAAGATGTTCTCCGCCGCCCCCAGGGTCGGCACGAGCGTGAGCTCCTGTGGCAGGGCGACGACCCCGCGCGCCTGTCCGTCGCGCACCGAGCGCAGGGCGGCCGGTACCCCGTCGAGAACGACCTCGCCGCCGCTCGGGGCGATCACGCCGGCGAGCATCCTGATGAGTGTGGACTTCCCTGCGCCGTTCTCGCCGAGGAGCGCGTGGATGCTGCCGGCGTGGAACTCCAGCGACAGGTCCGAGACGACGCGGACGGGGCCGTAGTCCTTGCTGAGGCCGCGCGTGGCGAGCACGGGTGCGGCCGTGAGGGTGGTGGTCATGCTCTTCCTGTTCCCGGCGGTCGTCAGCGACCGCCGCGTACGAACGGCGTGGATTCGTCGGCGATGATGGGGGCGTCGCTGGAGAGCACGAGCTCCAGGCCCGGCTCGTCGGCGCGGCGCTCGGCGGAGACCACCACGCTGTCGCCGGCGGTGAGGGCGCGGTCATCCACCACCGCGACCCCGTCTGCGCTCAGCGTCAGGCGGGCCGACAGCAGCGCCGCCTCCCCTTCCGCGCGGTGCAGCAGGCCGGCCGACTCGGCGTCGAGGTTCGTCGCCTGCACGGTCTCGGTCGCGCGGTCGATGCGGATGCCGAGGTCGGTGGAGAGCACGTCGTACAGCGAGCGCGTCTCCAGCGTCGCCACCTCGATCCCCGCGGCGACGGCGGGCGAGAGCAGCGAGGTCTGGAGGATGAGGGGCTCGCCATCGACGTAACGCAGCCGCACGAGCTCGAACGCCTCCCGCGTGGGCAGCGCCATCCGCCGCTGTTCCAGGGGCGACACCTCGATCGCGGCGTACCCGAGCACCTCGGTGCGCAGCGTCCGCCCGGACGCGGCGATCTGAGCCGCGAAGCTCGCCAGCGGGCCCATCTCCAGGCGATACGGGCGGCTGCGCACGTACGTGCCCTTGCCCTGCTCGGTGCTGAGCAGGCCCTGGTCGGTGAGGGTCTGCACGGCCTGACGCACGGTCATGACCGTGACACCGAAGCTTTCGGCCAGTTCCTTCTGGGAGGGCAGGGTCTCGCCGGCGGTGAGCTCCTCCTCGGTGATCGCCAGCGCCACGGCCCGGGCGATCGCGAGGTACTTGGGCAGGCCGTCGTTGCGGCTGAAGGAGATCCGCTGCGGGCTCCACGGGGTCCGCTCGGTCATGCGCGCACCTCGTCCCGGCGCACGAGGATGGGCGCGACCTCGTCGACGATCGCCGCCACCTCCTCCGGACCCTCGTTGGCGGCGGCGACCAGGCGCGTGCCGATGATCGCGCCGTCCGCGCCGGCGACCATGAGCCGCTGCACCTCCTCGTAGCCACGCACGCCGAAGCCGACGCACACCCCGTACGGGCGCGGGCCGAAGGCCTCGGCGAGCTCACCGAGGCGCTCGGCGGCCTTGGCCGCATTGAAGCGGCCGCCGGTCTGGCCCTCGGCGGACTGCAGGTAGATGAAGGGGTCGGGGAACACCCCCGACGACAGCAGCGCGAGGTCCTCCTGCAGGTGCAGGAAGACCACCGGCTCGATGCCCCGCTCACGCGCCAGGGCGCCGATCCGGAGCTGCTCGGCGACCGGATGCTGCGGCAGCAGCACGCCGTCGATGTCGGCGGCGGCGAGCGCGTCGAGGAACTCCTCGGCGGGGAGGCGCTCCAGCGTGCGGGCGTACGCGAGGGCGATGATCGAATCCCCCGGGTCGCGGCGGCTGGAGGCGGCCAGCTCGAGCGCCTCCGCGATCGAGCCGAGGTGGTGCGAGGCCTGCAGGGCGGCGGCCTGGATGAGGGGTCCGTCCAGCGCGGGTGCCGGCCCGGGCATGCTCACTTCCAGCGCGTCCAACCCGGCCTCGAACGCGGCACCGGCGGCCCGGCGGAAGCGGTCGGGGTCGGGATAGCCGGCGGGCAGGAAGCCCATCAGCATGCCGCGGCGCTCGGCGCGTGCCTGCGCCAGCCGGTGTCTCAGGCGGTTGGCCACGGATGCTCCTCATCGAACTCTTCTAGATGACTAGAACACAGTAGGGGTCTGTCCCGTCGCGCAGCAAACCGGCGGCGCCGCTCCGCCTCCGGCCCCTGCCTCGGCCTCCGCCTTCAACCAGCGCGCCGCGAAAGTGCATCAACCCGGCGAGAGTGCACCGGATCCGGTGCACTCTCGCCGAGGTGATGCACTCTCGGCGCGGCGGTTAGGCTCGACGGGTGCGTCTCGTCATCGCCCGCTGCTCCGTCCACTACACCGGACGGCTCAACGCGCACCTGCCCCTGGCCACCCGCCTGCTCGTGCACAAGGGCGACGGCAGCCTCCTCGTGCACTCCGACGGCGGATCGTACAAGCCGCTGAACTGGATGAGCCCGCCCTGCACGCTCACGGCCGAGGAGCCGGATGCGGCCGACCTCGAGGACGGCGTCACCCAGCGCTGGCGCGTCACCCACGCCAAGTCCGGCGATGCGCTGCTCGTGCGCATCCACGAGATCCTGCACGACACCTCGCACGACCTCGGCGTGGACCCCGGCCTGGTCAAGGACGGCGTGGAGGCTGACCTGCAGCGCCTGCTCGCCGAACAGGTCGCCCTCGTCGGCGACGGCCTGACCCTCGTGCGCCGCGAGTACCCGACCGCCATCGGCCCGGTCGACCTCCTGCTGCGCGACCCGGCCGGGGGGACCATCGCCGTGGAGGTCAAGCGCCGCGGCGACATCGACGGCGTCGAGCAGCTCACGCGCTACCTCGAGCTGCTCGGACGCGATCCGCACCTCGCCCCCGTCACCGGCGTCTTCGCCGCTCAGGAGATCAAGCCGCAGGCCCGCGTGCTGGCCACCGACCGCGGCATCCGCTGTCTCACGCTCGACTACGCCGAGATGAAGGGGATCGAATCCGGCGCCCCCCGCCTGTTCTGACCTGCCGCCGGTCACCCCAGGACGCCGGCACCCGCGACCGCCGATAGCGTGGAGGGCATGCCCACGCGCTCACCCTGGTCGTGCATCCTCTGGGATGTGGACGGCACCATCGTCGACGCCTCGGAGGGAATCCTCCGGCGCCTGACCACCACCCTCGAGCACTTCGGGCTGCAGCCGCCCACGCGCGGCGAGCTGGCGCACTGGATCGGACCGCCGATGTTCGAGTCGTTCCAGACGAACGTCGGGATGACCCCGGAGCAGTCCACCGAGGCGGTGACGTTCTACCGCGGACTGAACAAAGCAGAGGGATACACCTCCAGCGCCAAGCTCTTCCCCGGCGTGGCGGACGTGATCGCCGCGCTGGGCGCCGCCGGCGTCCCGCAGGCCACGGCCAGCTCCAAGCCCGAGGTGCAGGTCTCCGCCCTCATGGACCACTTCGGACTCACGCAGTACTTCACCGCCGTGGTGGGTGCCACACCGGATGAGCGCACACTGAGCGCGAAATCCGACATCGTCGCCGAGGCGCTGCGGCGCCTGTCCGCGGCCGGCGTGGACATCAGCCGGCCCGTCCTCGTCGGCGACCGCCACCACGACGTCGAAGGCGCCGCCGAGCACGGCGTACCCGTCATCTTCGTCCGCTGGGGATTCAGCTGGCCGCACGAGGCCGACGGCGCCCAGGCCGCGGTCGACGACGCCGACGAACTGGCCCAGCTGCTCCTGCTTCCCGACTCCCCCGCATAGCCGGGTCCGCTCGTCCGCCCCGGCCGTAGGGTGGGCGCATGGGCGAGCAGCCGAAGTGGGCCGGCCGCATCCGGCATCTCGCCGGGCGCATCCCCGCCACGCTCGCGCTCGTGGCCGTCGTCACCGCCGGCGGCGTCGTGACGCAGGGGCTGTGGTCGCCCCTCATCGACTCCCCGCTGTGGGAGAGCATCGCCTACGGCGTGCCCGCTCTGGAGGCGGGCCGGTGGTGGACGCCGCTGACGGGCTCGTTCTTCCTCGCCCGCCCGTGGGTGTACGCCGTCGCCCTCACCGGATTCGCGGGCATGGCGTATCTGGAGTACCGGCGCGGATCGCGGGTCGCGCTGACCTACTTCGTGGTCGGCCAGCTGTTCGCGGTCCTCGGCACCATGCTGCTCCTGTGGCTGTGTGCGATGCTGACGTGGCCGTGGGCGCAGGAGCAGGCGGCCGCCCTGGATGCGGGGCCCTCGGGTGGCACGATGGCCTGCATCGCCGCGGCGGTCAGCCTGTTCGCCCCGCCGTGGCGCCTGCGCGCGTGGGTCGCCCTGGTGGCGATCGTCCTCCTCATGGTGCTGTTCTCCGGCTCGCTCGCCGATCTCGAGCATCTCCTCGGCGTGGCCCTCGTCCTGGCCGTGGACCGGTCGCTGCGTCCCCAGCGGGTGACCGTGCGCGAGCAGCGCCTCATCGCCTTCGTCCTCATGCTGGGTCTGGGCGCGATCCAGATCGTGACGCTCCTCGTTCCCACCGACGGCCCCTTCGGCCGCACGGCGCCCCTCGCGACCTCATGGGTGGATGTCGTCGTCGACGTCGTGGTGGTCGTCGTGGTGGCCCACGGGATGCGGCGGGGCCGGCGCTGGGCGTGGGTGGTCAGCGTCGTGCTGACCTCCGTCAACGTGCTGTTCGGGGCGGCGCTGATGATCCTGATCTCCGCCCTCGGCGTCGACAGGGTGGAAGCGGCGATCGACTCGGACGTGAGCGTGGCGCTGGCGACCTCGGTGCTGGCAGCGGTGACGCTCGGCTATCTCGTCGAGGTCCGCGGCGCGTTCCGCGCGCGGCGCAGGGCGCACATCGGCCAGGGTGCGCGTCCGACCACCGACGAGGTCAAGGACGAGATCCGCCGCCACGGCGGCGGGACGCTGTCGTGGATGACGACGTGGGACGGCAACCAGTACGCCCGGGCCGCGGGCGGGATCGTGGCGTATCAGCGCAGGGCAGGAGTCGCGCTGGCTCTGGCGGATCCGGTCGGGCCCGCCGCATCCCGTGCCGACGCGGTGACGGTGTTCATCCGCGACGCCGAGCGCGCGGGGCTCGTCCCATGCTTCTTCAGTGCCGGAGAGGCCACGCACGCCGCCGTGCCGCGGGGGTGGCGGAGCTTCGTCGTGGCCGACGATGCGATCGTCGACCTGCCCGGCCTCCGGTTCCGGGGCAAGGCATGGGGCGATGTGCGGACGGCGCTCAACCGTGCGGGGCGGGAGGGGATGCAGTTCCGGATGACGCGGCTGCGCGACGAGCCGTGGGGCATCCAGCAGCAGCTGCGGGCCATCTCGGAGAGCTGGGTGGCCGAGAAGGGGCTGCCCGAGATGGGATTCACCCTGGGGACGCTGCAGGAGGCGGCCGACCCGGAGGTGCGCGTCGCTCTCGCCGTTTCGGCGGTGGGCGATGTCGACGGCTTCCTCTCCTGGTTGCCGGTGTACGGCGAGGGGCGCGTGCGCGGCTGGACGCTCGACCTCATGCGCCGTCGCCAGGGCGGATTCGGCCCGGTGATGGAGTACCTCATCGGCTCGTCCGCCGCCCTGTTCGCGGAGGAGGGGGCGGAGATCATGTCGCTGTCGGGGGCGCCGCTCACGCATCCGCCCGGTTCCGGCGCGATCGCGGAGGTGACCACGTGGGTCGCGGGTCTGATCGAGCCGGTGTACGGCTTCGCGTCGCTGCACCGCTTCAAGCAGAAGTTCCAGCCGCGCTACGAGCAGATGTATCTGCTCTATCGGGACGAGGCCGACCTCACCCGCATCGCCGCGGCGCTCACGCGCGCGTATCTGCCCACCGCGACGCTGCGGCAGTTCGCCGACGCCGGGCGCGAGCTCGTGCGTGGCGCACACTGAACCCGACCACCCGTAACGGCGGCCGCTTCAGCGATCAGATCGGGCGGATGTTCTCCGCCTGCAGGCCCTTGGGGCCCTGTGCGATCTCGAATTCGACGCGCTGATTCTCCTCGAGCGAGCGGTATCCCGACGCCTCGATCGCCGTGTAGTGGGCGAACACATCCGCGCCGCCCTCATCGGGCGCGATGAAACCGAACCCCTTCTCCGAGTTGAACCACTTGACCGTGCCCTGGGTGCTCATTGCATGCCGTTCTGTTCTTTCCGGCGCCCTCATGCGCCGTGGGTCTCCCACGCTAACGCTCGCGGGCGCCCGCGTCACGGGGTGGTGACAGAAACGTTGCACGCGGGCGGAGGCGGCGAAGCCGTTAACCATACGACGCCCGGGCCGAGCCAGAAGCTCAAAGCCCGGGCGTCGACGGATCCCCCCGGATAGGCCGCGCAGAGCGCGGCTGCCCTCACTCTACTGACATCACCCCGGCCAACGCGATAGCCGGAGGCAAACTCGTGTCGACGTCTTTGTCTTCGTAGGGTGTCGGCGTGGCCCACATCGATCTGCGCGACCTCGACGACGACGATCTGGACGCCGTGGGCGCAGTTCTGATCGATCCGGACGAGGTCGCTCCTGCCGGTGTGGGCGCCGCCGATCGGGACGAGATCGACGAGTGGGTGGCCCGGCAGCGGCAGGATCCGGACGCCTGGATCAAGGTCGTGACCGACAGTGGCGCCTTCGCCGGAGCAGCGGCCGCGTACACCGTCGACGGCGAGCGCGAAGTGGCGTGGTGGATCGCCCCGCACGCGCGCGGGCGAGAAGTGGGCGGCCATACCGTACGTCTGCTCGCAACCCTGGAGCCGGAGCGGCCGCTGTACGCGCGGGTGTCCGCATCCGAGGCGCCGCCGGAGGCGATGCTCGAGCGGATCGGGTTCACCCCGGCGACGCCATCCGCCGACGGCGCCCTCCGCTACGTCCTGCCGCCGACGCTCGAGTAGGCCTCACCGACCGGGGTCAGTGGCCCGGCGACTTCGTCTCATCCGCCGGCGGCAGGCGCAGCGGGTCGGGTCGGAATGACTCGTCGATCTGGGAGGACTGGGCCGGCTCCCTGTGCGGGTGCGTCGCGGCCGAGCGTCCGAGGTAGGCATCGGAGTAGGGGTCGGACGCGACGAGGTCCGCCTCCGACGGCCGACGACGCCCGCGGATCGACAGCGCACTGATCGCAGCCAGCCACGCGACCCCGCCCACGACGTATCCCCACAGCGGAACCCGCCACACGAACGCGATCGACGCCCAGTAGGCGGCGAAACCACCCCACGACGACGCCGATCGCGACCCGCCGCCACGTGGTTGCCATGATTCACGGTACGGCCTGGTGAAGTGCGGCGGAGATCCTCGCCGCGACCTCATCCACGTACTTGTTGGACGGGCCCGACAGCGAACGGAAACCAGTCCGGGCGAGTTCCAACTCGATGACCGAACCATCGGGTGAGCGAAGGGTCAGCGAGGGCAGGGCGATCAACGGCGACAGGAAATGCTCGCGCTGCACCGTCACGGCACCCGGAATGGTGACGGACTCGGGAGGCCCACCATCGGCAGTCCGGATCTCGGGGGTCCCGTTCGTCATCTGTATCCAACCTTCGCCGATACGGTGTTCGCGGCCCGTTGACGCGTCGAACGCGTATCCCCGGGTGAACAGACAGACGACCTGAGCGCCGCGGGCATCGGCTTGCCGTGCAAGACCGCGGTGGCTGGTCGCCATCATCAGGGCGAGAGCGGCCGGCAGCGGAATCGCCAATCCTACCCATCCGACGACAGCCCCCGGAGAAGCCCCTAGGCGTGCGTTCACGATGGCCCCGGCGACGGACACGCCGACGATTATCGCAGCCACGAACGCGGCCGTTCCGATTTTCCCCCGCGCGCGGGAAAGCTGCAGAGGCGGGGTGGAATCATCAGTCATGGCACAACTGCTCTCGACGATGACGAAGCACCGACCGGCAGGTCGATGTCCCGTCGATGATGCCGTAGAGGGGAGCGGTTTGTCACTGTCGGCGGCCTTCAGGAACGCCGTAGCGTTGCAGTATCAACGCGAGAAGCCGTCGGCGGGGCGGGATGACGGCAGAGCGTCGATCCGGTCGGCCAGCGCACGCAGACGGCTTCTGCCGTAGGGGAACATGCTGCGGATCCCGTACCGGGTCGGGACGGCCTCGAGCACGCTTCCGTCCGAGAACCACACCGCCAGCTGCGTGTCCGTCAGCACACCGCCCAGCACATGCACCTCGGCGACGCCGGTGAGGTCGCCGGCTGGCACGACTCGCACCTCGCCCGCGTCGCGGATCCAGACCTTCAGAGAGTCCTCTCCCAGCCACAACCATCCGCCGCTGGCGCGGTGATCGAGCTGCGCGATCAGATTCTTCGGCCCCAACTGTTTCGAGATCGCGGCAGCCGACAGAAGATAAACCCTTCCGCCGTCTCGTTCCACCTGCGCTTCGGCTGCATCCTTCAGCCCGCGGTGGCGGAGGACGACCACCGAGAGAACGATCGCCACGATCAGGAATCCGAACGGGAGCATGATCCACCGCGGTTGGGCCGGTTCACCGGCTGCTAGGGGCGCAAACGCGATGCCGAACGAAAGGAAACCGGTGATCACGAACCCACACACGTAAAGGGCGCCCATGAACCGGAACTGCGGCGGCAGGACCGACGCCACGGCTCTGACGGACTGGGGCATCGACTCTCCCGGAAGTTCAAACCAACGACTTGCGCGGCGAGCTCGCCCGCAAGTGCATTATGTTGCGAACGCAACTTCCCATGCCGGAACGGTCCACCAGCGCGGAAGCGGAAACAAAAGAACCCGGCCGGAGCATCTCGCTCTCGCCGGGTCTTTCTCTGTATGTCGAAGCACATGGGCCCTGTATTTCACATACAAGGCCCCGCTGTGCGCGAGGGGGGAGTTGAACCCCCACGCCCTTTCGGGCACTGGCACCTGAAGCCAGCGCGTCTGCCTATTCCGCCACTCGCGCGAGGCGCGGAACGGATCCCGCGCACTCAACTTCCCGAGGATATCACGGCCCACGCCCGCCACCGCAAAGCGCTCCCCCGGTCCACCGTTCAGAACTCAGGAGATCGCGCCACATCCGCCCCCCATAACCCCGGAAAACGTCAGATCCTCCTGAGTTCTGAACGGGGCAGCCCGCGCAAGAGGAGCGAGGCCAACGGCCAGCCGGCGGAAGCGGGTCCGGCGGCACCACCGTTCAGAACTCAGGAGATTCCGCCACATCCGACCCCCACCACCCCGGAAACCCCCGGATTCTCCTGAGTTCTGAACGGCGAAGCGGATGCGGCGGGCGAGCCGGAGAGCGGCGTCCATGGCCTCCCCAGCCGCCCTGACTACGATGTACCCACCGGTCTGCCTGCCTGAAGGAGTCTCGTGGGACTACTCGACAGTTTCGAGAAGGGTCTCGAACGCGCTGTCAACAGCGCCTTCGCGAAGACCTTCCGCAGCGGCATCCAGCCCGTGGAGATCGCTTCCGCCCTGCGCAGCGAACTCGACAAGAAGGCCGCGGTGGTCAGCCGCGACCGCATCCTGGCCCCCAACACCTTCACGGTGCGCCTCTCCCCCACCGACGACGAACGGATGGCGCAGCTCGGCGCCGCGCTCGGCGATGAGCTCGACACCCTCGTGAAAGCGCACGCCCGCACGCAGGGCTATTCGTTCGCCGGGCCGGTGGGCATCTCCCTCACGCGAGACGAGTCGCTCTCCACCGGCACGCTCCGCGTGGACTCGGAAACGGCCGCCGGCACGGTGTCGTGGCGCGGGGTGGTGGACATCGACGGGCAGCGGCATCCGCTCGTGAAGGCACGCACCGTGATCGGGCGCGGCAGCGACGCCGACATCACGATCCCGGATGCGGGCACCAGCCGCCGGCACGTGGAGATCCTGTGGGACGGCGAGCGCGCCATGGTGCGCGACCTGAAGTCCACCAACGGCACGCAGCTGAACGGCCAGAAGATCTCCGAAGCCCCGCTGCCCCCCGATTCCACCGTCACGATCGGCCGCACCGACATCGTCTTCCGCGTGGTCCCGCAGGCGGCGCCGGCCCGTCCGCGCAGCGCCGACGCGGACGCGACGCGTGCGTTCGGCCTGCCCGAGAGGGGTCCCTCCGCGTGAGCGAACTCACCCTCCTGCTGCTGCGCATCGGATTCCTGCTGCTGCTGTGGTTCTTCGTCTTCGCCGTCGTCTACTCGCTGCGCGCCGATCTGTTCGGCGTCAAGGTGCGGAAACTCCCCGAGCCCGCCCCGGCAGCGGCAGCGGCCGCCACCGCGGGGCCGGCGGGCGTCACCGAGCCGGTGGGACGTCCCGCGCCGGCCTCGAAGGCGAGGGATGCTGCGCCCGGGGGTGCCGCGACGACCAGCACCGTCTCCCGCATCGTCATCACGAGCGGACCGAAGGCCGGTGTCGAGCTGCCCCTGGGCAACGAGCCGCTCACGATCGGCCGGTCCAGCGAGTCGGCCCTCGTCATCCGCGACGACTACACCTCCAGCCACCACGCGCGCCTCGTGCTGTGGGGCGACAAGTGGATGATCCAGGACCTGGATTCCACCAACGGCACGTTCCATGACGGCACCCGCGTGGCCGCTCCCGTCCCGGTGAAGATCGGTGCGCCCATCAAGGTCGGCGCGACGACCTTCGAGCTGCGGAAGTAAGCACCGGATCCTCCATGGTCTTCCAGGGCTCGAGCGCCGCCATCTCACACACCGGCAAGGTGCGCTCCAACAACCAGGACTCCGGCTACGCCGGGTCGAACCTGTTCGTCGTGGCCGACGGCATGGGCGGCCACGCGGGCGGAGATGTCGCCTCGAGCCTCGCGATCGCCCGGCTCGCGCTCCTCGACCAGCCGTTCTCCTCCACCGCCGAAGCAGAGCTGGCGTTGCGCGACTCGATCGCCGACACCGCGACCGAGCTGATCGAGACCGTCGGCCGCCGCCCTGAGCTGGCCGGTATGGGCACGACCGTCAGCGCGCTGGTCATGGTCGACGACTACGCCGTCATCGCCCACATCGGCGACTCCCGCATCTACCTCTACCGCGAGGGCGCGCTCACTCAGATCACGACCGACCACACGTTCGTCCAGCGCCTCGTGGACTCCGGCCGCATCACGCCCGAGGAGGCGCGCTACCACCCGCGCCGCTCGGTGCTCATGCGCGTGCTGGGCGACATGGACCCCGACCCCGAGGTCGACACGTTCATCATGCCGACGCAGCCGGGAGACCGGTGGCTGCTGTGCTCCGACGGTCTGTCGGGAGTGCTGGATGATGCGCACACGGCCAAGGCGCTGAGCCAGGGCCTCGCCCCCGGTCGCACCGCCGACCTGCTGCTCAAGCACGCTCTGGACGGCGGCGCCCCCGACAACGTCACGATCGTGATCGTCGACGTCGGCGGCCAGCATCCGGTGTTCCTGGGCACACCCTCGATCGTCGGCTCGGCGTCGAACCCCATCGGCGTGGAGGTGCCCGCCGCCCGCCCCGGGCGCAGCAGCTGGCTGCACCCGAACCGTCAGGCCGCCAACGAGCCGACGCACTTCGAGCCGGATGCGGAGTTCCTCGAGGAGCTCATCGAGGAGGACCGTCGACGGGCGCGGCGGCGCCGCATCGGGTGGATCGTCGGATTCGTCCTGGTGCTGGCCGCCATCGCCGCCGCACTGGCCGTCGGCTACAACTGGACGCAGACCCGCTACTACATCGGCGCCGACGACGACACCGTGGTCGTGTACCGCGGCGTCCAGCAGTCGATCGGCCCCATCCCCCTGTCCACCCCGCACGAAGACACCGGCATCGCCCTGGCGGATCTGCCCGACTTCGAACGCGCCACCGTCGAGCGCACGATCTCGGCGCGCTCACTGTCCGACGCGGAGCTGATCGTGGATCGCCTGCGCGAGATGGCGGGAGCGGAGAACTGATGGCCGCCGGCACGCCTCTTGCCCGCCCGTCCGCTCCGGCCGACGGCGTGAGCACCGATACCGCCGTCGTGCGGGCGCTCAAGCTCCTGCGCGTCCCGCAGACCCAGCGCAACCGCGAGCTGGCGCTGCTGCTGTTCGCCCTCGTGCTCAACCTCGCCGCCGTGACGCTGGTCGATCTGGGCACCGGCCGCACGCCCGGCACCGATGTCGCCCTGTACGGCGCGCTCCCCGCCGCCCTCGCCCTCGCACTGCACGTCGTCCTGCGGCTGCGCGCGCGCGACGCCGACCCGTTCGTGCTCCCGATCGCGACGCTCCTGACGGGCCTGGGGATCGCCGAGATCTACCGCATCGACATCGCGCGCGACCACCTGGGGTGGGGTGCCTCGTCGACGCGGCAGCTCGCGTGGTCGGCGCTCGCGATCGGCGGCGCGCTGGCCCTGGTCCTGCTGCTGCGCAACTACCGCGTGCTGTTCCGCTACACCTACCTGTTCGGCCTGGCCGGCGTCCTGCTGCTTCTGCTGCCCTTCGTCCCGGGTCTGGGCACCAACCAGAACGCCGACGTGTGGGTCTCGGTCGGCGGGTTGTTCCAGTTCCAGCCCGGCGAGCTGGCGAAGATCTCCCTGGCGGTCTTCTTCGCCGGGTACCTCGTCCGCACGCGCGAGAGCCTCACCTCCGTCGGCACGCGGTTCCTGTGGATGACGTGGCCGCGCGCGCGGGAGCTCGGCCCGCTGCTGGTCATCTGGCTGATCTCGCTCGGCATCATCGTGCTCCAGCGCGACCTCGGTACCGGACTGCTGCTGTTCGGCATGTTCGTCGCGATGCTGTACGTGGCCACCGGCAAGACGAGCTGGGTGCTCATCGGCGTCGTCCTCGCCGGCGGCGGCGCGTTCCTGGCCTCACGCGTGCTGCCCTACGTGGGCGCGCGCTTCTCGAACTGGCTGGATGCGTTCAACCCCGACCTCATCAACGGCAGCAGCTACCAGCTCGTGCAGGGCATCTTCGGCCTCGCTCAGGGCGGACTGATCGGCACGGGCCTGGGTCAGGGGCGGCCGTACCTGACGCCGCTGTCGCAGAGCGACTACATCCTGCCGAGCCTCGGCGAAGAGCTGGGGCTCGTGGGGGTCTTCGCGATCCTGTGCCTGTACATGGTGTTCGCCAGCCGCGGCGTGCGGATCGGCCTGGCCGGACAGGACGACTTCGGCAAGCTCCTGGCCACGGGGCTGTCGTTCACGATCGCGCTGCAGGTGTTCATCATGGTCGGCGGCGTCACGCGGCTGATCCCCCTGACCGGCCTGACCACACCGTTCCTCACCGCGGGAGGATCCTCGCTCATCTCCAACTGGCTCATCGTCGCGCTCCTCCTGCGCATCTCCGACGCCGTGCGCAGCCGACCCCGGGTGGTGATCGGATGACCAAGGAACTCCGCCGCCTCAGCATCCTCATGCTGGTGATGTTCCTCGCCCTGTTCGGGTCGACCAGCGTCATCCAGGTCGTGCAGGCCGACGACCTGGCCCGCAACCCGGCCAACACCCGGGCACTGTACGACTCCTATGAGATCCAGCGCGGATCGATCATCGCCGGCGGCACGGCCATCGCATCGTCCGTGCCCTCCGACGACGTCTACAGCTGGCAGCGCGTGTATGTCGATGCCGACATGTGGGCCCCCGTGACCGGATACATCAACCCTGTGCTGGGCTCTGCACGCGGGCTCGAGCAGGCCATGACGCAGGCCCTCAGCGGCACCGCGGACTCGCAGTTCCTCTCCCGGCTCGACCGGATCGTGACCGGTCAGCCGCCGCGCGGATCCAACGTGGAGACCTCCCTGGACCCTGTGGTCCAGCGCGCCGCCTTCGACGCCCTTGCCGGGCTGCAGGGTGCCGTCATCGC
Source organism: Microbacterium sp. dk485 (assembly GCF_004570445.1). Taxonomy (NCBI): domain Bacteria; kingdom Bacillati; phylum Actinomycetota; class Actinomycetes; order Micrococcales; family Microbacteriaceae; genus Microbacterium; species Microbacterium sp. dk485. Next base: position 1,356,783 of record NZ_SPQW01000001.1, read on the forward strand.
CATCGAGCCCGACACCGGGCGCGTGCTGGCGATGGCCACGAGCCCCAGCTACGACACGAACGCGCTCGCCTCCCACGACACCGAAGCGGTCGAGGCGGCGTACCAGGCGCTCCTGGACGACCCCGCCGATCCCCTCGCCGACCGCGCGATCGCCGGAGACCTCAACCCGCCGGGTTCGACGTTCAAGCTCGTCGTCGTCTCCGCCGCGCTGGCGTCGGGGGACTACACGCCCGATTCGACGCTGCCCAACCCGGCGCTGTACCAGCTGCCGCAGTCATCCCGCACCGTGCGTAACGCCGGCGGCGGCACGTGCGGTCCGGGCGAAGAGGTCACGATCGCCACCGCCCTGCGCCTCAGCTGCAACATCCCCATGGCCGAGCTGGCGGTGCGCCTGGGGGATGACGCGATCCGCGAGGAGGCGGAGAAGTACGGTTTCAACCGCGCCTTCGAGCTGCCGCTCACCTCGACGCCCTCGTCCTACCCCAGCGGACTGGATGACGCGCAGACCGCGCTGACCGGCTTCGGTCAGGGCCAGGTCATCGCGACGCCGCTGCAGATGGCGATGGTGTCGGCGGGCGTGGCCAACGGCGGGGTCGTGATGAACCCGCGGATGGTGGACGCCGTCATCGGCCCCGATCTGACGGTGCAGGAGACCTTCGACAGCACCGAGTACGGCCGTGCCCTCGAGGAGACGCTCGCGGACGAGCTGGCGGGCATGATGGTCGCCAATGTCCGTGAGGGTGCGGCCTCCGGTGCAAGAATAGACGGGGTCGAGGTGGCCGGTAAGACGGGCACCGCGGAGAACGGCGACCGCCCTTACACGCTCTGGTTCACCGGCTTCGCGCCGGCGGATGACCCGCAGGTCGCCGTGGCGGTTGTGGTCGAAGCCGGCGGAGGACAAGGACAGTCGGGCAGCGGAGACACCATCGCCGCTCCCATCGCGAAGAAGGTCATGGAGGCGGTGCTGGGTAGATGAGACCGACACAGGGTGTGACCTTCGGCGGACGCTACGAACTCGAGTCGCGAGTCGCGATCGGGGGGATGGGCGAGGTCTGGGAGGCGACCGATCACGTCATCGGACGGACGGTCGCGATCAAGATCCTCAAGGACGAGTACATGGGCGATCCGGGCTTCCTGGAGCGCTTCCGCGCCGAGGCCCGCCACGCCGCGCTGGTCAACCACGAGGGCATCGCGAGCGTCTTCGACTACGGCGAGGAGAACGGCAGCGCGTTCCTGGTGATGGAGCTCGTCCCGGGCGAGGCGCTCTCCACGATCCTCGAGCGCGAGGGCACGCTGCCCACCGACAAGACGCTCGACATCGTCGCGCAGACGGCCGCCGCCCTGCAGGCCGCCCATGCCGCCGGTCTCGTCCACCGTGACATCAAGCCGGGCAACCTGCTGATCACGCCCGACGGACGGGTCAAGATCACCGACTTCGGCATTGCGCGCATCGCCGACCAGGTCCCGCTCACCGCGACCGGTCAGGTCATGGGAACGGTGCAGTACCTCTCGCCGGAGCAGGCGTCGGGGCACCCCGCATCGCCGGCCACCGACATCTACTCCCTCGGCATCGTCGCGTACGAATGCCTCGCCGGCAAGCGCCCGTTCACCGGGGAGTCGCAGGTCGCGATCGCGATGGCGCAGATCAACGAGCAGCCGCCACCGCTTCCGCCCACCGTCCCCGAGCCGGTGCAGCGACTGGTCATGGCGATGATCGCCAAGAAGCCGGAGGAGCGGCCCGCCTCGGCCGCCGCCGTCTCCCGCGCGGCGTCGGCGCTGCGCCGAGGCGACCTCACCGCCGCGATCGCGGCCGTCCCCGCGGTCGGCGGGGCTGCCGCTGCCGACGACGTCACCCAGCTGCTCACGGCCGGCGGTGACACCGCGGCCGCCACGCGCCTCCTCCCCTCCCCGACCCTGGCCACCACCACGCCGGCTCCGGAAGAGGATGCGGCGGAGAAGAAGCGCAAGCGCAGCCCGTGGACGTGGCCGCTCATCGCCCTCATCGCCCTGCTCGTGCTCGTGCTCGGCGGCACGCTCATCGCGTTCTTCGTGAACCAGGGCGACCCCGCCCCGGAGAGCTCCACCACCTCGAGCACGCCCCGGACACCGACGCCGAGAGACACGCCCACACCGGAACCCACGACCGCGACCGTGAACCTCGACTCGCTCGGGCTCATCGGCATGAGCTGCGACGCCGCCATCCAGGCCGCCAACGACGCGGGTCTGCGGGCCAGCCGGGCCGACGGCTCCGCGGCGCCCAGCGCGGAACAGGTCGGCACGGTCGAATCCACCGATCCCGCGCGCGGAAACCTCGATGAGGGCCAGGCGCTGACGGTGACGTGCTTCGTGGAGCAGACGCAGATCCCCAGCCCCGGGAACGGGCCCACCGTGACCCCGAACCCCGCGCCCTCGGGCGGGACGGCGACGGTGTCGTGGGACGGGTTCACGTGCCCGAGCGGCACCGGCACCCTGAGCGGCTACACCGTGACCATCACGGGAGCGATCTTCGCCGCCGACGGCACGACCCAGCGCAGCTTCGGCGCCGGTGAGCAGTCCGCCGACATCCAGGTGCCCGCCACCGGGAACATCACCGCCAGCTACGTCGCCCTGTGCAGCGGGCAGGGCGGGCAGCGCGAGTCGGGACCTTCGCCCACGTCGCAGGTCTCGATCGCCGCGGCCCCGACCCCGGACCCTTCGCCGACGACCGACGGGGAATAAACTAGCCTCTTGTTCCACCACCTGGGGAGTGCACCGTGACGACCGAGACACGCGTGCTGTCCGGCCGCTACCGCATCGATGAGCTCATCGGGCGAGGCGGCATGGCCAGCGTGTACCGCGGGTACGACGTCACCCTCGGCCGGGCGGTGGCGATCAAGATCCTCCGACGGGAACTGGCGGAGGATGCTGCGTTCCGCACCCGCTTCCGGCTGGAGGCCCAGGCCGCCTCGCGCATGGCGCACCCGGCGATCGTGCGCGTCTTCGACGCGGGCGAGGATTCCGAGGTCGGCACCGACGGCGCCCAGCACCCGGTGCCCTACATCGTCATGGAGCTCGTCCACGGCAAGCTGCTGAAGGACGTCATCTCCGAGGGTCCGGTCTCCGTCGACGACGCGCGACGCTACGTCGACGGCATCCTGGAGGCGCTGGAGTTCTCCCACCGCGCCGGTGTGGTGCACCGCGACATCAAGCCCGGCAACGTCATGGTCACCGATGCCGGTCAGGTGAAGGTGATGGACTTCGGCATCGCCCGTGCCGTGTCGGATTCCTCCTCGACGGTCGCCGAGACCACGACCATCCTCGGCACGGCGTCGTACTTCTCCCCCGAGCAGGCCAAGGGCGAACCCGTCGACGCCCGCGCCGACCTGTACTCCACCGGCGTCGTGCTCTACGAGCTGCTCACCGGCCGTCCTCCCTTCCGCGGTGAGTCGCCGGTCGCGGTGGCCTACCAGCACGTCAGCGAAGCGCCCGTGCCGCCGTCGGAGATCACCGACACGGTCCCGCGCGCACTGGATGCCGTCGTGCTGCGCGCATTGGCGAAGGATCCGTTCCAGCGGTTCCCGGATGCGGCGAGCTTCCGTGCCGCGCTGGATGCCACCGTCGACGGCAAGGAGCCCAGCAAGAAGCAGCTGGGCGCCCTGACGAGCGAGCTCTACGGACCCAACCCGCGGCACGCGGCGGAGACGGCACGGTCGCTGCGGCAGCTGAGCACCGACACCACCATGCGTCGCACGCAGTCCGGCCCCCCGGTGGCGTGGATCTGGGCCGGAGTCGCCCTGCTGGCCGTGCTCCTGGTCTCGGTGCTGATCTGGACCATGTCGATCCGCCCGGCCACCGAGGTGCCCGGCAACGCGCGCATCGTGCCCGATGTGTCGGATGTCGCGTGGGACCGCGCCGAGGAACTGCTGCTCGCCGAAGACCTCGTGCCGATCCGCGTCGACGAATCCAGCGCGACGGTCGCCGAGGGCAACGTCATCCGCACCGACCCGGCCGCCGGCATCTCGGTGGCGCGGCGGAACGAAGTGACGGTCTACGTCTCCCGCGGCGAGGAGACGGCGACCGTGCCGACCCTCGCCGGGCTCCCCGAGGAGTCGGCCCGGCAGGCGATCACCGACGCCGGCCTGACCGTGGGCGCGATCCGTCAGCGCAACGACCCGAGCGCGGCGGGCGGGACGGTGCTCGAGACGGATCAGCCCGAGGGCGCCACCGTGCCGCTGGGGACCACGGTGAACCTCGTCGTGGCCACCGGCCGCGTCGTGATCGTCGATTACGCCGGCTACACCCTGGACGCCGCGACCCGCGAGCTGCAGAGCCCCGAGATCCAGCTGACCGTCGTCACGGAGGAAGACCCGGCGTGCCCGGCGGCGGCGACCCCGACGGTGTCGCGTCAGTCGATCGGTCCGGGTGAGGTGCCGATCCATTCGGAGATCGTCCTCACGGTGTGCACGGGGCCGTGACCGCCCCTCGCGGGTGCAGCCGGCGCCCGCGTTCCTCGGCTTCGGCGAGGCCTGCCGAGGCCAGCCAATTGCCCAGGAGCCGGTGACCGCCCTCGGTGAGGATGCTCTCGGGATGGAACTGCACGCCCTGGATCGGCGCGCTGCGGTGGGCGACGCCCATGATCACACCCGACTCCGTGACCGCCGTGACCGCCAGTTCCGGCGGCAGCGACTCGGGGACGATCGTGAGGGAGTGGTACCGCGTGGCGACCATGGGGCGGGCAAGGCCCCGGAAGAGGCCGGTGGCGTCGTGTTCGACGAGCGAGGTCAGGCCGTGCATGAGCTCGGGTGCGTGGCCCACGGTGGCGCCGAAGGCGACGCCGATGGCCTGGTGTCCGAGACACACCCCGAGCAGGGGCACATCGCGCTCCGCGGCCGCGCGGACGATGTCGATCGACGCGCCGGCGTGTTCCGGGTCGCCCGGTCCGGGGGAGACGAGCACCGCGTCCGCGTGCGACACGACGGATGCCGCGTCGTGCGGGTCGACTGCGTCGGCCTCGATCAGCTCCACGTCCGCACCCAATTGCCGGATGTAGCCGGCCAGGGTGTGCACGAAGCTGTCATGGTTGTCCACCACGACCACGCGGAAGCCACTCACTGGACGGTGACGTCTTGCGGGTTGACGAACTGGCTCACCCACGGGAACACCCACATGAACAGCCCGTACACGATGGCGGTCGCAAGGATCAGCAGGATCAGCACGCGCACCCACCACGGCCCGGGGAGCACCCGCCACAGTGCGGCGTACATCAGCTCGCCGCCTCGGTCAGCGCGGGCGGCACCGCGTCGCCGGTGCGGGGCATGAAGGATTCGAACAGGCCGTAGCCCACGATCCGCTCCGCCATGGAATTCATCGGACTGCAGCTGGTCAAAGTGATGTACCGCTCTCCCGCCGGGACCTCGGGCCGCTGCGGGACATCCAGCAGCACGTCCACCGCATCGGGTGTGACGTACTCCAGCGTACGGAAGCGGTAGGTGTACCAGCCCTCTTTCGTCTCGACGACGATCGGATCGCCAACACGCAGCTCCGCGATGCGGTTGAACGGCTTGCCGAAAGTCGTCCGGTGCGCGGCGAGGGCGAAGTTGCCGACCTCCCCGGGCATCGCCGTGTCGGGGTAGTGACCGATGCCGATGGGGTCGAGGGTCCGGGGGCGGCTCACACCCCCGGCGATCGGCATGGCGTAGTCCGCGCCGAAGCGCGGGATGTGCATGACTCCGAAGATCTCGGCATCCGCGGGCTGCGGGAGGATCACCGGCTCAACCGCAGCGGGCTCGGTGGGAGCATCCGTCTCCTCGGGCGCCGGCTCGTCGGTGGGAACCACCGGGGCCACCTCCTGCTGCCACTGCTCGGACAGCTCGACGCCGGCCCGGTTCTTCTCCGCCGCGTAGATCACGTCGCCGATCCACAGCTGCCACGCGACGTAGAGGAGCACCACGACACCGATGGTGATGAGCACCTCGCCGAGGATCCCGACGATGGAGACGCGTCGCCGCGGCCGTGCACGTCCTGCACGCCGGGTCACCACCGTCTCGCTCGCCATCACGGTTGCGATCTTAGAGCCGCAGGCTATGCGGCAGCTGCCAGCTAGACTGTCGGCATGGCACGAACTGGCAACGGCGACGACCCGATCGCCGAGCGCAGCGAAGGTGCTGCGGCACCCAACCCGGTTTGGTTCAAGCCGGTCATGCTGGGCCTCATGGTGATCGGCTTGATCTGGGTGCTCGTCTTCTACCTGAGCGGAACCAATCTTCCGATCCCGGGCATCGGCGCGTGGAACCTCGCGATCGGCTTCGGCATCGCGTTCATCGGCTTCCTGATGACCACCCGCTGGCGCTAATTACACGCGTGTGATTTTGTCCCCATGTGTGGATAGACCTGTGGATAACCGCCGGTCCCCTCACGTGTAGAGAACCGGCGGAAGGGCGAGGAGCCCGACCAGCACTCCCGTCAGCGCGATGAGCAGACCCACCCTCAGCCGCGCCTGTCGCGCCGCGCGGGTGCGTGCGTAGATCAGCCCGACGGCGGCTCCCACGATGAGCCCGCCCAGGTGCGACTGCCACGAGATCTGGATGGCCGAAAGCGCCCCCGCGAAGGATCCGGTTCCGGCCGCGGAGAGAAGCGCCAGCACGAACGGCAGCGCGAAGTTCACGCCGATCAGGATCGCGATCACGCGGATATTCGCGCCCAGATGCCGCCCGATCACCAGCAAGGCGCCGAACAGACCGAAGATCGCCCCGGAGGCTCCCACCACGGGCACGTTCGGTGCCAGCAGCGCGACGGCGACGGATCCCCCCGCTGCGCTGAGCACGTACAGCAGGAGGAAACGTGCGGCGCCCAGGAGCGGCTCGAGGCTCCGGCCGATGAACCACAGCGCGAGCATGTTCAGACCCACGTGCCAGAACCCGCTGTGGACCAGGGCGACCGTCAGCACGCGCCACGGCTGGAAGACACCGCTGACCTGTGGATAGATCGCGGGCGCGTAGAACGACAGGTACCCCTCGACGACCCGCCCGATCCCCGGGATCAGGGTCACGACGAACACCAGCGCCGTGACGGCGATGATGGCGTATGTCACCGTGGGGCGCCCGCTCACCGCGGTCATCGCCGCGGGACGCGACCAGCGCCGCTCGGCCTTGCGCTGCGCCGGTGTCGCCGCCGCGCGCTGCTCGGCGAGGCACTCCGGGCAGATGACCCCGACGGCGGCCTGCGTCTGGCACTCCGGGCAGATCGTGCGCAGGCAGCGCTGGCACAGGACGAAACTCTGCCGGTCGGGATGCCGATAGCAGAAGTTGTCGCGGTTGCGGTGGAACTCGTCCGTGGTCACCGCCGGGGCCCTCGGCTCAGACCGGAACGACGTCGATCGAGCTGATGACCACCGGCTCGATCGGGCGGTCGCCCGCCGCCGTGGGCACGGCCGCGATGGCGTCCACGACGGCCTTGGAGGCGTCGTCGGCGACCTCGCCGAAGATGGTGTGCTTGCCCTGCAGCCACGGGGTCGGGTCGGTGGTGATGAAGAACTGCGAGCCGTTGGTGCCCTCGAGCTGGCCCGTGATGGCGTTGCGGCGCATCCCGGCGTTGGCCATCGCCAGCTTGTACGGGGCGTTGAAGTCCAGTTCGGGGCTGATCTCGTCGTTGAAGTTGTAGCCCGGTCCGCCCACGCCCTGGCCGAGCGGGTCGCCGCCCTGGATCATGAAGCCGGGGATGATGCGGTGGAAGATGACGTCGGAGTACAGCGGTCCCTCACCCGGCTGGCCGGTCGCGGGATGCGTCCACGCCTGCGATCCATCGGAGAGTCCGATGAAGTTCTGCACGGTGCGGGGAGCCTGATCCCCGAAGAGGTTGACGACGATGTCGCCGTGGTTGGTGTGGATGGTGGCGACGGCGCTGTGGGAAGGCATGGGTACATTCTCGCAGAGTTATCTGCAAGCCCCTCCGTCCGTCGGAGGCCGCGTCTGGCAAGATGGGCGGATACGTCCCATCGATCGGGAGGGCACAACCGTGAGCGTCAGCCGCAAGCGTAAGAAAGAACTCCGCAAGCTCCAGGAGCAGGCGACCAAGCTCTGGGAATCGCAGCAGGTGCTGCTGAACCAGAGCGCGAACGTCGCCCGCGAGGCCGGGCGCCAGATCGGCAACTACGGCCGCGAGCAGGTGGTCCCCGTCGTACAGCAGAGCTACGGCAAGTACGCCGCTCCCTACGTGGACAAGAGCGTGCAGCTGTCGCGTCACCTGCTGACCGACAAGGTCGTCCCCACCGCGGGTGCGGTCGTCGGGTCCGCCATGTCGGTGTGGGATGCAGCGCACGACACCCGCGCACGTCTGGCCTCCGGCCGCGGCCTGGCCCTGCCGGACGCGAAGACCTACGCGAAAAAGGCCGACAAGTACGGCAAGAAGGCGACCAAGGCGCTGTCGGCGAAGTTCGCCGAGCCCAAGCGCTCGGGCATGGGCGCCGGCGGGGTCATCGCGATCCTTCTCGGGATCGCCGCTGCGGCCGGCGTCGTCTACGCCGCCTGGCAGACCCTGCGCGCCGACGACGAGCTCTGGGTCGCCGACGACCCGCTGCGCGCGCCTGACGCGTGAGCGATGACTCCACCTCGAGGGTCCGTGACGCGGCTGCCGCGCGCGGCCTCGAGGTGGAGTTGGTTCGGCGGCCCGCCGCATCCAGCCTCACCGAGGCAGCGGACCTTCTGGGCCTGACGCCCGCCGACATCGTCAAGACGCTCGTGGTGAAACGGGCGGACGACACGTATCTGTTCGCGCTCGTGCCCGGCGACCGGGCGATCTCCTGGCCGAAGCTGCGTGCAGTGGTCGGAGTCAACCGGCTCCAGCTCCCCGACGCGGAGCGGGCGCTGGCGGCGACGGGGTATGCCCGCGGAACGATCGTCCCGATCGGCAGCACCACCGACTGGCCGGTGTATGCCGACGAGAGCATCCGGGGACGACGCATCGCGATGGGGGCGGGCGCGCACGGCTACAGCCTGTTCGTCGACGCCGATGCGCTTCTCGCCGCCTACGGCGCGACGGTCGCCGACATCACCGTGGCGGCGCCGGCGAGCTGACCACCGCGTCGATCAGCCGGTCCAGGGACCGGTGGAGGGCTGCGCGCGCCTCCGCGTCGCCGACGCGTTCCATGAGCCACAGCGCGCCCTCGTTCATCGCCCCGGAGAGCAACTGCGTGAGGGCCGCCACGTCGCTCGCCGGGGCCACCAGGGCGACCGCCTCACGCAGCTCGGCGACGGATGCCGCGGCATCCAGTCCTCGCCACTCCGACCATCCGAGCACGGCGGGTGCCTCGACCAGAAGGAGGCGGGCCGCGGTGTCGGTGGTGATGCTGTCGACGAAGGCATGGCATCCCGCCCGCAGCTGCTCCGCCGGCTCGGTTTCGCCGTCCGCGCGGCGAACCACGGCGGCCGCGACGCGCTCGTGCCCCGCCCGGGCCGCGGCACGCAGGAGGCCGCGCTTGTCGGCGTAGTGGTGGTACACCGCACCCCGGGTCACCCCTGCAGCGCGCGCGATGTCGTCGACGGAGGCGGCGGCATACCCGTCGGCGGTGAACCGGTCGATGGCCGCGTCGAGGATGCGCTGGGCGGTGCGGGCCGCGTCGGCGGCAGATGCGCGTGGCATCCCCTTACTTTACGTGCACATCGCATGTATCCTCCTTTACGTTCACAATGTACGTAAAGGAGTCACCATGGCACTGACCGCTTTCTACCCCGTCGTTCAGACCGCCGAGCCCCGGGAGGCGGCGGACTTCTTCATCCGGAGTTTCGGATTCGAGGAGACCTTCGGAGCCGACTGGTACGTGAGTCTGCGACACGGTCCGCACGAGGTCGCCTTCCTCCAGGCCGACCACCCGACGATCCCCGCCGGGCACCGCGGGACGGCGTCCGGACTGCTGCTGAACGTGGAGGTCGACGACGCCGCGGGGGAGTACCGGCGGCTCGCGGAATCCGCAGAGGTCGAGATGCGACTGGACCTGCGCGACGAGCCGTTCGGACAGCGGCATTTCATCTTCGAAGGTCCGGGCGGAGTACTCGTCGACGTCATCGAGGAGATTCCTCCGGCGCCGGAGTACGCCGCCGCCTTCGCGAGCTGAGCCCGCCGTCCTGATCCATCCCGGGTCAGGGTCGATCCCGCAGCCCGGCCATCCGCAGCCCGATGTCGACGAGTTTCACCCGCGGGAGCGCCTCGATCTGCTCGAGCGAGAACCACTCGGCCTTGTCGGTGGATCCGCCGACCTCGTCGCGCAGCCGTCCGCCGGTGATGTGGGCGCGGTAGACGATCCGCAGCGCCTGGAGCGGACCGGCGGCATCGCCGGTGAGGCGATCGGTGGCGGGGATCACGCGGGAGTGGATGCCGAGCAGCTCGTCGAGGACCACCCGGAAGCCGGTCTCCTCCAGCACTTCCCGGCGCGCGGCGCGTTCAGGGTCTTCGCCGGGCTCCAATCCTCCTCCCGGCAGGGTCCAGGCGGCGTGGCGGCCCTCGTTCCAGTGCGCGAGCAGCACTCGACCTTCCGCATCCGCGACGATGGCGTACGCGGCGACCCTCATGTCCATGAATCCACACCCTACCCATCCGGTTGTCGCCGGGCGCTCTTATCATTGGGCCATGACGGCGGCGCGAAGCAGCGAGGCCGAGCGGCTCCTGACCCTGGCCGCCGAGCACATGCTCACGCACGGCGTGAGTCAGCTCTCGCTGTCGCAGTTGGCGCGGGCCATCGGCTCGAACAACCGGATGCTGCTGTATTACTTCGAGTCGAAGGACGCCCTGTTCGCCGCCGCGCTGCGACGCGCGTACGAGGGCATGCCCGCCGAGCAGGCGCTGCTCGCGCATCTGCAGCGCCCGGGAGACATCAGGACGCAGCTGGGGGAGGCGTGGCGCATGCTGCGGGCGCCGGAGAACGTCCCCTACATCCGCCTGTTCTTCGAGGCGTTCGGCACTGCCGTGCGAGACCCCGACGGAAACCGCAGTCAGCTGACCGACATCGCCGCGGTGTGGCCAGGCGAGGTCCAGCGAGCGTTCGTGGTGCACGGATACGCCGAGGCCGATGCCGAGGCCGCCGCATCCCGGCTCCTGGCGCTGTGGCGCGGATTGCAGTTCGCCCTGCTGGAGGGCGTCGACACCGAGACCCTCGACGACACGCACGATCGTGCGGTGGCCGCGCTGTTCCCGGACTGACGCCGCTGGAGGGCTCCGGGGATGCAGGAGTGTGGAGCCTAGCGGATTCGAACCGCTGACATCCTGCTTGCAAAGCAGGCGCTCTACCAACTGAGCTAAGGCCCCGGGGCGTTGAAAGTGGGGCTACCAGGACTTGAACCTGGGACCTCTTCATTATCAGTGAAGCGCTCTAACCGCCTGAGCTATAGCCCCGAATCGCGCTGACGCGCATGTCGTCAACCTCGTCGACTTTACCCGACGCGCGAGGTTTTTCCGAATCGGATCAGTTCGACGTGAAGCCGACGAGGAGTCCTCCGGTGACCTTCACCGCGAGGTTGTAGATGCCGGCGACCACGGCGCCCAGCACCGTCACGACGATGAGGTTGAGGATCGCGACGATCGCCGCGAACGCCATCACCTGTGGCAGCCCCACGAACGCCTCCAGCGACACGCCGCCGTCGGAGAAGCTCGTGAAGAACTCATCCACCCGGTCGATGAGGCCGGTGGTCTTCACGACCATGTAGATGAGGAAGAACGACACCACGGTGACGATCGCCAGGGCGACGGCGGCCAGGAACGAGAGCTTGACCGCCGACCAGAAGTCCACATAGACCAGCCGCAGGCGCACCTGCTTGGCACCGGTCTTGTGGGTGGACTTCTTGGCGAGCTTGTCGGCTACCGTGCTCATGCGTCAGTACTCTCCTCGGTGGTCTCGGCGGAGGCTTCGGATGCGGCCGCATCGACGGCGGGCGCATCGGCCACGGGCTCGGAATCCTGGGCCAGGGCGGTCATGCTCCGCTCGCTGTTGCGGGCGATCGCGATGATGCGATCGTCTCCACCGGCGCGGGCGAAAACGACTCCCATGGTGTCACGTCCCTTGGCAGGCACCTCGGCCACGGCAGAGCGTACCACCTTGCCGCTGGCAAGAACCACAAGCACCTCGTCGTCCTCCGACACCATCAGACCACCGGCGAGATCGCCGCGATCATCGCTCAGGCGGGCGACCTTGATGCCCAGACCGCCGCGGCTCTGGCTCCGGTACTGGTCCACCGCGGTGCGCTTGGCGTAGCCGCCCTCGGTGACGACGAAGACGTAGCCGTCCTCGGAGACGACCGATGCCGACAGGAGGCTGTCATCCCCACGGAAGGACATGCCCTTCACACCCTCGGTGGCCCGGCCCATCGGCCGCAGCGACTCGTCGGTGGCGGTGAAGCGCAAGGACATGCCGTGGCGGCTGATGAGCATGATGTCATCGCCCTCGTCCACGAGGAGGGCGCTCACGAGCTCGTCGCCCTCGCGGAGGCGGATCGCGATGACGCCGCCCTGACGGTTCGTGTCGTACTCCGACAGGCGCGTCTTCTTCACCAGGCCACCGCGCGTGGCCAGGGTGAGGTAGGTGGCCACTTCGTAATCGCGGATGTCGAGGATCTGCGCGATCTCCTCCTCCGGCTGCAGGGCGAGCAGGTTGGCGACGTGCTGGCCCTTCGCGTCGCGCCCGGCCTCGGGCACTTCGTACGCCTTGGCGCGGTACACGCGGCCCTTGTTCGTGAAGAACAGCAGCCAGTGGTGCGTCGTGGTGACGAAGAAGTGCTCCACGACGTCGTCGGCGCGCAGCTGCGCGCCCTTCACACCGCGTCCGCCGCGGTGCTGCGACCGGTAGTTGTCGCTGCGTGTGCGCTTGATGTACCCGTCGCGGGTGACGGTGACCACCATCTCCTCTTCGGGGATGAGGTCTTCGATGCTCATGTCGCCGTCGTAGCCCGGCACGATCTCGGTGCGGCGGTCGTCGCCGAACTTCTCCACGATGACGCTCAGTTCGTCGCGGATGATCGTCCGCTGACGGACCTGGTCGCTGAGGATGTCGTTGTAGTCCGCGATGCGGGCTTCCAGCTCCTCGGCCTCGTCGATGATCTTCTGCCGCTCCAGCGCCGCGAGACGGCGCAGCTGCATGTCGAGGATCGCCTGCGCCTGCACATCGTCGACCTCGAGCAGTTGCTGCAGACCCGCGTTCGCCTCCTGCACCGTGGGGGAGCGGCGGATGAGCGCGATGACCTCATCGAGCGCGTCGAGCGCCTTGAGGTAGCCGCGCAGGATGTGCATGCGCTCCTCCGCCTTGCGGAGCCGGTACCGCGTGCGGCGGACGATGACCTCGACCTGGTGCTCGATCCACAACGAGATGAAGCCGTCCAGCGGCAGCGTGCGCGGCACGCCGTCCACGATCGCCAGCATGTTGGCGCCGAAGTTCTCCTGCAGCTGCGTGTGCTTGTACAGGTTGTTCAGCACGACCTTGGCGACGGCATCCCGCTTGAGCACGATGACCAGGCGCTGTCCGGTGCGCCCCGACGACTCGTCGCGGATGTCGGCGATACCCGTGATCTTGCCGTCGCGCGCGAGGTCGCTGATCTTGACCGCGACGTTGTCGGGGTTGACCTGGTAGGGCAGTTCGGTGATGACCAGGCACGTGCGGCCCTGGACCTCTTCGACGTTGACGACGGCGCGCATCGTGATCGAGCCGCGGCCGGTGCGGTAGGCGTCCTTGATGCCGCGGGTGCCGAGGATCTGCGCGGCGGTGGGGAAGTCGGGCCCGGGGATGCGCGCCATGAGGGCTTCGAGCAGCTCTTCGCGCGTGGCATCCGGGTGATCCAGCGCCCACACGGCGCCGGCGGCGACCTCGCGAAGGTTGTGCGGCGGGATGTTCGTGGCCATGCCGACGGCGATGCCGACCGACCCGTTCACCAGCAGGTTCGGGAAGCGGGCGGGCAGGACCGTGGGCTCCTGCGTCTGACCGTCGTAGTTGTCCTGGAAGTCGACGGTCTCCTCTTCGATGTCGCGCACCATCTCCAGCGCGAGGGGAGCCATCTTCGTCTCGGTGTACCGGGGGGCGGCGGCGCCCTGGTTTCCGGGGGAGCCGAAGTTCCCCTGTCCCAGCGCGAGCGGGTAGCGCAGCGACCACGGCTGGACGAGGCGCACGAGGGCGTCGTAGATCGGGGCATCACCGTGCGGGTGATAGTGACCCATCACCTCGCCGACGACACGGGCGCACTTGGAGAACGACTTGTCGGGGCGGAATCCACCGTCGTACATGCCGTAGATCACGCGGCGGTGCACGGGCTTGAGTCCGTCGCGCACGTCGGGGAGCGCCCGACCCACGATGACGCTCATCGCGTAGTCGAGGTAGCTGCGCTGCATCTCCAGCTGCAGGTCGACCTGGTCGATCTTGCCGTGCTCGTGGATGGGCTCGGGGCGGGGCTCGCCCGCGCCGGTCGAAGCGTCGTCAGACATGTCTTCTCAGTTCTTCGTCGGTGAGGCTCAGATGTCGAGGAAGCGCACGTCTTTGGCGTTGCGCTGGATGAACCCGCGGCGGGATTCCACGTCTTCACCCATCAGCACGGAGAAGATCTCATCCGCCGAGGCGGCGTCATCGATCGTCACCTGCCGGAGCGTGCGGGTCTGCGGGTCCATGGTGGTCTCCCACAGTTCGTGGTCGTTCATCTCGCCCAGACCCTTGTACCGCTGGATGGCGTTGTCCTTCGGGATGCGCTTGCCCTCGGCCTGGCCGGCCACCAGCAGCGCGTCGCGCTCCCGGTCGCTGTAGGCGTATTCGTGCGCGTGGTTGGACCACTTGATGCGGTACAGCGGGGGCTGCGCGAGGTAGACGAAGCCGGCCTCGATGAGCCCGCGCATGTAGCGGAACAGCAGCGTCAGCAGCAGCGTCGTGATGTGCTGGCCATCGACGTCGGCATCCGCCATCAGGACGATCTTGTGGTACCGCGCCTTCTGGATGTCGAAGTCCTCGCCGATGCCCGTGCCGAAGGCCTGGATCATCGCCTGGACTTCCTTGTTGCCCAGGGCGCGGTCCAGCCGCGCACGCTCGACGTTGAGGATCTTGCCGCGCAGCGCCAGGATCGCCTGCGTGTGCGGGTCGCGTCCCTGTACGGCCGAGCCGCCGGCGGAGTCACCCTCCACCAGGAAGATCTCGCTGATCGAGGGGTCCTTGCTCGTGCAGTCCTTGAGCTTGTCGGGCATCGCGGCCGACTCGAACACGCTCTTTCGACGCGCGGTCTCGCGGGCCTTGCGCGCGGCCAAGCGGGCGGTGGCGGCGTCGATGGCCTTGCGGATGATGTTCTTCGCCTGCACCGGGTTGCGGTCGAACCAGTCGCCGAGCTGGTCGCCGACCACCTTCTGGACGTACGCCTTGGCCTCGGTGTTGCCAAGCTTCGTCTTGGTCTGACCCTCGAACTGCGGCTCCGACAGCTTGACCGACAGGACGGCTGTCAGCCCTTCACGCACGTCCTCACCCGTGAGGTTGTCGTCCTTCTCCTTGAGCAGGTTGTTGGCCCGCGCGTACCGGTTGACCAGCGTGGTCAGCGCGGCGCGGAATCCCTCTTCGTGGGTGCCGCCCTCGTGGGTGTTGATCGTGTTGGCGAACGTGAAGACGTTCTCGCTGTAACTCGTCGTCCACTGCATCGCCATCTCGAGCGCGATCTTGCGGTTGTTGTCCTCCGACTCGAAGTCGATGATGACGTCGTTGACGACCTCCGAGCGACGCACCTTGTTGAGGTACTCGACGTAGTCGACGAGTCCGCGCTCGTACAGGAAGCTGTCGTGCGGCTGGTGGGGGATCTCCTCACCGGTCTCGCTCGCCTCGACCGAGACCGCCTGCGGCCGCTCGTCACTCAGGTCGATGCGCAGTCCCTTGTTGAGGAAGGCCATCTGCTGGAATCGCGTGCGGAGCGTCTCGTAGTCGAAGTCGACCGTGTCGAAGATGCTCTCATCGGGCCAGAACGTGATGGTCGTGCCCGTCTCGTCGCTGGCCTCGCCCTTCTCCAGTGGCGCCACCGGCACGCCGCCGTCGCGGAACGACTGCCGCCACACGTGTCCCTGTCGCCGGACCTCGACCTCCAGACGAGAGGAGAGGGCGTTGACGACGGAGGAACCCACGCCGTGGAGCCCTCCGGAGACGGCATACCCGCCGCCGCCGAACTTTCCGCCGGCGTGCAGCACGGTCAGGACGACCTCGACGGTCGACTTCTTCTCCGTGCGGTGCATGTCCACCGGGATGCCTCGACCGTTGTCGACCACGCGCACCGCGCCGTCGGGCAGGATCGTCACGCCGATCGTGTCGCAGTACCCGGCGAGGGCCTCATCCACCGAGTTGTCCACGATCTCGTAGACCAGGTGGTGCAGACCGCGCTCGCCCGTCGAACCGATGTACATGCCCGGGCGCTTGCGCACCGCCTCGAGGCCTTCGAGCACCTGGATCTCGTCGGCGCCGTACTCGTGCGTGTTCTTGGTGGGAGCGGAAGCGGCTTCTTCGGGAACGTTAGCGGGGTTCTCGGACGTCATAAGTTCGCGCGCTCCATACAGGTCGGCAGATGTTCGTCCAGTCTACCAACCCGGAGCTCCCCTCCGATGCGTGTGCGGCGCTGTGGCGCGTTGAAATCCGCCCGGACAGCCCAGAACGTGGTTCAGCCGTAGGTATCGCGAGGACCACGGCCTGGAATGGCTCTGGGACCCCATTTCCAGGAGGGGACGTCCGGTCCGATGAAGCGGATCGCGTCGACCCCCGCCTCGGGGAAGCGCCGCATGATCTCCGACAGCACCTGCGCACGCATGAGCTGCAGCTGCTTCGCCCACGCCGTGGAGTCGGCCTGCACAGTGAGGAGGCCCGCATCCAGCGCGACCGGGCGGGTGTGCTGCGCGGTCTCGGTACCGGCCACCTCCTCCCACGTCCGGGCGATGTCCGCGCGTGCGAGCTGCGGCTCCCACCCGGCATCCCGCGTCAGGGTGTCGAGGACGTCACCGACGCCGTGCGGATCGCGCCCGCCCATGAAGGGCTGGTTCTCATCGGCCACGGGGCGGGGCCCGCGCCGGCGGCGGTACTTCGAGGGCTCCAGCCCGCGCAGGCGCAGATAGGTCGCGAGGGTCTCGGGAACCTCGGGTGCTCCCTTGTCAGGCATCCGCTTCCTCGAGGATGCGGCCGGCCTCGACCCGCACCACGTGGGCACGGAGGCCGTCGGGCACGTCCTCCTCCACGGCGGAGGTGACGATCACCTGCTCGTAGCCGCCCGCCAGCTCCGCCAGCCGCGCGCGTCTGCCCGCGTCCAGCTCGGCGAAGACGTCGTCGAGGATGAGCACAGGGTCACCGAGCCGGGACTCGGCGCGCAGCAGTTCGGCCGATGCGAGCCGCAGGGCGAGGGCGACGGACCAGGATTCGCCGTGCGACGCGTACCCGCGGACGGGCAGGCCCCGCACCCGCAGGACGAGGTCGTCGCGGTGTGGGCCCACCAGATTCAGCCCGCGTTCCAGCTCCGCCGCGCGCCGGGCGGCCAGCGCCGCGCGGAACTGCTCTGCGATGGAGGCGGGGTCGGCCGCATCCGAGGACGCCGAATCGCCTTCCTCGGGGTCGCCGCCGCGCACCGACAGCGCCCACTCCAGCCGGGGCTCGTGGTCGGCGCCGGCGATGGCGGTGTAGGCAGCCGCGACCGGCTCGGACAGGTCGGCCGCAAGGGCCAGGCGCGCCTGGATCACTTCTGTGCCGAGGGCGACGAGTTTGTCATCCCACACGTCGAGGGTGGACAGCGCGTCGCCGCGGATGCCGCGCGCCCGCGCCGATTTCAACAGCGCGCCTCGCTGGCGCAGCACACGGTCGTAATCGGCCAGCACCCCGGCCAACCGCGGTGTGCGCTGGATGAGCAGCGCGTCGGCGAAGCGACGACGAGCGGAGGGATCACCCCGCACGATCTGGAGGTCTTCAGGGGCGAACAGCACGACCTGCGCATACCGCGGCAACTCGGCGGTGCGCACGGCGGAGCCGTTCACGCGCGCCTTGTTGGATCCGGTGCGGTTCAGCTGGAGCTCCAGCAGCACGCGCCGGTCGCCATGGGCCAGCCGCGCACGCACGATCGCGGCCTCCGCCCCGTCGCGGACCATCGGTGCGTCGGAGGACACGCGGTGCGAGCCCAGAGTCGCGAGATAGGCGACGGCTTCGACGAGATTGGTCTTGCCCTGCCCGTTGCGGCCCACGAAGACATTCGGACCGGGGTGCAGCGAGAGGTCGGCGACCGTGTAATTACGGAAGTCGACGAGCCCGAGCTGCTCCACGATCATGCGACCACCCTAATTCCGACGTGCGACGCCGCGGACCTCGCGGCTCGAGCGTCAGCGCAGGAGGAGATTGGGCTGCAGCAGGTACTTGAACGACTCCGCGCCGCCCTTGTCGACCGAGGTCTGCGGGGTGATCAGCACGGGGCTGAGCTTGTTGGCGTTCTCGCTCGAGGTGAAGGTCACCCGGGTGAACTCGCTCTTGACCGCGCCGAGCGATTCCAGCAGGTACTGCGGGTTCAAACCCAGCGTCACGTCCTCACCCAGGAGCGTCGCGTCGACCGACTCCGTGGCTCGCGCCTGCTCGGTGCCCGAGGCATCCATCGACACGGAGTCGCCTGCGAACGTGAACCGCAGCGGGGCGGACCGGTCCAGCACGAGCGACACGCGGCGCACAGCTTCGGCGAGCTCTGCGGTGTTGACCACCGCGTGATGCTCCGTCTGAGCGGGGAAGAGGCGCCGTACGGGTGGGAAATTGCCCTTGATCAGCAGAGAAGTGACCGTCTTGTTGCCCGCGGTGAACGCGATGATCTCGCGGTCACCCGATCCGGAGAAGGCGATGGCGATATCGCCGCCGTGCGCGAAGGTCTTCCCGACCTCCTGCAGGGTACGGGCCGGGACCAGAGCGGTGATCGGCTCGTCGCCGGCGGCGGAGCCGCCGTCCCACGGGATCTCACGGAGAGCGACGCGGTACCGGTCGGTGGCCACGAGGCTCAGCGTGGTTCCGGTGACTTCGAGCTGCACGCCGGTCAGGACGGGGGTGACGTCATCGCGGGAGGCGGCGAAGGCGACCTGGGCGATCGCGGTGGCGAAATCCTCGGCCGGGACGAGGCCCGACTGCCCGCTCACTTCGGGGATCGCGGGGTATTCCTGAACCGGCATGGACGCGAGCGTGAAGCGCGCCGAGCCGCAGGACAGCAGGATGCCCCCGTCTTCGTCGACGGTGATCTGGATCGGCGCGTTGGGCAGGCGGCTGGCGATCTCGGAGAGGAGGCGTCCGTGCACGAGGATCGTGCCGGGTTCGTCCACCGTCGCCTCGATGGTCGTACGTGCCGAGGCTTCGTAGTCGAACGCGGCGAGGGAGAGCCCGCCTTCGCCGGCTTCGATCAGAACGCCGGCAAGGATCGGCTGCGGATTGCGCTGCGGAAGGAGCTTGACGACGAACGACACGGCTTCGCTGAACACATCGCGATTGACGTGAAACTTCACGGGTGCTCCCTCGGCTTCGTCTGGCGTACCCATGCTAGTGCCCGAGTCGTGTCTTCCCGGAAGCACCGTTCTCACCGTCAAGGTGATCGGGTGGATTTCCTCGAAGGGATTTCTCTTCATCTTGTTAACAGCTGTGGAAACTGTGGATAGATCGCGCGATGCCAGGTGGGACATGGGAACTACACGCGTGTGAGATGTGGGACGCCTGCGGAACGGCTTCGGAGAACGTCGTGTAATCACATCCGTGTAATTCCGCGTCCTCCACAGCGAAGAGGAAATCGACTCACATGGCCCAGGCGTGTCATCCACGGTTATCCACAGGTTATCCACACTGTGCAGAACTGCATGATGAAGGCACCGCAGAGCGGTGTCAAGAAGGCCCGGCTGCCGGGCGCGTCGCGTGGTTCAGCGAGAGCGGCCGAGCTGGGTGGTGATCTCGGAGACCTGGTTGTAGATCGAGCGGCGCTCCTTCATGAGGTCGCTGATCTTCTTGTAGGCGTACATCACGGTGGTGTGATCGCGGTTGCCGAACAGCTGCCCGATCTTGGGCAGCGACAGGCTCGTGCGCTCGCGACACAGGTACATCGCGATCTGGCGGGCCGTCGCCACCGCTTGGGAGCGGCTGGACCCGTAGAGGTCGTCGACGGAGAGTTTGAAGTACTGAGCCGTCGCCGTGATGATGTCCGTCGGTGACACCACGTTGGCGTCGTCCTGATCGATGATGTCGCGCAGCACGGTCTGAGCCAGCGACATGTCGAGGTTCGAGCGGTTGAGGCTCGCGAACGCGGAGACGCGGATGAGGGCGCCCTCCAGTTCGCGGATGTTCGAGGACACGACGCTCGCGATGTACTCCAGCACCTCGTCGGGGATCTGGAGTCGCTCGCTCTGCGCCTTCTTGCGGAGGATCGCGATGCGCGTCTCAAGGTCGGGCGCCTGCACGTCGGTGATGAGACCCCACTCGAACCGGCTGCGCATGCGGTCTTCGAACCCGGTCAGGAGCTTGGGGGCCACGTCGCTGGTGATCACGACCTGTTTGTCGTGGTCATGCAACGTGTTGAAGGTGTGGAAGAACGCCTCCTGTGTCTCCGCGCGCCCCTGCAGGAACTGGATGTCGTCGATGAGCAGGATGTCGACGTCGCGATACCGGGCTTGGAAGGCCGAGCCGCGGTTGTTGACGATGGAGTTGATGAAGTCGTTCGTGAACTCCTCGCTGGAGACGTACCGCACGCGGATGCCGGCGTACATGCTCACGGCATAGTCGCCGATCGCGTGGAGGAGATGGGTCTTGCCCAGGCCCGAGTCGCCGTAGATGAACAGCGGGTTGTAAGCCTTCGCCGGTGCTTCGGCGACGGCCACCGCGGCCGCGTGCGAAAACCGGTTCGACTGGCCGATGACGAAGTTGTCGAACGTGTACTTCGGGTTCAGTCGCGTGTCGCTGCGCGACGCCGGGGATGCGGCCTCGCCGGCATCGTCGGGCGCAGGGCGGGAGACGGCGGGCGGCGGCGGTGCCGAGGACTGCACGGAGATGGGTGCGGTCAGGTGGGCGTCGATGAGGTCCGGATTCACGGCGACACGGAACGAGGTGGCCGGCTCCGGCGCATCCACCTTGGTGAGGGCCTCGAGGAGAGGAAGACGGAGGCGCTTGTTGATCTGCGCCGCGGTGAGGTCGTTGGGAACGTCGAGGTACAGCACTCCGGCGTACACGCCGCTCGGGACCACGAGGTGCAGGAATCCCTGGAGCTGGGGCGTCACCCGGTCATCGGCGAGGAGGAGTGCGAGCACCGCCGACCAGATGGGGACGTCCGATGCATCGCTGTCTGACATGGCTCCCCCGAGGGTGGTCGATGGCGACGAATCGCGCCGAAACGGCACATCGAGCCTGTGGATAACTGACGGAGACACGCTAGTCAGGGACCGTTCGGAGAGCAAACCCTCTGCGGAAATCCGCCCCGCGTGTCCCCCCGAGGATGCGCGGTCGGGTTGGGGATAATGTGCGCCCGCGGATCCCCCGGTTTGAGTTATGCCCCGTCCCGACGTAGCCTTAGTCGGTTGACTTATGCCTACACGGCAGTCCCGATCCGCATCATCCCCGGTATGAGCTCCCGGGGAACACCACCTCCGGAGTGACCTCATGAGCAAGCGTACGTTCCAGCCGAACAACCGTCGTCGCGCCAAGAAGCACGGCTTCCGCGCGCGTATGCGCACGCGCGCCGGTCGCGGCATCCTCTCCGCTCGTCGCGCCAAGGGGCGCACCGAGCTGTCCGCCTGACCTGCCCCAGTGCTCGCGAAACCGAACCGACTCACCCGCGGATCGGATTACAAGGCCACCGTCCGGCGAGGTAACCGCTGCGCAGGAGCGCACACGGTCACCTACGTGGGTCGTGCCGGTGATCCCGCGGTGGCTCGGTTCGGTTTCATCGTGAACCGGCAGGTCGGCTCCGCCGTCGTGCGGAACACCGTGCGCCGGCGGCTGAAGGCGGTGTGCGCCGAGGTCCTCCCGACGATTCGCCCCGACGTGGACGTCGTGATCCGCGCACTGCCCAGCGCGGCGACCGCCGATTTCGCATCGCTGCGCGACGAGGTCACCCGGTGCCTGCAGCGGAGGGCGGCGGCATGAGCGTCGCGACCCTTCCCACCGCCTTCATCGGCTCGGGCAGCCTCACCGCCTCCGGTCTGATTCGCTCGCTGCCGCTGGTTCCGCGCAACACCGGACTCGCGCTGCTTCACGGCTATCGCGCAACGATCTCCCATCTGTACGGGGATGTGTGCAAGTACTATCCCTCTTGCTCGGCGTATGCGGTCGGGGCCGTCCAGCAGCACGGACTCGTCAAGGGCGCGGCGCTGGCCGCGGCGCGCCTGGCGCGATGCCACCCCTGGGCTCAGGGCGGCATCGACGATGTGAAACCACATCGCGCCTTCCGCTACGACCTCACCCCGCACGGTTTCGTCGTGCCCCCTGGAAAGGACTGATCCGTAATGGATCTCATCGGAATCATCCTCTGGCCACTCAAATGGGTCGTGGAACTCGTGCTCGTCGGGTGGCATGCACTCTTCACGCTCGTCGGCCTTCCGCCGGCGGATGGCATCACGTGGGTGCTGTCGATCATCGGCCTGGTGATCGTCCTGCGCTCGGCGCTGATCCCGCTCTTCGTACGGCAGATCAAGAGCCAGCGGAAGATGATGGAAATCGCCCCTGAACTGCGAAAAGTTCAGGAGAAGTATCGCGGCAAGAAGGATCAGCTCTCGCGTGAGGCGATGAGTCGCGAGACCATGGCGCTGTACAAGAAGCACGGCACGACACCGGTGTCGAGCTGTCTGCCGCTCCTCGTGCAGATGCCCATCTTCTTTGCCCTGTTCAGCGTGCTCAACGACGTCCAGAAGATCGCCAAGGATCCGACGTTCAGCGGCGTGGGTCTGCTCAACAACGAACTCACCCAGGAGTTCTACGACGCCAAGCTCTTCGGCGTGGCCTCTCTCCACGAGACGCTCATCAACGCGGTCGAGACGAGCAACGGGGTCGCGATCACGATCCTGGTCATCCTCGTGGTCCTCATGATCGCGTCGCAGTTCTTCACGCAGCTGCAGATCATCTCCAAGAACCTCTCCCCCGAGGCCAAGACCGGCCAGGCCTACCAGATGCAGCGGATCATGCTGTACATCCTGCCGCTGGCCTTCATCTTCTCGGGTGTGTTCTTCCCGCTCGGCGTCGTCATCTACTGGTTCGTCAGCAACCTGTGGACGATGGTCCAGCAGTTCATCGTCATCCGCGAGATGCCCACCCCCGGCTCCGAGGCGGCGAAGGCCCGCGAAGAGCGCCTCGCACGCAAGGGCAAGGCGATCGATTCCAGCGGCAAGGTCGTCTCCATGGAGAAGTACCAAGCTGAGCAGCAGCGCCTTCTCGAGGAGGCGGAGCGCGCGCGTGCCGCCGCCCCCAAGCGCCAGCAGCCCGTCGGTAAGCAGCGCGCCAAGAAGCAGGCGCCCAAGCAGCAGGGACCGAAGCAGCCCGCGCCGAAGCAGCCCGGACCGGGCGCGCAGGGACAGAAGCGCCCCTCTAGCGGAGGTGCGCCCAAGCCAGCGGACGGCTCTTCGTCTCCCGACTCCCCCACCACCTCCTGACGCACGAAGGACGATCATGACCTCCGAATCCACCGACGTCGCCCCCGCCGCTGCGGTCGACGTGAGCGACGAGCAGCTCGAGCAGGAATCCGACGTCGCGGCGGACTACCTCGAAGAGCTTCTCGACATCGCCGACATCGACGGCGACCTGGCGCTCGAGGTCCGCGGGGGTCGCGCCTACGTGTCGGTCGAGGCCGATGCATCCGATTCCCTGTCGCGGATCTCGGATCCCGACACGGTGCAGGCGCTGCAGGAGCTGACACGCCTGGCGGTGCAGAACCGCACGGGACGGTTCTCCCGCCTCATCCTCGACATCGCCGGCTCGCGCGAGACGCGGCAGCGTGAGCTGGAGGAGCTCGTGGACCGTGCCGTCGAGCGCCTTGACACCGGCGCATCGCAGGCATCCCTTCCGCCGATGTCGAGCTACGAGCGGAAGCTCATTCACGACATCGCCGCCGACCGCGGCCTCGCCTCGGAGTCCTACGGCGAAGGCGCGGACCGCCACACCGTGCTGCGTCGCGCTTGACCGTTTCACGTGAAACATCGATGAACGAGATCGAGCCCGAACCGGCAGCCGCTGCGACGCTGTTCGGCGAACGGATCGACCTGGCCCGGAGATTCACCGAGGCGCTTGCGCGCCACGGTGAGGAACGGGGGCTCATCGGGCCGCTCGAACCGGCGCGGATCTGGTCACGCCATGTGCTCAACAGTGCGATCGTCGCTCCGCTGTTCTCCGGCCGCGTGGGCGACGTCGGGTCGGGCGCCGGTCTCCCTGGCCTCGTCCTCGCCATTGCGCGCCCGGACGTGTCATGGGTCCTGATCGAGCCGATGGAGCGCCGTACTGCGTGGCTCACGGAGCAGGTCGAGGCCCTCGGGCTCGACAACGTGGAGGTCGTGCGCTCGCGCGGCGAGGATTGGGCCGGGGCGGGATCCCTCGACGCCGTCACCGCTCGCGCCGTCAGCGCGCTGCGCACCCTGATCCCCTTCACCGCGCCGCTGGTGCGCGATGGTGGCGAACTTATCCTCCTGAAAGGCGCCAGTGCGCAGAAGGAGATCGACGCGGCCGCCAAGCAGATCCGTGCGTATCGCCTGACGGACGTGCGGGTGGAAACCGTGGGCGCCGGCCTCCTCGACGAACCGACACGCGTGGTCCGTGCGCGCGTCCGGGCGTAGCCCACTTCGCGTACTTCCAATTGCGACTTTCGGCACGCGATCGCAGGCCTGAGTTGCCTGCCAGGTTCGGGCCGTGACCGCGGACGCAGCCGCTGTCCGTTTCACGTGAAACATCGCGGACGGTTGTGACCTCGGCGATCGAATCCGCGCGCCTGGGCCGCGGTGCGTCTCATCGCCACGCAGTTCGTCTCATTTGCCTACCGGGGGCTAGGCGTTTCACGTGAAACATCGGCCACCGGGGTGTCCCGCGGATGCATTGCGGCTGCGTTGGTTCTCGGCCCGTTGCGCGTCGGATGCTTCACGCGTGAGCGCTGCAACCCGGTGCCTCACGCAGAACTCAGGCGATTCGCCTTGTCGGGGGCGACGCCAGTCGCGGAGAGTCGATTCGACCTGAGTTCCGAGCGGTGGGACGTTAGGCTCCGCCGGCGTGTGAGCCGTGTGCGCCCCAACACCCCATCCTTCTACGGCGCGAGGCCTGCGGTTTCACGTGAAACATCAGCTCCGGAGTGCGCCGCATGGATTGCAGCTGTGTTGCGCTACGGCGCCAGGGAGGGTCGGACACTTCATCAGAGCCCGCGGCAACACTCGGTCGCTCGCGCAGAACTCAGGCGATTCAGGCTGAGGGTGACCAGTGCGGCGGCGCACACCCGATCGGGTCTGAACTCTGCTCGGAGACGGGTCGTGAACAGCGTTCGCAGCCTGCTGCGGAGTGTCGAGTACGGTGACGAGGACCGCGCCGGGCGGGATGCCTCGTGGGAGCACTGACCCCGAAAGACGGTCTGATTCGGCGCAGCCGTCGCCCGCTGCGCGACCAGCCGCGGTCTGTGGTGGGAGCCGCCATCCGAGCCCGCCCCTCTGAACTCACGCGATGATGCCGTCTAATTTCCGATGACGCCGGAATCTCCCGCATTCGCCCGAGTTCTGCACGGTCTAAGCAACTGCGCCAACCGACCGCCCGACGACCGACGGCGAATAGCCGTCGAACCGACAACCGACAAGCACGGATGCGTCGGGGGTGGTGACGCACGCGCGGCCTTCCTGTCGCCGTGCAGGAGATCCGGTCCCGGGCGCGGGATCAAGCCGCCGGGGGGTGGATCGCGCCTGAGTTCTGCTCCACTGCCGACCGTGGGGACAACTGAGGCGATGACGTCGGTCGTGAGGCACGCGGGGCCGCCGTGTCGATGGGTTCGGAGTGCGGGCGGCGCGACACGGCGCTTCGGCGGGAGGTGAGTTCGTCAGGCCGCCGGTCCAGAACTCGGGCGAATCCAGCTGCTGGCGCCGAAGACCGGGGCGAAACCACCGTTTCGCCTGAGTTCTGCGCGACGCGCGCGGGTGTTGGCGCACCGCTGGCGCCCGAAAGTTTCACGTGAAACATCCGCGGCCGGGATCCGCGCGCGTCAGCCTGCCGTCGGGGGGTGTCACTCGCCGCGGGTAGACTGGAGCGTCTGGATCCGACCGGCAAGGGAGAGCGTTTCACGTGAAACAATCCGACGACTCCGGGTCCGGCATCACGTTCGACTCTCCGATCGCCCGTGAGTTGGCGGATCTCTCCGCCCGGCGACGAGCTCTGGAAGAAGTGGCGGTCGAAATGCCGACGCGCACCCGTGTCTTCACCGTGTCGAACCAGAAGGGCGGCGTGGGAAAGACCACGACCGCAGTCAACCTGGCGGCGGCGCTGGCCGGCGTCGGTGCCCGCGTGCTGGTGATCGACCTCGACCCGCAGGGCAACGCCTCCACCGCACTCGGGGTTCCGCACACGGCCGACACCCCGAGTGTCTACGACGTACTCATTGACGAGTTCCCGCTCGCCGACATCGTGCAGAAGAGCCCGGAGTCCGACAATCTCTTCTGCGCGCCGAGCACGATCCACCTCGCCGGTGCAGAGATCGAGCTGGTCTCCCAGGTCGCGCGCGAGCACCGCCTGCGCACGGCGCTCGACGATTACCTCGCCTCCGATGAGCACCGCATGGATTTCGTGATCATCGACTGCCCACCATCGCTGGGTCTGCTCACGATCAACGCCTTCACCGCAGCATCCGAGGTGCTCATCCCGATCCAGTGCGAGTACTACGCGCTCGAAGGCCTCAGCCAGCTGCTAGGAAGCGTCCGGATGATCCAGCGCCACCTCAACACCGGCCTCCACGTGTCGACCATCATGCTGACGATGTATGACGGGCGCACGCGCCTGGCGCAGCAGGTGGCGGAAGAGGTGCGCTCGCATTTCCCCGAGGAGGTCCTCCGGACGGTGATCCCGCGCTCGGTGCGCGTGTCGGAGGCTCCCAGCTTCGGACAGACGGTGATCGCCTACGACGGGCAATCCGCCGGTGCAGTCGCCTACCGTGAGGCAGCGGTGGAGATCATTCAACGTGGCACGAAAGAGAAGGAATCCTGATGGCGAAGCGGACTGGACTGGGACGGGGGATCGGCGCGCTGATCCCGACGACGGAACTGTCGGAGGCGCGGCCGGTCGACGTCTTCTTCCCCGGCGCGGCGGAGAGTGCATCGGCCGACGCGGCGGCCGAGCGTGCGGCAGCGGAGAAGGCGGAGCAGCAGAGCGACCTGGTTGCCGTTCCCGGGGCGCGCCTGCTCCACATCGACCCGCATTCGGTCGTCCCCAACCCCCGCCAGCCCCGTACCCACTTCGATGCCGATGACCTCGCCGAGCTGGTCCACAGTGTTCGCGAGTTCGGGGTCCTGCAGCCCATCGTCGTGCGCGACGTGGGGGAGGGGCGATATGAGCTCATCATGGGTGAGCGTCGTACCCGCGCCGCGCGGGATGCGGGCCTGACGTCGATCCCCGCCGTCGTCCGCGACACCGCCGACGAGCACCTGCTTCGCGACGCGCTGCTGGAGAACCTGCATCGGTCGCAGCTGAACCCGCTGGAAGAGGCCTCCGCGTACCAGCAGCTGCTCGAGGATTTCGGAATCACACAGGAAGAGCTCGCGTCCCGGATCGGGCGGTCGCGACCGCAGATCAGCAACACGATCCGGCTCCTGCGCCTGCCTGTACCGGTTCAGCAGCGCGTCGCCGCCGGCGTTCTCAGCGCCGGCCATGCGCGTGCGATCCTGTCGCTCGAGGACGAGGCCTCGATGCGCAAGCTCGCCGACAAGATCGTGAACGAGGATCTCTCGGTGCGTGCCGCCGAGGCGGCGGCGAAGAGCACGGACGCCGGCGTGCGCCGCACGGCACCCAAGCCGGGTACCCGGCGCGGTCACCTTGAGGAGGTGGCGGAGCGCCTTGGCGACCGACTGAACACACGCGTCCGCGTGTCTCTCTCGGCCAAGAAAGGCCAGGTCGTGATCGATTTCGCGACCATTCAGGACCTCAACCGGATCCTGGCGGAGCTGGGCGAGGACGGATTCGGCGGCTGAGGCGATCGTTCATGCCTGAGGAGGCATGAACCTGGATTGTCCCCGGTTCGGCCGCGGCGGTCGATGTGACGGCGGGCGGTCGTACGCTGGATGCATGGCATCTCACGACCACTCCCCGCGCCGCAGAGCGAGCCTGGAGTTGTTGCGCGCGGAGGCGGCCGACGAATTGTCGGTGCTGGTGCACGAGCGTCTCATGGGCGGTGAAGACCCGTGGGACTTCATGGAGGACCTCCCTACGGTCGATGAACTCGTCGTGCTCATCCTGAGGGCCGAGAACATCACGGAGAACGGTGGGGTCCGTCCCACTCGCGCACGTCACTACCGGGTCCTGCGTCAGATCGCCATCGATTACCCACCGCTCACGCGCGCGGTATGGCGCCTGCTCGGAGAGGACGAGTCCCACCGGCGGTGGGACGCCTCGGTGAACGCCTCGACCCAGGGCATCTAGGCTCGTGCCGCACACATCCAGTGGCCGGATCCCCTTCCGTGACATGGCGCTGTCGAACGTGAAGAGGAAACCGCCCCTCCGGCTGCCTGGGGACGACGCGACGATCGCGCGCCTGGCTGCGCGGGCGCGCGCGGTCATCGCCGCGGATCCGTCGATGACCGGCCTGCTGACCTCGACGTCCTCGCTCGCCCGTGAGCGTGCGAAGCGGGTCGCCGTCGCCGCGGTCGACGCCGAGAAGCCGCAGCAGCAGGCTGCTACGCCCGTGCCGAGCCCGGACGTGTGGATATGGCTGGCGGGGGTCGGCATTGCGGCGGTCGTCGTCTCGGCGGCGATGATGTACGCGCCGTTGCGGGGTGTCCGTCTCGATCAGACCGAAGCGGTGCCGCTCATGCTGACGTCCTCGATCCTCGCGATCGTCGCCCTCGGCGCTGCCGCGCTGCTGCGGCCACCGGCGCGGGACAGTTCGGGGTCGGCATCGGTGATGTCTGTGATCGCCGCGGGCGCGCTGGTCGTCGTCATCGGGTACCGGACCGTGGTCGGGACGTCCGGGGGAACCGCCTACTCTGCGGCGCAGCTGCAGCTCTGGTTCGTCTTCACATTCGCACAGCTCGCGCTCCTCATCGTCGTCGCCCTGCGGGCGCGGCGTGCGGGCGCGCGCGCGAAGCTCGCCGCGGGCGTCAACTGGCGCGGAGACCCCGAATGGCGCCGTGAGACGAAGCGGCTGCTCGAGTACGCGGCGACGCTGGCCCGCACACAGCCGGACGGGACGGCGGCGCGAGAGGACCTGCGTCAGCGCTGGGAGGCGGACCTCGCCGAGACGACCGACGTCCCGGCCGACGTCCTCGCAGAGGCGCGGGCCATCGGCCCGGGGGGGTGGCTCGTGTGGGCGGCGTACGACGGCGAGATCGACATCAGCGCAGGTGGTGCGCGCCGCTGACCGGCGCGTGAGCGCGGTGAGAGTCTTCCTCCTCGCCTCCCCGGTCGGTCAGTTCACTCCGACGCATCCTGAGCCTCCCGACACGGAGAACCCCCGGTCGCCGTGCGGCGCCGGGGGTTCGTCGAAGGATGCTGCTCAGCCGATGTACTGCGCGAGGTCCTTCTCGAGGGCGAACTTCGGCTTGGCGCCGATGATGGTCGTCTTGACCTCGCCACCCTGGAAGACCTTCATCGCCGGGATCGACGTGATCTGGTACTTCATGGCCAGGTCGGGGTTCTCATCCACGTTGAGCTTGAGAACGGTGATCTTCTCGGGGTTCTCGGCCTGGATCTCGTCCAGGATGGGGGACACCATGCGGCACGGACCGCACCACTCGGCCCAGAAATCCACCAGCACGGGACCTTCGGCGTTCAGCACGTCCTGCTCGAAGGACGCGGAGGTCGTTGCCTTAGCGCTCATCTTGATCTCCTTTTCGGGAAGCTTGTCTTAGCGGTAACGCGCCGGCGCGCGTGATTGTTCCTCAGGCGGCTTCGGCGCCGGGGAGGCCTTCGATCTGGTCTTCGGTCACCTCGGGCTGGCCCGCCTGGCCCCGCGCCGCGAGGTAGTGCTCGACGTCGAGGGCTGCCACCGTGCCGGTGCCGGCGGCGGTGATGGCCTGCCGGTAAGTGGGGTCGATGACATCTCCGGCGGCGAAGACGCCGGGTACCGAGGTGCGCGAGGAGCGGCCGTCGACCCAGATCGTCCCCTCGGGGGTCAGCTCGAGGATGCCGTGCACGAGGTGCGTGCGAGGGTCGTTTCCGATCGCGACGAACAGGCCGTCCAGCGGCAGCTGGCGCGTGGATCCGTCGACGGTGGAGCGCAGCACCACGCCGTTGACCGCATCCTCACCGAGGATGTCGGCGACCTCGGAGTTCCAGATGAACTCGATCTTGTCGTTGCTCATCGCGCGCTCCTGCATGATCTTCGAGGCGCGGAGGGTGTCCTTGCGGTGGATGATGTAGACCTTCGACGCGAACTTCGTCAGGAAGGTCGCCTCCTCCATCGCGGAGTCGCCGCCGCCGACGACGGCGATCGTACGGTCACGGAAGAAGAAGCCGTCGCACGTCGCACACCACGACACGCCTCTGCCGGAGAGGCGCTCCTCGCCCGCAAGGCCGAGCTTGCGATACGCCGAGCCCGTGGCGTAGATGACGGATGCGGCGGTGTGCACCGCCCCGCTGCCCAGCGTGACGGTCTTGACGTCGCCCTTGAGGTCGAGTGAGACGACGTCGTCGTAGACCACCTCGGCGCCGAAGCGCTCGGCTTGCTCCTGCATGCGGGTCATGAGGTCGGGCCCCTGGATGCCCTCGGGGAAGCCGGGGAAGTTCTCCACGTCGGTGGTGTTCATGAGTTCACCACCGGCCTCGACGGAGCTGGCGACCACGAGCGGCTCGAGGTTGGCCCGAGCGGCGTAGATGGCCGCGGTGTAGCCTGCGGGGCCGGATCCGATGATGATGACGTGACGCACGTGCGTCGCCCCCTTCGTGTGTTTCCTCGAGTGTCAACCCATCGTAGCCCCGGGGTATTCCGGGGCTCGGGGGTCATCCGCGTGGCAGAAAACGGCGTAGCATCCCGGCCGCGGGGGTCAGCTCCGGCGCCCGCAGGAGCGCGAGGACGCCGACGTACACGACGAGCACGACGGAGCCGATGATGCCCGCCCCCAGCGCGCCGAGGAACTTGTCGGCGGTGGTCCATCCCCCGACGCCGCCGAGCAGGAGGAAGACGCCCCATCCCGCCGCAGCGGCCGGCAGGGCGGCCAGGACGAAGCGACCCAACGCGGTGAGCCACGTCCGCACGCCGATGTCGCCGAGGCGCCGGCGCAGCAGCACGGTGGCCACGACGACCTGCACGGTGCTGGACAGTGCCTGGCCCAGGGCGATCGCGGCGGCGAGGTGTTCGATGCCCAGAACGCCGGCGTTCAGGGCAGCCTGTGCGCCCAGGGCCGTCCCGGCGACGAGGGCCGCCTGCAGGAGGGTGAAGAAGAAGGGCGTGCGGGTGTCGTCGTAGGCGTAGAACGTGCGCTGCACGACGAACAGCACGGCGAGGGGGATGAGGCACACCAGGAAGCACAGCAGGACGCCGGCGGCGGCGACGGCTTCCTCCGTGCTGCCGGTGAAGATCCGGGAGGCGGGCACCGCTGCCACGGCGAGGGCGGCGGTGGCGGCCACGACGAAGAGTCCAAGGATGCGGATGCTGCGGACGATGTCGGCGCGCACGTCGTCGTCGCGGCCGGCCGCGGCGTGCTGACTGAGACGGGTGAAGAAGGGAGTGCCGATCGAGAGCACGATGATCGAGTAGGGGAGCATGAACAGCAGCCACGCGTTCTGGGACACCATGACGCCCGGGAAGTCCTCGGCGGCGTCGGAGAGCACGCGCGACTGCACCAGACCGGCGAGCTGGCCGACGAGCACCATGAGGAACGTCCACCCGGCGAGCCGCCCGATCTGGTCGAGCCCCACGCCCCGCCACCGGAAGTCCGGGCGCACGCGCAGCCCGGTGCGGCGCCAGAACGCGAACAGGATGCCCGCCTGGATGACGATTCCGAGCGTCGCCGTGCCGGCCAGCACGGCGATCATCTCGGGTGTCCAGGAATCGACGGCGGAGATGGAGCCGAACAGCAGGATGAACCCGCCGAAGCCGGCGATCGAGACGATGTTGTTGACGATGGGCGCCCACGTGAACGGGCCGTAGACGCCGCGCGCGTTGAGTGCCTCGCCCACGAGCGCGTACAGACCGTAGAAAAGGATCTGCGGCAGGCACCAGTACGCGAACGCGGTCGCCAGCGCCTGCTGCTCCGGGGGGAATCCGGGGGCGTAGAGCTGCACGAGAAGAGGGGCGGCGGCGGTGGCGAGGACGGTGACGGCAAGGAGTGCGACGGTGCCCAGGGTGAACAGCTTCGACACGAACGCGCGGCCGCCGTCGTCGTGCGCGGCGGCCTTGACGATCTGGGGAACGACCACGGCGCTGAGGAGGCCCGTGGAGATGATCGCGTAGATGTTGTTCGGCAGCTGGTTGGCGGTCGCGAACGCGTTGCCGGCGCCGGTGGTGGCGCCGACCGCGGAGACGAGGACGATCGCTCGCAGGAAGCCGGTGAGCCGGGAGACGACGGTGCCGGCGCCGATGAGCAGGCTCGCGCGGCCGAGACTGCTCACGGGATGACCTCCGGGCCGGGATCGTCGGTGCGGACCTCCGGTTCGAGCGAGGCTTCGGCCTGCTCGCGCGCGCGGGCGCGGCGGCGCCGCACCGTGCGGAAGATCCCCAGTCCCACGAACAGCACCATGAGGCTCACGAGGATCACGAGCCCGATGGTCTCCCATTCGGCGCGCACTTCGACCTCGGCGCTCTGCACCGTGCCGATCGGCACACCCGTCGGGCTGTACAGCTGCATCGTCAGGGTCACCTTGCCGTTGCCGATGCGGGCCTGCACCGGGATGGTCACGCGCGTGTTCTGGGCGGCGGCGGCGACGACTTCGGTGCGGTCGGTGACGACGAGGCGCGGGTCGTTGGGCTGAGCCATGAGGACCAGGTTCGCCTCGTAGGGGAGGTCGTTGCGCACCCACGGGCCGAAGTTCGCGTCGTAGCTGATGAGGTTGAGCGTGCTGGAGGGCAGGATGCCCACGGCATCGAGGGTTTCCCGTGTCTGTTCGCGGTGTCCCGTCAGCGCGGCGGTGGCCGCCTCCGGCTCCGCCCGCCATGCCACCGCCAGGAGCTGCAGGATCTCCGCGCGCTGGCGCCCGGTGAGCAGCGCCGGGTCCGTCAGGATCGTGGCGAAGCTCGCGATCTGGGCCTCGTCGCCGAGCAGCTGCGTGAGCTCGGCCACGCGGGGTGCGTCGGCGGGGATATCGCCGACGCCGACGTCGACCGGTTCGGCGGCGGTGAGCACCGGCATCTCCGCCGGGGTCACGCCGGGGGCGAGCGCCGCGGCGTTCAGCGCGGTGCGCAACCCGACGCGCTCACGGTCGGTGCCGCGATCGACGGTGACGAGGATCGGCTGCCCGCCGCTCTCGCGCGCCGCGAACGCCAGGTACGCGGTGGCCTCGGTCAGCGACGCGGCACGGCGGGGCGTGTCGGTCTCGCCGGCCGCGTGGTGCAGCGCCGCCGAGATCTCCGAGTCGTATACGAGCAGCTGCGCACCCGCGGCCGTGGCGCGGGCGCGCACGGTGTGGTTCCCGCTGCCCGCGGAGGTCGTGTCCGAAGGGACGAGGGTGAGGGGGGGAGCCCCCTCCACCGTGGTCGCGCCGAGCGCTGCGACCACGTCGCCGCCGGCGGAGCCGGTCGCCGGCCAGAAGACGCCCGCCTGCGTCGGATTGCCGATGGCCGTCAGCTGTGCGAGATCGGGCAGCGGATCTGTGCCCTCCGGGTCGTCCGCCGGCTCTGTCGGGGAGGGGGACGCTGTCGGGGAGGGGGACGCCGTCGGGTCGGGGGTGGCGGTGGGTGTCTGGGTCGGCGGATCTGCCAGCACCTCGGGGGACAGGTACGACACCAGCGAGGTCGGCTGAAGGGGCGTGGGAAGGCTCGCGTGCACCTGCGTGGCCAGATCGGCGTCGCCGAACTGCAGTGCGAAACGGGTCAGCGGCAGCGCCTCCAGGCGCGCGAGCCACTCGATGGCGCTCTCCGGTGCTGCTGTTCCGCGCGCCCGGATCGCGGCCGGCAGGGCGGGATCGACGGCGAGGATCGCGCTGGTCCCCTCCACCGCATCCAGTTGCGCCGTGAGCTCACCGTCGGGCGCCGTGAGCTCGGCGAGGTCGTCGACGCCGAGCAGTCCGGCGCTGCCGGGCGGGGCGGTGATGGGCACCACGACGCCCACCGACGCGGCCACCGCGTCGTCGGGAACGATGAACACGCTCGTGGCGGCGAGCGTCTGCCCCGCCACGACGGCGGTGGCACGCAGCGGATACACCCCCGCGCCGCGCTCGGCGAGGGCCGGCACCTCCGGTGGCACGACGATGGCCGAGGTGGCGTCGGCGCCCGAGACCACCGCCGCCAGGGGCGCCTCGGCAACGGGCGGGAGCGCCGCCGGCTCCGTGTCGGCGAGCCACGACGCCAGACCGCTCCGGTCGGGGATCGGCTCGGTGCCGAGCTCGAGGGTCACCGTCGTCGCCGGCACGGTCGCCTCGGTGCCGTTGGCGATGGTCGCCGACACGGCCAGCTGGTCCCCGGGGCGCACGATGCCGTTGCCCACGGGTGACAGGGTGAGGTCGGCCTCGCCCGACAGCTCGGGCCCCGACGGAGTCGGTGTCGGCGTCGCGTGCGCGGGAACGGCCAGCATCGGCGCCACCAGAGCGGCGACCACCAGCGCGGCGCGCCCGGCGGCGCGAAGGCGCCGCAACGGGCGGGAACGCGGCGTGCGGGCCGGGGCGGATGTGGTGTCGGTCATGTGGCTCCGGCGCGGGCAAGAGGGCGACCGCACCGCAGCGATTCTACGGGCGGCGCCTCCGAGACCCCCGTGCGCCTCGCGGGACGATTGAATGGACGGATGCTGCCGCACCCCGAACCCGCTCTCGCCGCGGCCCTCGCCGCCGATCTGCGTGCCGCCGGATACACCTCCGACGGCCTGCGCTCGGCGTGGACCGCGCCGGCGGACGAGGCGATCGCGCGTGGCCTGCGCCGACCCGCCCTGCGCGCGCTCGGTGACCGCACCGACGCGCTCGCGGTGCTCGCGCGGCTCCTGGGCCTCGGAGTCGCTCAGCCGCGGGCGGCGGTGGACGCCGCCCTCCCGGCCACCGGAGCGGAGGGACTGACCCGCCTCGGTCTAGCCGAGATCTCCGGCGACACGGTGCGCGCCGCGGCCATGGTCCGACCGCAGTCGTTCGCCGACGACGCCGGAGAGGGCGAGTGGTGGATCGCGAGCGACCTCGACGAGGCGGCCCGCGGCGGCGGCGCGCTGCCGGAGGACCACGTGCTCGGCGTGGGCGGAGCATCCCTCACCCTCGCCGGGCTGCAGGTGCCGGATGCGGCGGAGACGGGGTTGGACCTCGGCACCGGCTGCGGCATCCAGGCCCTGCGGATGCGGCGGAGCGTCTCGCGCGTCGTGGCCACCGACGTGTCCGAGCGCGCCCTGGCGTTCACGCGGCTGAACGCCCTCCTCAACGGCGTGGACGGCATCGAGACGCGCGCGGGGAGCCTGTTCGACCCCGTCGCCGGAGGGCGTTTCGACCGCATCGCCTCGAACCCGCCGTTCGTCATCACGCCGCGGCGGTCCGGCGTGCCCGCCTACGAGTACCGCGACGGCGGGCGCGTCGGCGACGCGCTCGTGGCCGGCGTGATCCGCGACGCCGGCACCCACTTGGCCCCCGGCGGCGTCGCCCAGATGCTCGGCAACTGGGAGACCAGCGACGGTCAGGACGGGCTCGAGCGCGTCCGGGGCTGGATCGAGGGCGCGGGGGTGCCGCTGGATGCGTGGGTGATCGAGCGGGAGCGGCTGGACCCGCTCGCGTACGCCGAGCTGTGGGTCCGCGACGGCGGCACGGTGGCGGGGACCCCCGAGTTCGCCGACCTCGTCGACGCGTGGCTGGACGACTTCGCCGCACGCGGGGTCACCGGCGTCGGGTTCGGATACGTGCTCCTGCGCCGGCCCCGCCACGACGGCCCCAGCCTCGCCCGGTACGAGCGCGTGCCCGGCACCGTGGCGGCCGCGCCCGGCGCCCACCTGGCCGCCGCGCTGGCCGCGCACGACCGGCTCGCCGGGCTGGACGACGTCGCGCTGGCCGCATCCCGGTTCGTCGTCGCGCCGGATGTCACCGAGGCGCGGCACCACCGCCCGGGCGAAGAGGCCCCCACGGTCATCGAGCTGCGCCAGGGCGGCGGATTCGGCCGGGCGCTGTCGGTGGATCCGGCGCTGGCCGCGCTGGTGGGCGCGAGCGACGGCGACCTCGCCGTGGGCGCCCTCGTCGACGCGATCGCCCAGCTGCTGGAGGTGGATGCGGGGGCGCTGCGCGCAGACCTCCTCCCCCGCGTGCGCGAACTGACGTTCACGGGCTTCCTCCGCTTCGCCGACTGACCCGGCCCCGGGCCGCGGTTAGGCTCGACGCATGCTGAACATGGCCGAGGGTGTCGCGCGCCTGGATGCGCTCGCCGACTCCGCCGTCGTCGCCCGACTGGGCCGCGCCTTCGCCGACGCCGGGCACGAACTGGCCGTCGTGGGCGGGCCCGTGCGCGACGCGCTGCTCGGACGCGAGACCCACGATCTCGACTTCACCACCGACGCCCGCCCCGACGAGATCCTGCGCATCGTCACGCCGATCTCCTCCGCACGGTGGGACGTCGGGCGCGATTTCGGCACGATCGGCGCGCGCGTGTCGGGCGAGCAGGTGGAGATCACGACGTACCGCGCCGACAGCTACGACGGGATCACGCGCAAACCCACCGTCGCCTTCGGCGAGACGCTCGAGGAAGACCTCTCGCGCCGCGACTTCACCGTCAACGCCATGGCCCTGCGCGTGCCCGGCAAGACGCTCGTCGACCCCACCGGTGGCGTGGAGGACCTCATCGCCGGTCGCCTGCGCACCCCCATCGATCCGGCCGTGAGCTTCGGCGACGACCCGCTGCGGATGCTGCGGGCGGCGCGGTTCGCGTCACAGCTCGGCTTCCAGGTTGATCCGGCCACCCTCACCGCGATGGCGGAGCTCGGCGACACGCTCTCGATCGTCAGCGCCGAGCGCATCCAGGCAGAACTGGTGCGCACCCTCACCACCGACGATCCCGTGCGGGGCATCCGGATCCTCGTGGACACCGGGCTCATGGAACGCTTCCTGCCGGAGGTGCCCGCCCTGCGCCTCGAGGTGGACGAACACCATCACCACAAGGACGTCTACGAGCACTCGCTGACCGTGTTGCGTCAGGCCATCGAGCTCGAGCACGCGCGGCACCCGGGGGCCGCCCCCGACGTGCCACTGCGGCTGGCAGCCCTCCTGCACGACATCGGCAAGCCGGCCACGCGACGGCTCGAGCCCGGCGGTGGCGTGACCTTCCACCACCACGACATCAAGGGCTCGCGGATGGCGCGTAAGCGCCTGCAGGCGCTGCGGTTCGACTCCGACACGATCGGCTCGGTCGCGACCCTCATCGAGCTGCACCTGCGGTTCTTCGGCTATGCCGAGGGGGCGTGGACCGATTCGGCGGTGCGCCGGTACGTCCGCGACGCCGGTGAGCAGCTGGAGCGGCTGCACATCCTCACGCGCGCCGACGTCACGACCCGGAACAAGCGCAAGGCCGCTCGGCTGGCCGGCGCCTACGACGACATCGAGTCCCGCATCGCCGCGCTGCGCGAGCAGGAGGAGCTGGACTCGGTGCGTCCCGACCTCGACGGCAACCGCATCCAGGAGATCCTCGGCATCCGCCCCGGGCGCGAGGTCGGCGAGGCGTACCGCTTCCTGCTCGAGCTGCGCCTGGACGAAGGCCCCCTCGGCGAGGAGGAGGCCGAACGGCGGCTGCGGGAGTGGTGGGCCGCGCGCAGCTGATCCGCCGGGTCAGGCGCGCCGGTACTCGTTGACGATCACACCGGAGGCGTACGGCGTCGAGCGCTCCAGCACGAACGACCGAGGGTCATAGACCCCCGAGAACAGCGGAAGCCCCGCACCGAACACGAGCGGATTCACCTTCAGCACGAGGCGGTCGATCTCCTCGATGAGGGCACCGGCGAGAACACCGCCTCCGCACAGCCAGATCCCCACGCCCTCGCCGGCCTTCAGGCGCCGCACCAGCGCGACCGGGTCTTCGTCGGTCAGCGTGATGCCCGCGGGCACGTCGGCATCCAGGTGGCGGCGGCTGAAGACGTACTGGTCCAGGTGCGGGTAGGGATCATCCGTCGCTGCCAGGCCCGCGGCGTAGGTCTCCCAACCCATCACGACCGCGTCGAAGCGCCGGCCGTCGGCTTCGAGTCCGACGGCCTCCAGCCCCACCCGTGGCACGGTGTCGCGCCAATCGCGGAACACCATGTCGATGTGGTCGCCGGTGACGGGGATGGCGTCGAACTCGCCGTCCGGGCCGGCGATGCGCCCGTCCAGTGTCACGGCGACGTAGTACGTCAGTTCACGCACGATTGCTCCTTTACCACGACAGAAGTAGTGGTAGCGAAACTACAACAACTGTTGTGATTTGGCTAGGGTGTGGGCATGGCCCGCAATCCGTCCCGCCGTGCCTCGCTCGCCGACGCGGGCATCTCCGTGCTCGCGCGGGAGGGTGCGCGAGGACTCACGCATCGCGCCGTGGATGCCGAAGCCGGCGTGCCGGCCGGGACGACGTCGAACTACTTCCGCAGCCGTGCGCTGCTCCTGGATGCGCTCGTCGCCCGCATCGGGGAGCGGCTCGCACCCGACCCGCTCGTGCACGCGGAGTTGTCGGAGCGGGCGCCGACGAAGGACCTGTTCGCCGAGTACCTCCGCGACATCG
Organism: Microbacterium sp. dk485; assembly: GCF_004570445.1. Taxonomy (NCBI): domain Bacteria; kingdom Bacillati; phylum Actinomycetota; class Actinomycetes; order Micrococcales; family Microbacteriaceae; genus Microbacterium; species Microbacterium sp. dk485. Next base: position 1,395,719 of record NZ_SPQW01000001.1, read on the forward strand.
TCCGGCGGCTCAGCACCCAGCGCGACGTGACGCTGGCGCTGTTCGAGCTGCGGCTGGAATCTGCTCGGCGACCGGAGGTGGCCGAGGCGATCGGGACGTGGCTGCGGACGGGATTCGACGGCGACGTCGCATTCAACACCGGCGCGCGGCTGCCCGGCGGCCGTGAGGAGATCGCGCTGTTCCACTATGCGATCGACGGCCTCCTCCTGGACCGGCTGACCACGCCGATCGATCCCGCCACGCCCACCGACGCCGTCGTCGAGGCGCTCGCTGCGCGTCTGCTTCCCCCCGCATCCTGAGGGTGCCCCGGCCGTTGCCGGACGAGGGGGCGGCGGTCAGTGGAAGAGGCCGAGGATCGTGGGCATCGACCACACCACCACCATGACGATCACGACGACGACCGTGACCACCGAGGTCCGGGTCTTCAGGCGCTGGCCGCCGGGGGCGACTCCCGCCGGGGGCGGCGTGATCATCGGAGCGGAGGAGGGGGCGGCGCCCGCGGCCACCGCCGCCGTGTCGACAGAGGGGCCGGATGCCAGCCGGTCGTCGCGCCAGCGGGCCCACTGCGCGAACTTGTCGAGCAGGGCGGCGACCACCGAGAACAGCCACGCCCACGTCGCCGGATCGAGCGTCGAAAGGTCGCGCTTGGCGTACAGGAACAGCCAGTCGTCGACGATCTCGACGTCCAGGGCGGCGGCGTTGTCGATGAAGCGCGCCATGATGTCGGGCGTGAACAGGTACAGCGCGTCGCGTTCGTAATCGGGCGGGCAGTAGAGCGAGAAGAATCGGTCGAAATCACCCTCGAGGCTCAGGCGCTGGTCGCGGTCGAATGCCGCGGGAAGGTTGGAGACGCCGAACAGGCCGTTGTTGCCGACGGCGTCCAGCACGATGTGCGGCAGCGGCACATCGAGTTTCACCGCGACGTATCCCCACCGGTGGGTGGTGCGGTTCTTGCCCGACCCGGTGGTGTAGCGATAGTTCGCGAACTCCACGAAGCGCGGCTGCATCCCGCGGACGATGTCGCTGGACGCCCGGGAGCTGCCGCGCTGGAAGATCAGCCCCGGCAGGGGTGGCTTCGCGACGGTGGGGAGGAAGCTCATGCCGTTCGTGCGCGCGAAGCGGTCCAGCCGGTACCAGCGCTCGCCTCCTCCGCCACCGCGGACAAGGGCCACGATGACCACGGCGATGGCGCCCCCGATGATGAGGAACGGGGCGAAGGTGAACAGCGAGACGAAGCCTCCACCGCTCGCGAGCACGGCCAGCAGCGCCGTGAACACCGTGCCGGACATGCCCAGAACGATGATGCCGAGCACGACGGCCACGGCGATCACCGCGCCCCCGGATCCCGCCATCCAGCCGGGCGCCTTGCCCTGCGCGCGGAGCTCGCGGACGAACGCCTTCGCCGCGGCGCGGTCGACCGGATCGGTCAGCGGCCGCGCGTCGAACGCGACCGGCGCCGGCGCGGTCATCCGCGGCTTCCCCGACGGCGCCCCGGCAGTGGGGCGACACGGGCGGCGACGTCGGCGGTCCACGGCATGCGCCTACGTTATCGAGCAAGCCCCGGGTGAGACACCACATTCCGTCCGAGACATACCGCGTCGCGTGGTGTCTCGGACGCGATGTGGTGTCTCGCGGATGGGGCGGGGCCGCGATGTGCGAGGGGCGGTGCCATCCGATACACTGTGAAGGTTGTCCGGCGACGCCTGTGCGCGTCTCACCCCGGACGACATGCACACACCCTCCTGCTGACGGGAAATGCCCGGCAGCCGTTCTAGTCCGAAGGAGGTGGGTTAGTGACGCACCAGTACGAACTCATGGTCATCTTCGACCCCGAGGTCGACGAGCGCCAGGTCGCTCCGAAGCTCGACGGTTTCCTCAAGGTCATCACGACCGACGGAGGCACCATCGACAACGTCGACATCTGGGGCCGCCGCCGTCTCGCGTACGAGATCAAGAAGAAGACCGAAGGCATCTACGCCGTCGTGAACTTCACCGCGAGCAGCGAGGCCACGCAGGAACTCGACCGTCAGCTCAAGCTGAACGAGCAGATCATGCGCACCAAGGTCCTCCGTGCCGAAGAGGCCATCGCGCTCGTCGCCTCCGAGGCGCAGCGCAAGGAGGCCAAGGCTGCCCGCAAGGCGGCGGCCGCCGAGACCCGGACGGCCCAGAAGGACGCCTGATGGCCGGCGAAACCGTCATCACCGTCGTGGGCAACCTCACGGCCGACCCCGAGCTGCGCTACACGCAGAACGGGCTGCCGGTGGCGAACTTCACCATCGCATCCACCCCCCGCACGTTCGACCGTCAGGCGAACGAGTGGAAGGACGGCGAGGCGCTGTTCCTGCGCGCATCCGTGTGGCGTGACTTCGCGGAGCACGTGGCCGGTTCGCTCACCAAGGGCGCGCGGGTCATCGCGACCGGTCGCCTGAAGCAGCGTTCCTACCAGGACCGCGAAGGCCAGAACCGCACCTCCATCGAGCTGGAGGTCGACGAGATCGGCCCCTCGCTGCGTTACGCCACCGCTCAGGTGACGCGCGCGGCCAGCTCCGGTGGTGGCGGCGGCGGTGGCCAGCCGCGTCAGCAGCAGGTCGCCGCGGATGAGCCGTGGTCCACGCCCGGTTCCGCCGGCGGCGGTGCCAGCGGCGGTGCAGACGCGTGGTCCGCGCCCGGCAACTACGGGGACGACACCCCGTTCTGATTCACGCTGGATGCCGCGAGCCCTGAGCCGCAGCATCCGCGCTTCATACGAAAGAAGGAAAGATGGCTGGAAAGTCAAGCGGCGACCGCCGCAAGCCGCGGAAGGGTGGCAAGCCCACCGCTCCGGCGAAGCCCACCCGCGTCGGCGTCATTGATTACAAGGACGTCCCGACCCTCCGCAAGTTCATCTCGGAGCGCGGGAAGATCCGCGCCCGTCGTATCACCGGTGTCTCGGTGCAGGAGCAGCGTCTGATCGCCCGTGCGATCAAGAACGCGCGCGAAATGGCGCTCCTGCCCTACGCCGGCGCCGGCCGTTAAGGGGCACCCGCATGGCAAAGCTGATTCTCACGAATGAGGTCGCCGGGCTCGGAAGCGCCGGTGACGTGATCGAGGTCAAGAACGGGTACGCCCGCAACTACCTCATCCCCCAGGGCTTCGCGGTGGCGTGGACCCGTGGCGGGGAGAAGCAGGTGGCGTCCATCCGCGCCGCCCGCGAATCCCGCGCGATCCACGACCACGAAGAGGCCGTGTCGCTCAAGAACACGCTCGAGTCCAACAAGGTCAAGCTGTCGGTGAAGGCGGGTGCCGAAGGGCGCCTGTTCGGATCCGTCAAGACCGGCGACGTCGCCGACGCGGTCAAGGCCGCCGGCTTCGGAGACCTGGACAAGCGCAAGATCCACATCACCTCGCCCATCAAGGCGGTCGGTGAGCACGAGGCGACGATCCGCCTGCGTGACGACGTCACCGCTGTGATCACCCTCCAGGTGGTCGCCGCGAAGTAACGCGTGCAGCGTCCGCCCGTCGGTCGCACCCGGATGCCGCGGACCCGTTGTGGTCCGCGGCATCCGTCGTTTCACGTGCCCCCGTCACGAAAGTGCATCAGGCCCGCGAGAGTGCACCGATTCTGGTGCACTCTCGCCGGGTTCGTGCACTTTCGGCGAGGGGGATGCGCCGGAGTCGGCGCACCGTCTCACGCCGTGGCGCGCCGGAGTGCGAACAACACCGCGCCGCTGACGAGGAGGAGCGTCGCCATCAGCAGCGTCGCGGTCATGCCCGTGCCTCCGGTGTCGGCCAGGGTGGCCGGCGGGGTGGTGGAGGCGGCCAGGGCGACCGGCGCACCGATCACGCCGTCGTCCGCGATGGCGGGGCCCGCCGCGGCCGGCGGTGCACCCGGCATGGTCGGGTCGGCCGGAGTCGCGGGGTCAGCCGGATCCGCCGGGGTCAGCGGCGCGCCCGGATCCGCCGGGTCGACGATGGCCGGCGGTACGACCGTGGTGGAATCCGCCGTCGAGCAGTCGCCCACCCCGCACACCGCGTTGCCGCCCACCGTGACGGGAATCGCGACCGGTGTCACGACCTGCGTGCCGCCCGCGGTGCTGCCCTCGCCGTCCGTCGAAGGCTCCGTGCCGCCCGCGGAAGGCTCCGTGGTTCCCGCGCCCGGCACTGCGACCGTGGTCGCGGTGTCGGTCTCCGCGTCGCCGATCACCGAGACGGCGTTGCCGCCCGCGGTCACCGGAGCGGCGATCGGAGCGAGAACCTGGGTCCCCCCCGCGACGCTGTCGTCGCCGCCCGTGACGGCGTCGCCGGCGGTGCCGCTACCGGGTGAGGCCACCGTCGTGGCACCGGCGGTCGTGCTGTCGCCGAGGACCGAGATGGCGTTTCCTCCGACCGAGACCGGCGCCGTCACCGGCGCCTGCACTTGGGTTCCGCCGAGGATCGCCTCGTCGCCGGATGTGGCAGCGGATCCGCTGCCGGTGGCCGGTGGGGCCGCTGCCCCTGCCGGAGCCGCGGTGGCGGCATCCGAGGACCGGCTGTCACCGAGGACCGAGATGGCGTTTCCGCCGACGGTCACGGGCACGGCCGCATCCACGAGCGCCTGCGTGCCGCCCAGGATGCTCGCCTCTCCCGAGGTCTCCGTCGGCGGCGTCACCGCGACGGTGGGTGCGGGAGGCGCCGTGGCGGCATCGGCGGACGCGCTGTCGCCGATGACGGAGACACCGTTGCCCGCAAGGGTGATCGGAACGGTCACCGCGAGCACCGCCTGAGTTCCGGAGACGGTGCCCCCTGATCCGTCCGTTTCCGCCGTCGCTGCGGGATCCGGTGCCGGCGTCGTGCTGACGGCGTCGCGGGAGGAGGAGTCGCCGAGGACCGAGATGGCGTTTCCGCCCACGGTGACCGGGAGCTCGACCGAGATGAGACCCTGAGTGCCTGACAGCAGACCGTCGTCGCCGGACGTTTCGGCCGCGGATGCGACCCCTGCTCCGAGGACGGCGAGCCCGCCCCCCACGAGCGCTCCGAGAAGCGCTCTCTTGATGAACCTGCGCATGATGTAACCCCTTCGTGAGTGAGTGAGATGGGTGCGCGCGAACGCGCGGGATCGTCTGCCGCGCCCAGGCGCGGCGGAGCACTCACTCAGTCGGGGGAGATGTCGGTGTCGAATACCGGTGCGCCGGGGAGGGCGTCGTCGGCGAGGTGGTGCAACGACGACGCTGCGCGTGCGTGCTGAGCGTCCTCATGGCTCAGCGCGAGCAGTGCGCCGCCGCCCTGGCCGCCAGCCGCCACCATCCCGACAGGCCCATCCGTCGCGCCGCCGGGCGGCGCGGGTGAGCTCGGCCCGCCAGCGGGCGCCTGCGCGGCGGAGGCGGCGGCGACGACAACGGTGGCCTGCTCGAAGGAGGGCGCCCGCGCGGCGGGCCGGGGCGTCGCGCCGTCAACGGCGGGCGGGTGGACGGATGCTGCGGCGATCGATGTCGCGGCGGGAAGGACGGAAGCTTCGGAGAGGGCGGGATCCGTCCCGGCGCCCGGGGTCGTGCCGGCGTCCGGGGTGCGCAGGGCATCGGTGAGCGCGGTGAGGCCCGAGAGCGGGAGGCTCGGCAGCAGCGGTCCAGCGGATGCCGCGGAGCCGACGACGTCGGCGACGGCATCGTCAACGCCGTCGGCGACCGCGCGGAGCGCATCGTCGATGCCCGTGCCCACGAGGACGTCGGCCACGACCGGGAGCTGAGAGCCGGCGTCGACCACGGGCGCCACGATGGCGGTGACCGCACCCGCGTGCGCAGCATCCGTGATGGCCCCGGTGGTCGCCGACACGACCGTCGATACAGTCTCGTCGGTCGCACCGACCACGGCGTCGCCGGTGCGCACCACGGCGTCCACGACGGCGGTGACCGGCGTGACCACCGGCTCGGCCTCGGGCGGCACCGTGCGCGAAAGCAGCGGGGCCACCTGACTGGCCACGTCCGCCACGACCTCGTCCACCGCGCCGCTGGTGTGCTGCAGCGTGTCACCGACGCCGTCCAGCGACTCCCCCACGGCACCGAGTAGGCCCGAGCCGCGATCGGAAGACCCCTCCTGGGCGGACGCCGAGCCCGCCGAGACGAACATGCTCAGTACGCACCAGGCGAACCCGGCGAGCACCGCGAGCAGCACCAGGCGAGTCGGCCGGAGCCGAGTGCGGTACTGCGCGATGTCCACGTCTTCACCTCCGCGTGAGCGTCGGAGCCGGTGTGCTCGTGGGACAGACCGTAGGGCCTACCACCCCTGGGACTCAAGACGACTTGACAGAGTGCGCGGTTATCACTACGGCGCACGCCGTTATCCCCGGATTTGTACACAACCCCGAACCCGTATCCACGAACCTTCAACCCACACTTAAAGCACATCGACGGCGGTCACCTGTGGAAAGGGAAAGCGCAGGTCATTCGGCGATTCCGTCTTCACTATCCAAAAGTTTTCCGGAGTTGTCCACAGGTGTTGTGCACAGGCTCGGCGGCGTTTCGCGCAGTCCTTCCACAGACTTATCCACAGGCCGGTTTGCATGCCGGAAGACCCCTCCATAGCGTGGGTGCAGTCCATCAAGGACGAGCCGCTGCAGGTCGACGAGGGCGTGTCGGGGGTCCGTGTTCCGATAGGAATGCGGGATGGCGCGTGCCCGGAGACCATTGCTCCCAGCGGCGTCTCGTGCTGCCTTGATGGACCCACCCGTGCCCGACGGAGAATGGAGAGCGCGTGTCGATCGCCGACATCTCGGAAGAGCGCCTCGGCGGACCCCGCCAGGCCGAACGCACGCCCCCGCACGATCTCCTCGCCGAGCAGAGCGCCCTGGGCGGCATGCTGCTGTCGAAGGATGCGGTCGCCGACGTCATCGAGACGCTGCACGGTGCGGACTTCTACATCCCCAAGCACGAGCTGATCTTCGAGGCGGTCCTCTCCCTCTACTCGCACGGTGAGCCCACCGACGTCGTGGCCGTCACCGACGAGCTCATCAAGACCGGTGAACTCCAGCGCGCCGGCGGCGCGGACTACCTGCACACCCTGACATCCATCGTCCCCACCGCGGCCAACGCCGGCTACTACGCCTCCATCGTGGCGGAGCGGGCACTCCTGCGCCGGCTCGTGGAGGCCGGTACGCGCATCGTGCAGATGGGGTACTCGGGGCAGGGCGACGCGCTCGACCTCGTCAACAACGCCCAGGCCGAGATCTACAACGTCTCCGGTGCCGAGACCGCCGAGGACTACGTCCCGCTCACGACCGCCGTCGACGCCGCCGTCAACGAGATCGAGGCGGCGCGCGGCCGGGACGGCCAGATGACCGGCATCCCCACGGGGTTCGCCGGGCTGGACCAGCTCACCAACGGCCTGCACGGCGGCCAGATGATCATCATCGCCGCCCGCCCTGCCATGGGTAAGTCCACCCTCGCGCTCGACTTCGCCCGCGCGGCCGCCATCAAGCACAACCAGCCGACGATCTTCTTCTCCCTCGAAATGGGGCGCAGCGAGATCGCCATGCGTCTGCTGAGCGCGGAGGGCGCAATCCCGCTGCAGAGCATGCGCAAAGGAACGCTGGACTCCCGCGACTGGACGACGATCGCCGCGACCCGCGGCCGCATCAACGACGCGCCGCTGTACATCGACGACAGCCCCAACATGACCCTCGTGGAGATCCGGGCGAAGTGCCGGCGGCTCAAGCAGCGCGAGGGGCTGAAGATGGTCGTCATCGACTACCTCCAGCTCATGACCAGCGGCAAGCGGGTGGAGTCGCGTCAGCAGGAGGTCAGCGAGTTCTCCCGTGCGCTGAAGCTCCTCGCCAAGGAGCTGCAGTGCCCGGTCATCGCCCTGTCGCAGCTGAACCGTGGACCCGAGCAGCGTGCCGACAAGAAGCCGGCGCTGTCCGACCTTCGTGAATCCGGCTCGATCGAGCAGGACGCCGACATGGTGGTGCTGCTGCACCGCGAGGCCGCCTACGAGAAGGACAGCCCCCGCGCGGGTGAAGCCGACCTGATCGTGGCCAAGCACCGTAACGGCCCGACCGACACGATCACCGTCGCCTTCCAGGGTCACTACTCGCGCTTCACCGACATGGCCCCGGAGATGTAGCGACCCGCGTCGTCGGATGAGTGACGCATGGCGCCACCCTTCCGATCCGCATGGTCGTCTACTTCGCGACCGGGAGACCCCGCGCGGCGGCGTCGCGAGCGCTGTCCCGACGCGCAAGCGCCTTTCCCAGGGCCCGGAACACGACGATGCCGACGATCACCACGCCGATCGACGCGAATCGGACCGCCCAGCTCGCGGGAGTAGCGGGATCCGGCCACAGCCCGAGCACGTTCTGCACGAACCCGGGCAGGGACGGCAGATCGACGATGCCGGTCAGCAGGCTCCCCGCCGCTACCATCCAGCCCATCACGACCACGATCAGGACCAGGACTCTGGCGCTTCTCATCGACATTTCCTCTCAGACGATTCGTCGCGGGCCCCTGGACGGTTCCCGCTGAGAGGTAGTCGACACCGTGTTCTCGGAACACACGCAAGGGGCGAGCGGGTCCACAGTTCCCCCCTCGCCGCGGGCGCGCAGTCGGGGTCAATGCGCGCCGAGTCCCCCTTGCCACGACGCTCGGGACAAGTACGAGCGATTCCTGCACCTGGATCTGAATTCCCGCTGGACCTGCCCTTGTCTCCCAATACGAATGTCGCGCTCGGACGCGACTACGTCAGACGAGCTTGGATGGCGCGGATGTTCGCTGCCAGGACGCCTCGGCTGAGGAGACCGGGTCCGAGCGGACCGCTCGTGTCTTCACCGAGGAGCGGCAATCGTCGTAGCGCTGTCGTGGCTTCCGGGCTCAGCTGGTCGAGCTGCCAGCGGATCTCGTCGCGGACGGCGTCGACCTGATTGGGTCTCGACAAGCCCGCAGCTTTGGCCGCGTATGCGGCCGCCCCGAGGGCATGCGCACCCATGTGCGCCACGCCGGCGGCTTGCGCCGCTGCTCGCGCGGCCGCGATGGCCGCCGGGTTCGTGACGTCGTGTGCAGCGCGTCCCGCGACGAAACGGCGACGGATCTCTCCCGCGGCATCGAGCTCGCCGCGCGCGAATGCCCGCGTGCGAGCGATGGCATCACGCGGCCGCGAGTCGGTAGGTGACTCCCACTCGAACATCGCGAGGACTCGTTCGGCGCAGTCCGCCGCCCACCATGCCACGACTCGCCGATCGTTCTCGCTCAAGGCCTGCGGCGATCCCATCACGCAGTGCCGGAACGACGAGAAGCGCGAGCTCGTGCTGCCTCATGCGCGTCGTGGAGCAGTGAGATGGCCTGCTCCGACGTCGAGGCGGCAGGGTTCACCACTGACACCCATCCGGCCGTCCCGTACAGAGGGTGCGAAACGAACACGTCGGTATCCGCAGAGCTCGCACCCTCGTCCACGATCTGCGGTGCACGGTCGCGCCCGACGTGATGTTCACGCGGAACCGACCAGGCTCGTCGAGTCTCGATTCCTCGTCGTCGGGATAGTTCTTCGTCACGATCGTCCCGTACGGCTGAGTCCGCTCCGGCATCACACCATCCGGGGCGTAGTAGAAGAACGCATCACCCCACGCCAGCGCCGGCGAACCGCTCCCCTCTTCCGGAATGACCACGAGCACGCCCTCGAAGCCGCTGACAGCATGGACGATCTCTTTCATCTCCATCCCTCAATCGTCAGCTTCAAGTGCTTATGTGGACCTTGGCTAGATGGGAGCACGGATGCCAGCGACCAAGTCTCAAGAGGCGGGATGGACGACGGCTGCGGCCGCTCGGCTCGTGGGCTACTCCACGCAACAAGTACGCGACCTTGAACGGCTCGGAGTCCTCCCTGCCGCCGAGCGCACCCCCAACGGATACCGGCGCTACCAGGAACGCCACATCCTCGCGCTCCGCGCCTATCGCGCACTGGCCACCGCGATCGGCCCCGTGCCGGCGCGACAGATGATGCCCACGCTCGTGCAGGGCACCCTCGACGCCGCCGCCGAGAAGATCGACGACCTGCACGCCTTGCTCGCCCGCAGCCGAGACCACATTCGCGAAGCAAGCCGCGGTCTCCAAGCCGTCCTCACCGACACGACCCACGTCTTCGACGACCACGACTCCATGACGATCAGCGAGCTCGCAGAGGCACTCGGTGTTCGCGCATCGGCACTGCGCCACTGGGAGCACGAAGGACTCGTCAACCCCGACCGGGTCAGCCGGTCCCAAACCCGTCGATACAACGCCCGGGCAATCACCGAAGCACGTATCGTCGCAGCATTGCGAAGCGGCGGGCACCGCATCCCACCGATCGCGCGCGTACTCGACCAGCTTCGCCAGCACGGCCTGACGGCGGAGGCGCAAGCACTTCTCGACGAGCGGCTGACCGTCCTCAGCCGCCGTAGCGTCGTGCTCCTCGGCGCTTCAGGAGACCTCCACGCCCTGCTGAACGAGCGGGCGCAGACTGCTGCGGCCGGCTGAGACGCCGTCCGGGACATTTCTCACCGACATGGCCCCGGAGATGCAGCACCCCGCGGAGAGGTCACGACCGCGGCATCCGCGGGCCGGTCGTCGTGCCGGGAGCACCCAGGCAGCGGGGCGTCGTGCGGGTCGGCGTCGAGACTCTCGAGGTACTCGATCGAACGGCGTGACCCGCGCACGAGTGAGCGGATGCCGTGCGTGCGCTCGTCCACGTCCGGGCGATACGCCACCGCGAGGTCGTGGGTGATGCCGACGGCCGCACGCCGCAGCAGTTCGACATACGGATGGGGAGAGACGCCGTCGTTCGGCACGACGACGCCGATCGCGGCATAGACGCTCCCGCCGGGGCCGGTGACGGCCACTGCGATGCCTCGGGACTCCGGATGGATGTGCCCGTCCGTCACGGCGAATCCCTCGTCGCGCACCTTTCGCAGGTGTGCGCGCAGCTCGGGTCCGGAGCGGATCGTGCGTTCGGTGTAGGTGCGGAGGCCGTGAGCGATGACATCGTCGACGAGCGTCGCATCCGCGTGGGCCAGGAGAACCAGCCCGCTCGACGACGCGTGGAGGGGGATCCGTCCGCCGACGAGGGTCGCGTTGACGACGGCGTCGCGGGTGGAGACCCGGTCGATGTAGAGCACGTCCCGTCCGCTCAGCACACCGACCTGGGCGTGCTCGCGGACGCGCTCATGCACGGCGCCCAGCCAGGGCCGTGCGATCTCCCGGAGCCCGACGGCGCCGGGGGTGCGGCTGGCGAACTCCCACAGCCGCACGCCGAGGCGGTAGGTGCGATCGGGAAGCCGCTCGAGCAGGCCCTCGCCCTCCAGCGCGGCGACCAGGCGGTGGGCCGTGGAGACGGCGAGACCGCTGGCCTCGGCGATCTCGCTGAGCGTCAGGAAGGGGTGCCACGCATCGAAACTCTCCAGCACGCGCATGTGGCGGCGCAGCACCGATTCGCCGGCTGATTCTCGTGCCACCGCGTCCTCCTCAACGACGCCGCCATGCTAGCCCCCGCTCTGGGTGGCGCCGGCCGTCGATGAGGTCAGGCGTTCTGGCGATACACCGTTCGGGCGTAGTCGTGATACGGCGCCGGGGCGACCGTGGCACGGATGCGCACCTGTCGGTGATCGGCGTCGACCGAGTCCTTGCGCGAGACGGGGCTCTCACCCCACAGCACCTCGACTTCATCGCCGTCTCGCACGTCGGCGTCGAGGGTCGCCAGCGACATGTACAGCTGGTCGTACGACACATACCCGGCATCGGTGGAGATGCCGACCCGTTCGCCATTCCTCTGGATCTCATCCATTTGGTAGAACCCGTATCGCGCCTTGGGGAAGTCGAGGTACTTGGCAGGGGTGCCCGGCTCCAGCTGCGAGCGGACGACCGCCGCCACGTCGTCCGAATTCCAGATCAGTGTGACCTTGCGCCGGCGGACGTTCTCCGCGTGATTCTCGAGGGCCTCGCGACCGTGGAACTCGTGGTCGAAGCGCACTGAGCGACCGAGGCCGATGTCGAAAGGCGTCATGTAGTAGTCGTGGATGTCCGGCGAGTGCAGTGAGCCGCCGACCGATCCGATGCGGGCAGCAGGAAGCCACTCGCGGTACTCAGCGAAGTCGTCGTCGAACACAGCCGGGAACGGTGTCGGCACCCAGCCCGACTCGAGCGGCGACGAGGAGTACGCCTTCGCCCCGACTCGCCGGATACCGTACTCCTCGCCAGCGGCCATGAGTGCGTCGCGCACCGCATCGGCGTCCTCCCACGGTCCGTAGAACTCGAAACCTGGTTGGCCGGCCATGCCGTGGCGGAGGGCTTTCACGGGCCGGCCCGCGATCGTCACGTCGCCGATGTGGAAGAACTTGATGTGGGGCACCGGTCCGCCGAAGACCTTCTCCATGACGGAGTCGGCGTGCGGGCCCTGCAGCTCGTAGCGGTAGAACGTGGGCGGCCCCTGCCGCATCTGAGAGTTCGGCTCCAACCGGTAGCGCACATCCTTGCCGCCCTTCTGCGCCTTCTCGACGTTGAAGCGCACCCAGTCGATGAGGATGTGGTGCCCGATCAACACGAGACCCTCCGGGCCATCGGAGTTGTAGAACAGGATGCCGTCGCCGATGAGGTAGCCGTCCTGGTTGACCGAGATGAGCTGCTTGGCGACGCCGGGACGGAAGGTGGCGAAGGTGTTGGGCGAGATGGAGCTGAGCAGGGCGATGAGGTCCTCTCCGTCGAGGAACAGCTGCGTCATGTGGTGGGACTGGTCCATGAGCGCCACCGTGGTGTTCCAGGCACGCTGTTCGTCGCGCCAGTTGGTGAACTCGGGCGCCACCGGAAACGTGAATGCCGGCCAGTTCTGGTTCCGCAGCAGTTCCGCGGGGCTGCCTGCCCGCTCGATCGCCTGTGCGAGCGACTCGGCCCTGGTGTCGGTTGCGGTTGTCGTGGGATCCGTGGTCATCGTCGACCCTCCGTCTGTGTCGGGGAAGCGGATCCAGGCTACGAACAGAGGCACTCCGCCCCGTCGCGTTTTTCCATTGAGTGGGAATCGAGACCGACGTCACGACGGCCCAGCGGTCGGCTGGGAGGGCGTCGAGAGCACCGGTGCGTCGTGGGTGCCCGTCGGCACCACGGACTCGACGATCATCTCCCAAATCCCCGACGACGCCGACGCGGTCTACGTCGGGCTGGGCGGTGCGGATGCGGCGAGCTGGCGGTGCGGTAAACCGTCGGATGTGGAATCCGCAGCGGGACGCCTCCCCGAGCGGCGCCTCATCGCGCCCGATGCTCGGGGGGATGGCTCTACCCGAACCTCGAGGATCCCCGGGTCTTCACCGCCGCGATGCGCGGGTTTCTCAGCCGCCACGGCCTCTGACCGGAGGCATGGACCGCGCTGACCTTCTCTGGCATCCGCTTCACCGCCACCCGCTCAGCGACCTGCGCGACGGCTCTTGACCGAGCCGGTGACCGAGGGGCTCCAATGGACATTTCGGGCTATCGCAGCCGCATGCGGGACATCACTCACCGGAACGTGCACTTACCCATGAAAGCCCGCGGAATCCCACGGGCTTTCATGGTTTCTCGGACAGCCGGGCTGCGCGCGGCCCGCGACTGACGGGTCAGGCGCGGTCGGCGCGGTCCGTGCCGTCGTCGTAGTCGATCTGTTCCTTGCGGACCTGCTCGGTGACCGTCTCGTCCTCGGTCACCGTTTCCGTTCCCAGGCGGACACGCTCGACCGGAACGGTCTCCTTGGCGACGACGGGCCGCTCCTCCGTGAGGACGACCTCGTGCTCCTCCTCGCTGATGGCCGGCCCGTCCATGGCATCCGCGACGTTGGCGTCGGTGATGGGTTCGCGCTCCAGTCGCACCTCCTCATGGCTCACCGGGACGGTGACGGTCTTCTCCTCCGTGACGACGTACTTCCGCAGCCGTGCGCGACCGGTCTGAACCTTCTCGGTACCGACGCGGAGGCGCTCCTCGGAGCGGGTCATCGCATCGTCGGTGGTCGGACCGGACGTGTCATACCCGGTGCTCGTATCCGCCGCGCCGTCACTGGCGTCCCGGGCGGTACCGGTGCCTTCGTCGACGCTGGCGTTGCGGGAGCCGTTGCCGTAGTAGACGTACAGTTCATCTTCCTGCGCATGCTCCAGCGCCCCGTCCGCGTCGATGCGCGGTGCGTTCTTGACGAACTCCTTCGCGTAGCCCACCCGGAGGTTCTCGCCGTCCTGGTTGGCGTCATCGATGGGCACGAAGGACTCCGAGGTGCCGAAGAAACCGGTGCGCACCGCTGCCCAGGTGGGCGCCCCGGTGTCGGTGTCGAGGTAGATCTGCTGGAGCGTGCCGATCTTCTCCCCGTCGGAGTCGATCACCGCTGCTCCCATGAGACCGCCGATGTTTTCTGTGCTGATCATGACTGTTCCTATCGTTCGTTTGTTCGTACGTGTTGAGACCGGCGCGGGGCCCGCGACCGGAAGCCGTGTCACCGGGTTGTGGTGACCGGCACGGCGGTGGTGTCGGAGTCACGCTTGACGACGCTCCGCACGCCGAGCATCCCGCCGAGGGCCGCGATCACCGCGCCGAGCAGCAGCCCGGCGAAGCCCCACCACGAGGCGGCCTGAGCAGTCTCGGCGGCATCCTCCGCCGTCTGCTGCGCGTCCTGCAGCGCCTCATCGGTCTGCTCCTGCGCTTCTTCTTCGTCGACGTTGCTCTGCACGTCCTCGACGACCTGGGTGACGTCGGTCCCGGACAGTGCCTGGGTGGCGGAGCTGACAACGCCGCCGAGGAGGCTGGCGCTGAGCCACACAGTCAGGGCGAGACCGACAACCAGCGAGGTCGCCCAGGTCAAGAATCCGTGCAGCAGCCCGCTGCGCAAGGCCAGCGCGCCAGCGACGAAGCCGGCCGCGGCAAGAGCGATCACTAGGGCGATGACACTCCAGATGGTCGCCCCGATGCCTGAACCACCCAGGCCGATGCCGGCGGTGACGAGGGAGAGCAGGATGGTGACGGCCAGGAAGGTCACCACCCCGGCGATGACGGACCCCCACGAGATGTTCGCGGTGCGGCCACCCCTTTCGGTGCCGATCAGCGACTCCTTCGCGGCGTCGTCGTTGTGGTCTGCGATGACAGGTCGGGCTGCGGCGCTGTCGGTGCGATTGTTTGCCATTGTTTCGATCCCTTTGGGTTGGGGCGTCGGAGCCGCAGGAGTCGAAACGTGCGGACCGGCTACCAGCCGGCTTACACCGTAAGCAGACTAGCGTGACAGTACAGCGCCCGAAACGACTTGGCGAGGGGGGTTGCGCGTGATGGGAGGGAATGTGCTATGAGCGTCCGGGTGACGAAGAAGCCGACGGGTGCGCAGTCCGGTCGTCTGAGCCGTGGCCTGATCATCGAGACCGCGCTCGCGCAGATCGACCGGCGTGGCGCGCAGGGGTTGTCGATGCGCTCCTTGGGGCAGGAGCTCGGTGTAGAGGCGATGTCGCTGTACCGGCACGTACACGGGCGAGAGGATCTGCTGGAGGGGGTGGTGGCTCTACTGATGGAGAACCTGACCTCGGATCTTGACGATGAGCTCGCCGAGCACTGGCAGGGGTTCCTGCAAACCGTCGCCCACCACGTCCGCCAGATCGCGATTGATCATCCGCTCGCGTTTCCGCTGGTTGCCACCCGGCACCCGGCGGCACCGTGGCTGCGCCCCCCGCTACGCAGCGTCGAAGTGGTCAACACGTTTCTCGGCACTCTCATCGGGCACGGTTTCACCGATCAGCAGGCCGTGGATGCCTACCGGTCCTTCAGCAGCTTCCTGCTCGGCCACCTGCTCCTGGAATCCGCCGTGCGCGGCGCGGAAACCGGCCCGGTCGAAGAACCCCTCGACGAGGGCGACGCCACCATCCCCGAAGGCGACGGGCACGTCAGTTTGGAGGCTGCACCCGAAGTGAAACGCCTCCGAACACTGCTCAGCGAGGACCGCCGCGACGAAGAATTCGAAGTGTCACTGGAGGCACTGCTGGACCGGTTGAACCGCGAGCTCACCCAATAACGGCCCCACACCTGCTTCAGCACGACCCGCCGAGCGTCGGCAGACCACCTCCCGCGCCGTCCAGACGAGGTCTGTCGGGACGGCGCCGGAGGCGAGCGGACGGTGCTCGGTAGCCGCTCACTCCCCGGCGGTTGCCGGGGCGGTCGCGCGGTGGCCGGGGATGACCATCGTCTTGATGGCGACCGGGTCGGTCTTGGACTGCATGAGGGCCTTCTCGACGTCCTCCAGACCGAATCTCCCTGTCACGAGCGAGGCGACCTCGATGGTGCCGCTGGCGACGAGCTGGATCGCGGTGGGCCACGTGTTGACGTAGCGGAACGTCCCGGTGAGCGTGATCTCTCGGTGCTGGATCATGGCGATCGGCACCTCCAGGGTGTTCCCGCCCATTCCCACGAGCACCGCGGTGCCGCCCCGGACGATGGTCGGAAACGCCGACTGCACCGCGCGCGCGTTCCCGGACGCGTCGATGTAGACGTCGAAGTACTCGCTGTACTGGCCGAGGTCGGCTTCTGCCGGATCCAGCACGACGTCCGCGCCGTGGCTGAGGGCAAAGTCGCGGCGATGGGGGATCGGGTCGCTGATCACGACCTCTGCGGCTCCGAACGACTTCACCACCTGCGCGACGATGACCCCGATCGGGCCGGCGCCGGTGACGAGCACCTTGGAGCCCCGGGTGACGCCGCCGCGACGAGCGGCGTGCACGGCCACCGACACCGGCTCGACGAGGGCGGCCTCCTCATCCGTCATGGAATCGGGGATGGCGTGGGCGAAGTCATCGTCGACGATCACGTACTCGGCGAACGATCCGTCGATCGGCCACGCACCGTAGAAGCGGATGTCGCGGCACAGGTGGTAGCGGCCGGTCTTGCAGAACTCGCAGCGGCGGCACGGGGTCTGAGGCTCGACGGCTACACGGGTGCCTACCCGTGCGGGGTCGACGCCGTCGCCCACGGCGACGATCTCGCCGGCGGTCTCGTGCCCGAGCACGACAGGGCTGCGGACGATGAGATCGCCGATCGCGCCCGTCTCGTAGAAGTGCGTATCGGAGCCGCACGAACCCACGGCGGTCACGCGCACGAGCACTTCGCCCGGGCCGGCGGCGGGCACGGGCACCTCCTGCAGCTCGATCGTGCCGGGCGTGAGCAGGACGCTGGCCTGCATGGTGGCGGGGAGGGACATGGATGGGGTCCTTTCGGAGTGTCGGTTCTCAGCCCTTGACGGTGCCGGCGGTCAGGCCGCCGACGATCCATCGGAGGGCGAAGAGGGCGAAGAGGATGCCGGGAACCATCGAGACGACGGTCGCGGCGGCCATGGGGCCCCAGTCGATCGACTGGAAGGAGATGTACTGCTGGATGCCGGTCGTGATCACCTGCGTGTTCCGGCCGCTGAGCACGAGCGGCAGCGTGTAGCTGTTCCACGCCCAGATGAACGACAGCATGAGGGCCGCGCCCAGACCCGGGGCGATGAGCCGGAACAGGACATGCCGGAACGCCGTCCAGCGCGTGCCGCCATCCACCGCAACGGCTTCCTCCAGCTCGGTCGGGAGGTCTTCGATGAAGGAGCGCAGCATCCACACCAGCATCGGCAGGGTGACCAGCTGGTACGCGAGGATCAGCCCGAGGTAGTTGTCGGTCAGGCCGACGTTCTGGAACACGAGGTACAGCGGCAGGATGATCAGCAGCTCAGGGGCGAATCGCAGCGACAGAATGCCGAAGGCGATGTTCTCTTTGCCCCGGAAGGAGAACCGCGCCAGCGCGTAGGCCGTCGGCAGCCCGATCACGAGGGTCAGCAGAAGCGATCCGACCGTCACGATCAGCGAGTTCAGGAACGGTGTCATGAACTCCGGCCCCGTGAAGACGTCCGCATAGTTGGCGAGCGTGGGCGTGAACACGAACTTCGGCGGGTAGGCCACGATGTCCTGCGGAAGCTTCAGCGACATCAGGAAGATCCACACGATGGGCGCCAGTGCGAACACCGTCCAGATGCTCAGCAGAGCGATGACGACGGTGTGCTTGGCGATATTCTTCCGGCGCCGCCTGGCCCGTGCGGCCAGATGCTGACGCGGATCGACGGTTCGCGCCGAGGTAGGGCGCTGGGTGTCTGCAGAGCCGCCGGTGGCGACCTGTCCTTCGAGATCGACGGTCATTTCACGGCCTCCGCGCGACGTGCCTTCAGCAGGAAGTAGGACATGAGGTAACACAGCACCCACAGCACGATGAGGGCCGCCATGGCCATCCCGAAGTTGAGGTTGCGGATGCCGTCGAGGTATCCGAGCACGTGCAGATTCGTGGTCGCGTCGACGGGTCCACCGGCGGTCGTGGTGTAGATGATGTCGAACATCTTCAGCGAGTCGATGCCGCGGAAGGCGATGATCACGATCAGCACGGGCATCAGCATCGGCAGCGTCACGGAGACGAAGTTGCGGATGGGGCCGGCGCCGTCCATGGCGGAGGCCTCCCGCAGCTCGACGGGCACGCTCTTCAGGCCCGCCTGGGCGAGCAGGATGACGAACGGGGTGAAGATCCACACATCGATGAGGATCACCGACCACAGTGCGCTGTCCGGACCGTTCAGCCACAGCAGCTTCTGCTGCCCGAGGGACTCCAGGATCCAGTTGACGACGCCGTTCTCGGTGAGCATCACCTTCCACATCAGGGCCGCGATGACGGGCGGCAGCAGGAGCGGAAGCACGATCAGGAGGCGGAACACACTGCCGTACCTGCCGCTGTTCAGCAGCATCGCCAGCGCGATCCCGAGCACACACTCGATCACGACGACGACCAGCGCATACGTGAGCGTGACGCCGATCGCGCGCAGGCCTTCGCCGCTGGTGAACAGGTCGATGTAGTTCTCGATGCCGTTGAACTCGGGGCCGCCCCGGTTCAGGCGGTAGGAGTTGAACGACCACCAGGCGCCGGTGAGGAAGGGATACAGGATCGCCACCAGGATCGCCAGCGCCGGGAGGACCAGGAGGTAGGGGAGATAGTGCTTGTGTCTCATTGACTGCATCGTCCAGGTCGGGGGTGGGGGCGGTGCGCGCGCGGAAGCACCGCCCCCACGGGCGTCACTTGATGGCGTCGTCGATCTTCGCCGCGGCGTCGTCGAGCGCCTCCTGCACGGGCTTCTGACCCAGGACGGCGGACTGGATGGCGGTGGCCCAGATGTCGCCGACCTCCGTCCAGGTGGCCGACGGGGCGTACTGCCACGAGGCGTAGTCGGAGAGGATCGTCTTCCACACCTCGTTGTAGTCGCCCCATTCCGCCGTGGCTGCGGCCATCTCTTCGCTCTCGGCGACGGAGATGCGCGTGGGGTTCATGTTCCCCTCGGCGATCGCCGCGGTGAGCTGCTCCTTCGACGTCGCCCACTGGATGAACTGCCACGCGGCGCCCTTGTGCTCGGATGCGGCGTTCATGCCGAGAGACCACAGCCACAGGCTCGACGCCCGGCCCTCCGGACCCTCCGGAGGCAGCGCGTACCCGACCTTGCCGGCGATCGCGCTGCCCTCCTTCTCGAAGTCGGGTGCCATGTGGTCGGCGTCGATGTAGAAGGCCGCGTTGCCCGCGATGAAGTCCTGCTGCGCCTCGTACCAGGTGTACGTGCTCGCTGCGGCCGGCGCAGTCTGCATCAGCTCGACCCACTTCTCGACCGCCGTGACCCCGGCCTCGTCGTTGACCGTGGCCTTGCCGTCGGTGATGTCGCGAGCGCCGTAGGCCCCGGCGAAGGTGGAGAACGGGTTCAGCGTCGGATAGGTCTTGTCGCCACGGCTGACGAAGCCCGAGATGGTCTTGCCCTCGAACTCGATGCCGTCCAGCTGCTCCGCGGCGGCGATGAGCTCATCGATGGTCTCGGGCACGGCGACGCCGTTGGCCTCGAGGATGTCGGCACGGTAGAACAGCGCATAGCCCTCTTCGTTCGCGGGGATCGCCCACAGGCCGCCCTCACCCGCTCCGCCGAAGTCCGTGGTGTCCCACCGTTCCGCCTCGATCAGCGCCGGGAAGAAGTCGTCGAAGTCGTAATCGGGAGCGGTCTGCTTGTCGTCGTCGACCCACGGCTGGAGGTCTTCGATCCATCCGGCGGCGGCGTACTGATAGTTCATCGGCTGCGACGTCATGAAGACGTCGTATGAGCCCGACTGGGACTGCAGCTCGGTCAGGAGCTTGACCATGTAGTCGTTCTCGCTGAGCGTCTCGATGTTGACCGTGACGCCGGTCTGCTCCTCGAACTGCGCGACGTTGCTCTGGATGGCGCCGGCCAGCGGGTGCTGGCTGAGCAGGATGTTCAGCTCCTCGCCCTCGTAGTTCTTCCAGTCGAACGATTCGACATCGGCGGCCGACTGCGGTCCGGTCTCGCCCGCCGAGCACCCGGCCGCAGTGATGGCGACCGCCGTGGCGATCGCGGCGGCCGCGAATGCCCGAGCCTTTCCGGGGCGGATGACTCTGTTCATGTCGTACTCCCTTGCACTCATGGGGCAGGTCCGCCTCGGTTGCGCGACGACTGCCGGACAAAAGAGTAGAGACATTGCTCCGCCGTGCGGGTAGGTTGCTCAGGTGAGCACCACGGATATCGCCGACGCGACCCTGCGGGTGTACGTCGCGCTGCAGCACCTGCAACTGGGACGCCCGACGACGGAGATCGCGGACGAGCTCGGGCTCTCGCGGTTCGCGATCGGGCGCATGGTGAAGCGCGCCAGGGACGAAGGACTCGTGGAGGTGGTCTCGCGGCTTCCCGAGCCGGTCGATCCTGAGCTGTCCGCGACACTGGCACGCCGGTACGGGCTGCGCTCGGCTCTCGTCGTGGTCTCGCACATCGACACCGACGATGTGGTCCGCGGGATCGTGGCGGGCGTGGCGGCAGGGCTGGTGACCGGCATGATCGGCGATGACGACGTGGTGGGCCTCGGACCCGGGCGCACGATCGTGGAGATGTGCGCGCGGATCGTCGACGTCCACACGTGCGACGTCGTGCAGCTCACCGGCGTGGCGACGGATCAGCCCGAGACCTATCTGGACGCCATCCTGCGGTTGCGCACCGTCGCGAAGGGACGCATGTTCCCCCTGCACGCGCCGTTCCTCACCACCGACCGTCGCTCCGCCCGCGTGATCACCGGGCAGGCGCCGGTCACCCAGGCGCTGCAGCGCATGGACCATCTCGACATGGCCGTCCTGACGGTCGGCGGATGGCCGTCCAGCTCACTGCTGGCCACTCAGCTCGCGCAGAGCGGTGAGCTGGAGGGTCTGCTGGAGGCAGGGGTGGTGGCCGAGATCGGCACGACGCTGCTCGATGAGCACGGGCGGGTGGTCCGCTCGCTGGAGGGGCGGCTCATCGGTGTGACCACCGACCAGCTCGCGCGCGTCCCCACCCGTGTGGCGATCGGGGGCGGACCGGGAAAGCGGCAGGCGGTCGTCGCCGCACTGAAGTCGGGACTCATCGACGCCATCGTCACCGATCAGGTGACCGCACGGCGCGCGATGGACATGTGAGCCGAGCCCGCCGGGATGCGTCGGCGCCGAGCGTCCCGAACTCCTCACATCCGTGCGTGGATCCGGCGGGAATCGGCCAACCCGCCCCTGCCGGCCGCGCTTTTGAGGAGTTCGGGCGCCCGCCACGGCCGACCCTAATGTCGGGGGAGACCCTCCGGCGGCGGAGACCCGCGCCGGTGCACCCCGAAAGGACCGCCATGCCCGAATCCATCGCCGTCGCCGGCATGCCCATCGACCTCGTCCCCTCGGACGCATCCGCGTGGTCGGTGGATCCCGCCGGCGATCGCGTGCACGGCACCGCGGCGCCGCGAAGCGACTTCTTCGTCGACCCGGCCGGAACCGGCGCGCCGGCCCACAACGCCGTGACGCTGCTCGGGCCGGCCCCCGACGGCGACTTCCAGTTCAGTGCGCGGGTCACGGTCGACTTCGCCGACATGTACGACGCGGGCGTGCTGATGCTGTGGTGCGATGACGCGAACTGGGCCAAGCTCTGCTTCGAGTACTCCCCCGACGGCCAGGCGATGATCGTGTCGGTGATCAATCGTGACGTCTCCGACGACGCCAACGCCTTCGTCGTCGACGGTGGCGTGGCGTGGCTGCGGGTGTCCCGCGTCGGACGTGCGTTCGCGTACCACGCCTCCCTCGACGGGCAGCGGTGGCAACTCGTGCGGCATTTCGCGCTCGCCCCGACCGCCGCATCCGTGCGCGTGGGGTTCGAGGCGCAGGCGCCGGTGGGCGAGGGATGTGCCGTGACCTTCTCCGACATCCGCTTCACCGCGACGTCTCTCACCGCGCTGCGCGACGGCTCCTGACCGCGTCACGGATCGAGGGGCCAGGAGGCCGCTTGTCCACCCCTTGACCACCCCGTGCACGCCTGCGAAAGTGCGCAAGAGGCAGGTGACGCCGGCGACGGGATCCCTGCCCGACGACTCCGCGGCACGGGCGCCGCGGGTGAAAGGGGCGACCGTGGCTTCCAGATCCTCGACAGCGACGCGCGCATTGGCCTTCGGCGGAGCGGTCACCCTCGCGGCGGCGCTGCTGGCCGGATGCTCCGCCGACGGGCGCGAGACGATCCGCTTCACGTTCAGCAAACGCGAGGCGCTCGACGTCATGGGCGAGCTGGTCTCGGAGTACAACGCGTCGCAGGACCGGGTACGGGTGGAGATGGACACCTCCGGCATCGACGTGGTCTCCGCCAGCTTCGTGCGCGGCAATCCGCCCGACTTCATGCTCGCGAACTACAACTACGAAGTCGCCCGTTTCGTGGACCGGTGCGCGCTGTCGGATCTGTCCGAAACGGATGCGGCGGCCACGATCCGCGACGACCTCGACGTGCTCATGGCCCAGTACGGCACGTGCGAGGGCCGTACGAGCGCGCTGCCTTACTCGGTGATGGCGGCATCCGTGATCTACAACACGCAGATCTTCGAAGAGAACGGCATCGAGGTGCCGCAGACGTGGGACGACCTCATCGCGGCATGCGAGGCGCTCACCGCCGCCGGGGTCACACCGTTCTACGCCACGTTCAAGGACGACTGGACCGTCGCGCAGGGATGGTACGACTACACGATCGGCGGGTCGCTGGACCTGGTGGAGTTCTTCGACACGCTCGCCGACCAGGGCGCCGACGTGGGGAGCGGATCGACGGTGTCGTTCGAGGAGGGCTTCGCCGAACCGCTCGCCCAGATGGCCGAGCTCGCGACGTATGCCAATGACGACGCCGAGAGCCGCGCGTACAACGACGGGAATCTCGCGTTCGGCAAGGGTGAGGCCGCGATGTACCTGCAGGGGCCGTGGGCGCTCGCCGAGATCGCGAAGACCGCCCCCGACCTCGAACTCGGCACGTTCCCGCTGCCGATGACGAACGACCCCGCCGACCTGAAGGTGCGCGTGAACACCGACCTCGCCGCCATGATCCCGGAGGAATCCCGTCACAAGGAAGCCGCACGCGACTTCCTGGAGTTCCTCTACCAGCCCGAGAACATCCAGTCGTACAACGAGTCGCAACTGGGCTTCACCCCTACCGAGGACGCGCCGCCCCCGAGCGATCCGCGCGTGGAGGGGATGGCCGCCTACTACGACGAGGGGCGCTTCTATCAAGGTCCGTCCGTGCTGGTCCCCAAGACGATCCCCGTCTTCGCCTACGCGCAGTCCCTCGCGCTGGGTGCCGACCCGGCAGGCACCCTCCGCACGATGGACTCGGACTGGGCGCGCCTCGCCTTCCGCTCGCCGATCCCCTCGAGCGAGACCGACGCCCAGGCAGAGGAGGCCTCGCGATGACCGCCACCGAGACGATCGTGAGCGGCGGCACGCGGGCGGCCAAACGCCCCAAGGGCCGCGTCGAGCCGATCTACTACGTCTTCCTGCTGCCGACCCTCGTCCTGTTCACCCTCGCGATCACGGTGCCCGGCATCGTGGGGATCTTCTTCAGCTTCACCGACTCGATCGGGCTGGGCGACTGGAACTTCATCGGTTTCACGAACTACATCGCCCTCTTCAGCGACCCGGCGATCCTGCAGAGCTATCTATTCACCTTCGGGTTCTCGATCGCGACCGTGATCGTCGTGAACGTCATCGCGTTCCTGCTCGCGGTGGGTCTGACCTCCCGCATCCGATTCAAGACCGGCCTGCGCACGATCTTCGTGATCCCCATGGTGATCTCGGGCATCATCATCGCCTACGTCTTCAACTTCCTCTTCTCCAACTCGGTGCCCGCAGTCGGGGAGGCGACCGGCCTCACGTGGCTGCAGTCCAGCCTCCTGGCCAACCCCGACCTGGCCTGGGTGGCGATCGTGATCGTGACGGCCTGGCAGGCCATCCCTGGGACGCTCCTCATTTACATCGCGGGGCTGCTCTCGGTTCCCGGCGAGGTGTACGAGGCCGCCGACATCGACGGGGCCGGCAAGATGCAGCAGATGCTGCGGATCACGATCCCCCTCGTCGCCGGCTACGTCGTGATCAACGTCATCCTGAGCTTCAAGAACTTCCTCAACGCCTACGACGTCATCGTGGGTCTGACCAACGGCGGGCCGGGAACGGCGACCCGCAGCGTCGCGATGAGCATCATCTTCGGCTTCAACACCGGTGACTACTCCTACCAGATGGCCAACGCCACGATCTTCTTCATCGTGGCCGTGATCATCTCGCTCCTCCAACTCTCGCTCACGCGCGGAAGGAAGGTCTTCTGATGACCACGCAACCCGCCCTCGCCGCCGAGACCGCAGAAGGCGAGCTCATCGCAGAGCGCGGATCCGCCCCCGCTCCCACCCGCTCCCGCGGGCGCACCGGCCAGGAGCGCACCAGCTGGTCGTGGACGATCATCCTGATCCTGTGCACGG
Source organism: Microbacterium sp. dk485 (assembly GCF_004570445.1). Lineage (NCBI taxonomy): Bacteria > Bacillati > Actinomycetota > Actinomycetes > Micrococcales > Microbacteriaceae > Microbacterium > Microbacterium sp. dk485. The sequence goes on from NZ_SPQW01000001.1 coordinate 1,420,509, forward strand.
TCACCGTGCTGCTGCCCCTGTACGTCACGATCTCGATGTCGTTGAAGACGTCGGCGCAGGCGGTGGATGGCAATGCCTTCTCGTTTCCCGCACCGTTCAGCTTCGACGGATTCGTCGAGGCGTGGAACCTGACGAAGTTCCCCGTCGGCGCCGCCGTCTCACTGTTCGTCACGGCCGGCACCGTCGTCCTGACGATCGTCCTGGCGGCATTCGCGTCCTACGCGATCGTGCGCAACTGGGACCGCCGGCTCTTCCGGTACTCGTTCTACTACCTGCTGGCGGCGATGTTCATCCCCTTTCCCGTCGTGGCGCTCCCGCAGATCCAGCTGACCGGCCGTGTCGGGCTCGACAACCCGGTGGGCGTCGTGATCCTCGCCACGATGTTCCAGCTCAGCTTCAGCGTGCTGCTGTTCACGGCGTTCCTCCGCTCCATCCCGATCGAGCTCGAGGAGAGCGCGCGGATCGACGGCGCATCGACGTGGCAGACCTTCTGGCAGCTGATCTTCCCGCTGCTCGCGCCGATGAGCGCGACCGTCGGCATCTTCGCGTTCCTGTACGCGTGGAACGACTTCATGATGCCCTCGCTCATCATCTCGGACCCGGCGATGCAGACCCTGCCGGTGCGCCAGAACCTCTTCCAGAACCAGTTCAGCAACAACTACAACGTCGCCTTCGCGTCGTACCTGATGGCGATGGCGCCGGCGATCATCGCGTACCTGTTCACGCAGCGGTGGGTCATGGAGGGCGTCACGCAGGGCGCCGTGAAGGGGTGAACGGAGCATCCGCGCGACCCGTCGTCACCCGCCGGGCCCGCACGCGTGCGGACGCGAGCCTGGCGTACGACGTCCGGGGCCGCGGCGTCCCGCTCCTCGCCCTCCACGGCGCGTACTCGGCACGCGGGGAGGTGCGCGGATTCCTCGAGCCGATGCTCGAGGAGCTTCCTGTGCGACGAATCTACGTCGACCTGCCCGGGCACGGCGACTCCCGCCCGTCGGAGGGGGTGGACGGCGCGGAGGGCGTGTTCGACCTCGTCGACCGGCTGCTGCAGGAGGAGGGGATCGGGGGCCGGTTCCTCCTCCTGGGCCACTCGGTCGGCGGGCTCGTCGCCCGCGCGATGGCGGCGAGGTACTCCGACCGCGTCGCGGGTCTGGCGCTCCTGTGCCCGTACCTGGACGGACCCCAGCGCCCGGCGCAGGCGTCCGTCGTGCGCGACGACGGCGTGTCCGGCGACCTCGACCCCGACCAGCGCGACGCCTACGAGGGGTACTTCGTCGTGCGCACGGCCGAGACCCTCGCCCGGTTCCGCGCGGCGGTGGCCCCGGCATCCGGCGCGGTGGATGACGCGGTCTTCGAGCGGGCGCTGGACGCCCTCGACGCCGACGCCGGCGTGATCGAGGCTCCCGTGCTCGTCGCGTGCGGCCGCCAGGACGGATGGGTGGGATGGGAGCGGCAGCAGGAGCTGGGCACGGTCTACCCCCGGGCGACGGTGGTCACCGTCGCCGATGCGGGCCACGCCCTGCCGCACGAGCGCCCCGCCCTCGTGGCCGCCCTCCTCGCCGACTGGCTCGCCCAGGTCGGCGTCTGACCGGCCCCGCGACGCCGAAAGTGCACCTTCCGGGCGAGAGTGCATCGGATCCGGTGCACTCTCGCCGAGGTGATGCACTCTCGCCGAGCCGCCGGGGGTGGCTGGCGGATCGTTCGCCGGCGAGACGCTCCGCGGGCACTCAGGTAGGCACGACCTACACTGGAGGCATCCTCCTTTCCCTTCTCCAGGACGTGTCGTGACCGCTTCACCATCCGTCCGCGCCTTCGAGGTGCGGCACCTGCAGCTCGCCCGCGCGCTCTTCGCCGCGCTGGCGGCCCTGATGGTCACGTTCTCGCCCGACCACTCCGCCGCGCTCGGGCTGTCGGTCTTCAGCGGCTTCGCGATCGCGACCGGGCTGGTCTTCGCCCTGTCGGCGTGGCTCGTGTATCCCGCCGGCGGCCGCGCTCCCGTCCTGGTGCTGGCGGCCCTCAACCTCGCCGCCGGCATGGTGGTCGGCGTCGCGCCGTGGCGGACGACCACGATGCTGTTCATCGTCTTCATCGCGTGGGGTGCGCTCACCGGCCTCGTGGAGATCCTCGTGGGCGTGCGCGAACGCCGCGGGCAGGCCAAGCGGGGCGCGCCTCGCGACACGCTGAACGTCGGCATCCTCAGCGCCGCCTTCGCCGTCGGCGTCGCGGTCGTGCCCGCCGGATACGCCCTGGAGTACTACATCGAGGAGGCCGGCCAGTCGTTCACCCTGACCGGCACGATCATCGCGGTGGGGATCTTCGGCGTCTACGCCGCGATTCTCGCGGTGTACCTCGGCATCGCCGGATTCTCGCCGCGACGCGACGCGGCGGCGGCCCCCACATCTGCTGAGGAGGTCGGCGCATGACCGACAAACCCACCCGCCGCGATCTGATGCGCCCGCTGCACCTGCTGGGGCTGGCGTTCCTGACGGCGGCGTTCGCCGGCATCGTGACGATGGTCACGATGGGGTTCTTCCAGGACGGCCCCGCCGGCCAGGCCCAGCGCGCCCTGGTCTTCGGCGCCATCGCCGCGGGCATCGCCTTCATCGCGGTGCTGGTGATCGTCGCGCTGCTGCTCCTCGCCGTCGACCCCGCGCAGGTGGCCAAGCCGGTCGACCGCCCCGTGCTGCTGCCAGGCGAGGACGCCGCATCCGACGATCCCGAGGGCCGCGACGGCCGCACCCCTCCCGCGACCTGATCAGCACGCCGCTTCCGCACCCTGAATCCTCGCGATTGCGCCGGGCTCCCCGCGGCGTCGATGAGCATGCGATCGGAGCGCGGAGCACCCGCGCTCCGCGCTACGCCGTGTCGCGCAATCGTCACAATGAGTATAAAGAGTCCTACTAGACGTATATAAATATGTTCGTTAGTGTGATCGCGTCCGGTCGGCATCGACGCCGCGGATCCATTCACATCGACGGAGATACGGATGACGCAGCGTGCGGCCCTCGGAATGCTGGCGACAGCGACTCTTGCTCTCAGCGTCGGCATCGCGACGCCGGCGGCAGCCTCTACGGCGGATGATGCCGATCAGGCGTTCGACGCGTTCGTGGACGCGTTCTGGGATCCGGCGAAGAACTACTTCTTCACCAACAGCGACCATGTGATCAACCCCGCGCACGCCTTCGGACCCGAGGAGGGGCTCTACACCGACTTCTGGTGGGAGGCGCAGCTGTGGGAAACGGTGATGGACGCCTATCAGCGCACAGGTGATGCCGAGCAGCGGCAGATGATCGACGACGTCTACGACGGCTTCGTCGCGTATCACCCCGACTTCGAGAACAACTTCAACGATGACATCGGATGGTGGGCTCAGGGTGCCATCCGTGCCTACGCACTCACCAAGGACTGCCGCTACCTTGAGCGATCGAAGCAGCTCTTCGAGGGCATCTGGGCGGAGTGGGATTCCACCTACGGCGGCGGGATCTGGTGGCGGAAAGATCCGCGCGACCAGAAGAACGTCGCCACGAACGGGCCCGCATCGATCACTGCGACGCGGCTGTATCAGGCCACCGGAGACGACGCATACCTCGACAAGGCCGAGCAGCTGTTCGACTGGGTCGACACCCACCTGCAGGTCGACGGACACGTGTTCGACCACCTCGAGGGGCCGGGCGACGGGACGCTGGTGAAATGGGACTTCACCTACAACTTCGGCAATTACATTGGTGCGGCGACTGCCCTGTACGAGGCGACGGAGGACGCGGCGTACCTCGACAAGGCGATCGCCGCCGCGGACTGGGCGACCACCTACCTGACCAACGGCGGCACCTTCATCGACGAAGGCATCAACGACGGCGCCGGGTTCAAGACCGTGCTCGTCCGGCACCTCACCTACCTTGCGACCGTCCACGACCAGCCGCAGTACCTGCCGCTCCTGCAGGCCAACGTCACCCAGGCATGGGATCATCGCCGCCCGGGTGACGACCTCGTCGGGTGGAACTGGTCGGCGCCGACCGCGGACGGCCGTCTCCAGAGCCTGACCGCCGCCGCTGCGGTCAGCGCCCTCCAGGTGGTGCCGTTCGACGGTCACTCCGGATCGCAGCCGGGCACCGGCATCTACGACGCGGAGAACGCCGTCACCACCGCGCTCGGCGCAGAAAGCTCCAGTGAGGGCTTCCTCGGCCGCGGATACCTGGCCGGATGGAACAGCGACGGCCAGGCCGTGACCTTCTCCGTGAACACCGCGGCCGCGGGCGCCCATGAGTTGCGGCTGCGCTACGCCGCCGCAGCCGGCGACGCCACGCGCCGCATCCTCGTCAACGGTGCGGAGGTGGGGAGCAACCACCGTTTCCCGGGCACGGGCTTGTGGTCGACGTGGGCGGAGACCGACCTCGACAACGTCGACCTCCTCGCCGGGCACAACACCATCCGCGTCGAGTACGCCGCCGGCTCGGGTTCGAGCCAGTTCCTCAACCTCGACCGGCTCCTCGTGTCCCGGCAGCTGGAGGCGGAGGCCGGCGTCCGCTCGGGGGTCGACGTGGAGTCGAACCCGAACGGCCACACCGGCGACGGATATCTCGCCGGGTGGAACGGCGACGGTCAGGGAGTGGACCTCGGAGTAGCCGTGGAGAAGGCGGGCCGCTACGACGTGACGCTGCGGTACGCCGCGGGTGCCGGCGACGCGTCGCGCCACGTCGCGGTGAACGGCACAGAGGTCGTTGCCGACCAGGCCTTCCCCGGCACCCCGTCGTGGGACGCGTGGCAGGCCGTCACCGTGCCGGCCGTGCCGTTGGCATCCGGCGCGAACACCATCTCCGTCGTTCTCGACGAGGCGGAGGGCAGCCGCAACTGGCTGAACCTCGATCATGTGACGCTCCGGTACGTGCACGATGCGCCGACGGATTCCGCGTCCCGAGAGCCGGTGTCCTTCCCCGTCGGCACGTGCGATGAGGCAGCGGACGGCGCGACCGCGCCCCCCGGGAAGGCCGTCCTGAGCTCCGACAACGGGTGGGACACCGGTCTCCACGACGGCAGCTACACCGTGGCGATGAACCTGTGGTGGGGGTCGAACGCCGGCACTTATCGGCTCTACGAGAACGGAGAGCTTCTCGTGGAGCGCACGCTGACCCCGTCCTCACCGAATCCTCAGCAGGTGTCCGAGGCGATCAGCGGCCGCGCGAACGGCGAGTACGTCTACACCGCGGAGCTCGTGAACTCCCAGGGCACCACGCCGACCGCGCCCCTCACGGTGACCGTCCGCGACGCTCGGCCCGGAGTGCCGGTGCTGAGTTCGGACAACAACGATGGTGACGGCGACTACACGCTCACCGCGAATCTGTGGTGGGGCACGAACGCCACCTCGTACCGCTTCCTCGAGGGCAGCACCGTGATCACCGAGGGGGCTCTCACCGACGCGACTCCGTCCGCTCAGACGGCCCGCCACTCCGTGACCGGCGCGGTCCCGGGCGCGCACGTCTACCGGGTCGAATTCACCAACGCGGCGGGTGCCACGAGCAGTGCGCCCATCACCGTCACCGTCGCACCAGAGCAGGGAGCCTCGTGAACCTCTACTCACCGGACCTGGCGAACCGGGTGGTCGCCACGGTCGTCGATTGCCTCGGCGCCGATGCGGGCGACGTCTTCCGCCGGTGTTTCCTCGACACGCTCGACCGCACGATCGAGGTGCTCCCCGACGGCACGGCGTTCGTCGTGACCGGTGATATCCCCGCGATGTGGCTGCGCGACTCCACCGTGCAACTGACGCCGTACCTGCACTTCCTCGTCGAGGATGAGGCGCTCGCCGACACGGCGGTGGCTGTCTCCCGCCGTCAGCTCGCCTTCCTCCTGCAGGACCCGTATGCCAACGCGTTCAACCGCGCGGCCGACGGCGGTGGGCATCAAGACGACCTCACCGACATGTCGCCGGCGATCTGGGAGCGCAAGTACGAGATCGACTCCCTCGCCTACCCCCTGCAGCTGGCTCACGACATCTGGCGCCTGACGGGTCGCACCGACCACTTGGGCGATTTTCGTGCGGCCGCACGGACCGTCGTCTCGGTGTGGAGAATCGAACAGGAGCATGAGTCCCGGTCGCCCTATCGGTTCCAGCGCACGACCGGCCCGGCGAGCGACAGTCTGGAGCGGAACGGACTCGGCCGGCCCACCGCCGTCACCGGGCTGACGTGGTCGGGCTTCCGTCCGAGCGACGACGCGTGCGTGCACCACTACAACGTCCCCGGCAACATGATGGCGGCCACCGTGCTCGGCGATATCGCCGAGCTCGCCGAGAGTGTCTTCGACGACCCCGAGCTCGCCGCATCCTCCCGGACTCTGCGAGCCGAGGTCGTCGACGCCGTCGCTCGGCACGCCGTGGTGTCTCTCCCATCGGGATCGGAGATCTACGCCTACGAGATCGACGGATGCGGCAACGCACTGCTGACCGACGACGCCAACACGCCCAGCCTGCTGTCGATGCCGCTGTTCGGATGGTGCGCGGCGGATGACCCCACCTACCTGGCGACCCGCGCATTCGTGCTCAGCGACGCCAACCCCACCTTCTTCCGGGGCACAGCTGCCGAAGGCATCGGGAGCCCGCACACGCCACACGGCTCCATCTGGCCCATCGCGCTGGCTGTGCAGGGGCTGACCGCGCTCGACGACTCCGAGCGTCGACGCGTCTTCGACACCCTGTTGTCGACCCATGCGGGCACCGGTGCCATGCACGAGTCGTTCGACAAGGACGATCCGGCCGTCTACACCAGGCCCTGGTTCTCGTGGGCGAACGCCATGTTCTGCGAGCTCGCGCTGGAGCTCGCCGGCCTGCGCACACACGTGCGGCGCCCGACGGATGCGGAGACACGATGAGCGCCCTCGTCGACGTCACGCAGCGGGTGCTCGCGGAGGAGGAGACGGCGCCCCCGCAGAAGCGCTCCGGATGGCGGCGCCGCCTGCCCGAGCGGGGCGCATCGGGGGTGAGCGCGACCCGTCGTCAGCAGACGCGCAACGCGTGGCTCTTCCTGGCGGTGCCCATCGTGCTCTTCGTCCTGTTCCTGCTCGGCCCGATCGGGATCGCACTCGTGACGAGCTTCACCGACTACGCCGTCATCGGCGACTTCGAATGGGTCGGGGTCAGCAACTACGTCCGGGTGTTCCAAGACCCGATCTTCTGGATCGCGCTGCGCAACACCGCCTATTACACGGCTCTGTTCGTGCCTCTGGGCCTGGTGGTCGCTCTGGGCACGGCGCTCCTGCTCAACCGCAACTCCAAGGCGGTGCGGGTCTTCCGCACTCTCTTCTACATCCCGGTCATCTCCTCCACCGTCGCCACCGCGTCGATCTGGTTCTGGCTGCTGAATCCGCAGTACGGACTGTTCAACGTCGTGCTCGGGTGGTTCGGGATCAAGGGTCCTGCGTGGCTTTACGACTCGCAGTGGGCGATGATCGCCATCGTCCTGATGAGCGTATGGGCCGGCTTCGGCGCCAACATGATCATCTTCCTCGCAGCCCTCCAGGGCGTGCCCAGAGAGCTCATCGAGGCGGCGCGACTGGATGGTGCGAGCAACTGGCGGGTTTTCTGGCACGTGACGCTTCCGGCGATCTCGCGCACGACGTTCCTCATCACCACTCTGCTTCTCATCGCGGCGTTCCAGGTCTTCGACCAGGCCTACGTGCTGACGAAGGGAGGGCCGGGCAACTCCACGCTGACCCTCGTGTACTACATCTACGACCGCGGATTCGGCCGCCTGGAGATGGGCTACGCGTCGGCGCTGTCGTTCATCCTCTTCCTCATCATCCTCGTGTTCTCTCTTGCGAACGCGCGCATCACCCGAAGCAAGGCGGTCTGACGATGACGACCACGACCACCACCTCCCCCGCCGGCCCCGCGATCACCCCCGCCCGGCGCACCGCTCGGCGGCGGCGTTTCGTCGGCAGCAGCATCTGGTACCTCGCGGTCATCGCGGTGAGCATCTCGACGGTGCTGCCGCTGATCTGGACGCTGTCCACCTCGCTCAAGCCGGAGAGCGAGATCCTTTCGAGCCACCTCGAGATCATCCCGCGCACACCGACGCTGGAGAACTACATCGCGCTCTTCGTCGACGGGCCGTTCGCGCAGTACCTCACGAACTCGTTCATCCTCGCCGTCGGCGGAACGCTCACGAACGTCTTCTTCGGCAGCCTCGGAGGATACGCCCTCGCCAAGCTCAAGTTCCGGGGGAGGGTGGCCGTCTTCGGGTCGTTCCTGGCCTCGATGATGATCCCCGCCATCGTCACGATGATCCCGACGTTCCTCGTGCTGCGCTACTTCCCCCTCGCCGGGGGAAACGACCTCTTCGGTCAGGGCGGCAGCGGCTTCATCAACAACTACGGCGCCGTGCTCATCCCGTTCGCGGCGGGGGCGTTCGCGGTCTTCTTCATGAAGCAGGTCTTCGAAGCGCTGCCCGACGAGCTCGGGGACGCTGCGCGCATCGACGGAGCGAGTGAGTTCCGCATCTTCCGCAGTGTCTATTTCCCGCTGTCGACCGCGGGGGCGGCGGTGCTGGGCGTGCTGACCTTCCAGGCCGGATGGAACAGCTTCCTGTGGCCGCTGATCGTGCTCAGGGACCCCGCGATGCTCACCGTGCAGGTCGGGCTGGCCTCCTATGTCAACGAGTACGACACCGACTACGGACCGCTCATGGCCGGAACCATCATCACGAGCCTCCCCGTGCTCATCGTCTTCGTGCTCGCCCAGAAATACATCGTGCAGAACTTCGCCAGCTCCGGCACGAAGTGATCGTCGCGGAGTCGCCACCCGGCGCTCCGATTCCTCCTACCCACCCAACACGCAACGGAGATCAGCAATGAGAACCACATACCGCTCTGTTCTCGCGGCCGGCGCCGTCGCCGTCCTCGTGGCAGGCCTCGCCGCATGCTCGGGCGGCGACACGGCCGGCACCGGCACCGGCGCCGAGAAGGTCGTCTTCTGGGGCTCCTGGTCGGGCGATCAGGTCGCCCAACTCGAGGCGCAGGCCGACGCCTTCAACGAGTCGCAGGACGACTACGAGGTCACCTATGTCCCGCAGGAACTCGTCGAGGAGCAGCTGCTCACCGGACTGGCGTCGGGCGACGTGCCCGATGTCGTGCTGTGGGACCGGTACAACACACCGATCTACGTCCCCAAGAACGCACTCGCCCCGCTCGACGAGTACATCGACGAGGCCGGCGTGGACCTCGGACAGTTCTACGACCAGGCGCTCGGCGAGCTGGTCATCGATGACGTCACCTACGGCATCCCGCTTCTCGTGGACAACCGCTCGCTGTTCTACAACGTCACCGCGCTCGCCGAGGCCGGCGTCGAGCCGCCGACCAACTGGGAGGAGCTGAGGGCGGCCGCCGAGGCGACGACCGTCCGCGACGGCGGGACTCTGACGCGGGCCGGCTTCCAGCTCAACGACCCGGGTCTGTTCAACATGTGGCTCACCCAGGCGGGCGGCCAGATGTACAGCGAGGACGGAGAGACGACGGCGTTCAACGGCCCTCAGGGTCTTGAGGTGCTCGACTTCTGGCAGAGCATGCTCGACGCGGGGGTGTACGAACTCGGCTTCGGTGAAGGAGTCGATGCGTTCGCCGAAGGCAACGTCGCCCTCAAGCTGGACGGGCCATGGGCGCTGTCGGGTCTGGACAAGACGGATACCGAGTACGGCATCGTGCAGCCTCCCGCCGGCCCGACCGGTGACCGAGGCGCCGGAATGGGCGGCTTCGGCCTCGTCATCCCGCAGGGGGCGAAGAATGCCGACGGGGCATGGGAGTTCATCAAGTGGTGGACGACCCAACCGGAGAACGGCGTCTCATTCGGTGAGATCTCGGGCTGGATCCCGGCCAACATCGAAGCGGCGAACGACGCGTACTTCACCGAGAACCCCAAGTACGCCGCCTTCATCGAGACGCTGGAGTACGCCAAGGTGCGCTCCCGCATCCCCGGAGCATCCGATGTCGAGGGCAAGGCGCTCATCCCCGCCCTCGAGAAATTCCTCGCCGGCGAGGTGACCGCCGAGCAGGCGCTCTCCGAAGCGCAGGAACTGGGCGACCAGATCCTCGCCGACAACCGATAGCCGCTGCGGCGCGGCGGGCGGCACGGTGCCGCCCGCCGCGCCATCCGATCCTCTCCAGGAGACTCCATGACGACCGCCTCGCAGACGACGACGTGGGACGAGCGCGCCACCATCGCGCAGAACAGCCTCGATCACTTCTTCGGCGCCGCCCACCCCCAGATGCTTCACAACAGCTACCCCGCCGGTGACGACTCCACCTTCAACTACTGGTGGCTGGCGCATCTCCTCGATGCCCGCATCGACGCGTTCGAACGCACCGGAGACGCCGTGTGGCTCGAGAAGGCGGAGACGGTCTACCGCAACGTGCTCGAGCGCAATGGCGGCTCGCTGTTCAACGACTACTTCGACGACATGCTGTGGTACGGCCTCGCGATCCTCCGGCTGTACGGCGCCTCGGGCGATCGGAGCCACCTCGCCGCTGCGGAGAGCATCTGGACGCACGTCGTGGACCACGGGTGGAACGACACGATGGGGCCCAGCGTGGCGTGGCGCAAGCAGCAGCCGTATTACAAGAACACCCCGGCGAACGGCCCCTTCGTCATCCTCTCCGCACGGCTCTTCCGCCGCGGCCAGGACAGCCGACACCTCGACTACGCCCTCACCGCCTATCGCTGGCTCGGCACGACGGTCGTGCGCCCGGATGGGTTCGTCGAGGACGGCATCAACCGGGAGGAGAACGGTGAGCTCGACCGGCACTGGCGCTTCACCTATAACCAGGGGCTGTTCGTCGGTGCCGGCGTCGCCCTCTTCGAGGCCACGGGTGAGCGCCGATACCTCGACGACGCGGAGAAGACTGCTCTGGCGGCGTTGCGGGAGCTGGCCGAGGAGGGGATCTTCCGGCAGGAAGGAGCCGGCGGCGACGAAGGGCTGTTCAAGGGCGTCTACTACCGCTACGTCGGCACGCTCCTCGAACACCTCGATCCCGCCGGTGAGGCCGCTCGGACGCTGGAGGGGTTCCTCCGCAGCAGCACGGACGCCTTGTGGCGCAACGCCCAGGTCGACTCGTGGCTCCTCCCCGGGGACGACTGGTCGGCGTCCGCGTCGGGCAGGGTGGACTTCTCCACTCACCTCAGCGCGATCATGGCGCTGGAACTGCGGGCACGACGCCAGGCACGGATGCTAAATTAAATATGTTCATTGGGGAGGACGGGGACCCGGGATGGTGGCTCTCTACCAGAAGGTCTTCGACGACCTTCGCGCGGCGATCGAGCGAGGGGACTACCCGGTCGGCCAGCGCCTGCCGTCCGACGCCGAGCTGACCGAGAAGCATGGTGTCAGCGTCATCACGGTGAAAAAGGCGCTCGATCTGCTGCGCAACGACGGGTACATCAGCCGGCGCCCCCGAGTCGGGACGACGGTCATCAGCGACGTCGCCACGGCGGCCCCGGCCTCACACTCCCTCACGCACCCGCTCGTCGGCCTCATCGTGACGAACTTCGACGACACGTTCGGCACGCGCATCCTCGGCGGGCTGCTGGATCGCGCGAACGCGAGCGCCAACCTGTTGGTCAAGCGCAGCCTCGGCGATGCGTCGGCTGAGGACCGACTCATCCGGGCGCTCGTCGATGGCGGGGTCCGCGCGCTCATCCTGCAGCCCAGTTCGTCGGTGTACATTCCGCCGGCCGTGCTGGAACTGGTCACGAAGGACTTTCCCGTCGTCATCCTCGACCGCGGGTTCGACGGGGTGCCGGTGTCGACGGTGTGCTCCGACAACATCGCCGCCGGCCAGCAGGCGACCGAGTATCTCTTCTCCCTCGGCCACGAGCACGTCGGACTCGTCAGCTCCGACAGCACGGTGTCGACACTGCGCGAGCGCCGCGACGGCTACGTGAAGGCGCACGCCATGCACCACATCCCTCACGACGATGCGCTGGTGTTCGATCTGGTCCATTCCACGACCCCGGGCAGCACGATCAGCCCGGCGGAAGACGTGAATCACCTCGAGGCGTATCTGCGGGACCACCCGGAAGTCACCGCCGTGGTGGCGACCGAGTACTACATCGCGGCGATGCTCCGCGTGGCCGCGGAGCGCATGCAACGGCGCATCCCCGACGACCTCTCGATCGTCTGCTTCGACCACCCGGATGCGTTCTACGACCCCGGGCGCTACCGCTTCACCCACATCCGCCAAGATCAGGAGGGCATGGGGGAGGCGGCGGTGGATCTCGCCCTCGCGCTCATCCGCGACCCCCGCGAGGTCCGCAAGGTCACGCTGAGCACCGAGCTGGTGATCGGTGAATCCACCGCTCCTCTGCCCTAGAGCTGGTCGACGACCGCGGAAGCCAAGCCCGTGTACGTCGCGGGGCTGAGCGCGAGGAGACGCTCCTTCGCGGCGTCGCCGATGTCCAGGCCGTGCACGAACTCGGCAAGCTCCGTCGCGCCCACCCGCCGGCCCCGGGTGAGGTCTTTGAGCAGGGCGTACGGGTCGGTGATCGACGACCGGCCCGCGGCGATCTCGGCACGGACCACCGTCTGGATGGCCTCGGCGAGCACCTCCCAGTTCGCATCGAGGTCGGCGCGGAGCACGCCCTCGGCGAGGGAGATCTCCCGCAATCCGCGCTCGAGGTTGTCCAGCGCCAGCAGCGAGTGCCCGAAGGCCACGCCGATGTTGCGCTGGGTGGTGGAGTCGGTCAGGTCGCGCTGCAGGCGCGAGGTCACGAGCGTCGAGGCCAGGGTGCCGAAGAGGCCGCCGGAGATCTCGAGGTTCGCCTCGGCGTTCTCGAAGCGGATCGGGTTGATCTTGTGCGGCATCGTCGATGATCCGGTGGCCCCGGCGACGGGGATCTGACTGAAGTAGCCCAGCGAGATGTAGGTCCAGACGTCGGTGGCGAGGTTGTGCAGGATGCCGCCGGCGTGCCGCACGCGGTCGTACAGCTCGACCTGCCAGTCGTGCGACTCGATCTGCGTCGTCACCGGGTTGAATCCGAGCCCGAGCGATTCGATGAAGACCCGCGACACGGCGGGCCAGTCCACGTCCGGGTCGGCCGCCAGGTGCGCCGACCACGTGCCCGTCGCGCCGGAGAACTTCGCGAGGTAGTCGGATGCGGCCACCTGTGCGGCGACGCGGCGCAGGCGCCACGCGAAGACGCCGATCTCCTTGCCCATCGTCGTGGGGGTCGCCGGCTGGCCGTGCGTGCGCGAGAGCATCGCGACATCGCGGGTGTCGCGGGCCAGCGTGGCCAGCGCATCGGCGACGGCTTCCAGCCGCGGCAGCCACACGCGGGTGACCGCGCGCTGGACGGTGAGGGCATAGGCGGTGGAGTTGACGTCTTCGCTGGTCAGCGCGAAGTGGGTGAGCTCGGCCACCGGCTCCAGGCCCAGCGCGGCCAGGCGATCGCGCACGAGGTACTCGACCGCCTTGACGTCGTGACGCGTGACGGCCTCCTTCTCGGCCAGCCAGTCGATCTCGCTCTGGCCGAACTCGAGGTACAGGGCGCGCAGCCGCGCCTTGTCGTCGTCGCCGAGGGGTGCGGTGCCGAACAGCGAGCGATCCGTGAGGGCGATCAGCCACTCGACCTCGACCTCGACGCGCGCGCGGTTGAGCCCGGCCTCGGAGAGGTAATCGGTCAGGGGCGACACCGCGGCGCGGTAGCGGCCGTCCAGAGGGCTGAGCGGCTGCGGGGGCAGAGAGGTCACGGGTCTCCCGTCGGGGGCGGTCGAAGCGTCAGACCGCGGAGCGGATCGCGGGCTCGAGCTGGCGGAACAGCGCCCGGCTCGCGCCCTCGATCATACCGAGCACCTCATCGAACATCGCCGGCGACCCGTAGTACGGGTCGGGCACGTCGAGGGACTTCGCCGCCGAATCGAACGACATCAGCAGCGCGATCTTGTCGGCGTCGCCCTCACTGCGGGCCCACCCCCGCAGCACGCGCTCGTGACTGTGGTCCAGCGCCACGACGAGATCGTTGCGGTCGAAGTCGCTCGCGGTGAACTGCCGGGCGCGGTGGCGGGAGCCGTCGTAGCCCCGGCGCATGAGGGCTTCCAGCGTCCGGGAGTCGGCGCGTTCGCCCACATGCCAGTCGCCGGTGGCCGCCGACGACGACGCCACCCGCATGCCCACACCCGACGCATCCGCGAACCAGCGGAACACGACGTCGGCCATCGGTGAGCGGCAGATGTTGCCGCTGCAGACGAAGACGACGCGGAACGGCTGCGTGGCGCTCGCGGTCATCCCCTTATTGTGGCGCCGCCGACCATTCCTGCACAGGCCCAGCCGTCCCGCCGACCGTCCACCGATGCCCGCGCGGCCGCTGCGCGGGCGGTGGTGGCGGGCACCGTGGGGCGATGACCTACCCCGTCCTCAGCCCGGCCTTCGCCCACCTGCACACGATCGACGCCGTCCTGCACGCGATGGCCGCCCTCCGGGACGACGTCGACGACCTCGCGGCCGCCGCCACGCATGCTCGTGACGCGGTGCAATGGCAGGCGCCGTCGGCCCGCGCGTTCGCGACCCGGGCGGACGGGCTCGAGCGGATGCTGCGCACCGTCCGGTCCACCCTCGACCAGGCGGCCGACGACCTGCGGCACGCCCGCTACCGGATCGTGGCGTCCGCGGTGGCGCCGTGAGCGACCTGGTCATCCGCTCCGGCGGCGGCATCGAGGTCGACACGGCGTCGCTGCGATCGGCGGGGAGGCGGTTCCGGGCGCTCGCGGGGAAGGCGGATGCGGCGGCGTCGCACGTGCGCGGCGCGCCCGAGCAGCTCCTCACCGTGCCGGGGTCTCCGTCGGTGGGCGAGCTGCTGACGGTGCACACGCTCCTGCGCGACGCCGCGGCCGAGGCCGACGAACTCGCCGCGTCGCTGGAGGAGGCGGCGGACCTGTACGAGGCGGTGGAGCTGCTCGCACAGCGAGCGGTGGCGACGGCGGCCGGGGACGCTGCCGCCGTGGACCGACTCGACGCGAGACTCGAGCGCGTGGTCGCGGACCATCCCGACGTGGCGCGGAGGGCGCACGAGCTCGTGGCAGCCGGCGGCGACGGCAGTGATCTGTCCCGCCAGGCGTGGTGGGGTTCTCGCGGCCTCGACCCGGTGGTCGGCATGCTCGTTCCCGCCACCCTGGCTGCGCTCGGCTTCGGCGTCGACGCGCTCGGCCTCGGCCCGGTGGCTGCGCGCGACCGGCTGACCGGGGGTGGCGACCCCGTCACCGTCCGGCCGCTGGCCGCGAGCTCCGTCGCACCGCCGGCCACGCTCGCGGCGGCGGCGGCGCGCATCCCCGGTTCGGGGGAGGGGCACGTGCGCGTGGAGCGGTACACGATGCCCGGCGGCTCCCAGCAGTTCGCGGTGTACGTCACCGGCACCCGCTCGGTGGGCGGATCCGATCCGTTCGACGTCGGATCCAACCTGCAGCTGTACGCCGGCGAGAAGTCGGCGTCGTACGAGGCCACTCTGAAAGCCCTGCGCGAGGCCGGCGCACGGCCCGGCGACGTGGTGCACGCGTTCGGGCACTCGCAGGGCGCCATGGTCACCGAGCGCCTGGCGCTGGAGGGTCCGTACGACACCCGCACGCTGGTGTCGTTCGGCGCACCCGTGCAGGCCGACGTGGGCGCCGGCACGCTCGCGGTGACGGTGCGTCACACCGACGACCCGATCGCCGCGCTGCAGGGCGGCGGGCATCCGGGTTCGGTCGGCGCCCCCGGCAGCTTCGTCGTCGAGCGCACGGCGGACCCGATGCCGGGCCTGCACGACGCGACGCTGCCCGCCCATCACATGTCGGCGTACGCCGAGACCGCCGCGCTCGTGGACGGGTCGGACGATCCGCGCGTGCAGCGCCTCACCTCCGTCTTCGAGGGCTTGGCCGTTGCGGAGACCGTGGTGGCGCGGGAGTACGCCGCCGAGCGGGTCAGTCCCGGCGGCTCGGGCGGAAGATGAGCCCGAGGATGCCGTTGATGATCGTGATGAGCAGGGCCGCCAGCACGCCCCACCAGAAGCTCTCGACCCGCAGGCCGAAGCTCCACAGCGTCGTGATCCACGCCGTCAACCACAGCAGGAATCCGTTGATCACGAGGGAGATGAGCCCCAGCGTCAGGATGTACAGCGGAATCGCCAGCACCTTCAGCACCGTGCCGATGATGGCGTTGACGATCGCGAAGATGAGGCCCACCAGCAGCGCCGTCAGGGCCACCTGGAACCAGTCCCCCGGCGCGAACGGGATCAGGTACACCTGGAGCACGGGGATCAGGGACACCAGCCAGATCGCGAAGGCGTTCAGGATGACTCGCAGGAGGAAACTCACGCGCCCACTATGGCAGAGCGCCCTCGGCAGGGACAGGGCGCCCGGTTAGGCTCTACGGGTGATCGACGACGACGCCCCCGTCCTCCCCCGCATCCGGCCCGAGATCGCCTCCCTGCCGGTGTACCGTCAGGGGCGCCAGGCGGCCGCCGACGCGTTCAAGCTGTCGAGCAACGAGAACCCCTTCGAGCCGTTGCCGGGTGTGCTCGACGCCGTACGCGGTGCAGCGGAGCTCAACCGCTACCCCGACGCGATGGCGATGCGGCTGCGCGAACGTCTCGCCGCCCGCTACGGCGTCGCCGTGGAAGCGGTGCACGTGGGCGCGGGGTCGGTGTCCCTCATCGCGCAGCTGATCCTCGCCGCCGCCGGTCCCGGGGACGAGGTGATGTACGCGTGGCGGTCGTTCGAGGCCTACCCGACCCTCGTCGCCGTCAGTGGCGCGACCGCGATCGAGATCCCGCTGACGGACGACTCCCGCCACGACCTGCCGGCGATGGCGGCCGCCGTGACCGAGCGCACCCGCGTCATCCTCGTGTGCAGCCCCAACAACCCGACCGGTCCGGTCGTCACCCACGACGAGTTCGCCGCGTTCCTGGACGCCGTGCCGCGCGACGTCATGGTGATCCTCGACGAGGCGTACGCCGAGTTCGTCACGGCACCCGATGCCGTCGACGGCATGCGGGTCCTGGGCCTGCTCGGCCGGCCCAACGTCGTGGCGCTGCGCACCTTCTCCAAGGCCTTCGGACTGGCCGCGCTGCGCATCGGCTACGCCATCGGCCATCCCCGCGTGCTGGATGCCGCCCGGGCGACGATGATCCCGCTCTCGGTGACCGCCCAGGCCCAGGCCGCGGCGCTGGCGAGCCTGGACGCCGAGGGCGCCCTGCTCGAGCGCGTCGCCGCGATCGCGGAGCGCCGCGATCGCCTGGCCGCCGGGCTCCGGGAGGCGGGATGGCGCATCCCCGACGCGCAGGGCAACTTCGTGTGGCTTCCCGCCGGCGCGCACACCGAGCCGTTCGCGGAGGCCTTCGCCGAGGAGGGGATCATCGTGCGCGCGTTCGCCGGCGACGGCCTGCGGGTGTCGGTCGGCGAGGAGGAGTCTGTCGAGAAGGTCCTACGCGTCGCCGCATCCGTTGTCCGTACCCTCCCAGAAGGGCATCCGGGGCGCACGTTAGCGTGGGAACTGTGACAGGGCTCGAAGAGACCGGAACGCACGACGACCAGGAATTGGTGCGCCTGCTGGATGCGGATGGGTCGTTCGCGCCCACGCCGGCCGCCGAGCGATACCGCGGCATCGCCGAGGCGCTCTCGGACGCCGAGCTGGAGCAGTTCTACCGCGACATGGTCTCCATCCGCGCGTTCGACCGGCAGGCGACCAACCTGCAGCGCCAGGGCCAGCTCGCGCTGTGGCCGCCGAGCTGGGGCCAGGAGGCCGCGCAGGTCGGTTCGGTGCGCGCCGCCCGCGCGCAGGATCACCTCTTCCCCTCCTACCGCGAGCACGTCGTCGCGCGCGTGCGGGGAGTCGACCCGCTGCACATCCTGCGGCTCATGCGCGGTCTCACGCACGGCGGGTGGGATCCCTTCGATCCGGCCAACGGCAACACGCACCTGTACACCCTCGTCCTCGGCGCACAGACCCTGCACGCCACGGGACTGGCGATGGGCCTGGTGTTCGACGGCAAGTGCGGCACCGGTGACCCTGAGCGCGACGAGGCCGTCATCGTCTACTACGGCGACGGCGCCTCCAGCCAGGGCGATGTGCACGAGTCGATGGTCTACGCGGCGAGCTTCAACGCGCCCGAGGTGTTCTTCCTGCAGAACAACCAGTGGGCCATCTCCGTCCCCGTCTCGACCCAGTCGCGCTCGCCGCTGTACCGCCGCAGCGCGGGCTACGGGATCCCCAGCATCCGCATCGACGGCAACGACGTGCTGGCCAGCTACGTCGTGTCCAAGGTCGCGCTGGACGAGGCGCGCGCCGGCGGGGGGCCCCGCGCGGTGGAGGCGATGACGTACCGCATGGGTGCGCACACGACGAGCGATGACCCGACCAAGTACCGCACCTCGGCGGAGGAGCAGTCGTGGGTCGCGCGCGACCCGATCGTGCGAATGCGCGCGTTCCTGGAGTCCCGCGGCGCCTCGCAGGCGTTCTTCGACGACGCGGAGGCCGAGGGCCAGGCGCTGGCCGACGACATCCGCGTGCGCACCACCGACTCCGCCACGACGCTGGACCCCGCACAGATCTTCGCCAACGTGTACTCCGAACCGCATCCGCGCATCGACGAGCAGCGCGAATGGCTCGCCGCGTACGAGGCGTCGTTCGAGGAGGGGGCGTCATGAGCGAGAACATGCCGCTGGGCAAGGCCCTGAACGCGGGCATGCGCCGCGCGCTCGCCGAGAACGACCGCGTGCTGCTGATGGGCGAGGACATCGGGCCGCTCGGCGGGGTCTTCCGCATCACGGAGGGCCTGCAGGCGGAGTTCGGGCCGCAGCGCGTCATCGACACCCCGCTGGCAGAGTCGGGCATCGTGGGCACCGCGATCGGGCTCGCGATGGGCGGGTTCCGTCCGGTGTGCGAGATCCAGTTCGACGGGTTCGTCTTCCCCGCCTTCGACCAGATCACCACGCAGCTGGCCAAGCTCACCTACCGGCATGAGGGCGCCGTGCAGATGCCGGTCGTGATCCGCATCCCTTACGGCGGCCACATCGGCGCGATCGAGCATCACCAGGAGAGCCCCGAGGCGTACTTCACCCACACCGCCGGGCTGCGGGTCGTGAGCCCGTCCACCTCCCACGATGCGTACTGGATGATCCAGGAGGCGATCGCCTCGCCCGATCCGGTCATCTTCCTCGAGCCCAAGAGCAAGTACTGGCAGAAGGGCGAGGTCGACACCACGGCGCCGGGCCTGCCGCTGCACGCCAGCCGCATCGTCCGGCGCGGCACGGATGTGACGCTCGTCGGCCACGGCGCGATGGTCACGACGCTGTTGCAGGCCGCCGCGCTCGCGGAGGGCGAGGGCACCAGCTGCGAGGTCATCGACCTGCGCTCGCTGTCGCCGGTGGACTACGGACCGATCCTGGACTCCGTGCGGCGCACGGGACGGATGGTCTACGCCCAGGAGGCGCCGGGATTCACGAGCCTGGGCAGCGAAGTGGCCGCGACGGTCGCCGAGCGGGCGTTCTACTCGCTGGAGGCGCCCGTGCTGCGCGTGTCGGGGTTCGACACCCCGTTCCCCCCGGCCAAGCTCGAAGCCACCTACCTACCGGATGCCGACCGCATCCTCGAGGCCGTCGACCGCGCCCTCGCCTATTGATCGGTCGCCGGATCGGTCGTCGAAAGGACATGCGATGAGCACTCAGACCTTTCTCCTCCCCGACGTGGGTGAAGGCCTCACCGAGGCGGAGATCGTGTCGTGGCGGGTCGCGCCCGGCGACACCGTGGCCGTCAACGACGTGATCGTGGAGATCGAGACGGCGAAGTCGCTCGTGGAGCTCCCCTCGCCGTTCGCCGGGACGGTCGGCGACCTGCTCGCCGCCGAGGGCGACACCGTCAACGTCGGCGCGCCGATCATCACGATCGCGGATGCCGCGGCCGCTGCGGCTGCCGACGCCACCGTCCCCCAACCCTCCGATCCGGGCGGAGCCGATGCCGGTGGGGCCGTGCTCGTCGGGTACGGCACCGGCGGGCACGTGCAGTCGCGCCGCCGGCGCCCCGCGGAGCGTCCCGTCGCCGCATCCGTGGGGGTCATCGCCAAGCCCCCGATCCGCAAGCTCGCGCGCGACCTCGGCGTCGACCTGTCCGCTGTGAGCCCGAGCGGCCCGGCCGGCGAGGTGACGCGGGAGGACGTCGTCCGGCACGCGTCGCAGGCCAGCGTCTTCCGCAACATCGAAACGCCCGAGTGGGGCGCCGTGCGCGAGGAGACGATCCCCGTACCCGCCGAGGCCGCCCCCGAGCCCGCGGCCGCGGCGCCCGCCGCCGGTGACCGCGAGGAGTCGATCCCCGTCCGCGGCGTGCGCAAGGCGGTGGCCAGCAGCATGGTGCGCACCGCCTACTCCGCGCCGCACGTGTCGGTGTGGACCGATGTCGACGCCTCGCGCACGATGGAGCTGGTCAAGCGGCTGAAGTCCTCGCCCGACTTCGCCGACGTGAAGGTCTCGCCGCTGCTGATCATGGCGCGCGCGGTCATCTGGGCCGTGCGGCGCACGCCCATGGTGAACGCGGCATGGGTCGACGGCGAGGAGGGCGCGCAGATCCGCCTGCACCACTACGTCAACCTGGGGATCGCCGCGGCCACCCCGCGCGGGCTCCTCGTCCCCAACATCAAGGATGCGCAGGACCTCAGCATGCGCGAGCTGGCCCGCGCGCTGGAGAAGCTGACCCTCACCGCCCGCGAGGGCAAGACCACCCCGGCCGACCAGCGGGGCGGCACGATCACGATCACCAACATCGGCGTGTTCGGGATGGATGCGGGCACACCCATCATCAACGGCGGCGAGGCCGGCATCGTCGCGCTCGGCACGATCCGACAGAAGCCGTGGGTCGTGGACGGCGAGGTGCGTCCTCGCTGGGTCACCACCGTGGCCGGGTCGTTCGATCATCGTGTGATCGACGGCGACGGCATGAGCCGCTTCATCGCCGACGTCGCCTCGATCCTCGAGGAGCCCGCCCTCCTCCTGGACTGACGGCATCCCACGCCCACGGTGTGGTGATAACGATTCTCATTAGCCGGTAGAGTGGCGGCATGACGTCCTCGCGCCTGGCTCCGCTCTCGCTGCTCGCCGTGTCCGCCCTGGCGCTCGCCGGCTGCGCGAGCGGCCCCGACGCCGACGACGGAGCGGTCCGGGTGGTCGCCTCCACCGACGTCTACGGGCAGATCGCCGAGGCGATCGGCGGGGATGCGGTGGAAGTCACCTCGATCGTCACGTCGGGGGCGCAGGATCCGCACTCCTTCGAACCGAGCGCGCAGGACCAGCTCGCGGTGAGCCGCGCCGACCTCATCCTGGAGAACGGCGGCGGCTACGACGGGTTCATCGACGCCCTCATCGAGTCCTCGGGCGTGGATGCGCCGGTCCTGACCGCCGCGGAGTTCTCCCACGACTGGCCCGAGAACGCGGGCCACGAGGCGGAGGCCGCGCACACCGACGACGCCGAAGACGAGCACACCGAGCACGACCACGGCGACCACGCCCACGTCGAGGGGTTCAACGAGCACGTCTGGTACGACCCGCACGCCATGGCGCACTTCGCCGAGGCCATCGCCGACGAGCTCACCGCCCTCGACCCCGACGGGGCGGACGACTTCGCCGCGAACCTCGAGGAGTTCGAGGCGGGCATCGCCGAGGTCGAGGACGCGCTCGCCGCCGTCGCGACGAGCGACGCGGGCGCCCATGTGTTCGTGACCGAGCCGGTCGCGCTGTACCTCGTCACCGCCGCAGACCTGCACAACGTCACCCCGCCCGCGTTCACCGAGGCCGTCGAGGAAGGCCAGGACGTGCCGCCGTCGACGCTGCTGGAGGCCCTGCGCCTCCTCGGGAACGGCGACGTGCGCGTCGTGATCGCCAACGCCCAGACCGGCGGGCCGGAGACCGAGGAGGCCATCCGCGCCGCCGAAACCGCCGGCATCCCGGTGGTGGAGTTCGCGGAGACGCTCCCGGAGGGTCAGACTTACCTTTCGTGGATGGACGAGAACGTCGCGGCGCTGGCCGACGCGCTGAGCCGGTGACGACCGCACCTCCCCTCCAGATCCGCGGGGCAGCGCTGCGTCGCGGAGACCACACGCTGTGGAGCGGGCTGGACCTCGAGGTGCAGCCTGGCGAGCTCATCGCGGTCCTGGGCCCCAGCGGTTCGGGAAAGACGACGCTGCTGCGCGCCATCCTCGGTCTGGAACCGCTCAGCGCCGGCAGCATCCACGCCCTCGGCACCGAGGTCCGCCGGCCCGGCAACCGCCGCATCGGCTACATCCCGCAGCAGCGGCCGCTGCCCGCCGAGACCCCGCTGCGCGGGCGCGACCTCGTCGGCCTCGGCGTCGACGGGCACCGGTTCGGCTTCCCGTTCCCGCGACGCGGCGACCGCGCGCGGATCGATCGCCTCGTACGGGAGGTGGGCGCCGAGGACTTCGCCGACCGCCCGGTCGGCCTCCTCTCCGGTGGCGAGCAGCAGCGGCTGCGCGTCGGTCAGGCCCTCGCGGATGCTCCGGCGCTGCTGCTATGCGATGAACCGCTCACGAGCCTCGACCTCGCCAATCAGCAGGCCGTCGTGCGCCTCATCGACCGCCACCGCCGGAACACCGGCGCCGCCGTGATGCTGGTCACCCACGACATCAACCCGGTGCTCGGCAAGGTCGACCGCATCCTCTACCTCGCCGGCGGCCGTTTCATGCTGGGCCGCCCCGACGACGTGCTCAACTCCCGCGTGCTCAGCGACCTCTACGGCGCCCCCGTGTACGTGCTCCGCGCCGCCGACCGGCTCGTCGTGGTCGGCGCCCCCGACGCCGAGGACACGCACCACCACCACCACGACTCCGAGGGCGGGCACTGATGGGCGCGGATGCGTGGGACGCCCTGTTCGGCGGGCTCCCCGATTACGGCGCGATCCTCGCC
Organism: Microbacterium sp. dk485; assembly: GCF_004570445.1. NCBI lineage: Bacteria > Bacillati > Actinomycetota > Actinomycetes > Micrococcales > Microbacteriaceae > Microbacterium > Microbacterium sp. dk485. Next base: position 1,443,419 of record NZ_SPQW01000001.1, read on the forward strand.
CTGGTGTCCAACTCCCTCATCGCGGGTGCCGTGCTGGGGCTGGTGGGCGGGCTCATCGGCGTCTTCGTCATGCAGCGCGACATGGCCTTCGCCGTGCACGGGATCAGCGAGCTGTCGTTCGCCGGCGCGGCGGCGGCGCTGCTGCTGGGCTTCGACGTCATCACCGGTTCGATCCTCGGATCCGTGCTGGCCGCCGCGATCATCGGATGGCTCGGTGCCCGCGCGCGCGACCGCAACTCGATCATCGGGGTGCTGATGCCCTTCGGCCTGGGGCTGGGCATCCTCTTCCTGTCGCTCTACGACGGCCGCAGCGCGAACCGGTTCAGCCTGCTGACGGGCCAGATCGTGTCGGTCCAGAGCGGGCAGCTCGGCTGGCTGATCGCGATCGGCGCGGCGGTGCTGGTGGCGCTGCTGCTCATCTGGCGGCCGTTGCGGTTCGACTCCCTCGACCCGCAGTCCGCCGCCGCGCGCGGGGTGCCCACCACCGCGGTCTCGCTCGCGTTCATGCTGCTGCTCGGCCTCGTCGTGGCCGTCGCAGTGCACATCATCGGCGCGCTGCTGGTCATGGCGCTGCTGGTGACCCCCGCCGCCGCGGCCATGCGCGTGGCCTCCGGGCCGGTGTCGGTGCCGGTGCTGGCGGCGGTGTTCGGGTTCGTCTCCGCCGTGGGCGGCATCCTCCTCGCCGTCGCCGGAACCCTGCCGGTGAGCCCCTACATCACCACGATCTCGTTCGTCATCTACCTCGTGTGCCGCGTCGTGGGGACCAGACGCGACCGGGTCGTGCGGGCCCGCGCCTGACGACCGCTAGGGGTCAGGCCGGCCCGCGAAGAGCGGCCTGCGTCCGGGCGAGGGCCTCGACGTAGGCGCCGGGGGTGACACCGGCGACCCGGCGGAACTCGTTGGTCAGATGCGCCTGGTCGACGTAACCGAGATCGACGGCGATCCCGGCGATGTCGCCGTCCGCCACGGACAGACGCCGCACGACCTCCTGGAGCCGGATGCGGCGCGCGATCTCGCCCGGGCCGCGCCCGACGTGCGTCCGCAGCGCCCGCTGGAGCGTCCGCTCGCTGGTGCCCAGCAGTGCCGCGACGTCGTGGATCCGCTGCACGTGCGGCTGGGCGGTGAGGGCCTCCAGCGCCGCGTTCGCGATCCGCTGAGACGCCCGCAGCGGCCGCTCGGCGAGCCGCGCGCGCACGAGCGCGTCGGCCAGCTCCGCGCGGCGCGCCGGGTCGGGGGCGGACGCGATCCGCTCGAGCAGCGCGTGCGCGCGGGCGTCGAACGCGGCCGTCAGCTCCTGCTCGGGGCCCAGCGACGCCGGGTCGAGGTCGGACAGGACCGCGAGACCCGCAGGCCGCAGCCGGATCGCGAACACGTCGCCGCGTCCGGCGAGGGTGCGCGTCCACGCGTGGGAGCGGGCCGAGGTCACGACGAACGGAGCGTCCACGTCGCCGTGCTCGACGCTGAAGGTGACGGAGGGGTGGTCGATGATGCGCTGCGCGATGGACTCGCCGGCGTCGAGATGCCAGCGCGCCGCCCAGTAGGTGTCCACGATCTCGCGGACGTCGTCGGCGGGGACGATCCACTGCGCATCGAATCGCGCGAGGTTGGCCGGCTGCAGCACTCCGGTGCGCTCGCTCGCGCTGATCGCTCGTGTCCGTCGCGCGCTCATTGGCGCAATTCTGCAATACGCGACGCCCGGCGGGCGACAGGATGAGCGCGTGACCACCAACTACCGGGACACCTTCATCGCCGTCGCGCCGGACTGCCCCGCCCCCGCGGCCGAGGCGCCACCGGCCGGCGCCACGCCCACGGTGGCGTCGCTGCAGTACGACCTTCTCCGCGACCATCCGTACGAACTGACCTCGGACGAGGTCCTCTTCGCGGTGTACGCGATCCGCTGGGGCATCGACGACGCGCGGCGGACCGAGGAGTGGGAGCGGTTCTTCGCGAAGGATCAGGCCTGCCTGCGCGCCTCGCCGCTGCCCAAGCGATACGGATGGGGGTTGCACCACGACGGCGAGGGGCGGGTCGCGCTCGTGGGCCTGGGCACCCCCGAGTACGACGAGTTCCAGCGCCGCACCGACCTCACGCAGAAGGCCGCCATGCGCTCCTCCCGGAAGGGATGACCGCGATCCCCCGGCCAGCGACCATTCGATTCGCGCCGAGTCCGCGGCATCCGCTGGCTGTCGCACGGATGCCGCGGCACAATCGCGGGTAGTGACAGGAGGAGCCATGACCGCACCCACGCGCCCCTACGAGGTGACCGAACTGGGCGCCCTGGATCAGTGGCGCGCCCACTTCGGCGGCTTCCGGCCGGAGACCTCCCGTGAGGGCCGCCGCGTCGTCGACTTCGATCTGCCGCTGCAGTACATCGGTCTCACCGCCAACGCGCTGGCACCGGGCGAGGAGGCCGGGTACTGGCACACGCATTCCCGCATCGAGGAGGTGTACCTCTTCCTCGACGGCCGCGGGCAGATGGGGCTGGACGAGGACGTCGTCGACGTCGGCCCGGGAACGGTCGTGCGCGTGGGCCAGGGGGTCTGGCGCACGTGGCGCGCCCTGCCCGACGCCGACTCGGAGCTGCGGTGGATCTGCATCCGGGCCGGTGGGTACGAGCTGCCCGAGCTGCCCGACGACGCCACGCGCGACGCCGAGCGTCCCGCCCCGTGGTGAGGCCGGCGGAGCGGCGCCGCGCCCGCGCCCGGGCTGCGTTCAGGGGGCGCCGGTAGGATTCGGGGCATGGCCCAGCGCAACACGTGGCAGCGCGAACGCGTGCGTGAGGCGCTCACCGACGCCCGCGGCTTCGTGAGCGCCCAGTCGCTGCACGCCACCTTGCGCGAAGAGAACACCGGCATCGGGCTGGCCACGGTGTACCGCACGCTGGCCGGAATGGCCGCGCAGGGCGAGGCCGATTCCCTGCAGAGCCCCGAGGGCGAGAACCTCTTCCGTGCCTGCACGTCCGCGGGCCACCACCATCACCTCATCTGCCGTTCGTGCGGGCTGACGGTGGAGATCGCCGCCACCGACGTGGAGCAGTGGGCACGCGCCACCGCCGCCCAGCACGGGTTCATCGAAGCCGAGCACGTCGTCGACATCTTCGGCCGGTGCGCGTCGTGCGCGGCCGCGCAGCGAGAGCAGGCGTGACCCAGACCCGACCGGCCCCCGCACGGCAGCGCACGCGCGGTCGCGCGGTGCCCTGGCTCGCCGCCGGCGTCGCCGTCGTGGTGGCGCTGTTCGCGATCGACGCATTCGCGCCGGCCCTGTTCGCCGACGCGCTCCCGACGCGCGCGCAGGACGGCCTCACCCTCGCCCTCAGCGTCCTGATCGAATCGCTTCCCTTCGTCGTGCTCGGTGTGCTGCTGTCGGTCGTGGTGCAGGTGTGGGTGCCGGCGGGGGCGATCGAACGATGGATGCCGCGGCGGGCGTGGGCGCGGCGGGCCGTGCTGTCGCTGCTGGGGATGCTGCTGCCGGTGTGCGAATGCGGCAACGTCCCCTTCGCCCGCGGCCTCATGATGCGCGGGTTCTCCGTGTCCGACACGCTGACCTTCCTGGTCGCCGCACCGATCGTGAACCCCATCGTGATCCTCACCACCCACGCGGCGTTCGGGTGGAGCGACGGCATCCTGGTGGCGCGCCTGGTCGGCGGATACCTCGTGGCCAACCTGCTCGGGTGGCTGTACAGCCGCCACCCCGATCCCGACGCGCTCGTGACCGACCGGTTCCGCCAGACGTGCGCCGTCAGCCTGGACGGCCCCGGCGCGCGCGCGACCCGGACGCGGCGGAGCCTCGCCCAGTTCGTCGTCGAGCTGCGCGCGGTCATGCCGGCGCTCGTCATCGGCTCGGGCATCGCCGGGGCGGTGCAGGTGCTCGTCCCGCGCCAGACGCTCCTGGCCATCGGCTCGGACCCCGCCCTGTCGATCGCGACGATGATCGTCCTGGCGATGGTGGTGTCGATCTGCTCGAACGTCGACGCGTTCTTCGCGCTGTCGTTCGCGTCGGCGTTCACGCCGGGGTCCTTGGTCGCCTTCCTCCTTGTCGGCCCCATCGCCGACGTGAAGATGCTCGCGCTGCTGCGCACGACGTTCTCGACCCGCGTGCTCGTGGGGATCACCGCGATCGTCGTGGCGGCCGCCTTCGCCCTCGGAACGGTGGTGAACCTCCTTGTCTGACACCGCGCTGCGCCCGCTCGCGAACCGCTGGCTCGGGGTGGGCCTGGCCGCATCCCTCGCCGTGGTGACGATCGCACTCGCCGTCACCGACCGCCTCGCGCTCTACATCAACCCCGAGTCGGCCTGGTTCGCCGTCGGGATGGCCGTTCTCGTGCTGATCGGCACCGTGGCGAGCTTCGCGCTGCCGCTGGGCGGCGAAGAGGACCACGGTCACGACCACGGCACCGCGGATGCGGCGGAGCATCCAGCGGAAGCGGTGCACCACCCGCGCCCCCGCCGTGTGGCGACCGTGATGACGGCGACCGGCGGCATCCTGGCGTCGGGCGTCGTCGTGACGATGCTCGTCACGCCCCCCGCGACGCTGTCGGCCGAGCTGGCGATGTCGCGCGACGTGGGAGCGGCGCCGCTGTTCGCGGGCACGGATGTGGTCACCCTCGCCGCCTCCGGCGACACGGCGCAGTTCGGGGTGGGGGAGTGGGCCGGCGTCTTCGCGTCGGCCACCGACCCCGACCGCTTCGACGGCGACCCGGTCACCCTCACCGGATTCGTCACGCCGGGGGACGACGGCGACTTCGCCCTCAGCCGCCTGGTGATCACGCACTGCGTCATCGACGCGCAGTCGGCCAGCCTCCCCGTCACCGCGAGCACACCGCCGCCGGCCACGGGCGAATGGGTGAGCATCACCGGCACGGTGCGCGCCGACTCCGACGGCTCGCTGCGCATCCAGGCCGACGACATCACCCCCATCGACGAGCCGCAGGACCCCTATGAGTACTGACTCCCGGCGCACCCGGGCGCGGCGCCGACGCGGTCGCGGGTTCGCCACGGTCTTCGCCGCCGTCCTCGGAGCCCTCGTGCTCGTGGGCGGGGTGGGCGCTGCCGTGACGGTGGCACAGGGACCGCGGTTGACCGAGGTGCGCGTGGATCCGGAGGCAGCCGTCGCGGCGTCGGGGTCGCGCCTCATCTTCACCACGACGCAGTCGCTGCACGACATCGACCCCGCGCAGGTGGAGGTGGCACCGGCCACGCCGTTCACGGTGGACACCTCCGGGCGCAGCGTCGGCGTGCGGTTCGGCCTCCCGCTGCGCGATGACACCGAGTACACCGTGCGCATCCGCGACGTGCGCGGTCTCGGGGCGGGGCCCGCCGCCACGATCGAGGAGACGTTCCGCACGCCGGCATCCGAGGTCTTCCTCCTCCAGCGCGGCTCCGGCGACGATGCCATCTACCGCACGGGGCTGGCGGGGGCGGGCAGCACCGAGGTGTTCTCGCACCCCCACATCGAGGACTACCGCGCCACCGCGTCGCACCTCATCGTCTCCGTCCTGGAGGAGGAGCACTCGGCGCTGCTGGCGGTGGATGCCGCCACCGGCGACGTGCGCACGCTGCCCCTCCCCGGCGAAGGGTTCGTCTCCCACCTCCAGTCCGCGGATCGCGGCGAGCGGATCGGGTACACGTTCTCCGACGCCGCCCTCGGCGAGGACGGGGGCCTGGAGAGCGTGCTGTTCACCGCATCCCTGGCCGAAGGCGCCGCCGACACCCCGCCGACCCGGGTCGCCCTCCCCGGTGCCGACCCCAGCGTGGCGGAGTGGCGGTTCGTACCCGACACCGACAGCATCCTCGCGCTCACCTTCGACGGCGCCCTCGTGCTGGCCGGCGCCGACGGCGCGGATGCCGCGCCCCTGGGCACCGCCCTCGGCATCGAAGGCATCGCCCGCGGATCGAGCCAGGCCGTCATCGAGCGCAACGAGGGCAGAGTCGTGGTCGATCTCACCGACGGGACGGAGGGGGCGCTGCCGGAGCCGGCGGACGACCTCGGCGTGCCCGGCTCGGTGATCCCCGTGCCCGGTGACGACGCGGGCACGATCCGCAACTACGCCCGCATCGGGGAGGGCGCGACGTTGCTGTCCAGCTCGGTCGTGCACGTCGCCGCCGACGGGACGGTGCAGACCCTCCTGGACCTCGACCCCGCCGACGCCCTCGTGCAGACGTGCGTGTCACCCAACGGGCGGTACGCGGCGCTCCTGCTCTCACCCGACGCCGCCGCCAACCCGTACGACCGGTATCGTCTCCCGCTCCCGCAGCGACTGGAGACGCGCGTGATCGAGATCGGCACTGCAGTCGAGGTCGCCGCGTTCGGCGGATTCGGTCTGTCGTGGTGCCAGGTGCCGCCGGCATGAGTGCGCACCGCCCCGTCACGCGCGCCGACCTCGGCGGGCTCCCCCTCGAGGTGGCGCCGCGGCTCCTGGGCGCGCTGCTGCGCACCGAGGTGGATGGCGAGGAGGTCGTGGTGCGGGTGAGCGAAGTGGAGGCCTACCACGGCCGCGGTACCGGCGACGTGCCCGATCCCGGGTCGCACGCGCGGATGGGGCCCACGGCGCGCAACGCCACGATGTGGGGGGAGCCGGGCCACCTGTACGTCTACCTCAGCCACGGCATCCACTCGTGCGTCAACGTCGTCAGCGGCCCGGAAGGGGTCGCCGGGGGAATCCTGCTGCGCGGCGGAGAGATCGTCGAGGGCGAGGATGCGGCGACCCGCCGGCGCCTCGAGCGGCGCGGCGTGGTGCGGTCGCCGCGCGACCTGGCCCGCGGACCCGGGCGTCTCGGTGACGCCGTGGGCCTGCGCCATCCGCAGCACGACGGCATCGACGCGGTGACGGGAGCGGTGCAGGCGGGGGCCACCGCGCGTCTGGAGCTGCGCGTGGATCCGGTGCCCGACATCGCGACCGGCCCCCGGGTCGGGGTGGCCGGCGTCGCGGGCACGGCGGCCTTCCCGTGGCGCTTCTGGATCCCCGGAGACCCGACCGTGTCACCCTTCCGGTGGGGCCGCGGCGCTCAGGAGGCGGCGGGCGAGGTCGCGCGGCCGCCCGTGCTAGACTGACTGTTTGTCTGCGCGCACTCCAGCACGCAGTTCGTACCCCTCCTCCTGCCGCAGCCCGGATCCCCGGTGCCTGAGCGTGTCGAAGGGTGCAGACAAGGGATCTTGGGTGAAGCCGTCCGGCTTCACGGTACAGAAGGAGACATCACCATGGCAGCAGTGTGCCAGGTGACTGGAGCGGTTCCCGGCTTCGGTCACAACATCTCGCACTCGCACCGCCGGACGAAGCGCCGCTTCGACCCGAACGTGCAGAAGAAGACCTATTTCGTGCCCTCGCTGGGTCGGAAGATCACCATCAACGTGTCCGCTAAGGGCATGAAGGTGATCGACGCGCGCGGCATCGAATCCGTCGTCAAGGACATGATCGCGAAGGGTGTGAAGCTCTGATGGCCAAGAAGGCTCAGGACGTCCGTCCGATCATCAAGCTGCGTTCGACCGCCGGCACGGGATACACCTACGTGACGCGCAAGAACCGCCGCAACAACCCCGACCGCATCGTGCTGAAGAAGTACGACCCGGTGATCCGCAAGCACGTCGAATTCCGAGAGGAGCGCTGATCTCATGGCCAAGAAGAGCAAGATCGCGCGCAACGAGCAGCGCAAGGTGATCGTCGCGCGTTATGCCGCGAAGCGCGCCGAGCTGAAGAAGCAGCTCGTCGACCCCACCGCCACCGACGAGCAGCGCGAGGCCGCCCGCATCGGCCTGCAGAAGCTGCCGCGCAACGCCTCGCCGGTGCGCGTGCGCAACCGCGACGCCATCGACGGTCGTCCCCGCGGAAACCTCGCCAAGTTCGGCATCTCGCGTGTGCGTTTCCGCGACATGGCGCACCGCGGCGAGCTGCCCGGTGTGACCAAGTCGTCCTGGTGACGCTTCTCACGCCTCAGCACCGCTGACGCGTCAAGGGCGGGGGTTCTTCGGAATCCCCGCCCTTATGCTTTTCCTCCACCGCTCCGCACGGAGGTCCCATGCCGCTCGACCCGTTCTTCGCCGAGCGTCTCCGCGTGCATCGCCGGTACCTCCTCGGCCAGGCGTGGCACAAGCTGCGCGCGCGCCTGCCGGTCGCCGCATCCGGGGCCTCCCGTCGTTCAGAACTCAGGAGATCCGGTCCCGGTGACGCCGCTGGAGCCCCGCGCGTCGGCGTGTCTCCTGAATTCCGGACGACGGATGCTGCCGCCGCTCCGGATGCGCCGCCCGCCCCGAAGCGGGGGGCTGCGGCCGCCCCGCTCACCCCGCGCCAGCGTCACCGCCGCGCAGCACTCGCGTGGGACCGTCAGGAGCAGCGTGCCGTGGGCCTGCCCGGCCCGGCCCTGCGGACGGTCGAGCACGAGGTGCCCGTCGACGGGCACCCCTCCGTCCGCACCCGCGTGTACCTGCCGGACGAGCGCGTCGAGCCTTCGCCGGCGTGCCTCGTCTTCGGTGGCGGGGCGTTCCGCATCGGCGGGATCGACTACCCCACCGCCGACGCGGCATGCCGCCGCCGCGCCGCCGCGTCCGGCGTCACGATCATCGCCGTCGACTATGCGCTCGCGCCCGAGCACCGGCATCCGACCCAGATCGAGCAGGCGTACGCCGCGTGGGAGTGGGTGCACGCGCACGCGGGGGAACTGGGGGTGGATCCGCAGCGGATCGGGGTGTCGGGAACCTCCGCCGGCGGGAACATCGCCGCCGTCCTCGCCCTCATGAACCGCGATCGGGCGCGGCTGCCGATGCGGCTGCAGATCCTGGAGGTGCCCGTCACCGACCTCACCGCGCGATGGATCGACCTGCGTGCCACGTGGGCTCTCGGCATCCCCGCGGTCCTGGCGCTGCGCGAACTGCGCTCGGTCGCCCGCACGTACCTGCGCGACCCCCGTCGCGCACGCGCGTCCTACGTCTCGCCCCTGCGTGCCACCTCCCTCGCCGACCTCCCGCCTGCCGTCATCCTCACCGCGGAGTACGATCCGCTCCGCCGCCAGGGTGCCGCCTACGCGGCGGCGCTTCGTCGCGCCGGGGTCGCCGCCAGCGCCGTGCGGTACCTGGGGGTGACCCACGACACCCCCGTTTTCGTCGGCGCGCTGGCGTCGGCCAGGCGCTGGGAGGACGATGTCGTGACCGCCCTGCGATCGCTGTGACGACGCCTTCCGCGTCCGTTCAGGCCGTCGCAGACGCCACATGTGCCCCATCCGACCCGCGACACGCCTGCAGTTCGGGCCGAAAGGACCCGAGATCCGCGGAATTCCGCGGGTCTGTTGATACATTCGAGGCGGTCGATCCGACCACCGGGGGCATCCGCCCCCGTCCGATGTAACGAAGGCGGCCGCTCGGCCGCCCGGGAGGACCACCGAATGGCTGACAAGTCCATCACCAAGACCGAACTCGTCGCGAGCATCGCCAGCGCGACGGGTCAGAGCCAGTCCGCCGTGTCGGGCGTGCTCGACTCCCTCTTCTCCACCGTGTCCGAGGCAGTCGCCAAGGGCAGCAAGGTCTCGATCCCCGGCTGGATCGCGTTCGAGCAGGTCGAGACCTCGGCGCGCACCGGCCGCAACCCGCAGACGGGTGAGGAGATCGCCATCCCCGCCGGCAAGCGCGTGAAGGTCACCGCGGGCTCCAAGCTCAAGGCTGCCGTCAAGTAAGACGGCGCCGGGTCGAAGGGGGGATGCTGAGGCATCCCCCCTTCGTCTTCCCTCAGGAAGGCGCACGTAGGCTGGAGGGGTGACTCTCGCACCCGCTCCGCACGGCGCTGCACCGTCGCGCGGGGACTCGAGCCCCGCAGCCCCGGCGCGGTCGCTGCGCCTGGTGGGCCCGGTTCTCCTGGTCGCGGCCGCGCTGGCAGCCCTCGTGTGGGGGCTGGCCTACGGTGGCGGCGCCGCGCCTCTTCTCCTGGGCGACCCCGGTCCCCTCGTGCGGTGGGGGCTTCCGGTGGCGACCCTCGCGGTCAACCTGTCGGCCGCGGGGATGGTCGGGTCGCTCGTCCTGGCCCTGTACGCCCTGCCCGCGGGGGAGCGGGCCTTCGACGTCGCGCTGGACACCGCATCCGCCAGCGCCGCCGTCTTCACGGTCGCCTCGGCGGCGACGGGCTTCCTCACGTTCGTCAACACGATGAACGCGACCCCCAGCGCCGACGCGCTCTTCGGGCAGCAGCTGGGGCGGTTCCTCGTGGAGGTCGAGGTGGGCCGCACGTGGCTGCTCACTACCGTCGCCGGCGCCGTGCTCACCGTCCTCACCTTCGCGGTGCGCTCCTGGACGCCCACCCTCTTCGTCGGGATCCTCGCCGTCGTCGCCCTCGTCCCGATGGGGACCCAGGGTCACTCCGGGGAGGAGGCCAACCACGATTCGGCGGTGCTGGCCCTCGTCCTGCACATCATCGGCGCCGCGGTGTGGCTGGGCGGCCTCGTCCTGCTCGTCCTCATCCGCCCGCTCCTGGACCGCGCGACCCTCGCCAAGGTCCTGCTGCGGTACTCGAGCCTCGCGCTGGTGGCCTTTGTCGTGGTCGCCGTCTCCGGCACCGTGCGCGCCTCGATCGGCCTGGGCGGATGGGACGCGCTCCTCTCGCCCTACGGCGTGCTCGTGCTGGTCAAGGTCACGGCGCTGCTGGCGATGGGCCTGCTGGGGGCCTGGTACCGCAAGCGGCTCATCGGGCGCACCCACGAGGACGGGTCATCCCGCCGCTTCTGGGGCCTCGTGCTCCTGGAACTGGCGTTCATGGGCATCGCCAGCGGCGCCGCCGCGGCGCTGGCCCGCACCGCCCCGCCCGGATCGGCGACGGCGCCGACGCTCGGCACGCCCGCGGAGATCCTCACCGGCGCGCCGCTTCCCCCCGAACTGACGGTGACGCGGTGGTTCACCACGTGGGACATCGACCTGCTGTGGCTGTTCGCGGTGGCGTTCGGGCTGTTCTTCTACCTCGCCGGCGTGTGGCGCCTGCGTCGCCGCGGCGACTCCTGGCCGGTGTACCGCACGGTCCTGTGGGTCGGCGGCATGCTGCTGCTGCTGTGGGTCACGTGCGGACCCATCAACGCCTATCAGGACTACCTGTTCAGCCTCCACATGGTCGGCCACATGCTGCTGACCATGGCGATCCCGCTGCTGCTGGTGCCGGGGGCGCCGGTGACCCTCGCCGCCCGTGCCATCCGCAAACGGGATGACGGCAGCCGCGGCGGGCGGGAGTGGATCCTGTGGGCCGTGCACAGCCCGGTCGCCCGCATCCTCACCAACCCCTACCTCGCCGCGGGCCTGTTCATCGGGTCGCTGTGGCTGTTCTACTACACCGACCTCTTCCGGTGGTCGCTGTACGACCACCTCGGGCACGAGTGGATGGTCGCGCACTTCCTCATCACGGGGTACCTGTTCGTGCTCTCGCTCATCGGGATCGACCCGGTGCCCTACCGCCTGCCCTACCCGCTGCGCCTCGTGCTGCTCATCGCGGTCATGGCCATGCACGCCTTCTTCGGCGTCGCGCTCATGATGCAGTCCGGGCTCATGGTCGCGGAGTGGTTCGGCGCGATGGGCCGCACGTGGGGCCCCGATCCGCTCGCCGACCAGTACATCGGCGGCGGGGTGGCGTGGTCGATCGGTGAGATCCCGACGCTCATCCTCGCCATCACGGTGGCGATCCAGTGGAGCCGCTCGGACGACCGGATGCAGCGACGCCGCGACCGGCACGCCGACCGCACGGGCGATGCCGAGCTCGAGGAGTACAACGCGCAGCTGGCCGCCCTCGCCGAGCGCGACGCCCGCGCCTCCCGCTGATCCGCTTCTGCGGCGCGGGCTAGGGGGCGTTCTGGCCCTGCACCTGGATGGATGCGGTGCCGTCGGGCAGCACCGTGATGCCGCCGGAGACGACGAAGCGCACGTCTTCCTGCACGGTGCGCACCGAGCCGTCGAACAGCGAACGGACGTCGACGTCGATGTGCGCCACCGCCTCGGCCGGGACGATCCGCCACCCGGCGCCGTCCGGTTCCACCCGGACCTCCGGCTGCTGAACGATCGACCACGCGGGCGCGTCGACGATGCGGTTGCGCACCTGGTATCCGAACGGGCACCCGGTGGGCTGCAGCACCTGCTGCGCCGCGCACGCGCCGAGGAACTCGTTCATCCGCTGCTGCACGACGCCGATGAACTCCTCCGTCGCGTGCGCCTGGATGTCCACCGGCACGGTCGCGCGCGGTGCATCGGCGAGCACGGCCACTCCCGGGGTGGCGGAGATCGCCGTGTCCACGGCCACGGAGTACACCCCCGGTGAGAACACCAGGAGGGGGAGCGTCGCCAGTGGATCGGCGTCGACGCCGTCGGCCGACACCTGCCGCTTGTCGATCTCGAAGCCGTTGACGTCGAAGCGCATCGATCCGCGCACCGTGAGGTCGAGGACGGCGAGGGGGCTCGTCGCGAAGCGCCACGACGGGGCGACCCCGGTCCACCCGTCCTGCACGACCGCGAAAGTGGTCTGCCCCTCCACGCCGGCGGCCCGGTAGGCGACCGTCACGCGGGTCAGCTCGCCGTCCACGCGCTCCCCCAGGACCTCCACGTCGGTGAGCGTCGCGAGGGTGTCACGGCGCAGCAGTGCATCGGACGCGGTGGCGGGGAGGCCCGCGGCCGCCAGCTGCTCGGCATCCATCGCCACGCCGGGAAGGGCCCGGGCGTCGGTGGCGCGGCCGTCGGCGAGCAGATCGAGGTAGCGCAGGACGAAGGCGGTGGGGCTGTACAGCTCGCGGTACAGGGCCACGCCCCCCGCCGCGAAGGCGGCCATCAGAAGCGCGCCCACCAGCGCGAGCGCGGTGAGGTCGGAGGCGAGGCGGCGTCGCCGACGGCGGCGTGCATGACGAGCGTCGTCCGCGACCGCTTCGGGCCGCGGAGCAGGCGTCGTTCCGGGGCTCTCCACCGTCACAGTCTAGGAAAGAGCGCCTCCGAAACCGCTGGTCGGCTCACCCGGCGTCACGGCTGAGCTCGGCGACGGCGAGACCCTGCACGATGTCGAACGCCGCGAGCTGCCCGGTCGACATCGACAGGACGATCGAGGTCAGCGGAGCCGGCCACGCCGAACTCTGGGTCATGTCGCCCACGGCCCACACGCCGTCCACGCTCGTGCGGCCGAGCCCGTCGGTGGCGACGACCCCGAACTCCGTCAGAGCGAGTCCCAGCGCGGCCGCGAACGGTGCGCGCTGCGCGGTGCGCGGCGCCGCGAACAGGCCCGCGACCTGCAGGTCGGTCCCATCGGCGAGGTGCAGGCGCAGACCGTCGGGAGTCTCCTCGACGCGGGCGAGGTCGCCGGGCGCGAGGATGCGGACGTCGGAGGCGATCGGGCGGAGCTTGGCGGCCGTCATCGTCGCGAGACCCGTGGCCAGGATCACCGTGCGCGCCGTGACCATGCTGCCGGATGCGGGGTCACGGCGAACCCGTCCCCCTCCCGCCGCACGGACGTGACCTCGTCGCCCCGCACCTCGATGGAGTCGTACGCGGTGAGCTCCTCCCGGCCGCGCCGGCGCAGCTCGCCCGGTGCCACCCCGTCCAGGGTGAGGACGTTGTGCGCGTGCGCCGTGGCGTCGTTGCGGTACTCGCCGGAGTCGAACAGCACGGCGGTGCGGTGCACGCGGCCGAGCGTGAGCGCGGCCTGAAGGCCCGCAGGGCCGCCGCCGATGATGAGCGTGTCGTACATGTCTCTCCTCTGCTCTGGTGCCGGGGAACGAGGCAGACACGGCGAGTATTCCCCCGCACGTGCACCGCCCGCCCGGGCGGGCGGCGAACGCGAACTAGCATGATGCGGTGAGCACGCCGTCCCTCTCCGCCGAACAGGAGGCGCTGTTCCGGCTCATCGAAGACACACGCGAGCACGTGTTCGTCACCGGTCGCGCGGGAACGGGCAAGTCGACGCTCCTGCAGCACCTGGCGTGGAACACGAGCAAGCAGATCGCGGTGTGCGCCCCCACGGGGGTGGCCGCGCTGAACGTCGAGGGGCAGACGATCCACTCGCTGTTCCGCCTGCCCATCGGGCTGATCGCCAACGGCGAGATCGAGCAGTCCGACGCCACGCGCAAGCTGCTCAACGCCATCGACACGCTCGTCCTCGACGAGGTGTCGATGGTCAACGCCGACCTCATGGACGGCATCGACCGGTCGCTGCGGCAGGCCCGCGGACGCCGCGCGGAGCCGTTCGGCGGGGTGCAGATCGTGATGTTCGGCGACCCGTACCAGCTGGCGCCGGTGCCGCCCCGCGGCGATGAGATGCGGTACATCCGCGACCACTACCGCTCGTTCTGGTTCTTCGACGCCAAGGTGTGGGCCGGTGAGGGCGGCGACGACGGGATCCTCGACCTCGGCCGCCACGGCGCCGACCTGAACGTGCGGGAGCTCACCGAGATCCACCGGCAGGCCGACCCCGCCTTCAAGGCGCTGCTGAACGCGGTGCGCTATGGCCGCGTCACGGCGGAGATGGCGGGAGTCCTCAACGGCGCCGGTGCCCGGACCCCGCCCCATCCGGCCGACGGCGAGCACCCCATCATCACGCTGGCCACCCGCAACGACATCGTCAACACGATCAACCGCCGCCACCTGGACGAACTGGTCGGGCGGATGCAGACGGCCAACGCCGAGATCAGCGGCGACTTCGGCCGTGGCGACGCGAACTACCCCGCCGACGTGGAGCTGCGACTCAAGGTCGGGGCGCAGGTGATGTTCCTGCGCAACGACGTGTCGTCGTTCGGGGAGCCGCCCCGGTGGGTCAACGGGACGATCGGCACCGTCACGCGGATCGCCGGCGACACCGTGCGCGTGGAGGTCGACGGCACGGAGCACGATGTCGAACCGGCCGTGTGGGAGAGGTTCCGCTACAACTACCACCCCGGCACGCGCACCCTCTCGCGCGACGTCGTGGCGGAGTTCACGCAGTTCCCGCTGCGCCTGGCCTGGGCCGTCACGATCCACAAGTCGCAGGGCAAGACCTACGAGCGCGCCGTGATCGACCTGGGCTCCGGCGCGTTCGCTCCCGGGCAGACCTATGTCGCCCTCAGCCGCCTGACCTCCCTGGACGGGCTGTACCTGTCGCGGCCGCTGCGGCCGAGCGACATCCGCGTCGACCCCGACGTGCAGCGCTTCATGAGCTCGGCCCTGCGCGCGCGCCCCTGACGCGACCGCGCAGTGCGCCGCTCGGCGGCGGGGTCAGGCCGCGGCCTTGGCGTGGGCGAGGTCGTCGAACAGGTCGGTGTTGAAGCGGTACGCCACGAGCACCTCGTCCATCACGCGCTCGCGCTCCGCCGCATCCCAGGGGGCGGCATCCAGCTGCTCGCGGTAGACGTCCTTGAAGGCCTTCGGATCGGCGATGTCGTGGAAGAGGTAGAAGCCGATGCCGTTGGTCTCGAACCCGAATCGTCGCTGCATCAGCCGGCCGATGAAGATCCCGCCGGAGAGGTCGCCGAGGTAGCGCGTGTAGTGGTGGGCGACGAAGCCACCCGGCCACGTCGCGCCGACCGCGCGGATGCGGTCGGCATAGCGCCGGGTCGTCGGGAGTGGCTGGATGCTGGCGCGCCAGTGAGGCCCGACGAGGAAGTCGAGGTCGGCCTCCAGCGCCGGCAGCCGCGTGAGCTTGTCGGAGATGAACACCGCGGCCACCGGGTCGTTGCGCATGCGCTCGGCGGCCTGTTCGAGGGCGTCGTAGATGAACCAGTGCTGTGCGACGAGGGCGACGTAGTCCTCCCGCGTGCCCTCGCCCGTCATGAGGTCGGACATGAAGGTGGAGTGCTCGCTGGAGGGGTGGGCGGCGCTCGAGCGCTCGCGCAGCGCGGTCGAGAAGGGGATGACGTCGCTCATAGCCGTCATCATAGGGGACAGGTTAGGGGAGCCTAACCCCGAAGATGCTACGGGTCAGTCGTGCGGACGCGGCTCGACGCCCGATCGACGGCACGCCTCGTCGTAGAGGGCGACGATCTCCCGCCGTACTTCGCGGCGCTCCGTGATGGGGCCGCCGGGCCACGCCACACGCAACGGCGCCACGGTGCCGTCCGGGCCCGTCACGTCCCAGTCGCCCCCGTCGCCGTCGAAGCCGGTCATGACCGCGGCCGTCGCATCCGCCCTGCCGAAGGCGCGTGCGACGAGCAGATTGTCGTCGGCGTGGTCGTCGTTCATATGGCCGGTCACTCCCGACAGGGCCGCGGCGTCGAAGGCGTGGGGCATGCGCCCCACCTTAAGGACAGATGTGATGTAGACGTGACCGGGCATGCAGTCAAACCCGGGGGAGCGGGCGCGGCGGTGTGTTTCAATGCATATGCGCGTCATCCGGCGCCGGCTCGATTCCACCGGGGGTGAGGATGCGGTCTCTTCGCAGTCGCGGCGTCGTCGCCGTCGCTGCGGGCCTGGTCACCCTCGTCGCCCTGTTGAGCGGATGCTCCGGACGAGAGTCGGTCGAGATCGATCTGCCCCCGCAGGTCGAGGGTGCACTGCCGGACGAGACGGCTCAGCAGCTGGAAGCGGCGGTGACCAGCGCCATGACCGCCACCGGATCCTCCGGCGCGATCGTCGGGGTGTGGGCCCCGTGGAGCGGGAGCTGGGTCGCCGGTCTCGGCACGCAGGCCCCCGGCGGAGGCGGTGCCGTCGACACCGACATGGCGTTCCGTGCGGCCGACGTCACTCGTGCCATGACGTGCGACGTGATGTTCCAGGTCGCGGCCGAAGGCACCATCGAACTCGATGACAGCGTCACCGACTACGTCAACGGGTTCCCCGACCTGGTGGATGTCACCCTGCGCCAGCTGTGCGACGGCACCGCCGGGATCGGCGCCTACACGCCGCAGCTGCAGTCGCAGTTCTTCTCCAACCTCGAGCGGCAGTGGGATCCCCGCGAGCTCGCCGGGTACGGGCTGGGACAGGACCGCATCGAACCGGGCACCGAGTACCGCGACTCCGACTCCGGGTACCTGCTGCTGGGATCGGCTCTCGAGCGCGCCACGGGCATGAGCATGCGCGAGCTCCTCGAGGAGCGCATCGCCGAACCGCTCGACCTCGCCGTGACAGCGCTGCCGACGCGTACGGCCGCACCGCCGGCGGACGGCCCGGTCCTGCCCGGATACTGGTCCACCGCCAACGCCGAGGGCGCGTGGAACTGCACCGAGCCGCCCGAGGTCACGAAGATGTCGGCGAGTATCGGCGGCGCCGACTCCGGCGCGGTCACCGACATCACCGACCTCGGCCGGTACGCACAGGCTCTGGCGACCGGCGCGCTCACGCCCGACGCATCCGATCGCTTCGAGTCCCCGCTTCCCGTCGCCGCTGATCAGCCGACGTGGTTCACCGCAGCCGGGGGCGCCTACCAGGCCGGTGCGCTCATCGGGCAGTACGGGGCGATCCCCGGTTACCTCACCGCGGCCTTCGCCGACCCCCGCACCGGCATGACCGTCGCCGTCGTGCTCAACAACTCCGGCGCGAACCCCAACATCGGGGCGTGGCTGGCGTGGGAGCTCGCAGCGATCGCGTCGAAGGCTCCCGCCATGGAGGGAGAGACCGTCCCCGAGGCCGGTCTGCCGTGGACGGCGCAGCAGCAGCACGACGCGATCCTCGCCAACGCCATCTGCCAGCCTCCGGCCGAGTGACACGCGGGGGCGGACCGGGCAATCGCGGCTCGAGCGTCGCGGTGCTGTTCGTCGTGGTGGGCCTGGCGTGCCAGGAGGTCGGCGCTTCGCTGGCGGTTCTGCTGTTCCCGCAGCTCGGGCCGCTGGGCATGGTCATGCTGCGGCTGGTGTTCTCGGCGCTGATCCTCCTCGCCATCGCCCGGCCGCGGCTGCGCGGGCACTCCGCTCGCGGATGGCGCGCGGTGGGGCTGTTCGGGCTGGTCCTGGTGCTCATGAACGGCCTGTTCTACCTCGCGCTGGAGCGGCTGCCGCTGGGGGTGACCGTCACGATCGAGGTCCTCGGCCCGCTGACGCTGTCGATTCTCGCGAGCCGCCGCGCGTCGGCGCTGGTGTGGGCAGCGCTCGCGCTGGTCGGTGTGGTCGCCCTGGGTGGCGGCGGATGGGATCGGCTGGACCTGCTCGGCGTGCTGTACGCCCTCGGCGCCGCGGCGGCTTGGGCGTTCTACATCCTGTGCTCGGCCCGGGTCGGCCGGGAGTTCCCGCGACTGGACGGCCTGGCGCTGGCCATGGTCGTCGGAGCGGTGCTGTCGCTGCCGCTCGGGATCGCCGACGCCGGCTCGGCTCTGCTGCGGGTCGACCTGCTGGCGCTCGCCGCGGCCGTGGCGGTGCTCTCCTCCACCATCCCCTACGCCCTGGAACTGATGGCGCTGCGCCGGCTCCCGGCCGCCGCCTTCGCGATCCTCATGAGCCTCGGGCCCGCCACCGCGTCCATCGCCGGGTTCTTCCTCCTCGGTCAGCACCTGTCGCTCCTGGAGATCGCCGGCATCGCGCTGGTGATCGCCGCGAGCATCGGCGCGGTGCGTGCGGGTGCCCGCGGCGCTCGCCGCGACGCCCCGCCGGAGGGCGAGGCGCTGGCCGAGCCGATCGGCTGAGCCGCGAATCCCCCGCGGCGCTCAGCGCTTCGCCGCTCAGCGCTTCGCCGCTCGGCGCTCGCCGCAGGCACCGCAGCCGCGCCACTTTCGTGCATTCGCGCCACATCGAAGCGGCGCGGATGCACCGAAGTGGCGCAAACGTGGTGCCTGCGCGGAGGGCCCCGCAGCGTGAGGGGCGCGATAGCGTGTGGTGTCCGCCGTCGAACGCGCCGCAGCATCCGGTCGCCAGACCCCCGTGGAGGAAGCCATCATGTCCGCACGCCGAGCGCTGATCGTCCGCGGGGGATGGGAGGGGCACCGTCCCGTCGAGGCCACCGATCTGTTCGTTCCCTTCCTGGAGCGCGAGGGGTTCGCCGTGCGCATCGAGGAGTCCAACGAGGTTTACGCGGATGCGCAGGTCATGGACGAGACCGACCTGATCGTGCAGTGCGTCACCATGTCGACGATCTCGGACCAGGCGCTGAAAGGCCTGCGCTCGGCGGTCGAACGGGGGACCGGACTGGCGGGCTGGCACGGCGGGATCGCGGATTCTTACCGCAACAGCTCCGACTACCTCCAGCTCATCGGCGGCCAGTTCGCGACGCATCCGTCGAAGCGCCCCGACGAGCGTCGAGGTGACGAGACCGACAACTTCCTGCGCTACCGGGTCGAGGTGACCGACCTCGGCCGCACGCACGGGATCATGGCCGGTATCGACGACTTCACGCTCGACACCGAGCAGTACTGGGTGCTCGCCGACGACCTCAACGACGTGCTGGCCACGACGACGCATCCGGTGCAGCCGTACCACCCGTGGCACCGGCCGGTCGCCTCCCCGGCGGTGTGGACGCGACTGTGGGGTGCGGGCCGCATCTTCGTCGCGACGCCGGGGCACAGCCCCTCGGTGCTCGGCGACGTCAACGTGCGCACGATCGTGGAGAGGGGGATGCTGTGGACGAGCCGCACGGCGTCGGAATAGTCGGTCTGGGCGTCATCTCGGCGCAGTACCTCGCCACCCTCGGCACCCACCCGGGGGTGCGGATCGCGGCGACCGCCGACCTGGATGCGGCACGTGCCGCGGATGTGGCCGCCCGCTTCCCCGGCTGCCGCGCGCTCTCGGTGGAGGAACTCGTGTCCGATCCCGCGGTGGACACGGTGCTGAACCTCACGATCCCCGCCGCGCACGCCGACATCGCCCTCGCGGGGCTCGCGCACGGCAAGAACGTGTACGGCGAGAAGCCGCTGGCGGCGACCTTCGACCAGGCACGCGGCGTTCTGGCCCAGGCCGCATCCGGATGGGTCGGGTGCGCACCCGACACCGTGCTGGGCGCGGGGATCCAGACGGCGCGGGCGGTGGTGGATGCCGGGGAGATCGGCCGCCCGGTGGCCGCGGTGGCCACGTGGGTGTCGCCGGGGCACGAGGCGTGGCATCCGCATCCGGACTTCTACTACCGCCGCGGGGGCGGGCCGCTGTTGGACATGGGTCCGTACTACCTCACGTCGTTGTTCCACCTCCTCGGACCGGTTGCCCGCGTGAGCGGGGCGTCGTCGCGGCCGAAGGAACTGCGCCGCATCGCCACGGGCCCCCGGGCCGGGGAGCAGATCCCCGTCGAGATCGACACGCACATCACCGGAATACTCGAGCATGCGGGCGGGGCGATCTCGACGGTCACGTTCAGCTTCGACGCGGCCGGCACCGATGCGGCCCCGATCGAGGTGCACGGCGAGACCGGGTCGCTGTCGCTGCCCGACCCGAACTACTTCGACGGGCAGGTGCGTCTGCGCCCCTCCGGCGACGAGGACTGGACGCCCATCGGAGTGCGCGCGGGATACGAAGGCGCCGGGCGGGGAATCGGGCTGCTGGACTTCGTCGCCGGTGGGCGCAGGGCCGACGGCGCGATCGCCCTGCACGTGCTGGAGATCATGACGTGCCTCATGGACTCCGCCCGCGAGGGGCGGCGGATCGAGCTGACGACGACGGCAGAGCGTCCGCCGCTCGTGCCGCTCACCCCGGCCGCGCAGTGGCAGGCGGGCTGACCCGCGTCAGTCCTCCGGCGCGGCGCGCACCGCGTGGCGGTCGGCGATGAGCGTGTCACGGACGCGCCGGCGGAGCACCTTCCCGATGAGGGTCGTGGGCAGCTCCTCCCACACGCGGTAGGCGGTCGGGCGTTTGTATTCGGCCAGGTGCTCGCGCGCGGCCGCCCGCACGGCGTCCTCGTCGAAGACGGCACCGGGTTCGAGCACGACGACGGCCGTGACGACCTCGGCGCCGCCGCCGCGGGGCACACCCACGACGGCCGAACCGGCGATGCCCGGCACCGCATCCAGGACCTTCTCCACCTCACTGGGCGAGACGTTCAGGCCCCCCGTGATGATGATCTCCTTCTTGCGGTCCACGACCGTGACGAAGCCGTCCTCGTCCTGCATCACGAGGTCTCCGGTGCGCAGCCATCCGCCTTCCAGCAGCGCCTGGGCCGTCTCCTCTGGGCGGTTCCAGTACCCCTGGAACACCTGGGGGCCCTTGATGAGCAGTTCGCCCGCCTCTCCGAGCTCCACCTCTCGGGCGGGGTCGTTGGGGTCGACCACGCGGATGTCTGTCGAGGGGAACGGGATGCCGATGGTGCCGATCTTCCGCGCGTCGTCGAAGGGGTTGGCCAGGGCCACCGGGCTCGTCTCGGTCAGCCCGTACCCCTCGTTCAGCATGCTGCCGGCCAGCTCCTCCCACCGCTTCACCACGGCGGGGGTCAGGGTCATCGCGCCCGAGATCGAGTACACGACGCCGGACAGGTCGAGCTTGCCCTCGCGGGCCACGCGGGCCAGGCGGTCGAACATGGGCGGGACGGCGGGGATGAAGGTCGGCGGATGCTTCTTCGCCGCCTGCGACACCAACTCGGGGTCGAACGTGGGGAACAGCACCGCGTTGGATCCGGTCTCGACGGCATAGATGACCGACAGCAGCAGGCCGAAGGCGTGGAACATCGGCAGGAGGCCGTAGATGCGGCCGTCGCCGTGCGTGAACCGCGGCATCCACGCGGCGCCCTGGCGGGCGTTGGCCCACAGGTTGCCGTGTGTGATGATCGCGCCCTTGGGCACACCGGTGGTGCCGGAGGTGTACTGCAGGCACGCGATGTCGGTGACGCCGGGGCGGGGAACGGACCCGGCCGGCAGCGGCGCGGACTTCTCCAGCCGTGCGAAAGGCACCATCCCGGGCGCCGCGGCGGTCAGCTTCGCGCGCGACGCGCGGGCCTTGGCCACGGGCAGGCGCAGCGCCAGTTGCGTGGTCCACGGCATCGCGCGCGTGATGTCGACGGAGACGACCGTGCGGATGCCGAGGTCGGCGGGGAAGGAGCGGATGAGGGGGGCCATCTTGTCCCACGAGATGACGTGCGACGCCCCGTGGTCGCGGAACTGCGCCTCGAGTTCGTCGCGCGTGTAGAGCGGGTTGTGCTCGACGACGATCCCGCCCAGGCGCAGCACCGCGTAGAACGCGATGACGTGCTGCGGGGCGTTGGGCAGCACGAGGGCGACGCGGTCGCCGGCGCTCACCCCGAGCTCCCGCAGCCCGTTCGCGACGCGGGAGACCCGGCCGGCGAGCTCGCGATAGGTCAGCGACGCACCGAAGAACGTCACCGCGGGGCGGTCGGCGTACTGCGCCGCGCGTTCATCGAGCAGGTCGACGAGGGAGCCGGTGGGCGCCTCGATGTCGACGGGGGTTCCTTCGGCGTAGAAGCGGTTCCACGCGCGCGAGTCGTTCAGGTGCACTCGTCCAAGGTTACGTGGGCTGCGCGGGCGCTGCGGCGCGGGGCGGCTCGCCGGCCGCGGGCTCAGCCGGCGAGGATCGTGTCGATCAGGTGCTGTCCGATCGAGGACTCGACGTCCAGGACGAGACGGGTGCGGACGCCGTCGTGGTCGCGGACCCCGATGCGCTGGGTGCGGAGATCGGCGATCGTCTGGCCGCGGCCCGGGCCGTCCGAGACGTCGACCACGATGGGCACCCGCGGTGCGCGCGTGGGCGTGACGGCGCCGGCGGCGAGAACCGCCGCGAGCGGATCGTGCAGCGCGCACGTGCGCCGGCCGTAGGTGCCGACGTAGAAGTCGAAGTAGTGGTCGAGGATCTCCCCGACGGTGCGGACGAACGGTCGCTCGTCGGCCAGCAGCATCCCGCGCTGCTCCTCGCTGAGGGTGTGCTCCATCGTCGCGTCCAGTGGGACGAGGGTGACGTCCCAGTCGCCGGCGAGAGCCTCGGCCGCGGCCCGAGGGTCGTTGAAGACGTTCGCCTCGGCCGCGGGGGTGATGTTGCCGGGGGCGAGGGCGGCGCCACCCATGGCGGTGACCTCGGCGACGCGAGCGGGGAGGGTGGGGTCGGCTGCCAGTGCGTGCGCGATGTTCGTCAGCGGCCCGATCGCGAGCACGTGCAGGCGGCCCTCGTACTCGTGCGAGAGGTCGATGAGCAGTTGCACGGCGCTCCGGGCGTCGGGCTCGCCAGGGGCGCGCGGCAGCTCCACGCCGCCGACGCCGTTGTCGCCGTGCACCGACCCCGCGCCGCCGGCGTAGGGGTGGTCGAGGTGGTCGTGCGCGCCGACGGCGACCGGGATGGCGGGGGCGCCGGCGAGGCACAGCAGGTCGAGCGTGTTGCGGGCGGCCTGCGCCGCCGAGGTGTTGCCGCTCACCGTGCCGATGCCCACCAGCTCGACATTCGGCGAGGCCAGCAGGTACGCCAGGGCGAGCGTGTCGTCGACGCCGGGGTCGCAGTCGAGGTAGACGGGGATCGGGGTGGTCATGCGGCTCCTGGAGGTCGTCGCGGATGCGGACCCCGTCGTCCACCTGCCGCCGAAAGCAGCACTGTTCGGTTATACAACCTGCGCCGCCCGATTCCCGCGCGAGCCGCGTGGTGGAATGGAGGGATGGCTTCTCCCCTCGCTTCCCTGTGCGTGGTCGGCAGCATCAACGTGGACGTCACCGCATCCGTCGCCCGCCTTCCGAAGCCGGGCGAGACGGTGCTCGGCGGCACGTTGACCCGCGACCCCGGGGGCAAGGGCGCGAACCAGGCGGTCGCGGCGGCGCGCCTGGGCGGACGCGTGCGGATGGTCGGTGCCGTGGGGGATGACACCGACGGGCGGGCGATGCTGCAGAACCTCAGCGACGCCGGCGTCGATGCCGGCGGCGTGTGGCTCGGCGACGCGCCCACGGGGACGGCCCTCATCACCGTCGACGACGAGGGGGAGAACCACATCGTCGTGTGCCCCGGGGCGAACCACGACGTGACCGTCGACGGGGTGGACTTCGCGCCGGATGAAGCCGTGCTGACGCAGCTGGAGATCCCCCTGACCGTCGTGGCGGCGCTCGCCACCGCCGTGCCGGGGTTCCTCGCCGTCAACGCCGCACCCGCCCAGCCGCTGCCGCCGGAGCTCGTGGATCGTGCCGACCTGTTTCTCGTCAACGAGCTCGAGTACGCGGTGCTCCCCGAGCTCTCGCGGGCCCCGCTCGTCGCGGTCACCTACGGATCGGCCGGAGCGGCGCTGTTCCGTCGCGGGCTCGAGGTGGTGCGCGTCGCTGCGCCGACGGTGCAGGCGGTCAGCTCCGTCGGCGCCGGAGACGCGTTCTGCGCGGCGCTGACCCTCGCCTTCCACGCGGGGTGGGACCCCGAGCGAGCGCTTCGGGCGGCGTGCGCGGTGGGGGCGGATGCGGTCACCAGGCCGGGGGCGCAGCCCGCGCTGCAGCGCCTCGACGCGTACGCCTGAGCCGGCCGATCCGCCGCTGCGTCCAGCCGACGCCGCACTCGACGTCTTCGCCGAAACGAGGCGCTTTGTGTGTTATCCAGAATATATAGTATCGTCATCCCGTCGTGAACGCCCGGTTCCGATCCGAAAGGTATGCAATGAAGCATGGCAAGGCCGCTTTGGCTCTGATCTCCGTCCCGATCCTGCTCGCCGTCTCCGGGTGCAGCGGTACCGACGCCGCCGACTCGGATGACGCGTCGGGCACGGTCTCGCTGGGCGTCATCGCCCCGATGAGCGGCAACTTCGCCCAGGTGGGCGACCATATCAGCGAAGGATTCGCGCTCGGCGTGAAGCACGCGCAGGAGGATGGACTCGCCCCCGACGTCACGTTCGAGATCGACGTCAAGGACGATCAGGCCGACGCGCAGGTCGCCGCGCAGTCCGCTCGAGACTTCATGTCCGACGGCACGATGCTTCTCGGCGGGATGCTGACGACCCCGGCGTGCAGCGCCGTCGCCCCCCTCGCCGATCAGGCAGGCGGCGTGCTCATCACCTCGGTCTGCGCCGGCAACGAACTCTCGGGGGTGTACGCCGATGAGAAGCCTTACGAGCGCACGTTCGCCGTCGCGCCCCGCGACACCATGGTCAGCGACGCTCTGGCGACCGTCCTCGCCGAGCAGTTCCCCACCGTCACCGACTACAACGTGTTCGGCTTCGACTACGCCTGGGGCCGCGACACCTGGTCGGGCTACATCGACGGGGTGAAGGCCGCCGGCGTGGACGCGGCGGTGAATCAGGAGTACTGGGTTCCGCTGGGCGAGACCAACTACCGCTCCCAGGTCTCCGCTCTGTCGAACGGACTCGGCGAGCCCGACTCCAGCGCGATGTTCCTGTCCACCTACGGCGCCGGCACGACCGCGTTCCTGCAGCAGGCGGAAGCGTTCGAGATCGTCGATCGCGTCGCGCTCCTGGCCAGCGCCGGCGGCTACGAGCCCGTCGCCCGCGGACTGGGCGGCGCTGCGCCGGAGATGTGGAACGCGTACGACTACGCATACGCCGCCTACGACAATGAGTTCAACACCCGGTTCGTCGAAGAGTTCCTCGAGGCGGCGGACGAGCGCCCGATGGCGTGGTCTTACGACGGCTATCTCACGGGCTACGCCTACGTGGCGGCCATCGACGCCGCTGGCTCGGCCGACCCCGACGCCGTCGTGGAAGCGCTTGCCGGACTGGAGTTCGAAGGGTCATCCGGCACGCTGCGATTCGATCCCGAGACGCACCAGCTCATCGCCCCCGTCGTGGTCACGCAGTCGATCGGCAACCCCGACGCGCCGGAAGGCGTCGAGTTCCTCGAGACCTTCGTGGTTCCCGCCGAGGACCTGATCGACACGCACTGACAGGCATCCGCCTCATCACCTTCAGAGGAGCGCCGTGAGCGATCTCATATCAGCCATCATCTCGGGGATAGCTCAGGGCGTGCCCCTGTTCATCGTGGCCAGCGGGCTGACGCTGATCTTCGGCGTCCTCCGCATCCTGAACTTCGCCCATGGTGCGTTCTTCATGCTCGGCGCCTTCGTCCTCACCACCCTGCTGAGCGGTCAGTCGGTGAACCTGCCGGTGTTCCTGCTCGCCGCCGTCGCGGCGGCAGGCGCACTGGCGCTCCTGGGCGCCGCCGCCGACACGGTCGTGTTCCGCAAGCTGTACGGCACCGACCACATGATCCCGCTCCTGGCGTCCTACGCGCTCCTGGTGACGCTGGACGGACTGGCGCTGATGATCTGGGGCAATCGCCCGCGGAGCCAGGCGTCGGTGGAGGGTCTGGGTGGTTCCGTCCGTATCGGCGACATCCGGATCGCCTCCTACGACCTCCTGCTGCTGGTGATCGGGATCGTCATCGGCGCAGCGCTCTTCTTCGTTCTGCAGAAGACGCAGATGGGCAAGACCGTTCGTGCCGTTTCGATCGACGAGCAGATGGCGCGCGCCCTGGGCGTGCCCGCCCGCAAGGTGCAGGTCGGCGTCTTCGCCGTAGGTGCCGCGCTCGCGGGGCTCTCCGGCGCGCTCATGGCCCCGCTGGTCAGCGTCGACGTGGGATTGGCTCCCACCTTCGCCATCCAGAGCTTCGCCATCGTCATCATCGGTGGGCTGGGATCGATCGGGGGCGCCCTGACGGCAGCCCTGATCCTCGGAATCGCCGACAGTCTCGCGGTGAACTTCGCGCCCGGGCTCTCCGGATTCAGTCTGTACATCGCGGTGGCGCTGGTACTTCTCCTGCGGCCGCAAGGACTCGCCAAGAAGCGCGTTGGGGGACACTGACATGACCACTCCGACCCAGGCAGTCGTCGCCATCCGGAGGGCGAAGCAGCCCCTGACGGGCTTGCAGGCCCTCCGGGCGAAGGTGCCGCCCTCACTCGAGGTTCTCGTGGCGTGCATCGTGGTGGCGCTGGCAGTTGGTTCCCTCTTCGACGGCTCGCTCCTGTTCCTGCTCACCACGGCCGTCATCTACGCCCTGTTCGCGTCGGCGACGAACATCCTGTTCGGATGGACCGGCGTGTCATCCTTCGGCCAGGCCGCGTACTTCGGGGTCGGTGCGTACACGGTGGGCCTGACCAAGGACTTCATCGACAACCCGATTCTCGCCGTGCTGCTGGCGATGCTCATCGCCGCGGTCGTGGCCGGGGCGTACGCGCTGCTCGCCAGCCGGATCACCGGAACCGAGTTCGCGATGCTGACCCTGATCTTCGGTCAGATCCTGTGGCTGCTGACCTTCCGGGTGCCCGAGTTGCACGGGGAGAACGGGATCCCCGGGATCAGCCGAGGCGAGCTGCTCGGTGTGAACCTGTTCGCCGATCAGGCCTTCTGGTGGTACGTCGTGGTGATCGTGACCATCGCGCTGCTCATCTTGCGGCGCATCCGCGGATCCTCCTTCGGTGCGGCCATGAACGCCGTACGCGACGACCCGATCCGTGCGGAGGCCCTGGGCGTGAGTGTGCGCTCGGTGCGCATCTGGGCGTTCGTCCTCGCCGGCGCCTTCGCGGGGCTGGCGGGTGCTCTGATGGCCCAGCACCAGGGTCTCGTCACGCCCGAGATGCTCGCGTGGGGACTGTCGGGCGAGGTGATCGTGATGTGCCTGATCGGCGGCATGCGCTCGTTCTGGGGCCCGGTGATCGGTGCCATCCTCCTCGTCCTGGTGAAGCACTTCCTGCTGGATGCCACCAGCGCCCCGGACTTCTGGGTCGGGCTGGCGCTGCTGGTGATCGTGCTCGTGGTGCCGGGAGGGCTGCTGAGTCTGCCGAAGAAGATCGCTGGAGCTGTGCAGCGTCGCAGGAAGGTGGCAACCCGATGACCGACACGATCCTCCGTGTCCGAGGGCTCAAGAAGTCCTACGGCGCCGTCCACGCGGTCCGCGGGGTCGACCTGGATGTCGCCCCGGCCGAATGCGTGTCGATCATCGGGCCGAACGGTGCGGGCAAATCCACCCTGTTCGGCACGATCGCCGGAGAGCACCGGGCGACAGCGGGCACGATCGAGTTCGAAGGGCGATCCGTCACCTCGTGGTCCGCTGCCCGGCTGGCCCGGCACGGCGTCAGCCGCACCTTCCAGGTGGCGCGCTTGTTCACCTCGCGCACCGTCGAGGACAACCTCGCCATATCGCGGGCCGTTTCCGAGGGCAGGGGTGCACGGTTCTGGGACCGGCTCGGCGGGGCGGGCGCGACGCAGGCCCGCGTGGCCGACGTCATGGACGAGCTCGACCTGCATGACATCGCCCGTGTGCCGGCGGGCGTCCTCCCGCAGGGCGATCGAAAGCGACTGGAACTGGCCATGGCGCTGGTCCAGGATCCCCAGATGCTGTTGCTCGACGAGCCGACAGCGGGGATGTCGCTCGACGACACCGCACGCACCATCGCAACGCTGCAGCGCATCCGGTCCGATCACGGCAATATGACGGTGGTCCTCACTGCCCATGACATGGACGTCGTGTTCGCCCTGAGCGACCGGGTCGTTCTCATGGGTCAGGGGGTCGTGGTGATCGAAGGAACCCCCAGCGAGGTCGAGCAGGCGCCGGAGACGAGAGAGCTGTATCTGGGAGTGGTCGAATCATGAGCGTTCTGCAGCTGAACCGGGTGAGCGCCTCCTACGGCCCCGCCGGAGCGCTGTTCGGGATCGACATCGAGGTGGACGCCGGCGAGATGGTCGGCGTGCTCGGGCGCAACGGCGCCGGAAAGACGAGCACCTTCAAGGCGATCATGGGAATGGAGGTTCGCCGACGCGGGCAGATCCTCTTCGATGGCGCCGACATCACGCGGATGGTGCCCGAACAGATCGCCCGCGCAGGCATCGCGATCGTTCCGGCCGAACGACGCATCTTCGCCGGTCTGTCCGTGCTGGACAACCTTCGGATCGCCGCGCGCATGCGCAAGCAGAAACTCGACGTCGATGAGATCGTCGATCTGCTGCCGATCATGGGCCGACTCATCGATCGCGAGGGATTCCAGCTCTCAGGAGGCGAGCAGCAGGCCGTGGCGATCGCGCGGGCACTGGCGGCCAGACCGCGGGTCCTGCTGCTGGACGAACCCACGGAGGGCCTCGCGCCAGTGGTCGTCCAGGAGCTGCAGGAGTCGATCGCCGCCCTGCCTCAGCGCACGGGCGCGGCCGTCCTCGTCGCCGAGCAGAACTTGAACTTCGTGCTGCAGACGACCTCGCGTGTGTACGTCCTGGAGACCGGCAACGTCGTGCATGCGTCGGATTCCGCCGCTTTCGCCCGGGCGCCGGAACTGCAGCATAAGTTCCTGTCCGTCTCGTCGTCGCATTGACGGGCCGGGGCGGTACCCGATGATGGAGGCAACGACCCCAGGTCCCGGTATCCCAGGAGGAGCCCATGTCGCAGGGTGATGGACAGTCACGGCGTCCGTTGAGCAAGGTGGAGTACGTCCTGGAACGGCTGCGCGACGACATCCAGTCGGGTGCCGTGGCCGCCGGCTCGAACCTGCGGCAGCAAGAGCTCGCCGCCCGGTACGGCGTGAGCGCGACCCCCGTGCGCGAGGCGCTGCGGCTGCTGGAGGCGGACGGGACGATCACCTACTCCCAGCACCGGGGAGTCGTGGTCTCAGAACTGAAGCCGCAGGAGATCCATGACCTCTACCGCCTGCGCTCGGCGGCGGAGGGCAGCACGGTGGAGGCCGCGGTGCAGCGCCTCGAACCCGAGCAGATGGAGCGGATCGTCGCGGCCCACGACCGGCTCGCGGCGACCGAGGGCAAGGG
Source organism: Microbacterium sp. dk485 (assembly GCF_004570445.1). Taxonomy (NCBI): domain Bacteria; kingdom Bacillati; phylum Actinomycetota; class Actinomycetes; order Micrococcales; family Microbacteriaceae; genus Microbacterium; species Microbacterium sp. dk485. The sequence continues at coordinate 1,472,888 of NZ_SPQW01000001.1, forward strand.
CGATGCCACCGACCTCTCCCATCTGAACCGCGAGTTCCACTTCGCCATCTACGGTGCCGTCTCGCCCATCGTCTCCAACTTCATCGGGCAGCTGTGGACGGCACTGCCGGCGCGTCTGACGATCTGGGAGGTCGAGTCCCAGGCCAAGGTGCTCCTCGCGGAGCACCGGGAGATCCTCGACGCCATCGTGCGCGGGGATGCCGCGGAAGCGGGTCGGCTGATGGCCGCGCACGTCATGACCAGCGAACACTTCCGTCAGGTTCAGCAAGGCTCCTGACGTCACGAAAGGATGGTGGGCTCGATGCCCTCGACGATCGAACACGGGAACATGGTCGCGGACGTCCTGCGCGCCGCGAACCTGCCCGAGATCCTCACCGCCGTCATCGACGGCCGGTGGACCGAGCGGGGTCGCGAGGACACCGAGCAGATCATCGACCCCGGCACCGCGCGGGCGGTGCTGGCCTACGAGCGGTCGGAGCAGGCGCACGTGGACGAGGCGGTCCGGAGCGCCGAGCGCGCCTGGCCGGCGTGGGCGGCGATGGCCCCCGTTGATCGCGGACGCATCCTGATCCGGTGCGCGCAGACCATCCGAGACCACCAGGAAGTCCTGGCCCAGCTGGAATCGATCGACACCGGCAAGCCGCTGTCGCAGGCACGTGCCGACATCGCCGTCAGCGCCCGCTACCTGGAGTACTACGGCGGCGGGGTCGACAAGTTCGGGGGCGAGACGATCCCGCAGGATTCCTCCACGCTCGCCTACACGCGGCGTGAACCCTACGGAGTCATCGCCCACATCACGCCGTGGAACGCTCCCATCAGCCAGATGATGCGCGGTGTCGCCCCCAGCCTGGCGGTGGGCAACTCGGTCGTGGTCAAGCCGGCGGAGGTGACGCCGATCACCTCCGCGTTCGTCGCCGTGCTCATGGCGGAGGCCGGATTGCCTGCCGGGCTCTGCAACGTGGTGCTCGGGCAGGGGTCCGTGGTCGGGGAGGCGCTGTTGCGCCACGCGCTCGTGCAGCACATCACCTTCACCGGGTCCGTCGCCGTCGGCAAGCGCGTCGGCGAGATCGCGGCGTCGCGCATCATCGGGTGCAACCTCGAGCTCGGCGGCAAATCACCCACGATCGTGTGCGAGGACGCGGATCTGGATCGCGCGGCTGAGGCGGGGGCGCTGGCGGTCATCCGCAACTCGGGCCAGTCGTGTTTCGCCACGACGCGTCTGATCGTGCACCGCAGTGTCGAGCAGGAGCTCATCACCAAGATCGCGCAGCGCATGCAAGGTCTCACGATCGGGCACGGGCTGGGCGACCACGACATGGGACCCCTGGCATCCGCGCGGCAGAGGGAGACGGTGCTCGACCTGATCGCCGGAGCCGAAGCGGAGGGCGCCACGGTGGCCTCCGGCGGCGATCTTCCCGAGCGGGACGGGTTCTATGTGCGCCCCACGCTGCTGTCAGGTGTCGAGAACGGCATGACCATCGCCCAGGAGGAGGTCTTCGGCCCCGTCCAGTCGGTCATCGCCTACGACGAGCTCGAGGACGCCATCCGGATCGCGAACGACACTCCCTACGGGCTGTCGGCGGGCGTGTTCACGAGGGACGTGGGTCGCGCCCACCGCGTGGCCGCGCGACTTCAGGCGGGGCAGGTGCAGGTCAACCGCTACGCCGGCGCGGGGGTCGAGGTGCCCTTCGGGGGATACAAGGCCAGCGGGCTGGGACGGGAGAAGGGCATGGAGGCCCTGCACCACTACAGCCAGCTCAAGAGCGTCATCGTGTCGCTCGACTGACGGATCTACGACCAAGCGCGAAGGAGTCACCAATGGTAGTGCGCACACTCGGTTTCATCGGCCTGGGAGTGATGGGGGGTGCGATGTGTGCCAACCTGGTGCGTCGATCCGACCTTCCTGTAGTGGCGTTCGACCGCGTGGCGGCAGCTCTCGACCAGGCGGTGGAGGTCGGCGCCGACCGCGCGGGCAGCGTCGCCGAGGTGGCCCGGCGAGCGGATGTGGTGTTCCTGTCGCTGCCGAGCATCGTGCAGGTGGAGGAGGTCGTCGAGGAGATCCTGGCCGGCGACGACCGACCGCAGATCATCGTCGACATGAGCACGAGCGATGTCAACGGCACCCGGGCGTTGGGGGAGCGTGCATCAGAGGCGGGCGTCGTCTTCATCGATGCTCCGGTTGCGCGGCTGCGTCAGGCCGCCATCGACGGCACTCTGCTCATCACCGTGGGCGCCGAGCGGGAGCACTTCGACACCGTGCTGCCCCTCCTCTCCACCATGGGCAGCGACGTGGTCCATGCCGGCCCACTGGGCAGCGGCCAGGTCATCAAGATCATCAACAACATGGTGGTGTTCCAGAACATCAACGCCCTCGCCGAGGCGATGGCGATCGGCCGCGCCTCCGGCGTCGACGGCAAGGTGCTGTTCGAAACGCTGCAGCTGGGCTCCGCCGACAGCTTCCAGCTGCGCAACGCGGCCATGGACTCGCTCGTGACCGACGAGTACGCTCCGAAGCGGTTCCCCACTCTCTACGCGATCAAGGATCTGCGCCTGGCCCTCACGCTCGCGCAGGAGGCCGGGATCCATGCGCCCGGAGCAACCCAGACGATGGAGCTGCTCGAGCGGACGCGGGATGCCGGGTACGAGGACGAGTACTACCCCGTGATGATCAAGCTCATCGACGGTCGTGGCTGACGTCGGCATCCCGGAGCCGTTCGAGGCGTACGCCGTCCGCCTCGGCAGGATCGATCGCCCCGCGAGGGACAACTTCCTGCACGCCAGGGACCTGACCGGCGAAATGACGATGGACTTCGACATGTGGTTCCTCCGTCGCGGGGAGACGATCATCGCCGTCGACACCGGCATGAGCGACCGCGCGGACCCGCAGCGGGGCAGGCGGCTGGACCGTTTGCCCCGGGATGCCGCCGGTGAGCTCGGCATCGATCCGGATGCCGTGTCCGACCTCGTGATCACGCACTTGCACTACGACCACGCGGGGCGCATAGGAGACTTCCCGGCCGCTCGCGTGTGGGTGCAGAAGAGCGAACTGGACTATGTGCTCGGCCCCGACATGGGGCATCCGTCGCTGAGCCACTTCTTCGACGTCGACGACCTCAAGGTGGTGCTGGAGCGGATCTTCGCCTCCTCGGTACGGGCAATCGATGGGACGAGAGTGCTCGTGCCCGGGGTGGAGCTGCATCACATCGGCGGGCACACCCGCGGCCTGCAGGTCGTCCGCGTGTACACCGAGCGCGGCTGGGTCGTGATCGCGTCTGACGCACTGCACTACTACGCCAACCACGAGCGCCGCGACCCGTTCCCGGCCGTGGTCGACCTCCCGCAGATGCTCGAGGGGTATGTCCGCATCGAAGAACTGGCCGACACGTGGGAGCACATCATCCCGGGGCACGACCCCGAGGTCATGACGAGATACGCGTGCGGCGATCTTCCCGAGGGAATCGTCGCGCTGCACCGGCCGCCCGCCGCGCGCTGAACGTGCGCGGAGGGAACGTCGTGCTCCCTCCGCGCACGCTGCTCAGCGCGAGCGCAGCGCCCTGGCGCGGTCGGCCCGTTCGAGCACCGGCCGGAAGTGGGTCAGGAACGCGGCCGGGTTCTCCGACATCGGGAAGTGGCCGAGGCCGGGCATGATCGTCACCTCATCCGTTCCGATCGCGGCAGCCACCGCGCGGGTGTCGTCCGGTGTGGCGGAGTAGTCGTACTCACCCGAGAGAAGGAAAACGGGGCAGGTCTCGGTGTCGATCCGGCTCACGGTTTCACGGATGTCGCCGTCCTGCTTGTAGAAGTACAGGTCGCCCTTGAAGACCCCGGGGCCGCCCTGCATGTAGTGCCAGAGGGTCTCCCAGCGATCGGCCGACGGCGCCTCAGGGCCCACGAGACCCGAGACGATGCCGGCGCACACCATCCCGCCGTGGACGTCCGGCCGGTTCAGCCACTCCAGGTCGTAGTAGGGCTCCACGTGCGCGCCCGACTGCAGGCCGATGACGCCGCCGAACAGGTCGGGGTGACGCATGGCCAGGTGCAGCACGATGCGTCCGCCGATGGAGCAGCCCATCACGAGGGGGCGATCCAGCTCGAGAGCCGCCGACACGGCCAAGATCGTGTCGATGTACGCATCCGCGGTGAGGGCGTAATCGGGCTCGTCCAGGCTCCACCCCGAGGGGGGTGACGACTTCCCGTGGCGGGGCAGGTCGAAGGCGATGACGCGGTGGTTTGCGGTGACCTCCGGGTCGTTCATGACCCCACGCCACTGGCGCGAATCCGCGCCAGCCGTGTGCAGGCACAGGAGCGGGGTGCCCGACCCCGCCTCCTCGACATAGATGCGGTGGGGTCGCCCGCCGATCTCCAGCGTGACGTAGCGACCGATGATGGGGTCGAAGAGCGCGCTCATCGGCTCGCCTCCGATGCGAGCGCGAGGCGACGCGGCGCCGCAAGCACGTCTTTGAACCAGAGCAGATTCGACATGAACGGGTGCAGATCCCCCTCGGCTACGAGTGTCTTGAACTTGATCATCGCCATCAGGTCGTGCCAGCCGGGGTCGGGTGCGGGCGACCAGAATCGCTGCCAGCTGTCCGATTCCGCGCGCAGGGCGAAACTCCAGCGCGGCGACACGAAGGGTCCGGGTCGGACGGTCAGTTCCCCCGAGTGGACGGAGAACAGGTAATGCTCGTCGCCGGCGGCGGCAAGGAAGGCGGTCGTGACGAAGCGGCCGCGACGACGCAACGCGGCGTCGTCGTTGACCAGCGCGGGGATATGGGTGAACACAGCATCCTCGGTTCCAGGAGTGTACGTTATATATAATGTACAGTAGCCCATCACGACCCGGTGGGGAAGGAGACGACGGTGTCCAACGAGATCCGCATGGAGACGCACGGTGGCGTGGCCGTGCTCACGATCGACCGTCCCTCCGTCCGCAACGCGCTGAACGAGGCGGCGCTGGATGAGATCGTGCGGTGCGCGGTCCGCGTCGAGGAGGACCCCGCGATCAAGGCGCTCATCCTGACGGGGGCCGGGTCGCAGGCCTTCTCCTCCGGGCGGGACTTGAAGGAACGGGCAGCGAGGGACGCGGGCGCCGTGTCAGCCCGTCCGCCGATGCGGGATTTCCGGCGCAACGCCTTCGAGGCGATCTGGGAATGCCGCAAGCCCACCATCGCAGCCATCAATGGGGACGCGGTCGGCGGCGGGTTCGAGGTGGCACTGGCGTGCGACCTCCGCGTCAGCGTCTCGCACGCCCGGTTCGCGCTGCCCGAAGCGAAGCGAGGGCTGGGGGCGGTGTTCGGCTCGACGATCCTCGCGCGCAGTGTCCCGTCCTCGGTGTACTTCGAGTGGGTGTACCTCGGCGACTTCGTCGCGGCGACCGAGCTTCAGAGGTGGGGGCTTCTGAACCGAGTGGTGGAGCACGACGCCCTCGGCGCCGCACTGGAGATGGCGAACGAGATCGCCACCCGCGCCCCTCTCTCGATCGCACGCTTCAAGGCCACGCTCGTGCGGGGACGAGAGCTGCCCGTGGCAGCCGCACTGCGCGCCGACTTTCACCCCGACCCCTACACCAGTGAAGACCGGGTGGAGGGCGTCGCCGCCTTCGCCGAGAAGCGTGCTCCCCGGTGGACCGGTCGATGACACGTATGACACAGCCGATTTGCCACCTGACCGGAACTGGAGCCCATCATGAACTTTGATCTTCCCGACGATGTGAAGGAACTCCGCACGCACGTCGAGTCCTTCGCGGCGAAGATGCTCGCCCCCGGCGCGCTCGAGCGGGCCCATTCCCCCGAGTACCCCTGGGATGTCTCCCGGATGATGGCCGAGCAGGGTCTGCTTGGGCTCACGGTCGCCGAGGACAAGGGCGGTCAGGGCGCATCTCTGCTGGAGGCGATCATCGCCATCCAGGCGATCGCCAAGCATGATCCTCGTAGCGCCGACGTGATACAGGCCGGCAACTTCGGCGCGATCCGCACTCTGGCGGAGTACGCCAGCGACGAGCAGCGCGACCGGTACCTCGCTCCGCTCCTGGCGGGGGAGGCCATCGTCTCCCTCGGGATGACCGAGCCGGGCGCGGGCTCGGCTGTGACCGATCTCGCGACGACGGCAGTTGCGGACGGCGGGGACTTCCTCGTGAACGGGACGAAGATCTTCGGCACGCACAGCGCGGAGGCCAACTTCTACCTCGTCTACGTGCGCTTCGGTCCCGGCGTGGGCGGCATCGGCTCGGTCATCATCGATCGGGACGCGCCGGGACTGACCGTGGGAAATCCTTCCCGGTTCATGAACGGTGAGGAGTGGAGCCAGATCTACTTCGAGGACGTCCGTATCCCCGCCAGCCAGGTCCTGCTGGGTGAGGGCGGCTTCAAGAAGCAGATCAGCGGGTTCAACGTCGAACGCCTCGGCAACGCGGCCCGCTCGATCGCGGTCGGCAAGCACGCGTTCGACTTCGCCGTCGAGCACGTGCTCACGCGCGAGCAGTTCGGGCGTCCGCTCGCGGAGTTCCAGGGTCTGCAGTGGATGTTCGCCGAGCAGGCGGTGCGGCTGGAATCCGCGCAGCTGCTCCTGATGCGTGCCGCGGTCGAAGCCGATGCCGGGATGCCGTCAGCCCAGGCGACGGCCATCGCCAAGTACGCCGCCAACGAGGCGGGCTTCGGCGCCGCCAACCTCGCGGTGCAGGCCCTGGGCGGCACCGGCTTCAGCGACGAGGCGCTCGTGGAGTACTGCTTCCGCCGCACGCGGGGCTGGATGATCGCGGGTGGGTCGACCGAGGTGCTCAAGAACCGCATCGCCGAGGGGGTGTTCGGTCGCCGTTTCTCCCAGCGAGCCGGGGCATGACGATGAAGACGCTTCACGATGCCCTCTTCCATCCCGCCTCGATTGCGATCGTCGGCGCTTCCGACAACCCGGCGAAGACCACGGCGCGTCCCCTGGCATTCCTGCGGGAGGCGGGATGGGCGGGCAGCGTCTACCCGGTCAACCCCACCCGGTCCACGGTGCGCGGCGAGAAGGCCTACCCGAGCGTGACGGCCCTCCCCGAGGTGCCCGACCACGTCTATGTGCTGGCGGCCTCGGACTTGGTCGCCGGGATCGTCCGGGAGTGCGCCGAGACCGGCGTGCCGGTCGTGACGGTCATGGCCGACGGCTTCGTGGAGAGCGACCCTCAGGGCGGTGAACGCATCGCGGCGCTTCGCGCGGCCATCGCCGGCACCCGCACGCGCATCCTGGGGCCCAGCAGTCTCGGGGTCGCAGAGGTGCGCAGCGGGCTCGCGCTGACCGCGAACGCGGCATTCGCCGAGCGCGACCTGCCCGTGGGCGGCGTCTTCGTCGCGTCGCAATCCGGCAGCGTGATCGGCGCGCTGCTGTCGCGCAGCCGGGAGATGGGAATCGGCCTGGCAGCCCTGGTCTCCACCGGCGGCGAGCTGGACCTGTCACTGGGGGAGATCTGCGAGGGCTCTCTCGATGACCCACAGGTCACCAGCTACGCCCTCTTCCTGGAGAACCTCAACGCCTCGGAGGACCTGCGCCGATTCGCGCGCGGCGCCGCCGAGCGAGGCAAGCCCATCGTCGCCTACAAGCTCGGCCGGACGGCCGCGGGGGCCGAGCTCTCGGTGTCCCACACCGGTGCGATGGCCGGCGATGACGCCGTCGCCTCCGCCTTCTTCGCCGACCTGGGGATCGCGCGGGTCGCCAACTTCGAGGCCCTGCTGGAGGCGCAACTTCTCGTCGCCTCCGCGCCGCTCGAGGACCGCCCGCACCGAGCGCCCCGCGTGGCAGTGGTGTCCACCACCGGTGGTGGCGGGGCGATGATGGTCGACTGTCTCGGCGCGGCGGGCGCGGCTCCGACGGCACCCAGCGAGGAGACGGTCGCCCGGCTCGAGGCGCAGGGTGTGCGCGTCGGGCACGGCACCCTGATCGATCTCACCCTGGCGGGCACACGCTACGAAGTGATGAAAGCGGCGCTGGACGTCCTGTGCACGGCCCCCGAATTCGACGTCGTCCTCGCCGTGCCCGGCTCATCCGCGCGGTTCAGCCCCGAGCATGCGGTCAAACCGATCGCGGAGAGCGCGGGGTACGCCAAGCCCGTGGCCGCATTCGTCATGCCCGATGCGCCCGACGCGCTGAAACTCCTTCGCAAGAGCGGGATCGCGGCCTTCCGCACGCCTGAGGCGGCGGCGGATGCCATCGTTTCCGCCTTCTCCCGCCGCAGGCCGCGCGACCTGCATGTGACTGCATCGCGCTGGGAGGGCGCCACGCGGGTGATGGATGAGGCGGAATCCGCCGCGCTTCTCGCCGGCGCGGGCCTGACCTTCGCCCCCTTCGCCGAACTCGCCGTGGGGAGCCTGCCCGAGCATCTGCCGGTGGAGGGTCCGGTCGCCGTGAAGGTCCTGTCGGCCGATCTCCCTCACAAATCCGACGTGGGTGGGGTACGCCTGGGAGTGCAGGACGGCGCGGGGCTGCATGCCGCCGCCGCCGCGATCGTCGCGTCGGTGGCGGAGAAGGCCCCGGGGGTGCCGGTCGAGAGGGTCCTCGTGCAGCAGATGGTCACCGGCGTCGGTGAGGTGCTCATCGGCTACCGTGACGATCCCGCCGTCGGCCCCATCGTCCTGCTGGCCGCCGGGGGTGTGCTCGCCGAGCTGTACCAGGACCGCACCCTCCGTCTCGCGCCGGTGCAACTCGACGTCGCGCGGGAAATGGTGCAGGAGATCACCGCATTGCGCGCGTTGAGCGGCTATCGCAGCCTGCCCGAGGGGGACCTCGAGGGCCTGGCAGAGGCCGTGGTGGCGGTCTCACGTCTGGGTATCGTCTCGGATGGCGCCGTGCAGGAAGCGGAGGCGAACCCGGTGATGGTCATGACGAAGGGCAACGGCGTCGTCGCCGTAGACGCTCTGGTGCGGGTGGCCCAGGAACGGCAGCGGTCATGAGCGGACAGGTGCGCCAGGACGTCGACGGCGAAATCCTCATCCTGACGATTGACAACCCCCCGGTCAACGCGAGCTCGCAGGGCGTGCGTGCGGGCATCGCCGCGGGGATCCAGCGGCTGGTGAGCGACCCGGCGCTGGTCGCCGCTGTCCTCATCGGAGCCGGCGACTCCTTCGTGGCCGGCTCCGACCTCGGGGAGTTCGGCGGCATGGTTCCCGAGCCGCTCCTGCCCTCCGTCATCGCCGACATCGAGGACTGCGCCAAACCCGTCGTGGCGGCACTGGACGGCTTCGCGTTGGGTGGCGGACTCGAGCTGGCCCTGGGCTGCGACGCGCGGCTTGCGTCGCAGCGCGCACAGGTGGGTTTGCCTGAGGTCACCCTCGGCATGGTCCCCGGTGCCGGGGGAACGCAGCGGCTGCCACGGCTGGTCGGCCGGGAAGCGGCGCTCGAGATCATCCTGTCGGGGCGGAGGGTGCCCGCCGTCGAGGCGCACGAGCTCGGGATCGTCGACGAGATCGTCACCGGCGACCTGCTGAGCGCCGCCGTCCGGTACGCCACGACGGCCCGCAAGCGTCGCGTCGCCGAGCTGGCTGTCCCCGACTCCCCCACCGAAGACCTCGAGGCGGTCGCAGGCCGCGTGGTCCGGGGGGCGCGGCGAGCGAACGCGGTGGCAGCGCTGGAGCTCGTCGGCAGCGCGGGCAGCGGCGACATCGAGACGGCGCTGCGCCGGGAGCGAGAGCGCTTCGACGAGCTTCGTCTGTCTCCCGACGCCGCGGCCCTGCGCCACATCTTCTTCGCGGAGCGGGCGGCGTCGCGGCGAGCAGGCACGACGCCCCGGCAGCCGGGCGTGGACCGGGTCGGCATCATCGGCGCCGGAGCCATGGGAGCAGGGATCGGGGCGGCATTCGCCCTCGCCGGGATCGGCGTGCAGTTGATCGACACCGACGCGACGCAGGCCCAGCGCGGCCGCGAGCGCATACAGCAGACCCTCGACAAGGCCGTCGCCCGCGGCCGCCTCAGCGTGGAGGCAGCCGTCGGCGTGTCGGCACGACTGGGTGCTTCGACGGACTCGGCGGATCTGGGCGACGCGGACCTCGTCATCGAGGCGGTCGTGGAGGACCCCGACGTGAAGGTGTCCGTGCTGCGCGCCGCAGCCGTCGCCGCCCCCGACGCGGTGCTCGCCACGAACACGTCGTATCTGAGCGTCTCCAGGCTGGCCGAGTCGCTGGAGGACCCCAGCCGGCTGGTCGGCATGCACTTCTTCAATCCGGCCGACGTCATGAAGCTCGTCGAACTCGTACCCGGGTCGACGGCATCACCGAGGACCCTCGGGGTCGCACTGCAGGCGTCCAAGCAGCTGCGGAAGGTGGCGGTGCTCGCCGGTGACGCGGAGGGCTTCATCGGAAACCGGATCTACTCGGTCTACCGCCGGCATGCCGAGTACCTGCTGGAGGATGGAGCGCTTCCCGAAGACGTCGACGCGGCGATGGAGGGGTTCGGATTCGGGATGGGGCCGTTCGCGGTCGCGGACCTGTCGGGCCTGCAGATCGCACGCTCGCTTCGCGACCGGTGGCGTAGCACCGGCCGTCTCCCCGCTCGGTACGTCGACATCCCCGACCTTCTGTGCGACCGCGGATGGTGGGGACGCCGGAGCGGGCGCGGCTACTACCGGTACGAAGAGGGCCGCCGCATCCCCGACCCTCAGGTGCACGACATGATCGTCGCGGAGTCCGCGCGCAAGTCCATCCGGCGTCGGAGCATCGGGCCGGAGGAGATCGTCGAGCGCCTCATCGGAGCGATGGTCGTGGAAGGCGCGAAGGTCGTGCAGGACGGGATCGCGCGGCACGCCGACGACGTCGACGCCGTCGTGGTGAACGGGTTCGGCTTCCCCAGATTCGCGGGCGGGCCGATGTGGTGGGCGCGCCGGCAGGACGCGGCCACCCTCACCCGGCTGGCCGACGTGGTGGCCGCGGCAGCGCGCGAGGAGGCCGCATCCGGCGCCCTCGCCGAGGTCTTGGGGGGAGCGCAGAGCCGTGCGTGATGCTCCTCTCGCCGCAGTCCTGAGCGACGTCGCCTCGGAGGCGGCTGATCGCGCGTCGTCGCCGGAGGCCGCCCCCGCGATCGGGCGCACCCTCACCGACTGGTTCGCGGTGACCGTGGGCGGAAGTGCGGCTCCCGCCACCGCTCCACTGCTGGCCGCCCTCGGCGCAGGGTCCGGCGACGTCCCGCTGGCCGGAGGCCGCGGCCTGTTCGCGTCTGTGGAGACCGCGGCCCTCATCCACGGCACCGCCGCGCATGCGCTGGAGCTCGACGACATCTATGCCCCGGGGCTCTACCACCCCGGTGCCCCCACGATCGCCGCAGCGATGGCGGTGGCTCACCGCTCTGACGTGACGGGCGCGCAGTTCCTGCGGGGTGTGGTGGCCGGCATCGAAGTAGGGTGCCGAGTGGCCGCCGACCTCGGCCCGGCGCATTATCGCCACTGGCACACCACCGGGACGGCAGGAGCTGTCGGAGCAGCCGTCGCCGCGGCCGTGACGCGGGGCGCGACCCGCGAACAGGTCGCGCAAGCGATCGCCGTCGCCGGCACGATGGCGGGGGGAGTGCAGCAGACCTTCCGACAGGACGGCGGTGCCAAGCCGCTGCACGCCGGGCACGCCGCGCAGTCCGGCGTCGTCGCCGCGGTCACGGCGATCGCGGGTCTGACGGGCGCTCCCGATGTGCTGGAGGGGGAGTCCGGGCTGGGCGTCGCCACCGGGGCGGACACGCAGTGGGCGGCGTGCCGGGCGCCGCTGGGAGATGCCCTCCTCGTGCAGGAGCTCACAGTCAAGCCCTACCCGTGCTGCGGACACACCTTCGCCGCGATCGACGCCGGGCTGCTCCTGCGGCAGCGGGGGGTGCGAGCGGAGGACATCTCGTCCGTACGCATCGAGACGTACTCGGCGGCGGTGGAAACAGCCGGCATCCTTCAACCGCGGAAGTCGTCCGAAGCGCGGTTCAGTCTTCCACATGCGGTGTCCGTGGCGCTGGTCGAGGGCGAGGTGACGCGCTCGTCCTTCGATGAGGAGCGGATCACCGACCCTCGCGTGCGGGATCTCGTGCTGCAGTCCACCGTTCAGGCCGCGGCTGATTTCGATCGGGACTTTCCCCACCGCCGTGGCGCTCGCGTCTCCGTGACCCTCACCACCGGTGACGTCCTCACGGCCGAGGTGCGCGACCGGCTCGGCAGCCCCCAGAACCCCATCGACGACGCGGCGCTGCAGCGGAAGTTCGAGGATCTGACGGTGCCGGTGCTCGGAGTCGAACAGGCGCGACAGCTGCTGCTGGCGACCTCGTCGATCGAGTCGCTCGCCTCGATGAGGGACCTGCCCTGGACCGCGCCGGTGGGACGGTGACGACCGAGCCGATCGCGCTCCGGAGAGGCTGGCGGCGGTGTCACCGCATTCGGTGAGCCCGACGGCTGCCGGATCGTCAGTGCGTCGTGAGTTCCTCCGAGACGCGCAGGTAGACGCTGATCCACAGGCCCGGGAGCACTTCGCTGTCCCCCCAGTGGGCGAAACCGAATGACTCGTACAACCGGCGCGCCGGCGCGTTCTCGCGGCCGGTGGAGACCGTGACGCGCGATCCTTCGGCCAGCACGCGTTTCACGAGTCGCGAGGCGATCCCTCGCCGGTGGAACGACGGATCCACGATCAGTCGATCGAGGTCCACTACGCCCTCCTCCGTGCGGTAGCCGAGCGCGCCGACGACCCGGTCGCCGTCGACTTCGAGCAGCCAGCAGAGGCCGGCCGCGCGCAGATCGGCCTCGTTCTCGTGGAGGGGCGGAATGCGGTCGTCGCCGATCAGGGCGGCTTCGACGGCATACGCCTGTCGCTGCAGCGGGAGCAGGCGGTCGACGAACGCGGGGACATCGCTCTCCGCCAGCTTCAACTCGGCCATGCCCGGCTCTTACGCCGCGGTGCGTTCGGACGGGGGAGCGTTCTCGGGCCGGTTTCCCGCGGCACGGCGCATCCACAAGGTGAGGCCGATGACGGTGAGCGCGGTGAGCGTGGCGAGCGCGTTCGGCGCGGTCAGGAAGATGTCCGCGGTCGCGATCCCGTATGCCACCCACAGGATGAACCCGGGCACCAGCAGCGCGAAGTACCCGAGCGAGATGTCCTCCGCCGACCGGCGCCGCAGCATCCGGATGATCTGCAGCACCGGCGCGATCGCCATCACGATCCCCCACGCGGATGCTGCGGTTCCAAGAATCCAACTCGGCATGACGACGCCTCCCGTAGATCAAGCAGCGCGTTCGACGCTACTCCGGCAACCGATTCCGAGGCGGAAGGTTTCGCGTGTGAGCGAAGCCCGTCCGCGACACAACCGTCGCCTCAGTGTCACCTCAGCAGCCGAGCGCTGGCGAGGGCATCAACCGAAGCACGGTGCTTCCGAAGCCGCATCCTCATTGCGAGGGGTGAACATCCAGAGCCTGTTCGGCGAGAAGTTATCGGGGTGGAGTACCGACTCGAGTGGAAGGCAAGCGCTGAGGTGGCCTTCCTCGTCTCGCCACAGATATGCGACGACGTGAGAATCCGGGCATGAAGTGTCCGTGATGCTCAGCGACACAGTCGGCAAACCTCCCGGCTGTTCTCCTGCGAAGACGGACCACTCGCCGGTGACCGTTGCCGTGGGTTCCGCGGCGAAGTCGTCGACTTCGGGGACGTCCACATTGCGGCAGGTCAGTGGTGCAGGCCACTGCTGCGCTTCGAGAGTTCCATCGGGGTTGAGTACGAGCTCGATTTCCGGGCCGTTGAGCGTCGTCCAGGCTCCGACGACGTCCGATTCCTGGGAACCATATGCGTACTGCCCGGTGCTGGTGCTACAACCCGTCAATATCGCAGCGCATAGGAGCGCAGCCGCTGCCATCAGCATCGAGCGATTCACCGCGAATTCGTCTCCGCCTGCAAGAAAGGGCGACTCGCTGCAAAAGACGGCCCGTCTTGCTCGGGATCGAGTTCAGCTCGCAACTCCTTCACCGAAATTGGCGCGGTCGAGCCGAGGCCAGTGATGCTGTGGGCCGTGTTCTCGATGACGACAGCATGACCGAAGTCGGTCCTCCAGCGACTACCGACACGCTCAAGCGCGTCTGCGTGAGCACTCGGGCATGGAACGAGTGAACAAGGGAGGGTGTGCCGCGGACGGTCGGAGCTAGCTCTCGCGAAGCGCGAGTTGCGACCTTCGTTGTGTCAGGTCTCGCGAGAACGTCTCAACTGGCGTCGAGAACTGACAAGTGGAGGGGCTGACGGGAATCGAACCCGCGCTGTCTGCTTGGGAAGCAGAAGTTCTGCCATTGAACTACAGCCCCGGAAGCCTTGAAATTACTGGGATCGAGGATCCCAGTCAAGGCGACGTGTACAGGTTTGCATACGCGTGAGCGTGGTGCCCGAGTTCGGCGCCACCCCATCAGCTTACCTGTCGGACCGGGGGTTGCCGTTCGCTGACCGCGCAGTGCCGAAGATACCCGGCGTCGGGAGCTCGGATGGTGACCCCCGTGGGTTCGACTCTCGGGGGACCCGCTCTAGCGTGGCCGGGCCCCGACGCCTACGATACGCAACCATAGTGGTTCTCTATTACTCGAGGGCGGGGCGTGATGACGACGTTGGCGAACGCCGGGGTGGTGGAGTTCCGTCGCTACCGGCTCCGATCTGCGGCGCATGTGAATGTGTTGCATGACCTCTTTCAGAGGTACTTGATCGCGGGCCAGTCGGCTGCGGGGATGCGGATCGGTCGGCTGTACCGCGATGCTGACGCCCCGGCGGAGTTCGTGTGGTGGCGCGGTTTTGCGGATATGCGGTCTCGCCGCACCGCACTCGAGGCTTTCTACGAGGGGCCGGTGTGGGCGGCGCATCGCGACGCGGCCAACGCAACGATGTTGGAGAGCGATGATGTGCTGCTGCTCCGGTGGGCCGCCCACGCCGCGAGCGCCGAAATCGGCGGACGCGGTCAGGCGTGTGCCGTGGCGGCCGCGATGGTCATCCGGAACCTCCACCACCGCGACGCCGATGAGGTCGCGTCCCGAGTTCACGCTTCGCTGATGGCCCGTCTGGACGCTGGGGCATCCGTCCTCGTCAGTGAGACCGCCGTCAACGATTTCGCGCGGCTTCCTGTCCGACCCGAGCCGACCTTGGTCTGGCAGGCCTCTTTTGCCACCGCGCGCGAGCGTGACGACGCGGTAGTGCGGCTGTCAGACGACCTCGAATGGGTCGATCTGATCTCCGGCGTCTGCAGCGACCCGGAGATCGACATCGAACTTCTCCGGCTCGACCCCATTGCCACACAACGATCTATCGATCAGTAATGGAGCAAGATGTTCTCCCCGCAACATATCGAAGCGCTCGAGAAGCGCACGTCCGGGTTCGACTTCCTCATCGGGGAATGGTCGGTCGCCAACCGGCGGCTCAGACGGCCACTCTCGGGTGGCGGCGATTGGTACGAGACCCCCGCCACGGCCCGCTCCACGACGCTTCACAATGGTGCGATCAGTATCGACGAGATGTGGTACCCGGAACTCGGTTTCGCCGGTACATCGATCCGCGTACATGACCGCGTCGCCGACGACTGGACGATCTACTGGGTGAACAGTCAGACCGGCCATCTTCAGGCTCCCGTGCGAGGCGGCTGGGATTCGGACGGCATGTTCACCGCCGTCGGACCGGACACCTTCGAAGACAAGAGGATCCTCGCAAGATACACGTGGCACTCGATCTCTTCTCAGGCGGCGACCTGGGAGCAGGCGTTCTCCGTCGACGATGGGCTGACGTGGGAGACGAACTGGGTGATGACGTGGACGCGGACCAGTTGAGGACCGGCACCTGCTGATGGCAGCGAACAGTCATTTCACGATCGCCGTCCACGCGCTGTGCTGGATCGAGCTCGCTGCCCGGCGAGGCGAGCGCCCTTTGACGTCGGAGCGGATCGCCGACAGCTTGGCGAGCAACCCGGTGCTGGTGCGGCGGCTGCTTGCACCGCTGAGGGACGCCGGCATAGTGGAGAGCGGCCGCGGCCCCGGCTCGGGATGGACGCTCGCGAGACCGACCGACCAGATAAGACTCTCCGACGTCCGACGAGCGTTGGGGTCTGAGCGGCTGTTCGCCATGCATCCGCACGAACCGAAGCAGACCTGTCCAGTGGGCTACGGCATTCGCCCGGTGCTCGGGTCCGTGTACGAGGAGGTCGAAGAGGCGGTCGAGCGAGAACTGAGTCGACGAACGGTCAGCAGCATCCTCGAGTCGATCCTCGTCGATCATCCGCTGCCGGGGTAACCACGCCGTCATGCCTGCCACCGCCACACTGCACCCCACCGGCGAGAGCGCGACATAATGTCGCGCTCTCGCCGGGGGCGTGCAGTCTCGCGGGGCGACGCGGACGGCGCGGGGCGACGCGGACGGCGCGGGGCGACGCGGACGGCGCGGGGCGACGCGGACGGCGCGGGGCGACGTGGACGGCGCGGGGCGACGCGGGCGGCGCGGGCCGCAGCGGCGCGACGCGGGCGCGCGCCGGAGGGCGGGCGGCTCTAGGCTGGGCGCGTGCTGCTCTCCGACCGTGACATCATCCGCGAACTCGACTCCGGACGGATCGGACTCGCCCCATCCGACGGCACCATGGTGCAGCCGTCGAGCGTCGACGTGCGGTTGGACCGCTACTTCCGCCTCTTCGACAACCACAAGTACCCCTTCATCGACCCGGCCGAAGACCAGCCCGAGCTCACGCGGCTCATCGAGGTGGCCCCCGACGAGCCGTTCATCCTGCACCCGGGGGAGTTCGCACTCGGATCGACGTACGAGCAGATCACGCTTCCGGACGACATCGCCGCGCGCCTGGAGGGGAAGTCGTCCCTCGGCCGCCTGGGCTTGCTCACCCACTCCACCGCGGGGTTCATCGATCCCGGGTTCTCCGGCCACGTCACGCTCGAGCTGTCCAACGTCGCGACGCTGCCGATCAAGCTGTGGCCGGGCATGAAGATCGGTCAGCTGTGCTTCTTCCGGCTGTCCTCTCCCGCCGAGAACCCCTACGGCTCGGGGACGTACGGCAACCGGTACCAGGGCCAGCGCGGGCCCACGGCATCCCGGTCGTTCCTCAACTTCCATCGCACGGACGTCGGCGTCAGCGACGCCGGATCGCCCGGGCGCTGATCGCGGCGGGGGCAGGGGACTAAAGACTCCTGCCCGCTGACGGGATGCGGCGCACACTGACACTGCTGTCGAACGGGTCGCAGCCGATGATGTCAGGAGAACCGCCATGCAGGCCGCCGTCGTCTCATCCTTCACTTCACCCATCACGGTCGAGGACATCCCCATCCCCGAACCCGGCCCCGGGCAGGTGCTCGTCCACATCGAGACGTGCGGGCTGTGCCACACCGACATCCACGCGGCGCACGGCGACTGGCCGGTCAAGCCCGGCCTGCCCTTCACCCCCGGCCACGAGGGGATCGGTCGCGTCGAGAAGCACGGCCCCGGCGTGGATTCGCCGCCGATCGGGCAGCGCGTCGCTCTCGCGTGGCTCGGCAGTGCGTGCGGGTCATGCCGGTACTGCGAGACCGGACGGGAGAATCTGTGCGAGTCGCAGCAGAACACCGGCTACTCCATCGACGGCGGGTGGGCCGAGTACGCGGTGGCGGATGCCCGCTTCGCGGTTCCGGTTCCCGACGAGGTGTCGTCGCTGGATGCGGCGCCGCTGGCATGTGCGGGAGTGACGACGTATGCGGCCATCAAGAATGCGCACGTCGTCCCCTCCGAGCGCGTCGCGATCGTCGGCATCGGCGGACTGGGGCACCTCGCGGTGCAGTACGCACGGCTGGTCGGGGCGGAGGTCATCGCCGTCGACGTGTCCGACGAGAAGCTGCAGCTGGCGAAGGAGCTCGGCGCCGACCACGTGGTCAACGCCGCGACGCAGGATCAGGCCGAGGCGATCCAGGCCCTCGGCGGAGCGGACGTCGTGATCGTCCTCGCCGTCGCGCAGTCGGTGTTCGACCAGTCCTTCCGCAGCCTCAACCGCGGCGGCCGGATGGTGCTCGTGTCGCTGCCCGAGGGCACGACGCTCACGGTGCCGGTCTTCGACACGGTGCTCAAGGGCATCCAGATCATCGGATCCATCGTCGGAACACGGCAGGACCTGAACGAGGTGTTCCGACTGCACGCGCTGGGGCGTACGCGCGTGATCGCCGAGACGCGGCGCCTCGCGGATGCGGCGGAGTCGATCGAGGAGGTGCTGCGCGGTTCGGTTCCCGCGCGGCTCGTGTTCGATCTGACCGACTCCGCGTAGCGGTCGGCGCACCCGGGTGATCCCGCTGCCGCGTGCACTGCGAAGAGGGCGCGCGGCAGCGGTGCCGCTCATGCGACCGGGCGGGATGCTGCGGCGCGGCCCTGCGTGAAACCGGCCGTGAAGCCCCGCTCGAAAGCGGTGTCGGCGTCGTGGTCGGTCCAGAAGCGGTGGTCGACGCAGGGGTGCTCCATCCGACCGGCGTGGCGATGAGGCTCGAACCCGTGCCCGCGGCCCGACCGGGCGCCGGGGCCGAAGCCGCGCTCGAACCGCTCGCCGGGGCCGAAGCCGCGCTCGAACCGCTCGCCGGGGCCGAAGCCACGCTCGAACCGCTCGCCGGGGCCGAAGCCGCGACCGGACCGCTCGCCAGGGCCGAAGTCGGGCCGGACTCCGCCGCGACGCCCGAATCGGCGCGGATTCGCGGCCGGGACGGGCCGGGTCTCGTCCCATCCCAGCTCTCGGGCGATCGCCTCGAGCGAGGTCAGCATCGAGGCGAAGTCCTCGGGATCGACGGCGCCGGCGACGCGATCGCGGATGCCGCCGACCGCGGTGGCGAGCCGCTCGCGCGCATCCCGGCCTGCGTCGGTGAGCGCCCAGCCGTCGGCGGTCTCCTCGATCCAGCCGCGCTCGGCGAGCCGGCGCACTCGCCCGCCGCGGCGCGCGAGTCGCTGCGCGAGCCACGGCGCGGTGCGGTGACCGTCCACGGCGTTCAGCAGCATCCAGTCCCGTCGGGAGAGGTCGTCGCCGGCCAGGACCTCGGCGAACGCGTCGTCGAGCAGGGAATCGACCGTGCGAAGCCAGAATCCGAGGGGGCGGTCCGGGGGAGAGTCGGGGGAGGTGTCAGGGGTGTCCATGGGGTGTCCTTTCGATGGCGACCGTGCGGCCGCATAACGCATGTCATATGACAAGCAAGTGCATGTACTCTGACGTGCGATTCCAATCCATGTCAAGTGGCATGTAAATTGGCAGGATGACCACCTCCGATCCCGCCCACGACATCGCCGCCGCCCTCGCGCGTCTGCGGGCAGAACGCGGGCCGTGGACTCCGGGCGACCCGAGCCGTCCTGGCCCGCATCCCCGTTCCGACCCGCGGGGCGGGAAGCACGCGGGCGGACGCGGCGGTCCGCCGTGGGCCGGTGGCCCGCCCTGGGCCGGGGGCCACGGGCGGATGGGCGCGCCGGCGCGCATGCGGCTGCTCGATGCCGTGGCCGCCGCATCACATCCCCTCAGCGTCAGTGAGGCGGCCGAGGCGATCGGCGTCGATCAGCCCAGGGCCTCACGGCTCATCCAGCAGGCCGTCGAGCTCGGACTCGCGCGCCGCGAGCCGGATCCCGCCGACGCCCGCCGGGCACGCGTAGCGCTGACGGACGCGGGCGAGGCGCTCGTCCGCAGCGTGCGCGGATCGCAGCGCGACGCCGTCCGAGCCGCCCTGGAAGGGTTCACTCCGCAGGAGCGGTCAGAGCTCGCGCGGCTGCTCGCCAAGCTCGCCGACGCCTGGCCCGCCCGCTGAGCCCCCTCGCCGAGAGTGCATCACCCCGGCGAGAGTGCACGGAATGCGGTGCACTCTGGCCGACCTGATGCACTCTCGCGTCGCGGCCGCCCCGCCGACAGCGGTCAGGTCAGGACGTTCTGCCGGGCGCGCACGGGCAGGAGGAGCAGGAGGCCCGCGGCCAGGACGACCATGATGCCGAGGATCCCGAAGTAGGGCTCGCCGAAGATCGAGATGAACACCGCGAACAGGGTCGGCGCGAGGAAGGACACCGCCCGCCCGGTCGTCGCGTAGAGCCCGAAGACCTCCCCCTCCCGGCCGGGCGGGATGATGCGGGCGAGGAACGTGCGCGAGGCCGACTGCGCCGGTCCGACGAACAGGCACAGGGCCAGGCCCGCCGTCCAGAACACGATCTGCCCGCCGTCGTGCAGCAGGAACACCAGCATCCCCGACACGAGCAGACCGATGAGGGCCGTCACGATGACGGGCTTCGGGCCGAGGCGGTCATCCAGCGCCCCCACGGCGATCGTGGAGATGCCGGCCACGACGTTCGCGGCGATGGCGAAGAGGATCACCTCGCCCGCGGAGAATCCGAAGACGGATGCGGCGAGCACGCCGCCGAACGTGAACACCCCGGCCAGCCCGTCCCGGAAGACGGCGCTCGCGAGGAGGAACCACACCGTGTGGCGCGACTCGCGCCACAGTCGCGCGAGGTCGCGGCCGAGCCGCGCGTACGACGCGAAGAAACCGACCTTCTCGCGCCGGACCCCCGGGCCGCGGTACTCCGGCACCGCGAACAGCACCGGCAGCGCGAAGATCCCGAACCATGCCGCCGAGACGAGCATCGCCAGCCGCACCGGCCATCCGTCCTCGTCCGGGATGCCGAACAGCCCCTGGATGAAGCCGAAGTACACGATCAGCAGCAGCACGATGCCGCCGAGGTAGCCCATGCCCCATCCGAAGCCGCTGACGCGGCCGATGGAGCGGGGCGTGGACACCTGGGAGAGCATCGCGTTGTAGTTGACGCCGGCGAACTCGAACAGGACGTTGCCGGCGGCGACGAGCAGCAGCCCGAGCCACAGGAACGACGGATCCGGTGCGACGAAGACCATGGCGGCGGTCAGCGCGACGACCGCATACGTGTTCACGGCCAGCCACAGCTTGCGCCGCCCGGAGGTGTCCGAACGCTGGCCCATGACGGGAGCCAGGACCGCCACGAGGGCCCCCGCGGCCGCGAGCGCCCACCCGAGCTGCGCCTCCACCTGGCCCGACGGGCCGAAGCTCTCCCCGGTGAGGTACACGGTGAACACGAAGGTCGTCACCACGGCGTTGAACGCCGCCGAGCCCCAGTCCCACAGGCCCCACGCCACGACGGCGCGGCGCGTGCTGCCCGGGCCCGCCCCGGCTGATTCGGCGACCGGCGAGGAGGACGTGTCTGCCACGGTGGTGCCCTTCGGTGAACATCCGGCTGCCGTCCCGGGGGACGACGCGCGGCTCCCGTGCCGCACCCCCAGGCTAGTAGCCGGGCGGGTCGGCGGGAGGACGCACCCGCCGACGAAAACTTGAGCCGGGACATATCAAGTTCACTTGACACTCGCGGCGCCCCGGGTTAGCGTTGAGTCATCGCGGCTCAATGTGCAGCCGCACGCAGATTTCTGACAACCACGAGCCGCCGCATCCACGCGGCTCATACGAAGGAGAGAGACCAATATGCCCCGTGCAGTGGGAATCGACCTCGGTACGACCAACTCGGTCGTGAGCGTCCTCGAAGGCGGCGAGCCGAAGGTCATCGCCAACGCGGAAGGGTTCCGTACGACCCCGTCCGTCGTGGCCTACACGAAGGACGGCGAGGTGCTGGTCGGCGAGACCGCCAAGCGCCAGGCCGTCACGAACGTCGACCGCACCGTCTCCAGCGTCAAGCGCCACATGGGCACCACCTGGACCTTCGACGTCGATGGCAAGAAGTGGACGCCGCAGGAGATCTCCGCGCGCATCCTCCAGAAGCTCAAGCGGGATGCCGAGGAGTACCTCGGTGACGCCGTCACCGACGCCGTCATCACCGTCCCGGCGTACTTCAACGACGCCGAGCGTCAGGCCACCAAGGAGGCCGGCGAGATCGCGGGCCTGAACGTGCTCCGCATCATCAACGAGCCCACCGCCGCGGCCCTGGCCTACGGACTGGACAAGGGCAAGGAGGACGAGCTCATCCTCGTCTTCGACCTCGGTGGCGGAACGTTCGACGTCTCCCTGCTCGAGGTGGGCAAGGACGACGACTTCTCCACCATCCAGGTGCGCTCCACCGCCGGTGACAACCGCCTCGGCGGTGACGACTGGGACCAGCGCCTCGTCGAGTACCTCATCAAGCAGTTCAAGGACACCACGGGCGTGGACGTCTCCGGTGACAAGATCGCGCTGCAGCGCCTCAAGGAGGCCGCCGAGCAGGCGAAGAAGGAGCTGTCCAGCTCCACCTCGACCAGCGTCAACCTGCCGTACCTGTCGCTGACGGATTCGGGCCCGGTGTCGCTGAGCGAGACCATCACGCGCGCCAAGTTCGAGGACCTCACGAAGGACCTGCTGGACCGCACCAAGAAGCCGTTCGAGGATGTCATCCGCGAAGCCGGCGTCAAGGTCGCCGACATCGCGCACGTCGTGCTCGTGGGTGGCTCCACCCGCATGCCCGCCGTCGCCGAGCTCGTCAAGCGCGAGGCCGGCAAGGAGGCCAACAAGGGCGTGAACCCGGATGAGGTCGTCGCCGTGGGCGCGGCCCTCCAGGCCGGTGTGCTGAAGGGCGAGCGCAAGGACGTCCTCCTCATCGACGTCACCCCGCTGAGCCTCGGCATCGAGACCAAGGGCGGCATCATGACCAAGCTCATCGAGCGCAACACCGCCATCCCGACCAAGCGCAGCGAGACCTTCACCACGGCCGACGACAACCAGCCGTCGGTGGCGATCCAGGTCTTCCAGGGCGAGCGCGAGTTCACGCGCGACAACAAGCCGCTGGGCACGTTCGAGCTGACCGGCATCGCGCCCGCTCCGCGCGGCATCCCGCAGGTCGAGGTCACCTTCGACATCGACGCCAACGGCATCGTCCACGTCTCGGCGAAGGACAAGGGCACCGGCAAGGAGCAGTCGATGACCATCACGGGCGGCTCTTCGCTGCCCAAGGAGGACATCGAGCGGATGGTGCGCGAGGCCGAGGAGCACGCCGCCGAGGACAAGAAGCGCCGCGAGTCGGCCGAGACCCGCAACCAGGCGGAGACCCTCGCGTACTCGGTGGAGAAGCTCATCAAGGACAACGACGACAAGCTGCCCACCGAGGTCAAGACCTCGGTCCAGGGCGACGTCGACGCGCTGAAGTCTGCGCTCGCCGGCGAGGACGACGACGCGGTGAAGACCGCGTTCGACAAGCTCAGCCAGAGCCAGAGCCAGATCGGCGAGGCCATCTACCAGTCCTCTCAGGCCGCGGGCGGCAACCCCGACCCGGCCGCCAACGAGCCCGGGGCGGGCACTGTGCCCAACCCGGAGGAGGACGTCATCGACGCCGAAGTGGTCGATGACGAGGACGACAAGAAGTAAGCAGGGATCATGACGAACAAGGACGACGCAACGTTCCCCGAGCCGGACGACGCACGGGGCCAGGGCGCCGCTCCTGACGAGACGACGGGGTCGGATGCCGATGCATCCGGCCCCGCGCCGTCGGGCGAGGCGGGCGCGCAGGACGACCTCACGATCGACGACATCCTGGGGACCGAGCAGACCGCCGATGCCGCTGCGGAAGACCTGGGCTCCCCCTCGGAGCGTGCCGACGAGCACGAGTCTGCGCTCGTGATCGACCTCAAGCGCCTGCAGGCGGAGTACGCCAACTACCGGCGGCGCACCGAGGAGCAGCGCGAACGCGAGATCGAGCGCGCGCAGGGCGAGGCTGCCAAGGGCCTCCTGCCGGTGCTGGACGACCTCGACCGTGCCGCACAGCACGGCGACCTGCAGCCGGGGACGCCGTTCGCCGCGATCGGCGACAAGGTGCGCGCCGTGGCGGAGCGCCTGGGCGTGGTGGCGTATGGGAAGGCCGGCGAGCTGTTCGACCCGCAGCAGCACGAGGCCATCTTCCAGGCGCCGACTCCGGGCGCGACCGAGCCCACGATCCTCGAGGTCGTGGAGGTCGGGTATCGCCTGGGCTCGGTGGAGCTTCGACCGGCCAAGGTCGTCGTCGCCGTGGCGGCTGATCCTTCGACCAGCTCAGGGGACTAATCCGCATGGCCAGTCAGGACTGGTTCGACAAGGACTTCTACAAGGTGCTCGGCGTCGATAAGGACGTCAGCGAAGCCGACCTCAAGAAGACCTACCGCAAGCTCGCCCGCAAGTACCACCCCGACTCCAACCCCGGCGACGCCAAGGCCGAGGCGATGTTCAAGGAGGTCAGCGAGGCGTACGCCGTGCTGAGCGATCCCGAGCAGCGCGCGGAGTACGACCAGATCCGCGCCATGGGCTCCGGCGCCCGCTTCACGGCGGGCGGCTCGGACGCCGGCGGCTTCGAAGACGTCTTCAGCATGTTCGGACAGGGCCGCGGGGGACGTTCCCGCGGCACCGACGCCGGCTTCGACGACTTCTTCACGATGTTCGATCAGGGCGGCGCGAGCTTCGGCTCCGGCCGCTTCGGCCAGCCGAGCGGGGGCTTCCGGGGCTTCGGAGGTCCGCAGCGGGGTACGGACGTCACCGCCCGCACGACGATCGACTTCGTCACCGCGACCAAGGGCGAGACGATCTCGCTCCAGGGCGAGGACGGCAAGCCGTTCAAGGTGAAGATCCCCGCCGGGGTCTCCGACGGCCAGAAGATCCGCCTGCGCGGTCGTGGCCGGCCGTCTCCGGATGGCGGCGAGCCCGGCGACATCGTCGTGCAGGTGTCGGTGCGGCCGCATCCGGTCTTCACGCGGGAGGGCCTGAACCTGCGGGTGACCGTACCGGTGACCTTCACGGAGGCGGCCCTCGGGGCGACCATCGAGGTGCCCACTCTGGGTGGCGACCCGGTGAAGCTCCGAGTGGCACCCGGGACGCCGTCGGGACGCGTGTTGCGCGTGAAGGGCCGCGGGGTGCAGACGGCCAAGGGCACGGGGGATCTCCTCGCCGAGGTGCAGGTCGTCGTGCCGTCGCACCTGGACGGCGCGGCCCGCGAGGCGCTGGAGAAGTTCTCGGAGCTCGAACCGAAAGAGAATCCGCGCGCCGACCTCATGTCGAAGGCGCGCAGCTGACATGACCGAGATCAGGAGATCCGCCGATTTCAGGACGCATCCCGCATGGCGCGTCCTGAATTCGGTGATTCTCCTGATTTCGTACGGGGGTGAGCACAATGGCTGAGCACGAAATCGACGAGGATGCGCCGATCTTCGCGATCGCCGTGGCCGCCGAGCTGTCCAACATGCACCCGCAGACGCTCCGGCAGTACGACCGCATCGGCCTGGTCGTCCCTGCCCGCACGCAGGGCGGCTCGCGCCGCTACTCCGTCCGGCACGTCGAGCAGCTGCGCGAGGTCGCGCGCCTGTCCGGCGAGGGCATGAGCCTGCCGGCCATCGCGCGGCTCCTCGCGCTCGAGGGGCAGGTGCACTCCCTGTCCCGGCGCGTGTCGGAGCTCGAACGACAGCTCATGAACGAACGCGAGTCGCGCCCCGGCGCGCGCGTGTTCGCCGCCGGTGCGACGGGCAGCGTCGTGCCGCTGCGTCACGGCGTACGCCTGCGGCGCGCGACCGATGTCGTGCTGTGGCGCCCGCGGCACCATCTCCCGCAACCCCCGCAGGACGACGAGGACTGACCGGGCCCGTCCCGGCGCGGAAGCGAAGCAATGTGGCGGGCGGTCAGTTGGCCAGCCCGCCGGCCGCGTAACCCTCGATGAATTTCCGCTGCATGAGCAGGAAGAGGATGACCACCGGCAGCGCCATGATGATGCCGGCCGCACTCACCAGTGACCAGTCGGTCGTGAAGCCCTGCTGGAAGGAATACAGCGAGAGGGCAACCGGCTGATAGGCGCGGTCCTGGATGAAGGTCACCGCGAGCATGAACTCGTTGTACGCCTGTAGGGCAGCGACCAGACCCGCGGTGAGCACGCCGGGCCACACCATCGGCAGCACCACCCGGAAGAACAGGCGGAACTCGCCGGCACCGTCCAAGCGTGCGGCCTCCTCGAACTCCCGGGGCACGCCGACCAGGAACGATCTGATCAGGAGAGTGGCGAAGGGGCTGTAGACCGCCCAGTAGATGATGACCAGACCGATGCGCTCGTTGTAGAGCTGGAGCTGGGACCACCATGAGACCAGGGGGACGAGGAACAGCTGGATCGGCAGCGATGACGACACCAGGAGCCAGACGATCCAGCCGCCCTTGCCGGGAAGGTCCAGACGCGTCATCGCGTACGCCGCCATCGACGCGATGATGGCCACGCCGACACCGGTCGCGATGGCGATCATGCCGCTGTTGAGCAGTGCTCCGCCCATCCGGGCCTGCTCCCAGGCGGTCGCGAAGTTGTCCCAGTTCCAGGCCTGCGGAAGCCCGAGCGGGTTCGATCCGATCTCCCGCGCGGACTTCAGCGAATTGAACGCGAAGACGAGCAGGGGTGCGAGCGCATACACGGTCAGGATCGCGAGGATGATCCAGGTGATGACCTGCGGGCGGCGCCGGGAACGGCGGGCGACGGGCGGAGTGGCTGTGCTCATCACACGTCCCATTTCAGTTTGCGGCGCAGCAGGAGGTATCCGAGGACCGTGGCCGCGCTGATGGCGGTGAGCAGCATCGCGATCGAAGACGCGTAACCGTGACGTTGGTTCTGGAACGCCTCCCGGTACATCACGGTGCTGAGGACGTCTGTGGAGCCGGCGGGGCCGCCCTGGGTGAGCACGTAGATGTAGTCGAAGACAAGGAACGACCACACGACCGTCATGAGACCGAGGAAGACGAACGTCGGCCGGATGGAGGGGAGGGTGATGTTCCAGAACTCCCGCGCCGGACCGGCTCCGTCCAGGCGAGCGGCCTCATACAGCGCGGGGTCCACGGCCTGCATGGAGGCGAGGAAGATCACAAGCAGGAAGCCCCACCACTGCCACGTGTTGATGAAGGCAACCGAGCCCAGCGCGAGGGAGGGGTTGCCGAGGAAGTTGACATCGGCGAGGAACGGGATGCCCAGGCCGGCCAAGGCGGCGCCGATGCCGGCCTCAGGGTCGAGGATCTGGCGCCAGATCGCGGCGGAAAGGACCGTCGCCAGGACGTAGGGGATGAAGAACAGGACGCGGAAGAGGATCTGGCCGCGGCGGATGCGGGACAGAAGGAACGCCCCGACCAGGCCCATCGCCATCGGCACGATCAGGAAGAAGATCGTCCAGAGGATGTTGTGGACGAACGCGTTGAGGACGGCTCCTGACGAGAGCATCTCGGCGTAATTGGCCAGGCCGACGAACGCCGGAGTGCTCAGGCCGTCCCAGTCCGTGAAGGAGAAGACGATCGATGCGGCCCCTGGCCCGGTGATGACCAGGAGATTCACGATCAGCAGCGGCGCGACGAACACCCAGGCGACGGTGCGCGTGCTCGAGAGCGGTCGCCGCCGACGCGGACGGGGTGCGCGCGCACCCCGCCGCGTCTGCGGTGAGCTCGTGACAGAGGCCAAGGATCAGCCCCGGCTGGCGGGGGTGAACGGTGCGAGCGTCTCGCCGGCGGCGAACTCCTCGTCGAACAGTGCCTGCAGGCCCGCCAGGTATTCGGCGGAGGTCATGTCGCCGGTCACGACCTTGTCGAACTCGGTGATGAGGTACGTGTTCGTCTGCGGCGGGAAGAAGGTCCACGAGGCGTATCCCACGTTCGGGGTCTCCGGAATGGCGCTGTACAGGCGAACGGTGCGCTCGTCCACGTCGCTCGGGAACTGGTCCGCCCCGATGGCCAGGGGCGGCGGGTTCTCCCCCGTCCGGGCGGTGTACGACAGGGTCCGGTCGACGTCGCCGATGAGGTAGTCGATGAAGGCGGCCGCCGCGTCCGGGTCTTCCGCGTCGGCGTTGACCGAAAGCGCGGTGCCGATGGCCAGCGGGAAGACGCCGGGCTCGACGGCGTCGCTGAGCGAGGGAAGCGGGGCCCACTCCCACGCGTCCGGATCCTCGAACACCTGCGACATGGAGTTGAACGACCACGTGCCGCTGAGGTACATCGCGGTCGTGCCGTTGGCGAGCCCGGTGACGTTGGCCGTGTCATCGGTGGTGAAGTAGGACTCCCGTCCGCCGGCGAGCCAACCGGCGTCCAGCCACGACTGGATGAGGTCGATCGCGGCCACGAACTCGGCGTCGGTGAAGGATGCTTCGCCGGTGAGCACGTCGTAGAGCTTGTCCGGACCCACCGCGGCGTTGAGCACGGCCGTGAGGAGCCACTCGCTCATGCCCTGGTATCCCGCGTTGCCGCCGCCCAGTGGCAGGAGTCCGGCGTCCGCGGCCTCCTGAGCGACCGTCTCGAACTCGGCGAGCGTCGTGGGCGCTGTCCACCCGTTCTCGGCGAAGACCTCGGCGTTGTAGTAGAGGACCATCGAGCCGTAGCCGGTGGGCACGGAGGAGATCTTCCCGTCGACCTTGCTCAGTTCGTACGCCCACGGCAGGAGCTTGTCCTCCCAGCCGAACTCGGCCGCGTACTCGTCCAACGGCAGGGTGCGGTCGGCGCGGGCGAAGTCGGATGCTGACGACGGGCCGTCGGTGTAGATCACGTCAGGGGCCTGGCCGGCGGAGACGGCGGTATCGGTGAGCTGACCGATCGTGATCAGCTCCTTGACCTCCATCGAGACGGCGACATCGCTGTCCTCGTTGAAGCCGTCCACGAAGATCTCCTGGAAGGCCTCTTCGGTGGTGGGCGCGTAGAACGCACCCCAATAGCTGACGCCCTCGGACGTGCTGCTGCCGGTGCAGCCGGCCAGGGCTACCGCGGCGGCGGCGATGAGACCGGTCGCCGCGAGCCCGCGCTTGATTGTGCTCATGTTGCTCTTTCTGATGGTGGTTGAAGGGGATGCTGGGGAACTCAGCTGGATTCGCGGATGATCAGCCGGTGTGACAGGGCCACGGTTCGCGTCACGTTCTCCACTGCCCCGTCCAGGCGCTCCAGCAGCAGGCGCGCGCACGCGCGACCGATTTCACGCGCGGGGTTCTCCACGGTCGTCAGCGACGGAGTGATGAGCGACGCGGCTTCGATGTCGTCGTATCCCGTGACGGCCAGATCGTCGGGCACGCGCAACCCCTGCTCCCGGGCCACGTCGATGGCGCCGATGGCCATCAGGTCGTTGGCCGCGACGATCGCATCCGGTGCGGGGTCGCGGGCCAGCAGCTCGCGAGTGCCCTGCCGTCCGCCCTCGCGGGTGAAGTCGGTGAAGGCGACGGCGGCCGCAGCCGGATCGCCGCCCGCAGCCGCCAGTGCGCTGCGCACGCCCTCCAGTCGCTGCCGGGTGGGCGTGGCGCTCTCGTCGCCGCCGAGGAACGCGATGCGGCGGTAGCCGCGCGACAGGAGATGGGCGGTCACCTCCCGTGCGCCTTCGACGTCATCGGTGTGGACGAGGTCGCCCCCGGGAACCGGCGCTGCGCCCAGCGTGACGAACGGCACTCCCGCGTCGCGCAACTCCGCCAGCGTCTCGGTGGAGAAACCGAAGGGTGCCGCCACGATGCCGTCCACGCGCCTGGAGACCAGTCGGCGGATGGCGCTGTCCGAACGACGGGGTCCGGAGGAGTCGGTGATGGTCAGAAGCAGGTCGCGGGGCACGAGGATGTCCTGCATCCCGGCAGCGACGAGGGGATAGAACGGGTTCTCCAGCGTCGGGACGACCAGGGCGATGGTGCCGCTGCGTCCGCCGCGCAATTGCGCGGCGCCGGGGTGCGGGCGGTAGTCGAGACGGGCGATCGCATCCTCCACGCGAGCGCGCGTGGTCGCGGCGACGGGGCGCTTCCCTGTGACGACCTGGGACACTGTGGATGCGCTCACCCCGGCGGCCTCGGCGACGTCGCGAATGCCGACCATCGTGCTCCTCACATCGCAAAAGGTTTTGCACCAGCATGCGAGAATCGGACCGCAGACGCAAACGTGACCGTGTAAATTCCTGGTTACGTCGCAGGCAGAAGACGACATAAGACGCAAAACGTTCTGAGAATGTGAGTCACATGGACACGGACCGCGCCCGGGGCGCCCTCCTGGGGTTGGCCATCGGGGATGCCATGGGCGCCCCGACCGAGGGGATGACCCTGCCGGCGATCCGGGAGCGGTGGGGTCGGGTGACCGACTTCGTCGAGGAGGATGCCGCGGGCACCGACGACACCGAGTACGCGGTGCTGTGCGCTCGCGGGGTGCTCGCTGCCGGCGACGCCCTCACCTCGGACGTCGTCGCCCGGACATGGCAGGAGGCGCTGCGGCGCCAGCGCGGTGGGTTCCACGGAGCGGGGTTCAGCGAGATGATCGCGATCGCGAATCTGCAGGCCGGCCTTCGGCCACCGGCCAGCGGTCGTCGCAACGCCGAGATGTGGAGCGACGGCGCCGCGATGCGCGTCGCCCCGATCGGCGTCTACGCCGCCGGGGATGTGAACCTCGCCCGTCGTATGGCGGTGGCCGATGCCCGGGTGAGCCATTCGCGCGACGGCGTCTTCTGCGCCGAGGCTGTGGCGGCCGGCGTCGCCGTCGCGATGGTGTCGGAGACGTTCGAGCCGGTCCTGGATGCGATGCTCTCCGCCCTGCCTGCCGACTCGTGGTCGCTGCGTCTGGTCCGCCGCGCGCTGGACCTGGTCGAGGGCTGCGCGTCGCCGGCAGAAGCGGAGGAGACGCTGTTCGAGGCCATCCCGCTGCGCCACTACATGTGGGCCGATGTCGCTCCCGAGGCCCTCGCGCTGTGCGTGGGGCTGCTCCGCGCCGTCGATGGCCGCCTGGACGTCATCGAGTCGGGCGTGAACATCGGCCGCGACTCCGACACGATCGCCGCCATGGGCGGAGCCGTCGCAGGCGCCTTGCACGGTGCCGCGGCACTTCCGCCGGATCGGGTGGCACGGGTACGTGCGGTCACCGGCCGCTGCATCGAGGCGACTGCCGGCACCGATCTCATCGATCTCGCCGATGCACTCGTCGCCCGGGCCGAAGCCGACCGGGAGCGACGCGCATGACGACTTCGAACCGCCGCCACCGCGCGACCGCTCTCGTGCGCGGGCTCGCACTGGGTGACGCGCTGGGGGCGCCGGCCAGCGAGCACCGGACGGTACGAGACCCGTGGGTGCGGGGGATGCTCCGCGAGGGGGCGGCCCAATTGGACAGCAGCCGCGTCATCCGTCCGGTCCTTCCGTTCGTCCTCTCCGCGGTCGGCGCAGCGCCGCTGGTCGCCACCGACGACGCCGAAGGCTTCGCCATCGCCGCGCGCACGCTCCTGGACACGCACGAGTGGACGGCCGATTCGCTCTTCGAGACCTGGATCGGGCTCGTCTCGGGGGAGGACGCCTGGGCTGGACCGGCGCAGCGCTCCGCGCTGCTGAACGCGGCAGCTGGCCTCCGGCCGCCGCAGACCGGTGCGGACAACCCGGCGTTCTACGACGACACCGCCCTGCCCGGATCCCTGGCGGTCGGTATCGCCGTGGCTGAGCCTCGGGTGGCGGCAGAGGTCGCGCGCGATCTCGCCACGCTGACGCATGACGACGTCGGCGTGCACGCGGCAGCCGTCGTCGCCCGGCTGGTCTCCTCGCTCCTCGGGGAAACGGCGCTCGCCACGGCGCTCGAAGACGCCACCGACCTCGCCGCCGCTGACGACTGGCTCGTCGACGGCATCCGCGAAGCGTTCGCCCTTGTGGATGCGGCGCCCTCGCCGTTCGCTGCAGTGCCGGCGCTCGTGGCCCGGTTCGCCCCGCGCACCTACAGCCACGGCGGCACTGTCACCGAGACGCTGCCGCTGGCGCTGGCCATCCTGCGCGGCACCGACGGTGATCACGAGCGGGCGCTCCCCCTCGCGCTATCGATCACGCGTCACCAGGACAGCCTTCCTGCCCTCGTCGGTGCGTTGTGCGGCGCAGCCGGCAGTCCGATCGCCGATCATGGCCTAAGTCGTCTGACCGGGGTGTTGAACCCGGTGACCGCCGGGTGGTCTTTGTCGGAACTAGTCGCGGACCTCTCTGCACTCGCAGAGCGCGGCGTGTGACCGCCACCCCAGCCCGGCGGCGGGCGGGGGCGAGGTGGACTGCCGGTGATCGCCGCGCGCGCCGTCACGCGGGACGCCGTCGCGGCCACGTCATCGCGCGGGGAGCTTGACGCCGCCCCGGGCTGGTGCGTACGGCGGCGTCGACTCGATGGCGGACGCGGTGCTGAAATCGATTGCACTCAGGTCTGGAGATTAGCGCGGGCTTGCACATCTCGCCTGAGGGCCGCGAGGACAGCGGTCGCCCCGCTCCCGGAAGCACACCCACGCGGCCCGAGAAGTGACGATGATCGTCGCCGTTGCAGATGAAATCGATTTCGTCTAGTGTGGCCCCGACGAGCTCATGACGTCGGCTCCGGGCCGCCGCCCGCTCGGCACCAAGACCGACCACGGAGGTCGGATACAGCGAAGGACTCATCGACGAGTCGGCTCCTGAGGAGGAAGTCATGAAGCGGACGACATCGCGCAGCCGTCGTGGCGCGGTCATTGCGATCAGTGCTCTCGGCATCGGCGCACTGCTGGCGGGGTGCGGAGCCAGCGGCGGCGGGAGCGGCGAGGACGGTGTCGCTACGGTTCAGTTCTGGCACCGCACGTTCACGCCTGCCGAGAACGAGTGGTACGCCGACATCGTCAAGCAGTTCAACGAGTCCCAGGACGAGGTCAAGGTCGTCGCCACGGAGGTGCCGGCCGACGCGTGGGACCAGAAGATGAAGTCGGCTCAGGCCGCAGGCAAGGCGCCCGACGTCTACACCCACCCGGGTGCGATCCAGGACGCCGTCAACGCCGGGCAGCTCCACGAGCTCAACGGGATCGTCTCCGACGAGGCGCTCGGGGAGATCATCGACGCCGCGAAGCCGGTGTCCGCCGTCGGAGACACCTTCTACGCCTACCCGCTCCTGCTCGAGCCGCAGACCGTGCTCTTCTGGAACAAGGACATGCTCTCCGCCGCGGGCCTCGACCCCGAGACGGGACCGGCCACCTGGAGCGAGCTGCTCGACATGTGCGCGGCCATCCAGCCCACTCTGGGCGAGGGTCAGTACTGCATCTCCCCGGCCAGCGATGCGCCGACCTTCGCGTGGTCGACCGTCGGCCAGCAGTACAACTTCGCCGGTCACACCGCGCTGTCATCGGACTGGAGCGAGCCTGACATCGACGATGACGGATACCGCGAGCTGATGAACAGCTACAAGTCGTTGTGGGACGAGGGCTACATGCCCAAGCAGGCGCTGGCCGCCTACGTCGAAGGCCAGGACTTCGGCGAGGAGAAGGTGGCCTTCAAGGTCTCCGGCTCGTGGATGATGTCGGAGATCGGCTCGGACTTCCCCGACCTGCTCGGTGCGACCGGCATCGGCGCGTTCCCGAACGCCGACTCCGCAGCCGGCGACACCGCCACGACGCTCGGCAACTTCAAGTGGGTGGTCGACGCCAAGACGAAGAACGCCGAAGCCGCCGGCGCCTTCCTCGAGTGGGCCATCGGTGGCGACGCCGAGAACCTCGTCCCGTTCTTCGTCAACACGCAGTTCACGAAGGTGCCCGTGCGCGACGCCGTGCAGGAGGCTGTGGCCGCCGACCCGGCGGCGGCGGATGCACCCTGGTCGGGCATCATCGTGAACGACATCGCACCCACGGCCATCCCCGAGCCCACCTACCCGTGGGATGTCTCGCTGGCCGTCGGCACCGCGATGGAGTCGGCCATGAAGGGCGCTGCCTCGGTGGATGACGCGATCAAGACCGCGAGCGACGCGATCACTACGGTGATCCAGCGCGACGACCTGCCCAGCAAGGCGCCGAAGGACTGACCTCACCCGACCCGGGGGCCGATCGCTTCGGCCCCCGGGTCGCCGGTGTGAGCACGAGGAGGTGCGACGTGACCGCGACGCAGACGATGATGACCGAGACCGAGCCGATGATCCTGCCCGGTCGCCGACCCCGCGGCGGCGTCAGCCGCACGAGGTTCCGCGACGGCCGGAGCGCCTACCTGTTCATCCTGCCGGCGGTGGTGCTGCTGGGCATCTTCGTCGCGTGGCCGGCGGTCTATGCGACCTTCCTGTCGTTCCAGGACTGGAGCTTCTACAAAGACCCGGAGTTCGTCGGCTGGCGGAACTTCACCAACGTGCTGAGCGACCCGCTGTTCTGGGCCGCGATCGGCCGCGGGTTCGCGTTCGTGGCCATGACCGTGCCGCCGATGCTCATCCTGGCATTCTTCTTCGCCAGCCTCGTCGTGAGCGTCTCGCGCCGCTTCGCCGGACTGCTCAAGGTGAGCATCTACATCCCGACGATCATCTCGGCCGTCATCACCTCGATCATCTTCGCGCTGATCTACAACTACTCCGGGGGCTTGCTCAACGCCACGCTGTCGCTGTTCGGCATCGACCCGATCGCGTGGATCGGCGACCCGGCGTGGGCGCTGCTGGCCATCGCGATCCCGGCGATCTGGCTGGGGATGGGCCTGACCTCGCTCATCATGGTCGCGGCGATGGTGGACGTGCCGACGGAGTACTACGAGGCGGCGGCGATGGAGGGCGCCGACTGGTGGCAGAAGACGCGGTACATCACGATCCCCCAGATGAAGAACGTGCTGCTGTATCTCCTCATCACCGGATTCGTCGCGGCCATCCAGCAGTTCGAACTGCCCCTCGTGATGACCGGCGGCGGGCCGTTGGACTCCACCACGCTGCCGAACCTGTTCATCTTCAACCACTTCCGCAACGACATCAACGTCGGCTACTCCATCGCGGCGGCGCTACTGCTGTTCGTGGTGCTGGGGTCGGTCTCGGCGCTGGTCTTCCGATTCGTCAACTCCGAGAGGCTGGTCGACTGATGGCCGTCGCATCCCCCGCCGTCCTCCCGACGCGTCGCGTCACGCGCGACGCGCGGTGGTGGCTGTTCGCGGTCGGCAAGGCGATCATCGGAGTGGTCTTCGTCCTGGCCGCGCTGTTCCCGCTCGCGTGGATGGTGATCGCCGGCTTCAAGTCGCGCACCGAGGTCGTGCAGACGCCGTTCCAGTTCTTCCCCGAGGTGTGGCTGTGGGAGAACTACGCGCAGATCCTGGCCGATCCGACCTTCACCCGGACGATGCTGTGGACCTTCCTGGGAGCGGTGCTGTTCACCGTGCTCGCCCTGTCGGTCAATTCGCTCGCGGCGTACGCCTTCGCGCGCCTGGATTTCCGTTTCAAGCGCACGCTGTGGGTCATCGTCATCACGACGATGTTCATCCCCGGCATGACCATCCTGCTGACGAGCTTCATCGTCGTGACGAACCTGCAGATGCTCGACACGCTCGCCGTCCTGGTCATCCCGGGCGCGGCCAGCGCGGGGACCATCTTCTTCATCCGGCAGTTCTACCTCAGCATCCCCTCGAGCCTCGAGGAGGCGGCGATGCTCGATGGCTGCGGACGCTTCCGCATCTTCGTCAACGTCTTCCTGCCCCTGTCGAAGCCGCCGTTCGTGGTGATGGGGATCACGGCGTTCCTCGCCTACTGGAACTCCTACGTGTGGCCGATCCTCACGATCACCTCGCCCGACCAGTTCGTCGTGCAGCAGTACCTCGCCACGTTCCGCTCGGAGCGGGCGACCGAGCTGGGGCTGCTCATGGCCGGGTCCACCCTCGCGGCGGCACCGGTCATCATCATCTTCCTGATCTTCCAGCGCCAGATCATCGGCAACATCAAGATGGCCGGCCTCAAATAGCCGCGACGCCGAAAGCGACGCAGGCGAGACGACCCGAGGAGGACCGTGCTGCTCCTCGTCACCGGCGCCAGCGCGGCCGGGAAGTCCACCACGCTTGCTGCACTGGCCGATGCGGCCCGGGGCCTGCCGCTGGAGTGCGCGGAGTTCGACAGCGTGGGGGTGCCGCCCGACGCCGACACCGCGTGGCGGCACGCCGCAGTCGAGCAGTGGGTGCAGAGGGCGGTATCGCTTCAGACGAGCGGCGTGCACCTCGTGCTGTTCGGTCAGGTGCCGATGGGAGAGCTCTTGGCCGCACCCTCGGCGGATCGTCTCGACGCGATCGAGGTGTGTCTGCTGCACTGCTCGGCGGCCGTTCGCGCCGAGCGCCTTCGACGGCGCGGATATGCGGAAGCGGACATCGTGCACCACATCCGGTTCGGCGAGTGGTTCCTGCGGCACACCCTCGATCCCGCTGACGGCGCCGAGGTGATCCGCCTCGACAACGCCACCGGGATGCGGTGGGGCCGGTGGGCGGACTGGTCGAAGGGCGATCCTCGCTGGGCGGCCGAGGTCATCGGCACCGATGCCCTGCAGCCGCGGGAGGTCGCCACCCGGGTGGAGGCCTGGGTGCGCGAGGCGGTCACCCGTGCGCGCCCGTCGCCGCTTCGATGAGTTCGTGATGAGGCCGGGGCGGCCGGCCCGGGGCAGCGCGCCCGCGGACCGGCCGCCCGCATCACCGCCGGATCAGGGCGATGTCGTCGGCCTGCAGCCAGATGTCCCCGCTGTTCGTCCAGACCCCGGCGAAGACCTGCACGTCCTCATGGGCGCCGCTGTTGAAGTCCACGGTGAACTTCGTCCAGGGACCGACCGAAATGAAGTGGGCCTCGCCGATCACCTGGCCGTCCAGCGAGCGTGCGCCGAAAAACCCGGCATCGCTGTTGATCGAGGTGCGCACGAACCCAGTGAGCCGGTAGTCGGTTCCCGGTTGCACGTCGACGTTCTGCCAGATGTTCCGCCAACCGGAGTCGAAGCGCACGAACGCGTTGCGATCACCGGAGAACGACTCCGGAGGAGCCGTGTCGATCCCGCAGTTCGGGGTGCACCCCCACGTGCCGTTCGTGCCGTCGCCCATCGTCGTGCCGCGCTCGAAGCTCGGGTCGGCCACGAGGTTGGGATTGACGATGACGCCGTCGCGGTCGATCTGCATGCGCATGAGGTAGGTGTTGTACGGACTCCACTGCGACATCGCGAAATACATGACGCCGTCGGCGCTCCACGGATGGAAGTACCCGCCGTACAGGCCCGGGTAGTCCGACGAACTGGCGACGACCTGCGGGTCGGTCCACGGGCCCTCCGGGTTCTTCGCCGTGCGCAGGACGATGTCCTCGCCCGACAGGGTCATCAGCAGGAACCGCTTGCTGAAGCTGTCGTAGTGCACGGAGAGCTCGCTGGCCGGTGCGGGGACCACGGGCGCCGCATCCGCCTCCGACTTCGACCAGCGCCGGCCGTCCCAGTAGCGGTAGGAGCCCTTGTCGAGGATCTTCCGGGGCGAGACCTTGGCCACGTGCACGGCGCCCTGGCGTCCGTTGGGGGTGCCGAAGACGTAGACGTCGCCGCCCTTCTTGACGTAAGCCTGCATCTGGAACGGATTCGTCCCGTCGGCGTCGTTCTCCCACTTCGTGGATGAGACCGTCCAGTTCTCCCCGTCGTCGTCGGAATAGGCGATCCCGGCGTAGTTGGTGTCCCAGTAGCCCGGCTCGCCCCACTGGCGCACCGACATGAACCCCATGTACTGACGATCGCCCACCGAGATCCCCGCCGTGGGAATCGTGGTCATCTCGTCGCCGCTGACCTTCTTGGACGGGATCAGCTCCTTGGCGATGCCCTGGGGCGACTGCGGGGCGCTCTCGAAGAGCATGCCGTCGGAGAGGTCGCGGTCACTGGAGCGCACCAGCACGTTGCTGCGCCAGTTGCCGTTGGGTCCCGACCCTCCGCCCGGCCCCACCCAGCCGTTGCCGAAGGTGTCGCCGAACGCCGTGAGGATGCGTCCGTCACCGCCGTCCCACATCACGCCCAGGTCGGTCGCCTTGATGTCCCACCGCCCCCACGTGTTGTTCGGGGCGTCGGGGCCGGTCAGCTTCTCCACCACCGTCACCGGGGTCTTCGCATCCGTGGCCAGCGCCGGACTGATGCCGCCGACGGCGAGCACCCCCGCCATGGCCAGGCCCGCGATGGCCGTTCCTGCCACCGCTGTTCTTCGAGGCCTCATCGCACTCTCCTTCTCTCCTCGCCTGGTCCGCTCCGTCAGCGGACGCGTCTGCGTCGTCGATGCCCGGATGCTGCCGCCTTCACCCGTCCAGATCCAGGTCGAGGGGTCGCAGGCCGAACCAATACGACGACATGCCCGCCGGGGCGCAGGGGCACACGTTGGACTGCACCCACACGCGGCGGTTGTCCTCGGACAGGAACTTCGAGGGGATCGATGTGCCGTAGCCGCCGAAGCGGTCCTGAGTCCACGGGTACGGCCCGAAGTCCTCGGAGAGGAACAGCTCCCACGGCCCCCACGGTGCGGGAGCTTCGTAGAACTCGAAGGTGAGCTCGGTCCACGAGGTGTAGACGTATCGCTCGAGCGCCGGCAGGAACGTCACCCCGCCCTGCGAGAGGACGCTGAGGTTCCGAGCCCCGACGGTCTGTCCCGGCTGCACCGCCGCGTCCGTCGGGTATCTCCGCCGCTCGTCGATCAGCACCGGCCGCTTGCGCGCGATGTCCGGGCTCCACGTCGGCTCGGAGGCGCCGGGCTCGCCGGCGTAGAACTCCCACGTGGCCGCGTCCTGCACCGACGCCAGCGGAACCCGTGCCAGGAAGAGCTCGGTGGGATCGGGCGCCGAGTCGTCGAAGGAGTCGCGCCAATTGCCGTCGAGGCCGTACGCGTACGCATACTCCGGGTCAGGTGCGTGCCGGCCCGCCTTTCCGTAGTCGGCGAACCAGATCGTCGTGAAGACGCCGTCACCGAACATCGGGGTGGCCGTATCCCACGTCCAGGTTTCGCCGTAGTCGTCACTGCGGGCGATCGTCGCTGCCGGGGCCTCGTTGAAGTCGAGCCGCAGATCCTGCACGGCGAGGTAGATCGCCTCGTCGGTGCACAGCATCCCGGTGGGCTTGCGGGTGAACTGCGCGCCCGACCACACCTGGCCGAGCGCGTCTCCGCCGGCGAGGAACTCGCCCTCCACTCCCGCCTCGTCTTCGGGTGAACCGGTGAGGCGATTGACCGCGATGTCGAAGAACTCGAAGCCGAATCCGCCGCCGTCGCCGTTCGCGGCGTAGAGCGCGTCGTCGTCCGCCCAGCAGCTGGGCCACAGGTCTCCGTCGGAGACCCCCACCACCGTCACGCCGTCCGCGACCTCGCCGCGCAGGGGGGCGTCCGGCGAGGGCACCTCAGGCGCCGCCGAGCAGGCCGACAGTGCCAGGGCCACGACGAGGAGTCCCGTCCCGGCGGCCCGCGGCGCCTTCATGGTCCTCAGTCCTGCGGCGCGCGGGGAGGGGTGGCGCCGATGTCGGGCACGGGGGCGGTCCCTAGGTGGACCTCCATGTCGTCGGCGGTCGGTGACTTCGGCCGGCGCGCGGTGGGCCGGTCGAGGTAGAACATCGCCGTGGAGGCGATGTCGTCGCGCAGCGGCAGGTAGCGCCATCCGCTGCGCCACCCGAGCGCCTGGATGTCGACCTTCGGCACTCCGGAGGAGAAGAAGATCGGGTCCAGCAGGTGCCAGCGGTACATGCCGAAGCGCTGCTGGCTGACGTAGAGCCCGTCGGGGCGGACGACCTGCGGCATCCCCAGGTACGGGGTGGAGAACTCGGTGTATCCCTGACCGGGGATGTCGAAGTTCCACGCACCGCCGAAGTAGTCCTCGGTGCCGGTTCCGCAGATCGTCGGATAGTCGGTGTCGTCGTCGAGATAGAACTTGATCTCGCCTTCGCCCCACCAGCCGTTGGAGTTCACACCCCACGCGATATACGTGCCGACGTACTGCCCCTGCCCCTCGATGCCCTCGAGGATCGTGTGCGGGACGAGCTCGCCGAGCGGGTTGGAGCGCCGCCACTGCGCGTGGAAGTAGCCGTCTCCGGTGTAGTCCCCGCCGATTTCGTAGGTGATCTGGAAGTAGACGCGCACATCGACGACGGAGGTGTTCTCCAGCGTCAGG
Organism: Microbacterium sp. dk485; assembly: GCF_004570445.1. Taxonomy (NCBI): domain Bacteria; kingdom Bacillati; phylum Actinomycetota; class Actinomycetes; order Micrococcales; family Microbacteriaceae; genus Microbacterium; species Microbacterium sp. dk485. Next base: position 1,512,624 of record NZ_SPQW01000001.1, read on the forward strand.
CGCGCCCCGTCTCGGAACGGCATGGGCCAGTACGAGTTGAACCCGCCGTGCGGATTCGCCGCGATCGGCTGCGAGTTCACCTGGGCGAACACGCCCCACCCGTTGCAGAAGAAGTCGCCGTACGGCACTTCGACGGCGGGCTCGTCGGCGCCGTCCCAGTACGCCCGCAGGACGAGGGTGCGCCAGTTGTCGGTGTGCGTGGTGATCCAGATGTGCGTGATCTTCCCGGCGCCCTCGATCGCGGCCAGATCGAACGTCTCACCGGCTTTGATGTCGACGCTCGGGGAGATCTTCCACCCGGGCCCGAGATCGCGCGCACTGGCGGCCCCCGTGCCTTCCGTGGCCCGGCCGCCTCCACCCACCGCGCCGTCGAAGTTCTCCGGGGAGATGGACCGGGTCTGCAGCGGCCGCAGACCGGAGATGGACGAAAGATCAGGGGCGGGTACGCGCGGTGCATTCATCGGGCAGGACATCCTCGTCTCGGTACGCGGGGGCGTCGAAGAAGCGGCGAGCGCTTGGAATCGATTTCAACACGGTACTGTTGGCTCGCGGGGAAAGTCAACGCGGGCCGCGGCGCGGGATGGGGTGAGATGGCCACGATCTACGAGGTCGCGAAGCTCGCCGGCGTCTCACCGGCCACGGTGTCGCGCGTGTTCAACGGCATCGGGGTGTCGGACTCCAAGACCCTCGCCGTGCGCGAGGCCGCGCGTCAGCTGAACTTCACACCCAACCGCACCGCGCGAACCCTCCGCCGCCAGGCCTCGGAAGTGATCGCGCTCGTCATCCCCGATATCGAGAACCCCTACTTCACCGAGATGGCGCGTGGAGTGGAGGACGTCGCCTCGCAGGCGGGGTACTCCGTCGTCCTGTGCAACACCGACTCCGAGATCGAGAAGGAAGCGACCTACCTCCAGATCGCGATCGCCGAGCACATGGCGGGCGTGATCCTGGCCGCGGCATCCGATCACTCCAACCTTGACGACCTCCTGGCCACCGGGCGGCCGGTCGTCGCGGTCGACCGCGGCACCGGCTACGACATCGACGGTGTCGTCATGGCCAATCGCACCGCCGGCCAGGCGGCGACCGAGAACCTCGTTCAGGCCGGGTACCGCCGGATCGCCTGCATCACCGGTCCGCAGCACATCGAGACGGCGTACGAGCGCGCGGAGGGGTGGCGTGGCGTCGTCGCGCGGCACTTCCCGGAGGCCTCTTCCGAGGAACTGCTGCGGTACTCCACGTTCCGCGTCGACGGCGGCCGTGAGGCGATGGAGGAGCTCCTCGCTCTCCCCGAGCCGCCCGACGCCGTCGTCGCGGCGAACAACCTCCTCGGCGTCGGCGCGATCCAGGTCCTCACCGAGCACGCGCTCACCCCACCCGAGATCGGCGTGGCCGTCGTGGGCTCGCTCCCGTTCACGACGCTGACGCCCAACGCCGTCACCGTGGTGCGGCTCCCCGCGCGCCACATGGGCGTCACGGCGGCCAAGATGCTGCTCGAGCGCATCAACGGCGATGATCAGCCCGCGCGCACGGTGGTGCTGCGCAACGAGGTGCGCCCGGCACGCGGCGCGAACACCGCCTGACGCGCGGTCACTCCGCCGCGCTCAGGGCCGTAGCCGCGTCGAAACTCCCGGCGTGTGCCCTCGGTTGATCGTGAAATCGATTTCGTCTAAAGTGAACGCGGTACGGCGGACGCGGCTCGTCCGCCGTCGATCGAGGAGGATCCGATGTCCGTCCGCTGCCCGCTCGGCGCCGATGACGCACCCCCCGTGCACCGGCCGTCGAGCCGTCCGGGCGTGGCGCGCACGCCTGCGGATCCCGCGGCGGTGGCTGCGTGACGCGGCGGGCCCGTGCCATCCCGCACACGGCGGAGCGGGCGGCGTTCCCGCTGGGGGGACTGGGCACGGGGAACGTGTCGCTCGGCGCCCGCGGAGAACTCCGTGACTGGGAACTGGAGAACCTCCCCGACAAAGGGCGGTTCAACCCGTACTCCTTCTTCGCGATCCACGCCGCGCCGCTGAGCGGGCCCGCGGTGACCCGCGTCCTGGAAGCGCGCCTGACGGGCCGCCACGACGGCGACGCGGGCTACCCCTTCGACCGGCTCGCCGGCCTGCCGCGTCTGCAGTCGGCGACGATGCACGGGGAGTATCCGGTCGTCGACATCGACTTCGCCGACGACGTCCTCCCCGTCCAGGTGTCGCTTCGCGCCTTCACGCCCCTCGTCCCCCTCGACGCCGACGCCTCCGGGATTCCCGGTGCGGTGCTGCGCTACACCGTCACCAATCCCGGCGACCGCTCCGTCGCCGTGACGATCGTCGGCAGTGTGAGCCATACCGCCGGGCGCGGCGAGGGCCCCTTCGGCATGCGCGCCGCGCAGACGGTGCGGTGGCGCGACGAAGGCGACGTGCGGGGCCTGGACTTCGGCATCCGCCTCCCCGAGGACGACCCCGGCTACGGCACCCTCAGTCTCACCACCACGGATGCGGCGACCACCGTGAAGCCGCAGTGGGTGACCGGGTTCTGGCCCGACGGACCGCGCCTGTTCTGGAACGACCTCTCCGACGACGGCCGCCTCGACCCGGAACCGAAGCTCACCCTCGAGGACCGTCCGCGCGGTCTGTTCGCGGACTCGGTACCGGCCGACGCATCCGCACCCATGACGGAGGAGGAGCTGTTCGAGCGGCTCCCCCGCCTGCGCACGGGATCGCTCGGCATCGTCCACGACATCGCCCCCGGCGAGAGCCGCGCATTCGAGTTCGTGCTGGCATGGAGCTTCCCGAACCGGCGACGTGCCTGGCGGGGCCACATCGTGTTCGACGATCCGCATGCCGACGAGGTCGTGCGCAACCACTACGCGATGCTGTGGCCGGATGCGTGGGCGGCGGCGAGCCACCTGCACGGCGCGCTGCCCGAGCTGGAGGCCGCCACACTCGCCTTCGTCGACGCGCTCTACGGCGGCACACTGGATCCGGTCGTAGCGGATGCGGTGGGGGCGAACCTCGCCGCAGCCCGATCCACCACCGCTTTCGTCGTCGAGACGCCGAATCCGGAGCTGGGGGAGGGGCCGGTCTTCGCGGCGTGGGAGGGATCCTTCGACCACTCCGGGTCCTGCGAGGGGACGTGCACCCACGTGTGGTCGTACGCCCAGACCATGGCGTGGCTGTTCCCATCACTGGAGCGCAGCGCGCGACGCGTGGAGTACCTGCTGGAGACGGATGCCGCGGGGGCGCAGAAGTTCCGGTCCAATCGCGTGTTCGGCAGTCCGTCCTGGTTCATGGGGCCCGCCGTCGACGGCCAGCTCGGGACGTTCCTGCGCCTGTACCGGGAGTGGCGGTTCTGCGGCGATGACGACTTCCTCCGCGAACTGTGGCCGGCCGCCGTCCGCTCCCTCGAGCACGCGGTCGATGCCTGGGATCGGGATGGGGACGGACTGCTCGACGGTGAGCTGCACAACACCTACGACATCGAATTCCACGGTGTTGAACCGCTCGCGAACGGCTTCTTCGCCGCGGCCCTGAAAGCGGGAGCGCGCATGGCCGACCACCTCGGCGACTCCGCGCGGGCGGCGGGATGGCGTGACCGGGCCGAGCGCGCCTCCGGCGGCATGGATGACGTGCTGTGGAACGGGGAGTATTACCGGCAGGTGATCGACGACGTCGACGCGCACCGGTACCAGTACGGCGACGGGGTGCTCTCCGACCAGCTGCTGGGCCAGTTCCATGCGTGGATCAACGGGCTCGGCGACCTCCTCCCGCGCCACCGGCTGCGCAGCGCGCTGGGCGCCGTCGTCACGCACAACTTCCGCGACGACCTCAGCACGCACGAGAGCACGCAGCGCGTCTACGCCCTCAACGACGAGGGCGGACTCCTGCTGGCCTCGTGGCCGCGCGGCGGGCGGCCCGCCATCCCCTTCGTGTACTCCGACGAGGTGTGGACCGGCGTCGAGCACCAGGTGGCCGCATCCCTCGTCTACGCCGGCCTTCCGGATCAGGCGCTGCGGATCGAGCGCGCCGTGCGCGCCCGGTACGCCGGCGACGCGCGCAATCCGTGGAACGAGATCGAGTGCGGCAACCACTATGCGCGCTCGCTCGCGTCATGGGGACTGCTGCTGGCCTTCAGCGGCGTCCAGTGGGACGCGCCCACCCGCACGCTCGCCTTCGACCCCGTCGGCGACCGGCCCTTCCGCTCGTTGTTCACCACGGGCACGGGGTGGGGGCGCGTCGAGATCGACGGTGAGACGGTCGCGCTGCACGTGCACGGCGGGACGCTCGAGCTCGATCGCCTTCTGCTGGCCGGGCGCGAGCTGCCGATCTCCGCCACCACCTCCGAGACCCCCGCTCGCCTCCGTCTCGGAGTCGGAGCGAGCCACACCGCCACCGCATCCCACGCCCGTCAGCTAGTCGAGGACAACGCATGAGCACTTACACCCTGCCCGCCCCCGTGACCCGCCCCCAGAGCGAGCCGAAGACCGCCTACCTCATCGCGAGCGGAGACCTCCGCGAGTCGGCCAACGTCGCCGGCTGGGCCACGCAGGCCGCCATGGAGGCGGCGGTGACGCGCGCGTTCGAGTCGCTCGGCTGGAGCGTCATCCGCGCCAACGACGTCGACCCCGCCACCGGGCACGGCTTCATCTCCAGCCAGCGGATGGGTCTCGAGGTCTTCACGCGCATTCCCGTGGATGCCCCGCTGATCGTCGCCGAAGCGGTGTGGCAGTACTCCCACCACGTCCTGCCCGGGCTCCGCACCCACGAGGGGCCCATCCTCACCGTCGCGAACTTCGCGGGGGACTGGCCGGGCCTCGTCGGCCTGCTCGGACTGAACGCGGGCCTGACGAAGATGGGCAAGGAGTACTCCAGCATCTGGTCGGTCGACTTCTCCGACGAGTGGTTCGCGGAGGGCATCCGCCAGTGGTGCGAGACCGGCCGCATCACGCATGACGCCTCCCACGTGCGTGCGCTCCCCACCCTCCCCGACACCGCCGAGGTGCAGCTCGGACGTGCCCTGGGCGACCAGCTGCTGGCCGAGAAGGCGCTCATCGGCGTCTTCGACGAGGGCTGCATGGGCATGTACAACGCGATCTTCGACGACGAGCTGCTCAACCCGATCGGGATCTACAAGGAGCGGCTCTCGCAGTCGGCGCTGTACGCCGAGATGCTGCGCGTGCCCGACGAGGAGGCCGACGCCGCGTACGAGTGGCTCGTCTCCCACGGCATGACCTTCCGCCTCGGCGAGGATGAGGCCACCGAGCTCACGCGCGGCCAGGTGCAGTGGCAGATGAAGATGTACATCGCCGCCCTGCGTATGGCCGACGACTTCGGCGTGGACGCCATCGGCATCCAGTATCAGCAGGGCCTGAAGGATCTCGTGCCGGCCTCCGACCTCGCCGAAGGGATGCTGAACTCCACCGAGCGCCCGCCCGTGCGCTCCCGCGACGGTGAGCGTGAGCTGTTCGCCGGCCGTCCGCTGCCGCACTTCAACGAGGCCGACGAAGGCGTCGCCGTGGACGCGCTGGTCACCGACCGCGTGTGGAGCGCCATGGGCCTCGTGTCCGACAACACCCTGCACGACGTGCGATGGGGCGAGGACTACGACGGCCGGTTCGTCTGGGTGTACGAGATCTCGGGGTCGGTCCCGGCCTCCCACCTGGGCGGATGGGACCACGCGGAGGGCTGGCGTCAGGACCCGGTGTTCTTCCCCGCCGGCGGCTCCACCGTCAACGGCGTGTCCCGCCCGGGCGAACTGGTCGTCTCTCGTGTGTTCATCGCCGACGGCATCCTCCAGGTCGACATCTTCCGTGGGACGGCGGTCGAACTGCCCGCCGAGGAGACCGAGCGGCGAAAGGCCGCGACGAACCCGGAGTGGCCGATCGCGCACGTCGTGCTGCACGACGTCTCGCGCGATCAGTTCATGGCGCGGCACAAGGCCAACCACGCGCAGGTCGTCTACGCCCCCGACGCCGAGACGGCCGACAAGGCGCTCATCGCCAAGGCGGCGATGTTCGACCGGATCGGCGTGAAGGTCAATCTGGTGGGCCGCGTCGCCGGGATCTGAGCGGGTCGGCGCCGCGCCCCGTGCGGCCGGTCCTAGAGTGCGGGCATGGCCGAGGGTGACAAGCGCGCGACCGCACACCGCAGGCACAGACACGGCCGCGGCGAGACGGCCCGTACGCGACGCTGGGAAGCGGCCACGTACTGGCCGCTCACGGTCATCGCGTTCCTGTTCCTGGTGGCCTACACCTTCCAGGTGATCGGGGATCTGCAGGGCGCATGGCGCGTGGCGACGCTGACGGTCATCCGGCTCGCGTGGGTGGTCTTCGCCGTCGACTATCTCGTACGGCTCATCCTGTCCTCCCCGCGGCCGCGATGGTTCCGCACCCACCTGTTCGATCTCGCCGTCGTCCTCATCCCCGCCCTCCGCCCCGTGCGGCTGCTGGGTGCCCTGACGCGCATCACGTCGTTCACACGGACGGCGGGGAGTTCCCTGCGGGCGAAGCTGCTGATCTACGGCACGGGGGCGGCGCTGCTGCTGATCTGGCAGACCGCGCTCGTCGTGCTCGAGGCCGAGCGCAGGGCCCCGGGCGCCAGCATCCGCTCGTTCGGGGACGCCCTGTGGTGGGCGTTCTGCACGGTCACGACGGTCGGATACGGCGACTACGTCCCCGTGACGGCGGCGGGCCGGACGTTCGCCGTGCTGCTCATGGTGGGCGGGGTGGTGCTGGTCGGGCTCATCGTCGCGAGCTTCTCCTCGTGGGTCGTCGAGCGGGCGACACGGGGTCACGCGGAGCAGCAGCCGGCCACGCGCGCCGACGTCGACCGGATCATCGCGGCCCTGAACGCGCGACCGGGCGACACTCCGCCGCATCCGCGCTGAGCCGTCGGTGGGGAGCCCGCCGGGCGGCCGCCGCCGGGGACCGCCGAGCGGCGCTCAGGCGGGGGGAAGGCGCAGGATGGTGCCGGACTCGTCGACGGCGAGATCGTCCACGACGCGGAGCGTGCGGGCGATCGCGTCGACGGCGCCGAGCACGGTGCCCACCCGCTCGCGGTCCGAGCACACCGCCGTCAGGGTCACGAAGGCCGATCCGGTGTCCCACGTGTAGCTGGCGAAGGGCGGTGTGCGTGGGTCGGCGGGCAGGTCCATCACGAGCTTCTCCCCGACGCCCAAGTGCGGGTTGGGGAAGTCCTCGGTGTCGTCGTACTCCATCGGCATCATCGCGCGGGCCGTGCGCAGCTGCGGGGTCGCCTCCTGCAGCTGCGCCATGGCGACGAGCAGTTCCGGGTCGTCCTTCCACACCCACACCAGCACGCGGCCGTCCGCGCGGCGGAGCAGGAGCGGAGCGGCCTGGCTCATCGCCCACGCGAGGAACCCGCTCCCCGGCCGCTCGACCGCGCCCACCGCGCGATTGGCCTGGCTCAGCAGCATCCGGATGGCCGCCTTCCGGTGCCGCCGGCCCCGGAACCCCAAGGATCCGGTCACGGGCACCCACACGGCGGGATCGGCGTCGGCCTGCAGTCGCGGCATGCCTCCCAGGCTATGTCGATTCCGCCGCCACGCGCTCGCCGTGGCGCTTCCCAGGCGCGGCGAGGTGCCTCCGGTACGATGACAGGGCGCATGCACCGCACCGTGCGACCCCTACCGCCGCACAGATAGGCAGCCACCCGCCGTGACCACCCCTGCGACGCCTGACAGTCCCGACGCCGCCCCTCGCCTCACCGTCCTGGTGGGCTGCGACACCTTCGCTCCCGACATCAACGGCGCCGCCCGTTTCGCCGAGCGCCTCTCGGCCGGACTCGTCGAGCGCGGCCATGACGTGCACGTCATGGCGCCCAACACCGCGTATCGCCGCTCGCATCCGCGCACGGAGGTCATCGAGGGGCAGCCGATGATGCTGCATCGCCTGCCCTCCGTCCGCTGGCCCCCGCATGACTGGCTGCGGTTCGTCTGGCCGTGGCGCTCCAAGCACTATGCGCGCAAGGTGCTGGATGCGGTCAAGCCCGACGTCGTGCACATCCAGTCGCACATCGTGATCGGCCGGGGACTGGCTCGGGAGGCGCGCAAGCGCGGCATCCCCATCGTCGCCACCAACCACGTTATGGCCGAGAACATCCTCGACTTCACCACGCTGCCCGACGCACTCAACCAGGTCGTCGTCAAGCTCGCGTGGGCCGACGCCAAGCGCACCTTCAACCTCACCCGGGCGGTGACGACCCCCACGCGCAAGGCCGCGGACTTCCTCGAGTCGACCATCGACATCCACGGCGTGATTCCCGTCAGCTGCGGCATCGACCGGCGCAACTACTCCCCGCACCTCGCACCGCGCGAGTCCAACCGCATCCTCTTCGTCGGACGACTGACCTCGGAGAAGGGCATCGACGTGCTGCTGCGGGCCGTGGAGCAGCTCGACCCTGCGCTGGATGTCACCCTCGACATCGTCGGCGGCGGAGACCAGCGCAAGAACCTGGAGACCCTCGCCGAGCAGCTGGGGATCTCCGGCCGCGTGACCTTCCACGGGCACGCCAGCGAAGAGGACCTGCGCTCGCTGTACTCGCGTGCGAGCGTCTTCGCGATCGCCTCGATCGCCGAGCTGCAGTCCATCGCGACGATGGAGGCGATGGCCTCGGGCCTGCCCGTGGTCGCCGCCGACGCCGTCGCGCTGCCGCACCTCGTGCACGACGGCGAGAACGGGTACCTGTTCGAGCCGGGCAACGCGGCAGAGATGTCCGCGCGCCTCACCGACGTGCTCACGGCCGATCCGGAGGAGTTCCTGCGCATGCAGCAGGCGTCGCTGGACGGCGTGGTGGTGCACGACATCGAGCGCACGCTCGACACGTTCGAGGCCCTGTACCGCGGCACGCCCCTGCCGGAGTAGCCCGTGCACGTCGTGATGTTCGGCGACCAGCACGTCGAGTCATCCGGCGGCGCGCAGGTGTCGATGCGCCTGCAGCGGCGCTTCCTCGAACGCGCCGGCCACACCGTCACGATCGTCGCCCCGCGCATGCACGCCCGCGCCACGCCCGACGCGGCGTACGTCGACCTCCCCTCGATCCCCGTCACGCTCGACCGGGAGTACTCGATGAGCCTTCCCGGCGCCCGCACCGACCGGTTCGTGGATGCGGCGATGTCCCGCCGCCCGCCGGTGGACGTCGTCCACGTGCAGGCGGACTTCTGGGGCGCGCTCATCGGGCACCGCTTCGCCCGGCGTCACGGCCTGCCCGTCGTGCACACGATGCACAACCGGGTCGACGTGGGAATCGCCGCGGTCGCCCCCTTCCCCGGCCTGGTTCTGCGCGTGCTCAACGCGGGGGCGCGACGCGTCCTCGGCGTGAGCTCCCGCGCGGCGGGGTCCGGATCCGACGGGTGGTCGTATCTGCGTCTGCTGGCCGGCGGGGTCGACGCGGTGACGGCGCCCTCGGGCCACTTCGCGCGCCGCCTCGAGGCGCACGGGGTCCACCCCGCCGTCGACGTCGTCTGGAACGGGATCGACGACGACGTCCTGGACTCCGCCTCTGCAGCGCCGGCGGACGGGCGCGCTCCCGGCCCTCCGCGGCTGGTGTGGGTGGGCCGGATGAGCGCGGAGAAGCGTCTCCTGCCCTTCCTCGAGGGCCTCGCCGAATCCGGCGTCGCCGCCGACGTGGAGGTCATCGGGGGAGGCGGCCAGGCACGTGCCGCCCGCCGGCTCGTGCGTCGGCGCCGACCCGCGGCATCCGTCGTCTTCACCGGCCGCCTGCCCTACCCCGAGACCCTGCGCCGCATCGCCGCGGCCGACGCGGTCGTGCAGACCTCGATCGGCTTCGAGACGCAGGGCATGACGGTGTTCGAGGCCGCTGCGTTGGGGACCCCTGCTGTGGTCAGCGACCCAGACATCGCCGCTGAGCTCGGCTCGGGCGCCTGGACGGTGGCGGATGCCTCGACGACGGCCCTGGCCGCGACGCTCCGGCAGGCTGCCGCCGACATCACAGCCGGCACGGCGCCCGTCCCCGAGTCGCGCATACGGGAGCTGTTCCGCCAGTCGTCCCGCACGGCGGCGATGGTGGACGTGTATCAGCGGGCGATCGCGGGGCGCAGCGTCAGCTCAGGCTGAGCACTGCGGGGTACAGCAGCCCCCACACGATCGTGGAGATCAGCATCGCGACGCCGATCCCTGTCCCGATGCCCGCGAGGGCCTGAGGGCGCCCGCGCCGGGTGAGTCCGATGATGCCGAGGACGACCGCGGTGACGGCCAGGAGCCCCTCGATGAGGTTGGTCGCCACGCCGATGATGCCGAGCATGCTGACATCGCCGCGGCCGATCGCGCCCACCTGCACGATCATCTGCAGGAACAGGGAGAGCAGGAGCACCGCGCCCACCACGGCCGACGCCAGCCCGAAGGGATTTCCGCGTACGGCGGAGGCGGCCGGGGCGTAGGCCGCGGGGGACGGATATCCGGCGGGGGTGCCGTAGGCCTGGGGGGCAGAAGGGGCGGGCGACTGCGGTGGAGTGGTCACGGTTCCTCGTCTCTGGGGATCCCGAGTCTACGGAGGACGTTCCCGCGATCCGCTCACATCTGCGCAGAGACGCGCACCCGGCGGGCTGCCGCGAAGACGTGCGGAGGCCGGATTGCGGAGTGGGCGGCCGCCGACAGGGGCATCGGCCGCTCGTGCACGGGCGCCGAATGCTCGCGCACGAGCGCCGATCGCTCCGGCAGGGGGGCCACTCGATCCGGCAGGGACGCCGAGCGCTCCGGCACGCGGCAGGGGATGGAGGGAACGGCCCGGTATCCGTCGCGGGCCAGGCCGCCGACGGTGGCGACGATCGCGGCCGTGGCGAGGGCGGCGGTGGCAAGCAGAAGAAGGATCATGGCAGGAAACCTACGCTTGCGCTCAACCTGCCAACAGTGGCAGAGTAGCCACGACCCGAACGATTACTGCCAGCCCGAGGAGCCTCCATGAAGACCGTCGCAGTGATCGTGCAGGACGGATTCGCCCCGTTCGAATTCGGCGTCGCATGCGAGGCGTTCGGACTGGACCGGACGGCCGACGGGATTCCCAACTTCGACTTCCGCATCGTCACGCCCGATCCCGGCGCCGTGGCATCCAAGATGCCGTTCTCGATCAATATCGAGAACGACCTGTCCTTCGCCTATGAAGCCGACCTGGTCGTGGTGTCGCCGACGACGCCGGAGTACTGGGCACACGTGGACGAACGCGTGCTCGAGGTCATACGGCACGCGGTCGCGCGCGAAGCATGGGTCCTCAGTCTGTGCAGCGGGTCGTTTCTCCTGGCCGCCGCGGGTGTGCTCGACGGCCGCCGCGCCACCACCCACTGGATGTACGCGCAGCGGATGGCCGAGATGTACCCGAGCGCGGACGTCGACCCCGACGTGCTGTACGTCCAAGACGGGCGCATCATCACGAGCGCCGGCACGGCGGCGGGCTTGGATGCGTGCCTGCACCTGCTGCGACAGGAGCTGGGTGCGGAGATGACCAACACGATCGCGCGGCGCATGGTGGTCCCGCCGCAGCGCGACGGCGGCCAGGCGCAGTTCATCGACAAGCCTCTTCCGGTGGCGGCATCCATGTCGCTCGCGCCGGTCAGCGACTGGATGCTGCAGAACCTGCGGGCCGATCTCTCGGTCGACCAGCTCGCCGCCCGCGCGCACATGTCTCCGCGGACCTTCGCGCGCCGGTTCAAGGCCGACTTCGGTGCCACGCCCGCCGCATGGCTCTCTCGGCAGCGCATCCTGCACGCGCAGCGGCTGCTGGAGAAGACCGACCTGGGCCTCGACCGGATCGCATACGAGAGCGGCTTCGGCTCCGCGGCGGTCCTGCGGCAGAACTTCGCGCGCACCCTCGGCCTCACGCCGACCGCCTACCGGTCGCGCTTCCGCCACGTGACCGAGGACCAGGCCGCCTGAGCGGGCCGCGCCCTCCGCACCGCCGCGCCCGAACTCCGCCGCGCCCGAACTCCTCAAGACCGGCGCCCTCGGCGTCGCGCGGGGCGGTTCTCGCCGCATCCGGGCGCGGATTTGAGGAGTTCGGTCAGGCGGCGACGCGCGAGCGGAGGGTCGGGGTCCGCTCCCCGCACTTCCTCGTGCCAGCCCGGCTCAAGCCCGAACTCCTCAAGACCGGTGCCCTCGGTCTCGTGGGGGGCGGTTCTCGCCGCGTCCGGGCGCGGATTTGAGGAGTTCGGTCAGGCGGCAGGTGCGGGGCCTCGGCACCGCGTGCGGGCCCCGGCACCGCGTGGGGTGCCGGGGCCCGGGCGACTACTGCGCCGCGCGGTCGCGCAGCGCGTCGAGGTCGACGGGCGCGCCGGCCGCCTTCTGTCGCAGCGCGTCGGCGCCCTCCACCGTCGACGTGTCGAACGCGAACGTGATGACGGCGGCGGCCAGCGCGTCGGAGTTGACGTCCAGCGCGATGCGGTTGACGTTGCCCTTCAACTGATGCCGGTAGGCCCTCTCGAGCTGCTTGTAGAGCGCGCGGTCAGCGCCCTCACCGGTGAGGTTGTCGCACGGCTGGTGGTAGCACGGGTCGTACGCGACGCCGGCGAGGCCGCCGTACCGCGCCGCCTCCTCCTCGGTCTTGATCTCCTCGGCGCCGGTGAACAGCCCGCCCGCGGGGATGCCGACCGCGATGAACGGGCCGTAGTCGGAGCGGCCGGAGAAATCGGTGTCCTGATAGGGGAGGTCCTTCGAGGTGTAGAACTGCTCGAAGACGTCCTCGATCTCGGCGGAGCCGGGCGGGATGAAGCCCGGTTCGGCGGTGCCGCCGGAGTTGTCACCGTCGTACACGCCGGTGAAGTAGTTCGGCGAGCCGATCATGTCGAAGTTCAGGTACAGCGCGATCTGACCGAGCTGCTCCTCGGCGAGATTCGCGACGTAGTACTCCGAACCGAGCAGGCCCTCCTCCTCGGCGCCCCACCACGCGAACCGCACGGTGTTGGTGGGCTTGACCCGCTTCATCTGGATCGCCGTCTCCAGCAGGCCCGCGCTGCCGGTGCCGTTGTCGTTGATGCCCGCGCCATCCTGCACGCTGTCCAAGTGCGCGCCGGCCATCACGACGTTCGAGTCATCGCCCGTGCCCGTCTCGGCGAGCACGTTGTACGTCGTGCGCTCCTCGGCGAAGTAGTCCACCGTGACGGTCACGATCGCGCCGGGCGTGGACGCCAGATCCTCGCCCACGGGGGAGGACGCGAACACCGCGGGGATGGTGAGGCCGGTCGCGTCGCCGATCATGCCGACCAAGCCCGGACGGCCGTCGTTGGCGACGATGACGCCCGCCGCTCCGGCGTTCTCGGCGTTGAGCGCTTTGAGCGAGAAATCGCACGTTCCGCGTTGCACGAGGGCGATGCCCCCGGCGGGGAAGCCGGTGAAGTCCTCCGGTTCGCAACCGCTCGTGCTCGAGCCGTCGGCCGGGAAGGGGGTCACGAGGTCGACGGGGACGAGGGCGCCGGTGGCCGACCCCTCCGGGCTGCCGCTGTCGAACGAGTTCCGCAGGAAGTCGGTGCCCTCCGCCCACGTCGTCGCCGGATCCTGGCGGGTGAGGGCGCTGTTCTCCTCCGTATAGGTGAAGGGGAACTCCTGCACCTCGGGGGCGTAGCCTGCCCGCTCGAGCTGCTTCACGACATAGTCGACGGATGCCTCGTAGCCGGGGCGGCCGGCGGCGCGGTCGCCGTAGGAGTCGGCGATCCGCTGGAAATGCTTCAGGTGCCTGAGGACGTTGTTGACCTTGACGGCTTTGGTCAGGGTTTCGACGGTGTCGGCGTCGCGGGCCGCGAACGCCGGAGTGGCGATCCCGCCCCCACCCACCATCGCCGCCGCCGCGATCACGGCGGCCAGTCTGCGCTTCGTGAACGACATGCATGTTCCTTCCGTGGCTCGGCACCCCCGTTGGCGTCGACGCGCAGAACGCTAACCCCGCGCGCCGCGCGCCGGTAGGGGCCTTTGTGCCCGGGGGTGCATTGCCGCATCGCCCGATGTCCGATAAACTTGAGCCAGCGCGACTCAACTTTGCGCACCGAGTTTTCAGGAGAACACATGAACGCCACCCCGCAGCCCGGGCAGGAGGAGTCCCAGAGCGCCCTCGAGCAGTTCGGGATCAACCTCACCGACCGCGCCCGCCAGGGCAAGCTCGACCCCGTGATCGGTCGAGACAGCGAGATCCGGCGCGTGAGCCAGGTGCTCACCCGTCGCACGAAGAACAATCCCGTGCTCATCGGCGAGCCCGGCGTCGGCAAGACGGCCGTCGTCGAGGGGCTCGCGCAGCGGATCGTCGCCGGCGACGTCGCCGAGAGCCTCAAGGACAAGGAGCTTGTCGCGCTGGACATCTCGGCCCTCGTGGCCGGGGCGATGTACCGCGGCCAGTTCGAAGAACGCCTCAAGAGCGTGCTGAAGGAGATCACCGAATCCGACGGCCGCGTCATCACCTTCATCGACGAGCTGCACGTGCTGATGGGCGCGGGCGGCGGCGAGGGTTCGGTCGCCGCATCCAACATGCTCAAGCCGATGCTCGCGCGCGGCGAGCTGCGCATGATCGGCGCGACGACGCTCGACGAGTACCGCGAGTTCATCGAGAAGGATGCGGCGCTGGAACGCCGCTTCCAGCAGGTCTACGTGGGTGAGCCGAGCGTCGAAGACACCGTGGCGATCCTGCGCGGACTCAAGGAGCGCTACGAGGCGCACCACAAGGTCGCGATCGCCGACTCGGCGCTCGTGGCCGCAGCATCCCTCTCCAACCGGTACATCCCGTCGCGCCAGCTCCCGGACAAGGCGATCGACCTCATCGACGAGGCGGCCTCGCGTCTGCGCATGGAGATCGACTCCGCGCCGCTGGAGATCGACGAACTGCGCCGCCATGTCGACCGGCTCAAGCTCGAGGAGCTCGCGCTGAAGAAGGAGAAGGACGACGCATCCAAGGAGCGCCTCGCGGCGCTGCGCGAGACCCTCGCCGGCGAGCAGGCCCGTCTTAACGAGCTGCAGGCGCGATGGGAGCGCGAGCGCTCGTCGCTGAACCGCGTCGGTGACCTGAAGACCCGGCTGGATGCTGCGCGCGTCGAGGCCGAGCGGGCGCAGCGCGAGGGTGACCTCGAGCGCGCCTCGCGACTGCTGTACGCGGAGATCCCGGCGCTCGAGCGCGAGCTCATGACCGCCGAGCGCGAGGAGACCGAGGGTGAGCGGATGGTCGGCGACCAGGTCACCGAGGAGGACATCGCCGAGGTCATCGCGGCGTGGACCGGCATCCCCGTCGGCAAGCTCATGCAGGGCGAGACGGAGAAGCTCCTGCACCTCGAGTCCGAGCTCGGCAAGCGCCTGATCGGGCAGAAGGAGGCCGTCAAGGCCGTCTCGGACGCGATCCGCCGCTCGCGCGCGGGCATCAGCGACCCGCACCGTCCGGTCGGCTCGTTCATGTTCCTCGGCCCCACGGGTGTGGGCAAGACGGAGCTGGCCAAGGCCCTCGCGGAGTTCCTCTTCGACGACGAGCACGCCATGGTCCGGATCGACATGTCGGAGTACGGCGAGAAGCACTCGGTGTCGCGCCTGGTCGGCGCCCCTCCCGGGTACGTGGGTTACGAGCAGGGCGGTCAGCTGACCGAGGCCGTGCGCCGGCGCCCGTACAGCGTCGTCCTCCTCGACGAGATCGAGAAGGCCCACCCCGAGGTCTTCGACGTGCTCCTGCAGGTCATGGACGACGGCCGCCTGACCGACGGCCAGGGCCGCACGGTCGACTTCACGAACGTCATCCTGATCCTCACGTCCAACCTGGGCTCGCCGATCCTGATCGACCCGACGCTGTCGGCCGAGCAGAAGCGCGAGCAGGTGCAGGCGCTGGTGCGGCAGGCGTTCAAGCCGGAGTTCATCAACCGCCTCGACGACATCGTGATCTTCCACGTGCTCAGCGAGGACGACCTCGCCCAGATCGTCGAGCTCGCCGTCGACGCCCTGCAGCGGCGCCTGCGCGAGCGCCGGCTCACCCTCGCGGTGACCCCCGACGCGCGGGCCTGGCTGGCCGAACGCGGATACGACCCGGTGTTCGGCGCGCGTCCGCTGCGCCGCCTCATCCAGTCGGAGATCCAGGACCGCCTCGCCATGGCGATCCTCGCCGGGCGCGTGCGCGACGGTGACGTCGTGCGGGTGGATGTCGCCGCCGACGGGTCGAGCCTCGTGCTCACCTCCGACGGTGCGCCCACGCCGCCCGACATGTCCGACGACGACGAGGTGATAGAAGCCGTCCTGGACGACTGACCCACCCACGAGACACCACATTCCGGCTGAGGCACCGCGCATCGCGTGATGTTTCGGACGGGATGTGGTGTCTCGTGCGCACGGTAGCGTCGGGGGATGCGGCGGATGCGGGTGATTCGGGCCCTGTGGGGTTCCACGCATCCCGGCCCAACCCTCGTCGTCACGGCACTGTCGCTCGCGCTCGGCCTGGCTGCCGGGCTGGAGCCGTGGCGTCTCGTGCTGCTGGTGGTCGCCGTCTTCAGCGGGCAGGTCTCGGTCGGGCTGTCCAACGACGCCATCGATGCCGCACGCGATGAGGCGGTCGGGCGTCGCGACAAGCCCATCGCCGCCGGCGTCGTCTCCGCCGGCGGCGCGCTCGGCGTCGCGGTGGGCGCGGTCGTCGTCGCCCTCGTCCTGTCCGCACCGCTGGGGGCGGGGATGCTGGCCGCCCACGCGGTCGCGCTGGCCGCGGCGTGGGCGTACAACGCCGGACTCAAGGCCACCGCCTTCTCGATCGTCCCGTTCGTGCTGAGCTTCGGGCTCTTCCCGTCCTTCGCGACGCTGTCGCTGCCCGGCGGCACTCCCGCGCCGGCGTGGGCGGGCATCGCGGGGGCGGCACTGGGCGCCGCCGTGCACCTGACCAACGTGCTCCCCGACCTGGACGATGACCGGGCCACCGGCATCCGCGGCCTGCCGCACCGCCTGGGTGCGCGCGTCAGCGCCGTCGTCGCGGCGGCGGGCGTCGTCGTCGGGGCGCTTTCCGTTCTCGTGGGCTCCTCCGCCGGGGAGCTGGGGGACGTGCCCGTCGTCGGCTGGATCTTCTTCGCGGCGGCCGCCGCGACGGCCGCCGCGACCGGCGTCCGGGTGCTCGTGCGTCCGCCCGACCGCACGGTGTTCCGTCTCGTGATGCTCGCCGCCCTCCTGCTGGCCGCGCAGCTCGTCGCCACCGGCGGCGCGCTCACGGCATAGCCACCGTTCCGCCCACGCAGGGGCCTCGACGGAGAGCTACGCGTCGCGGTCGAAGCCCATCGCGTAGGCGTGGGCGAGCAGCGTCCCCGCCGGCGTCGCCAGCGCCGCGCGCATCGCTGTGCGTCGCGCGGCGTCCATGCGCGCGGACGCCGGGCGGCCGAGGAACGTGTTCATGGTGGCGATGACCCCCGACACGCGCGCGGACGCCCGCCGCCGCCGCTCCCACCGCGCCAGGTCGGCATCGGGCGCCTCGCCCGAGCGCACCCAGCGCGCGACGAGCGGAGCCAGGGTCACCGCATCCAGGAGTCCGAGGTTCATGCCCTGTCCGCCCATGGGGCTCACCTCGTGCGCGGCGTCGCCGATGGCCAGGAGCGCGCCGCGGCGCATGCGCGGGGCGACGGTGCGGCGGATGGCGAAACCGTCGGCGGCGGCGATCTCCTCCGCCGCCGCGTGCTCGCCCCGCGCGTGCAGCGCCGCCCGCAGGACGGCCGCGCGTGCCGTGGGATCGTCCAGACCGGATGGCGCGGGGGTGACGTACCGGCGCTGCCCGCCCGGCAGCGGGAACGACTCCAGCACACCCTCGCGGTCCAGGTGCACGACGGCGTACTCCGGCCCGCCCGTGCCGACATCGGCCATGACGTACCGGTCGGGGTAGGGCTGGACGCGCACCGCCTCGGGCCGGTACAGCAGCGACCGGGAGCGCGGCCCGGCGGCCAGCACGACCACCCGTGCGGAGAGCTCTCGCTCGACGCCGTCG
Organism: Microbacterium sp. dk485; assembly: GCF_004570445.1. NCBI lineage: Bacteria > Bacillati > Actinomycetota > Actinomycetes > Micrococcales > Microbacteriaceae > Microbacterium > Microbacterium sp. dk485. The sequence goes on from NZ_SPQW01000001.1 coordinate 1,530,539, forward strand.
GCGCGGAACACCACGGCCGGATGCGTCCCGCCGCGCAGCGCCGTGACCTCGCCGACGATCGGGGCCGGAGCATCCGCTGCCAGTGCCCGGTGCGTCGCGGGCTGCGGCAGGGTCGCGACGAACGGGAAGCGCCGCGAGAGCCGGTCGAAACGCACGACGCCCAGCACGCGGCCGCCCGAGCGGGCCTGACCGCTCGTGACCCGCTGCGCCTCCGCGAGCAGGCGCTCGGTGGCGCCGGACCCCTCCAGTGCGGCCAGCACCGGCGCGTGCACGCCGATCGCGCGCGACCCTTCGGAGGGGTCCGTCCGTCGCTCCACGACGGCGACGTCGACGCCGCGCCGGGCGAGTTCGGCCGAGAGCAGCGTGCCCACGGGGCCGGCGCCGACCACGATGACGTCAGGCATGGCCGCGCGCCTCCGCGAGCACGCGGAAGGGAGCCGCCGGCGAGACGCGCCATCCGTCTCCGAGTTCTCGCTCCAGTTCTTCCGGGCGGTAGCTGCGGCGGATGGAGCGCAGCCCGTCGGTGCGCAGCAGCGTGCCGGGCGCGAGCGGCGTGATCCCGACGGCGTACAGGCCGTAGGCCACGGGGCTGCGGGCGATGTCGCTGTGCAGCACGACGCCGCGCGACAGCGCGCGCGAATCGTCCGTGAAGGTCGCGAACGACTCCGAGTCGAGGTGATGCAGCACATGATTGGACACCACGACGTCGTACCGCTCGCCGGCCTCCACGAGCGCGCGCGAGTCGGTGCACACGAACTGCACGCCCGACCCTTCACGTGTGATCGCCGCGGCGTGGGCGCGCGGATCGGGGTCGGCGCCGGTGACGGAGACCGCCAGTGCGTCGCGCCGCGCGAGGGCGACCAGCCGCTCGGCGAGGTCGCCGCCGCCCGATCCGAGATCCAGCACGCGCGCGGGCCGGCCCAGCCCGCTGAGATACGGCCGCAGGGTGCTCCGCCACACCGTCCCCCACCCGGAGACGAGGCGGTTCACCACGCCGAACCGCCGGTAGGTCGCCGCCAGCAGCTCCGGGTCGCACGCCGGATCGTCCATCAGCTCCGTCAGCGCGGCGTCGCGTTCACGCAGGTTCATCGCGCCGCGAGGGCGGGCTGCCGAGCTTCCGCGGGATGCTGCGCGGCCGCCGCATCCCGCACCGTCATGCGGGCCGATTCCACCGTGAGGCCGGGGCCGAACGCCATCGCCCCGATGCGCTGGCCGTCGGGCCGGGTGTCGTCCTCGAGGATCGCCCGCAGGATGAACAGCAGCGTCGCACTGGACATGTTGCCGTAGTCGCGCAGCACCTGACGCGAGGCTGCCAGGGCGTCGGGGGCGAGGCTGAGCCCGCTCTCGACGCGGTCGAGGATGCTGCGGCCGCCGGGGTGCACGGCCCATGCGTCCACCGCATCCGGCCCCCCGAAGACGTCGTCGACGATGCCGCGGACCTGGCGTCCGATGATGCGGGGGACCTCCGCGGTGAGGGTCATCTCGAATCCGGCGTCGCCGACGATCCACATCATGTCCCGCTCGCCCTCATCGCTCAGGCGCGTCGCGAATGCGCCCAGCTCGAGGCGCCGGCTCCGGCCGCGCGCCGGGTCGCCGGAGACGACGGCGGCTGCGGCGCCGTCGGCGAAGACGGAGGCGGCCACGATCTGCTCGGGGTCGTCGGAGCTGCGGATGTGCAGCGAGCACAGTTCGACGGCGGCGATGAGGACGACCGCATCCGGAGTGGCGGCGACGATGCGCGCGGCCATCCGCAGTGCCGGCATGGCGGCCGCGCACCCGATGAAGCCGAGGTGGTCGCGTTCGACGGACGGGTTCAGGCCGAGGTCGCGGACGAGCAGCGCGTCGGGACCGGGGGCGAACAGTCCGGTGCACGACACGGTGATGACGTGCGTCACCTCGGCCGGGTCGACGTCGGCGGAGGCGAGCGCCGCGCGCCCGGCGGCGGCCAGCAGCGGCGGCGCGGCGCGGCGGAATTCGTCGTTGCGGGCGCGCGTGGTGGGGGAGAGCAGGCGGCCCTCTGACTGCACGTGCAGCCCGGACGCCTCGCCGCCGAGCTCGGCCAGTACCGTGTGGCGCGTCTCGATGGCGGATGCGGCGAACGCGGCGGTGATGATCCGCCGGGCACGCCGGTCGATGTCGGGCTGTGCGGCCATGATCTCGCGCACCTCGTCCTGAGCGAGACGCGTCGGAGGCAGAGCGGTTCCGAAGCCGAGGATGCTGGCGGTCATGGTTCACTCTAGGCACCTCCAGCCGTGAGGGGGCCGGGGCTGGTGAGGCGGGGTATGCCGTGCTAATCAGCGGGAGCGCGGCCGGCGACCTCTGGACAGCGGGTCAGCGGAGGCGGACGATCGGAGCGGGCGGCCGTCCGCGCCGCGAAGGAGGCAGCATGTTCGACGCGACGTCCGCATACAGCGGCTTCTCGGTGGATGACATCGACGCGGCGCGCGCGTTCTACCGCGACACGCTCGGGCTCGAGGTCGTCGAGGACGAGATGGGATTCCTCGAACTCCTCCTCGAATCCGGCGGCCACGTGCTGGTGTACGCCAAGCCCAACCACCAGCCGGCGACCTTCACGATCCTGAACTTCCCGGTCGCAGACATCGAGTCGGCCGTCGACGATCTCAACTCGCGGGGCGTCGTCACGAAGATCTACGACGACGCCGAGTTCCCCACCGACTCCCGCGGCATCATGCGCGAGGGCGGGCCGCTGATCGCGTGGTTCCGCGACCCGGCGGGCAACGTCCTGTCGGTGCTGCAGGCCGAGGAGCAGTAGGGCCCTCGGCTACGAGCGGCCGAGCGCGCCGTCCGGATGCCGCGGCCACGAGTCGGGGCGCTCGCTGCCGGCCCGGTACTCGTCCAGCGGCACCTCGTCCGCGCGCCACGCGTCCCGCACCGGCTGCACGATCCGCCAGCACTCCTCGGCGACATCCCCGCGGACAGCCAGCGTGGCGTCACCGTCGAGGATCCCCGACAGCACCTCGGCGTAGGCCTTCAGCGCTCCCGCGCCGAGCTCCGCGCGCAGCGACGCGCGCTCCAGCTCGAAGGGATCGTCGCCGCCGTTGAGGTTCAGCTCCAGCGCCACGCGGTCGGGCCCGAGCGAGAAGCGCAGCACCGACGGTTCGGTGCTGCCGGTCAGACCGTCCGGTAGATGCCGCACCGGGCGGAAGCGGACGATGACCTCGCGATCGGCGTCGTCCAGGGCCTTCCCCGAGCGCAGCGTGATGGGCACGCCGCGCCAGCGCTCCGTCCGCACCTCGCAGACCATCTCGGCGAGCGTCTCGGTCTGGTTGGCCGCATCCACCCCGGGCTCGTCCACGTATGCAGGGAGCTCGCGGTCGCCGATCGACCCCGCCGTATAGCGGGCGCGGCGCGAGGAGGCCGTCGGATCGTCGTTCCACACGTGCGTGGCGCGCAGCACCGCCGCCGTGGCATCCCGGAAGTCCCTCTCATCCAAGGTCGCGGGCGGTTCCATCGCGAGGATCGCGAGCACCTGCAGCAGGTGACTCTGGATCATGTCCACGAGAGCGCCGGCCCGGTCGTAGTAGCCTGCCCGGCCTTCGAGTCCGAGCGTCTCGTCGTAGCGGATGAGGACGGACTCGATGTGCTCGGCCGACCACACCGGCTCGATGAGGCGGTTGGCCAGTCGGATCCCGACGAGGTTGAGCGTCGTGGACCGCCCCAGGAAGTGGTCGATGCGGAACACCTGCGACTCAGGGACGATCCGCCGCAGCGTCTCGTTCAGCCGCCGCGCGCTCGCTTCGTCGCTGCCGAACGGCTTCTCCAGCGCCAGGATGAGCCCCTCCGGCACGTCCACGCCCGTGAGGGCCTCGCATGCGCGTTCGGCGACGGCCGGCGGGACGGCGAAGTACAGGGCCACGCGGCCCTCGTTACCGGCCAGCAGAGCGGTCAGGTCGTCGGGGGAGGTGATGTCGGCGCGGGTGTAGGTGGTGTCGGCAACGGCGTCGAAAGCGCCGGCGGAGTCGGTGGTGGCGAAGGAGGCGCGGACGATCTCGCGCCACGCCTCGTCGTCCAGCTCGTCGATGCCGGCACCGCGCAGGTGGATGCGGCGGCCCGGTTCGCGCGCGAGGAGCTGCCCGAGGGCCGGGAGCAGCAGGCGGGAGGTGAGATCGCCGGATGCTCCGAGGATGAGAAGGGTCGTGGTCTCCGCCGCCATGGGCACACCATAGCGAGGCGGAGGGGAGGCGCACCGACCCCTTGCGCCTCCCCTCCCGATGCGTTCGCGTCAGCCGCGCAGCGCCTCGGCGAGCTTCACGCGCGCACCCATCCGCAGCAGCGAGTTCTGGTAGATCCGGGCCCCGACCCAGATGGCCGCCACGCACGTGGCCGCGAGGATCACCAGAGACACGATCGGCTCCCACCACTCGGCGGTTCCGAGGTACTGCCGCAGCGGCATCCCGACCGGCGCCGAGAACGGCACGTACGACATGATGCCCAGCACCAGCGGGTTGTCGTTGAAGAAGATCACCAGGAAGTACGGCGCCATGATCAGCATCGTCAGCGGCGTCGTGGTGGCGCCGATGTCCTCCTGGCGCGACACCATCGCGCCGGCCGCGGCGAACAGCGCCGCCAGCAGGACGAATCCGAAGAAGAAGAACACCGCGAACCACAGCAGCGGCGCGCCCAGCCCGGCGAGCACCTCGGTCTGCCCCGTGATCGACAAGCCGACCACGGCGATCGCTGCGAGCGCGATGATCTGGGCCATCGCCAGGATCGTGTTGCCGATGACCTTGCCGGCCAGGAGCGAGCGCACGGGGATGGCGGAGATGAGGATCTCCACGACCCGCGTCTGCTTCTCCTCCACGACGCTCGTCGCGATCGTGGAGCCGAAGATGGACGCCGCCATGAGGAAGACGATGCCGAAGCCGAGCGCGACGAAGTAGCGCAGGATGCCGTCCATGCCGCCGCTCGGGTCGAGCAGCTCGACCGTCGGCGATTGGCTGAGCATCGCCATGAGCCCACTGGGCACGCCGTCGTCGGCGACGATCTTGAAGTCGAACCCGGTGCCGGAGTCGTCGGGCAGGAGGGCCGCGTCCACGGTGCCGTCCGCGACGAGCTCGGTCGCGGCATCCGCGTCGTCCGCGACGGTGACGTCGAGCCCTTCCAGACCCTCGAGGTCACGCTCGGTCTGGCTCGTGACGGCCACAGGGATGCCCTCGTCGGCGCTGTTGGCGGCGGCGAAACCGCCCCACAGCACGGAGGCGAGAGCGGCGATCAGCAGGATCGCGGAAGAGATGACGAAGGCCTTGCTGCGCAGCTTCGAGCCGATCTCACGCTCGGCCACGAGCCACGCGCTCTGCCATTCGCTGGGGGATGAGGGTGTGGTGCTCATCGGATGACCTCCTTGAAGATCTCGGCGAGGGTGGGGCGCTGCGGGGCGAAGCTGGCGACGTCGCCGCGCTCGACGGCGTGGCGGAGCACGCGCTGTGCGGCCCCGTCGTCGTCGGCTTCGAACAGGGCGTAGCCGCCGGCGAAGTCGAGCACCGTGATGCCGGGCTGCTCGCGCACCCAGCCCGCGTCTCCCGCCGACACCAGTTCGAAGCGGTGCCCCGAGTGCTCGGCGCGGAGCGCGTCGCGGGAGCCCGCGGCACGGATGCGGCCACCGGCGATGATCACGAGGTCGTCGCACAGCCGCTCGACGACGTCGAGCTGGTGCGAGGAGAAGAGCACGGCCGCACCGGCGGCGGCGCGCTCCTGCAAGACGGCGGCGACGACGTCGACGGCCAGTGGATCCAAGCCCGAGAACGGCTCGTCCAGGATGAGCACTTCCGGGTCGTGCACGAGCGCCGCGGCGATCTGGGCGCGCTGCTGGTTTCCCAGCGACAGTGTCTCAACGAGGTCGTTCAGCCGCTCGGAGAGCCCGAGCCGGTCCAGCAGTGCCTCGGCCTTTGCCGTCGCGTCGGACTTGCTGAAGCCGTGCAGACGCGCGAGGTAGGCGATGTGCTCGCCGACTTTCATCTTCGGGTACAGGCCCCGCTCCTCGGGCATGTACCCGAAGCGGCGGCGGTCGGCCGTCGTGACCTCACGCCCCTCCAGCAGGACCGTGCCGGCGTCTTTCGCGAGCACCCCGAGGGCGATCCGCATCGTGGTGGTCTTGCCGGCGCCGTTGCCGCCGACGAAGCCGGTCAGGCGCCCTGGGACGATCTCGAAGCTCACGTCATCGAGCACGCGGCGCCCGCCGTAGCTCTTGGTGATGTTCTCCAACTGGAGCACGTGTCCTCCTCCTCCGGCACCCGTCGGGCACCTCACCATTCACGGTACGGAGGGCCCCGCCCGGCCGCATCCGCCGCCGGGCGGGTTCTCGTCCTCCCCCGTGAGGGGGAGAGCGGGCACGGGATCAGGAGCGTCCGGGCATGTTCAGATCCTCCGGGTCCACGTCCACGTCGCCGACGTCGTCCGGCCCGCCGGTCCCGGGGACCGCCCGGACATCGTCGGGATCGATGTCGTCGTCGATGGTGTCGGGGAGGGGGTCGTCCTGCTTGCGCTGCGTGTCGGTATCGCTGGCCGGGCTGTAGGACATGTCCTTGCGGACGGCGTCGCTCTCGGGGAGGGCCTCCCCGGTCACCGCTCGCGCGTCGGTCGCATCCGGCTTGGTGCTCTCGTCATGGGTGTTCATGCGATCGAGGCTAGGCGCGCGCCGCGTCGCGTCGCGGGCCTTGACAACGGGGTGCGGCGCCGACGCTCACACCAGGCGCGACCGGTGCGCGATGACCACGGCCTGCACGCGGTCGCGTGCGCCGAGCTTCTGCAGCACGTTGGACACGTGCGTCTTGACCGTCGCCTCCCCGATGAACAGACGCTCGGCGATCTCGGCGTTGCTCAGTGCGTCGGCCATGAGGCGGAGCACTTCCGCTTCGCGTTCGGTGAGGGGTTCGGTCAGGGCCACCGGCGGTCGCGCGGCTTCCGGGGCGGCCTCAGCAGCGGCCTCGGCGGGCTGGGAGAACCGCGCGATCACGCGCCGGGTCACCTCCGGCGCGAGCAGCGCGTCGCCGCCGGCCACCACGCGCACGGCGGAGACCAGCTGCTCGGGGCCGGCGTTCTTGAGCAGGAAGCCGCTGGCTCCCGCATCCAGCGCGGCGAACAGGTACTCGTCGCGGTCGAAGGTCGTGACGATGAGCACCGCCGCCGCCACCGCCGGGTCGGCCACGATCGCGCGCGTGGCCTCGAGGCCGTCCATGTCCGGCATCTGCACGTCCATGCAGATCACGTCGGGGGAGAGCGCGGATGCGGCGGCCACCGCTTCCGCGCCGGTGGCGGCCTCGCCGACCACGACGATGTCGTCCTCGAGCGAGAGGATCGTGCGGAAGCCCGCCCGCATCATGGCGTGGTCATCGACCAGCAGTACCCGGATCTCAGACATCCGCCGCCACCCGTCCGGTCAGCGGCACGTTCACACGCACCAGATACCCGCCACGCGCGCGCGGACCCATCTCGATCGTGCCCCCCGATGCGGCCGCGCGCTCGCGCATACCGACCTGTCCGAGACCCGTTTGCGCAGGGCGGGCGCGACCGGTGTTGACGATCTCCAGTTCGACCGACCCGGCGCCGTAGCGCAGGCGCACGTCGGCCGTGGCATCCGGGCCGGCATGACGCCGCGCGTTCGTGAGGGCCTCCTGTGCGATGCGGTACAGATTCAGCTGCACGAGATCGGGCACCTCCGCCGGCTGGCCGACCACCGTGAGCGTGGCGGGCAGCCCCGCCGCGGTGGACTCCTCCACGAGCGCCGCCAGCCCCGTGAGCCCGCGGGTCGTGGGCCCGGTCTCGGGCTCGGGATCGGCCCCAGGCGTGCGGAGGGTGGCCAGCAGCTGACGCAGCTCTCCGAGCGACTCGCGAGCCGACGCCTCGACGGCCTCGAGGATGCGGCGCGCCTCCTCGGGGTCGCGGGCCATCACGGCGCGCGCGGCGCCGGCCTGCACCCCCATGAGCGAGACGTGGTGGGCCACGACATCGTGCAGCTCGCGCGCGATCCGCACACGATCGAGGGCGACCGCCTGCGCGGCGGTGACCTCGCGTTCCCGCTCGAGTTCGCGCGTGCGCTCCTCGAGTTCGCGGCGTTCGCGCATCTGGGCGTACGCGCGATCGCCGAAGTAGTACGCGCCGCCGAAGAAGAGGACGTTGATCAGCACCGTCAGCAGTGTGAACGCGACGAACGGCGACAGGCTCCCCGCCTCCGCGAGTGCCTCCTCGGTCGCCGGTGAGGTGACGTCCTGGAAGGTGACGACGGCGAGCCACACGAACATGCCGGCGATGATCGCGATGCGCACGATCGTCGCTCGCCGGCGGTCGACCGACCAGGCGCCCACAGTGAACAGGGCGAGGAACACCGCGATGTTCCCGGCGTACAGCTCGGGGATGCGCAGGGTCACGGCGGCGAAGTAGGCGACCGAGACGATCGCAGCGACGGTGGCCGGCCAGCGCCGCCGGACGGCGAGGGGCACGGCCAGTGCGAAGGCGTAGGCGACGGCGAGGGCCATCTCCCCTTGCTCGTCGCCGTACAGGCCGGAGATCGACGACAGCACGGCGCTGAGGAGGGCGCCGAGGAACACGACGACGGCGAGGATCACGTCGGTGCGCTGCTGCGCGGGGGTCATCGGGGCCACCCCTCCACCGTAGGGGTGACGTCGGGGCGCGACATCCGTCTGAGGGGGGAGACGGATGCGCGGGAATAGACTCGCGGGAGAATTACTTGCGCATGCATAGAACGCGGGGAATCCCGCAAGACCTCAACGGAAGGATCGTCGTGACCTCGTACACGATCGGCTACATCGTCGGCAGCATCTCCAGCACGTCCATCAATCGCCGCCTGGCGCAGGCACTGGAGTCCCTCGCCCCCGACAACGTGACCCTCGTGGAGATCCCGATCAAGGACCTCCCCTTCTATTCCACCGACTTCGACGCGGACTTCCCGCAGGTGGCCACCGACTTCAAGCAGGCCATCAAGGACGTGGACGGCGTGCTCATCGTCACGCCCGAGTACAGCCGCTCGATCCCCGGCGTACTCAAGAACGCGCTGGACTGGGCCGCCCGTCCCTACGGAGACGGCGCCTTCGACCACAAGCCCGTCGCCGTCATCGGCACGTCGGGCAGCCCGATCGGCACCGCCGCTGCCCAGCAGCACCTCAAGGCGATCCTCCTCCACCTCAACGCGCCCACCCTGGGCCAGCCGGAGGGCTTCATCCAGTCGCACCCGGGTCTGCTGACCGACGGTGGCGAGATCGCCGACGACACCACCGCCGGCTTCCTGCGCGGCTACCTCGAAGCCTTCACCGCGCTGGTGTCCCGTTACTCCGCGGGCGCGGAGCGCAGCGAGGCCCGCGCGGCCTGAGCCGCCGAGCCGCGAAGCCCGGAGGACCCGTGTCGGTCCTCCGGGCTTCGTGCTGCCACAGGTGCGGTTGACAGGAGGGCGGCGGCCCGAAGACGATCGGAGCGGACCGTCGGATGCGCCGGCGGCGCGATCGCACAGGAGCGAGCACAGCATGGCCGGGACCATCCACATCGATCTGTTCAGCACCCTCGACGGGGTCATGCAGGCGCCCGGCGCGCGCGACGAGGATCCGGAGGGCGGATTCGCCTACGGCGGCTGGCAGGCGCCCATCGACGACGACGCCGTCGGCGAGGACGTGATGGCGGGCATCGGCCGCATGGACGCGCTGCTCCTCGGGCGCCGCACGTACGACATCTTCGCGGCGTACTGGCCGATGTACGAGGGGCCGGGGTCGCAGATCGCCCGCAAGTTCAACGCGATCCCCAAGTACGTCGCATCCCGTGGCACGCCCGATCTGTCGTGGCAGGGATCGCAGCTGCTCGGCCGCGACATCCCGGCGGCGGTGGCGGAGCTGCGGGAGCGCCACGACGAGGTGCACGTGGTCGGCAGCGTCGACTTCGCCCGCACGCTCGTGGCCGAGGGACTTTTCGACGTGCTCAACCTGTGGGTGTACCCGGTCGTCCTGGGGCCGGGCAAGCGTCTGTTCCCCGAGAACGGGCCGGCGCGGGGCCTGCGCCTGCTCGAGCCGCCTGCGGCGGGACCGCAGGGCGCGCTTCTGCTCCGCTACGGGCCCGGGTCGGCCGAGGTGGCCACCGGGCAGTTCGACTGACGGGTCAGCCGAAGATCATTGGGCGGTCTTCGTCCGCCTCCGGGCCCGTGAGGTCGAGGTCCACGACGACGGGCACGTGGTCGCTGGGCACTTCGCCCTTGCGCTCGTTGCGGTGGATCTGGGCGCCGGTGACGGCCTGTGCGAACGCGTGCGATCCGAGGATGAAGTCGATGCGGAGGCCTTCGTTGCGGGGGAAGCGCAGCTGCTTGTAGTCCCAGTACGTGTAGCCGGTCGGGATGAGCGGCCGGACGACGTCGGCGACGCCGGCGGCCTCGAGCGCGGCGAAAGCCTCCCGCTCCGGGGGTGAGATGTGGGTCGAGAAGCCCTGCACCATCTGGGGCACGCCGTTGTCGGCGTCGGTGGGGGCGATGTTGAAGTCGCCCGTCAGCGCGAAGGCGAGGTCGGGAGTGCGCGAGAGCGTCTCCGAGGTGTACTCCTGCAGCGCGCTCAGCCACTCCAGCTTGTAGTAGTAGTGCGGATCGCCCAGCGCGCGGCCGTTCGGCACGTACAGGCTCCACACCTTGACCCCGCCGACGGTCGCCCCGATCGCGCGTGCCTCCTGCGGGGCATCCGGACCGTCGTGCCCCTTGGCGAACCCGGGCATGCCGGGGAATCCGATCTCGACGTCCTCCAGGGGTTCGCGGCTGGCGATCGCGACGCCGTTCCACTGGTTCAGCCCGTGCGCGGCGACGTGGTAGCCGGCCTCCTCGAACGCCTCGTACGGGAACTGGTCGGTCTTGCACTTGATCTCCTGCATCGCCAGCACGTCGATGTGCTCGCGCACGGCGAAGTCGACGATGCGGGGCAGGCGGGCGCGGATCGAGTTGACGTTCCAGGTGGCCAGGCGCATGCCTCCAGCCTAGGGTCGGCCGCCGACGCGCAGCGCGCCGGCCCAACTGCGGGGATGCTGCGCGACGCGCCGTGCCGCGGCCGGATGCGCCGGTGCGTCCGCCACGATCTCCGCCGTTGTGCAGGGCCGAGCATGGCCGCGTCTGCTCAATAGACTCGGAAGCATGACGATCGCCTCCACGCCCGAGCTCGAAGCCGACCGCCAGGCCCTCATCGACCTCATCCAGGACGAGGCGGTGTTCCACGGCGACTTCACGCTCTCCAGCGGCAAGAAGGCGACCTACTACGTCGACATGCGAAAGCTCACCCTCGACCATCGCGCCGCCCCGGCGATCGGCCGCATCATGCTCGACCTCATCCGCGACCTCGACGGCGTCGTGGCCGTGGGAGGACTGACGCTCGGGGCCGACCCCATCGCCAACGCCGTCCTGCACGAGTCCGTCCGCGCCGACCGGCCGCTGGATGCTTTCGTCGTGCGCAAGGAGCCCAAGGACCACGGCCGCGGCCGGCAGATCGAGGGTGCGGATGTCGCGGGCAAACGGGTCGTCGTCGTCGAAGACACCTCGACCACCGGTCAGTCGGCGCTCAAGGCCGTGGAAGCGCTGCGCCGCGAGGGCGCCGAGGTGGTCGCGGTCGCGGTGATCGTCGACCGCAAGACCGGGGCGCAGGCCGCCGTCGAGGCCGCAGGCCTGCAGTGGCTCGCCGCGATCGACCTCGACGACCTGGGCCTGCAGCCCCAGTAGCCCGCTCGCCTCGCCCCGGCACGCCGAGAGTGCATCACCTCGGCGAATCCGTACCGGATCCGGTGCACTCTCGCCGGGTCGGTGCACTTTCGGCGGGGCGGCGGGGCGGCGGGGCGGCGGGGCGGGTCAGTCGCGGTCGCGGCGGCGGAAGCGGACGAACTGCAGGATCACGACCACGAGGGATCCCGACACCGTCACCAGCGCCACGAGCAGGAGGAGCGTGCGGTCATCCATCAGGGCCTTCGTCCTTCCGCGGCATCGGCCACCAGTTTCGCGATGCGTGCGGCGCGCGTCTCCGGTCGGCGCGCCGTGTCGACGTTCGTGATGCCGAGCTTGCGGGTCGAGGGCGGGAACGCGTCCCACGCCGCGCGCGCGTCGGGTGCCGCATCCAGTGCCGCCGCGAGGTCGTCGGGCTCGCGCAGGGCCTCGGCGTTGTCCAGGACGCTCCACGAGCCGTTCGCCTGAGCGACCGCGATCGCGCGGATGCCGGCCTCGGCGAGCAGCCCGGCCGCTTCCAGCCGGGCGACCCGCGCCTTGTTGGTCGCCGCCCACCCGCTCGAGGGCCGCCGGGGCGCGAACCACAGCCCGCCGCGCGTCTCGTCGAAGGTGCGCACCGGGCCGTCGATCCACCCGAAGCACAGCGCGTGCAGGATTGCGTCCTCGTAGGCGACGAGCTGCAGACCCGACCCGGGTCGGGGGCGGATCAGCCAGGCGCCCTTGGAGGTGGCGTGGTTCTCCGCCAGCCACGCGCGCCACGCGTCGGCATCGCGCGCCTCGACGCGCTCGCCGTCCTCCAGCGCCCCCATCAGAGCCCCTGCGCCGGATCCGCATCCGGCAGCTCCGACTCGACCGGCTCCGACCGCACGAGGTCGGCGACGGAGTCGAGCACCTCGTCGGGGCGGAACGGGTAGCGCTCGATCACGGCCTGGTCGCTGATGCCGGTCAGCACGAGCACGGTGTGCAGGCCCGCCTCGATCCCCGCGACGACGTCGGTGTCCATCCGGTCGCCGATCATGCCGGTGTTCTCCGAGTGCGCGCCGATGCGGTTGAGCGCCGAGCGGAACATCATCGGGTTCGGCTTGCCTACCACATACGGCTCCATGCCGGTGGCCTTGGTGATGAGCGCCGAGATGGCGCCGGTGGCCGGCAGGACGCCCTCCACCGACGGGCCGGTGGCATCGGGGTTGGTCGCGATGAAGCGGGATCCGGCGCGGATGAAGCGGATCGCCTTCGTGATCGCCTCGAACGAGTAGTTGCGGGTCTCCCCGACGACGACGTAGTCGGGTGCACTCTCGGTCATGATGAAACCGGCTTCGTGCAGCGCGGTGGTCAGACCCGCTTCGCCGATCACGAAGGCGGTGCCCCCGGGCATCTGCGATGCGAGGAAGTCCGCGGTCGCGAGCGCCGAGGTCCAGATGGCCTCCTCGGGCACCATGAGACCGGATGCGCGCAGCCGCGCGCTGAGGTCGCGCGGGGTGAAGATCGAATTGTTCGTGAGCACCAGGAACGGGGTACCGTCATCGCGCCACTGCTCCAGCAGCTCGGCGGCGCCGGGAATGGGCGTGCTCTCGTGGACCAGGACGCCGTCCATGTCGGTCAGCCAGCACTCGATGTCCGCACGCGTGCGCATGGCCCCACCCTATGCCCGGCATCCGACGGGATGCTGTCTCAGGACGCGGGCGTCCACTCGGCGATGTTCGGCTTGAGCAGGCCGCGGAGGGCGAAATCGTAGGTCTCGCCCACCTCGATCCCGTCGCCCTCATCGGAGTAGTAGTCGCCGCAGGACGTCACGTACAGCGTGATCTGGTTCCCGCGACGCCCGTCCTCCTCGATGATGTCGGTGACCGTGCAATCCGAGACGCCGGGCAGCGGAACATACGCCTGGCCGAGGAAGATTGCGAACCCGACGAGGACCACCGCGGACAGCACCGACGTGATGATCCGGCCTCTGCGCGAAGGCCGCGGATCGGGGGGAGGTGTGCTCACCGGTCCTTCCTACCAGTCTTATGCCGGAATCGGCATAAGACATGTCGGAGGCACGCCTGCCGGGGGTAGCGTAGGGGGATGACGCGCGCGGTGTGGGACCTGCGGAACCTTCCCGACCTCTCCGGCCGCACCTACCTCGTCACCGGCACGACGGCCGGGCTCGGTTTCTTCTCCGCGGAGCACCTTCTGCGCGCGGGGGCCCACGTCATCGCCACCGGCCGCAACCCGAACAAGCTCGCCCTCGCCAAGGTGACGCTCCTCGGGCGGGTTCCGCAGGCGTCGATGGAGACGCTGCTGATGGACACCAGCAAGCTCGGCTCGGTGCGGGCCGCAGCGGCCACCGTGCGGGCCCGAGGGCGCCTGGACGGCCTCCTCCTGAACGCCGGGGTCGTACATCCGCCGCGCACGCGCGAGACGGTGGACGGCAACGAGCTCGTCTTCGCCACCAACGTCCTCGGCCACTTCGCCCTCGCCGGTGAACTGCTGCAGCCGCTGGCGAGCGCGCAGGGACGCATGGTGTGGGTGGGGAGCGTCGCCACCTCGCTGTGGCGGTACGACCCCCTCGACCCGCAGCTGGTGTCCGGCTACACGCCCTGGCGCGCGTACGTGCAGTCCAAGGTCGCCACCACCGCGCTGGGCCTGGAGGCCGACCGTCGCCTGCGCGAGGCCGGTGTGCCGGTCACGAGCGTCGTGGCGCACCCCGGCTACTCCACGAGCGGCCGCACCCCCGGTATCCGCGGCATCAACGAGCCCTCGCGCAGCACCCGGTTCGTCGACAACCTGCAGGCGCCGATCAGTCAGTCCAAGAACGACGGAGCGGCGTCGCTCGTCCGCGCGCTCGTGGACCCGCAGGTCGGGGGCGGTGAGCTGTGGGGGCCGCGCTTCCTCGTCCGGGGGGAGCCGCGCAAGGCCGTCGCCGCGGCACTCACTCGCGATCCGGAGGTCGTCGCACGCCTGTGGCGCACGGGCGAGGACGCGATGGGGGTGCGGTGGCCGTTCGAGAAGGCCGCGCGTGCGGCTACGCCGTCAGCCAGACGGCGGATGCCGCACCGGCCGGGAGCGTGACGGGGGTCCCGTCCACGCGTGCGGTGCCCGGCGGGCCCACTTCGAGCGTGTGACCGACGTCGACTCCGGCGTCCAGGAGCGCGCGCAGCAGCTGCGGATCGCGGTCGTTCACCCGCAGCACGCGCCCGGTGTGCCCTGGGGCCGCGTGGGCCAGCAGGACGAACGGCTCGCGGTGCACCGTGCCCGTCGCATCCGGGATCGCGTCGCCGTGCGGATCGAACCGCGGGTGCCCCAGCCGTGCGTCGATGCCGGCCAGGAGCCGGTCGCTGAGCGCGTGCTCGAGCACCTCCGCCTCGTCGTGCACCTCGTCCCAGCCGTAGCCGAACTCGTGCACGAGCCATGTCTCGATGAGGCGATGACGCCGGATGACGGCCGCGGCTCGGCGCTCGCCCGCGGGCGTGAGCGACACCGGGCCGTACGGCCGGTGGGTCACCAGCCCCTGCGCGGCGAGCTTCTGGACCATCTCGGTGACGCTCGACGGCGCCAGCCCCAGGACGCTCGCCAGTTGCGACGGCGTGATCCGCTGATCCTGCCACTCGGTGTGGTGGTAGATCGTCTTGAGATAGTCGTCGACGGCGGGAGAGGCCACGATCCAGGCTAACCGGCACCGCCCGTCCGCCGGTATCCGCCCCGTCCGGCGGGATAGCGTGGAGGCGTGACCGAGGACTCCGACGCCGGTGGCGCTGCCGAGGATGCCCTGCCGTACGGAGTGGGCCCGTGGCCGGGCGGACCCGACGCGTGGCCGCAGGACGAACGGTACGACCCCGAGCTCCTCGCGCACGGTGACCGGCGCAACGTCGTGGACGAGTACCGCTACTGGCGGATGGACGCCATCGTGGCCGACCTGGATGCGCGGCGGCATCCGTTCCACGTCGCGATCGAGAACTGGCAGCACGACCTGAACATCGGCTCGATCGTGCGCAGCGCCAACGCCTTCCTCGCCGCCGAGGTGCACATCATCGGCCGGCGGCGGTGGAACCGCCGCGGCGCGATGGTCACCGACCGCTACCAGCACGTGCGCCATCACGAGGACGTCGCGGCGTTCCGGGCGTGGGCGGATGACGCGGGGCTGCCGATCCTCGCGGTCGACAACGTCGAGGGGGCAGTGCCCGTGGACCGCGCCGAACTCCCGCGCGCGTGCGTGCTGCTGTTCGGCCAGGAGGGGCCTGGGCTGTCGTCGGAGGCGGTGGCCGCCGCATCCGGTGTGGTCGAGATCACCCAGTACGGGTCGACCCGGTCGCTCAACGCCTCGGCCGCCGCGGCCGTGGTGATGTACGAGTGGTGCCGGCGGTGGGCTCAGCTCCCGGGCTCGGTGAACGGGCGGATCGCGTAGGCGAAGACCGCATCCGCCGTCGCAGACACGTCCAGCGCGGTCGCGGGCGCGTCGACGACCACCGCCGTCGCGGCCACCGGCGCGCCTCCCGCCGGCGTGCACGGCACCTCCACGGCCTCGCCGCCGGCCTGCACGCTCACGGGTGACCCGTCGGCGCTCTGACACGCGATCACGGCCTCGGTCCGGCCGGTGACGTCGCCCAGGTCGATGCCGGCCCCGTCGGGGCCGATCCGCCCGGACCCCTGCGCGCTCCACCCGGCGCCGCCGGGGCGGTCTTCGGGGAGGGCGATCGCCGCCCACGCGGCGATCTCCTTCGCGTCGGCGGGCAGGCCGGTGGGGGATGCCGGGGGCGACGCCGTGAGCGAAGGCGTGGGCGATCCGGCATCCGGTGCGGCCGGCGGCCCGGCGCACGCCGTCAGCACCGCCGCCGCGGGGAGAAGGGCCCAGATCGCCCGGGAGCGCCTCGTCATGCTCCGACGGTAGGCGCCGCGCCTGGGAGCGCCGTGAGCCCGGGCGGTGAACCCGGGCTCCGAGCCCTGGCGACGTGCGCATCCGAGGGGCAGGGTAGGGGCATGACGATGCGCGGGGTGGGGTGGCGGTATCCGGCGATCCTGATCACCGTGGTGGTCCTGGTCGCCGTGCTCGTCCTGCACGCGGCGGGGGCGGCGGGCGTGGGGCGGTGGGTCGCCACGGCGTACGTCGCGGTGTTCGTCGTGTGGACGCTGGCCGGGATGGTGCGCGATGTGCTCCGCGGCCACGTCGGCTTGGACGTGCTCGCGGTGGTCGCGATGGTCGCCACGCTCGCGGTGGGGGAGTACATCGCGTCGCTCATCATCGTGCTCATGCTCTCCGGTGGCGAGGCCCTCGAGGACTTCGCCGGTCGGCGGGCGCAGCGCGACCTGACCGCGCTGCTGGACCGTTCGCCACGCGTCGCGCACGTCGTGGTGCACCCGCACGCGCCCGATGTCGACGAACTGCAGGACGTCGCAGTGGACGACGTCGTTCCCGGCGACGTGCTGCTCGTGCGCCCAGCCGAGGTCGTGCCGGTGGACGGCGTGCTCCTGAGCGACGTCGCCTCCTTCGACGAGTCCTCGCTCACGGGGGAGAGCATGCCCGTGACGCGAACGGCGGGCGGCGAGGTGCTCTCGGGCGCCGTCAACGGCACGCGCGCCGTGCGGATGCGGGCGATCCGGCGCAGCGCCGACAGCCAGTACCAGCAGATCGTGGCGCTCGTGCGGGAGGCGCAGGGCTCGCGCGCTCCCGTCGTGCGACTGGCGGATCGGTTCGCGGTGCCCTTCACCGCCGTGTCCCTCGTCCTCGCCGGCACGGCGTGGGCGCTGTCGGGGGATCCGACGCGATTCGCGGAGGTGCTCGTGCTGGCCACTCCGTGCCCGCTGCTGATCGCCGCCCCTGTCGCGTTCCTGGGCGGGCTGTCGCGGGCGGCGAAGGCCGGCGTCATCATGAAGGGCGGCGTCGTGCTGGAGTCGCTCGCCCGCGTGCGGTCGGCGTGCTTCGACAAGACCGGGACGCTCACGCAGGGGCGCCCCGATCTGGTCGAGGTGCGCCCGGCCGCGGGGTTCGACGCCGACGAGCTGCTGCGGCTGGCCGCATCCGCCGAGCAGTATTCGGCGCACGTGCTTGCCGACGGGATCCGCCGCGCCGCCCGCGCCCGCGGGCTGGAGCTGCTTCCCGCCGAGGAGGCGAGCGAGGTCGCCACCAACGGCGTGACGGCACGGATCGCCGGGCGCACCGTCGTCGTCGGAAAACCTGCCTACATCGCCGCACTGGCGCCGGGGCTGTCGCCGGCGGCGGTGGAACCGGGCCAGGCGGCGGCGTACGTCGCCGTGGACGGCCGGTTCGCCGGCGCGCTCATCCTCGCCGACGCCGCGCGCCCCGAGGCGGCCCGGGTCATCGGGTGGCTGCGGGAGCACGGGGTGGCGCGCATCGTGATGCTCACCGGCGACGCGCGCCCGACGGCGGAGGCGATCGCCGCCCAGGTCGGGATCGCCGACGTGCACGCCGAGCTGCTGCCGCCGGAGAAGGTGCACCTCGCGGCGCAGCTGCGGCCCCGCCCCACCCTCATGGTGGGCGACGGCGTCAACGATGCCCCGGTGCTGGCGGCCTCCGACATCGGCATCGCGATGGGCGCACAGGGAGCCACGGCAGCCGGTGACGCCGCCGATGCCGTCATCGTGGTGGACTCCCTCGCCCCGGTCGCCGACGCCGTCGCCATCGGCCGGCACACCCTGACCGTCGCCCTGACGGCGATCTGGATCGGGATCGGGCTGAGCGTGGGGCTCATGGTCGTCGCCATGACCGGCGTGATCCCCGCCGTGGCCGGCGCGCTCGTGCAGGAGCTGGTCGACCTCACCACGATCCTCTACGCGCTGCGCGCGCTGAGCGGGCCCGCCGCCCGACTCATGCCCGATCGGCCCGCCGCGGAACCCGTGCCCGCCGCGGTGCGCTGAGACCCCTCACGCCCCCGCGGTCATCCACGCGCGGCCGCGCACGCGCCATCCCAGCGTCACCAGGCGCGCGAGCATGTACGCGCCGGAGAACGCC
Source organism: Microbacterium sp. dk485 (assembly GCF_004570445.1). Taxonomy (NCBI): domain Bacteria; kingdom Bacillati; phylum Actinomycetota; class Actinomycetes; order Micrococcales; family Microbacteriaceae; genus Microbacterium; species Microbacterium sp. dk485. The sequence continues at coordinate 1,549,189 of NZ_SPQW01000001.1, forward strand.
GCCGCCAGCCACGCGATCCCGGCCGCCCCCGACACCCCCAGCGCGGCGACGACGGCGAGCGCCGGGATGAACACGACGAGGTTGAGCGCACCGGCCAGGGCCAGATACCGTGCATCCCCGGCGCCGATGAGCACCCCGTCGAGCACGAAGACGACCGCCGACAGCGGCTGTGCCACCGCGAGGACGAGCAGCGCGGGCTGGACGAGGGCGGCGACCTGGGGGTCGCCGGTGAAGACGAGCCCGATGACGCCGGACAGCGCCGCCACGATCGCGCCGACGACGACACCGAACCACACGCCCCACGCCGTCGTGCGGCGGAGCACCCGCTGCACCTCCCGCTCGTCCCCGGCCCCGAGCCCCTTGCCCACGAGCGCCTGGGCGGCGATGGCGAGGGCGTCCAGAGCGAACGCGCTCGCCGAGAAGATCGTGAACACCACCTGCCATCCGGCCAGTTCGGCCGCTCCCTGACCGGTGGCGACCGCGACGGTGGCCAGGAGGGCGGCGCGCAGGCTCACGGTGCGCAGGAACATCCACCCGCCCGAGCGGGCCGAGCCGCGCACGCCCTCGCGCTGCGGACGAACGGATGCCGCGTGCGTGCGCGCCAGGCGTCCCACCACCGCGACATAGGCGGCGACCATGCCCCACTGCGCGACGACGGTGCCGAAGGCGGACCCCGCGATGCCCCAGCCGAGGCCGTAGATGAACACGACGTTCAGCACCGCGTTGGCACCGAAGCCGATGCCGGCGATCCACAGCGGCGTGACGGTGTCCTGCATGCCGCGCAGGAGCCCGGTGGCGGCGAAAACGATCAGCATCGCGGGCAGTCCCCACACCGAGATGCCCAGGTACGTCTCGGCGTTGCGGGTCACCTCCGCCTCCGCGCCGAAGGCGCCGACCAGCAGCGGGGTGGCGAGGGAGCCGGCCAGCGCGAGCACCGCGCCCAGGGCGAGAGCCAGCCACATCCCGTCGATCCCCACCGACACCGCGCGCGTGGGGTCGCCCGCACCGAACCGGCGCGCCACGGCGGGCGTCGTGGAGTATGCGAGGAAGACCATCAGCCCGACGATCGTCTGCAGCACGGCCCCGGCGATGCCCAGGCCCGCCAGCGGTGCGACACCCAGGTGCCCGATGAGCGCGGAATCCACCAGCAGGAACAGCGGCTCGGCCACGAGCGCCCCGAACGCCGGCACCGCCAGACGCAGGATGTCGCGGTTCAGCGACGCGCCACGGGTGCTCACGCGTCGAGCCTAGGACGCAGGGACCCCCGCCGGCTCTCGTCCGCCGCTCAGGGCGCGCGGTTACCCTGGAACGATGACCGACACCCCTCGCTCCGGTATCGCGCTCGACGAACTCAGCGACGCGATCCGCCCGCAGGACGACCTCTTCCGCCACGTCAACGGGAAGTGGCTCGAGCGCACCGAGATCCCCGACGACAAGGCGCGCTGGGGGTCGTTCCACCTCATCGCCGAGCAGGCGGAGAAGCACGTGCGGACCATCGTCGAGGAGTCGCAGGACGCCGAGCCCGGCACCGAGACCCGCAAGATCGGCGACCTCTTCACGAGCTTCATGGACACGGCCCGCATCGAGGAGCTGGGGGCGGCCCCCCTGGCCGAGCAGCTGGCGCGCGTGGACGCGGTCGACAGCATCCCGAGCCTCCTGCGAACGATCGGGGAATTCGAGCGCGACGGCGTGAGCGGGCTCATCGCGCTGTTCGTCGAACCCGACCCCGGCAACCCGCAGCGCTACCTGCCCGTGCTCTACCAGGGCGGGCTCTCGCTGCCGGATGAGAGCTACTACCGGCTGGAGAACTTCGAGGAGACCCGCGTCGCGTACCGCGCGCACATCCAGCGCATCCTGACGCTGGCCGGCGTCGCGGATGCCGCTGCCGCTGCCGACGGCGCGGTCGCGCTGGAGACCGACCTCGCCACCCACCACTGGAGCCGTGAAGACAGTCGCGACGCGGTGAAGACCTACAACCTGCGCTCGTGGGATGAGACGGTCGCCGCCGCGGGCGTCGACCTGGCGCCGTGGCGCGAGGCGATCGCGCCCGGACACCCCGACGCCTTCGCCGAGGTCGTCGTCTACCAGCCGAGCTTCCTGGAATCCTTCGCCGTGCTGCTCACCGACGAGCGACTGGAGGAGTGGAAGTCGTGGCTGCGGTTCAAGGTCGTGCACGCCGCCGCGGCCTTCCTGTCCGACCCGTTCGTGGCGGAGAACTTCGCCTTCTACGGCACGCAGCTCACCGGCGTCCCGGTCAACCGCGAGCGCTGGAAGCGCGGTGTCGGCCTGGTCGAGGCCGCGCTCGGGGAGGCCGTCGGCAAGGTCTACGTCGAGCGTCACTTCCCGCCCGCGGCCAAGGAGGCGATGGACGAGCTCGTCGCCAACCTCGTGGCCGCCTACCGCGAGAGCATCTCCGACCTGGAGTGGATGAGCCCGGACACGCGCGAGCGGGCACTCGCCAAGCTCGACGCGTTCACGCCCAAGATCGGCTACCCGGTGAAGTGGAAGGACTACTCCGACCTCGAGATCGATGCGGCCGACCTGGTCGGCAACGTCCGCCGCGCACACGTGTGGGAGCACGACCGGCAGCTCGCGAAGGTGGGCCAGCCCATCGACCGGGACGAGTGGTACATGACGCCGCAGACGGTCAACGCCTACTACAACCCGCTGATGAACGAGATCGTCTTCCCCGCAGCGATCCTGCAGTACCCCTTCTTCGACGCCGACCGGGATGCGGCCGCCAACTACGGTGGCATCGGCGCGGTCATCGGGCACGAGATCGGCCACGGCTTCGACGACCAGGGCAGCCGCTTCGACGGCGACGGATCGCTGCGGGACTGGTGGACCGAGGCCGACCGTGCCGCGTTCGAGCAGCGCACCTCCAAGCTCGTCGAGCAGTACAACGCGCTCGTGCCGCAGGGGCTGTCGCCGGAGCACCACGTCAACGGCGCCCTCACGATCGGTGAGAACATCGGCGATCTGGGGGGCCTCGGGATCGCGATCAAGGCCTATCGCCTGCACACCGCCGAAGCGGGCGCCCCGGAGATCGACGGGTTGACCGGCATCCAGCGGCTCCTGCTGAGCTGGGCCCAGATCTGGCAGCAGAAGGGTCGTGAGGCCGAGACGATCCGGCTGCTCACGATCGACCCGCACTCGCCGAACGAGTTCCGCTGCAACCAGATCGTGCGTAACATCGACGCGTTCTATGACGCCTTCGGCGTGGAGCCCTCCGACGCCCTGTGGCTCGATGAGAGCGAGCGCGTCACGATCTGGTAGCGGCATCCGGTCACCCCCACCGACCGCCTGAGACCCGAGGAGCATCGTCGTGGCCCCCACCCCGGACTCGTCGCGCGACACCGCGCCCCTGCGTGCCTCGGGCCGCACGGGCGGGCGTCGCCCGCCGCGGCGGACGGGGGCGGGACGACGATCGTTCACGTCCGTGCTCGCCGCCCTGGACGAGCTCGCGGCCTCGGGTGCTCGGGTGGCCGTGCGGGTGGCGGATCTGGACCGCGGCACCACGGTGCTCGCCGGCGACGACAACGACACGCTGCCCGTCGGCGGACTCGGGATCGTCCCGCTGCTGGTCGAGGTGGCGGCGGCCTTCGAGGACGGCCGCGTCAATCCCCTCGAGATCGTGGACCGCGCCGCCCTGGAGCCGGTGTCGGTGTCGGGCGTGTGGCAGCACCTGAAGGCGCCCGCGCTGCCGCTGGCGGATCTCGCGGTGCTCGCCGCATCCACCGGTGACGCACTGGCGGCCAACGCGCTGCTGCACCGGGTCGGGCTCCCCGCGGTGCGCGCGCGCCTGGAAGGGCTGGGGCTGGAGCGAACCGCGCTGCTCGACCAGTTCCGCGACCGCCGCGGCCCCGACGACGCGCCGCAGGTGGCGCTGGGGTCGGCACGCGAGCTCGCGGCACTGTTCGCCGCCCTCGTGAACTCGCGGGCGGTCACCGCGCGGGTCAGTGCGCAGGTCGCGGAATGGCTGAGCCTCAACGCCGACCTCAGCCTGGTCGCCTCGGCGACGGGACTGGATCCCTTCGCGCACGACAACGACGACCACGGGTTGCTGTTCGTCAACAAGACCGGCCGTGGCGACGGCGTGCGTGCGGAGGCCGGCGTGCTCGCCGGACCGCGGGCCGGGGTCTCGTACGCGCTGATCGTGTGCTTCGACGACCTGTCCATCGCGCATCGGCTGCGCGCGCACGACGCCTTCCGCATCCTGGGCCTCGACCTCATGGAGTACGTGTTCTGACTCCGCGCGCGCCCGGCCGGCGCGGCTGGGGCCGACGTGCGCCCGGCAATCATTGACGTTTCCAATCATCAAGTTTTATGATGTTCTGACAGGAGGCCCGCCCGGGGCCACGAGTTCACAACGATGTGGAGAATCTCATGCGAGCAAAGATGGCTCTTGTCCCGCTGGTGGCCGTCCTGGCCCTCGCCGGCTGCGCCTCATCCGGTGATCCGGCGTCGGAGGGGGAGCCCGCCGTCGACGCCCCCGTGGGCGAGGACGCGCCGCTGTACGACCTGCTGCCCGACGAGATCAAGGAAGCCGGCGTCATCACGATGGCCGGCGACACGCATCCGCCCTACCGCACGATCGAAGAGGACGGCTCGTTCACCGGCATCGACCCCGACATGCAGGCCGCACTCGCCGAGCAGCTGGGCGTCGAGTTCGAGATCGTGACGTCGTCGGGATTGGACGCGATGCTCACCGGCATGCTGTCGGGGCGCTACGACGCCTTCAACGGCCCCGTCCGCGCGACCCCCGAACGCGAAGCCGACTTCGACGCCGTCGTGTGGATGACCACGCGCACGAGCTACGTCTTCCCGGCCGACCGTGCCGACGACTTCCCGGACAGCGAAGCGGTGTGCGGTCAGCGCGTCGCCGGTGTCGTCGGATCCGTCACGGAGACCCAGCTGCAGCGCCTCGATGAGTGGTGCATCGGCGAGGGCCTCGAGCCGACCGAGTTCATCGGGCTGGAGGACACCAACTCCACGATCCTCGCGCTGAATTCCGGCCGCGCCGACCTCGTCGGCACGACGCAGGCGTCCGCGATCGACCTCCTCGCCACGCAGCAGGACACCTACGACTACGTCATGCAGACCGACGAACAGGGTGCCGGAGTGGACCTCTTGGCGATGTTCATGCCGAAGGACTCGGGACTCGCCGAACCGATGCTGGCGGCGTTCGAGGCCATCTTCGACAACGGCCGGTACGCCGAGATCATGGCCGACTACGACATCGAGGACGCCCAGATCGACGCCCCCGTCCTCAACCCGAACACCAGCGGCAAGTAGCCCGGGCCCGAGCGCGAGGAGTGCACCCGTGACCACCCCGATCATCACGCCACCGCGCGCAGGAGCCGCGGATGTCGCCGACGCCCGCCCCCGGTTCCGGCCGTGGCGGGTGGTGGTGGGTGTCCTCCTCGCGCTCGTGGTCGTCCAGCTCCTGGTCTTCCTCATCACCAACGAGCGGTTCGAATGGCCGGTCGTGGCGCAGTACCTGTTCGCACCGTCGGTGCTCCTGGGGCTGCTCATGTCGCTGCTGCTGACCGCACTGGGGATGGTGTTCGGATCGATTCTGGGCACGGCGCTCGCCGCCGGTCAGCTGTCGGACTTCGGACCCGTGCGGTGGGCGTGCATCGCGTTCGTGGGCGTGTTCCGCGGGGTGCCCCCGCTGGTGCAGCTGATCTTCTGGTACAACCTCGCCTACCTCGTTCCCAAGCTCGCCGTCGGCGTCCCGTTCGGCCCCGAGCTGTTCTCGTGGAACACGAACGACATCATCACTCCCCTGACGGCCGCCATCATCGGCCTGTCCCTGCACGAGGCCGCCTACATGGCGGAGATCATCCGCGCCGGCATCCTCTCGGTCGACCAGGGACAGCGGGATGCGGCCAAGGCCATGGGCTTCTCGCCGTGGCGCACCTTCAGCCGCGTCATCCTGCCGCAGGCCATGCGCGTCATCATCCCGCCCACCGGCTCGCAGGTGATCGCGCTGCTGAAGGGCACGTCGCTCGTCAGCGTCATCGCGATGGGCGACCTGCTGCATTCGGTGCAGGTCATCTACAACCGCACGTACGAGGTGGTGCCGATGCTGCTGGTCGCCGTCATCTGGTACCTCGTCGTGGTGACGCTGCTGACCCTCGTGCAGCGTCGCGTGGAAGCGCGGTTCAGCCGCGGGCTGTCGCGGTCCACCCGGGTCCGTCGCACGGTTCAACGTCTGGAGGCCGCAGCATGAGCGTCGAACGCACCACGATCCCCGTCCTCGAGGTCATGGGGCTGAGGAAATCGTTCGGCGGCGGCGGCGACCGCCCGGCCCTGGACGGCGTCGACCTGCGCGTGGAGGACTCCGAGGTCGTCGCCGTGCTGGGCCCGTCCGGCTCGGGCAAGTCGACCCTCGTGCGCTGCATCGACCAGCTGGAGTCGATCGACGGGGGCGCGATGTACCTCGACGGCGAGCTGCTCGGCTACGAGGTGCACGGCAGCCACATCCGGCCGCTCCGCGACGTCGACGTGCAGCGGCAGCGGCGGCGGATGGGCATGGTCTTCCAGCAGTTCAACCTGTTCCCGCACTGGACCGTCCTGCGCAACATCACCGAGGCTCCCATCACGGTCCACGGGGTGCCCCCCGCAGAGGCGAAGCAGCGCGCGATGGACCTGCTGGAGCGGGTCGGTCTCGCTGACAAGGCCAACGCGCACCCGCGCCAGCTCTCCGGCGGTCAGCAGCAGCGCGTCGCGATCGCGCGCGCCGTCGCAGCCAACCCGCGCGTGCTGCTGTTCGACGAACCCACCAGCTCGCTCGACCCCGAGCTCGTCGACGAGGTGCTGCAGGTCATCAAAGACCTCGCGGTGTCGGGGATGACGATGGTCGTCGTCACGCACGAGATGGCGTTCGCCCGCAGCGTCGCCGATCGCTGCGTGTTCATGGCCGAGGGGAAGGTGATCGAGGACCGGCCCGCTCAGGAGTTCTTCGAGTCCCCGCGCTCGACCCGGTTGCAGACCTTCCTCACGCGCACCGCGCAGACGGAGACGCCGCCGCGATGACCACCGTGCTCGCCACCGGCGATCTCGTTCTCGAGACGCCGGATGCCACCGCTCTGCTCGCCGCCGCCGTCCCGGTCCTGGCCGGCGGGGACGTCGTGATCGGTCACCTCGAGGTGCCGCACGTACACAGCGCCCGCGTCCTCACGACCGACGTGCCCGCCCTCCCTGCACCACCCAGCGCGCTGGACGCCGTCGCCGCCGCGGGATTCGACGTGCTCACCCTCGCCGGCAACCACGTGTTCGACTTCGGGCCGGAAGGGATCGCCGAGACCCGCCGGCACTGCGCGGACCGCGGGATGCTGACCGCCGGAGCCGGCGACGACTTCGCCGAAGCCCTCGCCCCCGCGATCGTCGCCGACGGTGAGCGCAGGGTCGCCGTCCTCAGCGTCAACTGCGTCGGACCGCGGGAGACGTGGGCGACCTCGCTGAAGCCGGGTGCCGCCTACATCGAGGTGATCACCCACTACGAGACGCGCGGGGCCAACCCCGGCGGGCCGCCGCGCATCCACACCTTCGCCGATCAGCGCTCGCTGCAGCGCGTGGCAGACGCCGTCCGCGAGACCGCCGCCACGGGCGCCGTGGTCGTGGTCGCGCTGCACAAGGGACTCGTGCACGTGCCGGCCGAGATCGCCGACTACGAGCGCGAGATCTCCCACGCGATGGTGGATGCGGGCGCCCACGTCGTCCTCGGCCACCACGCCCACATCTTCAAGGGCGTGGAGATCTACCGCGACCGGCCGATCTTCCATGGCCTCGGCAATTTCGCCACCGTCACCCAGGCCCTCACCGCCAAACCTGGCGACGCCGCCGAACGGGCCGCGTGGGCACGCCAGCGCGTGCGCCTGTTCGGGTTCGTCCCCGACCCGGCGATGCCCGACTACCCGTTCCACCCCGAGAGTCGCAACACCGCCATCGCGCGCGCGGACGTCTCCGCCGACGGGGCGGTGTCGGCCTCGCTGGTGCCGTGCTGGATCGACGACGACGCCCGACCCGTGCCCACCGGGGCATCCGGGCGAGGCGAGTCGGTCGGGGAGTACATCCGGGCCATCACGGCCGAGGCCGGGTTCGACACGAGTTTCACATGGCACGACGACCGGCTTCTGGTCGCGCAGGGAGGATCAGCACGATGAGTACCAAGAGGGGCCCCCTGGAAGGGAAGACGGTCCTGGATCTGACGACGGCGCTGGCCGGTCCGTACGCGACGCTCCTGCTGGCAGGGCTGGGCGCACGCGTCATCAAGATCGAGAACCCCACGCGCGGCGGCGACTCGTCGCGCAACAACTCGCCCTACGTCACCGAGGAGGGCCTGAGCCTGCGGCGCACGTCGGCGCAGGACATGTCGGTGTCGATGATGGTGCGGGGGCGCAACAAAGAGAGCATCACCCTCAATCTGAAGCATCCGCGCAGCCGGGAGGTGTTCCTCGACCTGGCCCGTGAGGCCGACATCGTCGTGGAGAACTACAGTGCCGGGGTGACCGAGCGACTCGGCATCCACTACGCCGCCGTGCGGGAGGTGAACCCCCGGCTCGTCTACACCTCCATCAGCGGCTTCGGCGCGCAGGGCGGCGACGGCAAGGCGATGGACACGATCATCCAGGCCCTCAGCGGCGTCATGATGACGGCGGGGGAGCCCGGCGATCCGCCGGTGCGGTTCGGGCTGCCCGTCGGTGACCTCGTCGCTCCGCTGTTCGCCGTGATCGGGACGCTGTCCGCGGTGCTGCACGCCGAGAAGACCGGGGAGGGCCAGCATGTGGACGTGTCCATGCTGGGAAGCCTCACCTCCCTCGTCGCGTGCGAGCCGTTCGACGCCCTCGAATCGGTCGGCATCCCGCTGCGCACCGGTGCCGTCGTCCCGCGCCTGGCCCCGTTCGGCACCTTCCGGGCGGTGGACGGCTGGTTCGCGATCTGCGCTCCCACCGACGCCTTCGCGGCGGGGCTGCTGCGGGCCATCGGCCGTCCCGACCTCGTCGACGACCCCGACTACGCCACGCGCGATGCCCGCGTGCGCAACGCCGGTGACCTGCACGGCCGCATCCAGGAGTGGTCGGCTCGCCGTCCGGTCAGCGAGGTGCTCGCAGCGCTCGAGGCCCACGCCGTGCCGGCGGCCCCCGTGCGCGACACCGCGGAGGCCGTCCGCGATGAGCTCGTCCTGTCCCGCAAGGAGGTCGTGCCGCTGATCCACCCGCAGTTCGGATTCGTGGAGGGCCTCTACGGCAGCGGGCTGCCCGTGACCTTCTCCCGCAGCGCCACCGACCTGTCCCGCCCGGCACCCGGGCTGGGGGAGCAGACCGAAGTGGTCCTGGGCGCGATGCTCGGGTACGACGACGCCACCATCGACCAGCTGCGGTCCGAAGGCGTGCTGTGACCCCCACGATCGGGATCGTCGGCAACGACGTCCCCCGCCAGATCGTGCGAGCCGCCGGCGCCGCCCCGCAGCGTCTCACCGGAAGCTGGGCCGGCGCCGTCGACCGTGTCGCGGCCGATCACCTCGGCGCCGTCGACCGGTCTGCCGCCGTGATCCTCACCGGTCTCATGGGCGCAGCGACCGACGCGCTGGACGCCCTCGTGGTGTGCAACGACTCGCAGGCGAACCTGAGGCTGTTCTACGTGCTGCGGATGCTGCGCGGCGAGGGCATCCCGCCCGTGCACCTGCTGGACCTGCCGCGGCAGGACACTCCCGCCACCCGCCGTTTCGCTCGGGTGCAGCTCGCGGCCCTCACGGCGTTCTGCGAACGGGTCTCCGCCCGCACCGCGGATGCCGCCGCGTGGCGTGACGCCGCGGCCGAGGAGCGCGCCGTGGGCGCCGCGGTCTCGCGCCTGCAGGCGCGGCGCCGCGCCCAGCCGCCCGAGGTCGGCGGGACCACGGCGCTGACGGCCCTGCTGGCCGCCGCATCCGCGCCCCCCGCCGCCGCGGTGGAACTGCTGGATGCCGCCGCCGAGCCTCGCGCAGGCGGCCTCCGCGTGCACGTGACCGGCAGCAACCATCCCGACCCCTCGGTGTACGCCGCCCTCGAGGCATCCGGGGCGACGATCGTCTCCGACGACCACGACACCGGGGACCTCTCGTGGCTCGGAGCCGGTGTCGACGCCGCGGACGCCGACGCCGTCTACGCGGGCCTGATCGATGCGCACTTCGCGCGCACGAGCGGCTCGGCCGTCGCCACGATCGCCGAGCGTGCGGCCACGACGCGCGCGATCGCCGTCGCGGCGCAGGCCGACGTCGTGCTCGCCCTCATCCGGCGGGGAGATGAGGCGCCCCTGTGGGATCTCGCCGCGGCGGCCGATGCCCTCGCGGACACCGGGATTGCGCTGCAGCGCAGCGTGGGGATCACCGCTGAAGGACTCGACGCCGCGGTCGGCGGCGTGCTGGCAGGTCTGAGCGGCGGGGAGGAGCACCATGCCTGAGGGCAGACTCGACAGCGCGGTGGCCGCGACGGCGTACCAGCGCGAGTGGTTCCAGTCGCTGCGGCGATCCAGCGGAGCGGACGCGCCGATCGCGTTCGTGAACGCCGACGCGCCGCACGAGGTCTTCCGGGCGATGGGCATCCCCTACGTCGTCAACCAGTGGTGGGCCTCGGTCATCGCCGCCAAACGCCGCGGCCCCGACAGTCTCCGCCGGCTCACCGCGCTGGGGCTGCCCGACGACAGCCGCCAGTACGACGCGCTGGCGCTGGGAGCCCAGGATCTGCCGGCGGAGGACGCGCCGTGGGGCGGCCTGCCCACCCCCGCCTTCGCCGTCGCCGAGCGCGGCGGCGACGTCACCCACAAGATCTTCGAACTGTGGGGGCAGCGCCCGGGCACCGAGACGTTCCTGCTGTCGCGCACCGCGGCCGATCCCGCACCCGAGGGCTGGTGGGAGCGCGTCGCCGACGGGTGGGAGGAGGTCTTCGGACGTGAGCGGATCGACCTGCTCGCCGCCGAGATCCACGATCTGATCGCATGGCTCGAGGAGCGCACCGGCCGGAGCTTCGACCACTCCCGCCTGGCGGAGATCATGGCGCTGGGCAACGAGCAGGCGCAGTGGAACCGCCGCACGCGCGACCTGCTCGCCGCGGCACGGCCCGCGCCCGTCGCGGTGACCGACTCCATCCCGAGCGTGATGGTGCCGCAGTGGCACCGGGGCAGCGAATGGGCCGTGACCGCCGCCAAGCGGCTGCACGACGAGGTCGCCGCGCGGATCGAGCGGGGCGACGCGGTCTGCCGCGAGGAGCGACGCCGGCTGATGTGGATCGGGCGCGGCCTGTGGTCCGACCTGGAGATGTACCGCGCGTTCCAGGAGGAGTTCGGGGCGGTGTTCGTGTGGTCGATGTACCTCGCCATCGCCGCCGACGGGTACGCCCGCTCCGGCCCCGACCCCGTCCGGGCCCTCGCGGCACGGTTCGTCGGGATCACCGACCTGCTGTACGTGCCGCCGATGTCCTCCAGCTGGTACGTGAAGGAGGCCTTGGCCCACGGCGTGGACGGTGTCGTGCACCTCGTCGCCGACGACACCCCCGGCGCATCCTTCATCAGCGCGGCTCTCGAGGAACGCGGCATCCCGGTGCTGGAGATCCGCGCGAACAACGCCGACGCGCGCTCCACCGAGGAGGCACGCGTGGGAGAGCGCATCGCGGAGTTCCTGCGCACGCGCGTGCCCGCCCGGCCCTGACCGTGCGGGGATTCGACGCGCTGCGGCCGTTCACCAATCCGCGGTTCTCGCTGTACTTCGCCGGGCAGGTCGTCTCCAACACCGGCACGTGGTTCCAGAACCTGGCGCTGTCGCTCGTGATCCTCGATCTCACCGGCAGCGCCCAGGCGCTCAGTGCGGTCACCATCGCGCAGTTCACGCCGCTGCTCCTGCTGGCGATCCCGGCAGGACGCGTGGCCGACCGGTTCCGCCCACGCACGATCCTGCTCGTCACCTCCGCCGCGTCGGTCCTGGTCGCCACGGGACTCGCGGCCGCCGTCGTCGCCGGCACGACGGAGCTGCGGCTCATCTACGGGCTGGTCTTCGTCCTCGGCTGCGTCAACACGTTCGAACGCGTGGCAGCCCAGGCGATCATCTTCGAGATCGCCGGGCCCGAGACGCTCACACGCGCCGTCTCCCTCTCCACGATCGCCCTGGCCGCCGCGCGCTCGATCGGGCCCGGCCTCGCCGGGATCGCGTTCGCGGGCCTCGGGGCGGCGTGGTGCATGGTCATCAACGCGGCCTCCTTCGCCGTCGTGCTCGTGGCCGTCGCATGCATCCGCCCGTCGCGCCTGCACGCGCGCCCGCGGCTGGGGCGGGCGCACCGCCGGGCCCAGGGGACGCCGCTGCGCAATCGCGACTTCGTGACGATCCTCGTCGTCAACAGTGCCATCGCCCTGCTCGCGATGAACATGATGGTCGTCATCACCTCCAGCGTGACGCTGGGATTCGACGGCGACGCCACGATGGTCGGCGCCGCGCACGCCCTCAACGCGGTGGGCGCGATCATCGGCGGCATGCTGGCGGCGACCCCCGTGTCGGTGTCGGTGCGTTCGCTCGCGTGGGCGTGCGCGGTGTTCGGTCTCGCCCTGCTCGCCAACGCCGCCGCGCCCACGCTCGGGGTCTTCCTCTTCCTCGCGCCCGTCCTGGGCATCGGGATCGGGTACTACCTGGGTGTCCTGCAGGCCGCCGCGCAGGTGAGCGTGCCGCCCGCTCAGCTCGGTCGCGCGATGTCGCTGGTGACGCTGGGCAGTTACGGCATGGCGCCCCTGGGGGCGTTCCTCATGGGGACGGTCATCGACGCCACGTCGTGGCAGACCTCGATGGTCATCGGGGGTGTCGCCGCGCTCGCCTGCGCGGCGTTCGTGCGCGCGCGCACGCGATCGCGATGACCGGACCCGGTCACGACGTGCGCGGTCGCCCCCGCGTCGGGCGGGCCGGGCGGCGACGCTTCGCGACCGCCTCGGCCTCGGCTTCCTTGTCACCGAAATAGCCGCCGGCGAGCACGCCCGCAGCGCGGGCCAGCACGTCGGCGAGCGAGTCGCCGAGGGCCGTGCCCAATTCGGCGGAGAGGCGCTGCTCGCGCTCCTGCAGCTCCGCGGTGCACTCCTGGAGCTCCGCCCACCCCTTCTCCGTCAGCCGGACCAGCCGCACGCGGCGATTTGTGGGGTGGGCGACCTTCTCGATGTAGCCCGCCGCCAGAAGCTCCTCCGAGACGACGTGGGCGGCCTGAGAGCTGACGAACGTGCGGCGGGCGACCTGCGCGTTGGACAGCGGCACACCCTCACCGAGCACCTGCAGGATCAGCAGCTGGGGCTGGGTGATCCCCCGCGCCAGCGCCGTGTTCTCCGCGGCGCGGTTGAGCGCGCGCGACAGGCGGTACGCGGTGTAGTTGAGGCGGTCGATCGCGGGAGTCCCGCGGGGATCTGGCACGACGTCGTCCACGACTTCACTGTAGTTCCGGCTCACGCCATCGGGCGCTGGCACGCGCTCGCCGACGCACATCGCCCGAGGGCGAGGCGACCCCGACGCTATCGTGACGTCGCGTGACGCCGCGATTCGGTCCGACGCCCGGCGTCGTTACGCTCGCAGGGTGTCCACTCCTCCCTTCCGCGCCGACATCGTCGGCAGCTTCCTGCGCCCCGCTTCCCTCGCCGACGTCCGGCACCGCCACGGCAGAGGGGAGGCGAGCGACGCGGAGCTGCGGGCCGCTGAGGACGCCGCGATCGAGACGCTCGTACGCCGGCAGGCCGAGAACGGGCTGCAGGTCGCCACCGACGGGGAGCTGCGTCGTTCGTGGTGGCACTTCGACTTCTTCGGTCTGCTCGACGGCGTCGACATCGTCGAACTCGACCACGGCATCCAGTTCCAGGGCGTGCAGACCAAGCCGCGCGGCATCCAGATCTCCGGGCCGATCGGCTTCCCCGCCGACCACCCGTTCCTCGCGCACTTCCGCGCGCTGCAGGAGGATGCCGCCGCCACCGGCGCGACGCCGAAGTTCACCATCCCGGCACCGACGGTGCTGGATTTCCGCGTCGAACCGGGGCACATCGATCCCGCCGTCTACGACGGGCACGCCGCCATCACGGACGACCTCGTGCGCACGTATCGCGACGCCCTCGCGGCCTTCTACGACGCCGGGGCCCGCTACCTGCAGTTCGACGACACCGCGTGGGCCTACCTCTGTTCCGACGTCGAGCTGGCCAAGGCGCGCGAGCGCGGCATCGACACCGACGGCATCGCCGAGCGGTACGCGACCCTGCTGAACCGCATCCTCGACGGCAAGCCCGACGACCTGACCGTGACCACGCACGTGTGCCGCGGCAACTTCCGCTCCACGTGGATCTCCTCCGGCGGTTACGAGCCGGTCGCCGAGCAGCTCCTGGGCAACACCGCGTACGACGGGTATTTCCTCGAGTACGACAGCGACCGCGCGGGGGGCTTCGAGCCGCTCCGCTTCCTGCCCGAGGGCGACAAGACCGTCGTACTCGGCCTGGTCACGACCAAGACCGGCGCCCTCGAGGACGCGGACGACGTGCGCCGCCGCATCCACGAGGCCGCCCAGTACGCGCCGCTGGACCAGCTCGCGCTGAGCCCGCAGTGCGGCTTCGCATCCACCGAGGAGGGCAACACCCTCACCGAGGACGAGCAGTGGGCGAAGGTGCGGCTCGTCCTCGACGTGGCCGGCAGCGTCTGGGGCTGAGGCCCCCCGCGGCTCAGAGCTCGCCGGCGAGCGCCTTGCGGTCCAGCTCCTCCTGGCCTTCCACGTACGGGGTGCCGTGCGTGTGGAAGGTCGGGATCGTCTTCATGCCCCACGCCTGACCCTTCGCGCGCTCGGCCTGCGTCCACTCCACGACGGGCCAGTCGGGATCCAGGATCAGGCGCGCACCCGCGTTGGCCAGTTCGATGCGGTTGCCGCCGGGCTCCCACACGTACAGGAAGAACGTCTGGTTGATGGCGTGCTTGTACGGGCCGTACTCGATGTGCACGCCGTTCTCGAGGAAGATGTCGGCGGCCTTGAGGATGTCCTCGCGCGTGTCGGGGGCGAGGGCGAAGTGGTGGAAGCGTCCGCGCTGCTTGGTCCAGTCGTCGGAGTAGACCACGTCGTAGGACTTCTGGTTGAAGCGGAACCACCACGCGCCGAAGCGGCCGTCGTCCAGTCGCACGCGCTCGGATTCGCGCGCGCACATGACGTCGCGCCAGAACTCCCCGGCCGCGTTCACGTCGGCGGCGAGGTAGTTGATGTGGTCCATGCGCCGCACGTTCACGCCGCGACCCGGGAACGCCGAGGCCTGGTTCTTCAGCGCCGGGCGGTCCTCGTCGTCGGCGACGTACAGCTCGGTGTCGTAGTAGATGCCCATGAGGTGCCCATCCGGGTCCTCGAACTCGTACGAGCGCCCGACGCCCACTTCCGGGTCGCGCCAGCCGTGGCCGAGTCCGGACTTCTCGATCGCCGCGACACGGCGCTCCAGCGCCTCCAGACCCGACGCGCGGTACAGCGTGCGTCCCACCCCGTTGGTGTCGGAGGCGGTGAGCTTGAGCGTGTACAGCTGGTACTCGTCCCAGCAGCGCAAATAGGCGGAGTCGCCGATGCGGGCGACCTCGCGCATCGCGAGCAGGTCGCGGAAGAAGTGCAGGCTCTCCTCGAACTTCGGGGTGAACAGTTCGACTCCGCCGAGGTGGGCGATGTCGAAATTCTCGCTGGTGGCCATGAAGGTGTCCTCTCTGACAGACGTTTCAGGGGCGCGGCCGGGGAAAGACCGTGCCATCGAAGATCTTGCGGGCGGTGCGCGTGGAGACCGACGACGCGCGCCAGCGGCCCTCGTCATCCTGCGACACCGTGACGGTGGCGGGGAAGGTCCCCGTGGGGTGTTCGATATCGGTGACCTCGCCGGTGAGCTCGGCGAAGTCGGCACCCACGGCGCCGGGCAGGCGGATGCCGGCGGCCACCGACGCGGCCATCAGCACGCCGATCGAGGTGTGCACGCGGGCGGGGATGAAGGCGCGCGTCGCGACGGCGCCGCCGTGCGAGGGCGGGGAGAGCAGGATCATCTTCGGCACCGTCTGGGCCGTCACATCGCCCAGCCCCATGCGCCGGCCGGCTTCGACACGGAGGCCTTCGAGGGCGGCGTGGAGGTCGGCGCGCGCTTCCAGTTCTTCCGGCGTCTCATCGCCGGTGACGCCGAACTCCTCGGCCCGCAGCAGCACGACGGGCATCCCGTTGTCGATGAGGGTCGCCGGGTGACCGTCGATCTCCTCGCTCACGTGGCCCGTGGGCAGGAGCGCCTTGTCGCCCCCGATCACCTCGAGCGAGATGCCGCCCGCCGTGCCGGGGACGCCGTCGATCGCGACGTCGCCGTCGTAGTCGGGCTCGCCGTGGGGCGTCGCGAAGGAGGCTGTCGCGACATCGCCGGTGTTGAGGAGGCGGATGCGGACCGTCGTGTGGGGGCCGGAGGCGGCGACGAGCCCGCGCTCGAGGGCGAACGGGCCCACCGCGGCGAGCAGGTTGCCGCAGGTCTGGGCGTCGGCGACGACCGGCTCGTCCACCGCGACCTGCAGGAACAGGTAGTCGACGTCGATGTCCGGATGCGTCGACCGCGAGACGATCGCGACCTTGGAGGTGAGGGGGTGGGCGCCGCCCAGTCCGTCGATCTGGGTGGCGTCGGGGCTGCCCATGACGCGCAGCATCAGGTCGTCGCGCTCGGCGGGATCGGCCGGCACGTCCTCGGCCAGGAAGAACGCGCCCTTGGAGGTTCCGCCGCGCATGAGCATGCAGCGCACGCCGGCGCGGAACGCGTCAGCGGCCGCCATCGTCGTACTCCGCCTGACTGAGGTAGGTCACGCCCAGCTCCGCCAACAGGGGACGCAGTCCCTTGCGGTCCAGGCTCAGCTCCCGACCGCTGCCGTACGCCTCCCGGTCGGCGGACTCCTTCGCCACGCGTGCGTCGGCCGCGGCGAGGGCGGCCGCCGCGGAGGCGCGCGGCACCACGACGACCCCGTCGTCATCGGCGATCACGACGTCGCCGGGATGGACGACGGCTCCGTCGAGGACGACGGGGACGTTGACCGATCCGGGCGTCGCCTTGACCGTGCCCTGCGCGTGGACCGCGCGCGACCAGACGGGAAAGCCCATGTCGCGGAGGTCGGCGATGTCGCGCACCCCTCCCGTGGTGACCAGGCCCCGCACGCCGCGCGCCGTCAGCGCCGTCGCGAAGAGGTCGCCGAAGGCGCCGTCGGTGGAGGGGGAGGTCGTGGCGACCACGAGGATGTCGCCGGCCTGGCACTGTTCGATGGCCGCGTGGATCATGAGGTTGTCGCCGGGAGCCTGCAGGACCGTCACGGCCGTGCCCGCCGTGCGGGCGCCGTCCTGGATGGGCCGGATGCCCGGCCCGACGAGGCCGGTCCGGCCCATCGCCTCGTGCACCGTCGCGACGCCGTGCCCCGCGAGGGCATCCACCGTCGCCGCGTCGGCGCGGGCGATGTCGGTGACGATGACGGGCCGGTTCACGCAAGCGTCCCGGTGACCTGCGGGAAGTAGCGCATGTACGCCTCGCCCATCGTCTCGTGTGCGAGACCGAGGTTGGGGCCGGCGTTGCGCTTGAGCTGCACGCCCCGGCGCACCGCGAGGTCGGTGTAGTACGTCCACATGTGCTTCTGTGCTGGCAGGCATTCCATGGCCGCGCGTTTGCGCGCGAAGGCGTCGGTGATATCCAGCAGCACGTCGGGGCGGAAATCGCACTGCTCGGGCTGGTGGGGCTCGAAGAAGAACACCGGCGGCGCGCCGATGATGTCGTCCTTCGTGGGGAACGAGCCGTCCGAGTTCGCCACGCCGATGGCCTGCGCCAGCACGCGCGCCTCCAGCGCCATGCGTGCGGCGGCGGGGTGGTCGCCGTTGTACGGATCGGTGAGGGTGTGCGTGAGCACGACGGTGGGCTGCACGCGGCGGTAGACGTCGACGAGCCGTGCGATGGCCTCGGGGCTCTCGCGCAGGGGGTAGTCGCCCAGGTCGAGAAATTCGATGTCGGCGCCCAGGGCGGATGCCGCGGCCTCGGCCTCTGCGCGGCGGATCTGCTTGATCTCCTCGAGCGACTTGCCCTGCAGCCACTGACTGGCGGACTCGCCGCGCTCGCCGTAGCTCAGGCACACGACCGTCGCCCGCTCGCCCCGCTGCGTGGCGGCGGCGATCGCGCCGGCTGCACGCCAGACGAAGTCGCCTGCGTGAGCGCTGATCACCAGAAGCGCGTCCTCTGCCATGTCCACTCCCGTCGCGGATCGTCATCGGTGCACGCCGCGGTGCGTGCCCGGTCGATCCGGTGACAGCGAACCACACTCCTGTCTCCGGAGCAAGATTCTGTTGACAATCTTGGTTACGAAAACCACTATGGGCAGAGGGAACCGGTGCGCCGGACCCCACACGACGGACGACGAGGTCGAGGGAGCCGACATGGCGGACAACCTGCAGCAGCTGATGGACGAGCGAGGGAGCATCGTCCAGATGCTCCGTGACTCCAAACTCGGCACCTACATCTACCCGGTGGTGCCGGCGGAGTTCACGAACTGGCGCCGGGAGCAGAAGGCATGGCGGCACACCGCCGTGCTCTACGACCAGACCCACCACATGGTCAACTTCTTCATCTCCGGCCCCGACGCCCTGAAGCTGCTGAGCGACACCGGCATCAACAGCTTCGCGAACTTCCCCGTCGGCACCGCGAAGCAGTTCGTGCCCACCGCATCCAACGGCGGCGTCATCGGCGACGGCATCCTGTTCCACGAGACGCAGGGCGAGTACGTGTACGTCGGCCGCGCGCCGGCGGCGAACTGGCTGCAGTTCCACGCCGAGACCGGCGGGTACGACGTGCAGTTCCGCTATGACGACCGCTCGCCGTCGCGCCCGTACGGCAAGGCCGTGCACCGCGAGTACTACCGCTTCCAGATCCAGGGTCCGAACGCGTGGGCCATCATCGAGAAGCTCAACGGCGGGACACTGGAGAAGGTGAAGTTCTTCCACATGGGTCACCTCACCATCGCCGGCGAGCAGGTCAGCACGCTTCGCCACGGGATGGCCGGAGCTCCCGGTCTGGAGCTGTGGGGCCCGTACGAGCAGCACGAGAAGATCCGCGACGCGATCCTCTCCGCCGGTGCCGAGTTCGGGATCGAGCCGTGCGGTTCGCGCGCCTATTCTTCCAACACGCTGGAGTCGGGCTGGATCCCCTCACCGCTGCCCGCCGTCTACAGCGGGGGCGACATCGAGCGCCGCTACCGCGAGTGGCTTCCGGGCAACAGCTACGAGGCGATCAACGCGCTGGCGGGGTCGTTCGTGTCGGCCGACATCGACGACTACTACCTGAACCCGTGGGAGCTGGGCTACGGATCGTTCGTGAAGTTCGACCACGACTTCATCGGCCGCGACGCCCTCGAGAAGATCGACCCGTCGGCCCAGCGGCGCAAGGTCACGCTCGCCTGGAACGACGAAGACCTCACCAAGGTGCTCGCGAGCGTCCTGGACCGCGAGGGGCCGGGCTACCAGTTCTTCGACCTGCCCAACGCCAACTACGGCTCGTCCAACTACGACGCCGTCATCGACGCGGACGGCAACACGGTCGGCCTGTCGCTGTTCACCGGCGTCACGGCGAACGAGAAGCGCGGACTGTCGCTGGCGACGGTGGATGCGGACGTCCCCGTGGGCGCGGAAGTGCGCGTGGTGTGGGGTGAGCCTGACGGCGGCTCCGGCAAGACCACGGTCGAGCCGCACGAGCAGATCGCCATCCGCGCGATCGTGAGCCCCGTGCCGTACGCCGAGACGGCCCGCACCGAGTACCAGGGCGGATGGCGCACCGCCAACGCCAAGTAGGACGACGCGCGCCGGCGGACGAGGACGAACTCCCGCCGGCGCGTGTCATCGGTGCTCGTCGCGCATGGCGTGACGGGCCCGGCGCAGGTAATCGGCGAACAGTTCGCGCTCGTCCTCATCCAGGCCGTTCAGCAGCGTCTGCTCCAGTTCGACGACGCGCGGTTCCAGGCGGTCGATCGCGCGCACGCCGGCGTCGGTGAGGAACAGCCGGATGCGGCGGCGATGCCCCGGGTCGGGTTCCCGGCGGATCAGTCCCTCCTCGATCAGCGGCTCGAGCGTTCCGGCCATGGTCTGCGCCCGCACGAAGGAGCGGCGCGCCAGATCCGAGCTCGTGGTCCCCGGACGCCGGCGCAGCACCGTGAGGGCGGTGAACTGCGCGGCGGTCATCCCCGCCTCCGCGCACGCCGCTTCCAGGCGAGGGCGGAGCGCGAGCTCGAGCTGCTTGATCACGTAGACGAATCCGCCTGCCTCGGTCATGCGGATCCTTTCCGTTCCTTCCCGACGCACGCGAGACTAGCGCAGGCGTTCAAGTTTCAGTTAGCCTGATACTGATGCGGTGATGCATCGGGCGAGGGAGCCAGGATGAGTGCGAACGCGGTGCGGGTGCCGATCGAAGAGTTGCCGACCCTGACGGGGGCGACGTTCGGGCCGAGCGAGTGGATGACGGTGCCGCAGGAGAGCGTCGACCAGTACGCCGCGGTGACGGGCGATCGCAACCCGATCCACCTGGACGCCGACTTCGCGGCGGCCACGCCGTTCGGCACGCGCATCGCCCACGGCCTGCTCACGCTCGGGCTGGTCGTGCCGATGATGGCCGAGGTCTTCGAGGTCACCGGCGCGAGCATGGGCGTCAACTACGGCATGAACAAGGTGCGCTTCCCCGCGCCGGTGCCTGTGGGCTCGCGCATCCGGGTGCGCGGCGAGGTGGCGACCGTCGCCGAGGTGGCGGGCGGATGGCAGATCGAGACGCCGGTCACCTTCGAGATCGAAGGCGGGACGAAACCGGCGTGCGTGGCCGAGCTGGTCCTGAGGTACTACGCATGAGCGGCGCGATCCGATTGGACGACCGGGTCGCGGTCGTGACCGGCGCCGGGCGCAGCCTCGGCCGCGCGTACGCACGGGCGCTCGCCGCCGCCGGCGCGGCCGTGGTCGTCAACGACCTCGACGCCGACGCCGCCGAGAGCACCGTGTCCGCGATCGCCGACGCGGGTGGACGGGCGATCGCTGTGCCGGGCGCGGTCGGGCCCGCCGCCACCGCCGATGCCCTCGTGGACGCGGCGGTGCAGTCGTTCGGACGCCTGGACGTCATGGTCGCCAACGCCGGCGTGCTGCGCGACCGCGTGCTGTGGAAGATGTCCGACGACGACTTCGACCTCGTGATCGACACGCATCTGCGCGGCTCGTTCACGTGCGGGCGCGCGGCGGCCGTGCGGATGCGGGAGCAGGGCGAGGGCGGACGGATCGTGCTCATCGGCTCGCCGGCCGGCCAGTTCGGCAGCTTCGGCCAGACCAACTACGCCGCGGCCAAGGCGGGGCTGGTAGCGATGGCGCGGACGTGGTCGCTCGAGCTGGCACGTGCGGGCATCGCCGTCAACGCGGTCATCCCCACCGCCCTCTCACCCATGACAGCCACGATGCCCGCCTACACCCAGGTGTACGACGACTTCCTGGCGACCGGCCGCATCCCCGCCGAGTACCGGCGCGAGCACGCGCTGGGAACGCCCGAGGACGTGGCATCCCTCATCGTCTGGCTGGCATCCGAGGCGTCGGCCTCGGTCACCGGGCAGGCGATCGGGATCGGCGGCGACCGGCTGACGCTGTACGCCCACCCCGCCGTGCTGCGGACAGCGGACCGCGACGGCGGGTGGAGCGCCGAGGAGATCGACGCGGCGTGGCGGGGAGAGCTCTCGAGCCTCGCCCAGAGCTCCGGGCCGCAGGCCGGCTGATGCGCGCACCGTACTCCGACCTGTGGCAGGGCGTGGCCCGCGCCGTTCCCGAGCGCATCGCCATGGTCACCGCCGCCGGGGAGGAGTGGACCTACGCGCGCGTGACGGCGGAGGCGGCAGCATTCGCCGCGACGCTGCGAAGGCATGGGGTGGGTCCGGGGGAGCGCGTGGCGATCCTGCTGTACAACCGTCCCGAGTTCCTGGTCGTGTTCTTCGCGTGCCTGGCGATCGGCGCGACACCGACACCGATGAACTTCCGCTTCCGCGCCGGCGAACTGCGCGAACTGCTGGATGATTCCGATGCGGCCGCGCTCGTCTTTCCCGCGAGCGCCGCCGACACCGTCGCCGCCGCCCTGGCGGGGGCTGCCCGCCCGCCGCTGGCCGTGCACATCGCGGATGCCGATGACGCGGACGAGGTGCCGGGCATCCCGTGGCAGGAGGCCGTGGCCGCGCCGGGGGAGCTGCCACCCTCTGCGCCCGACGACGGGGAGCTGTGGATCTACACCGGCGGCACGACGGGGCGCCCGAAGGCCGTCCGCTGGAACGTCGGCGATATGTTCGCCGCGCAGCTGACCCCCACCTACGCCATGGCCGGTCTGCCGTTCCCGACCACGCTGGAAGAGGCGGTCGCGATCGCCGTCGACGCGGCCACCCCGCGCGTGGCGACCCTGCCGCTCGTGCCGCTCATGCACGGCACCGCGCTGACGACGTCGATGAACACCTTCTCGCTCGGCGGCACGGTGCTGATCACGTCTTCGGCCGCATTCGACCCCGACGCGGCGCTCGATCTGGCCGCCACGCATGGTGCCAACCGGCTGATCGTCGCCGGCGACGCCATCGTGCTGCCCCTCGTCGCGGCGGCCCAGCGCCGTGGCATCCGTCTTCCCGCCCTCCAGGTCGTGCAGAGTTCGGGCATGCGCTTCAGCGCGGAGGCCAAACGGGGGCTCCACGCGATCGCCCCGGTCACGATCTTCGACATGCTCGCATCGACGGAGGGCGGATTGTTCGCGGTCACCACGACGACCGGTGCGCACGACCTGCCGGGCCGGCCCCGCCTCGTGCCGACCGCGACGGTGCGGGGTGCGGAAGGACGGGACGTCCAGGACAGCCCGGGTGCGGTCGGGGTCCTCGCCCAGCGGGGCGCACTGCCGCTGGGATACCACGGCGACGAGGAGAAGACCCGGGCGGCCTTCCCGCTCATCGACGGGGTGCGCCACGTCATCCCCGGCGACTGGGTGCGGGTGCTCGACGACCGCCACATCGAACTGCTCGGCCGGGGCAGCGGGGTCATCAACACCGGTGGCGAGAAGGTGTATCCGCAGGAGGTGGAGGAAGCAATCATGGCGCACCCCGGGGTCGGGGACGCCGCCGTCGTCGGCGTGCCGGACGACAGGTTCGGCGAGATCGTCACCGCCGTCGTGGTCCGCCGCGACCCGCTGGTGACGGCGGAGGATCTCGTCGACCATGTGGGCGCGATGCTGGCCGGATACAAGAAGCCGCGGCACATCCTGTTCCTGGGCGCCCTCGATCGCACCCCCACGGGCAAGGTCGGCCTGGAGCGGCTCCGCGAGCAGGTCATCGCCGACCGCGCCCGCGCGGACGCCGACGCACCGGCACCCGGCGCGCTGCGCAGCTGAACCGGGTGCGCAGCTGAACCGGGTGCGCAGCTGAACCCGGTGCGCAGCTCAGGTGAGGCCGGTCAGCTGCTGCGCTCGGCGAGGATCCGCTGATACCACGCGAGAGTCGCGCGCGTGAGGTCGGAATGACGGCCGCCGGACTCCAGGGCGGCCAGGGCGTCGCGCACCTCCTGCTCGCGCCGCTCGATATGGCGGTGGGTGCCGCTCACCAGGTGATCGACTTTCGCCGCGCCGCCGGCTCCGAACTCCCGCGCCATCTGCTCGCGCAGCCACGCCTCGGCACCCGTGCCGCGTGCGGCCTCGAGGCTCTCGATCACGAGCGCAGCCAGCCCCTTCATGAACACGCTGCGCAGGAGCTTGCGCTCCGCCGCATCCCCCGCCGGGCCGGCGAGCAGCTCCACCGGAACCCCGAGCGGCGTGAGGGCGGCGGCGAACCGCGCGGCACCGTCGCCGCTGGCCAGCAGAGCCGTCCGCTCGGCGGCGCGGGGGACGGGAGCGAGAACGGCCACGTCGGCCACCGCGATGCGGTGAGTGGTGCCGAGGCCGGCGACGCGCTCCTTCACCTCGCGCGCCGCGGTGTTCAAATCGGCGTAGACCGCGCCCGGCTGCAGCAGCGGCAGGACCTGCTCGGCGGCGGCCAGTGCCGTGCGCGCCCACACCAGGCTCAGCACGACATCCGCGCCGTCGACGGCGTCGGCGGGGTCGTCGCACTGCTCGATATCGGCGGTCGCCTGCACGAACGGGTCGTAACCCCGCACCCGCGCACCGGCGGACTGCAGGCCCCGCGCGTACAGGGAGCCCGCCTCGCCGAGGCCGATGACCGCGATCCTCGTCATGGTGCCTCACCTTAACCACGAGCGCGGATTCACGCCACTATCGTCGACAATCCGGCGGATCCGCGCTGCTCGGCGTGTTCGATAACGATCGCGCCTGACGGGCACCAAAATCGTTGACAATCCGAAAGCAAGTCCGTACGGTCCCATAAGGCCCTCTGGGCTACTGTCGCGAGCATTGACGCAACGACCCGAAAGGCGGCCGATGGCGGCGCAACTGACCCTGCACGACCTCAATCTGCGGTTCGGTGGAATCACCGTACTGGAGGACGTGTCCTTCGAGGTCGAGCCCGGGCAGATCCTCGGGCTGGTCGGACCCAACGGTGCGGGCAAGACCTCCCTCTTCAACTGCATCAGCGGTCACTACCGGCCCACCTCCGGCACCATCGCGATCGACGGCAACGCCGTCGAGGGCAACGCGCCGGCGACCCTCGCCGCGCATGGACTGGCCCGGACGTTCCAGCACCCCGCGCTGCAGTTGGAGGCCACCGTGCTGGAGAACGTCCTGCTCGGCGCGCACACGCGCCTGCCCGGCGGACCCCTCCAGTGGGGCATGCGCCTGCCGCGCACCGTAGGCGCCGAGCGCGCCCGCCGCGCTGAAGCGGTTGAGCTGCTGGAGCGCCACGGGCTGGGCTGGGCGACCAAGATGCGCGCGGACGAGCTCTCCCACGGTCTGCACAAGGGCGTCGAGCTGTGTCGCGCCCTGCTGTCGCGGCCCTCGCTGCTGCTGCTGGATGAGCCGGCCGCCGGCCTGCCGCACTCCGAGGTGGAGCACCTGATCACGACGGTGCGCCGCATCCGTGACGAGGACGACATCACCGTCATCGTCGTCGAGCACAACATGGGACTCATCTCCGCGCTGACCGACCGTGTCGTGGTGCTCGACCACGGGCGCAAGCTGATGGAGGGCACGGCCGCGCAGGCGCAGTCCGACCCGCGCGTGATCGAGGCGTACCTCGGAAAGGACGCGACCGATGACGCTGCTTGAGCTGGACGAGGTCACCGCTTTCTATGGACCCGTGCAGGTTCTCGAAGGCGTGTCGCTGAGCGTGCCCGAGGGGGGAGCCGTCGGCATCCTGGGGGCCAACGGGGCGGGCAAGACCACCACGCTGCGGGCCATCAGCGGCGCCGTGCGCGCAGGGGGTCGCATCGTCTTCGACGGCAAGGACATCCGCGGCAAGCGCCCCGAGCAGGTCGCCGGGATCGGCATCGCGCACGTGCCCGAAGGGCGCGGGACGCTGGGTGGTCTGACCGTCCGCGAGAACCTCCGCGTCGGCGCCTACCAGCGCAAGGACCGCAAGGGCGTGCAGTCCGACATGGACTACATGCTCGAGCTGTTCCCCAACCTCAAGGAGCGGTACACCTCGCACGCCTCCGCGCTCTCCGGTGGAGAGCAGCAGATGCTCGCCGTCGCGCGCGCGTTCATGGCCCGTCCGCGCCTGCTCCTGCTGGATGAGGCATCCCTCGGGCTGGCACCCAGCACGGCGCAGAACGTGTACGCCGCTATCGCGCGCCTCCGGGTCGAATCGGGGATCGCGATGCTCATCGTGGAGCAGAACGCCAACCTCGCCTTCACACTCGTGGACACCGCGACGGTGCTGGAGACCGGCCGCAGCGTGCTCACCGGCACCTCGGCCGAGCTTCGCGGCATGGACGAGATCCGACGCGCTTACCTGGGAGGCTGACCGTGGGGACCTTCATCCAGCTCGTCGTGGACGGGCTCTCGACCGGATCGATCTACGCGGCGCTCGCACTGGCGATCGTGCTCGTGAACCAGGCCACAGGCCTGATCAACTTCGCCCAGGGCGGCATGGCGGTGCTCGCGGCCTACATCGCGTGGTGGTTCACGGGCCTCGGGGTTCCGCTGATCCTCGCGATCCTCTTCTCCGTCCTGATCTCCTTCGTCCTGGGCGCCCTCATCGAGCGGTACGTCATGCGCCGCTTCGAAGGCGGTGACCCCGACACGGCGGTGGTCGCCACGATCGGACTGCTGACCCTCATCACCGGGATCTGCGGCTGGCTGTTCACCTACAACAACCAGCAGTTCGCATCGCTGTTCCCGCTGGACACGGTGCAGGTCTTCGGCGCGTCCATCAGCATCCGCTCGATCGGCACGACCGTCGTGATCATCGCGATCATGCTCCTCCTGCAGGGCCTGTTCCTCGGGACCAAGCTCGGGCTCGCCCTGCGCGCGGTCGCGATCAATCCGCAGTCCGCCTCGTACTCCGGGCTGCCGGTGGGTCGGCTGCTGATGACCGGTTGGGGACTGGCGGCGGCGCTGGGCGCCGTGGCGGGAGCGCTGGTGGCGCCGCAGCTGACCCTGACCCCCGGCATGATGGACACCGCGCTGGTCTACGCGCTGGCCGCGGTCATCCTGGGCGGGCTCACCAGCCCCATCGGCGTCGTCCTCGCCGCGTGGCTGATCGGCGTTCTGGAGAACCTCGCCGCCGTGTACGTGCCGTTCATCGGTTACGACCTGAAGGTCGCCGTTCCGTTCGCGCTCATCTTCCTCGTGCTGATCGTTCGACCTCAGGGCCTGTTCGGCCGGAAAGCGGTGGTGCGCGTCTGATGTCCGCAGCAGCAGAACTCTTCTCCCGTACCTGGGTGCGGTGGCTCCTGGTCGCGATCGCGGTCGTCGCGCTGGCCGTGCTGCCGCTGATCCTGCCCGAATTCGCCAACCAGACCCTCGCGCGCATCGGCGTCTTCGCGGTGGCCGTGCTCGGGCTGAACGTCGTCATGGGATACGCCGGTCAGGTCTCACTCGGTCAGATCTTCTTCGTCGGCATCGGCGCCTACGTCACCGCGTACGGCGTGCAGCAGGACTGGAACATCGTGCTGGTGTTCGTCCTCAGCATCCTCATCCCCGGGATCATGGGGCTTCTGATCGCGCTGGCGGCGGCGCGGCTGGGGGGCCTCGCGATCGCGATGGTCACGATCGCGCTGCCGATCATCGGAGTGCCGCTGGCCAAGCGCATGGCGGAGGTGACCGGCGGATCCCAGGGGCTCTCGTCCCGGTTCTCCGACTCGCCGTGGCCGGCGCTGTACAACGACCAGTGGCAGCTGTACCTGGTGATCATCATCGGCGGGATCGTCTTCCTCCTCACGCGCAATCTCGTCCACGGCAAGTACGGCCGGGCGTTCGCGATCGTCAAGTCGAACGAGGCGGTCGCCTCCTCGATGGGGATCTCGCCCTATCGCTACAAGGTGCTCGCCTTCACGGTCGCGGCTCTCATCGGCGGCGTCGCCGGCTTCCTGTACATGGTGGTCGTGCAGTACACGTCGCCGGAGACGATGAGCTTCGGCCACTCCATCACGCTCCTGGCCTCGATGGTCATCGGCGGCGCCGCCAGCATCGTGGGATCGCTCCTGGGCGGTGCCTACTACGTGCTCGTGCCGCAGCTGACCAACCTCATCGACCCGAACCTGACCGCACTGCTGCAGGGCGCACTGCTCCTGCTGGTGCTGTTCGTCCTCCCCGGCGGCCTCGTGTCGTTGCCGCGCGTGATCGCGCGTGCCCGGCGCGGGGGACGCCGTGACCCCGGCCCAGCCGGGACACCCCCGACCTCCCCGACGCGCTCCGCTTCGGAGCAGACCGTCGCAGAGGGCACCAACACAGAGAGGCAAGATCAGGCATGAACATGCGAAAGAGCACGAGGACGGCGGTGGGCATCGTCGCCCTGACCTCCGCTGTCGCACTCACCCTCGCCGGCTGCGCGCGCGGCGGCGGGGAGGGATCCGACGGCGGCGGCGCCGCCAGCCCGGGAATCACCGACGAGACGATCACGCTGGGCATCACGACCCCGCTCAGCGGCGGGACCGCCGGCCCCGGCACCTGCACCGTCGCCGGCATCACGGCGTACTTCGGCGCGGTCAACGAGGCGGGCGGGGTGGAGTTCGGCGACGGCAAGACCCGGACCGTCGAGATCGAGGCGCTGGACGACGGATACGACCCGCAGAAGGCCAAGTCCAACTACGACCAGCTCAAGGACAGCGTCTTCGCGATGACGGCGGGCCTGGGCACCCCCACAAACCGCGCCTATCGCGACGCGGCGATGGCGGATGAGGTCCCCCAGGTGCTGGTCATGACCGGCGACCCCATCTTCAGCGAAGAGGACGAGAGCCCGTGGCAGCTGGGCTTCGTGCCGATCTACCAGAACGAGGGCCAGGCGTTCGGCGAGCTGCTGGCGGCGTCGGGCGAAGACCACAAGGTCGCCATCCTCGCGCAGAACGACGACTACGGCGAGGGCTACGTCGAAGGCTTCATGGCCGGCATCGAGGGCGCCGACAACGTCGAGGTCGTCAAGGAGCTGACCTATGAGGCCACGGACACCTCCGTCGACGCCCAGCTGACGGAGCTCGCCTCCACCGACGCCGACGTCTTCTTCAACGCGATGTCGATCACGCCGCTGGCCATCTCCGCGCTGCAGAAGGCGCAGCAGCTCAGCTGGCTGCCCAGCTGGTTCCTGCCCTCCAACACCTCCAGCCCGGCGGCGATCGTCGAGCCCGGTGGCGGCGCGGCGTTCCCCGGCGTCTACACCGTCGCCTTCGCGCAGGCTGCGGCCAGCCCCACGTTCGCGGAGGAGGAGGGCGGCCAGGAGTTCCTGGACGACCTCAAGGAGTACGCCGACTACCAGGACGTCCCGGCGTTCCCGCACTGCGTGTGGAGCTACCAGGTGGGCGCCACGCTGCAGCAGGTCTTCGAGAGCATGACCGAGCCGACGCGGGAGAACTTCATGGAGGAACTCCGCTCCATCGAGGACTTCCAGGCGCCGTTCATGCTCGAGGGCACCGCGGTCAACACCACCGAGAGCGGCATGCCCGCCGTCTCCACGGTGGTCGTGCAGAAGTTCAACGGCAAGGGGTACGCCACGGTCGAGGACTTCGGCTGACGCATCCCTGCAAGCGATGACGGACGGCCCGGGCTGCGACAGCCCGGGCCGTTCGTCGTGCGGGGGTCATTCCAGAGTCTGCAGCACCTCAACGATGCCCTGCAGGTGCGCGCGGGTGGCTGCCTCGGCCGCATCCGCGTCGCGGGCGAGCACCGCGTCGATGATCGCGATGTGCTCCGGCGCCGACTGCATCGCGCGACCGGGCTGGAAGGCGAGGCGGAACTGGTGGCGGGCGGATTGGGCGCGCAGGCGTTCCAGCAGGAGCGTCGCCGTGGCATGGCCGCTGAGCTCGCGCACGAGGCGGTCCATGTCCTGATTCAGTCGCGAATACTCGAACAGGTCCCCGGCGGCCACGGCGGCCTGGATCTCGTCGCGCAGCGTCCGCAGCTGCGCCTCGCCGGCGTCGGTGAGGTTCTCCGCCGCCTTGCGCACGCACAGCGACTCCAAGCCGATGCGCACCTCCACGATCTCCACCGCCTCCTGCACGGAGATCGCCCGAACCCGCGCGCCGCGGTTGGGGAGGCGTTCGACGAGTCCTTCGCCGGCCAGGTTCAGCAGCGCCGTGCGCACCGACGCGCGCGTCGCGCCGAAGCGCTCGGACAGGTCGGCCTCCACGAGCCGCTGGTGGGGGACGAACTCGCCCCGCAGGATCGCCTCCCTGATCTGGACGGTCAGGTCGGGCGAATCGGCCGACGACGGATCGTCGGTGGGCAGCGTGGTCATGCGTGGTCCTTCCGCCAGGCGGCGCGAGGCTTCCCGCGTCAGGAATATTGTCGCCGACATCCGCACCAATCCGGCTAGCATTATTCGTGGACATGGAATGCCGCAGCGCTGCGGCACTGCGCTGGCATCCCGAGGTCCGCGCCGCATCGCTCGGTGCGGGCAGCGTCGAAGGCGAGGAGCGCAGAGATGACGATGACCGAGACGTCTGCCGGAGTGCGGACCGGACTCTACATCGGGGGAGCCGAGCGCTTCACCGACGACGTGCTGTCGGTGGCCGACCCCGCCAAGCCCGGCGCGGTGGTCGGGCAGGCCGCCGCGGCGTCGGCAGCGGATGTGGCGGATGCCGTCGCTGCCGCGAATTCGGCGTTCCCGGGCTGGGCGGCGCTGGGTGCCGCCGAACGGGCACGGATGATGGCCGAGGCCATCGCCGGCATCGCCGATGACCGCGACGAGGACGCCGCCATCCTGTCGCAGGAGAACGGCAAGGTCCGGATGGAGGCCTGGGTCGACGCGCTCGTGTTCGAGATCCGCTGGAACCTCGCGCTCATGCTCGCCGACGAGGTCGAGAAGGGGCACACCCTGCCGGTGGTGCCCGGAGCGATCCCCGTCTCGACGGAGGTCGCCTACCAGCCGCTCGGCGCGGTGACGGTGATCGTCCCCTTCAACTGGCCGATCGCGATCCTGGGAGCGGCGCTGCCGCACGCGCTGCTGGCGGGGAACACGGCGATCGTGAAGCCGCCGCCCTCGGCGCCCCTGGCCACCACCCGCGTGGTGCAGCGGGTGGCCGAGAAGCTGCCGCCCGGGGTCCTGAACGTCGTGACCGGCCGCGATGCGGACATGGCGGGCCTCATCCAGAACACCGACGTGGCGAAGGTGTGCTTCACCGGGTCGGTCAACGGCGGCAAGCGCATGATGGAGATGGCGTCCAAGACCCTCACCAGGGTGACGCTGGAGCTGGGCGGCAACGACGCTGCCGTCTTCCTCGAGGACGCGATCCTCGACGACACGCACCTCGACCGCCTCTTCGCGGCGATCTACGACACCACCGGCCAGATCTGCATGAATGCGAAGCGCGTCTTCGTGCACCGCTCGCGCATGGACGAGCTGGTCGCCGGACTGGAGGCGCGGCTGAACACGGTGGTCCTCGGCTACGGCCTGGATGAGGGCACGACGATGGGCCCGCTGCACCAGCCGGCTCAGAAGGCGTTCGTCGAGGAGATCATCCAGGAGGCCAAGGACGCCGGCGCCGACGTGCGCGAGTTCGGCGAGCTGCCCACGGGCGATCTCGCCGGCGGCAACTTCCTGCGCCCGGCGATCGTGGTCGACCCCGACCTGCAGCTGCGCGTGGTCACGCAGGAGCAGTTCGGTCCGGTCATCCCGATCATCCCGTTCGACGATGAGGACGAGGCGGTGCGGATGGCCAACGACACGTGGGGCGGCTTGTGCGGTTCGGTGTGGACCGCCGACCCCACCGCCGCGCAGCGCGTGGGATCGCAACTGGTGTGCGGGTACGTGTGGGTCAATGACCACGGCGCGACGCGCCTGGACCTGCGCGCCCCGTTCGGCGGCATGAAGCAGTCCGGAATGGGACGCGAGCAGGGGATCGAAGGCGTGCGGGCGTTCCAGGACACCCGCTCGATCGCCACGATCGACCCCGAGGCGCTCGCCGGCATGGCGCACTGAGCAGGACTGGGGCGGCCACCGACGGCCGCCCCGTCTCCCCTTGCGCCGGGGCCCGAACTCCTCAAAACCGTTGCCGGGAACCGGTTGCAGGGGCGCGTCCTCCGCCTTCCGGCCGCATACTGCCGGAGTTCGGGCTGCGAGGGGGACGGATTGCGCCGGGTCAGGAGTACCGCGTCATCGCGTCCCGCACTCCCGCGAAGGATGATTCGACGTCACCGAGCATGTTGGGGTGGGTGAACGCGTAACGATCGCCGTTGCGCACGGCGCGCAGGACGATCGCCCCGGCCTCCTCCGGCTCGATCCACATGTCGGTGTCGGTGATCTTCTGGGCGATGTCGAAATCGACGAGCCCGCCGGTCGAGCCCGCCGGTCGATTCCGCAGACTGTCCTTGATGTTCGAGCGGACGGCGCCCGGGTGCAGCACCGTGACGCCGACGGTGTCGCCGGCGGCTTCCAACTCGGCGGCGATGGTCAGGCTCAGCCCCTCGACGGCCGCCTTGCTGGCGACGTAGGGCGCGTAGCCGGGGGGAGTGAAGAAGCGCGACATCGACGCCGTGTTCACCATCCACGCGCCGTGCGGATTAGCGAGAAGCGCGGGGAGGAAGGCCTGCACTCCGTGCACGACCCCCATGAGGTTCACGTCGAGCACCCAGCGCCAGTCCTCGAGGGTGAGGTCTTTCGCCGCGGCCTTCGGCCCGACTCCGGCGTTGTTCACCACGAGATCCACGCGCCCGAAGGCATCGAGCACCTCGTCGGCGAGCTGGGAGACCTCCTTCGCGTCCGTCACATCCGTGGCATAGGCGGAGTAGCCATCCGCGCGCGCACGCTCCAGCGCGGCGGCGTCCCGATCTGCGACGACGACGGTGGCGCCGACCTCCCGGAACGCCCCGGCGATGCCCTTGCCGATGCCGCTGCCACCACCGGTGACGACCGCCACGCGGCCGTTCCAATCCTTGATGCCCTCCATCGGACCTTCCTTTCGTGCCTCCGAGAATTCTGTCGCCCTCGGGCGGGCACGGAGGTCTCAGTTTGCGCCGCGGCGGGCTGGTCGTCTCAAGGTGATAGCTCCCGGACCGTCGCCGCCCTCTTAGCGTGGAGGCCGTCCGACGCACTCGCGCGTCCAGGCGTCCCACCGCGCAAAGGAGCATCCATGCACATCGGTCTGAACTTCGGCTTCGGAAAACTCGACCCGGAGGTGTCCGACCACGACGTCTACCGCAGCGAGACAGAGCTCGCGGTGCTCGCCGAGGGGCTCGGGTACGACAGTGTCTGGGCGGTGGAGCACCACTTCAGCGACTACGCGTTCTGCCCCGACAACCTTCTGTGGCTCGCGCACGTCGCGGCGCGGACCTCGTCCATCAAGCTCGGCACCGGCGCGGTCATCCTGCCGTGGAACACCCAGCCGATCCGTGTCGCCGAGAAGCTGCTCATGCTGGACCATCTCTCCGAGGGGCGCGTCCTGTTCGGGATGGGCCGCGGGCTCTCCCGCAAGGAGTTCGAGCCGTTCGGAATTCCGCTGGGGGAGACGCGAGGCCGCTTCGACGAGTCCTCCAAGATGATCATCGAGGCCATCGAGTCGGGATACATGCAGGGTGACGGGCCGTTCTTCCCCGTGCCCCGCACGCCCATCAAGCCCGGTCCCTTCGCGCCGTGGGGCGACCGCATCTTCACGGTCGCGGGCTCGCACGACTCGATGGTGTCCGGCGTGAACAACAAGTGCCGCTTGATGTCGTTCATCCTCCGCCCGGTCGACAAGATGATGCCCACCTTCCAGGCATACCTCGACTACTACCGCGAGGTCTGGGACGAGCAGGCGCCCCCCGTCTCGCTGAATGTCGCGATGTACTGCCACGAGGACGAACAGGTCGCTCTCGACGGCATGTACGAGTACGTCGGCAACTTCTTCGAGGCGAATGTGGCCCACTACGAGATGGACGGGGTGCACTTCGCCGACACGAAGGGGTACGAGCGCTATGCCGACACGGCCGCGCTCATCCGTGAGAAGGGCGTGAGCAAGGCCGGCCGGGACTACGCCGACGCCGCTCTGTACGGAACGCCCCAGCAGATCCTCGACAAGCTGGTCTGGATCCAGGAGCAGATGGGTCAGTTCGACCTCGTGCTGCAGCCCTCGTTCGGCGGGATGTCGCATGACACAGCACGCAAGAGCGTGGAACTGTTCGCCCGCGAGGTCATGCCCAAGGCCCGCCAGCACTACGACGCGACCGCCGCCGCATCTGTCTGAGGCCGTCGGCCGGGCGTCTTCGAGCGCCCGGCCGACGGGGTCAGACCCGGGGGCGTCGGGCGATCAGCGGAAGTCGATGACGACACCGGACCGGAGTCGTCCGGACTGGACGCGCGCGTGGGCTTCCTCCGCCCGGTGCGGCGTGAAGATCTCGAGGGGCCGGGTCAGGTAGCGTGCGTCGGCGAGCTTCTGGAGCTGACGGCCGGCGTGCCACTCGCGCGGGACCATGACCGGCACGACCCGAGCGCCGCTGTCCCCCGAGCCCGCCCAGCCGCGCAGAGTGACCACGACACCGCCGGGGCGGACGGCCGGCAGGATCGCGTCGTCGATCACGGCGAGATCGACGGCGGCGTCGACCGGCCCACCTGCGTGGACGACGAGTCGCTCGGCGAGATCGTCACCTCGCGCCACGGTCGACGCCGCGCCTCGTTCGAGGACGATCGGACGGTCATCGTCGGAGCAGACCCCGATGACCCGCAGCCCTTCGGCGGCAGCGAGGGGAAGGATGATCGCCCCCAGCGCGCCCGCCGCACCCGTGACGACGACGGTCGACCCCGGCGGCAGATCGAGCACGCGCATCGCTTGGATCGCCGTATGGCCGTTCATCGGCAGCGTGGCGGCCTGGTCGAGCTCGATGTGATCGGGTACCGCGCCCAGGGTGTCGTCCGGTGCGACGAGCCGCTCGCGATAGGCGCCTCCGTAGGGACTCGAGGGGAGGGCCATCCCCATGACGCGGTCACCGGTCCGCCATAGGCTGTCGGGCCCGACCGCCTCGACGACTCCGGCGTAGGCCATGCCCGGTACGTGCGGAGGGGGTCCGGCGATGGGCATCACTCCCGCCCGGACGGCGATGTCGGACGGATGTACGGCGGCGGCTTCGACACGGACGCGCGCCTCGCCGGGCCCGGGCTCAGCCACCGGTACGCGGGTCACGTGGAGCACGTCGGGGCCGCCGGGCTGCGTGAAGGCGACGGCGAGGCCGGTCGTCAGGGAAGCGGTTTCTGGGTGCATCCGAGTGATGGTAGACGGGTCGGTGCCGGTCTCCCGTCACGCAGCCCCGGCGTCTCACGATGAGACGTCGGGGCGCGCACGAGCCTCAGTAGCTTGAACAGAAATCGGGGTGCGCGGGTGCCCCTGATCACGATCGCGAAGGAGCATCGGCGATGCACATCGGAGTGAACTTCGGTTTCGGCCGCTACGACAAAACCGTCCCGGAGTACCAGGTGGTGAAGGGCGAGACCGATCTCGCCATCCTGTCGGAGCCCCTCGGGTACGACAGCGTGTGGGCCGTCGAACACCACTTCACCGACTACTCCTTCATGCCCGACAACATCCAGTGGCTCTCCTACGTCGCGGCGAAGACCGAGCGCATCCGCCTCGGAACCGGCGCGGTCATCCTGCCGTGGAACGATCCCCTGCGCGTGGCGTCGAAGCTGCTGCTGCTGGACAACCTCTCCGGTGGGCGCGCGATCTTCGGAATGGGTCGCGGGGTTGCCCGTGTCGAATTCGAGGGCCTGCGCATCCCGGTCGGCGAATCGCGCGAGCGCATGGACGAAGCCGTGCCCATGATCATCGAAGCGCTCGAGACAGGTTTCATCGAGGGCAAGGGCCCCCACTACGAGCAGCCGCGGCGCCAGCTCAAGCCGGGGCCGATCCGGAGCTTCAAGGGCCGCATGTACACGGTGGCCGGCTCGGAGGACTCGATCATCGCCGCGGTGAAGAACCGCGTCAGCGTGATGTCCTTCATCCTGCGTCCGGTCGACAAGCTGGTGGAGACGTTCGAGCTGTACAACAACCTGTGGCGTGAGACGTGGGACGATGAACCTGCCCCGATCTGCATCAACGCCAACATGTACTGCCACGAAGACCCCGACGTCGCGAAGGACCGGATGTACGAGTACATCGTCAACTTCTGGCACCAGAACGTCGAGCACTACGAGTTCCTCGGCAACCACTTCGCGACGCAGAAGGGGTACGAGCGCTACGCCGAGAAGGCCGGGGCGCTGCGGGAGAAGGGCGTCGATCAGGCCGGCCGCGACTACGCCGATGCCGCACTGTATGGGACGCCGCAGCAGCTGATCGAGAAGCTGGACTGGATGCAGGACGTGATGGGGCAGTTCGAGCTCGTCGTGGCGCCCTCGTTCGGCGGTATGCCGCAGTCGATGGCCGAGGTCAGCCTGCGGACGTTCGCGGAGAAGGTCATGCCGACCGCGCGCCGCAACTACGACGCCCGCATCGCCGGCGGCTCCAAGGCCCGCTGAGCCCCGATCATGGTTGACAGCACGGGTGAGGTCGGCATGCCCAGCCGGCGACTGGTGGACAGCGGCGTGCCGATGACGACGCGCGACGGCGTCACACTGCGTTCGGTCGTGCACCGGATGGCGGACCGGGAGACGCAGCCGATCGTGCTGGTGCGGAACCCCTACGGCGAGCCGCTGACGCGGAACCTGCCCATCTGGTCCCTTCTGGATCGCGGATTCGCGATCGTGATCCAGGACTGCCGCGGAACGGGTGACTCGGACGGAGAGTTCGTCCCGTTCGAGGGCGAGGGGCCGGACACGGTCGACGCGATCGAGTGGTGCGGATCGCTGCCCTTCTCGAACGGCCGCGTCGTGATGTACGGGGCGTCCTACTCCGGCATGGTCCAGTTCGCGGGCGCTGTGGACCAGCCCCGCGCGCTGGCCGGGATGATTCCGGTCGTGACGCCGGACGACTACCAGACACGGTTGGCATACCGCTCCGGTGCGTTCCAGATGGGGCAGCTCACCGGCTGGTACACCATGAAGACGCTGCAGTCCTTGACCTACCGCGCCCAGCACGGTGAGGACGTGCGCGAGGTGATGGGCCGCTTCTTCCGGCATGCGGCCGATCCGTATGCCTCGGTCGGGTCCGGTGCGCTCATCGACGCGCCAGTGCTCAGCGAGGTTCTCCCCACGTGGCGCCGGTGGGCTGCTGCCGACACGACCGGGGAGTACTGGCCCTCGATCAGCTACCGCGACCGTCGGTCCGACGTCGAGGTGCCCGCGCTGCACGTCGGAGGATGGTTCGACCTCTTCCTCGGCGGGACGATCGCGAACTTCACGTGTCTGCGCGCGGAGGCGGCCACCGAGCGCGCCCGCGCCGGCCAGCGCCTCATCATCGGTCCGTGGCAGCACATCGACCAGAGCGGCACCGTCGGCGATATGAGCTTCGGCGCGCCGGCTTCGGCGGCCGGTTTCGGACTGGAGGCCGCGGTCGCAGACTTCGCGCGAGCGGCCGCCGACGGGAGCGAGGTGCCCGGGGCCCCGGTTCGCCTCTACGTCATGCAGGCTGGACGCTGGCGGGAGGAGCAGGAGTGGCCCCTTCCGGGAACGCGATGGACGCCATGGTTCCTCGGCGAGGGGGGGTCGCTCTCCCCGCGGGCGCCGCAGGGGGACACCGGCGAGACCCGCTACATCCACGACCCGAACGACCCTGTTCCCATGCGGGGAGGGCAGTCCGGTGTCTTCGCGGGAGGCCTCGAGGGCGGCAACGAATGGACCGCCGGACCGCGTGACCAGCGACCGCTCGATGGACGCAGCGACATCGTCCGTTTCACCGGCGACGAACTGGCCGAGGATCTCGAGGTCACCGGGCCG
This sequence comes from Microbacterium sp. dk485, assembly GCF_004570445.1. Classification (NCBI taxonomy): domain Bacteria; kingdom Bacillati; phylum Actinomycetota; class Actinomycetes; order Micrococcales; family Microbacteriaceae; genus Microbacterium; species Microbacterium sp. dk485. Next base: position 1,586,597 of record NZ_SPQW01000001.1, read on the forward strand.
GTGACGGTGCGGCTGTTCGCGGCCACGGACGCCGAGGACACCGACTTCGTCGCTCGCCTCATCGACGTGCACCCCGACGGGCGCGCCATCGGTGTCGTGGACGGGATCGTCCGAGCCAAATTCCGCAACGGGCAGGATGAGGCGACGCCCGTTGGGCCGAACGAGGTCGTGGAGTACGAAATCGACCTGTGGGCGACGAGCTGGCTGTTCCGGGCGGGCCACCGCCTCCGCGTCGACATCGCCAGCTCGTCCTACCCGAACTGGGATGTCAACGCCGGCGTGCTCGGCAACAACGCGATCGTGCCGCCGGAGCAGCGCCGTACGGCCCGGCAGCGGATCCTGCACAACGGCGCTCATCCGTCCCACATCGTGTTGCCCGTGCAACCCGTTTCTCCCTAGCACCACCCGAAAATCACAGCAAGGAGGACTCAATGAAGAGAACACATGTCACCGGTGCCATCGCACTGCTCGCCGCCGCGGGCCTGGCTCTGAGCGGATGCGCCGGAACCCCGACCGGTGGTTCGGACGCCGGCCCAGCCGGCGACGGCGAAATCGTGGGCGGTCCGGGTGTCGACCTGGACACGAAGACGATCAAGGTGGGAGCGCTCGTCCCCGTCTCCGGCGTCTTCGCCGGCGCCATCACGAACATCGAAGGCATGGATGCCGCATTCCACCGCGCCACCCAGCCCGGAGGTGCCATGGAGGGCTGGACGCTCGAAGTGGTGAACCAGGACACGAAGTACGACGCCGCGACCGCGATCCCGCTCTACGAGGGATTCAAGGACGACGTGGCGATGGTCTCGCTCGTGCTCGGCTCGACGATCATCGACGCCATGCTGCCCTCCATCGAGACCGACAAGATGACCCTCATCCCGGGTGGAACGACTCCCAACCTCCAGTTCGCCGACCACCTGGTGCCGAGCCTGCCGATGACCAGCAGCCACGCTGCGAGCCTCATCCCCTACGCGGTCGAAACCTACGACGTGGAGGACGCGACGTTCTGCAGCATGACCGTCGAAGACACGCTGGGCAAGTACATCCAGGAGAACTTCGACTTCACCCTGGAGGAACTGGGTCTCACGAAGGGCATCGACACGACCTTCGCCCCGAACGCCGACCAGCTGACCGCGCAGATCACCTCGATGAAGAACGCCGACTGTGACGTCGTCATGACCGGCGGAACCGGCGGCTTCCTGCAGACGCTGGCGGTGCAGTCGGTGCAGCAGGACTTCACGCCGCTGGTGCTGGCCGGCAACAGCGCCTACAACATCACCCTGGCGACCGGACCCGGCGCCGACTGGCTGGCGGAGAACGCGATCATCTCGGTTCCCGGTGACGAGTGGCTGGGAGAGAACGCTCCGGGCCAGGCCATGCTCATCGAAGACCTCGAGGCGATCAACCCGGACTACACCCCGAGCGCCAACGCCCACTTGACGGGCTACGTCAACGGTCTGCTGACCGCCGACATCCTCGCCCAGGCGCTGGAGAACGGCGACCTCAGCCGTGAAGGCATCGCCACGGCGGCCACGGAGATCGGCACGTGGGAGGACGAGCTCGGCCTCACCGGCGGCGATGTCGTGATCGGGGCGACGGCCGCCGAGAACGTGCCCCCGCACAAGCTGTCGATGTTCCGCATCGACGGATCGGTTCCCACCGGCCTGAAGCTCGAGGCGTACAACTACGACTCGGATGTCGCGGTGAAGTACCTGGAATCCGTCGCTCCGTGAGTCTCAGCGGGCGGCGACGGCATTCGTCGCCGCCCGCTCCGTACCCGTCTCCGGCAGCTGCCGGATTCACAGAGAGGTGCCCCATGGCATCCGATGCCGCAGCAGGTGCGCGAGAGCTGCCCCTGCTCGAACTGACCGAGGTGTCCGTCAGCTACTCCGGTGGCGCCGTGCGAGCGCTCCAGAACGTCGACCTGCGGGTGTACCGCGGTCAGATCGTCGTTCTGATCGGCGTGAACGGCGCCGGTAAGACGACGGCCCTGTCCACGATCTCCGGACTCCTGCCCTTCACCGGAGGCTCGCTCGACACCGGCGCGGTCCTGTTCGAAGGTCAGGACCTGAAGTCCAAGACGGCGTCCGCGCGCGTACAGCGGGGGATCTCGATGGTCATGGAGGGGCGACGTACCTTCCCGGACCTGACCGTCGAGGAGAACCTCAGCGCCGGCGGCTTCACCAGGACGTTGGCGGAGGCGAAAGAGAGCCGTGAGCGCGTCTACGGGATGTTCCCGATCCTGGCCGAACGGCGCAAGCAGCTCGCCGGCCTGATGTCCGGCGGTGAGCAGCAGATGCTCGCCATCGGGCGGGCGCTCATGCAGCGTCCCACGCTGCTCATGCTCGACGAACCGTCGCTGGGGCTCGCGCCGCTCATCGTGGAACAGATCAAGGACTACATCGTCGAGATCAACGCCCAGGGGACCAGCGTCCTCCTGATCGAGCAGAACGCCGCGATGGCGCTGTCGATCGCCGATTACGCCTACGTCCTCGATGGGAAATCCGTCGCGCGGCAGGGAACCGGCGCCGATCTGCTGGCGGATCCGGTGGTGCAGGAGCTGTATCTGGGTGTCGCCGGCGAAGGTCGGCGTTCCTTCCGTGTGGCCTACGAGGAGCGCAAGAGAGGTCGGATCCGATGAGTGGAGCATTGCTGAGCGCCCAGGATGTGACCGTCAGATTCGGTGGCGTCACGGCGGTCGACCAGGTCAGCTTCGACGTCGAGAGGGGGGAGCTGTTCGCGATCATCGGGCCCAACGGCGCAGGAAAGACGACTCTGTTCAACTGCCTCAGCGGGCTCGTGAGCTACTCGGGCGAGATCCGCTTCGACGGCACACCCCTGACGGGCCAGCGGGCGGATCAGATCGCGCAGCACGGTATCGCCCGGACCTTCCAGAACCTGGGCCTGTTCTCCAGCATGACGGTGCTCGAGAACGTGCTCGTCGGTCGAGCCAGCAAGATCGGCGCAGGAATCCCGGCCGGTCTGGCATGGTTCGGCAAGGCCCGCCGCGATGAGATCGACGCGCGCCAGCACGCCTACGAGGTGCTGGATGTCATGGGGATGGCCGACCTCGCCCACACGCCCATCAAGAGCCTGCCCTACGGCACGCGCAAACGGATCGAATTGGCGAAGGCGGCTGTCGTCGCACCGCAGCTGCTGCTGCTCGACGAACCGGTTGCCGGGCTGAACCACGCCGAGACGGACGAGTTGATCGGAGCGGTGCTCGAGCTGAAGGAAGCGATGGGCTTGACCATCGTGCTCATCGAGCACGACACCTTCCTGGTGATGGATGTGGCGGACCGGGTGCTCGCCCTCAATTTCGGTCAGGCGATCGGACTGGGCACCCCCGCGGAGACGCAGGCCAACCCGCGCGTCGTGGAGGCATATCTGGGCGCCGCCGCCGCCGGCGACGCGTCGGCCGTGAAAACGACGAAGGGAGGCGAAGGCTGATGGACACCTTCGTCCAGATCCTCATTTCGGGCATCGCGCTCGGGTTCCTCTATGCGCTGGTGTCGCTCAGCTTCGTCGTGCTGCTGAAGGCCACCGGGCACTTCAACCTGCTGCCGGGGTCGTTCGTGCTCCTCGGCGCCTACACGCTGTTCCAGTTCCATCAGAACTTCGGCATCAACTTCTGGCTCTCGCTGCTGATCGCGATCGTCCTGGTCACGGCGCTGGGGCTCGCCATCCACTATGTGATCTTCCAGCGGATCGACCGCACCGCCGACCAGCATGCCGCCGGCCTGGCGATCCTTCTCGTCACGATCGGCCTGCTGAGCCTCAGCCAGGCGACGGCGGTGTCGTCCTGGGGGGCGGAAGTGCTCCTCCTGGGCGACCCGTGGGGCCTGAACACCCTCCGGCTCGGCGCCATCAACGTGCCGATGCGCGACATCTGGGTGATCGTCCTGAGCATCGCCGTCCTCATCATCTTCTGGCTGGTCATCCAGCACACTCGCGTGGGAGTGGGGATGCGCGCCATTGCGAGCGACAGTCAGGCGGCATTCGTTCAGGGCATCAGCCCGCGGAAGGTGGCGCCGTACGCATGGCTCATGAGCGCCGGCGCCGCGGTCATCGCGGGAGTCCTCATGGCGACGGAGGCCGGCGGGGGGCTGCGCCCGACGCTGGATGTCGTCGCCTTCACCGCGCTGCCGGCTCTCATCCTGGGCGGCATCCGATCCCTCCCCGGTTGCGTCGCCGGTGGGCTCGTGCTCGGGGTGCTGCAGCAACTGGCCAACGGGTACGCCCCGGCGGCCTTCGGTCAGCACTTCGCGACCGTGCTGCCCTGGATCATCATGATCATCGTTCTTCTCGTCCGTCCCAGTGGCCTGTTCGCCACACGTGAGTTCCGGAGGGCTTGATATGGCCACCTTGGCAAGCACCGGCACCCTTCGGACGCAGGGTGTGTTCGACGATCGCATCCGGCGTGAAGTGCGGATATTCCAGTCACCCGTCACCAGGTACGGAGCGGTGCTCCTGACCCTGCTCGCCGTGGTCCTGCCCCTGAGTACCGCCGATTCCTTCCTGCTGTCACTCGGCATCACCGTCGGCTTCTTCTCCATCGCCGCGATCGGTCTGAACGTGCTGAACGGCTATGCGGGTCAGATCAACATGGGGCAGCCGTTCTTCCTCGCGATCGGCGCCTTCACGGCGGTGGGGTTCGGGTCGATCATGGACCTGCCCCTGCCTCTCTGGCTGCTCGCGGTCGTGGTGGTGGGAGCCGTGTCGGGAGCGCTGGTCGCGCCCCTGGCGCTGCGGCTGAAGGGCGTCTATCAGATCGTCCTGAGCCTCGGCCTGATCTTCATCGGCCAGTACATCTTCGTGAACTGGAGCGACCTCACCGGGGGCGTGGCCGGGCGCAGGGCCGCAGTGAACCTCTCGGTCGGGCCGCTGGATTTCGCAGCGCTGCAGGTCGGCGGTATGACCTACAACTACCAGCAGGGCCTGTTCATGCTCGTGTGGCTGTTCGTCGCGCTGTGCATGTTCCTCGTCCATCTGCTGATGAAGTCCCCCGGTGGCCGCCACATCGTGGCCCTGCGGGATGCGGACCTCCCCGCGCGCGTCGCGGGTATCAACCCGGTGCGCTCGATGGTCGGCGCGTACGCCATCTCCAGCGCGATGGGCGCCCTCGGCGGTGCGTTCTACGTCGCTCAGCTGCGCTTCGTCAGTCCGGAGCAGTTCAACCTCGCCATGGGGCTGAACTTCATCATCATCGTCACGGTGGGCGGACTGGCCACCGCGTGGGGGCCGGTCGTGGGGAGCCTGATCATCTGCTCGATCCCCGTCCTGGCCAGCCGATACGCCGAGTTCATCCCCTTCCTCAAGGCCAACTCGTCGACACCCGATGGGACGTGGGGCATTCCGGTGGGACAGTTCCCCGTCGTGCTGTACGGCGTGCTCCTGGTCCTCATCCTGATGTTCGAGCCGCGAGGACTCACACACCTCCTCAAGGTCTTCGGCCTGTGGCTCACGCGGCCGCTGCGGCGCCGTCGGACCGCATCCTCCGGAGAGGGAACCGCATGAGCCGGTTCGCCGGTCGCGTCGCCTTCATCACGGGTGCGGCGTCGGGCGCGGGTTTCGGCCAGGCGCTCGTGTTCGGCCGTGCCGGTGCGCGCATCGCCGTGGCGGATGTGCGGGAGGCTGCCGTCGACGACGCCGTCACCCGATTGCGCGCAGAGGGGATCGAGGCCTGGGGGGCTCCCCTGGACGTCACCGACCGGGCGGCCTATGCCGCGACCGCGGACGCCGTGGAGTCGCACTTCGGCGACCCGGTCACGCTGCTCTTCAACACGGCGGGCGTGAACGGCTTCGGATCGGCCGAAACCCTCACGTTCGCCGACTACGACTGGCTCCTCGGGGTGAACCTCGGCGGGGTGGTGAACGGCATGGTCACCTTCGTCCCGCGGATGATCGAGGCCGGGCAGGGCGGGCACGTCGCGTCGGTGGCCTCTGTCGGAGGGTTCGAGGGCGGTCTCATGACCGCTCCGTACTCCGCGGCCAAAGCGGGGGTCATCAGCCTCATGGAGAGCTACGCGCAGGTGCTGCCCCGGCATGGCATCGGTGTGACCGTGTTGTGTCCGGCGAACATCCGGTCCAACATCGCGACGTCCCACGAGCTTCGCCCCGACGCCGGAGTGGACACGGGCATCCGCACCGACCAGCGATTCGTCTCGGCGCTGACGGAGGTGTACCGGCACGGCATGGATCCCGAAGCCCTGGCCTTGCACCTCAAGCGCGCGATGGAAGCCGGCGAGCTCTACGCCATCCCCTATCCCGAGGTGCGCGAGGACCTGGAGCGGAAGTTCGGCAGCGTGCTGGACGCGGTCCCCGTCGTCGACGACCTCACTCCCGGCGGTGCGGCAGCGCGGACCGAAGCGCTGCAGCAGTTCCGCCGAGCGGCCGCCGAGGGCGGGGGTCCGTCCTCGACGTAGGATCATCACAGGCGCGCCCCGGCGCGCACCGTGTCGACAAAGGAGCTGACATGGCGTTCGCTGACGCACCTTCCCGACTGAGCGATGCCGCGCGATTCGACAGTGCCCTGCGGGCGCGCGTGCGGCAGGCGCGAAAGGAATTCCTCTCCGGAGCGACCCGGCCCGACCTGCGCGGGGTGAGCTCGGAGATCTACACCTCCTGGGTCCGCTCGCGCGAACTGGGTGTGGACGCCGCCAGCACGGCCGTCCCCCTCAATCCGCTCTCCGTGACGCGCGCGCGCCGCCTGGTCGACGCGGCGACGCCGGTGATGACCAACCTCGCCGACCAGTGCCGGGACTCCGACGCATGGGGGATGCTGCTGGACCGCGAGTGCGTCCAGGTCTTCCCCCTCGTCGGCGACGCGCGGGTCGTGCGGGAGGGGGAGCAGCGCGGCGGCGGTCTCGGCGCGACGTTCCAGGAAGCCGTCGTGGGGACCAACGGTGCGGGGATCTCGGTGGAACGGCTGGAGAGTTTCCTCGTCGTCGGCGAGGAGCACTTCCGCGAGGCCGAGCACAACCTCGCCTCGGTGGGCGTTCCCCTGCGGGATCCGTACGGCCGGATGGCGGGTGTGCTGCTCATGTGCCAGCGGTTGTCGTCGGCCAACCACATGATCGTGCCGTACACGCAGACGCTCGCCGTCGCCATCGAGAAGCAGCTCGCCCTGGCCACCAGCGGGGACGAACGCGCCCTGTTCGAGGCGTTCGCCCGCCACTCCCGGCGACCGTCGCTGGCCGTGGTCGGCATCAGCGAAGACGTGTACATCGCGAACAACGCCGCTCAGCAGCTCCTCCGCGACGGCGCGGAGACCGACGCGTTGCGTGAGGCCGTCCTCGCCGTGGCGGACGCCGGCCGGTCGCGGCTGATGACGCTCACCTTCGAGGAGGAGCGGTACCGGGTGCACTGTCGGATCGTGCAGCTCTCGGCGGGCAGGAACGGCGTGGTGGCCTCGCTCAGCCGGGTCGCCGCGCCCCCGGTCCTGGCACCCGGGAGGCGGTTCGAGCCCCCGGCGCCGGCGGCCGATCCGGTCGCGCGGGCGAAGGATCTGGGGTTCCCCGTCCTCGTCACCGGCGAGCCCGGATCGGGGAGGGCGCACCGCGTGCGCTCCGTCGCATCCGTGGTCGAGCTGGATGCCGCGGCCGCCGCGACCGACGGCGCCGCCTGGATGGCTCAGTGCCGCGAGCTGCTCAGCCGCGGGGACGTGCTGATCCGGCACCTCGACGCCCTGCCGCCGACGCTGCGCCCCGGCGTCCTGGAACTCATCAGGGCTGGTGCGCACTGGGTGGCGGCGACGGTGGAATCGGTCTCCCCCGACTTCGAGGCGACCTTCCCGGTGACGGTCGCGGTCCTCCCGCTGCGGGAACGGACGGCGGATCTGCCCGCCCTCGTGGAGGCTCTCCTCGCCGATCTCGGCGCGGCGCGCACCCGCCGTACCCCGGAGGTCATGAGCATCCTGGCGCGGTATCCCTGGCCGGGGAATGTGGCGCAGCTGCGGCGCCTTCTGGCCGGCATCCTGGTGCGGCTCGAGGGCGACACCATCTCCATCGACGACCTGCCGCGCGAGATCGCCAGCAGTGGACGGCGGAACACGGGGGAGGGGCTGCTCGCCCGGACCGAACGGGAGCTGGTCTTCGACGCCCTCCGCGAGGCGAACTGGAACCGCGACGCCGCGGCGAAGACGCTCGGCATCTCGCGCGCGACGATGTACCGGCGAATCCGCCAGTTCGGGTTTCAGATCCCCAGCAGTCGCTGAGCAGCCCGGTCAGACGGCCCCGCCGTGCGCGGCGATGACCGCCTTGGCCCCTTCCTTGACGAACTCCACCTGCTCGCAGGCGATGCGCTGCGCGGCGGAGACGTCACGCTGCTCGAGTGCTGTGGTCAGGCGCGGGACGAAGGTGGGGCCGAGCTGGCGCTCCCAATCGCCCGCCTCGTACGTCTCCCGCCACACCGTCGTCACATTGAGGGCCCGGAAGCTCGCGGTCAGCTTGCGGGAACCTGCGAGATCGACGATTGCGGCGTGATAGTCCAGATTGAGCTCGAGGAACTGTTCCAGTGTCTCGGCGGACGTGGGGACGGCAGCGAGCACCTGGTCGCTGAGCCGGCGGATGCGGTCGAGCTGCTCGTCCGACGCGCCGGTGAGGTACCGCTCGATGACTCCCGTCGCGATGGTGAGGCGATCACCGTAGAGCTTGTCCACGAGCGTGGGGGTCATCGCGATGGGTACGTAATGACCGCCCTCGCGTTTTTCGACGAGGGATTCCGTGGCCAGCCGGAGGAGGGCATGGTCCACGAGCTTCGGCTCGAGGCGGAGGGAGGACGCCACCGCCGAGACGTCGATCGTCTCCCCTAGGGGTGTGCGCCGGTGCAGCACCCACTCCCGGGTCCCTTCGTACGCGGCGGTCTCCAGGGCGCTCTCGAGGTTGCCGAAGGTCCCGCGGTAGTAAGCGAGGGGTTCGCCGTCCTGTGCCTCGGCCGCGACGACCCGGCCGAGGAAGATGGTGTGCGTTCCTCCGACGGCCGTCTCATCCACCACGCATTCGATGGAGGCGAGCGCGCCGGCCAGCAGGGGGAGGCCGCGCGGACTGATCGTGTGCCCGACGCCGGCGAACTTGTCATCGCCCTTCCGTGCGAAGGTGCGGGCGAGATCGCCCTGGGCGGCGGAGAGGATATTGATCGCGTATCGACCGGACCGCGCCACGGCGTCATGGGTCACACTCGAACGATTGAGGCAGATGAGCATCATCGGCGGGTCGGAGGAGAGGGACGACACCGCCGAGACGGTGGTGCCGAACAGGTCGTCACCATCAGCGGTCGTGATGACCGTCACGCCCGAGGCGAAGTGGCCGACGACGTTGCGGAAGACGTTCTCCTCCACGACGGGAAGCCCCAGATCGATCCCGTAGCGGACGTTTCCCGCATGCTCGTTCCCCATGGGATTCCTTCCTCCGTGAAGCACCTGTCACGACCGTAATCCGCTCGCCTCCGCCACCCGGGTCTCACGGTGAGACAGCCCGATGACCGGCGCCGCTGGCAGAATCGCGCCGAAGGGGAGGGAGGAACCGATGGTGGAATTCGCGGAATCGCGGCCGCAGACCGGTGCGGACTACCTCGACAGCCTGCGCGACGAGCGCGTCGTCTGGCTGCGCGGCGATCGCGTGGCCGATGTCACCGCTCACCCGGCGTTCGCGCAGACCGCACGCACGGTGGCCGGTCTGTACGACGCGCTGCACGACGGGTCGACCCCGCTGCTGCCTACCGACACGGGACGCGGAGGGCAGACACACCCGTTCTTCCTCGCGGCGCGCTCGCCCGACCACCTGGTCGCCTCTCGCAACGCCATCCGCGCCTGGGCGAGACGCACATACGGCTGGATGGGGCGCACCCCTGACTACAAGGCGGCATTCCTGGGGTCGCTGGGCGCGACCCAGGACTGGTACGGGGAGTACGCCCCCAACGCGCAGAGGTGGTATCGCCACGCGCAGGAGCACGTCTCGTTCTTCGGGCACGCCATCGTCGATCCGCCCGTGGACCGGCACCTCCCCCCGGACGAGATCGGCGACATCGCGGTGCACGCGGTGCGGGAGACGGATGCCGGCGTCGTCGTGTCCGGCGCGAAGGTGGTCGCGACGGGGGCGGTGGGCGCGCAGTTCGCCCTCATCGCGCCGACGGGGGCAGCGTTGCGAGACCCGGCATTCGCCATAGTGGCCGTGGTCCCGATCTCCGCACCCGGGGTCACGCTGCTGGCCCGCACGTCGTACGCGGAAGCCGCGTCGGCGACCGGGAGCCCGTTCGACTACCCGCTCACCAGTCGGTTCGACGAGAACGACGCGATCCTGGTGCTCGATCGGGTCCTCATCCCTTGGGAGGACCTGCTGGTCTACCGAGACCTCGATCGCGCCCGCGCGTTCACGGGGGTCGCCGGTTTCCCCTCCCGGCTGGCGCTGCACGGCGCGACGCGGCTGGGGGTGAAGTTCGACTTCCTCGCCGGCCTCCTGCTGAAGGCGCTGGAAGCGACCGGCACGGGGGATTTCCGGGGGGTGCGCACGAGGGTCGGTGAGGTGCTCGCGTGGCGGAGCATGGTCCATGCCCTCACCGACGCGATGGTGCTCGACCCGCGTCGCGGGGAGGACGGAACGTGGTCGCCGCAGGCGGATGCCGTGGACGCCTATCGGTGGCTCAGTACCATCGCGTACCCGCGCGTGCGGGAGATCGTGCTGCAGGACCTGGGATCGGCTCTGATCTATCTGCCTTCCCACGCCAGCGACTTCGATGTCCCCGAGCTGGCGCCTTCGTTGAGACGGTACCTTCGCGGATCGGAGGGGGTGACCGCCGAAGCGCGCGTCAAGACGATGAAGATGCTCTGGGATGCCGTCGGAACGGAGTTCGCGGGCCGCCACGACCTCTACGAGCGGACGTTCCAGGGCAATCACGAAGGGCTGCGCCTCGTGGTGTACGGCGATCACGAGAGCTCGGGGCGAAGCGACCGACTGCGCGCGTTCGCCGAGGAGGCGCTGGGAGATTACGACCGCGGCGGCTGGCTGCCAGGCGGCGCCGGCCAGATGCCGTAACGACCGGGGCTGATCACCCCTGCAGGATCGATCGCATCTTTGATGCGGGTCACGAACCGCCGATAGGCGTGATCGTTCCACGACATGAACCCGGCGACGTCCTCCATGAAGTCCAGATGGGCGCGGTATTCGCTGTACCCCCTGGCGGCCAGCTCCGCCACCAGCTCGCGCGCCGTGGCATAGGCGGCGCGGGCCTGCTCCGGATCGCGCGGGTCGAAATTGATCGAGGACACGAGGGCGCAGGACCGCTCGTTCACGACGAGGATCCCGGCTTTGTAGTTCAATCCGGTGCGCTGCTCGATGATGTCGCGCACGAGATCGACGACCTCCATCACGCGCTCGCCCACCATCGGGACGATCGGGGCGATCCCGATGTGGCCGAAACCTTCGCCCTTGTGTTTGATGACATCCAGATTCGGCACGCCCGCGGTGATGCGATCGGAGATCGACGCGATCCGGGCGTACTCGTCGGGGGCGTAGATCCCCTGGACGGTCAGGGTGGCGCCAGGGATCCGTTGCCATGCCTCCCGGACCTGACGAACCTGCAGGTCCACCTCCTCCCGCGACCCCCACAGGGCACTGCGGAGATACCAGCGGCCCAACCCGGTCTCCTCGGCGATCCGCTGGACGTCGTCGTCGGGAAGAAACCCCTTCTCGGCGCGCGCGATGACGTCGGCCACCCCGGTCATTGTTGCCGCCATGAGCGTGTTGTAGAGACTCGGGACCCCGCGCAGCCGGTTGGCGAGGCGCAGTTCTCGGACCGTGTCGATCGCGCGCGGAAGATCCCCATCGGCGGCGACGGTGAGCAGCAGCGGCGCGTAGGCCTCCGGCGAGGGCATGAGCCACACCCCCATCCGGACCACGATGCCGAAGTTCGACTGGATGAAGAAAGGATCGAGGGTGGGGCCGACGCCGCGCTTGTACGTGTGCCACGCGGGGTTGTCGGGCATCGCGCCCATTCCGGTCCGCAGGAGCGACGCATCTGGCAGGACCACCTCCATCCCGCACGGGGCCTGGAAGTCCGCGCCGTAGGGAAGGTAGGTCACCCCGTTGTCGAGGGAGTTGCCGACAACACTGCCCCAACCCAGGTCAGGCACCGACACCTGGAGCCGGGATCCGCGCGCGCGAAGCTCGTCGTACAGGTCGAACCACCGCACACCGGGTTCGACGACCGCATAGGCCAGCTCCTCATTGATCTCCAGAACCCGGTTCATCCGCCGCAGGCTGAGGGAGATGGAGCCGCCGACGCGAGGCGAAGACCCGCCGTAGCCGTTGTTGCGACCCTGGGAATGGGTGGCCAGAGGCACGCCCGTCTCGAGGGCCAGCCGCACGATGTCCTGCACCTGCTCGGTCGTCTCGGGGTGGACGGCGACGCCGGCGGTGTAGGTTTCGTCGCCCGGGATCCAGTACGGGTCGCGCAACGGCCACTCGCGGTCGGACATCAGATCGTCCTGCGCCGTCACCGCGCCGGCTCCGACGATCGCAATCAGTCGCCGGACGATATCCGGGGTGACTCCCGGCCCAGATCGCTCCGTCGGTGTGGTGGTCATCGGCGTCCTCCGGATCGGTCGTCAGGTGCGCGGCGGGCGCGCTCGATTGACAGGATCCGAGACCGCCCGGCGCATGCGGGCACCGTCTGCGCAGATGATCATGTCGTCTGCGCGATCGTGATAGCAACGGAGGAGGCGGGCGTCCGCCGACGGGAGAGGGATATGGCGACGGAGCTGGACCTTGTGACGCGGAGCTTCCCGGAGTGGGCGACGCACTTCCCGGTGATCCGCCGCGGCGCCGGGTGGGTCGGTGACGGCCTGGCGGACGGATTCGAGGGCGCAGTGACCCGGCGGGTGGTCGACGACACATCCATCGCGATTCTGCGGGTGCGTGCGCACCCGCACGCCATCGTGCGTTCGGCCGACCAGGTGCGCGCGGGTGAGGGGGACGTCGTGCTGGCCGTCGTCCAGCTGTCGGGGAGCAGCCGATTGACCACGGAGAACGGCACTCGGACGCTCCGCCCCGGTGATCATCTGGTCTCGTCCTGGGGTGTGCCGTCCTCGTGGGAGTTCGACGCCGAGTTCGCTCTCTTCGTCGCACGGCTGCCGGGGGAGGATCTCCGGGCTGCGCTGGTGCGGCCGAACGTGCCCTTCGGCGAGCCCTTGGCATCCCGGGAGGGCGTCGGTCCGGTTCTGCTGGCCTTCGTTCGCGCGCTCGCCCAGGACATGAACCTGCTCCGCGGGCCGACGGCGCCGCTCGTGGTGCGGTGCCTCGTCGGCATGTTCGAGGCGAGCCTGCTCGCCGCAGCGCCGCCGGTAGGCCCCGGCGGGTTGACCGACGTGTACAGCCGCGCCGTGCGCAGGATCGAAGACCGGATCGCGGACCCCCACCTGGGTGTCGACGCGCTGGCGGGCGCTCTGTCGGTGTCGCGGCGGCAGGTGCAGGCGGCTTTCACCGCGCACGGGACGAGCGTCACGCAGTCGGTTCGGACCCGACGCCTCGAGCGCGCTCGCGCGGCGCTCGCCCGGACATCGGCGTCGGAGCGGGGGGTTGCTCAGATCGCCGCCGATTGCGGCTTCCGCCACCCCGCACACTTCTCCCGACAGTTCCGGGCCGCCTTCGGCATGTCGCCCACCGAATGGCGGGCGCAGGCGCTCGGTCTCTGACGGCCAGGCGCGTCTCACAGTGAGACGCGCCCGGCGTGCCATTCCGGGTGAGGCTGGTCAGGGTCGCGCAGAGCAGCGCTGCCGGGAAGGAGCGCACGGTGCAGGACTTCGCAGGTCGGGTGGCGGTGATCACCGGCGGGGCGTCCGGGGTCGGGTTCGGCCAGGCGCAGGTGTTCGGTGATCTCGGCTGCAAAGTGGCGATCGTCGACGTGCGCCAGGAAGCATTGGAGACCGCGGCGGAAACGCTCCGGTCGCGCGGCATCACGGTGCACCCGGTACGGCTGGACATCCGTGACCGTGAGGCCTGGGAGCGCGCGGCGGACGACATCGAGGACGGATTGGGCGCTCCTGCGTCGCTCCTGTTCAACACGGCGGGGGTGAACGGCTTCGGCCCGCTGGAGAAGGCCACCTACGCCGACTTCGACTGGATCCTCGGCGTCAATCTCGGCGGGATGGTCAACGGCATCCAGACGCTGCTCCCTCGCATGCTCGCGCATGGCGCCGGAGGACACATCGTCTCGGTCGCATCCATGGCCGGCTTCCAGGGGAGCCCCAGCGCCGCAATCTACGCCTCCTCGAAGGCCGCCGTCATCAACCTCATGGAGAGCTACGCTCTGACCCTCCCGGCCCAGGGAATCGGGGTAAGCCTCCTGTGCCCGGCGAGCGTCCGTTCCGACATCGCACACACGCTGGATCGCCGGCCCGCGGAACTGGCCTCGGGGTCGAGCTTCATCGCCGACGAGCGCTTCGTGGAGTTGCAGCGCCGACTGTACGCGGGCGGGATGGATCCGGTGGAGCTCGCCCAGCACGTGCGCGATGCGATCGTGGCCGACCGGTTCTGGGTGCTGCCGTTCCCGGAGACCCGTGAGGGCCTGCGTGCGCACTTCGACAGCATCCTGGCCGCGTACGACGACTGCGTCACCGACCCGGATGCGGCCGCCGAGCGCGCCCGAGCCTTCGACGAGTACCGCGCCCAGTCCGCGCGCCTGCGCGAGTCCTGATCCACACCCCAAGGAGAACGCCCATGCCTGTCGTCCCCCTCACCGAAATCGTCGGCCGCTCGTTCGCAGAGCGCTACGGCGTCCCGGCGGTCAACATCTTCAACGACCTGACGCTCGAGGCGGTTCTCGCCGGAGCGGTGCAGGCGCAGTCGCCGGTGATCGTCCAGACCTCCGTCAAGACGGTGCGGAGCCTGGGCGCGAGCTTCATCAAGGCGATGTGGGACGATCTCACCCGCGACATCCCGGTGCCGGTCTCGCTGCACCTGGATCACTGCCCTGACCGTGACGTCATCACGACGTGTCTTCAGCACGGCTGGAACTCGGTGCTCTTCGATGCCTCCGAACTGCCCGTCGAGGAGAACCAGCGACAGACGATCGAAGTCGTCGCCGAAGCGCGTCGCTTCGGTGCGCACGTCGAGGGCGAGATCGAGTCGATCCAGGGCGTCGAGGACGATCACGGCTCCGACGAGGAGAGCCGGCGACAGAGCCTCGAGGTGCAGCTCGCGTTCCTGGAGGCGACGGGGGTCGACGTGTTCGCGCCGGCGATCGGCAACGCGCACGGCGCCTACAAGACCACACCGGTGCTCGACGGTGAGCGCATCACGCAGATCGTCGAGAGCCACCCCGTCCCCATCGCGCTGCACGGGGGAAGCGGTCTGAGCGACGATCAGTTCCGCGACCTGATCGCGCGGGGGTGCGCCAAGGTCAACATCTCCACGGCGCTGAAGGAGCGGTTCATGCGAGCAGAGCTGGACTTCCTCAGCCGGGCGCAGGCCACGAACAAGTGGGATCCGCCGTCGCTGTTCCGGCACACGCGCCAGGAGGTCGTCGACCTCGTGACCGGCCTGTGCGACACCTTCGGCAGTGCGGGGAAGGCCTGACATGCCCGCGCTGATCTTCGACTGCGACGGCGTGCTCGCCGACACGGAGATGCACGGACATCTGCCGGCCTTCAACCAGACGTTCCGCGAATTCGGGGTCCCCATCGAGTGGTCGACGGCGGTCTATGGCGAGAAGGTCCGTATCGGGGGCGGTAAGGAGCGCATGCGGAGCGAGTTCACGCCCGAACTGGCTGCACGCTGGGCGGAGTTCCCGGGGGATGCGGCGGCGCAGGACGAGCTCATCGCCGCCATGCATCGTCGCAAGACGGAGCTGTACACGGCGCTCATCGCTGAGGGGCGTATCGATCCGCGTCCCGGGGTGGAGCGTCTGGCCCGCGAGGCTCACGCGGAGGGGTGGGCGCTCGCGGTCGCGTCGACCTCCGCGGAGCCGTCGGTCCGGGCTGTGCTGGCACGTGCCGTCGGAGAAGATCTGGCGGCAGAGTTCCGCGTGTTCGCCGGCGACGTCGTTCCCCGCAAGAAGCCGGCGCCGGACATCTACCTGCATGCCCTCGCCGAACTGGGCATCGGAGCGTCGGACGCCGTCGTGATCGAGGACAGTGCCATCGGTCTGCGTGCCGCCGGTGGGGCGGGGATCGCGACGATCGTCACCAAGAGCGCCTACACCGGCGGCGAGGACTTCGGGGGGGCGTCCCTCGTCCTGGAAGACCTGGCCGCGACGACCCTGACAGACATCGAACACGTGCGGGCCCGCGGGATCGCACACACGACGGAGGAATCATGAGCGCCGCAGACGTCAATGTGACGCGGTTCGTGCTGGAGACGGTCGCCGCCGAGATCGTCGAGCAGGAGACCTACTTCGGCGATCTGGACGCCGTGGTGGGAGACGGGGACTTCGGCTTCTCCCTCGCGCGCGGGTTCGAGAAGGTTCTGGAGGACTTGCCGGACTACCCCACGCAGAGCGTCGCGGCGATGATCCAAGCAGCCGCCATGACGATCTCCAGCCGGGTCGGCGGCACCTCCGGTCCGATCTGGGGAACGGGATTCCTCCGCGCGGCGATGACCGCCAAGACGGCTGAGAGCCTGGATGGCGCGACGGTCGTGTCGATGCTCCGCGCCGCCGCCGAGGGCATCCAGGCCCGCGGGAAGGCGGAGCTGGGGGACAAGACCCTCCTGGACGCTCTGGTCCCCGCCACGGATGCACTCGAAGAGGCCGTCGCCGCCGGTGCCGACTCCTCCGCTGCCGTGCAGCGCTTCGCCCAGGAGATGAGGGCGGCCGCGGAGCGGACGACGCAGCTGCAGGCGCGGCGCGGCCGCGCGAGCTACTCGGGCGAGCGCAGCATCGGGTCGCCCGATGCCGGCGCAGTGGCCCTGGCCGTCCTCGCCGAGCGCGTCGCCGACAGGTGGCCCGAGCGTCAGGGCGGCGACGCGTCCCCACGAAAGGAATGACATGAAGAAGTTCGTCAACGACCCGAAAGACTTCGTCGCCGAGATGCTGCAGGGGCTGGCCCTGGCCAATCCCGACACGCTCGTCTACGTCCCCGAGTACAACCTGATCCACCGCAGCGATGCCCCCAGCGACGAGCGCGTGACGATCATCCAGGGGTCCGGCTCCGGCCATGAGCCCGCGCACGTGATGACCGTGGGCCCCGGCATGCTGACCGCCGCGTGCCCGGGAGACGTTTTCGCGGCCCCGCCCGTGGACTACGTCTACGAGACCATCAAGCGGCTCGCCTCGAGCAAGGGCGTCCTCCTCATCGTGAACAACTACACGGGGGACCGGATGGCGTTCGAGATGGCGCAGGAGATGGCGTCGGCCGAGGGGATCGACGTGCGCACCCTCTTCGTCGACGACGATGTCGCGGTGCAGGATTCGCTCTACACCGTGGGCCGCCGCGGGGTTGCCGGCAACTTCTTCGTCATGAAGGCCGTCGGAGCCGCCGCAGAAGCGGGCGCCGACCTGGACGAGCTCGTCCGCATCGGCGAGAAGGTGAATGCCGCCACGCGCACCATGGGGCTCGCACTGACCGCATGCACTCCGCCGTCCAAGGGCACGCCGCTGTTCGACCTCGAGCAGGACAAGGTGGAGTTCGGCGTGGGTATCCATGGGGAGCCGGGGCGCATGCGCGTCGAGCTCGCATCCGCGGACCAGATGGTGACCGACCTCGTGGAGGCGGTCGCGACCGACCTGCAGGTGTCCGGCGATGACCGGCTGGCGCTGATGATCAACGGGCTGGGCGGAACTCCGATCAGCGAGCTCTATCTCGCCTACGGCATCGCCCACCGCGCGATCACTGCCGGCGGGGCGCAGGTCACCCGGTCGTATGTGGGCGAGTACTGCACATCGCTCGACATGGCCGGGTTGTCCGTGACCGCCGTCCGTGTGGACGAGGAGATCGAGAAGCTCCTGGCCGCCCCCGCGGAGATCGCCGTCCGCGTCTTCTGACGACCTGGTCGATCCCGCGGCCGATCCGCCGGGCCTCTTCGGGCCCGGCGGATCGCCCGCTCCGGCCGGGATCGAGGCGGACCCCGGTGGCCCCGCCTGATCGTCGGGCAGCGGTCCGCATCATCCGCTGCCCGAACTCCTCGAATCCGGGCACCGGAACCGGTTGCGGCACCGGGTTCCGCGCCGTCCGGCCCTGTTCCGCCTGAGTTCGGGATGCGCCGTCCCGGTGCGCACGCGCCGGCCCGAGTCGGCGATGCGGCCTCAGCTCGGGTTGGGGTCGGAGCCGGCGGAGCCACCGGGGTGTCCGAACTCCTCAGATCCGCGGCCGGGAACCGGTTGCGACACCCCCGTCCGCGCATCCGGCTCAGTTCTGCCTGAGTTCGGGATCCGGCCCCGGGCGGGCCGCCTCAGGCCTGCGCCGTTGCGGCGAGCCGCCACAGGTCGCCAGGAAGCGTGCCGGCGGTCGCGACCGTGACCGCGCGCGCGGATGCGGCGGCCGGCTCCAGGTGCGCGACGCAGCCGTGGGCCGCCTCGATCCGCACCGCGACGCCGTGCGGGCTCAGGACGGCCATCATGGCGTCGACGATCTGCTGGCCGAGGCGTTCCTGCAGCTGCGGGCGCCGGGAGGCCGCGTCGACGAGGCGGGCGACGCGGCTCAGCCCGGCGATGTGACGGGAGGGTGCGTAGAACACGTCGACGGTGCCCTCGAAGGGCAGGAGGTGGTGCTCGCACACCGACCGGAACGGGATGCCGGTGACACCGACGAGTTCGCCGGGCTGTTCGTTCTCAGTGAGGGCGACGGGGGCACCGAGGGCCGACGCGGGGTCGCGCCCGATGCCGGAGAACAGCTCGAGGTAGAGGTCGGCCACGCGCTCGGGCGTGCGCATGAGGCCGAGCCGCTCGACGTCTTCGCCGACGGCCGAGAGCAGCTCGCGGACCGCGGCGACGGCGCGCTCGCGATCCACGGCGGGAGCGGCGTCCGCCGTCCGAGGTGCCGTGGTCATCCGGCCGTTCCTTCCAGGCGGTCCACGAGTGCGAGCCCGCGGCGCGCCCACGCGATCTCGCCGCGCGCGCGATCCACGAGGCCTTCGTAGGCGAATCGCTTGTAGGCGATCGTACGTTCGCGGTCCTCGTCGGCAGTGACGGCCAGGCGGCGCAGCAGCATGGGGTTGTCGACTGCGTCGATGCGGCGCAGCTCGCCCTCCCACTGCTCCAGTTCGCCGCTCCACTGCGCGATGTGGGCCTGCAGGAACGCGCGGGCCTGGTCGGGTGTGGCGGCTTCCAGATACGCGGCGCGCAGGTGGGCGGGGTCGCGGACGCGCTGATACTCGAGGGGCGAGGCCATCCAGTCCAGGAACGCCTGATGCCCGGCGGGGGTCACGTGGTACATGCGGCGCGTGCCGCGTTCCCCGCGGGTCTGCTCTTCGCCGCGGATGAGGCCCTCGGCCTCCATCTTCCGCAGTTCGGGGTAGATCTGGGAGTCGGGAGCGTGCCAGACGTGACCCACCGACACGGCGAACTGCTTCTGCAGGTCGTAGCCGGATTGCGGGCCCACCCGCACGAGCGCGAGCAGTGCGTAACGCAGGCTCATCGGTCCTCCTCCTCAGACGTGCGGTCGGTCGACGCGGGCCCGTGCCGGGGCGACGGGCGGATGCGGCGGCCAGGGAAAACGAGGGGCCCGGGCGCACGCGCCCGGGCCCCTCGTGTCATGCGGGGTTCAGGCCTGGTAGCCCGTGCGCCATCCGCCCTGGTACGTCTGCCGCGCCACGGTGGAGTAGGGCACGGGGCTGACCACGACGCGGACCTCGGTCTGCTCGTGCGGCTCGACGGACGCCTTCGAGGAGCCGCCGTTCGGCTCGCCCCAGACGACCTTGAGCTCGGTGCCCTCGGGCACGTTGGGGTCCACGACGCCCAGCGACAGACCGCGGCGCTCGTTGGCGCTGTAGCCGGTGAACATCGAGAATCCGACGACGGTGCCGTCCGCGTCCACGACCGAGTCGTAGTTGGCCGAGCCGTAGTTGGCCAGCGGCAGGTCGAAGAACTTGTAGCTCGGGCCGTCGACGTTCAGCAGCGAGGTCCACACCTTGCCGAGGTCCTCGGCGTTCCACGCGAGGGTCACCTTCTTGCGCTGGTCGTCCTTGTTCATCTTCTCGAGCGCGTCGCGACCGATGAAGTCGTGGTCGAACTTCACGAAGGAGCCGTAGCCGAGCTCCCACGGCGTCATGTAGTAGTCCTCGATGTTGTCCGACACGAAGGAGCCGGCCAGGGTGCCGGTCGCCTCGTAGCTGTCGACGCCGAGCCACTCGCGGTACGCGCGCTCCGCCTCACCGGTGTAGATGGCCGGGAGCGGGGAGGGGATCCAGCCCGACTCCAGCGTGTTCGACGGGTAGGCGCGCGACCCGACCGGCACGAGACCGAACTCGGCGCCCGCCTCGACGATGGCGTCACGGATCTCGTCGTGCTCGGCGTACGGGCCCCAGATCTCCAGACCCGGTGCGCCGGCCATACCGTGACGGAGGGTGCGGACCTCCTTGCCGGCGATGCGCATCGTCGACATGTTGAAGAAGCCGATCTTCTCCAGCGGTCCGCCGTTGAGCTTCTCGATGACGGCCCACGCGTTCGGACCCTGGATCTGGAAGCGGTAGTACTGACGGCTCACCGCGTGCCCGTACGGGCGCGAGGGGGAGCGGCGGTCGACGGTGAGGTCGAGGTTCGAGTAGCCGCCGGTCTCGCCGTGGAACATCAGCCAGTTCGACGCGGGCGCGCGGCCGACGTACACGTACTCGTCCTCGGCCTCGCGGAACAGGATTCCGTCGCCGATGACGTGGCCCGAGGCCGTGGTCGGCACGTACTGCTTGGCCTTGTTGACCGCGAAGTTCGCGACCGAGTTGATGGCGGTGTCGCTGATGAGCTTGATCGCGTCAGAGCCCTTGAGGAACACGTTGTCCATGTGGTGGGACTGGTCGTACAGCACGGCGGTGTTGCGCCACGCCTGCTGCTCCTTGATCCAGTTCTGGAAGTCCGCCGGGACGACGGGGTAGATGTAGGAGCCGATCTGCGAGTTGCGCAGCATCTCGACGGGGTTCTGCCCGTCGATCAGCTCTTGCAGGTTGTTGGCCATGGATGAACTCCTCTGTTCTCTCGGTGGACGCCTCGGTCGAGGCGCCCGGTGTCAGGCGAAGACGATGGTCTGGTTGCCGTGCCGGATGACCCGGTCCTCGGCGTGCCACTGGACGGCGCGGGACAACACGGCGCGCTCGACGTACGCGCCCCGGGCCTGCAGGTCCGTCGCGCTCATGGCGTGGGTGACGCGGGCGACGTCCTGCTCGATGATCGGACCCTCGTCGAGGTCCTTCGTCACGTAGTGCGATGTCGCGCCGATGAGCTTGACGCCGCGTTCCTTGGCCTTCTTGTAGGGGCCGGCGCCGATGAAGGCGGGCAGGAACGAGTGGTGGATGTTGATGACGGGCACCCCCACCTGGGTGAGGAAGTCGTCGGAGAGGATCTGCATGTACCGGGCCAGGACGACGAAGTCGACGTTTCCGGTCAGGAGCTTGACGATCTCCGCCTCGGCGGCCGACTTGTCCGGTCCCTGGGAGGGGATGTGGAAGAAGGGGATGCCGAACGACCGCACCGATTCTGCGGTGTTGGTGTGGTTGGAGATGACCATCGGGATGGTCACGTTCAGCTCGCCCCGGCGGTGCCGCCACAGCAGCTCGAGCAGGCAGTGGTCGCTCGTGGAGGCGAGGATCGCCATGCGCTTGGGCATCGACTGATCCGTGAGCTGCCACGTCATGCCCTGCGCGCCGAGGGTCTTGTCGAGGTCGGCCTCGATCTCGGGCATCGCGGCGGCCAGGTCGGGGCGGTGGAAGACCACGCGCTGGAAGAACGCTCCGCCCTCGGGGTTGTCGGAGTACTGGTCGAGCGTGACGATGTTCCCCTTGTTGCGGGTGATCAGCGACGTGACGGCCGCCACCAGCCCGGGCTGGTCGGGGCCGTGCACGATGAGGCACGCGTGATCGTGCAGGGAATGCGGGCGCAGAGGCATGGGTGCTGTCTCCTCAGGAGCGGGCGGCGGCGTAGTCCCGCGCCCACTTGGAGGTCGCGAGCAGTCCACCGAACGTGTAGAAGTGCAGTCTGACATTTCCGGAGGCCGGGTTCTGCGCGAGCAGCGCCGCGAGGTCGGTCACGAAGCGGTCAGGTCCCGCGGTGCCCATGAGGTTCGTCAGCGAGAAGCCGTACTTCTTCACGATCATCGCGTTGGCGCCCACGCCGAAGCGGCGGGCGAAGTTGATCAGCCGCTTCACGCCGGCAGGGCCGGGCGTGCCGATGCGGATCTCCGTGTCGATGCCGCGGTCGCGCACCGCCTGGATCCAGGCGGTCACCGGGTCGGTATCGAACGCGAACTGCGTCAGGATGACCGCATCCAGGCCCTGCTCCTTGAGCGCGGCGGACTTGTCCTCCAGATGGCGCCACAGCACGTCGGAGGGGATGTCGGGGTGTCCTTCGGGGTATCCCGCGATCGACACCTCCTTGACGCCGTACTGCTGCAGGACGCCGGAGCGGATGACGGAGAGCGAGTCGGGGTACGGGCCCTCGGGCTCGGCCGGGTCGCCGCCGACGGCGAAGACGTGATCGGTGGCGCCCACTTCCTGCAGGCGGCCGAGGAACTCCTCGAGCTGCCCCTGAGAGGACAGGCGCCGGGCGGAGATGTGCGGGACGGGGACGAAGCCCATGTCGGCGACGGCCTTGGCGGCCGAGACGCGCATGTCGAGGTCTTCGTTGCCGAGGAAGGTCACGTTGATCTTCGTGCCGGCCGGGATGGTGTCCCGTGCCTCTTCCAGGCCGGGGATGTCCTTGCCGGTCATCTCCAACGAGAATCCGTCGATGAGGCGCAGGGAGGCGGCGTTGTCCGCCGTGGGGGAAGCATGTGCCACTGTTCGAGGTCCTTTCCGCTCACAGGGGGAGCGCCGCAGTGCGTCTCCTTCCCTGAGGTTACCTATGGCGATAGGTAATGGCAAGAGGGATTTCAGACGACTCCGGCCGCCACGGTTCGAGCGGTAACTTCATGAGGTGGGTATCGACGAGGATGCGTCGGCACCGCGACACCCCGTGGGTGCTGTCGACCAGACGCTTCAGCTTCTGCTCCTCCTGCGGACGCACTCCGAACTGCGAGTGACCGACGTCGCCCGCGAGCTGGGCGTGTCGCCCTCCACCGCTCATCGCCATCTCTCCACGTTGGAGTACCGCGGATTCGTCACCCAGGACCGCATCACCCGCGCCTACCGTACGGGCCCTGCCCTCATCGAACTGGGCTTCGCCAGCACCCGCTCCATCGACCTGAGAAGCGTGAGCGAACCCCATCTGCGCGACCTCAGCATCGCGCTGGGTGAGACGGTGAACCTGATGGTGCTCCAGGAGTCCTCGGTGCGGTTCATCGCCGGCTTCGAAGCGGACCAGCGGACCCGCACCCACGTGCTGACGGGGACCCTGCTCCCGGCCTACGCCACATCCGGCGGCAAGGTGCTCCTGGCCGAACTCTCCAGGGAAGCACTGCGCGCCCTCTATCCCCGGGGGCTGCGACGCTTCACACCGCACACGAGGACGTTCACCCAGCTCCTCGATGAGCTGGCACTCGTGTCCATGCGCGGATATGCCGTCAACGACCAGGAGAGCGTCGAGGGGCTCCGGGCCCTCGCCGTGCCGCTGCGCGATCGCGGGGGGACCACCATCGCAGCCGTGGCGATGTCGGCCCCCAGCGCTCGGCTGACGTCCCGCCGCACGCGCGAAGTGGTCGTGCACCTGCGGGGGTGCGCCGCGGGCATCCGCGCGCATCTCGCCCGGTGAGGGGGCCAGCCGATTCCGCGATGCGGAATCCCTCGAGGCGCCGGCTTTACCGCAGCGCCCGCGGGTTGATTGGCTCGGGATCACTCGCGCCGCGACGAAGCGCGCCGAGTCGAAGGGACCAGATTCGATGAAGATCGATGCTTTCTGCCATCTCCTGCCGACCGCCTATGCGGAGCGACTGTTCGCGATCACCGACAGCGCCGTGGCACGCAACATCCAGAAGCGCGTGAGCGGCGTGCCCGCCCTCGTCGATCTGGACGAGCGCTTCCGCGTGATGGACGAGTTCGGACCGGACTACCGGCAGATCATCAACACCGCCGCGCCGCCGCTGGATGACCTGGGGCCCCGCGCGCGCACCGCCGAGCTGGCGCGCATCGCCAACGACGGGATGGCCGACCTCGTGGCCCGCCACCCGGACCGCTTCGAGGGGTTCTGTGCCGCCGTCGCTCTCGACGACGTCGACAACGCGATCGCCGAGGTGGATCGCGCGTTCGACGACCTGGGCGCGGTCGGGGTGCAGATCTACACGCACGTCAACGGCGGACCGATGGATCAGGAGCGGTTCTTCCCGTTCTACGAAGCCGTGGCACGCCGTGGCGACAAGATGATCCAGGTCCACCCCTGCCGCGACGCCAGCTGGGCGGACTACAAGACCGAGGAGCGGTCGAAGTTCGAGATCTGGTGGACGCTGGGGTGGGAGTACGACCTGTCGGCGTTCATGTCGCGGCTGGTCTTCTCCGGCGTCTTCGAGCGACTCCCCGACATCAAGATCCTCATCCACCACGGTGGCGCGATGATCCCGCACTTCGCCGGCAGGGTCGGTCCGGGCTGGGACCAGCTGGGGTCTCGGACCCCCGCCGATCAGGCGGAGGACATCACCGGCTATCCGCTCACCCAGCGGCCGATCGACTACTTCAAGAAGTTCTACGTCGACACGGCATACTTCGGCGCCGGCGACTCGATGCGCACGGCGATCAAGTTCTTCGGGGTGGACCACACCCTGTTCGGCTCCGACACCCCGTTCGACCCCGAGAAGGGCCCGGGCTACATCCGCGACACGATCGCGAACCTGAACGACATGGACATCCTTTCCGACGCCGACCGTGACCGCATCTACAGCGGCAACGTCACGGCGCTGCTCGGACTGGGACACGACGCGGCGCCGAAGGCGCCCGTTGAATCGGAGGTTTCACTGTGAAGACATCCCTCACGCGCCGCCTCGGCGCCATCGCGGTCGCCGGAATCGTCGCGGCCTCGCTCACGGCCTGCTCCGGCGGGGACGGCGGAGCAGACGCCGGGACCGGAGACGACGGAGGGGCCCCGGAGAAGGCGTCCCTCACCGTCGCGATCAATCCGTCCACGCAGTTCGCCCCCCTGTACTACGGGCTGCAGGAGGGCATCTTCGAGGAGCACGGTCTGGAACTGGAGATCACCCCGCAGACCGACATCGCCGCCATCGTGTCGGGTCTCGCCAGCGGCACGTACGACGTCGGTTTCGCCACGGTGGTCCACGCCGTGACGGCCAATGCCAACGGGATCCCCATCCGCGCGATCACCTCCATCGAGGGACAGATCCAGGAAGACGACGAAGGCACGCTCACCATCGCGTCCGCAGAGTCGGGTATCACCGACTTCGCCGGCCTGGAGGGCAGGCGCGTGGCCACCGTGGGCCTGTCCTCGCACAACACGCTCACGATGTGGGAGCTCGTCGACCGCGCGGGCGCGGACGCCGCGTCGATCGAACTGGTCCAGCTGCCCTTCGGACAGATGGCCGCCGCGCTGGAGAGCGGGGACGTCGACGCCGCGATCATGCAGTGGCCCTTCGCTGCGGAGGCCCTTGCCGCCGGAGGCGTGGAGCTGGGCTACAACAACCGCGAACTGTTCGAGGGCACTGCCACGACGCTGTTCAACACGTCGCAGTCGTTCGTGGATCAGAACCCCAACACCGTCCGCGCCTTCGCCGACGCCATGGCCGAGTCCATCGAAGGGGCCAGTGCCGACCCGGAGACGGCGAAGGCCGCCCTCGTCGACGGCCTCGGGATCACCGAGGAGCAGGCCGCGGGAGCGCGATGGAACGTCGGCGGCGACCCGGCGCTCAACGTGGATGCGTTCGAGGTGGCTCGCGATCTGCTGGTGAAGTTCAGCACCGACGAATCCGCCAAGGCGGCCCTCGAGAAGCTCGACGTCTCCACGATCGTGTGGCCGGGCGCGCTGTAGGAACCGGCGAGCGGGCGAAGGGAGAAGATGGGATGCGCAGCGCCTCGCGATCCTGGCTGACGTGGACGCTGCCGATCGTCACCGTGGCGGTGCTCCTGCTGGCGTGGCAGGCCGTGACCGCCGGTGGTCTGGTGAGCCCCTCGCAGTTCCCGACGATGACCGACACCATGGCGGCGCTCGGGCGGGAAGTGGGCACCGGCCGGGTATGGCCGGCGATCGGCGCCACGCTTGCAGGGTGGGTCATCGGGATGGTGATCACGATCCTGCTGGGGCTGCTCATCGGTACGGCACTGGCTTTCAACGCCTTCGCGCAGCGCAGTGCGGCACCGGTCATCGAGATCTTCAAGGCGATCCCGGCGATCGCGATCCTTCCCCTCGTGATCCTGATCGCCGGCTCCACGCTCCCCATGAAGGTATTCCTGGTGTGCTTCGCCGCGTTCTGGCCGTTCCTCATCCAGGTGATCTACGGTGTGCGCTCGATGGACCCGATCGTCCTGGACACCGCGCGGGCCCTGGGCGTGCGTGGTGCCCGCAGGTTCCTGATGGTGAGCGTGCCCAGCGCATCGCCGTATCTGGTGACCGGAATGCGCATCGCCTCCGCGCAGGCACTGATCCTGTGCGTCGTCGCGGAGATCGTCGGCGGGGCGGCGGGCATCGGTCGCAACATCCTGCTGGCGCAGAACACCGGAGTGGTGGCGTACCCGACCATGTACGCCTACATCCTGGTCGCGGGGATCCTCGGAATCGCCCTCACGGGGGCGTTCTTCCTCCTGGAGAAGCGGGTCATGCACTGGCACGAATCGCAGCGGAACATCCGCGAATCGAACAAGGTGGGCGCGGCATGAGCAGGATGACCACGAGCCTCGTGCCGACGGTACGGGTCCGCCGGGGGAGCAGCCCCCTGCGGCGAGTCGGCCAAGCGCTCACGCCGGTGTGGCTGCCACTGCTGCTCATCGCCGTGTGGTGGTTCGTGTCCGCCGAGTCGGTGTCGCCGTTCTTCCCGCCGCTCAGCGACATACTCGTCGACACGTGGGATCAGTGGGTGGTGTTCGGAGCCTGGACCAATGCGGTCGTGAGCCTGCGCAACCTGTTCATCGGCTATCTGCTGGGGACGCTGATCGGTGTCGTCGGCGGTTCGCTGATGTGGCGACTGAAGTACCTGCGTATGGCGGCCAACCCGATCATCTACTTCCTGTACGTCCTCCCTGCCCCGGCGCTGCTTCCCGCGATGATCGCGATCTTCGGCATCGGCGACCTCCGTCAGATCGCCTTGATCGCGCTCGGCTCCATCTGGCCGACGCTTCTGAACACCCTCGACGGCATGCGGGGCATCGACACGGTGAAGTTCGATACGGCCAGGGCGCTGCGGCTGGGGGGATGGCGCACGTACACCCGACTCGTCCTCCCCGGCGCGGCGCCGCAGATCGCGGCGGGGCTGCGAGCCAGTCTCACGGTGGGCATCGTCCTGATGGTGGTGAGCGAGATGGTCGCCGCCAACTCCGGGATCGGGGTCTTCATCCTGCAAGCACAGGCGGAGTTCGCGATCAAGAAGATGTGGACCGGCATCCTGGTCCTCGCCTTCATCGGGACCGCCCTCAACTACCTGTTCGTCTTCGTCGAGCGCCGCGCCCTCCGCTGGTACTACCGGTCACGCGCGCTCGGATCGTCGTAAGGAACCCACCCACATGTCTGCATCCGCTGTTTCCACTCCCACCGCCACCGAGACCGTTCTCGCCGTTGATGGGGTCCGCAAGATCTACAACGAGGGCACCGCGCAGGCCAACATGGCCATCGACTCGGTCTCCTTCCATGTCGACAAGGGCGAGTTCGTCTGCATCGTCGGACCCAGCGGTGCCGGTAAGACGACGCTGCTGCGCTGCATCTCGGGGCTGGCTTCCCCCAGCGCGGGATCGGTGACGTTCGAAGGACGCCCGCTCACGCAGGTTCCGGAGCAGCTGGGCCTGGTGTTCCAGGACTACAGCCGTTCGCTGTACCCGTGGATGACGAACGGGGAGAACGTCGCGCTGCCCCTCTCGGCGCGGGGGCTGTCGCGGGCCGAGCGCGCCAGCCGCGTCACGGAGACCCTCCGCAGCGTGGGCCTGGGCCATGTGGAACGGAAGTACCCCTGGGAGCTGTCCGGCGGGATGCAGCAGCGCGTCGCGATCGCGCGCGCCCTCTCGTACCGGCCGGAGCTCCTCCTCATGGACGAACCGTTCGCCTCCGTGGACGCCCAGACGCGGTTCGATCTGGAGGATCTCATCCTCAAGGTGCGTGAGGACCTGGGCATCACCGTCGTCCTCGTCACGCACGACATCGACGAGGCGATCTACCTCAGCGACCGCATCATCGTCCTCTCCAAGAACCCGAGTGTCGTCCGCGAGGTGGTCGACGTCGGCCTGGGCACCGTGCGGAGCCAGGTGGAGACGCGGGCGAGCGAGCAGTTCCTGGCGCTGCGGCGGCACCTGTTGTCGCTGGTGATGCCCAAGGACGCGTCGTGAGAGCGCCGGCAGGCGAACAGCGGAAGGACGAGCGATGACCATGATCGATGAGAAGGCCGCGGGACCGGTGTTCGGTCACCTGATCGCCGGTGCGGAGCGGCAGGGGGACCGCACCTTCGAGGTGCACAATCCCAGCCGCACCTCGGAGGTGGTCGGAGTCGTCGCGGACGGGACCGCCGCGGATGCGCTGGCCGCGGTGGACAGCGCCGCCTCGACGGCCCAGGAGTGGGCGGCCACGCCGGTGGCGGAACGGGCGGAGAGGCTCCTGCGGATCGCCGACGCGATCGACGCGCACGCCGCCACGCTCATCGACCTGGCCACCCGCGAGAACGGGAGTGTCGTCTCGACCATCCGCCGCGAGGTGGCCGCCGCTGCCGAGTCGTTCCGGCTGGTCGCGGCGTACCTGCCGACGGTCCTGGAACCGTCTGCGGCCGAGGGCGCAGCGCCCGGCGAGTTCGTGCGGGTCGAGCGGCGCCCCTACGGCGTCGTGGCCTGCATCGTGCCGTGGAACGCGCCCGTCCTCCTGACCGCGAACAAGCTGGCCCCCGCGATCGCCGCAGGCAACGCCGTGGTGCTCAAGCCCTCTCCGTTCGCGCCGCTCGCGGTGTCGCTCCTGGCCGGGCTGGCCGCCGCCGAGCTGCCGCCGGGTGTGGTCAACGTCGTCAACGGCGACGCCGAGGTCGTGCGCGCGCTCCTGGCGGATCGCCGCGTGCGGAAGGTCTCGTTCACCGGCGGCGGCGCCACTGCTCGCCACATCATGCGCCAGGCCTCCGAGTCGCTCCTCCCGGTGCATCTCGAGCTGGGCGGGAACGATCCCGCCGTCGTGCTGGAGGACGCCGACCTCGCCCATACGGCGGAGCGCATCGCGCTGTCGGCGTACCGGCGGGCCGGTCAGGTGTGCTTCGCCACGAAACGCGTGTACGTGCCGCGCAGCATCGCCGGGGAGTTCCGGGATCTGCTCGTCCAGGTCGTGGACCGCATGGTGGTCGGCGACGCCACGGACGAGCGGGCCGATATGGGGCCGGTGAACAACCCCGGCCAGTTCGAGCGCGTGCAGGCCCTCCTCGATCGCACGCGCGCACAAGGTCGGGACGTCCGGGTGCTGGGATCCCCGCTCGATCCGGGCACATGGGCGGACGGGTACTTCCTCCTCCCCGCCCTCGTCCTCGACGCCCGGCACGACGACGAGGTGGTCCGCGAGGAGCAGTTCGGGCCGATCCTCCCCGTCATCGAATGCGACGACGAGGAGCAGGCCATCGCCCTGGCGAACGACACCGACTACGGGCTGTGCTCGTCGGTGTGGTCGCGCTCACCCGAGCGGGCGCTCGCTGTGGCGGACCGGCTCGAAGCCGGAGTGACGTTCGTCAACAGTGCGATGTTCTCCGCGACGGGCACGAGGGAGATCCCCATGGGTGGCTGGAAGCAGAGCGGCATCGGCTGGGAGGGATCACCCCACGGCATCGAGGAGTACCTGCAGTTCCACAGCGTCGACGTGCAGGCGCTGCCTGCCCGTGGTGCGGCGTGAGCGGTGCGGAGCGTTCGGCCGGGCAGCTGATCGTCGACGCGCTGCGCGAGGCGGGCGTCACGCATCTCTTCGCCAACTTCGGCAGCGACCACCCCGCGATCATCGAGGCTCTCGCGGCCGACCGTGAGTCGGGGATCGACTCCCCTGTGGTCATCCTGTGCCCGCACGAGTACACCGCGCTGAGTGCCGCCCACGGCTATGCGGCGGTGACGGGCAAGCCCCAGGCGGTTTTCGTGCACACCGATGTGGGGACCGCCAACCTCGGCGGCGCGGTCCACAACGCCGCGCGCTCGCGCGTGCCCGTGTTCGTCTTCGCGGGGCTCACGCCCTACACCCTCGAGGGCGAGCTGCCGGGGAGCCGGAATTCCTTCGTCAACCACCTCCAGGACGTCCCCGACCAGCACGGCATCGTGCGGCCCTACGTCAAGTGGAGCTACGACATCCGCACCGCCGTCAACGCCGCGCAGATCGTGCACCGCTCGCTGCAGATCGCCCGCAGCGCACCAGCCGGCCCGGTCTACGTGACCGCGGCACGGGAGGTGCTCGCCGAGCGCGTCTCGGAGCCGCGCCGGGAAGTGGCGGCGCAGTGGCGGCCCGTCGAACCGTCTCCGGCGCCGCCGGATGCGGTGGACGATCTGTTCGAGGCCCTTTCGGGGGCGGAGCGGCCCGTCATCATCACCACGTACCTGGGGCGCTCGCACGCCGCCGTGGGAGCCCTCGTCCGGGTGGCCGAGCGACTCGGGGTCGCCGTCGTCGAGCACAACGCCGAGGTCGTGAACTTCCCCCGCGACCATCCGCTGCATGCCGGTGACGACCCTCACCGCCTGATCGCCGACGCCGACGTCATCCTCGCGATCGACACGGACGTGCCATGGGTGGATGCCATCCGGGCGCCGGGCAAGGAGGCCTCGGTCTTCGTGGTGAACGAAGACCCCCTGCAAGAATCGCTTCCCCTCTGGTACGTGCGCGCCGGTCGCTTCATCCGCGCGGACGGTGCACTCGTCCTCGAGCAGCTCGAGGAGCGGTGCGCTCCCACGCGCGATGCCCGCGCCGCACACCGCGCCCAGGCGGCCGCCGAGGACGGTGTCGCCGTGCGACGAGCGTGGGCGGGCGAGGTGGAGGCGGACGTCCGAGCCGGTCGCCTCACGCCCGCCAGCGTGTCGGCCACGCTCTCCGGACTGCTCGACGACGACACGATCGTCGTCAACGAAGCGATCTCGGCTGCGCCCACCGTCTGGAAGCACCTTCCCCGCCGGCGGCCGGGGACCCTCTACGGCAATCGCGGCACGTCGCTGGGGTGGTCCGGCGGTGGAGCGCTGGGAGTCAAGCTCGCCGCACCGGAGCGCACGGTGGTGAGCATCGTCGGCGACGGGACCTTCTTCTTCAGCGTCCCCTCCTCCACCTACTGGATCGCCCACCGTTACGGGCTGCCCGTGCTCACCGTCGTCCTCGACAACGGCGGCTGGAACGCGACGAAACGCAACGTCGAGCGGATCCATCCCGACGGGGTCGCCGTCCGTTCCGATCGCTACTGGGTCAATCTCCAGCAGAGCGCGGATTTCGGCGGCATCGCCGCCGCCGCGGGGGAGGCATGGAGCGCGATCGTCTCCGACCTCGGCGCGCTGGAGGGCGCGCTCCGCGCCGGACTGGAGCAAGTGCGGGCAGGGACCTCGGCTGTCGTGACCGTACGGATGGACCCGATCTCCCGCCAACCCGACGAGCCCGTTCCCACCGAAGACCGCGCCCGGCGCATCCACTCGAACCCGGAAGGACACCGATGAGCATCCCCGACGAACCACGTCCCTACCTCCGCATCGCGACGGAGGAAGCCTGGGCGCCGCCAGAGATGTTCGACCTGTATCGCCGGCACCTGGCCGACGGGACCATCCGCGACATCGGCTTCCACAGCCTTGTGGGGTACTTCCTCGGCTCCTCGCACCCCCAGCCGCGAGCCGTCGTCGAGCGCCTGCAGGACGCGGCCGAGCGCCGGATCGCCGACATGGATGCGAGCGGGATCGACCACCAGGTGCTCGCGCTCACCGCGCCCGGCACGCAGGTTCTGGACGCCGAGGAGGGCATCGGAGTCGCACGGCTGGCGAACGACCGGCTCTCGGCGATCTGCCGGGCGAACCCGACTCGATTCTCCGCGCTGGCCGCGGTGTCGTACGAAGACGTCGACGCTGCCGTGACCGAGGTGCGCAGGGCCGTGACGGAGCTGGGCCTGAAGGGACTGATCCTGAACGATCACATCCGCGGCTCGCACATCGACGACCCGCGGTTCGCTCCCCTCCTCGCCGAGCTCGAGGCACTCGATGTGCCGCTGTACCTGCACCCGAACACGCCGCCGGACAGCATGATCCAGCCCTATCGCGAGGCGGGGCTGGATGGCGCGGTCTACGGCTTCGGCGCGAGCGCGGGCCTGCACCTGCTGAGGATCATCACGTCGGGCGTCCTCGACCGTCACCCGAATCTGCGACTGGTGGTGGGGCATCTCGGTGAGGGGCTGCCCTTCTGGCTCCACCGCATCGACCACATGCACGCGAAGCAGGTCGCGTCCGGGCGCTACGAGCAGATTCAGCCGCTGCGCCAGCGGCCGTCGGAGTACTTCTCCAGCAACATCTGGCTCACGACCTCGGGCATGCCCTGGGCTCCGGCGATCATGTTCACGCGAGATGTGGTGGGGGCCGACCGTGTCATGTACGCGATGGACTATCCCTACCAGTTCGACGCCGCGGAGGTCGCGGCGCAGGACGCCCTTCCGATCAGCGACGAGGAGAAGGCGGCCTTCTTCGAACTGATCGCGAGGCGCGTGTTCGCGCTGGATTTCTGAGTCCGCGCCCCCGCGCGGAAGGAGCCGATCCGGAGGGATCTTATTCAATTGTTTCGTGACGCCCGTCACGAGACCCTTGACAATGGCCAGGCGGGGCAACAGGATCACAGGTGTCGACACGCGGTCGTGCCGATCCCGGACAGGGGAACGGGGCTCGGGCCCGCGTCGACGCCTACCCGTCCATGAGCTCGCGCTCACTGTTGTGAAGAGGTCTGTCAATGAAGAAGGCTCTTGCTGCCGCCGCACTGAGTGCGGCCGCCGTTCTCGTCCTGAGCGGATGCACCGACTCCGCCGCGCCCGCAGGTTCCGCCGACCCGAGCGAGGGCTCTTCGGGAGAACTGACCCCGGTGCGCGTCGCAGCCCTGCCCATCGCGGAGACCGGCGCCCTGTGGGCGGCGATCGACGAGGGGATCTTCGAGGAGCACGGCCTCGACATCGAGGTCGTCCCCGCGCAGGGTGGCGCCAACGCGATCCCTGCCCTCCTCAGCGGTGACATCCAGTTCGCGATCGGTCAGCCGTTCGGTCCGATCCGCGCCGACCTGCAGGATCTCGGCGTCGTCGTCGTCGGCGACTACGCCAACAGCCTGGACGACGGCACCGACGTCAACGCCGTCGTCGCCTCCGCCGACGCCGGCATCACGCGCCCGGCCGACCTCGCCGGCAAGAAGGTCTCGGTCAACACCATCGGCGCCGCCGGTGACCTGACCATCCGGAAGGCCGTGGAGGACGACGGCGGCGACCCCTCGACGATCGAGTTCGTCGAGGTCGCCTTCCCCGACGTCCCCGCGCAGCTGGAGGCGGGCACGATGGATGCCGCGTGGGTCCCCGACCCGTTCCGCGGCATGATCCTCGGCGAGGGCGGGGTGTCGGTCGTCCAGCCCTACCAGGTGACGATCCCGGGCCTGACCGTGCTCACCAACATCACCACGCAGGACATGCTCGACAACGATGCCGAGCTCGTGGAGTCCTACTCCGCCGCCATGGAAGAGGCGCTGGCCTGGGCCAACGACAACGAGGAGGCGGTGCGGGAGGCCATCGCGACCAACCTCGAGATCCCGGCGGAGGCAGCGGCCGGCATCACGCTGCCCGTGTTCACGTGGGAGCTGACGCTCGAGGACATCCAGACGCTCGGCGAGATGGCCGTGACCTTCGGATACATCGACGCGGAGCCCGACTACGACCGGCTGATCCAGCAGCAGTAAGCAGCGAGGGCGGGATGCCGCGCCATCCCGCCCCGCCCCTCCTCTGTCTGTCCGTCTCCATCGAAGGGTCTCCATGGATCTGGTCGACTCCCCGACCGCCGACGGTCTGCCGGCCGCGGTGACGCACCCCGCGCCGCGCCGCGCACCCGAGCGCAAGCGACGACGCGGAATGCGCAAGCTCGTGCTCGGCGTCGCCGGCATCGTCGGCTTCCTGCTGACGTGGCAGCTGCTGCCCACGATCGGCATCGTCAACCCCGCCTACTTCCCCACCGCGAGCGACACGATCGCTCAGCTTTTCGTCCTCCTCCAGGACCTGGAGTTCTGGCGCAACGTCGGGCGCACCCTCACCGCGTGGGGGCTGGGCCTCTTGATCGCCACCGTGCTCGCGGTCGTCCTCGGCACCGTCATCGGCCTCGTGCCGTTCCTGCGCCGGGCCACGCACACGACCGTGGAGTTCCTGCGCCCCATCCCGTCGGTCGCGCTCATCCCGCTTGCGATCCTGGTGTTCGGCTATCAGCTCCAGTCGGCCCTGCTCATCATCGTGTTCGCCAGTTTCTGGCAGGTCTTCATCCAGGTGCTCTACGGCGTCGCCGACGTCGACACGGTCGCCCGCGACACCGCCCGCAGCTTCGGGCTCACGCGTGGCTCGCGCATCCTCAACCTCGTCTTCCCCACCGCCCTGCCGTACCTCATGACGGGCCTGCGCCTGGCGGCGACGGTCGCGCTGATCCTGGCCATCACGGCCGAGATGTTCATCTCCAACCCGGGGATCGGCCGGGCGCTCATGATGGCGCGCGAGGCCAACCAGTGGACGACGGTCTACGCGCTGGTGATCGTCACGGGACTCCTCGGGCTCGTCATCAATCTCATCTTCCGGGTCATCGAGCGGCGTTCGCTGTCGTGGCATCAGTCCGTCCGAGGGGAGGAGGTCCTGTGAGCGCCCTCTACACGAGCACCGTCGTCACCCCGCGGCGCCGGTCGCGCACGTGGGCCAGGCTCGGGCAGAACACCGCCTTCGCCCTCGGCCTTCCGCTCCTCCTGCTGGTGATCTGGGGACTGTGGTCGACCGTGTCGTCGGCACGGTTCTTCCCGGGTCCGCTCGTGATCCTGGACGCCTTCATCAGCACGTGGATCGGGCCCGCCTTCTTCGTCGACGTCCTGCCCAGCCTCGGCCGGCTCGCGATCGGCATCGTGCTGGCGGTGGCCATCGGGATCGCCGCCGGCACCGTGATCGGGCTCGTCCCGTGGCTGCGCGAACTCCTCGAGCCGGTCTTCGAGTTCTTCCGCGCGGTCCCTCCGCCCGTCCTGATCCCGATCGTCGCCGTGCTCGTGGGGGCCAACGACCTCATGAAAGTCGTGGTCATCGTGACCGGGGCGCTGTGGCCGGTGCTGCTGAACACGATCGAAGGCGTGCGGTCGACCGACTCGGTCATGACCGAGACGGCACGCTCGTTCGCCCTCACGAGGGGGGAGCGGCTGCGCTACCTCGTGCTGCCGGCCGCGAGCCCGCGCATCATGGCCGGCGTGCGGCAGTGCCTGTCGATCGCCCTGATCCTCATGGTGATCTCGGAGATGTTCTTCTCGTCATCCGGTCTGGGATTCCAGATCGTCTACTTCCAGCGCAACTACCTCATCGCCGAGATGTGGGGCGGCATCGTGCTGCTCGGGCTCATCGGCGTGCTGCTCGCGGTGATCTTCGGGTTCGCCGAGCGCCGGGTGCTGCGCTGGTACCACGGAATCAAGGAGGTCGAGCATGCCTGAGACGCTGCTCAAGGTCGAGCACCTGAACAAGGTCTACGAAGCGTCCACGGGCGATGTCGAGGCGATCGGCGACATCAGCTTCACGATGAACGCCGGCGAGCTCGTGTGCATCGTGGGGCCCTCCGGATGCGGCAAGACGACGCTGCTCAAGTGCGTCGCCGGGCTCCTGCGGCCCACCGCGGGACTGGTCGAGCTGGACGGCAAGAAGGTCACCGGTCCGCCGCCGAACATGGCGCTGGTGTTCCAGGAGTACGGCCGCAGCCTCTACCCGTGGCTGACCGTACGCGGCAACGTCGAGCTCCCGCTCAAGCACAAGAAGCTGAGCCGCGCCGAACGCGACGGCCTGATCGACGACGCGCTGCAGGCGGTCGGGCTGGACCACGCCGCCAAGAGCTACCCGTGGCAGCTGTCGGGGGGCATGCAGCAGCGCGTCGCGATCGCCCGCGCCGTGGCGTACCAGCCCGAGGTGCTCATCATGGACGAGCCGTTCGCCGCCGTCGATGCGCAGACCCGCGCCGACCTGGAGGATCTCGTGCGCGCCCTGCACCGCGACCGCGGGATGTCGATCCTGTTCGTCACGCACGACATCGACGAGTCGGTGTACCTGGGCGAGCGGGTCATCGTCCTGTCGAAATCGCCCACGTGGGTGCAGGAGGACCTCGCGATCGACCTCGCCCCCGAGCGCGACCAGATCACCACGCGTGCGCTGCCTCGCTTCACCGAGCTCCGCACGCACGTGTACGAGCAGATCCAGCGCGCCAAGCGCGGTGAGGCCATCCGCCCGGGGATGCCGGCGTGACCACCACGGCGGCCGCGACCGCATCCGCGGCCGCGGCTGCCGGAGGGGCCGTCATGGTCCGCAAGCCGCGGCAGCTGCTGCTGGCCTTCTTCGGCGAGTACGTGTGCGATCGGTATTTCCAGCCGCTGCGCACGAGCGTGCTGCTCACGGTTCTCGAGGGCGCCGGAGTGGCCGCGTCGGCGGTGCGGACCAACCTCGACCGGATGGTGCACAGCGGACTGCTGGAGCGGCGTCGGCTCGGCCGCGAGATCGCGTTCGAGCTGACGCCGCACGGCATCGAGGTGCTGCGGGAGGCCTCGCGCCGCGTCAACGGCCCCGCCCCGTTCGAGCCGAAGGGCGCCGGATGGACGCTCGTGACCTTCAGCGTCCCCGAGCACATGCGCACGCTCCGCCACCGCCTGCGCGCGGCTCTGACCTGGTCGGGCTTCGCCCTCGTGCGGGATGGACTCTGGATCGCCCCGGGCGAGGTGGATCTCGCCGCCGCGCTGGACGCGATCATCCCCGACCTCCCGCCGGGCTCGGTGAATGCGTTCGCCGCCAGCGAGCTGGCCGGGTTCCCGATGGACGAGGCCGTGCGCGCCGCGTGGGACGTCGAAGGGATCCGCCGGGCGCACGAGGAGTTCGCCGCCCGCTGGGAGAGCCACGGCGAGGCGGAGGAGCCGTATCCCCTCTCCGCGCGGGTGCTCCTGGTGGCCGACTGGCTCGCGCTGCTGCGCGCCGACCCGCGCCTCCCGCGTCAGTACATGGATTCCGACTGGCCCTCCGACCGGTCGTTCGAGCTCTTCCAGCGGCGTCACCGCGAGTTCGCCTTCCCCGCCGTGCGCGAGTTCGCGAACCTCGTCGGCTGACGCGCGCTTCCGCGACGCCTCGTCGCCGTTGACGCGCCGTGCATGGGACGATACGGTCGCGAAAAGAGTCTCAATCAGGCTGAGATTCCGTCGCGATGGTGCGACCCGCGACGACGTCGTCGAAGGAGCGGTGATGACCATTCCCCCCAGGTCCAGACGTGCCGGTGCGACCCTCCTGGCTGCCGCGCTGGCGGTGCCCGCGGCGATCGCGGGCGCGACACCCGCCGCCGCCGCCGAAGCACCCAGGGTGATCGCCGGCGTGCTGGCGGATTCCACCCCCTACCGATTCCTCGTCCCCGCCGACTGGAACGGAACCGTCTTCGTCGACCTCGACTTCGCCTCTCAAGCCAGACCTGGCGCCGACGTCGAGCATCTCCTCGACGACGGCGCGGCGTACGGCGGCACGACGCGCTCGGTGACGGGGTGGAACATCCCCGGGGCCATCGACAACCAGGTCGAGGCGCTCGACGCCTTCGCCGACGCGGTCGGCGAGCCCTCGCGCAGGATCGCGATGGGATCCTCCATGGGTGGCGCCGTCGCGGCGGGAGTCGCCCAGTGGCATCCGGACGAGATCGACGGGGTGGTGTCCCTGTGCGGGGGGCTGTCGGGGTCGGTGTCGCAGTGGAACCAGAAGCTCGACACCGTCTTCGTGCTGTCCGAGCTGCTCGATCCGGCCGGGACCCTCCCGGTCATCGGGATCCCCGCCGACGTCGCCGGGGCCGTGGCGGCGTGGCAGACCAGCCTTGCCGCCGCGCAGTCCACACCGGACGGGCGCGCGCGCATCGCCCTGGCCGCCGCGATCGGGCAGCTGCCGGCCTACTCGCAGTCGGCTCCGCGCCCCGCGCCCGGCGACCGCGACGGCGTCCAGGCCGGATGGTACGGCGCGCTCACGGGCGACGGTCTGCCGTACATCGGGCAGGGCATGAGCAGCCGCCGGACGCTCGAGACGCTCATCGGCGGGAACCCCTCGTGGAACACCGGCGTCGACTACGCCGTGCAGTTCCAGGCGCTCTCCCCGCAGGTCAAGCGCGTCGTCGAGCGGCTGTATCGCGAGGCGGGTCTGTCCCTCCGGGCCGACCTGTCCACGGTCGACGGCGCCGAGCGGATCGCGGCGGATCCGGCCGCGGTGCAGCGGTTCGAGCGCGGCACCGAGTTCGACGGCCGCATCTCCGTCCCCGTCGTCACGATGAGCAACATCGGCGACCAGATATCCACCGTCGCGCAGATGTCGGAGTACGAGGCGGAGGCCCGCCGCGCCGGCGACGCCGACCTGCTGCGGCAGACCTACGTCGACTCCGCCGGCCACTGCGCCTTCACGGCGGCGGAGCGGGTCGCCGCCGCCGAGCTGCTGCTGCACCGCCTCGACACCGGGACGTGGGGCAACCGCGACAAGCCGGGCCGCATGAACGCGCACGCGTCCCGCCTGGGGCTGGGGGAGAGCCGGTTCCTCCCGTTCCAGCCCGAGCCGTTCAACCGGCCGTACACCCTGCAGGCGTCTCCCGGATAGCCCGGCCCGGCCCCTGACGGCGGAGAGCCGCCGTCAGGGGCGCGGAGCGTCGGCTGCGCGCGGGGCGTACCGGGCGCGCAGATCGCCCTTGCGCACCTTGCCGGATGCGGTGCGGGGAAGCTCGTCGACGACGATCGTGTTCTTGGGGATCTTGTACCGGGCGATCTTGCCGTCCAGGTGCGCACGGACCGTCTCGGTGTCGACGGATGCGCCGTCCCGGACCGTCACCACCGCCCACGGCACCTCGCCCCACCGCTCGTCCGGAACCCCGATGACGGCGACGCCGGTGACATGCTCGATGTCGCTGACGAGGTTCTCCACCTCGGCGGGATAGATGTTCTCGCCGCCGGAGATGATCATGTCCTTGAGACGATCGGCGATGAAGAGGTAGCCCTCGCCGTCGAGATACCCCAGGTCGCCGGAGCGGAACCAGCCGTCCGCCGTGAAGGCGTCGGCGCTGGCCTCGGGCAGCCCGTGGTAGCCGAGGAACACGTTCGGCCCCGAGATCTCGATCTCGCCCACGGTGCCCCTGGGCACCATCGCACCGTGTTCATCCGCGATCCGCACGTCGGTGAAGAAGTGCGGCACGCCCACACTGCCCTGCTTCGCACGC
The DNA here is from genome assembly GCF_004570445.1 of Microbacterium sp. dk485. NCBI lineage: Bacteria > Bacillati > Actinomycetota > Actinomycetes > Micrococcales > Microbacteriaceae > Microbacterium > Microbacterium sp. dk485. The sequence continues at coordinate 1,626,211 of NZ_SPQW01000001.1, forward strand.
GTCATGTGCGGCGCCAGCGACGTGGCACCCGGTGAGGTCTCGGTCATGCCGTAGCCCTGCGAGAACGACAGGCCGCGTTCCTCGTACGCGTTGAGGATGCGGGTGGGAACGGCCGAACCGCCGCACGTGAGCTTCGCGAGGGTCGAGAGGTCGGTGGCCGCCCACTCCGGATGGTCGGCCATCAGCTGATAGGTGGTGGGGACGCCGCTGAGCATCGTGACGCCATGACGCTGGATCTGCGCGAGGGCCCGGCCCGGCTCGAACCCCTTCTCCAGAACGATCGTCGCGCCCTTGAGGATCACCGGCAGTGCCCCCATCCCCAGCGACGCCACGTGGAACAGCGGAGAGATCAGCAGGGCGACGTCGGCGGAGACCACGTCGTAGTCCACGATGCAGTTCATCGACACCCACGTGAGGTTGCCGTGACTGAGGATGGCGCCCTTGGGGCGTCCGGTGGTCCCCGAGGTGTAGATGATGGCGGCCGGATCGTCCAGCTCGACGTCGGCGTCGGCGTGACCCCCCGACGCGCCGCGCAGCGCGGGTGCCAGGCCGGCGGCATCCGCGGACCCCTCCCCGGTGACCAGCACGTGGGCGATGCGCCCGGCCGCCACCCCGGGCGCGACGCGCTCGGTGAACTCGGGGTCGTGGATCAGCGCCACGGCGCCCGAGTCGGTCAGCACATGCGTCACCTCGGGGGGCGCGAGCCGCGTGTTGACGGGCACGAACACGGCGCCCAGCTGAACGGTGCCGAAGAGCACCTGGAGGAACTCTGGACTGTTCTCGCCGAGGTAGGCCACCCGGTCGCCCTTGCCGACGCCGCGCTGGCGCAGCACCGCCGACACGCGGTCGGCGGCGTCGGCCAGCTGGCTGTACGTCGTCTCGCGCCCGTCGAAGACGAGCGCCGTCTTCTCCGGCGACTTCAGTCGCCGCTTGGCCATCCAGGAGCCGAGGCCGTGGTTGTGCATGGAACTCTCCGTCGAGTTGCTCGGAGCCCCGAGGGGCGGCGTGGATCAGGCGTAGAAGCGGTACAGGCCCCGCGCGACGATGGCGGGCTTGGAGCCGCCCTCGATCTCGATGGTCTGATCGACGGCGAACTGGTAGCCGCCGGCCACCTCGGTCACCTCGGCGATGACGGCGTTCATGCGCACGCGCGCGCCGACCTTCACGGGGGAGACGAAGCGCACCTTGTCCAGGCCGTAGTTGACCTTCGTGGTGACGCCCTCCAGGTCGAACAGCTCCGACCAGAACTTCACCGTGAGCGAGAGCGACAGGAATCCGTGCGCGATGGGAGCGCCGAAGGGCCCGGATGCGGCGCGGTCGGGGTCGACGTGGATCCACTGGTGGTCGTCGGTGGCGTCGGCGAAGAGGTTGACGCGGTCCTGCGTGACCTCGAGCCACTCCGACCAGCCGAGGTCGGTGCCTGCGAGGGCAGGGGCGTCGGCGTATGCGGCGATGGTGGTCATGGTGGTGCCTTTCGATCAGAGGAATGCGGACACGCCGGTGAGGGCGCGGCCGACGATGAGGGAGTTGATCTCGTGCGTGCCTTCGTAGGAGTAGACGGCTTCGGCGTCGGCGAAGAAGCGCGCCACGTCGTGCTCGAGGAGGATGCCGTTGCCGCCGACGACTTCGCGGGCCAGGGCGACGGTCTCCCGGGCCAGTCGCGCGGTCTGCATCTTGGCGAGCGCGGAGTTCTCGTCCACGTACTCGCCGGCGTCCTGGCGGGCGGAGAGCTGGACGACGATGCCCAGCGACGACGTCAGGTTCGCCAGCATCCGCGCGAGCTTCTCCTGCACGAGCTGGAACCCGCCGACGGGGCGGCCGAACTGCTCGCGCTCGCGCACGTAGCGGACGGCTGCGTCCAGCGCGCCCGCCTGCAGGCCCGCCGCGATCCACGCCACGTCCGACCGCATGACGCGCAGGATGCGGGCCACGTCGGGCCATCCGTTCACCTGCAGCAAGCGGGCCGACGCCGGCGCCCGGACGCCGTCGAGGGTGACGACGGCGTTCTGCATGGGCCGAAGGGACACCTTGCCCGTCATGGTGCGCAGGTGCACCCCGTCGGCGGTGCGCGGGACGAGGAAGGCCTTGATCCGTGCGTCCGCGGTGTCGCGGGCGAACACCGTGATCACGTCGGCCTTGTCCGCGCCGCCGATCCAGCGCTTCTGGCCGTCGAGAATCCAGTCGTCGCCGTCGGCGCGCGCCGTGGTGGCGAGCCCGCCGGCGATATCGGAGCCGTGCCCCGGCTCGGTCAGGGCGAAGACGCCGGCGAGGTCGAACGAGCGGATGCGGGGGTCGAGCTCGGCCGCCTGGTCGGCGGACCCGCCGTGCCGGATGGCGGCGCGGAACAGTCCCGACTGGGCGTTGTAGAGCGTCGCGACGGACACGTCGGTGCGGGCCAGGACGTAGTTGCGGAACCCCGAGAACATGCTCGATTCCGCCTCGGCGGCGTCCACGCCCCGCGGCTGCATGAGGTCGAGGGGGACGAGGGCCTCGAGGATCGCCGGCGGCATGGTCGCCGACTCCCACGCGTCGGTCAGGAGCGGCCGGACGGTGTCGTCGAGCACGCGCTGCAGGCCGCGCAGTGCGTCCTGCGCCGGCGCGCTCAGATGCGTCGGCGCGAACCCGAGCGGGTCGATGCCGAACGTCGCGTCGCTGACCAGCACGGGAACGTCAGCCCCCCAGTCCGAACAGCCGTGCGGCGTTGTCCTTGAGGATCCCCGGCATGACTTCGGGCTTGAGGCTGGTCTGCTCGACGTCGCGCAGCCACCGGTCGGGGGTGAGCAGCGGGAAGTCGGAGCCGAACAGCACGCGGCGCTTGAGGTAGGAGTTGGCCGCGCGCACGAGCTGCTCGGGGAAGTACTTCGGGCTCCAGCCCGACAGGTCGATCCACGTGTTGTGCTTGTGCGTGGCCACCGAGAGCGCCTCGTCCTGCCACGGCACGGAGGGGTGGGCCATGATGATCTGCAGGTCGCCGAACTCCGCGGCCACCGCATCCAGCAGGATGGGGTTCGACAGCGCCAGGCGGAAGCCCCTGCCTCCGGGCATGCCGGCGCCGATCCCCGTCTGGCCGGTGTGGAACAGGGCCACGACACCGGCGTCCTGCAGCGTCTCGTACAGCGGGAACCACTGCGGATCGCTCGGGTCGAACCCCTGCACGGTGGGGTGGAACTTGAAGCCCCGCACGCCGTGGTCCTCGATGAGGCGGCGGGCCTGCTCCACCGCCGCCGGTCCCTTGCGCGGGTCCACCGAGCCGAAGGGGATCAGCACGTCGTTGTTGCGCGCGGCGCCGTCGGCGATCTCGGCGCTGGACAGCGGCGCGTGGCCGAGGTTGCTCTCGGAATCGACCGTGAACACCACGGCCGCCATCTTCCGCTCGCGGTAGTAGGCGGCCACGCCATCGAGGTCGGGGGCGCCGCCGTCGGTGCTGAAGTACTTCGCGGCGGCTTCGGCGAGGTCGGGCGGCAGCGAGGCGTGCCCGTGCCCATCGACTTCGATGTGGACGTGGACGTCGATCGCGGTGATCGCGTCGAGGTCGATCGCGGATTCGTAGCGGGTCATCGTCGGCCCTGGGCGCGCGGGGTCAGGCGCCCGGCGCCGGACGCTGCAGGTCGTCGGGCAGCGGCGGGAACTTCTCGCCGACCGACTGCAGGGGTCCCACCGCGTCGGCGAAGCCGTCCTGCAGCGCCTGGTACGACCAGCCGCCGTCGTGGTAGGCCGTGGCCACCGGCTCGGGGTGCGACCACAGCTGGAGGCGGTCGCCGCCCACGCCGATGGCCTGGCCGGTGACGCCGGCGGCCTCATCGGACGCGAGGTAGGCGATGAGGCCGGCGACGTCGTCGCTCGTGCCGAAACCGAGGTCGTGGCGGAAGAACGCCGGCATCGGCTCGCCCTTCTCGTCCGCCTCGACGGCGGCGGCGAAGTACGGCACGGTGGCCGTCATGGCCGTGGCGGCGACGGGGATGACGGCGTTGACGGTGATGCCCGCCTTCTTCAGCTCGAGGCTCCACGTGCGCACCATGCCGACGATGCCGGCCTTGGCTGCGGCGTAGTTGGTCTGCCCGAAGTTGCCGCGCTGCCCGGTGGGGGAGCCGATCGTGATGATGCGCCCCGGGATCTCGTTGGCGCGCATGTAGGACGCCGCCTCGCGCACGGTCGTGAACGTCCCGCGCAGGTGCACGTTGATGACGGTGTCGAAGTCGTCGTCGCTCATCTTCCACAGCACGGTGTCGCGCAGGACCCCGGCGTTGGTGACGAGGATGTCCAGCCGGCCGTACGTGTCCACGGCGGTCTGCACGAGCTGCTTCGCCGTCTCGGTCGGCCCGACGGGCGCGACGACGGCGACGGCCTTGCCCCCGGCGGATTCGATCGATGCGACGGCGTCGGCCGCGGTGGCGGCGTCGACGTCGTTGATGACCACGGCGGCACCCTGGCGTGCCAGTTCCTGCGCGTATGCGAGACCCAGTCCCCGGCCCGAACCGGTGACGATGGCGACCTTGCCTTCGAGCGACATGAATGACTCCTTCGTTCAGACTCATCCAACTGCACACCGTTGAAGATGTCAATCATTCGCGTTGTCCATCAAGTCGGCTAACATCGATGCCATGTCGAAGCCCGCGGACACGGCCGCTTCGAGGGCCGGTCTGGGCGACTCGGTGCTCACCGACGATCTGAGCTTCCTGCTCGCGCGGGCCAACGCGCTCTCGCTCGCCGCCGGCAACGCCGCTCTGGCCGAGCACGGCCTGCGGGCGCGCTCGTACTCCGTGCTCGCGCTGTCGGCCACCGACGCGCGGCCGTCGCAGCGTGAGCTGGCGGAGTTCCTCCGGCTCGACCCCAGCCAGGTCGTCGCGCTCGTGGACGATCTGCAGTCGCGCGGGCTCGTCGAGCGTCAGCCCGACCCCACCGACCGGCGCGCGAACGTCGTGGTGGCCACGGATGAGGGACGCGCGCTGTTCGCCGTGGCCGCCGAGGCCGCGCGGCGCTCGGAGGCCGGCGTGCACGCCGACCTCAGCGCAGACGAGCGGGACCAGCTCATCCTGCTGCTGCGCCGCCTGGCCTTCCCCGCCGACTGAACGCGCTCACGGGCGCGGCTCGAGGACGAAGCGGTCGCGACCGGCGAACACCCCCACGACGCACTGGGCGAGCATCGCGGCGAGCACCAGCGACAGTGAGGTGAACCATCCGCCGAACGCCGCGTGCAGGGCGCCGAAGGCGACCGGTCCGGCGGCGGCGACGAGGTAGCCCACCGACTGCGCCATGCCCGACAGGACGGTCGCGGTGTCGTGGTCGCGTGCGCGGTGGGCCACGAGGGTCAGCGCCATCCCGAGTGAAGCCCCGCCGAACAGGCCCAGCAGCACGCACCACACGAGGATGGCGCCCGGGGCGAGCATGAGCCCGGCGGTGCCCGTGACCCCCAGGACGGGGATCAGCGCAGGGACGAACCGCTCCGCCGCGCCCCGCAGCACGAGGGGGATGACGAGGGAGCCGGCGATGGAGCACAGCTGGTAGATCATGACGTCGAACCCGGCGACGACCGGACTGCGCCCCGTCGACACGGAGATCGTCGCGAGCCACGTCACGAGCATGTAGAAGGTGGACGACTGCAGCCCCATGTAGCCGGCCACGAGCCATGCCGTGCCGTCGGACCAGATGCCCGTCCGCCGCCGGCGCGCCGCTCCGCGCGGGGGGCGCGGCGGGTGCGTGCCGCGTGTGGCCCACGCCCAGGCCGCGATCGCGAAGGGCAGGAGCCCGCCGCCGGTGATCACGAGCGCGACGCGCCAGCCCGCGTCGTCGCCGACGGCTTGCGCGATCGGCACCGCGACGCCGGAGGCGACAGCGCCGACGGCTCCGAGCAGCGCGGTGTAGACCGCCATCATGAGGGCGGTGCGCCCGGGGAAGTCGCGTTTGACGGCGGCCGGCATGAGCACGTTGGTCAGGGCGAGGGCGGCACCGATGATCGCCGTCCCCAGCCACAGCGCGGCGGGCATGCCGGGAAGGGAGCGCACGATCGTGCCGACGGTCAGCAGCACGAGCGCCCACGTCACGACCCGCGACAGCCCGAATCGGCGGCTCAGGTCGTGAGCGAGCGGGGACACGACCGCCCACGCGATGAGCGGGATGGAGGTGATGAGCCCGAGGGTCGCGATCGACATGCCGGTGTCGTCGCCGATGCGGTCCAGGAGCGGACCCACCGCTGTCACGGTCGGCCGCATGTTCGCCGCGACCAGGCACACGGCGACGATGAGGGCGATGCCGGATGCGGCGGGAGGCAGCCGCGTCGCGTTCGTGTCCTCGCCCATCCTCAGGGACTCTAGTCCAGTGCCGGGGGTCCCCCGTCCCAGCTTGATTCCCACTCGGTGAGAATGAAGGCCGGAGCGCGCGGCGACGGATGCGACCCTGGACACGACAGGTGAGTCAAAGGAGTCCACATGACCTCAGCGCAGCCCGACGCGCCGGAGCGGGGAGCGTTCTCGTCGCCCGCGGAGCCGACCGCCGCAGCACCCGAATCGCTGCTGGCCTCGCCCGATATGCCGTCGCAGAACCAGATCACGCAGGAAATCGTCGATTACCACGCCGCCGCGCAGCGCCGTGTCGACGCCGGCGAGAAGCTCCCGATCAGCCTGCACGACTTCCCGCCGTACCGCTCCAGCCTTCTGCGCCACCCGACGAAGAACCTCAAGCTCGTCGACCCGGAGACGATCGAGCTGTGGTCGCCCGCCTACGGCCAGCGCGATGTCGCCGCGATCGAGGCCGACCTGACCCTGCAGCACACCGGCGAGCCGCAGGGCGAGCGCATCACGGTGCGCGGGCGCCTGCTGGACTCGTGGGGCCGCCCCGTGCGCAACCAGCTCATCGAGATCTGGCAGGCCAATGCGGCAGGCCGCTACATCCACCAGCGCGACCAGCATCCCGCGCCCCTGGACCCCAACTTCACCGGCGCCGGTCGCACGATCACCGACGACAACGGCGAGTACCTCTTCACGACGATCAAGCCGGGGCCGTACCCCTGGAAGAACCACGTCAACGCGTGGCGCCCCGCGCACATCCACTTCTCCATCTTCGGCTCGGGCTTCACTCAGCGCCTCGTCACCCAGATGTACTTCCCGGGCGACCCGCTGTTCCCCCTCGACCCGATCTACAACACGATCTGGCGTCAGGAGGACCGCGACCGCCTGATCGGGATCTACGATCACGACCTGTCGGTGCCCGAGTTCTCGATGGGGTACCGCTTCGACATCGTCGTGGACGGCCCCGACGCGACCTGGTTCGAGCCCGAGGGAGAACACTGATGGCCATCCGCCGCCCCCAGGAGCCCAAGACGCACGAAGCCACCGGCGGCCAGACCGTCGGCCCGTTCTTCGCGTTCGGGCTCGACTACGCCAAGAAGCACGAAGTCGTCTTCCCGCACAGCCCCGGCGCGATCGTGCTCGGCGGCACCGTGTACGACGGCGCCGGTGCGCCGATCCCCGACGCGGTCGTGGAGATCTGGAGCGCCGACGCGAACGGTCAGGTCCCGCGCAATCAGGGCGCTCTCCGCCGTGACGACCACACCTTCACCGGCTTCGGACGTTCGGCGACCACGGATGTCGGGCATTACGAGTTCTGGACGTGCAACCCCGGACCGGTCGACGGCGGGGCGCCGTTCTTCTCGGTCGTCGTGTTCGCGCGGGGTCTCCCCGACAAGCTCGTGACGCGCATCTACCTGCCCGAGTACGAGGAACTGCGCGAGAAGGATGCCCTGCTGTCCTCTCTCGAGCCCGAGGAGCGCGCTACGCTCATCGCAACACGCACGTCCGACGGCCATCTGCACCACGACATCTGGCTGCAGGGCGAGAAGGAGACCGTCTTCCTTGCCTTCTGATGCATCCGCCGGCCCCGCACGCGCTGTGGACGCCGGACTGCTGTCTCCGGTGACCGTCGGTCACGACGAGGCGGTGACGGATGCGGCGGTCCTCGGCGCGCTCGTCGAGGTCGAGGCGGCGCTGACGCGGGCCTACGTCCGGCTGGGCATCGCCCCGGCGGAAGCGGCGGAGGCCGTGGCGTCGGCGGGGGAGCGCGTCGGCTCCGACGTGCCGCGGCTGGCCGCCGCATCCGTCGCGGGCGGGAACCCCGTCATCCCGCTGGTGGGGATGCTGCGGGAGCACGTGCCCGGCGAGCTGCGGGTGTGGGTGCACCGCGGTGCCACCAGCCAGGACATCCTCGACTCGGCCCTCATGCTCGTCGCGCGCCGTGCGGTCGGCGACATCCAGGTGTCGCTGCGCGCGGTGGATGCGGCGCTGGCGGCGTTCGCCGCCGCCCACCGCGGCGACGTGGCTGCGGCCCGGACGCTCACGCAGCATGCCGTGCCCACGACCCTCGGGCACCGCGCCGGCATGTGGCTGCGCGGCGTGCGCAGGGCCGCCGACCGGCTCGCCGAGGCGGGCGACCGCCTGCCCGCGCAGCTCGGGGGCGCCGCCGGCACCCTGGCCTCCTTCGTGGAGATCGCCGGAGCAGGCGACGCCACCGCGCTGCCCGCAGCATTCGCCGACGAACTCGGGCTCGCCGCCCCCGACGCGCCCTGGCACACCGTCCGCTGGCCCGTCACCGAGCTCGGCGACGCCCTCGTCCAGGCGATCGACGCCGTCGGCGTCCTCGCCGCCGACGTCGCCACCGCCAGCCGGACCGAGATCGGCGAACTGGCCGAGGGCACCGGCGGCGGATCCTCCGCGATGCCGCAGAAGCAGAACCCCGCCGCATCCGTGCTGGTGCGCTCGGCCGCCCTGCGCGCCCCGCAGCTGGGTGCGACGCTGCACCTGGCCGCAGCGTTCGCCGTCGACGAGCGCCCCGACGGCGCGTGGCACGCCGAGTGGCCGACGCTGCGCGAGCTGCTCCGCCTCGCACTGGGCGCCACGGCGACGGCGGCGGCCCTGGCCGCAGGACTGCGCGTGGACGCCGAGGCCCTTGCCCGCAACGTCGCCGCGACCGGCGGGCTCCTCGTCTCAGAGCGGCTCTCCCTCGTCCTGGGACCCGTTCTGGGAGCCGCCCGCGTGTCGGAGCTCGTGCGCGCCGCCGCACAGGGGGACGACCTCGCCGCGCTGCTGTCGGCAGAACCCGCCGTCCGCACCGTCGCGGAGGAGCGTGGCGCATCCTCTTCCGGCGCGTTCGTGACCGCGCTGCTCGATCCGGCCGGCTACACCGGTCTCGCCGAGAAGTTCGTCGACGACGTCGTCGCCCCGAAGCACCCCGCCGCAGGACAGGAGAACGCATGAGCACCCCGCCGATCTCGCTGAGCGCACCCATCGGGCCCGCTGACGCCCCGCTGCTGGTGCTCGGTCCGTCACTGGGGACATCCACCGTCCTGTGGGAGACCACGGCGCCCGCCCTCGCCGAACGGTACCGGCTGCTCACGTGGGACCTCCCCGGGCACGGAGAGGCGCCGCCGGCGACGGAGCCCTTCACCGTCGCCGACCTCGCCGATGCGGTGGCCGACGCCGTCCCCGGGCCCTTCCTGTACGCCGGCGTGTCCCTCGGCGGATGCGTCGGACTCGAGCTGCTCCTGCGGCACCCCGACCGCGTGCGCGCCGCCGCACTCCTGTGCACCGGCGCGGCGATCGGCACGAACGACGGGTGGCAGGAGCGGGCCGCGCAGGTCCGTGCGCAGAGCACGTCGACGCTCATCATCGGCTCGGCCCAGCGGTGGTTCGCGCCCGGGTCGATCGAGAAGAACCCCGACATCACCGGGCGCCTGCTGCGGGTGCTGCAGGAGACCGACGACGAGAGCTACGCGCTGTGCTGCGAGGCGCTCGCCGGATTCGACGTGCGCGACCGGCTCGGCCGGATCACCGCCCCCGTGCTGGCGGTGTGGGGCGCCCATGACGGCGTGACGCCGGAGGAGTCCGCGCGCGAGATCGCCGAGGGCGTCCGCAACGGCCGCGCCGCCGGCATCGCGGATGCGGCGCACCTCGCGCCGGCGGACGACGCGGCGGCCACCGCATCCCTCCTGCGCGACTTCTTCGGCGACGTCTCGGGGGCCCGCGCATGACGCGCCCGGCCGGCGAGGGGCTGAGCGACCAGGAGCGCTACGACCAGGGCATGGTCGTGCGGCGCGAGGTGCTCTCCGACGCGCACGTGGATCGCGCCGTCGCGGGCACCACCGAGCTCACCGCCGACTTCCAGGACTTCATCACGCGCGTCGCGTGGGGCGACATCTGGTCACGCCCTGGCCTGGACCGCCGCTCGCGCTCGGTCGCCGTGCTGACGGCCCTGATCGCCCTCGGGCACCACGAGGAGCTCGCGATGCACCTGCGTGCGGCCCTGCGCAACGGCCTGACGGTGGCGGAGATCCGAGAGGTCATCCTGCAGGCCGGCCTGTACTGCGGCGTGCCGGCGGCCAACACCGCCTTCCGCATCGCCGCCGAGGTCTTCGCGCAGGACTGACACGCGTCGGGAGCGCGTCAGCGCACGCCTTTCATGAGGCGCAGCACGGGCCGCACGGCCAGGAGCAGCGCGATGCCGAGCACGATCGCGATGGCACCCAGCACGGTGAAGTACGGCACCTCATTGCTCGGGTCGTAGAACTGGGCGAGCCATCCGGCGATCGAGGTCCCCAGGGCGACGGAGAGGAAGTACAGCGCCACCATCTGCGTGTGGAAGCGCTGCGGGCCGAGTTTCGTCGACGCCGACAGGCCGACGGGGGAGATGAACAGCTCCGCGAGCGTGAACACCAGGAGGATGGCGACGATCGCCAGCAGTGGCGTGGAGTTGGGGGCGCCGTTGGCCCACGGCAGGAACAGCAGGAACGCCGCCCCCATGATCATCGAGCCGAGCGCGAACTTCGTCGGTGTCGACGGCTGCTTCGGGCCGAGCTTGGTCCACACGGCGGCGAAGACGCCGGAGAGGATGATGACGAAGATCGGGTTGATGGAGTTCACCCACGACACCGGCATCACCCACCCCAGGATGTCGCGGTTCAGCCGCTCGTCGGAGTAGATCGTGACGACGGTGAACTGCTGCTGATACAGCGACCAGAAACCGACGTTCACGACGAACAGCGGGATGAACGCGAACACGCGGGAGCGCTCGGTCGCGCTGATGGCAGAGGAGGTCAGGATGACCGCGAAGTACGCCACGGCGGCCGCGACCGTGACGAGGATCACGATGACGGCGAGGTTCTCGGCGCGGATCACCCCGAGCAGCACGAGCGCCACGACCGCGACGATGCCGGCCGCGGCGATTCCCACGACCAGCAGCCGGCGGTCGGGCGGCAGCGGATTCGGCACCGTGCGCGAGGAGGCGGGCAGCTGCGTGCGCCCGAAGGAGTACTGCAGCAGGCCCAGGCCCATGCCGACGGCGGCGGCGCCGAAGCCCCAGTGGAATCCGACGGTGGACTGCAGTGCTCCGGTGATGATCGGGCCGAAGAACGCGCCCAGGTTGATGCCGAGGTAGAACAGCGAGAACCCGGCGTCTCGGCGGGTGTCCTCGGCCCGGTACAGGGAACCGACCACCGAAGTGGCGTTGGCCTTCAGGCCGCCGGATCCGACCGCGACGAGGATGAGGCCGACGCCCAGCCCCCACAGCCCAGGCAGCAGAGCGAGGGAGATGTGGCCGGCCATGATCACGATCGCGCTGTAGAACAGCACGCGCTCCGAGCCGAGCAGGCGGTCGGCCACCCATGCGCCCAGGATCGTGGAGAGGTACACCGTCCCGCCGTAGGCGCCGACGATCCCCGCCGCGATCGATCGGTCGATCCCCAACCCGCCCTCGGCGACGGTGAAGTACATGTAGATGAGCAGGATGCCCTGCATGCCGTAGAAGCTGAATCGCTCCCACATCTCCACGCCGAACACATGGGCGAGGGCCCACGGCTGGCCGAAGAACCGCGTGTCGGCGTCGCCGGTGTCGCCTCTCGTGGCGGTGGCGCCGGTGTCGTCACCTCTGTGGGATGAATCCGACATGGCGTCAGGCTAATCCCGGGTCGCCGGATGCACACGGGTCCTGCGACCCGAGGGGGACCCCCGGGCGGGATACGCTGGACGCGGCCGATCCGCGCCGTCTCCTACCACCCCGGAATGCCGTGACCTCCGCTGCGCCCGCTCTGGCCCCGGGATGGCGCGTGTGGCTCGTGTGGGCGGTGGGCGTGGGCGCGTACATGCTGTCGGTGACCAACCGCAGCTCGCTCTCGGCGGTCGGCGTGGACGCGGCGGTGCGCTTCGACGCCGACGCATCCGCCCTGTCGATGTTCGCCGTCGTGCAGCTGGCCGTGTACGGCGGCCTGCAGATCCCCGTCGGACTGCTGCTGGACCGCTTCGGCGCCCGCCCGATCGTGACAGTGGGGATGGTGCTCATGGCGGTGGGGCAGGCCGTCATGGCGCTCGCCTCCGACGTCGGCATCGGCCTGCTCGCACGCGTGCTCATCGGGGCGGGGGATGCGGCGATCTTCCCGAGCGTCCTGCGCGTGATCGCCCTGTGGTTCCCCGCCCAGCGGGCGCCCGTGCTCGTGCAGCTGACCTCCACCATCGGTCAGTTCGGGCAGATCCTGTCGGTGATCCCGCTGGCGCTGCTGCTCCACGCGACCTCCTGGTCGATCGCGTTCGGCGCGCTGGCGGGCATGGGCGTGCTGTTCGCGGTGCTCGCCTTCGCCGTCATCCGCAGCCGCCCGCCCGGACGCACGTCGGACGTCGCCGTCGACACCGACACCGGCGCCATCCAGGTGGTCCGCTCCGCCGCCGACCTGCGGGAGGGGTTCCGGGAGTCGTGGGCGCATCCGGCCACCCGCCTGGCGTTCTGGTCGCACTTCGCCACGCCGTTCGCGGGGACCACGTTCGGCCTGCTGTGGGGGCTTCCGTTCCTCACCGCCGGCGAGGGGCTCTCACCCGCCGCCGCGTCCCTGGTGGTGACCTCGTTCATCGTGTTCCTGATCGCGCTCGGACCGGTCATCGGGGCGCTGTCGATGCGGCATCCGATGCGGCGATCCCGTCTGCTGGTGCTGCCGGCGGTCGCCTTCCAGGCCGCCGCGTGGCTCGCGGTGATCGCGTGGCCGGGCCCCGCGCCGCTGTGGCTGCTGTTCGTCCTCGCCTTCGCGCTGGGCACCGGCGGACCGACCTCGATGATCGCGTTCGACCATGCCCGCACCTACAACCCCAGCCATCGGCTCAGCACCGCCACCGGCATCGTCAACGGCGGCGGGTTCCTCGCGGGGCTCCTGGCGATCCTGTTCATCGGCATCGCGATGGATGCGCAGGGCGCCGGCACGCCCGAGACCTACACCCTCGACGCGTTCCGGATCGCGTTCCTCACGCAGGTGCCGCTGTGGCTCCTGGGTGCGGTCATGATCGTGTTCGAGCGCCGGCGCACGCGCGTCCACCTCGGGCTGGATGCGCCGCGCCGCCCGCGACGCTGACGCGCGTCGCCCGGCCCCCCGGAATCAGGAGAATCGCCGGAATCAGGACGTATTCCTGCCCCGGCGTCCTGATCTGGGCGATTCTCCTGATCTGGGCGCGCGGGGCGGCGCGGATCACCCTGCGGGGGTGTCGCCCGCGGAGGCGGGATGCCCGACGAGGTCGCCGTGCCGCGTGCGCTGCAGGTATCGCGTGAGGGCGTCTCGGCTGCGCGTGAGGCACGAGATGCGTCCCTCGATGGCGGCGAGCTCGCCGGCCAGCTCCTCCGCGAGGCCGCGGGTGCACTCCGCGGGCGCGGGGGTGTCGTCCCAGCGCTCGATGTCGAGGACCAGTCGCGTCATGCGCGTGGTCAGCCCGGCCGCGATGAGCCCGCGGACCCGTTCGGCCTCGGCGACGGCGGTCTCGGCGTAGGCGCGGTATCCGTTCGCGGTGCGGTGAGAGGTGAGCAGACCCTGCTCCTCGTAGTAGCGCAGCATCCGCGGAGGGATCCCGGTGCGACGCGAGAGTTCGCCGATCCTCATGTGCGGCCCCCTTGACCTTGACACTGATGTCACACTTTAGCGTCGGAGCATGGCTGAATCCCGACCCGTTCCGGTCGCCGTGCGATCCTTTCCTGCCGCCGCGCTCCTGCTGCTGTCCCTGGGTGTCTTCCTGACCGTCACGGCCGAGGCTCTGCCGGCCGGAATGCTCCCGGAAATGGCCGCCGACCTGCGCGTCTCGCCGGAGCAGGTCGGCCTGCTCATCTCGGTGTGGGCCGTGACGGTCATCGTCACCAGCATCCCGCTCGCGCGCGTGATGGCCTTCGTCGACCGGCGCCTGGTCGTCGGCGGGTCGCTGGCGGTGTTCGCCCTGGCGAACGTGGCCACGGCGTGGGCACCCGATTACGGCATCGCCCTGGCCACGCGCGTGGCCGCCGCCGTCGCGCACGGCGTGTTCTGGGCCGTGGTCATGGTCTACGCCACGGCGCTGCTCTCGCCCTCGCACCTGGGGCGCGGGCTGGCGATCGTGACGGCCGGGGGCACGGCCGCCACCGTCGCGGGGCTTCCCGCCGGGACCGTGCTGGCTCAGCTGGTCGGGTGGCGGATCGCCTTCGCGGCCCTGGGCATCGCCGCGCTCGTGATGGCGGTGCTCGTGGTGACGCGGATGCCGCGGCTGCGCCCGCCACGCCCCGACAAAGAGGGGAGTGCGGGCGGGTTCTGGCGCGACCCGTCGCTGCCGGCGATCGCCGCCTTCGGGATCGCCGCCGTGCTCATCGCGCTCGGGCAGTTCGCGACGTTCACGTACGTGCGTCCGCTGCTGTCGTTCGCCGGCTTCGACGAGGGGTGGGCCGCGGCGCTGCTGTTCGTCTACGGCACGGCGGGACTGATCGGCGTCGTGGTGGCCGGGTGGCTGGCGGATCGCTTCCCGCGGGGCGCGTTGGCGGCGACGCTCGTGGTCTTCGCCGTCGCCCTGGCGACGCTGGCCGCGGCGATGTCCACGCCGGCGGCGGTGGTCGTGGCGCTCGTCCTGTGGGGCTCGGCGATCGGTGCGATCTTCCCGCTGCTGCAGGCCACGCTCATGCGCGCGGCCACCGACCGCACCCGCACGCTGGCCAGCGCCGGAATCGTGGTGCTGTTCAACGTGGGGATCGCCATCGGACCGTGGCTCGGCGGTGCGGTGGGCGGAGCATCCGCCCCCCAGGTCACGACCGCCCTCTCCGCCGCAGTCCTGGCCGCAGCAGCCGTCGCCGGAGGGGCCGGGGTGCTCCTCGCCGGCCGCCCGGCACCCGTGCGCGACCGCTCCTGACCCGGGGTCCGGTCGTGCCCGAAATCAGGAGAAATGCCGGAATCAGGAGGGATTGTGCCTCAGGCGTCCTGATCCGGGCGATTCGCCTGATCTCGGCGCGTGACGAGGGGCGCGGGCACGGCGGATGGCGGAGGGCGGGGTCAGCGGCGGGGCGGCTCGGGCAGCGAGGGGTGCCGCTCGATCGAGCTCGGCCGCGCCGGGATGAGCAAGGCCAGCACGAGAGCCACCACGGCGGCGCCGATGCCGAGGACGAACGCCGTCTGGAAGGCGTCGGCACTGGGCACCTGCATCCCCTCGTGCGTCGTCGACATGCTGGCCAGAACCACCCCGACCACCGCGGCGGCCGTGCTCGTCCCCAGTGAGCGCGACAGGGCGTTCAGGCCATTGGATGCTCCGGTCTCACTCGGCGGCACCGAGCGCATGATGAGCATCGGCATGCTGGCGTAGCCGAAGCCGATCCCGAAGCCGATGAGGATGTTCGCCACCAGCAGGTGCCACACCTCGGTCGCCCACGCGAGAGAGAACCCGTAGGCGAGCACGAGCGAGGCGGCCCCGGCGATCAGCAGGACGCGCGGGCCCACCAGGCGGGCGAGCCGGCCGGAGAGCGGGGAGAGGGCCATCATGATGAGCCCGGACGGCATGATCACCAGGCTCGCCGCGAGCAGCGACAACCCGAACCCGACGCCGGTGGCGGCGGGGAGCTCGAGCATCTGGGGGTAGGAGACCTGCGAGCTGAAGAGCGCGAATCCCATCGCCACCGACGCGAGGTTGGTCAGCAGCACCGGCCGGCGGGCGGCGACGCGGAGGTCGAGCAGCGGTTCGGGCACGCGGAGCTCGAACCATCCCCACGCCAGGAGCACGACGACCCCTCCGGCCGCCAGGCCCAGCGTGAGCGGTGAGGTCCAGCCCCACTCATTGCCCCGCGAGACCGCGAGCAGCACGCACAGCAGCCCGACGGCCAGGCCCGCCGCGCCGACGAAGTCGAACCGGCCGGCGGTGCGCAAGACGCTCTCCGGGACGATCCACACCACGAGCACGAGCACGAGAACCCCGAGGGCCGCGGAGATCCAGAACAGGAAATGCCAGTCGGCTTCGTCGGCGATCACGGCGCTGATCGGCAGCCCCAGCGATCCGCCGACGCCCAGGGTCGCGCTGATGAGGGCGATGGCGGAGTCGATCCGGTCTTCATGGAGCACGTCGCGCAGGATCGAGATTCCCAGCGGAACCACTCCGGTCACCGCACCCTGGAACGCCCGTCCCACGATCACCCCGACGATGTCGGTGGACAGCGCCGCGATCACCGAGCCGATCACCATCGCCGCCAGCAGCACCAGCACGATGCGGCGCTTGCCGTACATGTCGCCCAGCCGGCCGGCGATCGGGGTGATCACGGCGGCGGACAGCAGCGTCGCCGTCACCACCCACGCGGTGTCTTCCCGCGGGGCGTCGAGGAGATCGGGGAGCCTCGTCTGGATGGGCACGACGAGCGTGAACATGAACGACGAGCACAGACCGGCCACGGCGAGCACCGCGACGATGAGGGCCTGAGGGGGGAGCCGGGTCAGTCTGCGTCTGTCCCCGTCGCCCGTCACCGATCCAGGCTATCGGGGCGCGACGGGCGAGAAGGTCGCATACGGGCGGTCCAGCGCACTCGGTGCCAGACTGTGCGTGTGAGCGAGCCCTCCGGCATCGAGATCCGCGAACTGGTCGACGTCGCGCAGGTGTACGCCGCCGCCGCCGTGCTCGCCGAGGTGTGGCGGTCCGACCGCCAGGCGCTGCCCGCCCAGGCCCTGCGTGCACTGCAGCACTCGGGCAACTACGTCGTCGGGGTGTACGACGGCGAGCGCATGGTGGGGGCATCCGCCGGATGGTTCGGACCGCCCGCCGAACGCACGATGCACTCCCACGTCACCGGCGTGCTGCCGGAGTACCAGGGACGCGGAGTCGGGCGCGTGCTCAAGCAGCACCAGCGCGACTGGGCGTTCGAGCGCGGGGTGGGCCGCATCACGTGGACCTTCGATCCGCTGATCGCCCGCAACGCCCACTTCACTCTGCGCGTGCTCGGCGCCCGCGTCACCGACTACCTCGTCGATCAGTACGGGGCGATGCCGGATGCGGCCAACCGCGGTGTCCCCTCCGATCGGCTGCTGGTGTCGTGGGCGCTGGCCGAGCCGCCCGCGGCCACCCCCGACGGCGCCGTGGCGGCGGAGGTGCGGATCCCCGGCGACATCGACGCGATGCGGCGGGAGATGCCCGCGGCGGCCGCGGCGTGGCGCAACTCCGTGCGGCGCGGGTTGCAGAGGCACCTCGAGGCGGGGCTCCGCATCGGCGGCTTCGACGACGAACGCGGCTACCTCCTCGTCGACGCCGACTGACGCCGGGCGTCGAGGACTGACGCCCGGCGAGCGCTCGAGGTCGGCGGCTCGGGGGCATGCGGCATCCGCGCCGCTTGCCATCCGGGCGGTTCCCGGGGATGCTGGGACCGGCGGGGGCCGCGGGTGGGACCGCGGCACGAGCCTCGCCGCCTGGGGGAGAGTGCACATGACGGATGCGGCTGACCGCGTCGGCATCGTCGGTGGAGGGATCGTGGGCGTGGCGCTCGCGCGCGAACTGAGCGCGCGCGGCGACCAGGTCACCGTCTTCGAGAAGGAGACCCGGCTCGCGCGGCATCAGACGGGGCGGAACTCCGGCGTCGTGCATGCTGGCCTCTATTACGCGCCCGGGTCGCTGAAGGCGCAGCTGTGCGCGGCCGGACGGGTCTTCATCCGGGAGTTCTGCGAGGAGAAGGCGCTGCCCTACCGTGAGGTGGGCAAGCTCGTGGTCGCCGTGGACGACAGCGAGCGGGAAGCCCTGGCCGAGATCGAGCGTCGCTCGATCGCCAACGGCGTTCCGGGCCTCGCACGCATCGACGACCCGGCTCGGATGCGGGAGATCGAGCCCCACGTCGCCGGCGTCGCAGCGGTGCACTCACCGCACACCGCGATCGTGGACTACGCCGCGATCACCGAGGCGATGGCGGAGGATGTGCGCACCGCCGGCGGCAGCATCCGCCTGGGCCAGGAGGTGACCGCGATCCGCTCGGAGGCGGGGGCTGTCCGCCTGATCACGGCGGCGTCGGACGACGTGTTCGACCGCGTCGTGGTGTGCGCGGGACTGCACTCCGACGTCGTCGCGCGGTACGTCGGCGCAGACCCGGCGCCGAAGATCCTTCCCTTCCGCGGCGAGTACTGGGAGCTCGCGCCCGACCGCACCGATCTCGTGGCGGGGATGATCTATCCCGTCCCCGACCCGCGCTTCCCCTTCCTCGGCGTGCATTTCACGCGGGGCGTGTACGACACCGTCCACGTCGGGCCCAACGCGGTTCCGGCGCTGGCGCGGGAGGGCTATTCGTGGCTGAGCGTGTCGGCGCGGGACACGTGGGAGTCGCTGCGGTGGCCGGGCGCGTGGCCGCTGGCCAAGAAGCACTGGCGCATGGGGGTCGACGAGATCAGCGGATCGCTGCTCAAGCCGCTGTACTACCGGAAGGCCCGGCGCTTCATCCCCGAACTGCGCCTGGCCGACCTGACGCACAAGACCGCCGCGGGTGTGCGCGCGCAGGCGTGGGGGCGCGGAGGAGAGCTGCTGGACGACTTCCAGGTCGACCAGGTCGGCGCCGTCACGCTGCTGCGCAACGCCCCGTCGCCGGCGGCGACCAGTTCCATCGCGATCGCCCGCTACGTCATCCAGAACCACCTCGCCGCCACCGCCCCATCCTGAGCACGCGTCCGGAACCGTGCGGACGATGGCGCCTTCCGGCATGCCGGGTGCGGCCGGGCCTGCCTAGGCTCACGCCATGAGCGAGTATCGCGCGCACGTGGACTTCG
Source organism: Microbacterium sp. dk485 (assembly GCF_004570445.1). Classification (NCBI taxonomy): domain Bacteria; kingdom Bacillati; phylum Actinomycetota; class Actinomycetes; order Micrococcales; family Microbacteriaceae; genus Microbacterium; species Microbacterium sp. dk485. Next base: position 1,645,232 of record NZ_SPQW01000001.1, read on the forward strand.
ATATCCGTTTCGCCAACGGCGGAGGGCTGACCGGCACCGGGTTCCGCCTGGACGTGCCCGCCGCCGATCTCGACGACGACGCCCTGGCCCGGCTCCTCGTGCGTCATCTCGGGCTCGCGCTGGTGGCCGAGGTGACGCTGCGGGATGTGCGGTTCGTCGAAGAGCAGCATCGCGGCAGCCGCGGCGTGGATGCGGCGCCCGCACGGTCGCGGCGGGTCATCGACCTGAGCCATCCCATCCGCGCCGGCCTCGTCACCTACCCGGGGCTGCCGGCCCCGCGGATCGAGCCCCACCTCACGCGGGAGGACTGCCGCGCCCGGTACGCACCCGGGACGGAGTTCGCGATGGATGTCATCACTTTGGTCGGCAACACGGGGACCTATCTCGACTCGCCCTATCACCGGTATGCGGGCGGGACGGATCTGGCCGGGCTCGACCTCGCGACCCTCGTGCGCCTGCGCGCCGAGGTGTTCCACCTCGAGGACGCGTGGGATGCTGCGGCTCGCGGCATCCGTGCGGAAACGCTCGCCGATCGCGACGTGCGCGGAGCCGCCGTGCTGCTGCACACCGGCTGGGACCGGTGGTTCGGTCGGGAGGAGTACGGACACGGCGCGCCGTTCCTCACCGGCGAGGCCGCCCGGTTCCTCGTCGAGGAGGGCGCCGCGCTCGTGGGCATCGACTCGCTCAACATCGACGACATCGAATCCGGCGGGGAGCGCCCGGCGCATTCGACGCTCCTGGCGGCCGGGGTTCATATCGTCGAGCACCTCACGCGGCTCGGCGAGGTGCCCGCTCGAGGCGCCCGCTTCACCGCGGCGCCGCCCGCGGTGGAGGGATTCGGCACGTTCCCGGTGCGGGCGTTCGCCGAGGTCGGGGCCTAGCGGGGCCCCGCGGGCGGGATCGTGCAGAACTCAGGAGAAATCGCGCCCCGCAGGTCTGGAACGACCGCGCAGGGCCCGGATCTCCTGAGTTCTGCGCGGTCAGTCCTCTTCGGCGGCGGGGTCGCCCTGACCGGGCCCGGGTCGCACGGCCGCATCCTCGCGGATGTCCACGCGCGTCACACCCTCGCGGTGGGTCACGTCGATGCGGGGTGCGGCGTCCTCCTCGGTCGCGTTCGGCGCCGTCGTCAGCTGATCGGTGCGCTTGTCCTCGTCGCTCTGGGGGTCGCTCTGCGGGTCGCTCATGGATTCTCCTGCGGTCGTCGAAGTGGATCAGCCGGCGTTGCGCCAGTCGTCGCTCGTGAGGTCGGAGCCGGCCTGCGGCCCCATCTGCAGCATCCCACCGTCGACCACCCAGCTCGCGCCGGTGACGTAGGAGGCGGCGGGGGAGGCCAGGAATGCCACCACCGCGGCGATCTCCTCGGGCCGCCCGGGGCGACCGAGGGGGATGCCCGGGCGGTGCGTCTTCTGCGCGTCCTCGGAGTCCATGTCGTTCAGAGGCGTCGCGATCTCGCCGGGGGCGACGGCGTTGACCGTGATGCCCTGGGCGCCGAGCTCCTGCGCCAGGGTCTTCACGAGGCCGCCGAGGCCGTGCTTGGCCGCGACGTAGGCGGCGCTGCCCACGCGGGGCTGATGCTCGTGGACGCTCGTGATCGCGATGATGCGGCCGCCCGTTCCGGCCGCGGCCATCCGCCGCGCCGCGGCCTGGATGGCGACGAAGGCGCCGTCCAGGTTCAGGCCGAGGTCCTGTCGCCAGCCGTCGAGATCGAGGTCGAGGGCGCCGCCGCCCGAGCCGCCGCCGGCGTTGTTGACGAAGACGTCGACGCCGCCGAGCTCCTCGGCGAGGCCGTCGATGACACCGCCCGCGGAGGCGAGGTCGGTGGCGTCGAACCGGGCGATCACGGCGCGACCGCCGCGCGCGCGCACGGCCTCGGCGGTGCGCTCTGCGCCCTCTTCGTCGGAGTGCCACGTGATGCCGACGTCCATGCCCGCTTCGGCGAGGGCGACGGCGCACGCCGCGCCGATTCCCGAGTCCGAGGCGGTGACGATGGCACGGCGGGGGGAGAAGTCGGAGGTGTCCATGGCTCGACGCTACGAGCACGCTTTCCCCTCGCCGACACCCTTTACATCCGTCGCTCCCGGCGTTAGCGTTCCCGCCCCCTCCACGTCGGATGTGCACCACTTCGGCGAGAGTGCACGCAATCCGGTGCGGATTCGCCGGGGTGATGCACTCTCGGCGCGGCGGGGGAGCGCGAGTACCCTGACCGCATGAAGGAGGTCAGGGGCGCGATGCTCGCGCTCGCGGCGGCGGCGCTGCTCGTCGGATGCGGCGGCGCCGGTGCGCAGCCGGAGGGGCTCCCGCCCGGGGTCGAGGTGAGCCTCGTGCAGCAGCGCTCGGACGTGGCGGCGCGGCAGGCGCAGGTGCGCGTGCACAACGACGGCGACGCGCCGGTGACGCTCGGCGCCGTCGAGGTCGCCGATCCGCGGTTCGACGGCGTCGCCGCGCGCGTCGTGGACCGTGCCACGACGCTGGCACCGGGCCGCGGAGTGGACGTCCGCGTGCAGCTGCCGCCGATGGACTGCGCGGCGCCGGATGCTGCCACCACGACCATCGCGATGGAGGTGGAGGTCGGCGACACCGCGTACCGTGCGGAATCCGACATCGTCGACACGCTCGGGTTCCTCCCCGAGCTGTACGCGCGCGAGTGCCTCGCGGATGCGCTCGCCGAGGTCGCGACCGTGTCGATCTCCGGGTTCACGCCGGCCCCCGCCGGCCGCGCGGGCGCGCTGGTCCTGTCGATCGAGCCCACCGGTGCGGGCACTGCTCGGCTGGAAGCGGTCGACTCGACGACGCTGCTCATGTACGCCGCCGGTGCCCCGCCCGCTCCCCACCCGCTCGGCATCGAGATCGGCCCCACCGCATCCGCCCGCACCGTCGAGATCCCGCTGGTGCCGCAGCGCTGCGACCCCCACGTGGTGCAGGAGGACAAGCGCGGCACGATCTTCACCGTCGACGCGGTCGTCGGCGACGTGCGGGGTGAGGTCGACATCCCCGCACCGCCGGAGATGAAGGCGCGCATGCTGTCGTGGGTCGCGGAGTGGTGCGGCTTCGGCGGCGCATGACAACGCGCCAGCTCCGCGAGTGCCGTGCCGCACGGGAGCCCCACAGCAGCGCGGCGAGGGGGCCGGGCGCCGCTCGGTAGAATCGAGGGGCCGAGATTCCGCGGCATCCCACCTCTTGCGACCATTGGAGCCACCGTGGCCGAACAGTCCCGCCTCGACAAGGTCATCGCCCTCGCCCGCCACCGCGGGTTCGTCTTCCAGGCGGGCGAGATCTACGGCGGATCCCGCTCCGCGTGGGACTACGGGCCCCTCGGCACGGAGCTGAAGGAGAACATCCGCCGCCAGTGGTGGCAGACCTTCGTCCGCGGGCGCGGCGACATGGTGGGGCTGGACTCCTCGATCATCCTGCCCAAGCGCGTGTGGGAGGCATCCGGACACGTCGCGACCTTCACCGACCCGCTCGTGGAGTGCCTGCACTGCCACAAGCGCTTCCGCGCCGACAACCTGATCGACGACTTCGAGGCGCGCAAGGGCCGGCCGGCCGAGAACGGGCTCGCGGATGTCCCGTGCCCGAACTGCGGCACGAAGGGGCAGTACACCGAGCCGAAGGCGTTCTCGGGCCTGGTGAAGACGTACCTGGGCGTCGTCGACGACGAGAGCGGCCTGTACTACCTGCGTCCGGAGACGGCGCAGGGCATCTTCGTCAACTTCAGCAACGTGCTCACCGCGTCGCGGCGCAAGCCGCCGTTCGGCGTCGGTCAGGTCGGCAAGGCGTTCCGCAACGAGATCACCCCCGGCAACTTCATCTTCCGCACGCGCGAGTTCGAGCAGATGGAGATCGAGTACTTCACGCCGCCCGCCGAGGCGAACGAGTGGTTCGAGCACTGGGTGGAGGCGTGCTGGAACTGGTTCATCGACCTCGGCATCGACGCCGACAACATGCGCCGCTACGACGTCCCGGCCGAAGACCGCGCGCACTACTCCGACGGCACGATCGACGTCGAGTACCGCTTCGGCTTCCCCGGCAAGGAGTGGGGCGAGCTCATGGGTGTCGCCAACCGCACCGATTACGACCTGAAGAGCCACTCCGAGGCATCCGGTCAGAGCCTGACCTTCTTCGACCAGGCGTCGGGGGAGAAGTACACGCCGTTCGTGATCGAGCCCTCGTTCGGCCTGACTCGCGCCATGATGGCGTTCCTCGTCGACTCGTACGTCGAGGAGGAGGTTCCCAACGCCAAGGGCGGCGTCGATACGCGCACCGTCCTCAAGCTCGACCCGCGCCTGGCTCCCGTGAAGGTCGCGGTGCTGCCGCTCTCGCGCAACGAGCGGCTCTCCCCGCTCGCGCGCGAGGTCGCCGACGGGCTGCGCGGCATGTGGAACGTCGACTTCGACGACGCCGGAGCGATCGGGCGGCGCTACCGCCGTCAGGACGAGATCGGCACGCCCTACTGCGTCACGGTCGACTTCGACTCGCTCGACGACCGCGCCGTCACGGTGCGCGACCGCGACACGATGGCGCAGGAGCGCGTGCCCCTCGACGTCCTCCACGCCTACCTGACCGAGCGCCTCCGCGGCGCCTGACCGGCGCGGGCGCTACTGCTGCTTCGCGGCGGCCTTCATGGCGCGCTTGTGCTCACGCACCTTCGTGAGCGATTCGGGGCTGATGATGTCGGCGACGGAGCGGAACGAGCCCTCCTCGCCGTAGGGGGCGGATGCGTCGCGCCAGCCGGGTCCGTCGAAGCCGCACTGCTTGCCCAGCAGCGCGAGGAAGATCTTCGCCTTCTGCTCGCCGAAGCCCGGCAGCCGCTTCAGCCGCGCGAGCACCTCGGCGCCGGAGGGGGAGCCCTGCGTCCAGATCGCGGCGGCGTCACCTCCCCAGTCCTGCTCGACGGCCGCGCACAGCGCCTGCACGCGACCGGCCATCGACCCGGGGAAGCGGTGGACGGCGGGCGGCGTCTTGAACGCCTCGGCGAACGCGTCGGGGTCGTAGCCGGCGATGGTGGCGGCATCCATCGCCCCGATGCGATTGCGGATCTTCAGCGGCCCGGTGAAGGCTGTCTCCATCGCGATCTGCTGATCCAGCAGCATCCCGACCAGGAGGGCGAGCGGATTGTCGCTGAGCAGCTGGTCGGCGTCGGCGTCGGCGGTGATGTGCAGGCTCATGCTGCCATCCTTCCACCGGCGCCGGAGCCCCGCCGGCGGATGCGGCGCACCGCCCGGCCGGCGCGGCGCACAGCACGGGCCACCGTGTCGCGCGCCTGCCCGCGCGGCCACTCGCGCTTCAGGGCCAGCGTCCCGTCGTCGTTGCCGGTCAGCGTGCACCGGCGGCCGGCGAGCAGGGGCGAGCGTCCGACGGCGTCGACGGTGGCCTGATCGGCCCGCAGCGGCACCGTGACGCTCCAGCCGGCGTGCTGCACGCGCACGCGGAGCGGGCCGCCGCGCGAGGTGCTGCGACGGCTGAAGGTGTGCAGCGGATCGATGGTCAGCGTCGCGGCGTCCAGCTTCCTCGCCACCGGGCCGGGGACGCGGCGGGCGGGGCCGCGCCGGTCGCGCAGGAAGAGCTCGACCTGGTCGTCCCGCAGGTCACGCGTCGCATCGAACGTCTCCTCCGGCAGGACGTCGAGGCCCAGGTGCGCGGGGGGCCGCCACACGAGCGCCCTCGTGGCACCCGAGCCGGCATCCGCGGCACCGTGCTCGGCCGCGACCGGCCGCTCCTCGAACACGAGTGGCTGGTCCCCCACGCGCAGGGCGCCGACGCGGACGGTGAGGACGAGCTTGCCCCGGCGCATCCACCGGGCTGCGGTCAGGTCGGCGCTGCACGTGAGCGCGGCCTCGAACTCGGCCAGGCGGACGAGCTCGTCGCGATGATCGCCGAGCAGCAGCGCCGACCGCACGCGCAGCGGGAAGGCGAGGCCCTGCTGGACGCCGGGCCCGAATCTGCGGCGCGAGAGCGGGATGACGACGTCGAGGAACCGGGCGCGGTAGTCGTCGGGGTAGCGGACCATCCGCCGTCCGCCCAGCCGCTTGAGGATCTTGCCGCGGTACCAGTGCCGCAGGAGTGTGTCGCGCAGCGGGCCCGGGGTGGTGTGCTCCTCCACGATGTCGAGCACGGCCTCCAGGTGGGGGAAGTAGGTCTCCGGATCGATCCGGGACGAGCTGGCACTGCCGGGGTTCTTCAGCCACGCGTAGCAGCGTTCGCTGGAGAGGATGGAGATGGTCGTGGCGGCGAAGTACGCCTGCATCACGAACAGGTGGTCCTCGAGGCGCACCTTGCCGTCGGGGAAGCGGATGCCGTGCTCGCGCAGGAACGAGGTGCGGAAGAGCTTGTGCGGCGTGAGGAGTTCCAGGAGCGGGTCTTTGCCGAGCTGCGCGTGCGGGATGTCGCGCCGGAACATCTGCGGGATGCGCCGGCCGACCCCCACGACCTTGCCGATGACGACGTCGGAGGAGTGACGGTCGGCGTAGTCGCACAGGTGCTCCAGCGCCCCCTCGAACAGGCGGTCGTCCTGGTCGGAGAAGAAGACGTACTGCCCGCGGGCGGCGTCGATGCCGGCGTTGCGCGGAGCGCCGGGCCACCCGGTGTGCGGGAGGGTGAGCACGCGCACGTTCGGCCGGCTCTGGGCCACGCGCGCGAGGCGGTCCCGGGTCTCCGGGCCCGAGCCGTCGTCGCACAGGAGGACCTCGAACCGACCGGCGTCGAGTGTCTGCCGGTCCAGCGACGCGATGAGGTCGTCGAAGCCGGCACCGGGCTCGAACACGGGAATGATGACGCTCACCCGTACTGTCGTCGGTTCCGTCACTCGTTCACTCCTCTCATCGGCGTCGGCCGGGATGCCCGGATGGCGCGCACGAACCATCCAACCCGCCGGCTGCGCGAGCGGGTAGGGACTGGATCGGATCAGGCGGCGCCGGTATCGGATGCGGCGGCGTCGGGCTCTTCGTCGGCCACCTCGATGCCGAAGAGCGTCGACAGGGCGGCGAAGTACTCCTCGCCGCGCCCCAGTTCGGCGAGCTCGTGCGCGCGCGCCGTGGGGGCGTGCAGCAGCACGCCGACGAGGTGGCGGAGGGCCTGCTCGGTGCGACCGTCGTCGTCTCCGCGCGCCCGGGCGCGCGCGATCTCACCCTCGAGCACTCCGAACGCGTGCGTGCGCAGCGCGACGATCCCGGGGGTGACGTTGCGGCGCTCGCCGACCACGGCGAAGCGTCGCGCGGCGTCGCGCACGACCTCGCGGGCGGCGTCGGTGGCCTGCAGCTCCTCCACCGGAGCGTGCAGCCGGATGGTCTCCAGATCGAGCAGGTCGACGCCGGGGACCCCGGCCACGTCGGGATCGACGTTGCGCGGCAGGCCGAGGTCGATCACGAGCCGGCGCGCGAGGGGGCCGGCAGGGGGCACCTCGGCTGCGGGGCCGACCGTTTCGGACCCGGTCCGGCCGGCTGCCAGGGTGTCGGCGCTGAGGACGGGGTGCTCCGCAGAGGTGCACGTGATGACGAGGTCGGCGTGCGCGGCGACGGACGGATAACGCTCGGCGGCGAGGTTGTGCAGGCCGTACTTCGCCGCGAACTTCGCGCCCCGGCCCGACGGCGAGTACACCGAGATGTCCTGCGCGCCCTGGTCCCGCAGTGCCGCGACGGTGGCGGCGGCGTAGGCGCCGGTGCCCACCAGCAGCACGCGCAGCGCCGACCAGTCGGCGATCCGGCTGTCGGCAAGTTCGAGGGCGAGACGCACGAGCGAGCGCCCGGCGCGGCTGAGGGCCGTGGCGTTCTTCACGCCGCGCTGGGCTTCCGAGGCCCGCTGGAACAGCCGTTCGAGCTCGCCCGAGGTCGTGCCTAGACGACGCGATTCCTTCAGCGACCGGCGCACCTGTCCGGCGATCTCGCCTTCACCGATGACGACCGATTCCAGTCCGGATGCCACGGCGAACAGATGCTCGGCGACCTCGTCGCCGCCGAGGACCCGGTACGAGCCCTCCAGTTCGGCGGCGGAGACGCCGGTGGCCGATTCGATCGCGGCGAGCGTGGCCTCCACGCCGACGACGCGGGAGGCGGTGACCGGTTCATCCATGTCGACGTAGGCCTCGAAGCGGTTGCACGTGGCGACCACGACGGCGCCCTGCACGCATTCGGAGTGCGCCGCGATGAGGGGGGCGACGGGCGTGGAGGGGACGCTGAGGCGCTCGAGGAGCTCGAAGGACGCGGTCTTGTGACTCGCGGAGACGCACAGCAGCACGAGAGGAGATTCTACCCGCGTGCCGCAACCGGGCGGCCCGATGCCTCGACGCCGAGCGATCCGCGCGTGCGCGTGCGTGCGGATCTCCGTGCGGTGCACGGATGCCGCGGTCGCGCACGGGGAGGAGGGTGGGCCGTGTTCGAGCGACAAGGAAGGAACGGACATGACCGATACGCAGACATCCGTCGTCGATGAGGCCGATCGCGCGCTCAAGGCGAAGCATCGTGCGATGTGGGCGTCGGGGGACTATCCGGCGCTCGCGAGCGATCTGATCTGGTCGCTCGGCCCGCGCCTGGTCGATGCCGTCGGCGTCCAGGCCGGCGACCGCGTTCTCGATGTCGCCGCCGGCAGCGGCAATGCCGCGATCCCCGCGGCGCTGCGCGGAGCCACGGTGGTCGCCTCCGACCTCACACCGGAGTTGTTCGACGCCGGTCGCCGGCGTGCACGGGAGGCGGGGGCCGAACTGGAATGGCGCGAGGCGGACGCCGAGGCGCTCCCCTTCCCCGACGATGCGTTCGATGCGGTCGTCTCCAGCGTCGGCGTGATGTTCGCGCCGCACCACGAGCGCTCTGCAACCGAGATCCTGCGCGTCACGCGCCCCGGCGGACGGATCGGCGTGCTCAGCTGGACGCCGCAGGGATTCGTGGGCCGCATGTTCGCCACGATGAAGCCGTTCAACGCGCCGCCCCCGCCGGGAGCGCAGCCGGCACCGCTGTGGGGCGACGACGCGCACGTGCGCGAGCTGTTCGGCGCATCCGTCACCGACTTCTCCGCCGTGCGCGAGACGGTCACGATCGACCGCTTCGATGCGGGCGGCCGGTTCCGCGAGTACTTCGCCTCGCACTACGGGCCCACCATCGCGGTCTATCGGCGCATCGCCGACGACCCCGCGCAGGTGGCGGCGCTGGATGCGGCGCTGGACGCGCTGGCCGATGCGGCGATCGTCGACGGCCGGATGCAGTGGGAGTACCTCCTGGTGACCGCCACCGTGCGGTGACCAGGGCGGCATGCCGGGGGATGGCGGCAATCCGCTGCACGTGGCCGGGCGGGTCATTGCCCGTCCGGCCACGGTCTCCTACCGTGGCGGTCGCCGCCATGCGCTCGCCGCACCGAAGGAGCAACCGTGTCCGTCGTCCTGACCCACTTCGCCGGTCGAGCCGGTGACCACAGCGATCGCGCCATGGCTGCCTCCCCTGTCCTGACGGCGGTGCTGGCGGAGCGACTCGCGGTCGAGCCCATCGTGATCGGTGAGCGCCGGCCCGTGGAGCCGTCCCCGTGGGATGAGGCGCTGGTCGTCGCGGCGCCGGCCTTCGCGGAGCTGGCCGGGCACTTCGACCGCCTCTTCCGCGCCGGTGCATCGCCCGTCACCGCCCTCAGCCGGTGCGCCGTCGCCCTGGCGACGCTGCCGGTCGTCGTGAGGCACCGGCCGGATGCGGTGGTGGTGTGGTTCGACGCGCACGCCGATCTCAACACCCCTCAGACCACGACGACGGGCTTCCTCGGCGGCCTCGCGCTGTCCGGTCCGGTGGGGTTGTGGGACTCCGGATGGGGAGCGGGGCTCGCCCTGACGGACGTGATCCTCGTGGGAGCCCGCGACCTCGACCCCGCCGAACAGCGCCTCGTCGACGGTGGCTCCGTGCCCCTCGTGCCCGTGGGCAGCGATATGGACGACGACCTCGGCCGCGCGCTCGCGGGCCGGCCCGTGTACGTGCACATCGACTGCGACGTGCTCGAGCCGGGAACGGTGCCGACGGACTATCGCGTCCCCGGCGGGATGACGCTCGCGCAGCTGAGCGCGTGCGCGCGGGCGATCGCGCGGAGCGAAGTGGTCGGCGTACAGATCGCGGAGCTCGAGGCCGACGCCGCCGACCCCGGCTCTTCCAGGCCCGCCGGAGCGATCACCGACGCACTGGAGCCTGTGCTGCAGGCGCTGTCCTGACACGCTCTTCCACCCTGGCCTGGCCTGAGTAGAGTGGCGCCCGTGAGCGGGTCCGCCCTCACACCGCGCGAGCGCGCGGTGCTCGCCGCGGTGGAGCGGCGACAGACCAACCCCGAGATCGCCGCGGAGTTGTTCATCTCCGTGCGCACCGTCGAGAGCCACATCGCCAGCCTCCGGCGGAAACTCGCCGCCGAAAGCCGTGCGGCCCTCGTCGCAGCCGCCCGAGCGCGGCACGAGTCGTCGGTGCCGGTTCCTGCGGATACCCTGCACGGCCGCGATGAGGACCTCTCTGCCGTGCGCACGCTCCTCGAACGCCACGGGTGGGTCACGATCGTGGGGGCAGGAGGGGTCGGCAAGACCCGCCTCGGGCTCGAAACCGCCCACGGCGACGGCGAGCGCACGCCGCTCGTCGTGGAGCTCGAGCATGCCACCCCCGACGACGTGGCTCCCCGGATCGCCCGCGCGCTGGGCTTGGAGGCAGCCCCCGGCGACCTGCAGGGCACCGTCTCGGTCGCGCTGGCCGCGCGCCCGCACCTGCTGCTCCTGGACAACGCCGACCGGGTCGGACCGGCCACCGTCGCAGTGGTCGGCGCCCTCCGCATGCGCGTCCCGTCCGTGCGCGTCCTGGTGACCTCTCGCACGCCGCTGGGCGCGCCGGGGGAGGCGGTGCACGCCCTCCGCCCGCTCGCGGCGGAGGGCGCGGACTCGCCGGCGTGCGCCCTGCTGTCCGATCGCCTGCGCGCGGCCGGAGCGGACGCCGGCGAGCCGGCCCTGGTGGCGAGGATCGCGGAGCGGCTGGACGGACTTCCGCTCGCCCTGGAGCTCGCCGCATCCGTGGCCCGGCACCTCCCGCTGGCCGAACTGGACGCACGCCTGGCGCGTGACCTCGCGACGCTGGACCGTGCCGCTCCCCCCGGGCGCCACCGCAGCCTCGACACCGCCTTCGGGTGGACGTGGGACCTGCTGTCGATGCAGGAGCAGGATGTGCTGCGGCGCCTGGCCGCCCTTCCCCGCACGTTCGACATGGACCTCGCGGCCGCCGTGACGGGCCCCGGAACGACGGGCGTCGTCCTGCGGCTGCTGGATCACTCCCTGATCATCCCGACGCGCACGCACCCCGGCCGCTTCCGGCTGCTGGCCGTGATGCGCGAATTCGTCCACGCCCGCACCGCGGCGGCGACCATCCGCGAGGTCCTGGAGCTGCACGCCGTCGCCGTCACCGAGACCGCCCGGGCCTTCATCCGGACCGCGCGCACCGATGCGAGCGCGTCGGCGTCGCACCGCTCGGCGGTGCTGTGCCCGGAGGTCAACGCCGCCCTGCGCTGGATGATCGCGGCCGGTCACCCCGATGCGATCGCACTCGCGGCCGACCTCGCCGTCGGCGTCGAGCAGTACGGGGCCGACATCGACAGCATCGACGCGCTCACCGACGCCGCCCGGGATGAGGGAGTGCTCGCCTCGGCCACGCCGCAGCAGCTGCTGGCCGTGGGCATGGCGCTCGCGTTCGTCGACATCGACCTCGTCCGCTCCCTCGCCGATCGGGCGGCTGCCGGGGCCGCGGACGACGACGGCACGCGCGCCGCGGAGCAGCTGTCCGCCTGGGCGGCCGCCTACCGGGGCGATGTCGAGACCGCGCTGATGCATTGCGCGGCCGCGGAGCGGCTCGTCGGCGAGCACGGCGGGGACTGGGACCGGGGAGCCATCCTCCAGGCGCGGGGGATCGCTCTGCGGGCAGGCGCCACGCCGGACCGGGCCGCGGCGCTGGCGGCGTTCACGGCGTCGATGCGCGCGTACGCGCGCGCGGGCGATCTCGTGCACGTCAACAATGTGCGGTACATGATGGCCTCCGTCGCCGCCGAGCACCCGGACGACCGTGAGCGGGCGATCGGGTGGGCCGCGCAGGCGCGCGCGGCGGCCGAGGCGATGCAGAACCCGCACGAGACCGCGCATGCGCAGCTGGTGCAGGCAGGCCTCGGGCTGGCGGGGGCCGGTGACCTCGGTGACCTCGTCGACGCGTTCCGCCGCCTCGGCGACCTCCGCTGCCTGCACCGTGCCCTCATGCTCAGAGCCGCCGCCGCCGCCCAGCCCCGTGAACGCATCGGGCACCTGAGCGAGGCCCTCGAGATCGCCACCAACGCGCGCGATCCGGCACGCCAGATCGCGGCGGCCGACGCGCTCGTGCGCGCGCTGGCCGCCGCATCCGACCGCATCGGCACGCTCGCCGCCCTGGATCGGCTCGGCGCGCTCGCCGGAGCGGAGCACGCCCGCGCCGCCTGTCCGGCCGAGCTGCTGGCCGACTTCGCGGGGCGCGGCGCCCCGGCCTGACGCCCAGCCGGCGCCCGGACGGCGGGTGCGAGGATGGGAGACGTGGCCTCACCCGATGCACCCCTCCTCCGCGCCCTCCGCGGCGACCGCCCCGACCGCACCCCGGTGTGGTTCATGCGCCAGGCCGGCCGCTCCCTGCCGGAGTACCGCGAGCTGCGCGTGGGCACGCGCATGCTGGACGCGTGCCTGACGCCGGACCTCGCGGCCGAGATCACGCTGCAGCCGGTGCGCCGCCACGGAGTGGATGCGGGCATCTTCTTCAGCGACATCGTCATCCCGCTGCGCCTCGCCGGCATCGACGTGGAGATCGAGCCCGGACGCGGCCCGGTCTTCGCCGACCCGGTGCGCACCGCATCCGACGTCGCGCGCGTCACGGCGATCGATCCGGCCGCCGTCGCCCTGGCTGCAGGCCCCGTGCGCGAGGCCGTCCGGATCGTCACCGACGAGCTCGGCGACACGCCCCTCATCGGATTCGCCGGCGCCCCCTTCACGCTCGCTGCGTACCTCGTGGAGGGTGCCCCGTCGAAGGAGCACCTGCGTGCGCGCGCCATGATGCACTCCGATCCCGCCTCCTGGCACCGCCTGGCCGGATGGCTCGCCGCCGTGTCGTCGGCGTTCCTGCAGGCCCAGGTGGCGGCCGGCGCCTCGGCCGTGCAGCTGTTCGACTCGTGGGCCGGCTCCCTCTCCACCGCCGATTACCGGGCCTTCGCCGCGCCGCACTCGCGCGCGGCGTTCGAGGGGGTGACGGTGCCCCGCATCCACTTCGGCGTGGGCACGGGACCGTTCCTGGCCGACATGCGCCTGGACGGGATCGCCGACGCGGTGGGCGTCGACTGGCGCCAGCCGTTGGATGAGGCGGCCGCGGTGCTCGGGGAGGACACGACCGTGCAGGGCAACATCGACCCCGCGCTGCTGTCCGCTCCCGAGGAGGTCCTGCTCGCGCATGTCTCGGACGTCCTGGCGCGCGGTCGACGTGCGCGCGCGCACATCCTCAACCTCGGCCACGGCGTGCCGCCCGACATCGATCCGGCAGTCCTGAGCCGGATCGTCGCCTTCGCCCACGAGGAGGCCGCATGAGCGAGGGCCCGCTGGACCGCCTCGCCGCGCAGGCCCGCCAGAAGCACGTCGTCGTGGTCGGCGGTGGTGTCGCGGGCCTCGTCGCCGCGTGGGAATGCGCGAAGGTCGGTGTGCGCGTGACGGTGCTCGAACAGGACCCGCGGGTGGGTGGCGTCGTGCGATCGGCCGAGATCGACGGCCTGGTCCTGGACGTGGGTGCCGAGAGCTACGCCACCCGCGGCGGCACTGTCCGCTCCCTGGTCGACGAACTCGGGCTGAGCGATGCGGTCACCACCCCCCGCCCCGCCGGCGCGTGGGTCGCCGGACTGCCTGGCGGGGCGGCGGCACCGCTGCCGCGCGGCGGCGTGCTGGGCATCCCCGACAACCCGTGGGCCCCGGAGGTGCGGCGCATCATCGGATGGCGCGGCGCATGGCGGGCCTACCTCGACCGGCTGCGCCCGCCGCTCACGATCGGGCATCAGCAGAGCCTGGGGGCGCTCGTGCGCAGCCGCATGGGCGCGCGCGTGCTCGACCGGCTCGTTGCTCCTGTCACCAGCGGGGTCTACTCCGCCCGGCCCGACGACATCGACGTCGACCTGGCGGCACCCGGGCTGAACGCCGCGCTGACCCGGACGGGGTCGCTCAGCGGCGCCGTCGCCGAGCTGCGCGGCGGCCGCACGGCGGCACCGGGGAGCGCGGTCGAGGGCCTGCGCGGGGGCATGTCGACGCTCGTGGACGCTCTGGCCGAGCGTGTGCGCGAACTGGGCGGGGAGATCCGCACGGGTGCACGCGTCACCGGCCTGCAGGCCACGGGGGAGGCGTGGGACGTGCACGTGGCCGACGGCGAGGCCGCGGGGGAGCAGCCGGATGCGGCAGCCGGGGGCGCCTCCCCGATGCGCGCCGACGCCGTCATCGTCGCGGTGCCCGAGCGCGCGGCGCGGGAACTGCTCTCCCCGGTGGCGCCGCTGCTGGATCGCGAGGCCGCGCCCGCGCCCGTCGTGGAGGTCGTCACCCTCGTCGTCGATTCCGCCGCCCTCGACGCCGCGCCCCGCGGATCCGGCGTGCTCACCGTGCCGGGCACGGGACCGGCCAAGGCGCTCACGCACTCCACCGCCAAGTGGGAGTGGGTCGCGGCCGCAGCCGGCGGGGATCGTCACGTGCTGCGGGTCTCGTTCGGCGCGCAGGGCGAGGAACCGGCCACCGCCGCCCTCGACGACGACGCCGCCGCATCCCTCGCCCTGGCGGAGGCGGCCAGGATGCTGGGCGTGGAACTGGGCGCGGCGAGCCTGCGCGGCGCGCAGCGCGAACGGTACGCGCAGGCGCAGCCTGCGGCCACGATCGGCCGCGCCGCCACGACGGCCGCGGCCCGCGGCGCCGTCCGGGCCGTCGCAGGCCTCGGGGCGACGGGCGCGTGGCTGTCCGGCACGGGCCTCGCCCAGGTCGTTCCCGACGCGCGCGCCGAAGCCGAGCGCGTCCGCTCGGCGCTGCTGTGGCGGGAGACGGCCTCGGGCGCGTGACCCTGCCCTCCCGGTCGGAGGATGTCAAGGGCGAATGCCGCGAGAGGAATACGGGGCTACTGTGGGAGCGCACCGCACCTCCCATCATCGATCGTGAGGAGAGCCCCATGAAGGGCAAAGTAGGACTCGTCATCGGCCTCGCAGCCGGATACGTGCTCGGCAGTCGCGCGGGCCGCGAACGCTACGAGCAGATCAAGGAACAGGCTCTGAAGGCCTGGCACACCGACCCGGTGCAGAAGCAGGTCGACAAGGCCAAGGCGTTCGGCACCTCGGCGGCCAAGGTCGTCCCCGGCGTCCTGTGGGACGGCGCGAAGCGCGTCACCACGGCAGCCGGCGGCTCGGGCAGCGTGTCGGAGAAGGCGCAGCGCGCCGCCGCGGCTGCGAAGTCGGCCGCCCGCGACGTCGCAGAAGCCGTGGAGGACTCGCTGGAAGACGCCGAAGAGGCCGCCGGCGGCTCCACGTCCGGTGACACGGACTCCGCCGGGACGAAGAACTCCGACGACGCGAAGACCTCGGGTCAGCCGCAGGCCGGCGAAACCAAGAACGCCACCAGCGCCGGGAGCTGACTGAGATGACCACGCCGCGCGGGTTCCGCGACCGCGCCGACGAGAGTCTGTTCACCCTGCTCGGGGACATCCCCGAGCTCGTGCGCAATCTCGTCGTCGCCGAGATCAATGCCGCCAAGAAGTGGCTGGGTGAAACGGCGAAGCAGGCCGGGATCGGGGCCGGCTGGTTCGTCGGCGCCCTGTTCGTGCTGTTCTGGTCGCTGCCGGTCTTCTTCGCCTTCGTGATCGCCGGCCTGTCGTCGTGGTGGCCGGTGTGGCTGTCGGCCCTCGTGGTGTTCGGCGTGATGCTGGTTCTCGTCGCGATCCTCGCGCTCCTGGGCATCATGCGATTCCGTCGACTCGGCTCCGGGGAGAATCCCGGCCAGGCCGTCGCAGAAGACATCCGGATCGTGAAAGAGGCACGCGAATGAGCGTTGATCGACCCGTTCCCGTCCCCCGCACCGCCGTCGCGCTGGGTATCTCCGATCCCGTCGAGAAGGCGCGCGCCGAGTTGAAGGCGACGCTGGCAGCCATCGAGGTCAAGGCGAACGTACCCAAGCGCGTGGGGCATGGCGTGGACCGCGGTGTCGCGCAAGCGCGGGAGTTCGCACGCGTCAACCCCACGGGCGCGGCAGCCGCCGTCGTCGGAGTCGCCGTGGCGGCCGGCCTGGCGGTCTGGGGATTGGTGCGGCTCTACACCAGGTGAGCGCGTTTGGTGGCTCGGGCGCCGCGGAGCAGACTGGAGGCATGTCCGAGGACTCTCCCGAATCCGTGTTCACCCTCTGGGCCGTGCTCCGTCGCGACCCGGAGAACCCTGTCGCCGAGCCCGACGACACCGAACTGAGCGACATCGTCGCCCTCATCGAGAGCGGCGGTGTCACGGTGCGCGGGTTCTACGACGTGAGCGGTCTCCGCGCCGACGCCGACCTGATGATCTGGCTGTACGGCCCCGACCCCGAGGCGCTGCAGCGCGATCTGCGCCGGCTGCGCCGCACCGAGCTGCTGCGGCCGCTCCTGCCGGTGTGGAACGCGATGGGCGTGCACCGCGACGCCGAGTTCAACCGCGCCCACGTGCCCGGTTTCCTCCGCGGCGTTCCGGCCAAGCAGTGGCTCACGGTGTACCCGTTCGTGCGCAGCTACGAGTGGTACCTCCTTCCCGAGGCCGAGCGCCGTGCGATGCTCGCCGACCACGGCCGTAAGGGGGCCGCCTTCACCGGCGTGACCGCCAACACCGTCGCATCCTTCGCCCTGGGCGATTACGAGTGGCTGCTGCCCATGGAAGCCGACGTGCTCACCGATCTGGTCGACATGATGCGCGAGCTGCGCTACACCGAGGCGCGCCGCCACGTCCGCGAGGAGGTTCCGTTCTTCACGGGACGGCTCATCGAGGTGCATGAGGTGCCCGAGGTGCTGCAGTGAGGCGCCGATGACCCTTCGTCTGGGCACACGGCGCAGCGCGCTGGCCCTTGCCCAATCCCAGCAGGTCGCCGACGCGCTCGCGGCCGCGTCGGGCCGGTCCGTCGAGCTCGTCCCCATCGTCAGCGAAGGCGATGTCTCGAGGGCGTCGCTGTCCCAGCTGGGTGGCCGCGGGGTGTTCGCCACGACGCTGCGCGAGGCACTGCTGGCGGGGCGCTGCGACCTGCTTGTGCACTCGCTGAAGGATCTGCCCACCGCGCAGCCTCCCGGTCTGGTGATCGCCGCCACCCCGCTGCGGGAGGACGCACGCGATGTCGTGATCACCCGCGACGGGACGCCGCTGGGCGATCTGGCCGACGGCGCGGTCGTGGGGACGGGCTCCCCGCGGCGCATCGCCCAGGTGCGGCGCCGGAACCCGCGCGTGAGCGTGCAGGACCTGCGCGGCAACGTCGACTCCCGCCTGGCCCGCGTGCGCGACGGGGAGCTGGATGCGGTCATCCTGGCCGCCGCAGGGCTTTCCCGGCTCGGCGGCGATCTGGGCGGGCTGCACGCCGAGCCGCTGGGGTTGGCCGACTGGCCCACGGCCCCCGGCCAGGGCGCGCTCGCCGTCGAGACGACGACCGATGCCGACCCCGATCTGCTCGCGGCAATCTCCCTCCTCGACGACACCGCGACGCGCACCGCCGTCACCGCCGAGCGCGCGGTTCTGGCCGGACTGGATGCGGGATGCTCCGCGCCGGTCGGAACGCATGCGGAGGTGACGGACGGGGATCTGCGCGTGCGCGCCATCGTGTACGCCCTCGACGGCGCGCACCGGGTGGGTCTGGACCGCACCGTGCGGCTGGAAGTCCCTCCCCCGCACGAGCGGGGGTATGGTGGGTACCCAGGTAGCGGCGATGGTGCGGATGCTGCCGACGGCGCGGACCCGATCGCGCGTGCTACGCGCACCGGGTTCGACATTGCACGTCGGCTGCTCGAACGCGGGGCGGCCGACCTGGTACCACGAGAGTCGACCCCATGAATCACAGCTCCCGGTCTACGCCGGCACCCGGCAAGCCCCTCGCGGGCTGGCGCGTGCTCGTGCCGCGCGGGGGCCCGTGGGGCGACGGCGTGGCGGCGACCCTCCGGCAGCAGGGCGCCGTGCCGGTGATCGCCCCGCTGATCAACTTCGCCCCGACCAACGATCAGGCGACCCTCGACCAGGCGCTCGCCGACCTCGCCGCCGGGGCCTTCGACTGGCTCACCGTCACCAGCGCGACGACGGTGGATGTGCTCTACGCCTACCGCGCCCAGATCCCCGCCAAGACGAAGGTCGCAGCCGTGGGAGAGACGACGGCGGCAGCCCTCCAGGCCGTCGGCTACCGCGTCGACCTCGTCCCCGAGCGCGACAACTCCGCCGCCGGGCTGGCCGAGGAGATGATCGCGCGCGAGGGCGAGCCGCGCGATGTGCTCACCCTGCGCAGCGAGATCGCCAAGCCCGTCCTCACGCGGCTGCTGAGCGAGGCCGGGCATCGGGTGCGCAGCGTCGTCGCGTACCGGACGGTGGGGGTTCCGGTGGCCGAGAAGGTCGCGACCGACGTGGCATCCGGCCGGATCAACGCCATTCTCGTCACGAGCGGGTCGGTCGCCGAGCAGGTGCACGCGCAGTTCCCCGACATCCCGCCGGCGACCGTGATCGCCGCCATCGGCCCCCGCACCGCGAAGGACGCCCGGCGCACCGGCCTGAGCGTGGACGTCATCGCCGATCAGCAGACCGTGGACGCCCTCATCGACGCCGTCTCCCGCTTCCCCCTCCCGCACGCCTCCGACGAATTGCAGCCGTGAGCTTCCCGCAGCATCGCCCGCGTCGCCTCCGCCAGAGCCCGGCCGTCCGCCGTCTCGCGCGTGAGACGCACCTCGTCCCCTCGCAGCTGGTCCTTCCGCTGTTCGTGCGCGAGGGCATCACCGAGCCCGCACCGATCTCCTCGATGCCGGGCGTGCACCAGCACACGCTCGACTCCCTCCGGGCCGCCGCCGTGGATGCCGCCGACGCGGGTCTGGGGGGCGTCATGCTGTTCGGCGTCCCCGCCGTGCGCGACGCCGTCGGTTCCGGCGCCGACGATCCCCGTGGCATCCTCAACGTCGCCACCGAGGCGCTCGTGGCCGAGGTGGGCGATGCGCTGGTGGTGCAGACCGACCTGTGCCTGGACGAGTTCACCGACCACGGCCACTGCGGCGTCCTGGACGCCCGCGGCGCGGTCGACAACGACGCGACCCTCGAGCGCTACGCCGCGATGGCCCTCGCCCAGGCCCGTGCCGGCTCGGCGATGCTGGGGCTGTCGGGGATGATGGACGGCCAGGTCGCGCACGTGCGCGCGGCGCTGGATGCCGAGGGGTTCACCGACACGATGCTGCTGGCCTACTCGGCCAAGTACGCCGGGGCGTTCTACGGACCGTTCCGCGAAGCCGTCGATTCGCAGCTGACCGGCGACCGCCGCACCTACCAGCTCGACCCGGGCAACGGCCGCGAGGGCGTGCGCGAGGCGCTGCTGGATGTGGACGAGGGCGCCGACGTCGTCATGGTCAAGCCCGCCCTGCCGTACCTGGACGTGCTCGCCGACGTGTGTGCCGCCGTGGACGCGCCCGTGTGGGCGTACCAGGTGTCGGGCGAGTACGCGATGGTCGAGGCCGCCGCCGCGAACGGCTGGATCGACCGTCGCCGCGCGATCGAGGAGAGCCTCCTGTCGATCCGCCGCGCCGGCGCCGACGCCATCCTGACGTATTGGGCGGCCGAGGCCGCCCGCTGGCTCCGCGCCGATCTGTGAACGTCGGAGGATCGCGCCGACGTCGGAGGATGTCCCCCGCATCCTCCGACCTTCGCGACATTCGCCGACGTGGGTGGAAGGGAAACCGCACATGACCGACCGCAACGACGAGTGGTTCGACAGGGCGCGCAGCGTCATCCCCGGCGGGGTGAACTCGCCCGTGCGCGCGTACGGGTCCGTCGGCGGCACGCCGCGCTTCCTGGCGTCGGCGCGCGGCGCGACGGTGACGGATGAGGCCGGCCGCACGTACGTCGACCTCGTCGCGTCGTGGGGTCCCGCCCTGCTCGGCCACGCCCATCCCGAGGTCGTCGCCGCGGTGCAGGATGCCGCATCCCGCGGGCTCTCCTTCGGCGCCCCGACCTCGGCCGAGGTGGAGCTGGCGGGTGTCATCGCGTCCCGAGTCTCCGCCGGCGCGCGCCACCCGGTCGAGAAGGTGCGGCTGGTCTCCACCGGCACCGAGGCGACCATGACCGCCATCCGCCTCGCCCGCGGAGTTACAGGACGCGACCTGCTGGTGAAGTTCGCCGGGCACTACCACGGCCACTCCGACGGGCTCCTGGCCGCCGCCGGCTCCGGCATCGCGACGCTCGCCCTGCCCGGATCGGCGGGCGTGCCCGCGCCCATCGCGGCGCAGACCCTCGTGCTGCCCTACAACGACCTCGACGCCGTGCGCGAGGCGTTCGCGCTGCACGGCGACCGCATCGCCGCGGTGATCGTGGAGGCGGCCGCGGCGAACATGGGCGTCGTGCCGCCGCTGCCCGGCTACAACGCCGCGCTCGCCGACATCGCGCACGCCCACGGCGCGCTGTTCATCCTCGACGAGGTGCTCACCGGGTTCCGCGTGCATCCGGCCGGGTTCTGGGGATTGCAGCAGGACGCCGGCGAGGAGTACACGCCCGACCTGTTCACGTTCGGCAAGGTCGTCGGCGGCGGGATGCCGCTGGCCGCCCTCGGCGGACGAGCCGACGTCATGGACGCCCTCGCCCCGGCCGGACCGGTGTACCAGGCGGGCACGCTGTCGGGCAATCCGCTCTCCGTCGCGGCGGGCCTGGCGACGCTGCGCGGGGCGACGCCGGAGGTCTACGCGCGCGTGGATGCTGCGGCATCCGCCATCGCCGACGCGCTGTCGGCGGCGCTCACCGCCGAGGGCGTTGTGCACGCGGTGCCGCGGGCGGGGTCGCTGTTCGGCGTCGCGTTCCTCCCCGATGCCCCGCGCGATTACGCCACCGCGCTCACGCAGGAGTCGTGGCGCTATGCGCCGCTGTTCCACGCGATGCTCGACGCGGGCGTCTCGCTGCCGCCGAGCGTCTACGAGGCGTGGTTCCTCACCGCCGCGCACGACGACGACGCCGTGGGACGGGTGATCGAGGCCCTCCCCGCCGCCGCGCGGACCGCCGCATCCGCCGTCGCGCCGTGACAGATCCCGGTCCCGCCGCCGCGAGCGTGCACCATCCCGGCGAAAGTGCACCGGATCCTGTGCACTCTCGCCAGGATGATGCACTTTCGGCGGGGGAGGGCGGCCCGCGCGTCGTCGTGCTGGCCGGCGGGGTCGGCGGCGCGAAGTTCACGCTCGGCGTGCGCGCGGCCCTCGCCCGCCGCGGGGCGCCGGAGGCGACCGTCGTGGTCAACACGGGAGACGACGTGTGGCTCTCGGGCGTCCGGCTGCAGCCCGACGTCGACTCGATCACCTACGCCCTCGCGGGTGTCAACGACACCTCCCGCGGCTGGGGTCGGGCCGGCGACACCGAACGCGTTCACGCCGAACTCCAGGAGTGGGGGGCGGGCTGGCCGTGGTTCGCGCTCGGCGACCTCGACCTCGGCACGCACCTGGCCCGCACCGGATGGCTGCGCGAGGGCCTCACCCCGACGCAGGTGCTCGAGCGGATGGCGCGCCGCTGGGATCTGGGCGCGCGACTGCTGCCCATGACCGATGCCGAGGCCGACACGATCGTCACGGTGCGCGACGCCGACGGCGCCGAGCGCGACCTGCACTTCCAGGAGTGGTGGACGCGTCATCGCGCCGCGCTCACGCCGGTGCGCTTCGGCAACCCCGGTATCGCCGCCGCCTCTCCGGCGCCCGGCGTGGTCGAGGCCATCGCCGCGGCCGACGTCGTGCTCGTGGCGCCGTCGAACCCGGTCGTCTCGATCGGGCCGATCCTCGCGGTGCCGGGGATGCGGGAGGCTCTGGCCGCCGCATCCGCCGTCGTCGGCGTCTCGCCCATCATCGGCGGCCGGGTCGTGCGCGGCATGGCCGACGTGTGCCTGACCGCGATCGGCGTGGAGACCTCCGCGGCGGCCGTCGCCGCGCACTACGCTGCGCGACGCGCGGGCGGCCTGCTCGACGCGTGGCTGATCGCCGAGGAGGACGCCGCCACGGCGCCGGCGGTGGATGCCGCGGGCATCCGTCCGGTGGTGACGCCGCTGTGGATGACCGACGTGGCCGCCTCGGCCGCGATCGTCGACACCGCACTCGCCGCCGCGTCCTGACGCCCCTCGTTCTGGCGTCCGCGCGCCGCCTATGCGACGGGTGCGGTGCTCAGCAGCGCGGCGGTGCGGGGCCCGAGGCCCAGGGACTCCGCCTCCGCCAGCTGTGCGGGCGTGTCCACGTCGCGGCGCAGCGTCGA
Source organism: Microbacterium sp. dk485 (assembly GCF_004570445.1). Classification (NCBI taxonomy): domain Bacteria; kingdom Bacillati; phylum Actinomycetota; class Actinomycetes; order Micrococcales; family Microbacteriaceae; genus Microbacterium; species Microbacterium sp. dk485. The sequence goes on from NZ_SPQW01000001.1 coordinate 1,667,687, forward strand.
GTCCTCCGGGACGTCGAGGTCGGTGCACCCGAGCAGACGGTGCCGCGCGGCGGAGTCTTCCCCGAACGCCGAGGTCCACACCGCGCCGGGGCGCGCGGTCACGAGCGTGGAGCCCGTGCCTTCCGCGTCGGGCACGAGCCCGCGCTCCACCGACCCGGCCGCCGCCAGCGCCGCATCGAGGTCGGCGGGACGCAGTGCGGGGAGGTCGCCCAGGAGTGCGGCCCGGGGTGCGCCCTGACCGGCGGCCGCAGCACCCAGGGCGATCGCCGCATCCAGGCCCGCCGCCTCGGTCTCCGGCACGGTCGTGATCCGCGGCAGGCCGGACGCGGCCCGGATCAGCTCCTGATCGTCGGTGACCACGACCACGCGCGCGACGCGGGTCGCGCCGGCGGCGGCGGCGATGGTGTCCAGGGCGATCGCCCGGGCCAGTGCCGCGCGGTCGACGGCGGCCTCGGCGAGGCGCGACTTCCCGACCGTCGCCGGCTTCACCGGCACGATCACCACCCATCCCTCCGAGCCGTGCTCCGGCTCGTTCGCCAGCGGGTCCAGGGGCGATTTCGGGGTCATGCGGTCGTCCGTCCTGCGTGTGTCGAGTCTGCGCCGCGCGGGCGCCGAAGGGGGAAGGGGGTCAGCTATAGCGCGCGCGCAGGCGCGGGAGGATCTCCGACCCGTACATGCGGAGGAACTCCGCCTGGTCCTCACCCGGGTCGTGGAAGACGAGGTGACGGAAGCCGAGGTCGATGTACCGGGCGATCCGGTCGACGTGCTCCTCGGGGTCGGTGGAGACGATGAAGCGGGATGCGGCGCGCTCGATGGGCAGCGCGTCGGCCAGGCGCTGCATCTCGATGGGGTCGTGCACGCCCATCTTCTCCTCGGACGAGAGCGCGAGCGGCGCCCAGAAGCGGCACTTGTTCAGCGCCGTGTCGGCGTCGGGGTGGTACGAGACCTTCACCTCGATCATCGTGTCGATCGCGTTCTCGGCGCGGCCGGCCTTGCGCAAGCCCTCGTGCAGGGCCGGCAGCAGTGTGTCGGTGTACAGCTCGGGCGCCTTGCCGCTCGTGGTGATGTACCCGTCGGCGATGCGGCCGGCCAGCCTCGTGGCGGCGGGTCCGGACGCACCGATGTAGATCGGCACCTTCTCGTCGGCGGCGGGACGGTCGTAGATCGTGGCATCCTTCACCGAGTAGTAGGTGCCCTCGAAGGTGACGCGTTCGCCGTCCCACAGCTTCTCGATGAGCGTGATCGCCTCCTTCAGGCGCTGGAACCGCTCCGGCGGCTCCGGCCAGTCGAGGCCCAGGGTCACCTCGTTGAGCGCTTCACCGGTCCCCACGCCCAGGATGACGCGGCCGGGGTACATGACGCCGAGCGTCGCGAACGCCTGCGCGATGACGCCGGGGTGGTAGCGGAAGGTCGGCGTGAGCACCGAGGTGCCCATGACGATCCGCGACGTGCGGGAACCGAGCGCCCCGAGCCACGGCAGCGCCGCCGGAGCGTGCCCGCCGTCGTGCATCCACGGCTGGAAGTGGTCGGAGAGGAAGACCGAGTCGAACCCCATCTCCTCCGCCAGCACCCCGAACTCCAGCAGTTCGGTCGGGCCGAACTGCTCGCTCGAGGCCTTGTAGCCGAATCGCAGCGGTACCGTCATGATTCCTCTCCCCTCGCCCCGCGGACGGGGGCGTGCTCCATCTCGAACTCCGACCCGTCTGCGGCGGCGAGGCGCTCGCGGAAGGCCTGCACGGTTCCCGGCCACAGCAGGGTGAGACGCCCCGAGCGGGCGTCGACGTACCAGTTGCGGCATCCGCCGGTGACCCACGGTGTGGATGCGGCGGCCTCGACGATCTCGCGGGTGTAGGCCTCCTCGGCCTCGCGCCGGGTGCGGAGGACGGAGCCGGGGCGGCGATCGCGCAGGGCGAGGGCGCGCACGGCGTACGCCGCCTGCTCCTCGACCATGAGCACCGAGGAGTTGTGGCCGAGGCTCGCGTTGGGGCCGTTCAGCACGAACATGTTCGGGAACCCCGACACCACCGTCGAGGCGAACGACGTCATACCGCTCGACCAGTGCTCGGCGAGCGTCCGGTCGCCTTCCCCGCGGACGAGATCGGCGTACGGCTGCTGCGACGCGGCGAATCCGGTGGCGAGGATCAGCACGTCCGCCTCCACGCGCGTCCCGTTCGCGGAGACGAGCGTCGAACCCTCCACCGCCGCCAGCGCGGACGGCTCCAGGGTGACCGCATCCGAGGTAACGGCGGGGTAGAAGTCGTCCGAGAGCAGCACGCGCTTGCACCCGAACGCGTAGTCGGGCGTGAGCGCTGCCCGCAGCGCCGGGTCGGCGACCTGGGACTCGAGGTGCGCCAGCGCGATCTCCCGCGCCGCGGCGGCGGCACCGGCGTCGCCCGAGCGCGAGGCGAAGCGCGCCTCGCCCTCTGCGTACAGCTCGGCGCGGAGGCGGGCCAGCTCGCCGGGGTGCTCGGCGAAGCGGCGCTGCTCGTCCGCCGTGTATGTGGATTCGCCGCGCGGGACGATCCACGCCGGGGTCCGCTGGAACAGCGTCACCGCACCGGCGACCCGCGCCAGCTGGGGAACGAGCTGCACGGCGCTGGCGCCGGTGCCCACCACCGCGACCCTGCGGCCGGCGACCTGCACGTCGTGGTCCCATCGTGCGGAGTGGAAGATCGGGCCAGGGAAGGTCTCCAGCCCCGCGATCGCGGGGACGTCGGGTTCGGTGAGGCGTCCGCACGCGAGTACGAGGGTGTCGGCGACGACCGGCTCGCCGCCCGTGCGGATGCGCCACACCGCCGCATCGGCGTCCCACTCGGCGCCGAGCATCGGGGTGCGCAGCCGCACGCGGTCGCCGAGCCCCTCGGTCTCGGCGACGCGGGAGAGGTAGCGGTGGATCTCCGGGCCCGGCGCGAATGTCGCCGACCAGTGCGGGTTGGGGTGGGCGGCGAAGCCGTACAGGTGCGAGGGCACGTCGCACGCGACGCCGGGGTAGGTGTTGTCGCGCCACGTGCCGCCGACGGATGCTCCGCGCTCGAGCACGACGAAGTCGTCCCGCCCTGCGCGGCGCAGCGCCATCGCCATCCCGAGCCCGGCGAATCCCGCGCCGATGATCGCCACCGATGTGCGGGTCATCGCGGAGCCTGCCGGAGCGTGCGGTAGTCGGTGGTGCGCTGGCGGAACGGGCGGAAGAGGCGCGCGGCGATGCGCTCCGCATCCGCGACCGGCAATTCGAGCCCCTGCTCGATGCCCGTGTCGGGCAGGACGCGGCCGTCCAGGAGCGAGCCGCCGAGGTCGTCGCCGCCGGCGCGCAGCAGCTCGGACGCGACGCCGCGGCCGACGCGCGTCCAGGGGATCTGGATGTGCGGGATGCTGCCGGAGAGCAGAAGCCGTGACACCGCGACCATCGCCCGGTGCTCGTCGGAGCGAGGGCGACCCGGAACCAGGGGCGTGCCGTATCCCGGCAGCGGGATGGGGACGAACTCGGTGAAGCCGCCCGTGGAGTCCTGGATGCCGCGGAGGGCGCGGAGGTGCGCGATGCGCTCCCGCGCCGTCTCGACGTGCCCGTAGAACAGCACCGACGTCGAGCGGAAACCCGCGCGATGGGCCGCGGTGATGCCCTCGATCCAGCGATCGATTTCGAGGTCGCCCGGCGCGACGAGGGCGCGCACGCGTTCGCTGAGCACCTTCACGCCGGTGCCCGGCACGGTGTCGACGCCGGCGGCTCGCAGGGCGCCGAGCGCGCCTCCCAGTCCCAGACCCGCGCGCTCGGCGAGGTCCCACACGTCCTGCGGACGGTAGGCGTGCACGTGCAGGTCGCCGGCGGCGCCCTTGGCGGCACGCACGATCTCCAGGTAGGCCTGCGGATCCTCCTCGTCGGGCAACCGGCCCTGGATGCACAGTTCGGTCGCGCCGAGGCGCGCGGCGTCGGCGGCGATGGCCGCGGCATCGGCGAGCCCGAAGGTGCCCGCCCCGTCCCGCCCCGCCGCGCGGTAGCCCGTGGAGGTGAGGTTGCGGTTGATGACGAGGCTCACGGTCTCCCCGACGGTGTACCGGCGTACGTCGTCGGCGGTGGCGGTGAGGGCGCCGAGGTCGGAGCCGGTGGCGCGCAGCAGCGTCTCCCACTCGGCGTCGTCGAGGGCGAGCGGGTCGCCGGCCGCGCGCTCGACCAGCCGCCGCACTTCGCTCAGCTGCGCAGAATTCAGGAGATCCGGGGCATCCGGGGCCGTTGCGGCGCCTCCGCTCGGCGTGTCTCCTGAGTTTTGAACGGGGGGAAGCGGCGACGGGCGCACATCGACCGCAAGACCGTCGGCGTCGGCCAGGGCCGACACGGCCGGGTGCAGCGCAGGGTCGATCCACTCCGCGGCGTCTCGCACGAACTCCGGATGCGCCGTCAGCCGCTCGCGCAGCGCGTAGCCGGCGTGGGCGGTGAGCCGGGCGAGCTCGTCGATCTGCGGCCACGGGCGCTCGGGGTTCACGTGATCGGCGGTCAGCGGCGACACCCCGCCCCAGTCGTCGGCGCCGGCGCGGATGAGGAGATCGAACTCCGCCGGATCGGAGAGGTTCGGCGGAACCTGGATGCGCATGCGCGGCCCGAACACGAGCCGGGCCGCGGCCACGGCGGCGACGTATTCGCGCAGGTCGGCGTCGGCCACCCCCTGCATCGCGGTGTGCGGCTTCGCCCGGAAGTTCTGGACGATCACCTCCTGCACGTGGCCGTACCGCTCGTGGAGGTCTCGGAGGGCGATGAGCGACTCGGCGCGGTCGCGCAGCGTCTCCCCGATGCCGACGAGGATGCCGGTGGTGAACGGGATCCGCAGCCGCCCGGCGTTCTCGATCACCGCGAGACGGAGCGCGGGGTCCTTGTCGGGCGAGCCGAAGTGCACTTGGCCGGGCTCGAGGAACAGCCGCGTCGACGTCGTCTCGAGCATCATGCCCATCGAGGGTGCGGTGGGGCGCAGCACCCGCAGTTCCTCGGCGCTCATGACGCCGGGGTTCAGATGCGCGAGCATCCCGGTCTCGGCGGTGATGAGTCGCGCGATGGCCCCGACGTACTCGAGCGTCGAGGCATAGCCGTGCTCGTCGAGCCATGCGCGGGCCTCGGGCCAGCGGTCCTCCGGCCGGTCGCCGAGGGTCAGCAGCGCCTCCTTGCACCCGAGCGCCTGCCCCTGGCGGACGACGGCGAGCACCTGCTCGGGCGACATGTACGCCGGCTTGTTCTTCTTGAGCAGTTGACCGGGGGTGTCGACGAAGACGCAGTAGTGGCAGCGGTCGCGGCAGAGGGTCGTCAACGGGACGAACACCTTGCGCGAGTACGTGAGCACCGCGGGCCGGCCGGCGTGGACCAGCCCCGCGTCGCGCACGGCGGCCGCAGCATCCAGCAGCGCCTCGAGGTCGTGATCGGTCGCCGCCAGCAGCACCTCGGTGTCGTCCGCATCCAGCGGTGCTCCCGCCGCCGCCCGCGCGAGCACATCGCGGACGGCGGTCTGAGGCAGGCCCCGGGGTGTCACCTGCGGCTCGACGCTGCCGGTGGTCATGCCTTCAGGCTATCCCGATCGGTCGGGGCGGGCTCCGTGGAAGCGGGGGGTTGACGCTCGCGTCCGCGTCGGATCGTTGCCGACCTGTGAGCATCCGCGCACATGGTGGTCCGGCGCCGCTGGCAGACTGTCTGCATGGTGACGCTGCTGCTGGACTCGACGCAGCTCGAGGTCGTGCTCTCGACCGTCGAGCGTGCGCTGTCGTTCCGCCGGCGCAACATCGTCGTGCCGCGTGAGCAGATGGTGAAGGCGCAGCTGACCGACGATGCGTGGACGTGGCTGCGCGGCGTGCCCAGCCCCGGCACCTACCTGCCGTCGGCGGTCGCGATGGGGTCGTGGAAGTCGGCCTTCGGGGTGGATTTCGCCCTCATCCGCCGTCGCCGCCCCGGCGTGGTGATCGACCTGTCCGGCCACGAGGAGTTCGAACGGCTCATCCTGACGACCCGGCACGGTGTGGCGCTGATGCGTGCGCTGCGGCTGGAGGTCGCCGACGAGCCCGAAGACGTCGCCGTGCTGGCCCAGCGCGTGAAGGGCAAGCCGAAGGTGCGTCCGCGCCGCCCGATCGTGGCCCCCGGCGTCAGTTGACGTCGCGCCGCCAGCTGGTGAACTGTCCCAGGACGACGAACACCAGCGCGTAGGCGAGCAGCACCAGGCCGCCGCCCCACCACGACAGCGGATCAGTCGCCGTGGGCATGCCGAGCGAGAACGCACTGGCTCCCACGAGGGCGTCGCCGGCGGCCCCCGGGAGCGCGTTGATCACCGGCTGGAGGCCTTCGACGAATCCGCCGGCCAGGCGCACGAGCGGTTCGATGAACTGCGTGAAGGCCAGCACGATCACGATGGCCACGACCTGGTTGCGCACGACCGACCCCACGCCGATGCCGACGAGGGTCCACAGCACGAAGGCCAGGAGCATCCGCCCGGCCAGCGCCCACGTGTCCGACGACGCCAGGCCGGTCTCCAGGCCGGACGCGGCGAGGATCACGGCGCCCGGGCCGACGGTGGCGACGAGCCCGAGCACGCCGAACACGAGCCCCATCACCACGCCGATGACGACCTTCGCGGCGAGCGCGACACCGCGACGGGGGACGGCGAGGAACGTGGGGGTGAGGGTCTTGTGCCGGAACTCGGTGGTCACCATGAGCGTGCCCACCAGCAGTGGGAAGACGTACCCGAACGAGGTGGCGGTGCTGTAGATCACCGAGGGCAGGGAGTCCGAGGGGACCAGCGGCGTCTCCGTGCCGCCCAGCGCGCCGGTGGCGAGGGAGGTGAGCAACAGGGCGAATCCCGCGGCGGTCAGGCCGACGTAGATCACCAGGACGAGCCCGAGGATCCACCAGATCGCGGTCGTGAACTGCTTCGTGAGCTCGGATCGGCTCGCCGTGACGAGGCTCATCGCTGTCCCCCCTCGGAGTGGTAGCGCTCACGATCGGCGACGTGGTCGTCGTCGCGGGCGGGGAGCACGATGTCGATGACGCCCGTGGCTGCCACGGCGAAGGATGCGGCGGCCGCGGGAGGTTCGTCGCCGCCGCCGTGGGGCGGCTCCGCGTCCGGTTCTGCTTCCGGCGCCGGTTCGGCCTCGGGCTGTGGCTCCGGCTCGATCTCGGCCTGCGCCTCGGGCCTCAACTCGGCGGCCTCGGCTGCCACAGGCGGCGGCACCGCTCCACCGGCGCTCACGTGCACGCGCTCGCCGCTGACGAGTTCGAGGAACACGTCCTCGAGGGTCGCGCCGCGGCGCTGCAGGCTCGACAGTGCGATCCCGGCCGCCTGCGCCACCGCGCCCACCTCGACGGGTTCGGCCGTGCGCACGGTCAGGCCGTTGCGCAGCACCTCGAACGAGTGCCCGGCTGCCGTCAGCGCCGCCTCCAGGGCGGCCCGGTCGGCGGCGTCGACCACGGTGGCCTGATCGGATGCCTCGGCGAGGTCTTCGATGCCGCCCTGGAAGACCAGGCGTCCCTTCGCGATGATCAGCAGCGCGTCCACGGTCTGCTGCACCTCGCCGAGCATGTGGGAGGAGACCAGGACCGTGCGTCCCTCCGCGGCGAGGGCGCGCAGCAGTCCGCGCATCCACCGGATGCCCTCGGGGTCCAGGCCGTTGGACGGCTCGTCCAGGACGAGCACGCCCGGGTCGCCGAGGAGCGCGTACGCGAGCCCCAGCCGCTGGCGCATGCCGAGGGAGAATCCGCCGACCTTGCGGCCCGCGGCATCCGAGAGGCCCACGAGGCCCAGCACCTCGTCGACGCGGGCGCGGGGGATGCCCGCCGCCCGGGCGTACACGAGGAGGTGATTGGCGGCCGTGCGACCGGGATGGAAGCTCGAGGCCTCCAGCACCGCGCCGACGGACTGCAGGGGGGTGGCGAGCTTGGCGTAGGGCACGCCGCCGATCGTCGCGGTGCCCTCGCTCGCACGCACGAGGCCCAGCAGGATGCGCAGGGTCGTGGTCTTCCCGGCGCCGTTGGGGCCGAGGAAGCCGGTGACGAGCCCCGGCTCGACGCGTGCGGACAGATCCGTGACGGCGGTGACGGGGCCGAAGCGCTTGGTGACGCCGGAGAACTCCAGCACCTGTCCTTCGGGCATGCCGAACCTCTCGTCGTTGTGCGATTCCCCCTATCTTCCCGGATATCGCGGGATTACGCGGGAGCTCACGCCGCCCGGACGTGTCGGCCGGTAACGTGGCGGCGTGGGGAACATGACGGATGAGGGGGACGCTGACGTCCTCGTACGAGTCGGCGGCCGTCTCGGACGGCTGACGCTGAACCGCCCGAAAGCGCTCAACGCGCTCAGCCACGCCATGATCCAGCACCTCGCCACCGCGCTGGCCGGATGGCAGGACACCCCCGACGTCGACGCGGTCCTGCTGGACGGGGCCGGCGATCGCGGTTTCTGCGCGGGCGGGGATATCCGGCAGCTGTATGAGCAGATCGTCGCCGGGAACACGGCCGACACGTCCCGGTTCTTCCGGGACGAGTACCGCCTGAACTCCGCGATCGCCACCTCGGTCGTTCCCGTGGTCAGCATCGCCGACGGCATCACGATGGGCGGGGGCATCGGCCTCACCGGTCACGCGGCGCTGCGCGTGGTCACCGAGCGCTCCCGATTGGCGATGCCGGAGACCCGCATCGGGTTCACCCCCGACGTCGGCGGATCCTGGCTCCTCGCCCGCGCCCCCGGCCGTCTCGGGGAGTACCTCGCCCTCACCGGGGCGTCGATGGATGCGGCCGACGCGATCTACGCCGGCTTCGCCGACCACCTCGTGCCCACCACGCGCCTGGGGGCGCTGCGCGACGCGCTCGGGGCGGACGCGGACGGCACCGACCCCGCCGAGCTCGTCCTGCTCTTCGATGACACACCGCGCCCGTCCGGTCTCGCCCAGGCGCGCGAGTGGATCGACGACGCGTTCGCCGGCAGCACGGTGGCCGAGATCGTCGGCCGCCTCCGGGCCAGGTCTGAGCCCGAGGCCGCCGCGGCGGCCGATACGCTCGCCGCGCTGTCGCCCACCTCGCTCGCCGTGACCCTGCAGGCCGTCCGCCGCGCGCGGGAGCTGCCCGATCTCCGGGCGGCGCTGGCGCAGGAGTACGCCCTGGTGATGTGGTTCGTCACGACGCAGCCCGATCTGGTCGAGGGCATCCGCGCGCAGGTGGTCGACAAGGACCGCTCACCCCGCTGGCAGAGCGAGGCGTCGCCGGATTCGGTGGCGGAGGCGTTCGCCCACGCGCCCGCCCTGCCCCTGTGGGAGTCGTGAGCCGGCGCACGCAGTGGGCGCGCCCAGAGCGAACGGACAGCCGACCCACATCCGCTGCGGATTAGCCTGACAGACGTGTTCGACAGTCCCGTATCCGCGTCGGCGTACGAGGTGCTCGGCGTGGGAGCCGAGGCCGACGACGAGGCGCTCCGCCGCGCGTACCGTCTCCGCCTCCGGCAGAGCCACCCCGACGCGGGGGGCGACGCGGCCGTGTTCATCCAGGTGCAGCGGGCGTGGGAGCTGATCGGCACCCCCGAGGCCCGCGCGGCGTACGACCGCGGCCGGGGATCCTCGAGCGCGGAGTGGGCCGGGCCGCAGGCGCCCGCGTCCCCGCGGCCCGACACCCGCCCGCGGGCCCGCTCCTACGGCCAGCCCGGCGGCTGGCGCCGCGAGCGGTACCTGACGCTGATCCGCGAGTGGGTCGGACGCGGCGTGGACCTCGCTGACCCGTACGATCCGCAGCTCGTCCGCTCCGCCCCGCACGACCTGCGGCGCCTCCTCGCCGATGCGCTCGCCGAAGAGGCCACGGCCCGCGTCGTGGCCGACCTGGGGATGGGGTACACCGTGTGGCATGACGTCGCCGCATCCCGCGACGGCGTTCCCGACGACAAGATCGACCACGTCGTGCTCGGGCCCAGCGGCCTGTACGCCGTGCTCTCGGAGGACTTCGGAGGCCCCGTGGGCTTCCGCCGCGGCGAGATCGTCGGGCCCCACGTCGTCGGAGCCCCGGTCACCGGCCTGGTCAGCAGGCTGCGCGTTATCGCACGGTCGGCCGGCGTGCGCTTCAGCGGCGCCATCGTCGTCCTGCCCGACGGCGACACCCTCGACGCGATCACCCAGCTCGGGAAGGTCCGCGGCACCCCGGTGGCCGTCGCCGCCCGCAGTGCGCTGTCCACGGTGCTGCGGCAGGGGGTCGCCGGCGCCCGCGAGATCGGCGGGACGGAGCTGTTCGACATCCGCACCCGGCTGCAGCAGCGCGTACGGCACGTCTGAATTCCGCCCGTGCGGGTTAGCGTGGGGGCGTGGATCCCCTTCTCGCGACGCTCCTGATCCTCGCCGCGGCGATCCTGGCCTTTTTGTCGGGACGCATCCCGCTGGAGGTCATCGCCATCGGCGTCGCGCTGGCACTGTGGGCCACCGGGGTGCTCACCCTCCCGGAGGTGCTCGCAGGCTTCGGGGACCCCACGGTGCTGTTCATCGCGAGCCTGTTCGTGGTGGCGGGGGCACTGGATGCCACGGGCGTGACGCGCTGGGCGGGGGGCTTCATCGTGGCGCGGGCCGGCAGCCGGCGGGGGCCGGTGACGATCTGGATCATCGGGGTCGCCGCCCTGCTGACCTCGCTGATCAGCATCAACGGGGCGGTGGCCGCGCTCGTGCCGGTGGCCGCCGTCGTCGCGCGGCGGTCGGGCATCCCGGTGTCGCAGCTGATGATCCCGCTGGCCTTCGCAGGATCGGCCGGATCGCTGCTCACCCTCACCGGCACACCCGTGAACGTCGTGGCCTCCGAACTCGCCGAGGAGGCGGTCGGGCGTCCGATCGGCTTCGTCGAGTTCGCCCTCGTGGGCGGGCCGCTCCTGATCGTCAGCGCACTGGTCATGCTCGTGTGGGCTCCCCGCGCCCTCCCCGCCCACGGCCCGGGACCGCACGTCCCGCTCACCGAGCGTGAGGAGGAGAACCTCGCGCTGGTCCCGGAGACCGTGCGCACGGGTGCCACCCGCGTGCCCCGCGCCGCCGGCGGCCTCGGACGCGGCGCACGGCGCACGCTGATCATCGCGGGTGTCATGGTCGTGCTGCTGGCCACGGGGCTCGTTCCGCCGGCGGTGGCCGGCCTGCTCGCCGCCGCGGCCATCTTGCTCACGCGCGTGCTGCCCGCCGATGAGGCCTACCACAGCATCTCGTGGACGACGATCATCCTCATCGCGGGCATGATCCCGTTGTCCAACGCCGTCCTGGACAGCGGCGCCGCCGACGCGCTCGCCGACCTCGTGCTGGGGCTGGTGGGGACCGCCTCGCCCCACCTGGCGCTGCTGGTGGTGTGCCTGGTCACGGTCGTCCTGGGACAGTTCATCTCCAACGTGGCGACCGTGCTGGTGGTCGCGCCGGTGGCCGTCTCCATCGCCGCGACGCTGGAGGTCAGCGCCCTGCCGTTCATCGTGGGCCTGGCGGTGGCCGGGGCCGCCGCGTTCCTGACCCCCGTCGCCACGCCCGCGAACCTCATGGTGCTGGAGCCGGGCGGCTACCGATTCGGCGACTACTGGCGGCTCGGGCTGCCCCTGGCTGTGGTGTTCGTGGCCTTCGCGGTGCTCTACGTGCCCCTCATCTGGCCCTTCTGAGGCCGCGTCAGCCGTTCAGGCCCAGCAGGTCCAGCGGATGGGTCAGCCGCCACCAGGCGGTCGGTCCCTCCAGATCCGAGGCCAGCTGCAGCTCGACCGTCGTGCTGTCCAGCGGCCCCGCCACCGACAGCGTGCCCACGGCGTCGCCCTCGCTCTCCCGGTCGCCGAGGTCGAACTCGGACGCGGCCGTGGCGGCGATGCCGTTCCACAGGATCACCGAGGCATCCGATGCGGTGACCACATCCGAGGATTCGCCCCAGCGGGTCATCACCCGGCCGGCGACCGTGCCGGCCGTCACCGACGGACGCAGTCGCAGCTCGTCCTCCACCTGCGTGAACAGCGCACGCGTCGCGTCGTCGCGCGCCGTGGTGTCGGGCTGCCCCAGCACGGCGGCGTACAGGCGCACTGTCGTCTCGCCCAGGACGACGTCCTTGGCCGAGAGGAGGTTGTAGGAATCCAGCGTGCCGGTCTTGATGCCGACCATCCCGGGGTCCAGGAGAAGCGGGTTGGAGTTGGTCACGCTTCCCGCCCCCGGCAGTTCGACGGACTGCTTCCGCACGATCTCGGAGATCACGGGGTGGCGCATCGCCCGGGCGGCCAGGGTCAGCAGCGCCTCCGGGCTGGCGGTGTTCCCCGCCTCGATGCCGGTGGGGTCGACGATCGTGATGCCGGGGATGCCCTGCGTGGCCAGCCACGAGCGGGCGGCCGCGCCGAACACCTCGTCCGAGGGCCAGAGATCGGCCGCGAGGCGGTCGGCGTAGTTGTTGGCCGAGCCGATGAGCATCCCCTCGAGCATCTGGTACTGCGTGAGGCTGCCGCCCACGGGCACATCCAGCGCCGACTCGCCGTTCGCGCGGTACTGCCAGTACCGCGCACGGTCGGCCGCGGAGAACCGGTACTCGGGGCCGCTCTCACCCACCGCCAGCGGCATCCGATCCAGCACCAGCAGCGCCGTGACGACCTTCGTGATGCTGGCGATGGATACCGCGTCCCCGCTGGAGGCCTGCGCCCCGTCGATACCGGCCACCGAGATCGCCGCGCTGCCCTGCCCGGGCCAGGCGGGGGCTGCGGCGGGGGCGGGGGCCGTCTGCACCGCGACGGCTTCGATGCGGGGCGGGATCGCGTGCAGCGGCCACAGCAGCGTGATCGCGGCGTACGCCATCGTGACCAGGACCAGGAATGCGGTGGGGACGAGAACGCCCGGGCGCCAGGGTGAGCGCCGGCGGACGCCGGCGAGCAGGTCCGGTGCGGAATCCGGTGCGCTCTCCGCCGGCCCGGTCACCGGGGCCGGCAGGGTGATGCGCTCCTCGTCCACCCAGCCCAGCGCCACCGGCCCGGAGGTCTCCGCCGCGACCGGCGGGTCGGCCGGCTGCTGCAGCACGAGCACGCCCGGATCCGCGTCCTCCTCCGGGGCCACGTCTGCGTCGGCGGCCGCGTCCGGGGCCGCGCCGTCGGCGTCCGGGGCGGCGCCGTCGGCGTCCCCGTCGCCACGCCGCAGCGCCCGCCGGGTCGGGGGAGGCGCGTCCGTGGTCACCCGGCTAATTTAGCCTCCCTCGGCGCTATACTCGGGCGCGACAACCACGGGAGTCCGGTGAGCCGGGCTGAGAGGAAGCGATCCACGCTTCGACCGTCGAACCTGATCTGGGTCATGCCAGCGCAGGGAGGAGCGAAATGAACATTTCCACGTCCACATCCGCGCCCACCGGAACCGCCACCGGGACGCACCGCTTCCGCTGGCGCGTCATCGACATCGTCGTGGCGAGCGTCCTCGGCGTCGCGTCGGGCCTCATCTTCCTGCTCTGGAACATCGGGTACCTCGGCCCCAAAGCGCTGCTCGAACCGCTCCTGCCCGGCGTGCAGGGCCTTCTCGACGGGCCCTGGCTGCTCGCCGGTGTGCTCGGGGCACTCATCATCCGCAAACCCGGCGCGGCGATCTACACCGAGACCCTCGCCGCGGTCGTGTCCGCGCTGATGGGCAACCAGTGGGGCGGCTTCCTCACGATCGAGGCGGGCCTGGTCCAGGGACTCGGCGCCGAACTGGTGTTCCTGCTGTTCTTCTACCGCCGCTGGAACCTCGGCGTCGCGGTGCTCGCCGGCGTCGGCGCAGCCCTCGCGGGCGGGATCAACAACCTCGTGTTGTGGTACGCCGGCGCCGACACCGCGTTCACCGTCGTCTACCTCGTCAGTACGGCCGTTTCCGGTGCCGTGCTCGCCGCCGGCCTCGCGTGGCTGCTGGCCCGGGGGCTGGCCGCCACCGGCGCGCTGGACCGCTTCGCCGCGGGCCGATCCGCCCGCGTGCGCGTCTGAGCCCGGTGGAGCGGCCGGCAGAGGTCGTCGCCCGCGGTTGGGGCTGGCGGCACGCCTCGCGTCGGGCGTGGGCGCTGCGCGAGGTCTCGCTGCGCATCGCGCCGGGGGAGCGTGTGCTGCTCCTCGGCATCTCCGGCTCGGGCAAGTCCACGCTGCTCGCGGGGCTGGCCGGCGTGCTCGGCGGCGAGGAGGAGGGCGAATCCCGTGGCGAGCTGCTGCTGGACGGCGTTCCGGCGGTGCGTCTGCGCGGACGCGCGGGACTGGTGCTGCAGGATCCGGATTCGCAGGTGATCCTCGCCCGCGTCGGCGACGACGTCGCGTTCGGATGCGAGAACCTCGGAGTCCCGCGCGACGAGATCTGGCCGCGCGTGACGGCGGCGCTGGATGCGGTGGGCCTGGACGTTCCGCTGCAGCGCCCGACCAAGGCGCTCTCCGGCGGGCAGAAGCAGCGGCTGGCGCTGGCCGGAGCCATCGCGATGCGGCCAGGCCTGCTCCTGCTGGACGAGCCGACCGCGAACCTCGACCCCGCCGGTGTGGCCGAAGTGCGCGCCGCCGTCGACCGGAGCCTCGCGGCCCACCCGGCGACGCTCGTCGTCGTGGAGCATCGCGTGGACGTGTGGCTGCCGATCGTGGACCGCGTGATCGTCCTCGGCGACGGCGGCGTGATCGCCGACGGATCGCCCGAGCGCGTGCTCGCCGACGAGGGCGAGTCGCTGGCCCAAGCGGGCGTGTGGGTCCCCGGCATCCCGCCGGCCCACCCCGCGCCGCCGAAGGCTGCGCCCGGGCCCGCCCTGCTGACCGCGCGCGATCTGAGTGTCGAACGGGTGCGCAGGCAACCGGTCGCGAGCGGGATCGATCTGGCGGTGGAGGCGGGAGCGGCGCTGGCCATCACCGGGCCCAACGGCGCCGGCAAGTCCACTCTCGGGCTCACCCTGGCAGGGCTCCTGCCGTCCGCGTCGGGCGAGCTGGCCGCATCCGCCGCCCTCGCCGACGGTGCCGGCGCGTCGCCCATCCGCTGGACGTCGCGGCAGCTCCTGACGCGGATCGGCACGGTGTTCCAAGACCCCGAGCACCAGCTGCTCACCCGCACCGTCCGGGACGAACTGGAGGTCGGACCCGCCGCGCTCGGCACCGTCGACGCACGCCGCATCGACGAGCTCCTCGAGCGGCTGCGCCTGTCCGCCCTCGCGGCGGCGAACCCGTACACGCTGTCGGGCGGCGAGAAGCGGCGGCTCACCGTCGCTGCGGCGCTCGCCACTCGCCCGAGCGTGCTCGTGCTGGATGAACCCACCTTCGGGCAGGACGCCCGCACATGGGCAGAGCTCGTCGCCCTCCTGGCCGAGGTGCGCGACGACGGCGTGGCACTGGTCACCGTCACCCACGACGAAGACGTCGTGACGGCACTGCATGCCCGTCGGTTCGCCCTGGCCGGAGCGCTGCGGTGACCCTCCTGGACGCCACCGCGCGCACGGGCGCGGTCGCGCGGCTCAATCCGCTGTCCAAGCTCGCCGCCAGCGCGCTCATCGCCCTGCCGTTGATCTTGACGCTGGATGCCGTGTCAGCGGGTGTCGCGCTGGCGCTGGAATGCCTGCTCCTGCCGTTCGCGGGGCTGCGATGGCGCGAGTTCTGGCTGCGCACGTGGCCGGTGTGGGTGGCCGCGCCCCTCACGGCCGTCACGATCGCGCTCTACGGCGAGGCGTCCGGCCGGGTCTACGTCGAATGGCTCCTGCTGCGCGTGAGCGACGGCTCCCTCGAACTCGCGCTCGCGACCCTGCTGCGCGTGCTGGCGATCGCGCTGCCCTCCGTCGTGCTGTTCGTCACCGTCGACCCCGCCGATCTGGCCGACGGGCTCGCGCAGATCCTGCGGCTGCCGGCCCGGTTCGTGCTCGGCGCGCTCGCGGGCCTGCGGATGGTCGGGCTGTTCCTGGACGACTGGCGCGCCCTCGAGCTCGCGCGGCGGGCGCGCGGCGTCGCCGACCGGGGCCGCATCCGCCGGTTCGCGGGCATGGCCTTCGCACTCCTGGTCCTCTCCATCCGGCGCGGCTCGAAGCTCGCCACGGCGATGGAGGCGCGCGGCTTCGGCGCACCCGGTCGGCGCACATGGGCGCGGGAATCGCACTTCGGCCCCGGTGACATCGCGCTCGTCGCCGTCGGAGCCGCGATCTCGGCCGTCGCGGTGCTCGCGGCCGTGCTCACGGGTGCGTGGAACTTCATCCTCGGCCCGTCCTGACCCGGGCAGGCCTCGGCCTCACGTGGCGTTCCACAGGGCCTGGTAGTACGCGAGGCGCTCGCGATCCGGGCTGATGCCATAGGCCTCCACCAGGGCGTCGTGCCAGCCGGGACCGTAATTCCACTCCGTGCTCATGGCGGCCACGGCGATGTCGGCCCACCGGTCGGCGACCCCGAGGGCGCCCAGGTCGACGTGCCCGCTCCACGCGCCGTCGTCTCCGACGAGCGTGTTCGGTGCGCACGCATCGCCGTGGCACACCACGAGCCGGTCGATCGGCGGAGGTTCGCGCAGCGCCGCCGGGAGGATGATGCCGCGCCCGGCCGCGTTCGCCACGCGGGTGGGAACGGTCCAGTCGAACGGGCATTCGTCGACGGGAAGAGCCTCGTGCAGCGCCCGCAGCCCCCGCCCGATCGCCCGCACCGCCGTCGCCGGCTCGGCCGTCCACCGCGGGTCGACGGCCGAGAGGCCGGGAAGGCCCGAGGTGACGAGCCACTCGTGCGCGTCGTCGGCACCCACGGCGAGCACCCTCGGCACCGGCGTGTAGGCCGATGCCCACTTCATCCGTTCGGCCTCCGCCGCCATCGACGTCTCGGCGTTGAGGGGGCCGTACTTGATGTACCGGACGCCCTCGACCCCACTCGCGCGGAACGTCAATCCGCCGATCTCGTTCTCCCACACCGGGTCCAGCGCCGCGCCCTCGGCGAGGTCGCGCACATGTGCGGGCACCGGCGTAGTGGTGGGCGGGGCGAAGGCCTGCTGCCACGTCTCCCGTGCGTCCGGGTTCATCGCTCCATCATCCCGTGTCGCCGTACCCCTGGTCTCGACCGCAGCAAGGCTCTAGGGTCCGCACATGGGCGTGGGGACCCGCGACAACCTCCGCGACGCCGCGGAGGCTTTTTCGAGCAATTGGCGCAATCGGAATCTGCGGCGCGCGCAGTTGGGGTTCCTCGGCGCGTGGACAGCGGAATGGGCCTTCACGGTGGGCCTCGGCATCGTGGCGTACGTGGATGGGGGCGCGCTGGCCGTCGGACTCGTCGGCCTCCTGCGGATGCTGCCGTCAGCGGTGCTCGCGCCCCTCCTGTCGCCGTTCGCCGACCGCGGCAGGCGTGAGCGGGTGCTCGTGATCGTCTCGCTGCTGCGCGGCGCGGCGACAGGGGGCGCGGCGGCCGTTGTCGCCCTCTCCGGACCGGTGGTCGTCGTCTATGTCCTCGCCGTCGTCTCGACCATCGCCGCCACGCTGTTCCGGCCCGCGCATTCCGCCCTCCTTCCCGCCCTGAGTCGCACCGGCCACGAGCTCGCCAGTGCCAACGTGGTCCGCGGCCTGCTCGACTCCGTGGCGACGCTGATCGGACCCCTCCTCGCCGCCCTCCTCCTCGCCTTCGCCGACGTGTCGGCCGTCTTCGCCGTGGCCGCCGCGGCCTCGTTGTGGGCGGCGCTTCTGCTCTCGCGCGTGCGGTACGAGACTGCTCCGCGACCCGCCGCTCCGCGGCGGAACCTGCTCACCGAGGCGGCCGAGGGACTGCGTGCGGTGCTGCGCAACGGCGGTCTGCGTCTCATCCTGGGTCTGGCCGCGGCGCAGTCGCTCACGCGGGGAGCCCTGACGGTGTTCTCGGTCGTCGTGGCGATCGAGCTGCTCGGCATCGGAGAGTCCGGCGCCGGGACGCTCATGGCCGCGGTCGGAGTCGGCGCGGTCGCGGGGTCCCCCGCCGCATCCCTGCTGGTGGGCACCGCTCGGCTGGGTGGCTGGTTCGCGGTGGGTGTGGCTCTATGGGGACTGCCGCTCGCCCTCATCGGCCTGTTCCCCGGGGAGGCCGCCGCGCTTGTGCTGCTCGCTCTCGTGGGCGTCGGCAACGCGCTGATCGACCTCGCCGGATTCACCCTGATCGGGCGCCTCACTCCCGACGATGTGATGGCCCGGGTCTTCGGAGTCCTGGAAAGCCTCGTCGCCGTGTCGATCGGGGTGGGCTCCATCCTCGCCTCCGCGCTGATCGCGTGGCTGGGTCTGCAAGGGGCGCTCCTGGCGATCGGTGCCCTCTGCCCTGTGCTCGCCGTCCTCGCGTGGCGGCGGCTGCGTTCCCTCGACCGTTCGGTGGGCGACCTCGACGAGGACGTGGAGCTGCTCCAGCAGGTGCCGATGCTCCGCCCGCTTCCGCTGCCCGCGATCGAGCAGATCGCCCGCGCGATGGAGCCGGTCGACCTGCCCGAAGGTGCGACGGTGTTCCTGCAGGGCGACATCGGCGATCGGTACTACGTGATCCGGGCGGGCTCCGTGGACGTCGTGGGAGACGGGCGGGTGGTGGCGACACTGCGTCGAGGCGACGGCTTCGGTGAGATCGCGCTTCTGCGCCGAACCCGACGCACGGCCACCGTCGTCGCCCGCGAGCCGGTGCGTCTGTCGTCCCTGACATCGGAACGCTTCGGCGGGATCGTGCTCGGTTACGGTCCCAGCGCGGCAGCGGCAACCGAGGACGTCGACGGACGATTGGCCCGGTTCACCCCTGTCGGACCGCCCGAGGCCCCCGTCGTCGAAGAGCCGTCCCCACCCGAATCCGAGGAGCGAAACTCGTGACCACTGCACGCACGGCGTTGCTGATCGCCGATATCGGCGGATACACCGACTACATGGGCGCGCATCGGATGACCCTGGCGCACGCCGAGGTCAATACCGCGCGCATGCTCGAGAGCATGATCCGCGCGGCGCCCGACTTCGATCTCATCGAGATCGAGGGCGACGCCGCGTTCCTGGCTCGTCGCACGAGTCCCGCAGAGCCGGACGGCACTCTCTCGAATCTGCTGGCTGTCGCGGTGGCGATGCATCGGGCCTTCCATGACGAACGCGCCTATGTCGTGGCCAACCTGTGCCCGTGCGGGGGATGCCGGCAGGCGCGCGACCTCACGCTGAAGTTCGTCGCCCACGTGGGCGATGTCGCCACGCAGAGCATCCGGGGCCGGACCAAGCTCGTCGGCATCGACGTCATCCTCGTCCACCGCTTGCTGAAGAACGATGTGACGATCCCCGAGTACGTGCTCCTCACGGATGAGCTCTTCCGCACGGATGAGACGGCGCTCGGGGAGACTCGGCAGGAGATCGCCGCCGAGCTGGAGGGAATCGGCAGCATCGGCGCGCATTTCGTCGATGTCGGCTCTCTGGATGCGGCACCCCCGCCACCGCGTGCGCTCGGGCTGGGTGCGCGCCTTGCCAGCACCTTCTCCGCCGTGGGGAGGGGGTTGCCCTACATGACCGGCAGGAAGCGGCCACGGCGGGATCGCTGAGGGCGCACCCGAATTCAGGAGAAACGCCGGAATCAGGCGGTTTCGGCGGCGAATCGGCCTGATTTGGGCATATCTCCTGACGTCGGATGCTGCGGGCGACTCAGAGCATGCGCTCGAAGCACAGCGACTCCGACATCGTGGCGACGTACGGCTCGTACACGGGGATCGGGGTGAAGCCGGCGGCGGCGTACAGCCGCACCGACTCCGGCTGCGGCGCGCCGGTCTGCAGGATGACCCGGCGTGCGCCGCCGGCCCGCGCCCGCTGCAGCACGGCATCGGTGAGGGCGCGTCCGATGCCGCGGCGGCGTCCCTCCGGCGGCACGATGAGCCGCTTGAGCTCCCACTCCTCGCGGAGACGCCGGAGCATCACGTGGCCGAGAGCCTCGCCGCCGTCGCCGCCGTCGCTGTCATCGAGGGCGAGGAGGGTCGCCACGACATCGCCGGGATGCACGGCCAGGGCCGCATCGCGGGCCGCCGTGATCTCGGCCGGCTCGCCGGCGACGAGGGGACCGTAGCGGCTCTGCAGCTCTGCGTCCAGAAGCGACCGCAGGCTCACCGCCCGGGGATCGTCCACGGGAACCTCTTCGATGCGCAGCGTCACCTTCCCATCCTGCCCCGGGCACGGCAGGGTGGGTGAGAGGCCCCGAGCCCGCCGCAGGGTCGATCCTCAGTCCCGGCTAGGGTGGGACCCGGTTCCTGATCGACGACGAAACGGAAGGCACGAATGGACATCGCGGGATCGAGCGCACTCGTCACCGGCGGCGCGAGCGGCCTGGGGCGTGCGACTGCACGACGGCTGGCCGCATCCGGAGCGATCGTCACGATCGTCGATCTGCCCTCCTCACCGGGCGAGGAGGTGGCCGCCGACCTGGGCGGGCGTTTCGCTCCGGCCGACGTCACCGATCCCGACCAGATGGCGGCGGCGGTCGCCGTCGCCGCCGAGACCGGACCGCTGCGCGTCGTGGTCAACTGCGCCGGGATCGCGCCGCCGGGAAAGGTGCTCGACCGCGACGGCGTGCCGACGCCCCTGGAGACGTTCGAGCGGATCGTGCGCGTCAACCTCGTCGGCACGTACAACGTCATCGCCCAGGCCTCCGCCGTCATGTCGCGCACCGAGCCGGTGCACGAGGGCGGTGACCGCGGCGTCATCGTCAACACCGCGAGCGTCGCCGCCTTCGACGGGCAGATCGGCCAGCCCGCGTACTCGGCGAGCAAGGGCGGCGTGCACGCCATGACCCTCCCGATCGCCCGGGAGCTCGCCCGCTATGGGATCCGCGTCGTCACGATCGCGCCCGGGATCATGGAGACGCCGATGCTGCGCAACCTGCCTCAGGCGGCGCAGGACTCCCTCGGGCAGCAGGTGCCGCACCCCGCGCGCCTGGGCGAAGCCGACGAGTATGCGCGCCTCGTGCTCGCGATCGTCGACAACGGCTACCTCAACGGCGAGACGATCCGCCTCGACGGCGCGATCCGCATGGCGCCGCGATGACCGCCCCCACCGAAGGAACGACGATGAGCGACAGCATCCTGGTCTCGATCGAGGGCGGGCTGGCCCGCGTGACGCTGAACCGTCCGGGGTCTCTCAACGCGATGGACTTCGAGATGGCCGAGCGGTGGCGCGACGCCGCCCGCGCGGCTACGGCCCCGGGTGTGGGCGCGGTGATCCTGGATGCCGCGGGCCCGGCCTTCTGCGCGGGCGGCGATGTCGTGGCGATGGCGACCTCCGGTGCCGCCGGCGCCGACCTGACCGCGACGGCGCACGTCATCCATGAGGGCATCCGCACGTTCGTCGAAGCTCCCGTGCCGGTCGTGGCCGCCGTGCAGGGTGCCGTCGCCGGTGGCGGTCTCGGCCTCATGCTCACCGCCGACTACATCGTCGCCTCGGAGTCGGCCCGCTTCGTCAGCAAGTACGCCAACATCGGGCTCACCCCCGACCTGGGTGTCTCGACGCTGCTGCCGGCGGCGATCGGGCAGCGCCGGGCGCTGCAGCTGCTGCTGCAGGACCGCTCGCTGTCGGCCGCCGAGGCGCTGGAGTGGGGCCTGGTCGCCGAGGTCGTGCCCGTCGCGTCCGTCGCCGCGCGGTCGGAGGAGGTCGCCCGCTTCTGGCTCGACAACGCCACGGCCGCCTTCGGGCAGGCGGCGCGGCTGGTCCGCACCGGCGCGCAGCGCACGTTCGCCGAGAACCTCGACGACGAGGCCCGCACGATCGGCGCCGCCTTCGACACCGCCGACGCGAAGGCGCGCGTGGCCGCGTTCGCCGCCGCATCCTCGAAGCCCCGCGCCTGAAGATCGCCCGGCCGTCGGCGCACGCACACCCCCACGTCACACGCGAAGGAGATCGCATGAGCGAGAACACCCTGGCCGGGAAGACCATCCTGATGTCGGGCGGCAGCCGGGGCATCGGGCTGGCGATCGCCCTGCGGGCGGCCCGGGACGGCGCGAACATCGCACTGCTGGCCAAGACGGATGCGCCGCATCCGCGCCTGGAGGGCACCGTGCACACCTCCGCCGCTGCGATCGAGGAGGCCGGCGGTAAGGCGCTGCCCATCGTCGGCGACGTGCGCAACGAGGACGACATCACCGAGGCGGTGCTGAAGACGCAGGGGGAGTTCGGCGGCATCGACATCGTCGTGAACAACGCCAGCGTCATCGACCTGTCCGGCTCGCTGGAGCTGGCGACGAAGAAGTACGACCTGATGCAGGACGTCAACGTGCGCGGCACGTTCCTGCTCTCCCGGGCGGCGATCCCGATGCTCTCCGACGCTGCCAACCCGCACATCCTGTCGCTGTCGCCGCCGCTGAACACCACCCCGAAGTGGCTGGGGGCCCACACCGGCTACAGCCTCGCGAAGTTCGGGATGACGATGGTCACCCTCGGGATGGCGGAGGAGTTCGCCGACCGCGGCATCGCCGCGAACACCCTGTGGCCGCGCACGACGATCGCGACCGCCGCGGTGCAGAACATCCTCGGCGGCGAGCGGATCATGGCGGCCAGCCGCACGCCGGAGATCTACGCGGACGCCGCGTACGAGGTGCTCACGACGCTTTCGCGCGAGCGCACCGGGCAGTCGCTCATCGTCGAGGACGTGCTGACCGAGGCCGGTGTCACCGACTTCGCCCGCTACGCCGCCGTGCCCGGCACCCCCGACAGCGCCCTGTTCCCCGACATCTTCCTCGACTGAGCCCCCGCCGCATCCGCCGCCCCCGCCGCATCCCGAGAGTGCATCACCTCGGCGAATCCGCACCCAATCCCGTGCACTCTCGCCGGGTCGATGCACTTTCGGGGGCGGGAGGGCGGGGGTACTGTGGCGCGCATGGCGGTGCAGTCGCTGTTCCCGATCCTGCTGACGGGCGACCTGCCGCGGCTCGTGGCGTTCTACGAGGCGGCGATGGATGCCGTCGTCGGCTACCGCTTCACGGATGACAACGGCGCCGACGCGTACGTGTCGCTCACGATCGGGGCCGCCACCCTCGCGATCGGCCGCGACGCAGCGGCCACCGACGCCACCGGCGATCGTGCGGCGCTGTGGTTCTACGTGGACGACGTCGACGCGGCCTTCGCGCGGATGGTCGATGCCGGCGCGGTCACCGTCCAGGAGCCGACGGACATGCCGTGGGGCGAGCGGGTGGCGCAAATGCGCGACCCCGACGGCACCCTGGTGAACCTCGGCGCCCTCGCATCCGCCTGACCTCCTCCGCGAGAGTGCATCACCTCGGCGAATCCGCACCGGATCCGGTGCACTCTCGCCGGGTCGATGCACTTTCGGCGGGGCCGGCGCACCACCGGATGCAGCGGCGCCAGGCTACGCGCGCAGGCCTGCGGCGAAGATCGCGGCCAGGCGCGCGGTGAGGTGTGGGGCGCGGGCCTGGAGGGCGGCAGGCTGCGGCCGCGTGATCACGCCGATCGCCAGCACGAGTTCGACGGGGTCCAGTTCGGCCCGGACGATCCCCCTCGCGCGGGCGGCTGCCAGCAGGGCGGCGACCTCGCCGAGCGCATCGTCCTGCGCCTGGCGGACGGCGGCGGTCAGCTCCGCCGGTGCGCGCAGGGCGAGGGCGTCGGCGAGCGCGCCGAGTTCGAGCCCGACCAGGCGCGTGAGGAAGTCGTCCCACGCCGCCGTCGCTGCGTCATCGACCACGGCCAGGCCGGCGCCGGCGGCGGCGCGGATGTCGGCCAGGATGTCCAGGGCCACCGCGTCGGCGAGTTCGGCGCGCGTGGCGAAGTTGCGGTACAGCGTGGCGATCCCCACGCCGCTGGCTTCCGCGATCGCCTCCAGCGCGACCGACCCGCCGTGCTCGGCGAACAGTCGCCGGGCCTCGTGCAGGATCGTCGCGCGTCGCTTCGCGGCATCCGAGCGCATCTCCACCTCCGCATCCATCGTGTCGGGGAACCCTCCGCGGCGCGACTCCCAGCGAAATCGGAGGATGAGCCTCCGTATAATCGGAGGCTTAACCTCCACTTATCCCGTCTGGATCCCATGGCCGCCCTCACCCCCCTCGACGCCGCTCCCGCAACGGTGCGCCGCACCCCGTCCAAGCCCGTTCTCCTGGTCGGTCTCACCGCCGGGCTCGGCGTCATCCTCGTGGCGCTGCTGATGCTGTTCATCATGCCGTCGCTCAAGAGCGGCGCCCACAACCTCCCGATCGGTCTCGCCGGTCCGTCGTCCGCCGTCACGCAGGTGGAGGAGGGCCTGGATGCGGGGGCCCCCGGCGCTTATACGACGCGGGCATTCGCATCGGAGGCCGCCCTGCGCGACGCGGTGCTCGATCGCGACGTGGTCGGTGGCATCCTCGTGGACGAGGGCGGGGTCCACGCGCTGGTGGTCGGCGCGGGGTCCACGGCGATCTCGGCGACCATCTCCGGCACGGCTCAGAGCCTGGCGGAGAAGGCCGGGACGAGCGCGGAGATCGAGGACGTCGTGCCCCTTCCCGAGTCCGATCCGACGGGGGTCGGCATCGGCGGCCTCGCTTTCCCCCTCGTGTTCGGGGGGATCGTGCCGGCGGTGGCCTTCCGCAAGGTGTTCTCGCGCAGCCTCGGCTGGGCCGTCGGCGGCATCCTCGCCTTCGCGGCCGTGGGCGGCATCGTGGTGGCCGCCGTCCTCATGTTCCTCTTCGGCAGCATCACGACGGCGTTTTGGCCGGTCGCCGCGGCCATGGCCCTCGGGGTCGCCGGCCTCGCGCTCCCGCTGGCTGGCCTGCAGGAAGTGTTCGGAGGCAAGGGCTTCACGATCGGCGCGATGATCATGATGTTCGTCGGCAATCCCCTCGCCGGCATCGCGACCGGCGCCGCGTGGCTGCCGGCGGGGCTCGGCGCGATCGGACAGATCCTCCCGCCCGGAGCCGCCGGTACGCTCGTCCGCTCCGCCGCGTACTTCGGCGGCGCGGGCGGCCTGGCGGCGGGACTGACCCTCGCCGCCTGGGTCGCGGCCGGCGCCCTCCTGCTCGCCGTCGGCGCCCGTCGCACGCACCTCCTCTCGCCTTCCCGCTGAGCGCACCCCACCCACATCCGGAGAGTGCATCACCTCGGCGAATCCGCACCGGATCCGGTGCACTCTCGCCGAGACGATGCACTTTCGGCGGGCTGGGGCAAGAACAGCTTGCGTGCAGGCGGCCCCGGTAGCCTGGAATCCATGACCGATCAGCCCCCCGTGCGCACCACCAAGCCCCGCCAGGTGCGCCCCACCACAGAAGGCTGGTCGCAGAAGAAGGATGCCGAGGGCCGGCCGCTCCTGCAGTTCGCCAGCCCCAAGCGCGGCAAGCCGCCCGTGCACCTGGCCGACCTCACGCCGTCGGAGCGGGTGGCCAAGGTCCAGGAGCTCGGGCTCCCGGGCTTCCGCGCGAAGCAGCTCGAGAAGCACTACTTCACGCACTACACCTCCGACCCGGCGCACATGACCGACCTGCCCGCATCCGGTCGCGACGAACTCGTCGCCGGCATGCTGCCACCGCTGCTCACCGAGGTGCGGCGCCTGGAGACCGACAGCGGCGACACGATCAAGTTCCTGTGGAAGCTGCACGACGGCGCGCTCGTGG
Source organism: Microbacterium sp. dk485 (assembly GCF_004570445.1). Lineage (NCBI taxonomy): Bacteria > Bacillati > Actinomycetota > Actinomycetes > Micrococcales > Microbacteriaceae > Microbacterium > Microbacterium sp. dk485. The sequence continues at coordinate 1,693,136 of NZ_SPQW01000001.1, forward strand.
AGTCGGTGCTCATGCGCTACCCCGGCCGCATCACGCTGTGCGTGTCGAGCCAGGCCGGATGCGGCATGAACTGCCCGTTCTGCGCCACCGGGCAGGCGGGCCTCACGCGCAACATGTCGGCGGCCGAGATCATCGAGCAGATCGTGCGCGCCAACCGCCTGATCGCCGAGGGCGGGCTCGGTGGGAAGAGCCGTCGCCCCGCCGATGGACCGGGGCAGGCGCCCGAGCGCGTGTCGAACATCGTCTTCATGGGCATGGGGGAACCCCTGGCCAACTACGCCCGCGTCATGCAGGCCGTGCGCGTCATGGTGGACAAGGACCACGGCCTCGGGATGAGCGCGCGCGGCATCACGGTCTCCACCGTGGGTCTCGTGCCGGCCATCACGAAGCTCGCCAACGAGAACATCCCCGTCACGTTCGCGCTGTCGCTGCACGCGCCCGACGACGGACTGCGCGACGAACTGATCCCGGTCAACTCGCGCTGGAAGGTCGACGAGGCCCTCGACGCCGCTCGCGCGTACTTCGACAAGACCGGGCGGCGCGTGTCGATCGAATACGCGCTCATCAAGGACATGAACGATCACGGCTGGCGCGCCGACCTCCTCGCCGAGAAGCTCAACGCCCGCGGCCGCGGATGGGTGCACGTCAACCCCATCCCCCTCAACCCGACGCCCGGCTCGATCTGGACCGCATCCGACGTGCCGGTGCAGAACGAGTTCGTCCGCCGGCTCAACGCGGCCGGGATCCCCACGACGCTGCGCGACACGCGCGGCAAGGAGATCGACGGCGCATGCGGCCAGCTCGTGGCCACAGAAGAGGACCAGGTCGTCGCCGCCGCGACGCCCGTGGGCTGACCGGCGGGGCCGACATGACGGATGCGGTCATCCAGGTCTCGGATCTGAGGAAGACGTATCGCGGCGGCTTCGAGGCGCTGCGCGGAGTGACCTTCGACATCCGCCGCGGCGAGACGTTCGCCCTCCTCGGTCCCAACGGTGCCGGCAAGAGCACCGTCATCGAGATCCTCGAGGGTTATCGCGACCGCTCGTCCGGTGACGTGTCGGTGCTGGGTGTCGACCCCCAGCACGGCGGGCTGGCGTGGAAGGCGCGCCTGGGGATCGTGCTGCAGAACACCGGCGAGGCACCCACCGCGACCGTGCGGGAACTCCTCGCGCATTTCGCCGGCTTCTACCCGAACCCGCGGGGCGTCGACGCCGTCATCGAGGCGGTCGGCCTCACCGCGAAGGCCAAGACGAGCCTGCGCAAGCTCTCCGGCGGCCAGCGCCGCCGCGTGGACGTCGCGCTCGGGATCCTCGGTCAGCCCGAACTGCTCTTCCTCGACGAGCCCACCACGGGCTTCGACCCCGAGGCCCGGCGGCAGTTCTGGGGCCTCATCCGGTCCCTGCAGGACGAGGGCACCACGATCGTGCTGACGACCCACTACCTGGACGAGGCCGCGGTGCTCTCCGAGCGCGCGGCGATCCTGGTGGGTGGGCGGATCGCGTCGCTCGGCCCGATCGACGCGCTCGGCGGCGAGGAGGCGCGCGTGCCGATCGTGCGGTGGGCCGACGAGCACGGCCTGCACGAGGAGCGCACCCGACGCCCCGGCGAGCGCGTGGCTCAGCTGGTCGCCGAGGGTGGCGAGCCGGAGCGGCTGGAGGTCGTGCACCCCAGTCTCGAGGACATCTACCTGTCGTTCCTCGGCGAGGACGCCGCGGAAGCGTCGGAGGTGACGGCGTGACCGCCGTCGCCGCGCGCAGCGCGTCCTTCGGCATCGGCCGCACGCTGCGACTGGGTCTGTCGCGCATCGGCTTCGAGGTGCGCTCGTACTTCCGGCAGGGCGACACGCTCTTCTTCACGTTCCTGTTCCCGCTCGTGCTCCTGCTGATCTTCTCCGTCGTCGCATCCGACGGGTTCGGCCCGCCCGGCGAGGAGATCTCCTCCGCGGCCTACTACCTGCCGGGCATGGTCGCGGCGGGCGTGCTGCTGTCGGGTCTGCAGAACATGTCCATCGACATCGCGATGGAACGCAGCGACGGAACGCTCAAGCGGCTGGCGGGCACGCCGCTGAGCCCGGTGTCGTACTTCATCGGCAAGCTCGGGCAGGTCCTGATCACCGGCATCCTGCAGTCCGCGCTGCTGATCGCCGTGGCCGCGACCCTCTTCGACGTCGAGCTGCCCACCGACCCCGAGCGCTGGCTCACCTTCACGTGGGTGTTCCTGCTCGGGGTGACCACGTGCGCGATCCTCGGCATCGGCTTGAGCGCCGTGCCGCGGTCCGGCCGGAGCGCGGCGGCCGTCGTCATCCCGATCGTGCTGATCCTGCAGTTCATCTCGGGTGTGTACATCGCGTTCTCGTCGCTGCCGGACTGGCTGCAGAACGTCGCGAGCGTCTTCCCGCTGAAGTGGCTCGCGCAGGGGATGCGCTCGGTCTTCCTGCCGGAGTCGTTCGCGTCGGTGGAGCCGTCGGGCACGTGGCAGCACGGGCTCACCCTGATCGTGACGCTGCTGTGGCTCGTGGTGGGCCTCATCGCCGTGCGGCTGACGTTCCGCTGGATCCGCAAAGACGCCTGAATCCGCCGTCAGCGGACGCGGTGACAGGACCGATGCGGATGTCGGCGGGCCGTGGCAGGCTTGCCTGATCCACCCGCGCGTCCGATCGCGCCGCCCTGCCCGGGAGTCCTCGTGCTGGTCTCATTGCTCATCCGTTACCTCAAGCCGTCCCGCTGGCTGCTCGTGGGCGTGCTCGTGTTCCAGGCCGCGTCGGCGCTGGCGTCCCTGTACCTGCCGAGCCTGAACGCGCAGATCATCGACGAGGGGATCGCCCGGGGCGACACCGAGTTCATCTGGCGCACGGGCGTGTTCATGCTCGCGATCTCGCTCTCCCAGATCCTGGCGTCGATCGTGGCGACCTACTTCGCCGCGCGCGCCGCGATGCGCGCGGGCCGCGACATCCGCGACGACGTCTTCGAACGGGTGTCCGCCTTCTCCGAGCGCGAGGTGACCGCCTTCGGCGCCGGCTCGCTCATCACCCGCAACACCAACGACGTGCAGCAGGTGCAGATGCTCGCCATGATGGCGGCGACGTTCCTGGTGACCGCGCCGCTGCTGGCGGTCGGGGGCATCGTGCTCGCTCTGTCGCAGAGCCTCAGCCTGTCGTGGATCATCGCCGTCGCGGTGCCGGTGCTGCTGCTGATCGCCTTCCTCGTGATCAGTCGCATGGTGCCGCTGTTCCGCAGTTTCCAGCGGAAGCTGGATGCGGTCAACCGCGTGATGCGCGAGCAGCTCACCGGCATCCGCGTCATCCGCGCGTTCGTGCGCGAGCCGATCGAGGAGCGGCGCTTCCGCGAGGCCAACACCGACATCATGGTCGTCGGCCGCAAGGTCGGCTCCCTGTTCGTGCTGCTGTTCCCCGCGGTCATGCTGATCCTGAACCTGACGGTCATCGCCGTGCTGTGGTTCGGGGGGATGAAGGTCGACGCCGGCGAGGTGCAGATCGGCACGCTGTTCGCCTTCATGCAGTACGTCATGATCATCCTCTCGGGCGTCATGATGGCGAGTTTCATGACGATGATGATCCCGCGCGCGGCGGTCTCGGCCGAGCGCATCGGCGAGGTGCTCGACACGACCGCGTCCTTCAGCCGGCCTGCCGACGCCCAGCGGGACTTCCCCGCCCGTGGCCGGGTCGAATTCCGTGACGCCGCGCTCACGTACCCCGGGGCGGCGGAGCCGGTCATCGCCGGCGTCTCCTTCGCCGCCGAGCCGGGGGAGACGGTCGCGATCGTCGGGTCGACGGGTGCCGGCAAGACGACGCTGGTGTCGCTCATCCCGCGCCTGTTCGACGCCACCGGCGGCGCCGTCCTCGTCGGCGGCGTCGATGTGCGCCGCGCCGACCTCGACGCCCTGTGGCGCATGATCGGCCTCGTGCCCCAGCGTCCGTTCCTGTTCACCGGCACCGTCTCCTCGAACCTCCGGTTCGGGCGGGAGGAGGCCAGCGACGCCGAGCTGTGGGAGGCGCTGGAGATCGCACAGGCGAGCGACTTTGTCGCGCAGATGCCGGGCGGGCTCGACGCGCCCATCGCACAGGGCGGCACCAACGTCTCCGGGGGGCAGCGGCAGCGCCTCGCGATCGCCCGGGCGATCGTGCACCGGCCCGACATCCTCGTCTTCGACGACTCCTTCTCTGCGCTGGACCTGTCCACCGATGCGCGACTGCGCCAGGCGCTGTGGCGAGAACTGCCCCACGTCACGAAGATCGTCGTCGCTCAGCGCATCTCCACGATCACCGACGCCGACCGCATCGTCGTGCTCGACGACGGTCGCATGGTGGGCCTGGGCACCCACGACGAGCTGGTGGAGAACAACCCGACCTACCGGGAGATCGTCGAATCGCAGCTGGCCGCGGAGGTGACCGGATGACCGGCGAGAACGAACTGACCGACGAGGAGAAGCGCGACCTGGAGCAGGCCGAGCAGGCGCGCATCGGCGCCGACGACTGGAGCGGCGCGGTCGCGCCCGGCAAGCCCGCGCGCTTCGGCCCGTCGTTCCGCCGGCTCCTGGGGCTGCTGCGCCCGAACGCCGTCGCGTTCGTCATCGTCTCGATCCTGGGCGCCATCGGCGTCGTGCTCGCCGTCCTCGCGCCCAAGGTCCTGGCGGAGGCGACGAACATCCTCTTCGAGGGTGTCGTGTCGCGGATGGCACCGGCCGGAGCGACGCAGCAGCAGGTCGTGGACGGCCTGGCCGCGTCGGGCGAGCAGGACCTCGCCAACGTCGTGGCGAACCTGCAGAACTTCCGGCCGGGAGAGGGGGTCGACTTCACCAGGCTCGGGCAGGTCCTCGCCGCCGTCATGGCGCTCTACATCGCCGCCTCGCTGCTGTCGTGGGTGCAGGGCTATGTCATCAACGTCATCATGGTGCGCACGATGTGGCGCCTGCGCGAGCGGGTCGAGGACAAGATCCACAGCCTGCCGCTGAGCTACTTCGACCGCACGCAGCGCGGCGAGCTGATCTCGCGCGTCACGAACGACATCGACAACATCACCCAGATGATGCAGCAGTCGCTCTCCAGCGCGCTGACCTCGGTGCTCACCGTGCTGGGCGTGCTGATCATGATGCTGTCGATCTCGTGGCAGCTCACGCTCGTCGTGTTGATCAGCTTCCCGCTCATGGCCGTGCTGTTCGGGGTGATCGGGCCGCGCTCCCAGAAGGCGTTCGGCACGCAGTGGCGCAAGGTCGGACGGCTCAACGCCCGCGTGGAGGAGTCGTTCTCCGGTCACGCGCTGGTGAAGGTGTTCGGCCGCGAGCAGAGCTCGCGCGAGGCCTTCCGCGTCGAGAACGAGGAGCTGTACCAGGCGTCGTTCAAGGCGCAGTTCCTCTCCAACATCATGATGCCGGCGATGACGTTCATCGGAAACCTGACGTATGTGGGCATCGCGGTCTTCGGGGCGCTCATGGTCGCCAGCGGGCAGCTGAGGCTCGGCGATGTGCAGGCCTTCATCCAGTACTCCCAGCAGTTCACCCAGCCGCTGTCGCAGCTGGGCGGGATGGCCGCGGTCGTGCAGTCGGGCACCGCCTCGGCCGAGCGGGTGTTCCAGCTGCTGGACGAGCCCGATCAGGAGCCGGATGCGGCGGATGCGCCGGCACCGGTGGACGGCGACGGCACGATCGAGTTCGACTCCGTGTCGTTCTCGTACTCGCCCGACCGCCCGCTCATCTCCGACCTGTCCTTCCGTGTGGAGCCGGGGCAGACGGTCGCGATCGTCGGCCCCACCGGCGCCGGTAAGACGACGCTGGTGAACCTCATCATGCGGTTCTACGAGCTCGACGGCGGGCGCATCCTGCTCAACGGCCAGAACACCGCCGAGCTGACGCGCCACGACGTGCGCGCCAAGACCGGCATGGTGCTGCAGGACCCGTGGCTGTTCGCGGGCACGATCCGCGAGAACATCCGCTACGGGCGCGCCGACGCCACCGACGAGGAGATCCTCGAGGCGGCGCGGGCCACCTACGTCGACCGCTTCGTGCACTCGCTCCCCGACGGCTACGACACCGAACTCGACGAGGATGCGTCGAACATCTCGGCGGGGGAGAAGCAGCTCATCACGATCGCGCGGGCGTTCGTGGCCCGCCCGAGCGTCCTGATCCTCGACGAGGCGACGAGTTCCGTCGACACGCGTACGGAGCTGCTCCTGCAGAGCGCGATGGCGGCGCTGCGCCAGGGGCGGACGTCGTTCGTGATCGCGCACCGCCTGTCCACGATCCGGGACGCCGACCTCATCCTCGTGATGGAGGACGGGGCGATCGTCGAGCAGGGCACCCACGAGCAGCTCATCGCCGCCCGTGGGGCCTACTTCCGCCTGTACAACGCCCAGTTCCAGCACGCGGCCACCGATCCCGATGCGGATGCCGCCGACGAGGACGAGCGGCGGGAGACCGAGGGCGCCGGCGTGCTCTGAAATCCGGCGTGCCGGCCGCGGGTTTAGGGCGGGTCCGGGCGCGCGGGCCGCAGCCCGAACTCCGCAATTCTCGCTACGGGAATCGGTTGGAGCCGGCTTTCGCGGGCATGTCGGTGCCGGTTTTGAGGAGTTCGGTTTCAGGCGGACAGCTGATCGGCGGTGGACGTCCCGCGGGGCCCGCCGTGACGACGAGGCCGATCCCCGCCCGGCCTGACGGGCCCGCTCATCCACCGGTCGGTGGAGACGGGAAACCCACCGGACGGTCGTCGCGGCGGGATGCCCCCGGGCGAGAGCCTGGGGCCATGACAGATCCAGTGGTGCAGGTGGAGAACCTGCACAAGACCTACCGCGGCGGCTTCCACGCCCTCCGCGGCGTGAGTTTCGACATCCGGCAGGGCGAGACCTTCGCGCTACTCGGGCCCAACGGGGCCGGCAAAAGCACGGCCATCGAGATTCTCGAGGGATACCGCGACCGCAGCCGCGGTCGCGTATCGGTGCTGGGCACCGACCCCCATCGCGCGACGCTGGAGTGGCGGGCCCGGCTGGGTATCGTGCTGCAGAACACCGGCGAGGCCCCCAGTGCGTCCGTGCGTGAGCTCCTCACGCACTTCGCCGGCTTCTACCCGCGTGCACGCGACGTCGACGAAGTGATCGGCGCGGTCGGTCTCGCCGACAAGGCGAAGACGCCCGTGCGTCGCCTGTCCGGAGGGCAGCGGCGGCGGGTCGACGTCGCCCTCGGCATCATCGGACGTCCGGAGCTGCTCTTCCTGGACGAGCCGACGACCGGGTTCGATCCGGAGGCGCGGCGGCAGTTCTGGGACCTCATCCGCGGTCTGCAGGGGGAGGGCACCACGATCCTCCTCACGACGCACTACCTCGACGAGGCCGCGGAGCTGTCCCAGCGCGCGGCCATCCTGGTCGGGGGCGAGCTGGCCTCGCTCGGACCGATCGACAGCCTCGGCGGCCCCCAGTCACGCGTTCCGGTCGTGCGCTGGCACGACGGCGGGCGGCTGCGCGAAGAGCGCACCGAGCAGCCCGCAGAACTGGTCGCGCGGCTGTTCGCCGCCGAGGCGGGCGAACCCGCCTCCCTCGAAGTCGTCCGGCCGAGCCTGGAAGACATCTACCTGTCCTTCCTCAAGCCCTCCGCATCCATCCAGACCGAAGGAGTGAGCGCATGACCGCCACGCTTCCCACCGCCGCCCCGGCCGTGAGCCGCCCCGCCACCCCGCGTGGTGGCCGGCGCCTGCTGCGACGGGGCCTGTCTCGCATCGGGTTCGAAGTGCGCTCGTACTTCCGTCAGGGCGACTCGGTGTTCTTCACCTTCCTGTTCCCGGTGCTGTTCCTGCTCATCTTCGCCGTGGCGTTCAGCTCCGACACCTTCGGCCCTCCGGGAGACGAGGTGTCGTCGGCCGCGTACTACCTGCCGGGCATGCTCGCCGCGGGACTGCTGTTGTCGGGCACCCAGAACCTCGCCATCGACATCGCGATGGAACGCAGCGACGGAACCCTCAAGCGCCTGGGCGGGACGCCACTGTCGCCCATCTCCTACTTCATCGGCAAGCTCGGCCAGGTGCTGGTGACCGGTGCGCTGCAGGCGGCGCTCCTGATCGCGGTCGCCGTGCTGGCCTTCGGGGTCGACCTGCCCACCGAGCCCGAGCGCTGGGCGACGTTCGCGTGGGTGTTCCTGCTCGGTGTGACCACGTGCGCGATCCTCGGCATCGGCCTGAGTGCGATCCCGCGCAGCGGGCGGAGCGCGACGGCCGTGGTCATCCCGATCGTGCTGGTGCTGCAGTTCATCTCCGGGGTGTTCATCCAGTTCTCGGTGCTCCCCGAATGGCTGCAGAACATCGCGAGCGTCTTCCCGCTGAAGTGGCTCGCCCAGGGTATGCGATCGGTGTTCCTCCCCGAGGCCTTCGCCACCGCGGAGGCGACGGGGTCGTGGGAGCACGGCCTCACGCTCCTGGTGACGCTCGCGTGGCTGGTCGGGGGGCTCATCGTCGTACGGGCGACATTCCGCTGGATCCGCAAGGATGGCTGAATGAACCAGGTCAGCGACCGGCGCGCGGTCCCCTCCCGGTGGTGGGCCGTCGCGCTGGTCGCCGTCGCGCTGGCGTGCTGCGTGGTCACCGCGATCGAGTTCGCGTCGGGAGCCGGGTCGGCGCTGGACGTCGCGCTCGTGGTGGCCGGGGTCATCGCGTACGTCCTCTTCTTCGCCCTCGTCACACGGCCGGCGGCGGAGGGATCAGCGCGGGCATGGGCGTCGGTCGTCGTCACGGTGACGGCGGCGGGCGCCCTCACGGCGGTGGAGGCCGGCAACGCGCTCTTCCAGTTCTGGATGTATCCGCTGATCTGGGTCCTCACCGCCACGATCCCCGCGGCCGTCATCACCTCCGCCGTCGCCGCGGTCGTCGTGTTCGCCGGCTTCGCCGTGAGCATGGGGTCCGACCCGGAATGGGCGGCGAACGCCGCACTGACGCAGGCGATCTCGTTCGGCGTCAGCGTCGTGCTGGGGCTGTGGATCACGAACGTCTACCAGTACGCCGAAGAGCGCGAACGTCTGCTGGCGGAGCTGACGGCCGCCCAGGACGAGGTGGCGGCGCTGCACCGTCACGCGGGCGTCACCTCCGAACGCGCGCGTCTCTCGCGCGAACTTCACGACACGATCGCGCAGTCACTGGCGGGCACGGTGCTGCTCGCGCAGCGCGCTCGCCGCGAGGCGGCCGGCGGCGGGGCGGTCGACGACACGCTGGCGCTGCTGGAGGAGTCCGCGCGCAGCGCGCTCGCCGAGACGCGGGCCCTCGTGGCCGGCAACGCCCCGATCGAGTTGCGCGGCGGGGGCGTGATCGACGCGCTGCAGGCCCTGGCCGACCGGTTCGCGCGGGAGACGGGCACGCACGTCGATGTGGACGCGGCCGTCGCGATCCCGTTGGACCGCGAGAGCGAGGTCGCGCTGCTGAGGTGCGCGCAGGAGGCCCTCGCGAACGTGCGCGCCCACGCGGGTGCGCGCAGCGTGCGGTTGAGCCTGCGGGCTGGGGAGGGATGGGCCGAGCTCCGCGTGCGCGATGACGGGCGCGGTTTCGACCCTGACGCGCCGTCGGCGGGGTTCGGGCTCAGCGGCCTCCGTGCCAGGGTCGGCCTCCTCGGGGGCGACCTCGTGGTGGACGGCACCCCGGGTGCGACCACCCTCCTCGCCCGCGTCCCGGCGGGAGCATCCGCATGATCCGGGTCCTCATCGTCGACGACCACCCCATCGTGCGCACGGGGCTGGGGGGTCTCGTCGATGCCGCCCCCGACCTCCAGGTCGTGGGCACGGCGGCCACGGGGGAGGATGCGGTCGCGGCGGTCGAAGCGGCGCCACCCGATGTCGTGCTGATGGACCTGCGCATGCCGGGGATGGACGGCGACGAGGCCACCGGCCGCATCCTCGCCGTCGCTCCCGAGGCCCGTGTGGTCATCCTCACCACCTACGAGACCGACGACGCCATTCTGCGGGCCATCGGCGCCGGTGCCAGCGGCTACCTCCTCAAGGCCGCGCCGGAGGACGAACTGCTCGCGGGGATCCGTGCCGTCGCGGCGGGGGAGGTGGCCCTCGCCCCCAGCGTCGCGCGCGTGCTGGTTCGTCAGGCCTCGCATCCGCGGCCGCCCGCTCCTGTGCTGACCCCGCGGGAGCGGGAGGTCCTGAGCCTGGTGGCCGCCGGCTTGAGCAACCGCGCCATCGGTTCCCGGCTGCACGTCGGTGAGGCCACGGTCAAGACGCATCTTCTGCACGTGTTCGCGAAGCTGGAGGTGGATGACCGCACCCGAGCGGTCACGAGGGCGATGGAGCTCGGCCTGCTGGCTCGCTGAGCACGGGCCGGGCACGGGCGCGACGCGGATACCGTAGGGGGATGGTGAACTATCGGTACCTCGGAAACAGCGGCCTGAAGATCTCGGAGATCACGTACGGGAACTGGGTGACGCACGCGTCGCAGGTCGAGGATGACGCGGCTGTGAAGACCGTGCACGCCGCGCTGGATGCCGGCATCACGACGTTCGACACCGCCGACACGTACGCCAACACCGCCGCCGAGGTCATCCTCGGGAAGGCCCTGCAGGGGCAGCGACGCGAGTCGCTCGAGATCTTCACGAAGGTGTACTTCCCCACCGGCCCCAAGGGACCCAACGACACCGGGCTCAGCCGCAAGCACATCTTCGAGTCGATCCACGGATCGCTCACGCGCCTCGGCACCGACTACGTCGACCTCTACCAGGCCCACCGTTTCGACTACGAGACGCCGCTGGAGGAGACCTTCCAGGCCTTCGCCGACCTCGTCCGCCAGGGCAAGGCGCTCTACATCGGGGTCTCCGAGTGGACCGCCGAGCAGCTGCGCGCAGGTCACGCGCTCGCGAAGGACCTCGGCATCCAGCTCATCTCCAACCAGCCGCAGTACTCCATGCTGTGGCGCGTCATCGAGGGCAAGGTCGTCCCGGCCAGCGAAGAGCTCGGCATCTCGCAGATCGTCTGGTCGCCGATGGCGCAGGGCGTGCTCAGCGGCAAGTACCTGCCCGGCCAGCCGGTGCCCGAGGGCTCCCGCGCCACGGACGAGAAGAGCGGCGCGACCTTCATCAAGAGCTTCCTGCGCGACGAGGTGCTCACCGCCGTCCAGCGCCTGAAGCCCATCGCCCAGCAGGCGGGGCTCACGATGCCGCAGATGGCGATCGCGTGGGTGCTGCAGAACCCCAACGTCGCCGCGGCACTGGTCGGGGCATCCCGGCCCGAGCAGCTCGCCGACACGGTCAAGGCCTCGGGCGTCACGCTCGACGCCGACACGCTCGCCGCGATCGACGAGGCCCTCGGCGACACCGTCAACCGCGACGCGGAAGACACCTACACCGTCTCGCCGAAGCGCCGGCTGACCTGACATGGCGGCCAGGAGCGCCGGCATCCTGCTCTACCGCCTGAGCGGCGAGGGCGTGGTGCGGGTGCTCCTGGCGCACATGGGCGGGCCGTACTGGGCGTCCAAGGACGCCGGAGCGTGGTCGATCCCCAAGGGCGAGTACGACATCGACGCCGAGGGCGCACTGGATGCGGCACGCCGCGAGTTCCGCGAGGAGCTCGGGGTCGATCCGCCCGACGCCGAGTACGCGGCGCTCGGCACCTTCGCGTATTCGTCGGGTAAGAAGATCGTGGTGTTCGTCGCCGACGGTGACGGATTCGACCCGGCCGCCGACGAGCTCGACTTCGGCGAGTTCGACCTGGAGTGGCCGCCCCGCTCGGGGAGGACGGCGCGCTTTCCCGAGGTCGACCGCATCGAATGGTGCACGCCCGACGAGGCACGCGAGCGCCTCGTGAAGGGTCAGCGCCCCGCGCTCGACGCCCTCCTCGCACACCTCGCGGAGATCTGACCCTGCCGCGCGACGGGCGGGGGCCTCACTCGGCGGGTGCCAGTTGCCGCCCGCGCATGAGGGCGAGGGCCAGGGCGGTGCCGGCGACGGCCGCCGTGACGAGCCACCACAGCCCGCGCGGGTCGACGTCGCTGCCGGCCACGACCGGGGTGATGGCGATCGGCGACAGGTTCACGACGGCGTCGGGAAAGCCCAGGAGCGGCCCGAACAGGCCGACGACGGTCGCGAGCGCGATGAGCGTCCAGCCCACGGCGATGCTCAGCCGCGGGGCGACGACGAAGACGACTGCGGCTGCCGCCCCGAAGACCGCCGCCGCGGCCACCTGACCGAGGCCGGCGATCAGGGCCACCTCCGCCAAGGACCAATCCGGGTCCTCCAGCGACGCCAGGCCGAGGATCGCTCCTCCGATCGCGCTGCCGACGGTGGCCAGGATGGCCGCTCCCGCGATGACGAGATACCCCGCAAGCCAGCGCACGGGACCGACGGCGGCGGCACGCACCGGCTCCGCCGTGCCGCGCACTTCCTCCTGGCGGGCGCGGACGACGGTCTGCACACCGGCGCACGCGGCCAGGACGCCCGTCAGCGTGAAGAAGATCGTCACCGTGTCCTGCGCGAGCGTTCCGTTCGTCCCGAGCGCGGCGAGGAGGGCTTCCACCGACGGGATGGTGTCGCCGATCCGTGAGATGAGGTCGGACAGCCGGGTCGACAGCAGCCCGACGAGCAGCCCGGCGACCGCCCACCCCAGCATCGCGCCCCGCGACAGCCGCCAGCTCAGTCCCCACGGGCCCGCGAGAGCGCGCGTCGCCGTGGAACGAGCGAGGCGCTCGGGCAGCAGACTGCCGCCGAGATCGCGGCGGGCCTGCACGAGACCGGCTGCAGCCGCGCACACGGAGGCCAGCAGGGCGCTCAGGACGAGCGGGCGCGGATCGTCCGCATCGAACGGGCGCGTGTTCTCCGCCCAGCCGAACGGCGAGAACCACGCCAGTGGCGCACTCTCCATCTCCTGCAGGTCGGCGCGGGGGGTTCCGAGGGCGTTGCCGATCCCACACGCCAGATAGCTGAGGAGGATCGCCCAGACCGCGACCGCGTTCGCCGCGCGCGCGGTGCGCACGAGTTGGGCCGCCAGCAGTGCGAAGCCCAGGAAGACGATGCCGGTGACGCCGCTGGCCGCGCCGGCGAGGATGCTCCCGCCCCTGCCCAGGCCCAGCAGGATAAGGGTCGTCGAGACGAGGAGGGCGAGCACCGCATTGGCCAGTACGCCGTGCGTCAGGGTGGCGACCAGGGGGACGACGCGTCCGGCGGGAGTGGCCGCGACGAGCTCGGCTCGGTCGAGCTCCTCGTCGGCACGCGTGTGGCGCACCGCGAGGAAGCTGCTCATGAACGCGGCCAGGAGGGCGAGGAACGGCAGGATCAGGAACGCGATGAACGCGCCCTCCTCCGACCCGGACGGCAGTCCGCGGAAGAGGAGGATGACGGGATTGGCGATCGCCGCAGCCAGCAACGCGGTGCGATCCTGCTCCGTGCCGAACGTTTCGCGGACACCGGTGTAGGCGGCGGCCGCGAGCGCGACCGTGCCGAGGATCCACAGCGCCAGCTGAAGGACGTCGCGCCGCGCGCGGTGACGCAGGAGCAGGAGGAATCGCGTCACGACGGCGCCTGCTCGCCGGCCACGTCGTCGCCGTAATGGCGGAGGAAAAGCTCCTCGAGTGAGGCGGGTTCGATGCGCAACCCCGCGACGTCGGCGTCGACGAGGGCGGGAAGCACCGCGACCACGCGATCGCTGTCGACGGTGAACCGCATGCGCCCCTGGCTCACCTCCAGGTCGTGGGCGTCGGGCACGGGTGGCAGTACTTGCCCGTCCGGCGCGGCGAAGGAGACCTGCGTGCGGGTCAGGTGGCGCAGCTGGCTGAGCGAGCCGCTTTCGACCACCCGGCCCGCGCGGATGATGCTCACCCGGTCGCACAGCTGCTCGACCTCGGACAGGATATGGCTGGACAGCAGCACCGAACTCCCCGCTTCCCGCACGCGCATCAGCTCCCGCTGGAACACCATCTCCATCAGCGGGTCGAGCCCGCTCGTGGGTTCATCGAGGATGTAGAGGTCGGCGGGAACGGCGAACGCGGCGATGAGGGCGACCTTCTGTCTGTTGCCCTTGGAGTACGCACGGCCCTTTTTGCGGGGATCGAACTGGAAAGCCTCCTGGAGGCGCGCCCGTTCGTCGCGGTAGGCGGCGGAGCGCCCGCCCCCGCGAAGCCGGCACAGGAGGTCGATGGCTTCGCCGCCGGAGAGGTTCGGCCACACGCTGACGTCGCCGGGGACGGAGGCGATCCGTCGATGCAGCCTGACCGCATCGCGCCACGGATGACCTCCGAGGACGGACGCCTCGCCGCCGCCGGCGCGTGCGAGGCCGAGGAGGATCCGGATCGTCGTCGACTTCCCCGCTCCGTTCGGGCCGAGGAACCCGTGGATCTCGCCGGGTGACACGTCGAGGTCGAGCCCATCGAGCGCCAGAACGCGTCCGTAGCGCTTCTGCAGCCCGCGCGTGCGGATGACAGCTTCCATGGGCGGGACGCTACGCCGGTGCGGGGTTGGTGGCATCCCCCCGGACCGGCATTTGCGGAATGCGATGCCGGCCCGGCACACTGGGGCCGGCGAAGGAGCACGATGTCCGATGACGCGCTGATCACCCACACCCGGATCGCCTCGCTGCAGGTGGTCCGCGGGCACCTGAACGCGGCGCACGTCGAGCGCGCCGCGATCGACGGGGTCGCCGGCGAGGGGCTGGCCGATCGCACGTGGCACGCGGCGCGCGGCGTGGCCGAGTCCGCGCGGCGGGAGGTGAACCGGGCCCTCCGCGAGCGGTTCGGTCCGCGCGATCCCCATCGCGGATGGCTGGGGTGGCTGTTGTTCTTCACGCTCCTGGCGGCGGCCTTCGCGCTCGTCACCGCCCTCGGCGTGCAACGCATTCCCACCGACACGGGCGTCTCCGGCTGGCTGGGCCTGGCGGTGGCCGCGATGGACCTTCTGCTTCTCGCCGTCGCACGCACGCGCACCCTGAGCCGTGCCTTCCCGCGCGCCCTGGCACCGACCCCCGTGCTCCTCGCGGTGACGACCGTCGCGCTGGCGAACGGGGACCTGCCCGGAGTGGAGGGCGCCCTGGCGGGTGCCGTCGTGTCCTTCGCGACGCTGGTGTGGGTGGTGGCCACGCGCCATCGGGATGCCGAGGCCCGTCACGAGATGGACATGGCCATTCCGATGGCGTATCTCAACGCGGCTCCGCTCCTGCGGGAAGGGGTAGCGAAGATCCAGAACGACGTGCTGGCCGAACTCGGGAGCGACCGCGCCGCCCAGGTGGTCCGGGTGCGGGACGCCGTGCTCGCCGAGTTGGCGACGGATCATCCGAAGCTGCGGGACGCCCCGACCGGGGTGCCCGCGGGCGCCCTCATCATCGGACACCTCACCGAGAACTGGTCGCCCGTCTACATCCCGGAGGGCAGCAACGGCTGACGGGATGCGGCACCGGGCGCCCGTGCTGCTGAAACTGATGTATACCTAAAAGCGTGAATTTCGGGCGATCTCGAGATCGGATCTCTTCGGTGTATACACTGGAGTTCAGATGATCGCCGAAGGAGCAGCCATGCGGGCCAGTGACCGCGCCTACGCGACGCTCCTTGACGAGATCCAGTCCGGTGCGCTGCCCCCCGGTGCGGTTCTCGCAGAGGTCGAGCAGGCGACGCGACTCGGCGTGAGCCGCACGCCGTTGCGAGAGGCCCTCGGGCGTCTCGCCGCCGACGGTCTCGTGGAGCAGGCCTCGCCGCGCGTCACCGTCGTCGCCGGCATCGACGCCGATGACATCCGGGCACTGTTCACCGTGCGCCGTGCCCTTGAGGAGATGGCTGCGCGGCTCGCCGCTTCGACTCCCGACCGATCCGCGTTCACCGCCCTCGCGGCGGAGTTCGCCGCCGCCGAACCCTCGGACCGGGCCGACGCCTACTACGCCCTCATCGCCCGCTTCGACGCGGCGATCGACGCGGCCGTCGTCAACGAATACCTGACCTCCGCCCTGCGCACGGTGCGCACGCACCTCGTGCGGGTGCGGCGGATGGCGCGGGACAACCCCGTACGCCTGCGCGAATCGGCGCGCGAGCATGAACTCATCGCGAGCGCCATCGCCGCCGGCGACGCCGACCTCGCCGCGCACGCGACCCACGTGCACCTGCACAACGCTCTGACCACCATCCTCGAGTCCCTCCCGGAGGAACAGCCATGACCATCACCCACCACGTTCGCGTGCACCGCAGCGACGAGGACCTTCCCCGCGAGGGGCAGCTGGCGTGGGCGATCGCGCGCGTGGCGACCGACGAGGTCGCCGTCGACGAAGACGTCGCCGACATGATCATCAACCGCGTCATCGACAACGCCGCCGTGGCCGCGGCATCCCTCAGCCGCCGCCCGGTCAGCGCCGCCCGTCAGCAGGCCCTGGACCACCCCGTCTCGATCGGCGGCGTCGGCGCCACCGTCTTCGGATGCGCACTCGAGCGGCGCACGAGCCCCGAGTGGGCGGCATGGGCCAACGGCGTCGCCGTGCGCGAGCTGGACTACCACGACACCTTCCTGGCCGCGGAGTACTCCCACCCCGGCGACAACATCCCGCCGATCCTCGCCGTCGCCCAGCACACCGGCCGTGACGGCGCCGCGCTGCTGCGGGGCCTGGCCACCGGCTACGAGATCCAGATCGACCTCGTCCGCGCGATCTCGCTGCACAAGCACAAGATCGACCACGTCGCCCACCTCGGCCCCTCGGCGGCGGCCGGCATCGGGACGCTGCTGGGCCTGGACATCGAGACGATCTACCAGGCCGTCGGCCAGGCGCTGCACACCACCACCGCGACGCGGCAGTCGCGCAAGGGCGAGATCTCCACGTGGAAGGCGCACGCGCCCGCGTTCGCCGGGAAGATGGCGGTCGAGGCCGTGGACCGCGCGATGCGCGGCGAGACCAGTCCCTCGCCCATCTACGAGGGTGAAGACGGCGTCATCGCGTGGCTGCTGGACGGCAAGGACGCGGCGTACGACGTGCCCCTCCCCGGTGAGGGCGAGTCCAAGCGCGGCATCCTCGACTCGTACACGAAGGAGCACTCCGCGGAGTACCAGGCGCAGGCGTGGATCGACCTCGCGCGCCGCCTCGGGGCGGAGCATCCCGAGCTCCGCGATCCCGCGAACGTGGCCTCGATCGTGCTGCACACCAGCCACCACACGCACTACGTGATCGGCTCCGGTGCCGGCGACCCGCAGAAGTACGACCCGACGGCCTCGCGCGAGACCCTCGACCACTCCATCCCGTACATCTTCACCGTCGCCCTGCAGGACGGGGCGTGGCACCACGTCCACTCGTACGCCCCCGAGCGCGCGGGGCGCCTGGACACCGTCGAGCTGTGGCACAAGGTCACCACCGCCGAGGACGCGGAGTGGACGCGCCGCTACCATTCGGAGGATCCGAACGAGAAGGCCTTCGGCGGCCGGGTCGTGATCACGCTGGCCGACGGCGCGACGATCGAGGACGAGATCGCCGTCGCCGACGCCCACCCCCTCGGCGCCCGCCCGTTCGCGCGGGAGGACTACGTCCGCAAGTTCCGGCTCCTGGCCGAGCCGGTGCTGCTGCCGGAGGAGATCGAGCGCTTCCTCGACCTGGCCCAGCGCCTTCCCGAGCTCACCGCGGCCGAGGTGCTGCAGCTGAACATCACCGCCAAGCCCGGCGTGCTGGCCATGGCGCCCGCACCGAAGGGGCTGTTCTGATGCCCCGCCCTGTTCAGAACTCAGGAGAAACCGGCCGCCGGATGCCCCGGAGCGGCGCCGTCGCGGCGTGTCTCCTGAATTCCGGACATGACAACGAAGGAGAACGCTGATGCTGTACGCGCAGACACCGGCGGCCGAGAAGCGCCGCCTCTTCCGCGAGCGGCTCGCCACGGGTGAGCTGCTGCGGTTCCCGGGGGCGTTCAACCCGCTCTCGGCCCGCCTCATCGAGCGGAAGGGCTTCGAGGGCGTCTACATCTCCGGCGCCGTGCTCTCCGCCGACCTCGGGCTGCCCGACATCGGCCTCACCACGCTCACCGAGGTCGCCGGCCGCGGGCAGCAGATCGCCCGCATGACGGAGCTCCCCGCCATCATCGACGCCGACACCGGGTTCGGCGAGCCGATGAACCTCGCGCGCACGATCCAGACGCTCGAGGACGCGGGCCTTGCCGGCACGCACATCGAGGACCAGGTGAACCCCAAGCGGTGCGGCCACCTCGACGGCAAGGCGGTGGTGGATGCCGACACCGCCGTCAAGCGGATCCGCGCCGCCGTCGACGCGCGGCGCGACCCGAACTTCCTCATCATGGCACGCACCGACATCCGCGCCGTGGACGGACTGGATGCGGCGATCGACCGCGCCAAGGCGCTCGTGGACGCCGGCGCGGACGCGATCTTCCCGGAGGCGATGCGGTCCCTGGAGGAGTTCGCCGCGGTGCGCGCGGCGGTGGACGTGCCGATCCTGGCCAACATGACCGAGTTCGGCAAGAGCGACCTGTTCTCGGTCGACCAGCTGCGTGATGTCGGCGTGAACATCGTCATCTGGCCGGTGTCGCTGCTGCGCATGGCGATGGGGGCGGCCGAACGCGCGCTGGACACGCTCGTCGACGAGGGCCATCTCACGTCGAAACTCGACGAGATGCAGCATCGCGCAGATCTCTACGACCTGATGGACTACGAGGGCTACAACCACTTCGACACGAGCGTGTTCAACTTCACCGTCGCCCGCTGACGCGGCATCCTCTAAGGAACGGCAATGACCGACACCGACATCAAGAAGGGCCTCGCCGGCGTCGTCGTGGACTACACGGCGGTCAGCAAGGTCAACCCGGAGACCAACAGCCTGCTCTACCGCGGCTACCCCGTGCACGAGCTCGCGGCGACGCAGCCCTTCGAGGCGGTGGCGTACCTGCTGTGGCACGGTGAGCTGCCCACCGACGAGCAGCTCGCGGAACTGCGCGCCACGGAGCGGCAGCATCGGGCGCTGCATCCCGACGTCAAGTCCGCGATCGACCTGCTGCCGACCAGCGCGCACCCGATGGACGAGGTGCGCACCGCCGTCAGCGTCATCGGGGCGCAGGGCACCGCCGGCATCGCCAACGTGATGGACGCGGTGGGCACTCCCGAGGAGAACCTGGATCGCAGCATCCGCCTGTTCGCCCAGCTGCCCGCGATCGTCGCCTATGGCCAGCGCCGGCGCCGGGGACTGGAGCTCGTCGAGCCCCGCGACGACCTCGACTACGCCGCGAACTTCCTGTGGCAGACCTTCGGCGAGGAGTCCGACACAGTGGTCGTCGATGCGTTCAACCGCTCGATGATCCTCTACGCCGAGCACTCCTTCAACGCCTCCACCTTCACCGCGCGCGTCATCACCTCGACCCTCAGCGACCTGTACTCCGCCGTCGTGGGCGCCATCGGTGCGCTGAAAGGTCCTCTGCACGGCGGGGCCAACGAGGCCGTGCTGCACATCTTCGAGGAGATCGGCACGGCTGAGAACGTCGTGCCGTGGCTGGATGCCGCGCTCGCCGAGAAGCGCAAGATCATGGGCTTCGGGCACCGCGTGTACAAGCGCGGCGACTCGCGGGTGCCCACGATGAAGGCGGCGCTGGAGACCCTCGTCGCCCACTACGACCGCCCCGACGTTGCCGAGCTGTACGACGCCCTGGAGCGGGAGTTCGTCGAGCGCAAGGGGATCTACCCGAACCTCGACTACCCGTCGGGCCCCGCGTACGACCTCATCGGGTTCGACATCCTCACCTTCACGCCGTTGTTCGTCGCGGCCCGCATCACGGGCTGGACCGCGCACATCATGGAGCAGCAGGCCGCCAACGCCCTCATCCGCCCGCTGTCGGAGTACAACGGGCCCGACGAGCGGCACATCGAGGGGTACGTCCCCGACACCGCGGTGATCGAGGTCGCCGAGCGCGCGGAGGAAGCGGCGGGCTGATGACCGAGAAAGTCGTGATCCTCGCCGGCGCCCGCACGCCCGTCGGCAGCTTCGCCGGGTCGCTGTCGAGCGTGCCGGCGCACGAGCTGGGCGCGACGGCGGTCACGGCGGCGCTCGCGCGGGCAGGCGTCTCCGGCGAGGACGTCGGCGAAGTCGTGATGGGATGCATCGCCCAGAACGGTCCCGACGCGTACAACGCGCGGCGCGTCGCGCTCGCCGCGGGCCTGCACCCGCGTATCCCCGCGTTCACGGTCAACCGCCTGTGCGGATCGGGCCTGCAGGCCATCTGGTCGGGCGCGCAGGAGCTCTTGTGGGGCGGCGTCGACGTCGTCGTCGCCGGCGGCGACGAGAGCATGTCGCGCACGCCGTTCCTCGACTTCCAGGCGCGGTCCAACGCGCGGCTGGGCGACCGGAAGCTCCTCGACGGTACGCTCGCCATCCTCACCGACCCCTTCAGCGGCCGGCACATGGGCACCACCGCCGAGACGGTGGCGACGCGCTACGGGGTGAGCCGGCAGGCGCAGGACGAGTTCGCAGTGGAGAGCCAGCGACGGGCGGCATCGGATGCGGCGCGTGCGGCGTTCGCGGAGGAGATCGTGCCGGTCACCACGGGCGTTCGCCGCCCCGTCGAGGTCTCCGTCGACGAGCATCCCCGCCCGGGCACGACGGTCGAGGTGCTCGCCGGGCTGCGTGCGGCATTCGAGGAGGGTGGCAGCGTCACGGCGGGCAACTCCTCCGGCATCAACGACGGTGCCGCCGCGACGGTGCTCATGCGCGAGTCGGACGCCCGCGAGCGCGGCCTGAGCGGCCTCGCCACGATCGAGGCGGTCGTGACGGCAGGCATCGAGCCGGAGATCATGGGCTATGCGCCCGTGATCGCGCTGGATCGGCTGTGGCAGCAGACCGGTCTCTCGCCGAGCGATGTGGACGTCATCGAGCTCAACGAGGCCTTCGCATCGCAGGCCATCGCCGTCATCCGCGATGCGGGACTGGACCCGGCGAAGACGAACCCGTACGGCGGCGCAATCGCCCTCGGTCACCCGGTCGGCGCGACGGCCGCGATCCTCACCCTGCGCGCGGCGATGGATCTGCACCGCCGCGACCTCGAATACGCCGTCGTCACGATGTGCATCGGGGGAGGCCAGGCCCTCGCGGCTCTGCTCCGCCGGTGGGACTGCTGAGCCGCCACCGCGAGACCAGGGGTCGACATGCCGCCGCGTGCGCGCCACGGTATGTATACATAAACGCGGTGTGAGTGCCCGGGTGAACCGCGCAGGCGCCGGATTGGGTACATTGCGTTCCGCGCCGTAGACTCGAAGCATCGTGAGGAGATGACATGAAGATCGTCGTCCTGGTCAAGGAAGTCCCGGATACCTACGGGGACCGCAAGCTCTCTCTGGAGACGGGTCTGGCCGATCGAGCAGCGAGCGAGAGCGTGCTGGACGAGATCGGCGAGCGCGCACTGGAGGTGGCGCTGTCGTTCGCGGACAAGAACGCCGGCACCGAGGTGGTCGTCCTGTCGATGGCGCCCGAAAGCGCGCAGGCGACGGTCCGGAAGGGCCTGGCCATGGGTGCCGGATCCGCCGTGCAGGTGGTGGATGAGGGTCTGCGGGGCGCAGATATGGGCCTGACCGCCGAGGTTCTCGCGGCCGCGGTGAAGCGGACCGGGTTCGATCTCGTGATCGCGGGGAACCAGTCCACTGACGGCACGGGCGGTGTCGTGCCGGCGATGCTCGCCGAACTGCTGCAGGTGCCGCATCTGACGGCGCTGAGCTCGGTGGAGATCGGCGAGGACGTCGTGCGCGGCGCGCGCGCCTCCGACGCGGGCACCATGACGGTGTCGGCACCGTTGCCGGCGGTGATCTCGATCACCGAAGCCCTTCCCGACGCGCGCTTCCCCAACTTCAAGGGCATCATGGCCGCCAAGAAGAAGCCCTTCGAGACGCTGTCGCTGGCCGACCTCGAGGTCGACCCGATGGACCCGGGTGCAGCGCGATCCATCATGATCGCCGTCTCGGAGAAGCCCCCGCGCGAGGCGGGCGTGAAGATCACCGACGAGGGCGACGCCGGCGAGAAGCTGGCCGACTTCCTGGCGTCGAACCGCCTGGTGTGAGAGGCATCGAGATGACTGATTTCGCAGCGGATTCCATCCTCGTCATGGTCGACGTCATGCCCTCGGGCGAGCTCGCCAAGAGTGCCGCAGGACTTCTGGGCGCGGCCTCGGGTGTCGGCACCCCCGTGGCCGTCGTCGTGACCACGCCCGAGCTGCTCTCCGCGGCCGCCGAGCAGGCCGCCTCCCTCGGCGCACACACGGTGCTCACGGCGACCGGCGACACGAGCGTCCTCTCGGCGCCGGCGGTCGACGCGCTCGTCGCGGCGGCCGGGCTCGTCCGTCCGGACGCGATCCTCGTGTCCAATTCCATCGAGGGGCGCGACATCGCCGGACGGTTCGCCGCACGCACACGCTCCGGGATCGCCGCCGACGCCGTCGGCGTCTCACGCGACGACGAGGGCATCGTGGCGCACCACTCCGTCTACGGCGGCGCGTACAACGTCGATTCCGCCGTCACCTTCGGCGCGCCGGTCATCACGGTGCGCCAGGGCGCGATCGACGCGCGAGCTGAGGCGCAGCCGCTGAACGCGGTGCCGCTCGAGGTGGCACCGGCCGGCGCCCCCTCCGCCACGGTCGAATCCTTCGACCAGGTGCAGGCGACCTCCACCCGGCCGGAGCTCCGCGGCGCCGCCAAGGTCGTCGCGGGCGGCCGCGGACTCGGCTCGAAGGAGAAGTTCGAGCTGGTCGATCAGCTGGCCGACGCCCTCGGAGCCGCCGTGGGCGCCTCGCGCGCGGCGGTGGATGCCGGCTACGTGCCGCACTCCTACCAGGTCGGGCAGACCGGCGTCTCGGTGTCGCCGCAGCTCTACATCGCCCTCGGCATCTCCGGCGCCATCCAGCACAAGGCGGGGATGCAGACGGCGAAGACGATCGTGGCGATCAACAAGGACGGGGATGCGCCGATCTTCGAGATCGCCGACTTCGGCGTCGTCGGCGACGTCTTCACCGTCGTGCCGCAGCTGATCGCGGCGCTCGAGGCGAAGAAGAAGTAGGCGCGCACATGGCGACGTACGCGAGATCGGTGCGCCGCGGCCTGCCGCGCGTGGCCGGGGGCGACCCGTGGCCGCCCGCCGACGTCGTGGCGGTCACGGCTGACGGACCCGAGGGCGACACGGCTGCCGCCGTCGCATCCCCGGCTCCCGCGGCCGCGTCCGCGCCGGCGCCCGCCGTCGAGCGGGCCGCTCCCGCAGTGAACGACGCCGCCACGGCGCCGGCCCGGACGACCGCGTCACGGCCTCAGGTGCGCCGGGGGCTCCCGCGCGTGCCCGGCGGCGAGCCGTGGCCTCCGGCCGACGCCGCCGTCCCTGCAGCGCAGGCCACCGTCGCCTCCCCGCACGCTTCCGCCGAGCCGGCGCCGCAGTCCTCCGCCGCGGCGGAGAGCCCCGCCGCACACGCATCGGCGCGTCCGTCCGCTCCTCCCGTCGCCGCTGCAGCGGCCGGTGACGGCCTCGCACTGCGCCGAGGGCTGCCGCGCGTAGCCGGCGGCGAGCCCTGGCCGCCCGCCGGGTTCGCCCCGACCTCCGCCCCCGCCGCCGAGGCGGACCCGGATGCGGTGGCGGCGGTCGTCTCCGAGCAGCCCCCTGCCGCCTCGGCCGAGGTCGCCGTGCCGGTGCCCTCCGGGCCGCGCGCGCCGCTGCCCTTCACGCCGGCGGTGTGGCCGGGAGCCGCCGCATCCGCTCCTCGGGCCGCGGAGCGTGCGGAGCCCCGGCGCTACGGGCCTTTCACGCGCCTGCAGTGGGCCGGCGCCGTCGTCGTGCTCGGTGCCGGTCTGCTCATCGCCGCGGGAATGGCCGTCGCTCTCGTGCGGTGGCTGCTGTCGACGCAGTGGGGCGAGGGCTTCCTGGCGCAGTACCCGGGCGAATACCACCTTCCCGCGGGCGCCCCCGTCGGGTTCCCGGCGTGGCTGGGATGGCAGCACTTCTTCAACGCGTTCCTGATCATCCTCATCATCCGATCGGGACTGCAGGTGCGCCGGGAGAAGCGGCCGAGCGTGTTCTGGTCGCCGCGCGGCAACTCCAAGCGCAAGATCAGCCTCGCACTGTGGTTCCACCAGTCGCTGGACATCCTGTGGCTCGTGAACGGCGTGGTGTTCGTCATCCTGCTGTTCATCTCCGGGCAGTGGATGCGCATCATCCCCACCTCATGGGAGGTCTTCCCCAACGCCGTCTCGGCGGCGCTGCAGTACGTGTCGCTGGACTGGCCCACCGAGAACGGATGGGTCAACTACAACGCCCTCCAGCAGCTCGCCTACTTCACGACGGTCTTCGTGGCCGCGCCCCTGGCTGCGCTGACCGGCGTGCGGATGAGCGGCATCTGGCCGAAGGACGCGACCACGCTGAACCGCCTGTATCCGCTGGAGTGGGCTCGGCGCATCCACTTCCCCGTCATGATCTACTTCGTGGTGTTCATCGTCGCGCACGTCGCGCTGGTGTTCGCCACGGGTGCGCTGCGCAACCTGAACCACATGTACGCGGCGCAGGGATCCGTGGATCCGAACGCGTATGCGGACAACTGGACCGGGTTCTGGATCTTCGTCGGCTCGGTGGTCGTCATGGCCGCCGCCTGGATCGCGGCGCGGCCGCTCGTGCTGGCGCCCATCGCGCGTCTGTTCGGCAAGGTCAGCGGCCGGTGAGCCCGACCGCTTCCCCCGGCTGCGTGCCGGGGGGAGCGGGTGACACCCGCTGCGCGACGGTTCCCGAGCGTCCCCGCGCTCGCCGACGATGGACCGTCCTGAGGCTTGCGTGCGTCGGCGGAGACACTTCGGAGCGCTAGCGACTCCTAGGGCGTCCAGCTAAAGTGAGGGCGTCGCGCACCACCCCGCGCCGACGCACGCAGGTTTCTCCCACAAGGACGTGAATCCGATGACCACCACCGCCCTGCCCACCGAACCCATGGATCCCGAGGAGCGTGCCGCCATCGTCGCGGCGGTCCGGGATTTCGCGGAGGCCGAGCTCGCGCCGCACGCGCTGGAGTGGGACGAACGCAAGCACTTCCCCCGCGACGCCCTCCGCCGTGCCGGCGAACTCGGGCTGGGCGGCATCTACGTCCGCGAGGACGTCGGCGGGAGTGCCCTGAGCCGCGCCGACACGGTCCTCATCTTCGAGGAGCTGGCCAAGGGCGATCCCGCCGTGGCCGCCTACATCTCGATCCACAACATGGTCGCGTGGATGATCGACGCGTACGGCACCGACGCGCAACGGCGGGAATGGCTGCCGCAGTTGACGGGCATGACGGGGTTCGGCAGCTACTGCCTGACCGAGCCGGGGGCGGGATCGGATGCGGCGGCCATCACCACGACCGCGGTCCGCGACGGCGACGGCTTCGTGCTCACCGGCGTCAAGCAGTTCATCTCGGGAGCAGGCGAGGCGGCCGTCTACGTCGTGATGGCCCGCACCGGCGGACCGGGGGCGCGCGGGATCAGCGCGTTCCTCGTGCGCGCCGACGCTCCGGGTCTCTCCTTCGGGGCGAACGAGAAGAAGATGGGGTGGAACGCCCAACCCACGCGGCAGGTCGTCTTCGACGGCGTGCGCGTCCGCGCAGAGGACCTCCTCGGCGGGGAGGGGCAGGGCTTCGCCATCGCGATGTCGGGGCTGGACGGCGGGCGGCTCAACATCGCCGCCTGCTCCCTCGGCGGCGCGCAGTGGGCGCTGGAGCGGGCGACGCGCTATGTGCACGAGCGCTCGGCCTTCGGTGAGCCGCTGGATGAGCGGCAGTCGGTCGTGTTCACCCTCGCCGATATGGCCACCGATCTGTACGCCGCGCGCACGATGGTGCTCGACGCCGCGGCATCCGTCGACGCCAAGGCTCCGGATGCATCCGTGCGGTGCGCGATGGCCAAGCGCTTCGCCACCGACACCGGGTTCCGCGTCGCCAACGCCGCGCTCCAGCTGCACGGCGGATACGGCTACCTGCACGACTACGGGATCGAGAAGGTGGTCCGCGACCTGCGGGTGCACCAGATCCTCGAGGGCACGAACGAGATCATGCGCGTGATCATCGGCCGGCACCTCGTCGCCGCGTGACCGATCGGACGAAGGAGACCGCACGATGAGGATCGCATTCCTGGGCTTGGGACACATGGGGCTGCCGATGGCCCGCAACCTCGCATCCGCGGGACATGAGGTCGTGGTGTTCGACGTGGTCCCCGCCGCGCTGGACGCCGGCCGGGAGGCGGGGCTGCCGGCAGTGGCGTCGGGCGCCGAGGCCGCCGCATCCGCCGACGTGGTGATCACGATGTTCCCCGAAGGGCGCCACGTGCTCGCCGCCTATCGCGGGTCGGACGACTCGGCGGGACTCCTGCAGTCCGCCCGGCCGGGCACGCTGTTCGTGGACTGCTCCACGATCGCCGTCGACGACGCGCGTGCCGCGCACGCGCTCGCCGAGGCCGCCGGGCACCGCAGCCTCGACGCCCCGGTGTCGGGCGGGGTCGTCGGCGCCGAGAACGCGACTCTGGCGTTCATGGTCGGCGGCGACGAGGCCGACCTCGAGGAAGCCCGCCCGCTGCTGGAACGGATGGGGCGGCGCGTCGTGCACTGCGGCGGTCCGGGGCTCGGGCAGGCGGCGAAGGTGTGCAACAACATGATCCTGGGCGTGAGCCAGATCGTGGTCGCCGAGGCCTTCGTGCTCGGGGAGCGGCTGGGCCTGTCGCACGAGGCGCTCTTCGAGGTCGCCGCCAACGCGTCGGGGCAGTGCTGGGCGCTCACGACGAACTGTCCCGTGCCCGGCCCCGTGCCCACGAGCCCCGCGAACAACGACTACCGCCCCGGCTTCGCCGGCGCCCTCATGGCGAAAGACCTGGGGCTCGCCGCCCACGCCATCGCCCGCACCGGAGTGGACGCGCAGATGGGGCTGCTGGCCCAGGCGCTCTACGCGCAGTTCGCGGAGGGGCCCGGAGCAGGGCAGGATTTCTCCGGGATCATCCACACCATCCGGTCCGGTGAGGCCGCGTAAGGAGCGACATGACCAGCTATGACACCATCCTCGTCGAACAGCGTGGACGGGTCGGGTGGATCACGCTCAACCGCCCGGGCGCGCTCAACGCCCTGAACACGCGCGCGATGCACGAGATCGTCGTGGCCGCCGAGGGATTCGACCGCGACTCCGGGGTCGGTGCGATCGTCGTCACCGGATCCGAGCGCGCGTTCGCCGCCGGCGCCGACATCAAGGAGATGGCCGACAAGAGCTCGGTTGACATGGTGCTGGATGACCACTTCGGCGCGTGGAACCGGTTCGCCGCCGTGCGCACCCCGGTCATCGCCGCCGTCTCCGGCTACGCGCTGGGCGGCGGGTGCGAACTCGCGCTCATGTGCGACATCATCCTCGCAGCCGACACCGCGGCGTTCGGGCAGCCCGAGATCGCGCTCGGGGTGATTCCCGGGATGGGCGGCACGCAGCGGCTCGTGCGCGCGCTCGGGTACTACAAGGCCGCCGACCTCGTGCTCACCGGGCGCCGGATCGGTGCGGACGAGGCCGAGCGCGCCGGGCTGATCTCCCGCGTCGTGCCCGCGGGGGAGCTCCTCGCCGTCGCGGGAGAGGTCGCCGACGGGATCGCCGCGAAGTCGCTGCCGTCGCTGTACGCAGCGAAGGCGGCGCTGGACGCGGCGCTGGAGACCCCGCTGAGCGCGGGCCTGCGGTACGAGAGCGCCGCCTTCACGTCGCTGTTCGCCACGGAGGATCAGAAGGAGGGCATGGCTGCCTTCCGGGAGAAGCGCTCCCCGGAGTTCACGGGGCGCTGATCAGGCGGGCCTACAGCGGGTCGGGCTGGGGCCGCGGGTCGTCGAAGTCGCCGGCGCCCTTGCGCATGCGCGCGAGAATCGCGACCAGCTCGTCGGTGTCTTCCGCACTGAGCCCCGGCTGCGCGAACACCTCCTCGTTCAGTCGCGCCGTGGCCTGCTCGGACAGCTCGCGTCCGCTGTCGGTCAGCACGATCAGGGTGACGCGACCGTCCTCGGGGTGTGGCTCGCGCCGGACGTACCCGCCGGCCTGGAGGCGGTCGACCGTGTTGGTGACGCTGGTGGGATGCACCTGGAGGCGTGCGGATGCGGAGGCCATCGGCATCCGTCCACTCCGCGACAGTCGCAGCAGGGTGAGGAGCTCGTAGCGCGCGAAGGTGAGGCCGAAGGGACGCAGCGCCGCGTCCACGCGGGCGAGCACGAGCTGCTGTGCGCGCATGATCGAGGTCACCGCCGCCATGCCGGGGGCGGCGTCGGTCCATCCGTGGGCGACCCACTGCCGCTTGGCTTCAGCGATCGGGTCGATCCGGAGTCGTCGGGGACCGGGCACGGGGCACCGCCTTTCGCGGTCTACGGTACCGGTGCCGCTCGCCCGGCCCTCAGTGGAGGCCGCCGCCGGTTCCGAACTCCTCAAGACCGCGACGCGATGAGCCGGAACCGGGCCGATCGGGCGGGCGGGGCGTCGGTGTTGAGGAGTTCGGGACGGGACAGGTCCGGGCGGAGGGGAGGCGGCCCCGCGCGGCGCGCGGCTGCTCTCCGCCTTGGCGTGCCCGCGCCCGAGGTCCGGGAGGCGGTTCCGGTTCCGAACTCCTCAAGTCCGCGCCGCGATCCGCCGAAAAGGGGCCGATCGGGCCCGCCGGCGCGTCGGTTTTGAGGAGTACGGGGCGAGGAAGGAGAGGGAGCCGGAGCGAGGCGCCTCAGTCGGGGAGGTGGGATGCGGCGCCGTCCGCGAGGCCGGCGGCGTAGGCCTCGTCCGCGCCGAGGCGGAACATGTCGCGCTCGGCGGGGCGGACGATCGCGCGCGCGCCGGGCAGGTCGAGCGCACCGACGAGGTCGGCGCGGCCCCGCACCACGGCGACCGGAAGACGGGCCGCCTTGCCCTTGACGAGGTCGGCGGCGGAGGCGAGCTCGTCGGCCACGCACGGCATCGTGACCACGAGCGGGCGGCCCTCCGCGTCGACGCCGCCCCGCAGGTCTTCGAACACCTGCACCCCGCCCGCCCCGATCGCGGCGTCGGTCTGGCCCTCCCGCCACGCCCGTCCCAGGGTGTCGGAGATGAGTACCCCCACGAGGGCGCCGGTCCGTTCCCGCAGGCCCGCCGCGAGCGCCCGCGCCGACGCATCCGGATCCTCGGGCAGGAGGAGGACGGTGCCCTGCGGGGTGTTGCTGGCGTCGACGCCGGCGGCGGCGGAGACCATGCCGAGCCGGTTCTCGACGATGCGCGTGACATGACCGGTGGGAGACGTGCGGGATGCCACGACGCGCACGGTCTCGGCGGTGATGGCCGCTTCGCGGTCGTCGGCCACGACGAAGCGGTCCTCGGCCTTCGACACGATCTTGGAGGTGACCACGACGATGTCGCCGTCCTGCAGCTCCCCGCGGGCGGCCTCGGCGATCAGCTCGACGAGGTCGGTGCCCGGCGCGACCTCCCCGATGCCCTCGAGGGCCCACACCTGCAGCACGTCAGCGGACGAAGCGGACTTCGGTGAGGGTCTCGCCGAGGAACGGCTCGGTGTGGGATGCCCCGTCCAGAGCGAAGCCGTTGCGCGTGTAGAACCGGTGCGCGCGGGGGTTGTCTTCGGCCACCCACAGGTACAGCGGCTCGTCCTTGGTCACGACGGCGTCGAAGAGCATCTGGCCGATGCCGGTGCCGTGCCACGCGTCGAGCAGGTAGATGAAGTAGAGCTCGCGGTTGCGGGGAGCATCGCGGTCGCGGGCCGGGCCCGAGCCGGCGAACCCGACGATGTCGCCCTTGACCAGCGCGGCGCGCATGGTGAACTCCGGGCCCTGGACGGCCCAGTGGGTCCACAGCTCCGCCATCCGCTTGGGGGAGACGCGCTCCAAGGCGGCCTTGCTGATCAGGTGGTCGTAGGTCTCGTGCCAGCACGTCGCGTGCACGCGCCCCAGGGCTTCGGCATCCACGTCCCGCACCGGACGGACGACGATGTCAGTCTGCAGTTCGGCTTCCATGGGGCAGACTCTACGCGCGGCCCCCCGGCGGCGGAAATCGAGCGTCGCGCCGTTGCGCGAACCGGCTCGGGCGGACGTGATCCGGCCCTCCGCCACCATCCCGGGTTCGCGCCACTTCCGTGCAACTGCGCCGATTAAGGATGGCGCGGATGCACGGATGTGTGGCGAACGTGCGGTTCGGCCGGACCCGGCGCGGCGAGGCGGCGCCCGGCGGCAGACCGGCCGCTACTGTGAGAGCGTGCGCGCGGTGGTCGGCTCGGTCGGACGGCTGCTCGTCGCGCACTGGCCGGCACTGCTGGCATGGTTCCTCGCGGGGATGCTGGGGCGTTACCTCGCCATCGAACTGGCGGGTTTCGTCGGGGCCTTCACCGCGATCGGCGGTCTGCTCCTGCTGCCGCTGGCGATCCTCTCGCGCCTGGTCGGTTTCGTGGCGATGTTCCTCGTGCTGCGCGAGGGCATGGTCCGCCTCGGCGCGATCGCGCCCCTTCCCGCCGACGCACGCGCCCGCCGGCGCTCCTTCCGTGATGCGCTGCTGGCGGCGATCCTGCCGTTCTTCGCCGTCTACGCCGCGTGGGGGTTCCTTCGCGAAGACGTCGTGGCGTACCTGTCCCGCGCCCTGGAGGTGCAGACCGAACGGCGTTTCGCCGAGGGCGTGTCGGCCGTCGACACCGCCGGTACGGTCGACCGGCTCGGATTCGAGCCGTGGACCATCGCCGTCATCGTGCTCGCCCTCGCCGGCCGGTGGGCGTGGAAGAAGTGGGCCGCACGGGTGCCGCGCTGGTTCGCGGTGGGGGCGGTGTACCTCGAGGCCGTATGGGTCTTCCTCACGGTGCTGCTCATCTCCGACGTGCTCGGACAGGTGAACGCGTGGGTGCAGGCTCGTCAGGCCATGGCGTGGCTGGCGGATCTGCGCACGTGGCTCGCCGAGATGGTGTCGCCGGTGGCCTGGACATGGGATGCGGTGGAGTGGCTGGTCGGCGAGATCGGCGGCGTCGTCCTGCTGCCCCTGGCCTGGCTGACGATCGCCGGGGTGATCTACGGGCAGGCGGTGGCGCCCGAGGGCGTCACGGTGCGTGCGCGCATCCTGGAGCGGGTGCGCGGGCGGTACAGCGCCCTGCCCCAGCTGCTCCGGCGCCGCCTGACCGACATCGGATCGGGCCTGGGCGAACGGTTCCGCCCGATCTGGCGCGCTCTCGTGCTGATGTGGCGGGGCGGGCCGATCCTCATCGGCGGATACGTCCTGCTCTACGCGCTCCTCGTCCTGGGTGGCCGGATGCTGGAGTGGGGCGTGACGCGGCTGATCGGGCCGCAGGATTTCTGGACGTTCTGGCTCGTGGCCGACTCCCTCCTCGCGCTGGCGGTGCTGGCGATCACCGATCCGCTCCGCACCGTGCTGGTCGCCAGCGCGTACGACGCCACCGTGGGGGCGCTGATCGGCGCACCGGTGGTGGCATCAGGGCACGTCGACGACGAGTCGGAGGAAGCGCGGCAGCTCGTGCACGATCGTGAGGTCGAGGCCGAGCGGGCCCGAGACGTCGTCGGGGACGAGGAACGGGACGACGACGGTGTAGGCGCCGGTGCGGTCGGGCGCGCATGACGCCGGACGCTCGTCGTAGGGGATGCCGGAGAGCCCGCCCGCCGCATCCCACTGCCGGCCGGCCCCGCTCAGCTCCCTGAGCATGGGGGAGCCGCACGTCGCCGGCCCTTCGCCCGTGCGCACGGGCACCTCGACGGTCACGACCTTCGTCCCGTCGGGAAGATCTCGCGTGTCACCGGCAGGAACGACGGATGCTGTCGCCGGGCCGTAGCTCGCGCCGCCGAAGTCCACCGGCGCGTCCTGATCGACGGTGACGGCGAAGACGCGGTCGCGGCCGAACATCGACCACCACTCGTTCCCGCCGATGACCACCGCCGTGGCGGGGACGAGCACGGCGACCGCCACGAGTGCGAAGGCGTTGCGGCGAAACCATCGGCTGCTCACGGTCGCGCCCACCCGGTCTCCGTCAGCTCCACGCTGTCGACGGGGTCGAGGTCGGCCAGATCGAGAGGCAGCTCGATGAGCGAGTCCAGCCGGGTCTCCCAATCCCCGGACAGGCGGAGGACCGCCTGCTCGTCCACGGCATCCGGCGGCAGTTCGAACGCGAGGCTCCCTTCGCGGGGGATGCCGACCAGCAGCGGCTGCTGGAAGAGCGAGGGCGGCCGTTCACTGGCGCGGTAGGTGCGCTCGCCGATCGCGAGGCTGGCCCCACCCAGGGCCGTGCGGTCCTCCTCCCTCGCGGCGGCCGCGTCGAGGTCGACCACGAGCCATACGCCTTCGCCGGCCCACGCGCCGGCGCTCACATGTTCTGCCAGGCGCACATCCGTCACCGTGACCGTGATGGACCGCCCCCGCGCTTCCTCGCCCAGGGCGGCGGGCACCACGAAGGGAGCCTCGTCGGCGTCCGCGGTGGGTGTCGCCAGCGTCACCAGCCACGCCCCGAAGAGCAGGGCGGCGCCCATCGGCCATGCCAGCCAGCGTCTCATCGCGGTTCCTCCGTGGACGCGCCTGCGCCGACGTCGGTGATGCTCACCGAGACACGCGCGGCCAGGACCGGATCGACCCACGCCTCGCCGGCGGTCACGAGCCGTCCGACGGACAGCCGGGTGTCGTGCAGCTCGACGGAGAGGGTGTCGCCCGCCTCGAAGGCGCCGGCATCCACGGTCCACGCCATCACGACCTCCGCGGGCACGCGCGGCTGCAGCCACGGAGAGTGCGTCGCGTCGTCGTAGCGTGCCACGGCGTCGGGGCGGGTGTCGCCGAGGCCGGAGATGCGCACGGCCTGCGTCACGCTCGTGTCGCCGACGGTGGGGAGGGGTTGCGTCCAGCGGTTCTCGACCATGGCGATCAGCGCGAGCACCCGCTCCCCGGCCCCGGCCTCCACGCCGACTTCGGGGAGGTCGTCGACGAGCACCGCGCGTTGCACCGAAAGGGCGAGCTGGTCGTTGATGTGCTCCTGGCCGGCCGACAGCTCCCGGACCGGCTCGGCCGCCACCGTCGACAGGCCTCCGAAAGCCGCGGTGCCGGCGAGGAAGAGCGCCGTGGCGAGACCGGCGAACCACGTGGTGGGGACGCGGTCGGTCGCTGCGCGTATCCAGCGCAGCCCCCGCCCGCGGGCAGGAGCGGACGGCTGATCGCCCCCACCGTTCGGCGCCCCCGCGTTCACGGCGCCAGCCTAGAGGACGCGGGGGATGCCGGCCCGTCCGGCGCGGTCGTGCCGTCGCCCTATCCTGAGCACATGCGAACGGCCCGCGCGACGGTCAAAGACGTCGCGGCACTTGCCCGCGTGTCGCCCAAGACCGTGTCGAACGTGCTCACGGGCGCCGTCCACGTCCGTCCCGACACCCGGGCGCGCGTCGAGCAGGCCATGACCGCCCTGGATTTCGTGCCCAACCTGAGCGCGCGCGGTCTGCGCAGCGGGCGCTCCGGGGTCATCGCGGTCGCGCTCCCCGACCTGGCGACGGCGTACTCGGCCGACCTCCTGCACTTCCTCGTCGAGGCGGCGCACGAGCGCGGCTTCGCGGTGCAGATCGAGGAGACCGCCGACCGTCCGCAGCGCGAGCGCGATCTGCTCTCCCGCGCACGCGCGCACCTCGTGGACGGCCTCATCCTGAATCCGATCCGGCTCGAGGACAGTGTGATCGACCGCGCCGACGACCTGCCGCCGGTCGTCCTGATCGGCGAGGTGGAGCAGCACCGGACGGATCGCGTGCTCATCGACAGCCGCCGGGCGGCGAAGGATGCGGCGCTGCACCTGATCGCCCGCGGCGCCCGGCGCATCGCCGCGATCGGTGGCGACGACCGGCCCGAGCACGCCACGGCGACCAGTCGTCTGCGGCTGGCCGGGTTCCGCGACGCGCTGATCGAATCGGGGCTGGACCCGGACCCCGCCCGCGAGGTGAACCTTCTGCCGTGGAGCATGGCGACGGGTGCCGCGGCGGTCCGTGAACTGCGCGCGCGCGGCGTGCAGATCGATGCGGTCCTCGCGTTCACCGACTCCCTCGCCGTCGGCGCCATCCGCGAACTCGCCGAAGCCGGGCTGCGGGTGCCCGACGACGTGCTGGTCGCCGGTTTCGACGACATCGAAGTCTCGCGGTTCACGACTCCGTCCCTGACGACGGTGGGCTTCGATCGGCGCCTCTTCGCGCACGAGTCGCTGCGCCTCCTCGTCGAGCGGATCGACCGGCCCGGGCAGGCGCCGCAGGCGGTCACCATCCCGCACCACGTCGTGGAGAGGGAGAGCACCGCGACCCGCATCCCGCCGGCCGGCTGAGTGCCGGTGTTCCGCGAAAGCACTTGCCCCGCCGTTACATCGATGTAAGGATGCTGTCCATCCTCCCCTGGACGGGTCACGAAGGAGTGGCGATGACGGCACCTTCCGCCTTCAGCAGAAGGCAGTTCCTCGGACTGGCGACGGCGCTGGCGGGAACGGCAGCGCTGGCGGCCTGCACCCCCGGTGCGGTCACGCCCGGCGCGCGCCCACTGGAGTTCTGGCATCTGCTCAGCGGTGCCGACGGCGTCACGATGTCGGGGCTGATCGACACCGCCAACGCGGGGCAGAGCTCCTACCTCGTGCGCCCGACGGTGCTGTCGTGGGGTGAGCCGTATTACACCAAGCTCGCGATGGCGGCCGCCGGCGGGCGGGCGCCGGACCTGTCGGTCATGCACGCGTCGCGCGTGGTGGGGTACGCCCCCGGTGGCCTCCTGGACCCGTGGGATGTGGGCCGGCTCGCCGAACTGGGGGTCGAGAAGAACACGTTCCCCGCGGCGATCTGGGAGAAGGGCTTCGTCGGCGACGACCTCTACAGCCTGGCGCTGGACGCGCACCCGTTCATCCTGATGTACAACACCGAGATCTGCGAGCGCGCCGGCGTCTTGGACGGCGACGGGCGGCTGCGTCCGGTGTCATCGCCGGAGGAGTTCCTCGAACTCGCCCGCGCTGTGGCCGGGGAATCGGAGGGCCACGGCCTGTCGTACGGGTACCTCGGCGACGGCGCCCAGATGTGGCGCCTGTTCTACACCTTCTACACCCAGCACGGGATGGAGATCGGGCTGCCCGAAGGGGGCAGCGCCGACATGGACGACGACGTGGCGGTCGCGTCCCTGACGTTCATGCAGCAGCTCCTGGACGGCGAGATCGCCGCGCGCGAGAACGACTACCAGTCCGCGATCGCCGAATTCGCAACCGGTCGGAGCGGACTGTTCCTCACCGGCGTGTGGGAGCTGCGCTCGATGCAGGAGCAGGATCTGCCGCTGGACGCCACGATCATCCCCAGCCTCTTCGGAACCCCGAGCGTCTATGCCGATTCGCACGCGTTCACCCTGCCCCACCAGAACGCCCCCGACCCGCAGACCCGCGACCTCGTCTACCGGTTCGTCGCCGACATCCTGAAAGGCTCGTTCGACTGGGCCGGGGCCGGGCACATCCCGGCGTACCTGCCCGTGACCGAGGCGCCCGACTACGCCGACCTGCTTCCGCAGGCCCACTACGCCGAGGCCGCCGAGTACGTGCGCTACGACCCGCCGGCGTGGTTCACCGGTTCGGGGTCGCGCTTCCAGGCCGAGTTCGGCTCGGCGGTGCAGAACGTGCTGCTCGGCGGGGACGACCCCTCCGCGGCGATCGCGCGGTTCCGCTCCCGGCTGGACTCGCAACTGAGAACGCCCAATCCGGCCAACCCGGAAGGGGGCACGGCATGACCGCCACCGCATCCGCCCCCACGACCACGACCGTGGTGACCGGGCGCGCCGCCGCCGGCACCCGGCGCCATGCGGGGGAGCGACGGAAGGCGGCCGCGGCGTGGGGCTTCCTCGCGCCCTTCCTCCTCGCTTTCCTCCTGTTCCTGGTGTGGCCGCTCCTGCACGGGCTGTATCTGAGCTTCACCAACCAGTCCCTCACCGGCGCCGGGGGAGCGTTCGTGGGATTCGCGAACTACGCCGAGGCGCTCACCGATCCGGTCATGTGGCGCTCTTTGGGGAACACCGCGTGGTTCACGATCCTCTCCACCGTGCCGCTCGTGCTGGTCGCGCTGGTCATGGCGCTCCTCGTGCACCGCGGCCTTCCCGGTCAATGGCTGTGGCGGCTCTCGTTCTTCCTGCCGTATCTGCTGGCCTCCACCGTGATCTCGCAGATCTGGGTGTGGATCTTCAACCCGCAGATCGGCGCCGCCAACCGCATTCTGGAGTCCTTCGGACTCGAGCCGCTCGCCTGGCTGCAGAGCCCCGACACCAACATGTACGCGATCGTCATCGCCACGGTGTGGTGGACGGTGGGCTTCAACTTCCTGCTCTACCTCGCAGCGCTGCAGAACATCCCCGAGCAGCAGTACGAGGCGGCGTCCCTCGACGGCGCAGGGCCGTGGCGGCAGTTGTGGTCGATCACCCTTCCGCAGCTCGGTCAGGTGACGGTGCTCATCGTCATCCTGCAGATCCTGGCCTCGCTGAAGCTCTTCGACCAGGCGTACCAGATGCTCGGCGGCATCGCGAGCGACACGACCCGCTCGATCGTCCAGTACATCTACGAGGCGGGGTTCGTCGGCTACCGCTTCGGGTACTCCGCCGCCATCTCGTACGTCTTCTTCGCGATCATCGTCATCATCGGCGTCATACAGGCGTTCGCACTGCGTCGCCGGGGGGAGCAGTCATGAGCACCACCGCGCAGGCCCGCGCCCCTCTCGCCACCCCCGAGGGCGCGGCGGACACCCCCGATCGTGTCCGGAAGCCGGGCGCCCGTCGGTTCAGCCTTCTCAACGTCCTCGCCTTCATCGCCCTCGCCCTCATGGCGATCGGCTGGCTGCTGCCGTTCCTGTGGGCCGTGGCGACGTCGTTCATGACCGAGACGGATGCCGCGTCCGGGGGGAGCTGGATCGGAGCGACCGGTCCGACCATCGACGCGTATTCCACGATCCTGGCGCAGGGGAACGTCTACATCTGGGCGTTCAACAGCCTGTGGACCTCCGCCGCGGTCACGCTCATCACCATCGCCATCTCCGCTCTCGCGGCCTACGCGTTCTCGCGGCTGGAGTTCCCGGGCAAGAGCTTCCTCTACGGCGTCGTGATCGCCTCGATCGTCGTGCCGCCGCAGGTGCTCATCATTCCGCTGTTCTACGAGATGCTCGCCTTCAACCTCGTCGACACCCCCCTGGGGCTGATCCTGCC
The DNA here is from genome assembly GCF_004570445.1 of Microbacterium sp. dk485. Classification (NCBI taxonomy): domain Bacteria; kingdom Bacillati; phylum Actinomycetota; class Actinomycetes; order Micrococcales; family Microbacteriaceae; genus Microbacterium; species Microbacterium sp. dk485. Next base: position 1,730,217 of record NZ_SPQW01000001.1, read on the forward strand.
GCAGGTCGTCGCGCCGGCGATGGTGTTCATCCTGAAGAAGTTCTTCGATCAGGTGCCCATCGAGCTCGAGGACGCGGCGCGGGTGGACGGAGCGGGGCGCGTGCGCGTGTTCTGGTCGGTCGTGCTGCCGCTGTCGCGCGGCATCCTCGCGGCCGTGGCGATCTTCGTCTTCATCACGACCTGGAACAACTTCCTCTGGCCCTTCCTCATCATCAACGACACCAACCTGATGACGCTGCCGGTGGGCCTGCAGACCGTCATCAGCGCGTACGGCGTGCAGTACGCGCAGATCATGGCGCAGGCCGTGCTCGCCTCGGTGCCGCTGATCGTGCTGTTCCTGATCTTCCAGAAGCAGATCGTCCGCGGCGTGGCCACGACCGGCTTCGGCGGCACCTGAGCCGTCTGCGCAGCATCCCCACCCCTCGTCGAACAGGAGAACCATGCCCCGCGCCCGCATCGTCATCGACCGCGACTTCACCGTGGGCGAGGTGCCCCGACGGCTCTTCGGCTCGTTCGTCGAGCACATGGGCCGCTGCGTCTACACCGGCATCTTCGAGCCGGGGCACCCCGAGGCCGACGCGCGCGGGTTCCGCCGCGACGTCCTCGCACTGGTGAAGGAGATGGGGCCCACGGTCGTGCGCTACCCCGGCGGCAACTTCGTCTCGGGGTACCTGTGGGAGGACGGCGTCGGGCCGGTGGCCGAGCGGCCGCGGCGTCTCGACGGGGCGTGGCACACCGTCGAGACGAACGCCTTCGGCCTGCACGAGTTCGTCGAGTGGGCGCGTGAGGCGAACGTCGAGGTGATGGAGGCGGTGAACCTGGGTACGCGCGGCGTCGAGGAGGCGCGCGCGCTCGTGGAGTACGCCAACCACCCGGGCGGGACGTACTGGTCGGACCTGCGGCGGCGCAACGGGTCGCCCGAGCCCTTCGACATCCGGCTGTGGTGCCTGGGCAACGAGCTGGACGGTCCGTGGCAGATCGGGCACAAGACCGCCCACGAGTACGGCCGGCTGGCGCAGGAGACGGCGAAGGCGATGCGCTTCGTCGACCCTGACCTCGAGCTGGTCGCGGTGGGGTCGTCGAACCGGCAGATGCCGACCTTCGGCTCGTGGGAGCACACCGTCCTGACCCACGCGTACGAGGAGGTGGATTACATCTCCATGCACGCGTACTACCAGGAGCGCGACGAGGATGCGGCATCCTTCCTCGCCGAAGCCGTCGACATGGATGCGTTCATCGAGGGCGTGATCGCCACGATCGACGCCGTCAAGGCGGCCGGCAAGCACACCAAGCAGGTCGACATCTCCTTCGACGAGTGGAACGTCTGGTATCAGGAGGGGCTGCAGACCGACGACCAGCCGCACTTGGTCGCGCGGCAGTGGCGGGAGCATCCGCGGCTCATCGAAGACACCTACTCCGTCACCGACGCGGTCGTCGTCGGCACGTTCCTGCACAGCCTGCTGCGCCACGGCGACCGCGTGCGGATCGCCAATCAGGCCCAGCTCGTCAACGTCATCGCCCCGATCCGCTCAGAGGAGAACGGCCCGGCGTGGCGGCAGACGATCTTCTGGCCCTTCGCCCGCATCGCGCAGCTGGCGCGCGGCCGCATCCTGCGCCTGGCGGTGGAGTCGTCGCAGCTGGCGACGACGAAGTTCGGCGACGTGGATGCGGTGGATGCGGCGGCCACGTGGGACGAGCAGTCGGGCCGCGCCGCGCTGTTCCTGGCGAACCGCTCGCTGGACGAGGAGGCTTCGGTGACCCTGGAGGTGCGCGGGCTCGGGGTCACGGGCGTGCGGGACGCGGAGGTGCTGACGCTGCCGGAGGGCGGCGACCGGCACGCCGCCAACACGCAGGACGCCCCCGACACGGTAGGGCTGGTGCCGCTGCGCTCCGTCGGACTCGAGGACGGCACGCTGCGCGCGACGCTGCCCCCGCTGTCGTGGGCCGTGGTGCAGCTGGACGTCGCCCGCACCTGACCCCCGTCCCTCGGCCCGATCCCACGTCCGCGCCTGTTCGATGCGTCCGCGCCGTTAAGAAATGGCGCGGATGCACGGATGTGGCGCGAACGTGGGGCTGAGCCTGGGGCGGGACGGGGCCGGGCCGGGAGGCGGCAGGACTGTCGCCATCCCACAACGGAGTGTGCGTGGGTGGCCGGGGAAGCTACGATCGCGGATCGTGAATCTCCTCTGGCGCACCCTCCTGGTCATCGCCCGTGCTCGGCGCTCGGTGCGCCGCTCGGGGAAGCGGCTCCCGCCCAGCGCGGTCGGCCGCATCCGGCTGACCACGCTCCCCACCGACATCGACATCCTCAAGCACATGAACAACGGCCGCTACCTGTCGGTGTTCGACCTGGGGCGGTGGGATCTGCTCGTGCGGACGGGCCTGCTGGAGGAGATGAACACTCACGGGTGGTACCCCGTCGTCTCCAGCGAGACGGTCACGTTCCGAAAGTCGCTCAACCTGTGGCAGCGCTTCGAGCTGGAGACCCGCCTCATCGGCCACGACGACCGGGCGCTGTACCTCGAGCACCGGGCGGTCGTGCGCGGCGAGATCTACGCGCGGGCGATCATCCGCGCCCGCATGCTCAAGCGCTCGGGCGGCACCGTCGACCACGACGAGCTGTTCACCGCGCTCGGCTACCCCGAGGGGCTGCCCGACGTCGAGTCGTGGGTGCACGAGTGGGCCGCGGCATCCGCGCTGCCCTCGCAGCGCCGGCCCGCCCCCAGCGTGTGGGACTGATCAGCCGGCCGCGTACTGCCCCACCATCGAAGGGATCGTCCATCGCGTCGAACTGAGCTCGTGGCTCCACTGCGTGAGCGCGACCTCGTCGGAGATGCCGAACAGCTCGTTGGGTGTCGGTGCATCGTTCCAGGTCGGATCGACCACCTGCCACTTGCCGTCCATGAACGTCTTGTTCCAGGCGTGACCGGTCGCGTTGGCGTTGCCCAGGACGTACACGGTGTCGATCCCGGCCTCGTCGGAGAGGGCCTTGTAGGCGAGGGCGTACCCGGCGCACACCCCCGACCCGCCGAGCAGGATCCCGTCGGCCCGCCACGCCGGCGCGTACTCCGGCGCGTACCAGCGGCTGCGGTCGGCCTGGACGGCGTCGAAGGCGACGTAGTCGTACTCGGCGTGGGCGGTGATCCAGTCGTTCAGGGCGAGCGCGATGTCGCGCTCGCCCATGCCGTCGCGGACGACCTCCGCGACGACCGCCTGCGCCTTGGCGCGGGTCTCCTCCTGCACGCGGCGCATCTCCTCGACGGGGAGCGGATAGTCCACCTCGAGCACGAGGCGCTCGTCGACCTGCCGGAAGCTGTAGGTGCGCACCATCGCGTACGGGGTCTGACTGATCACGGCCTCCACGAGCTCGCCGGGCGCGAAGGGGTTGGCCACCGCATCCATGTCGATGCGCTCGTTGCCCGCGATGAGGTTCGCTGCGACGTATTCGCCGATCTCCCCGAACTCGTCGGGCAGCGGGAAGTCCACGTCGGGCGCTTCCCGGGACACGGGAGCGTCGGACGCGGGCGTGGCCAGCTCCTGGTACGACGATTCGAAGATGCCGGTGGGGCGGGGGAGCGCTGCTTCCAGTCGTGCGCGCACCCCCTCGACGAACGCGTCCCACGTGCCGTCCACGTGATCCCAGCCGAGCGAGACCGCCGCGACGGTGCCCGGCACGCGCGCGTGGATGTAACCGATCGCGCCCTCGCGTTCGGCGCGGTCGAAGACGAGCGGCACGTCGCCCTGGGTGGCTCCCACAGTGAGGGTGCGCGCGGTCGTGGGAAAGCTGTCCAGCGTGCCGGTGTACACCGTCGTGGTGCCGGCGGGGCGTTCGATCGACACCTCGCCGGGCAGCATCGCGTTGAGCATGCGGCCGTCGAAGCGGTCGATGAACGAGCGGGCGCCATCCGCGCCGATCGCCATCAGGCCGTAGCCGATGGCTTCGCCGTTCTCGAGGGCGAGGTACGCCCCTCTCAGGGCGCAGTTCTGCACGCTGTCGCCGATACCGCTGAACCAGCAGTCCGCGGTCTCGACATCCCGCGTCGACCAGGCCGTCGCGGAGCCGTCCACCGTGCCCAGCGCCTCGTAATCGGTGTACCCGAGGTCGGGATTCGTCGTGGCCAGCAGCGGCACGTACTCCACGGCGCCCTCGACCGGTGCCCACGTGAGTTCGAGGAATCCGTCGGCGGCGGCGGTGTACTGCACCTGCGGGGTGGCCGGCACCTCGGTGGTCGGACGCACGTGCGCCATCGTCACGATCGGCTTGTCGAACTCCTTGCCGTCGGGGTCGAGGTACTGCACGACGTACAGCGTGTCCATCGGCGCCCACGACCGCCGCTGGTCCTCCTCGAAGAGCGGATCGGCGTCGGCGTTTCGGAACTTCGGCGGGGAGGGTGAGAGCGTGACGGAGTGGTCGATGGACGACGAGCCGAGGTAGTAATCGGCCAGCTGGCTGAAGTCGGAGTCGTAGTAGGCGGCCACCATCGCGGTGTTGCGCTCGTTGTTCTCGTACGCCGCGTCGTCGTAGGGCTCCGGGTCGACACGGAACCGGAAGGTGAGTTCCTCATCGTCGGCGATCGTGATCGCGGCGGTGTAACGGAACTCGTCGGACTCCGAGACGATGTCCGTCGGCAGCCTGCCGGCGGCGGCGGTGCTGGTCAGAAGCGGACCGGCGGATGCCACGCCGAGGGGGATCGCGGCCACGGCGAGCAGGGCGCCGACGGTGAGCATGGCGATGCCGGCCGCCCGCTTCTTCGGAGCGGATACGGCGGGGGCGGCGGTCACGCCGACCGCCGTGGCCGTGGCGGCGCCGGTGGCGTCGACCCCGTGGACGTACCACTGCTGCGACGAGGCATCCCACACCTGCACCTGCGTCCACTGGCCCTGGATGAACTGCCAGCCGTCGCGGTAGTGCGGGTTGGCCGGGTCGTAGTGGGCGTAGTGGGGGCTGGGTGCGGCCGCTGTCGGCCCCGCCGGTTCCGTCGGCGCAGGGGCCGGACGGCGCCGCAGGCGACGGGCGCCGAACACCACCAGCAGGACGCCCGCGACCAGCAGCAGAACGGCTGCGGCGATACCCACCCACCAGAGCACGGAAGCGAGCACGTGTTCCCCCTCGGAACGCGCCGTTCCGGACCCCCGCCGGACGCACGTGGTGCCAGGTTATCGAGCAGTTCACCTTTACGGACACTCTTGACGGCACGTCCGGCGGATCGATACGGAAGTCGGTCGGTCGTGAGGCGGCACGGAGAGTTGCCGTGGCGCGCGGCACGGCGCATCCGGGCGCCGGGGGCACCTGCCTAGGCTGTCGAGCATGAGCACGACTGCGCCCGCGCTGCCGCCCGACCTCGCGGACCGTGCCGTCGAACTCGCCGCCCGGTGGGTGTCCGAGTCCTCCGCCGAGCCGGCGGATCGGTCCGCGCAACGCCTGGCGGGCGTGCTCCGCGATCCGCAGGGGCTGCCGTTCACGATCGGCTTCGTCGACGGGGTCATGCGCCCCGAGAGCCTCTCGGCCGCTGCATCCCAGCTGCACCGCATCGCCCCGCTCGTGCCCGATTTCCTGCCGTGGTACCTGCGCGGCGCCGTCCACGTCGGCGGTGCCGTGGCGCCCGCGCTCCCCGCCCCCATCGTGCCGATCGCGCGCCGCGCACTGCGCGAGATGGTCGGGCACCTTGTGGTCGACGCCCGCCCCGCCAAGCTCGGCCCGGCACTCGCGAAGCTCCGGGAGAACGGCGCGCGGCTCAACCTCAACCTGCTGGGCGAGGCCGTGCTGGGAGAAGCAGAGGCCGAGCGTCGGCTCGACGGCATCCACGAGCTCATCCGCCGACCCGACGTCGACTACGTCTCGGTCAAAGTGTCGGCGATCGCGTCGCACCTGTCGCTGTGGGCCTTCGACGACATGGTCGAGCGCGTGGCCGAGCGCCTCATGCCGCTGTACCTCAGCGCCGCCGCCGACGGCACGTTCATCAACCTCGACATGGAGGAGTACCGCGACCTCGACCTCACGATCGCGGTGTTCACGCGCGTCCTGGAGGATCCGCGCCTCGCGGGGCTCGAGGCCGGGATCGTGCTGCAGGCGTACCTGCCGGACGCGCTGCCGGCCCTGCGGGAACTGACCGCGTGGGCGCGTCAGCGGGTGGCGGGAGGTGCTGCGCGCATCAAGATCCGCCTCGTAAAGGGCGCCAACCTCGCGATGGAACGCGTGGACGCGGTGCTCCACGGCTGGACGACGGCCACCTATGACAGCAAGCTCGACACCGACGCGAACTACCTGCGGTGCCTCTCCGAAGCCCTCCGGCCCGAATCGACCGCCGCGGTGCGGGTGGGGGTGGCCGGCCACAACCTCTTCGACATCGCCCACGCGTGGCTCCTCGCCACCGAGCGCGGGGTCACCGCCGACGTCGAGGTCGAGATGCTCCTGGGCATGGCCCAGGGGCAGGCCGCTGCCGTGGCCCGTGAGGTCGGGGCCGTGCTGCTGTACGTGCCGGTCGTGCGGCCCGACGAGTTCGACGTGGCGATCAGCTACCTCGTGCGCCGCCTGGAGGAGAACGCGGCGGGGGAGAACTTCCTCTCCACGGCGTTCGATCTCGCAGATGATCCTGAGCTGTTCGCCCGCGAGCGCGAGCGGTACCTGGCCTCCGTCCAGCGCGCCGCCGATCCGCGACTACCCGTCGGCGCCCGGCGCAGCCAGGAGCGGGAGGGCGAGCCCGCGCCGGACGCGCCGCGCATCCTCCGCGACCCCCCGGCCGCGGAGGAGGGACTCACCCAGGCGGTGCTCGGCATCGCGCGATCGGCCACGCCGGACGACGACGATCCCGGCCGGGTCGTCTTCGGCGGGGAGGCGTTCGTGGAGACGGCGGTGTACTCCGCGCGGGAGGACGACGAGGCCGCCGTCGGCGCGCCCGGGTTCCGCAACGCCCCCGACTCGGATCCCGCACTCCCGGCCAACCGGGAGTGGGCCGCCGCGGTCCTCGCCCGTGTGCCCGCCTCGGTCGGCGGCGACGCCGTGCTGGCGGATGCGCGCGTGGCGGATGCGGCGGTGCTGGATGCCGTCGTGGGCGGCGTGCGGGACGCATCCGCCGCCTGGGCGGCGCGCCCCGCGGCGGAGCGCGCGGAGATCCTCACGCGTGCGGCCCGAGTCCTGGCCGCACGGCGAGGGCTGCTCATCGAGGTCGCCGCCTCCGAGACCGGCAAGGTGTTCGCCGAGGCCGACACCGAGGTGAGCGAGGCGGTCGACTTCGCCGACTACTACGCCGCGACGGCGCGCGAGCTCGACCGCGTCCCCGGCGCCGTCTTCACGCCGGCACGGGTGACCGTCGTCGCCCCGCCGTGGAACTTCCCCCTCGCCATCCCCGCCGGCGGCGTGCTGGCCGCGCTCGCCGCCGGCAGCGGCGTGGTCTTCAAGCCCGCACCGCAGGCCCGCCGCTGCGCCGCCGTGGTCGCCGAGGCCCTGTGGGACGCCGGCATCCCCCGTGAGGTGCTCGCGCTCGTCGACCTCGACGAGGAGACCCTCGGTCGATCGCTCATCGAGCATCCCGCCGTCGAGCGGGTCGTCCTCACCGGGTCGTGGGAGACCGCGCAGCTGTTCCGCTCCTGGCGCCCGGACCTGCCGCTGCTGGCCGAGACGAGCGGCAAGAACGCGATCGTCGTGATGCCCTCCGCCGACCTCGACCTGGCGGCATCCGATCTGGTCCGAAGCGCGTTCGGGCATGCCGGTCAGAAGTGCTCCGCCGCGTCGCTGGCGATCCTCGTCGGTCCCGTCGCGCGGTCGCGGCGATTCGCTCAGCAGCTCGTGGACGCCACGACGTCGCTGCGGGTGGGCCCCGCCTCCGATCCGCTGAGCGAGGTCGGCCCCCTCATCGAGGCGCCGCAGGGCAAGCTCGCGTGGGCGCTGACGACGCTGGACGAGGGGGAGCGGTGGCTGGTCGAACCGCGGGAGCTGGACTTCGGCCCGGAGGAGGCCGGTCGATACTGGACCCCCGGCATCCGCACCGGCGTGTCGCCCGGGTCGCGCTTCCACCGCGAGGAGTTCTTCGGACCCGTCCTCGGCATCATGCACGCGTCCTCCCTCGCGCAGGCCGTCGAGCTGCAGAACGCCGTGGAGTACGGCCTCACCGCGGGGCTGTACACGCAGAATCCCGGCGATCTCGCGCTGTGGCTGGACCGCGTGCAGGCGGGGAACCTCTACGTCAACCGCGGCATCACAGGCGCGATCGTGCAGCGCCAGCCCTTCGGCGGGTGGAAGCGCTCCTCCGTGGGCCCCGGCGCCAAGGCCGGCGGCCCGAACTACCTCGTCGGTCTGGGGTCGTGGCGGGGAACCAGCGGCGGACCCGCATCCTCGACCCTGCACCTGCGCGGGCTCGATTCGCGCATCACGGGCCTCATCGAGGCCGCGCAGTCGACGCTGCACTACGAGGCGTTCGAGTGGCTCCGCCGTGGCGCCCTCTCGGACGCGATCGCGTGGGACCGGGAGTTCGGCCGCGTGAAGGACGTCTCCCGTCTCGGCGTCGAGCGCAACCTGCTGCGCTACCGGCCGGTCGACGGCGTGGCGGTGCGGGCGACGGCGGATGCTCCGTGGCAGGCGGTGCTGCGCGTCGTGCTCGCGGGCGTGCGGGCGGGCGGGGGCTTCACGCTGAGCACCCCGGTGGGGCTCCCCGGCGAGGTCCGGCGCGCCCTGGGCGACCTCGGCGTCCCCGTCGCCGTCGAGACCGACGAGCAGTGGATGCAGCGGATGGTCGCGCCGAGCACCCCGGACGGCGACGAGGCCGCAGCATCCGCCCCTCGCCCTCCGCGCGCGCGGCTGGTGGGCGCGCGCGAGAGCGTCACGGCGCTGCACCGGGCGCTGGCCGCGGCGGTCGCCGGGGATCCGGATCTCGCCGTCTACGCCGACGAGGTCACCACCGCCGGGCGTCTCGAGCTGCCGCCGTTCCTGCGCGAGCAGTCGATCTCGATCACGGCGCACCGCTACGGCACGCCCGACCCCTGGAGCGCCGCCGTCATCTGACCCGCCCCGCCCGCCGCCGGCCCCGCCCGCCGCCGGGTGAGACACCACATCCCGTCCGAAACACCCGGCGACGCGCGGTGTTTCGGACGGGATGTGGTGTTTCGAAGGTGGCGCGGGCCGCTCGCCCCCGGGCGTGGGCGCGTGGCACAATGGTCGCGGCGTGCCCGGATCGCCGGCTTCACAGAGCTCCGCCGGGCCCGGGGACAGCGTCCGCCGCACTCATCCGAGGAGCTGTATGTCCACGCACGAATCCGTCGCCCCCGCTACCGGCACCGAGCGCATCCAGCAGCACCGCCGCTACCTCATGTGCCGTCCCGAGCACTTCACGGTCAGCTACAGCATCAACCCGTGGATGGAACCCTCCCGCCCCACCGACACGGCCCGCGCTCTGCAGCAGTGGCAGACGCTGTACGACACCTACCTCGCGCTGGGTCACGACGTCGACCTCATCGACCCCATCGACGGCCTGCCCGACATGGTCTACACCGCCAACGGCGGGTTCCTCATCGACGGAGTCGCGTACGGCGCGAAGTTCCGCTTCGCCGAGCGGGTGCCCGAAGGTCCGGCGTTCATGGAGTGGTTCGCGGCGAACGGCTTCGACGTCGTCGAGCCGGCCGAAGTGAACGAGGGCGAGGGGGACTTCCTCCTCGTCGGCCAGACGATCCTCGCCGGCACCGGGTTCCGCTCCACCGGAGACAGCCACCGCGAGGTCGGCGAGGTGTTCGGCCGCGAGGTCGTCTCCCTGACCCTGACCGACCCCCGGTTCTACCACCTCGACACCGCGATCGCCGTCCTCGACCCGGTCGAGGGGCCCGGGGGAGCCGAGCGGGCCAACATCGCCTACCTGCCCAACGCCTTCGACGAGCGCAGCCAGGCGATCCTGCGCGAGCGCTACCCCGACGCGATCCAGGTGTCGGATGCCGACGGCGCGGTGTTCGGCCTGAACTCCGCCAGCGACGGGCGCAATGCCATCATCTCCCCGCGCGCGACCGGATTCGAGGCGCAGCTGCGCGAGCGCGGCTACACGCCCATCATGCTCGACCTCTCCGAGCTGCTGCTGGGTGGCGGCGGCATCAAGTGCTGCACGCTCGAACTGCGGGGAGCGGTCCGATGACCCTGCGGCTGGACACCGGGACGATGCACATCATCGACGACGAGCGCGAGCACGTCGCATCCAACTACGCGCCCCTGCCGGTGGTCATCTCCCGCGGCGAGGGATCGTGGGTGACCGACGTCGAGGGCAAGCGGTACCTCGACCTGCTGTCGGCCTACTCCGCGCTGAACTTCGGTCACGGCCATCCGGCGATCCTCGCCGCCGCCCGTGAGCAGCTCGAGCGGCTCACCCTGACCAGCCGCGCGTACCACAACGACCGGCTGGGGCCCTTCGCCGCTGCGCTGGCCGACCTGTGCGGCAAAGAGCTCGTGCTGCCCATGAACACCGGCGCCGAGGCCGTCGAGACCGGCATCAAGGTGGCCCGCGCGTGGGGGTATCGCGTCAAGGGGATCCCGGCGGATGCGGCCACCGTCGTCGTGGCCGACGGCAACTTCCACGGCCGCACCACCACGATCGTGGGGTTCAGCGACGACGCGGCCGCCCGTGACGACTTCGGACCCTTCGCCGCCGGGTTCGTCCGCGTGCCGTTCGGCGATGCCGCCGCGATCGAGGCGGCCATCGACGAGAACACCGCCGCGGTGCTGATCGAGCCCATCCAAGGCGAAGCGGGCATCATCGTGCCGCCGGAGGGCTACCTCCGCGCCGTCCGCGAGATCTGCACCGCGAAGAACGTGCTGTTCATCGCCGACGAGATCCAGTCCGGCCTCGGCCGCGTGGGCACGACCTTCGCGTGCGACCGTGAGGGCGTCGTGCCCGACGTCTACCTGCTGGGCAAGGCGCTCGGTGGCGGCATCCTGCCGCTGTCGGCCGTCGTCGCCGACCGTGACGTGCTCGGGGTCATCCGCCCCGGGGAGCACGGCTCCACCTTCGGCGGCAACCCGCTGGCGGCGGCCGTCGGGCTCCGCGTGGTCGAGATGCTCGCGTCGGGGGAGTTCCAGACCCGCGCCACGGCGCTCGGCGAGCACCTCCAGGGGCGGCTGGCCGAACTCGTCGGCTCGGGCGTCACCGCCGTCCGGGCGGCCGGGCTGTGGGCCGGCATCGACATCGATCCGGCCGTCGGCACCGGGCGGGAGGTCGCCGAGCGGCTGCTGGCCCGCGGCGTCCTGGTCAAGGACACGCACGGGCAGACGATCCGCATCGCCCCGCCGCTGGTCATCCGCGCGACGGAGCTGGACTGGGCCGTCGAGCAGCTCAAGTACGTCCTCGACGCGTAGCCCACCCCCGCCCGAGATCAGGAGAATCGCCCGATTCAGGATGCTCCGGGCCCAATCCGTCCTGATTCCGGCGATTCGCCTGATCCGGGCAACGGGCGCGGGCGCATCCGGTCGATAATGACAGGGTGACGACGGCGCGCGAGAGTACGACAGCGGACGGGGCGCGTTCGCTCATCGACCGGGCGTTCGCCATCCTCGGCACGTTCCAGGGCGGACGCGTGCGGCAGTCGCTCTCCGACATCTCGCGGCGCACGGGGCTGCCCATCGCCACGTGCCACCGCATCGTGGGCCGGCTCACCGAATGGGGGGCGCTGGAGCGGGACGGCGACGGGCGGTACAACATCGGGCTGCGGCTGTGGGAGGTCGCGTCGCTGGCACCCCGCTCGGTGGGGCTGCTGCGCCTGGCCCGCCCCTACCTCCTGGACCTGTACGAGACGACGGGGTACGCATCCCACCTCGCGATCCGGGAGGGCCTGGAGCTCGTCTCGATCGAACGGGTGCAGAGCCCGCGCAGGCAGGTGCGTCGGCCGCTGGCCGGAGCCCGCTACCCGCTGCATGCCACCGCGATCGGCCTCGTCCTGCTCTCGCACGCGCCCGACGACGTGCGCGCGCAGGTCCTGGCCGGCCCGCTGCCGGCCTTCACGCCTCGCACGTACACCGATCCGGTGCTGCTGGATCGGCTCCTCGGCGACATCCGGCGGAGCGGCTACGCCGTCAGCGACCGGCAGATCGACGACGTCCACATCGGCGTCGCAGCGCCCATCCACGGCGTGGACGGATCGGTCGTGGCCGCCGTCTCGCTGGCCCTGACTGAACAGGACGTGGACGGCAAGAACATGATCCACCTCGTGCGCCTGACGGCGACCTCCATCGGCCGCGCGCTCGTCGCCGCCGGATACGGCCGGCCCGACAGCTGACGGCGGGTCAGCGCGTGAATGCGCTGAGGCCGGTGATGGCCCGCCCGACGATCAGCGCGTTCATCTCGTGCGTGCCCTCGAAGGTGTACAGCGCCTCGGCGTCGGCGAAGAAGCGGGCGACGTCGGTGTCGACGCGGATCCCCTCCGCGCCGCAGATCTCGCGGGCGAGGGCCACCGTCTCGCGAGCCCGGTCGGCGACCCAGCCCTTGGTGAGGGCGGCATGGACCTCCTCGGCTCGGCCGGCATCGCGCAGCTCGGTCATCCGCACCGCCATCGCGAGAGTGGCGGTGGCGTTCCCCAGCATCCGCGCCAGCTTCTCCTGCACGAGCTGGAATCCCGCGATCGGCCGGCCGAACTGGGTCCGCCGCATCGCGTAGCCCAGGGCCGCCTCGTACGCGCCGGCCTGCAGGCCCGCCGCATTCCAGGCGACGACGTAACGCAGCTGGGCGAGGATCGCCGCGATGTCGGCGAACGAGTCGATGCGGGCGAGCCGGTCGGTCTCGGGCACCCAGACGTCCTGGAGCCGGATGTCGCCGTTGCGCACCATCCGCAGCGCGAGCTTGCCGGTGATGTCGCTCACGGTCACCCCGGGCGCTTCCCGCGGGACGAGGAAGGCCTTGGCTCGTCCGTCGGCGGCGTCGCGGGCGACGACCACCATGACCTCCGACAGTGCGGCGTTGCCGATCCAGCGCTTGTGGCCGCTGATGCGCCAGCCCTCGCCGTCGCGTGTGGCGATCGTCTCCATGCCCCCGGCGACGTCCGAGCCGTGACCGGGTTCGGTGAGCGCGAAGCATCCGGTCAGCTCGAACGAGGGGATGCGGGGGTCCCACCGTGCGATCTGCTCCGCCGATCCGCCACTGCGCACGAGCGTGCGGAACATGCCGACCTGGCCCCCGTACAGGGTGCCGATGGACATGTCGAAGCGCGCCAGCTCGAAGTGGCGGAACCCGACGTACACGGCACGCGGCAGGCCGTCCTCGCCCAGCAGCGCGGGGTCGTCCTCCAGGCGGAGCGCGGCCAGTTCGGCGCGGAGGTGTGCCGGGCTGTGCGCGTCCTCCCACCACTGCGCCAGGTGCGGCCGGGCGCGGGCGTCGAGCAGTTCGCGCAGCTGCCGCAGTTTGTCGTGCTCTCCCGGGGTGAGCCGTTCGGCGAAGCCGAAGAGGTCCACGGGCGCGGCTGCGTTCACGACGACAGGCCCAGCAGGCGGGCGGCGTTGTCCTTCAGGATCATCGCGCGCGCCTCCTCCGGAAACTCCAGGCCGTCGAAATCCCGCAGCCACCGGTCGGGGGTGAGGGCGGGCAGATCCGTGCCGAACAGCATCTTGTGCGTGAGGTAGGTGCGTGCGGCCCGCACGAGGGCGGGGGAGAAGTACTTGGGCGACCAGCCGGAGAGGTCGATCCAGGTGTTGAGCTTGTGCGTGGCGATGGAGATCGCCTCGTCCTGCCACGGGACGCTGGGGTGGGCCATGATGATCTGGAGATCGGGATGCCGCGCGGCGACGTCGTCCAGCAGCATGGGGTTCGACAGCGCGAGCCGGAATCCCCAGCCACCCGGGGTTCCGGCCCCCGCCCCGGTCTGTCCGGTGTGGACGAGGACCGGCACCTGCAGCTGTTCGATCGCCGACCACAGCGGGACGAACTCCTCCGCGGAGGGATCGAAACCCTGCACCGACGGGTGGAACTTGAAGCCGCTCACGCCGAGCTCGCCGACCTGCCGCTGCGCCTCCTCCACGGCCGCTTCGCCCTGCAGGGGGTCGACGCTGCCGAACGGGATGAGCACATCGCCGTTGCGGTGGGCCCCGGCGACGAGGTCGTCGATGCTGTTGGGCGCGTGGTCGAGGTTCGTGGTGGCGTCGATCGTGAACACCACGGCGGCCATCCCGCGTTCGCGGTAGTACTGCGCCGTCTGCTCGACGGTGCGGGGCGGCTCGCTGCTGCCGAAGTAGGCCGCCATCGCGGCCGACAGCTGCGGCGGCGACGCGGTGCGTCCGCTGCCGTCGACGTGCACGTGGGCGTGCATGTCGATGGCGCTGATCGTGCTCAGGTCGATGGTCATCGTGCCCCCTGTCTGGATGCGTCCCGCTCCCGGGACGCGTCTGCCTTGACCCGTGCGAGCTCCACCTTCCCGGTGGGGCTGCGCTCCAGTGATACCCGGATGAAGAAGTGGCGCGGCTTCTTATATCCCGCCAGATGCTCGTCCAGATGCGACACCAGCGCGTCCAGATCGATCTCGGCGTCCTCCACCGGCACGATCATGGCGCTGACCACCTCGCCGAAGCGCTCGTGCGGCAGGCCGAAGACGACCGCGTCGGCGACACTCGGATGTGCCAGCAGCTGCTCCTCGACCTCGGCGGGGAACACCTTCTCGCCACCCGTGTTGACCACGGCGCTCAGGCGCCCGAGCAGCTCGATCGATCCGTCGCCGCGGGCGCGGGCCCAGTCGCCCGGAACCACGTACCGATGCTCCCCGATCGTCGGGAACGCGCGGGCGGTCTTCTCCGGGTCGCCGTGGTAACCGCGCGGGAGCACGCCGCGGAAGGCCAGGATCCCCAGTGCCCCGGGCTCGAGGGGGATCTCGGTGTTGTCCTCGCTCAGCAGCACCGTGCCCGGGGTGAGCATGAAGCGCGCGGGCAGGTCGTCGGCCGAACGTGTGGTGCCGAACGCGAACGGGCCGCCCTCACTGGAGGCCAGGAGGTCGACGATCATGATGTCGCCTTGAGCGTGGAGCCGCCGTTTGACCGCATCGCCGAACCGCATCCCGGAGCTGAAGATCGAGTCCACGTGGGGCAGGCCCCGCCCCTCCGCCTCGACCGCCTCGACGAACGGCAGCGCGACCGCATCGCCGGCGACCACGAGCCGCGTGACCCGGTGCTCGTGCACCAGGCGCAGCGCCGCGGCGAGGTCCAGGTGGGCCTCGTCGTGCAGCACGAGCGTGCCGCCGAGGGCGAGCGTGCCCATCGACATCGACTGCGCGGTCCCGTGCAGCATGGGCGGCAGTGGCAGGGTCGCCACGCGCGGTGTGGTGGGGTCGGTCGCGATGCGCACCGCGCCGGCCAGGTCGGCCGGCGGCTCGATGCCGATGACGCCCCATGTCGAGTGGCGACGCGCCTCCAGCAGCGTGTCCATCTCCCACACCACCGCCTTGGGCATTCCCGTGGTTCCACCCGTGTACAGCCGCAGGTGCGCGCCCCGCGGTGCCGCGGGCGGCAGCGCGCCGCCGCCGGCGACGATGTCGGCATAGGCGGCGGCGCCGGCAAGGGCCGGTCCGCCGTCGTCGACCGAGATGAGTGCAACCGGCGGGTCGATCCCGGCCGCCGCCTCCTGCGCGACGGCGCCGAGGGAGGTCGGCGCGATGAGCACCTTGGCCTGGCTGTCTTCCAGGAGAGAGCGCACTTCACCGGCCCGGTAGCGGTAGTTGATCGCGACCGGTGCCGCCCCGATGGCCAGGCACGCCCAGAAGAAGGTCAGATACTCCGTCCGGTTGTACAGCAGCAGGGCTGCGGCATCGCCCACGCCGACGCCCTGCGCGCGCAGGTGGCGGGCCAGCGCACCGGCCTCCGCCGCGAAGCGGGCGTACGTCATCGTGTCGCGGCGCGTGATGATCGCCGGGCGCTCCGGGTCGGCAGCCGCGATGCCCCGCCACAGATCGCTGTAATGGATGCCGCTCATGCCGGCTGCTCCCGGCGCGACGGCGGTCCCGACAGCTGGGCTCTCGCGGCGAACCGCTCCGACCACGCGCGGTCGATGGCCTCGGCGCTCCACCCTCCGAGCGCGTCGTCCGTGGCGAGGATGTCCGGGTGCGCGTACAGCGTGAGCCGGTCGCCGCCGATCCCGATCGCCTGCCCTGTCACGTGCGCGGCGCGGTCCGAGGCCAGCCAGACCACGAGCGGCGCGACGTCGTCGACCGATCCCAGCGCCCGTTCGCGGCGGAGGTGCTCCGGGATCGGCAGACCGGCCACGTGGTCCTGGTAGGCCTGCGTGTACTCGGGGATGGTCGCCGTCATGGGGGAGAGGGCGGTGGGCACGATGGTGTTGACCGTCACGCCGGCGCGCGCCAGCTCCAGCGACCACGTGCGTGCCATGGCGACGATCCCCGCCTTGACCGCGGAGTAATTGGTCTGCCCGAAGCTGCCGAACTGCCCCGCCGGAGAGCCGACCAGGATGATCCGGCCGCCCTCGCCGCGGTCCCGGAAGTGCTGCGCGGCCGCCCGGCCGCACGTGAACGATCCGCGCAGGTGCGTCTCGACGACGGCGTCGAAGTCCTCGTCGGTCATCTTCCACAGCACGCGGTCGCGCAGCACGCCGGCATTGGCCACCAGCACGTCCAGGCGGCCGAACTCGGCCACGGCCCGCTCGACCAGCGCCTGTGCGGTCGAGGTGGGGCCCACCGGTCCCACCTCGGCGACGGCCCTGCCGCCGGTCTCGGTGATCTCGGCCACCACGGTGTCGGCGGCGGCCGCATCCACGTCGTTGACCACGACTGCCGCGCCCGCCTCGGCCAGGGCACGCGCGTAGGCGCGGCCGAGACTCCGGCCGGCCCCTGTGACGATCGCGACCCGATCGTCCAGTCGCACCGCGCTCACCGGAAGTGCCTCAGCACGAGCTCGGCCACGACGGCGGGCTTGGCGCCGCCACCGTCGACCTCGAACGCGAGCGCGAGCGTCACCTGCACCGCATCCTGCCTCTCCTCGACCTCGGCGATGCGTCCGCTCACCCGGATGCGCGAGCCGGAGGGCACAGGGGCGGGAAAGCGGATGCGGTCGAAACCGTAGACGATACCGGTGGTGGCGCCGCTGACGCGGTAGATCTCCCTGAGCGGACGGACCACCATGCTCAGGGTCAGCATGCCGTGGGCGATGCGCCCGCCGAACGGGCTCGCGGCCGCGGCGGCCTCGTCCACGTGGATCGGGTTGTCATCGCCGGTCAGATCGGCGTACACGTCGATGTCGTGCTGCGTGATGGTGTGCCACGCGGAGGGGCCCAGCTCCCGCCCCTTCTGCCCGCTCAGCTCTGAAAGCGCGATCGCCTCGGTCGTCATGTCGTCGTCTCCCTTTCCGCCTCCCGGCGGGTCGTGATGATGGCCCGGCCGGTGATCTCCCCGCGAGCCAGCGCCGCATAGGCCGCGTCGGCGTCCTCCAGCCGGTACCGTCGGGTCACCAGCCGCTCGGTGTCGTAGGCGCCCTGCGCGGCGAGGGAGGCGACGACGGGCAGGTCCTGCCGCGTCCGGCCGCCGAAGGAACCGACGATGTGCTGTCCGCGGCGCACCAGCGGGGTGATCTCCACCTCCGCCGCCGTGCCGGTCGGAGCGATGCCGATGGCCACGAGCCGGCCGCCCTCGGCGATCATCGCGAGGGCCTGCCCGAACGTCTCCGCGCGGCCGAGCGCCTCGAAAGCGACATCCACGCCCCCGGTGGCGGCGCGTACTGCTGCGACCGGGTCTTCTGTACGGGCGTTCACCAGCACGGTGGCGCCCAGTTCGCGCGCCGCCTCCAGCTTGTCGGCGGCGATGTCCACCGCGACGATCGTGGTGGATCCCGCCGCCCGCGCCATGGGGATGAGGCTCGAGCCCACCCCGCCGACGCCGACGATCGCGACGGTGGTCCCCGACTCCACCTGCGCGGCGCGGAACACCGCGCCGTAGGAGGTGAGGCCGGCGCATCCCAGCAGGCAGGAGGTCTCCGGGTCGAGCGTGTCCGGCAGCTGCGCCAGCGCGGAGATGGGGACGACGCAGTATTCCGCCAGTCCGCCCATCGAGTACATGGCCAGGAACGAGCCGTCCGGCATGCGGAGGCGGCTGCGGCCGTCGAACAGCGTCCCCTCCAGCCGGTTCTGCCGGAAGAACTCGATGCACAGGTCATCCCGCCCGCGCCGGCATTGCCGGCAGGAACCGCACGGCATGATGAAACCCGCAACGACCGTGTCGCCGATCGCGAAGCCCCGCGCATCCTCTGTCCCCTCGCCGATCGCGACGATGCGCCCACTGACCTCGTGCCCGAGCACCGCCGGCCGGGGGAAGGCGACCTCACCCTTCATGACGTGCAGGTCGGTGTGGCACACCCCGCATGCGATCACTTCGAGCAGGACCTCGTCCGGACCGGGGGTGGGGGTCGGGATCTCGCGCACCGTGAGGTTCGGGGCGCCGCCGGCGAGGATGGCGGCCCGCATCGTCGCGGGTATGGGTGGCTGCACCGACGCTCCCTCTGTCGTGTCTGCTCTTCAGCATCCTGTCCGGCGCACACCGGCTCGAGCACCCACCTTTCCATCGAGTGAAAACTGCCCTGCCCGCGTCGTGCCGCCCCGTGGCATCCTGACCGGCGCCTGGACACAGACGTACCGAGGAGACATCGACATGGCATGGGAAGAAGCGCTGCTGGACCCGACCGGCATGGCGGAGGGCGCCGCAGACGGCACCCTCGCGCCGCGACCGGTGAGCCTGAAGGGCCTGCGCATCGGGCTGCTGGACAACACGAAGCCGAACTCCACGATGCTCCTGGAGGAGATCGCGGATCATCTGCAGCGCGAGTACGGCGCCGGTGAGGCGACGCTGTACACGAAGGACTACTTCGGCACTCCGGTCGCCGAGGCGCTGCTCGAGCGGATCGCAGCGGAGAACGACGTCGTGGTCACGGCGGTCGGCGACTGCGGATCGTGCTCGGCGGCGACGGTGGCCGACGGCATCCTGTTCGAGCGGGCCGGGATCCCGACCGTCTCGATCACCTCCGACTCGTTCTTCATGTCGGGACGCGCGATGGCGCAGGTGCAGGGATTCCCCGCGTTCGACTTCACCGCCGTGGCGCACCCGATGGCCAGCCTGTCGGCCGAAGAGGTCCGCGAGCGTGCGGAGACCGTGATGCCCGAGGTCCTGCGGATCCTCGGCGTGGAGGAGGGACGATGATGACGACGGCGACACCCGTGGAGGTCGGTGCCGATGCTGAACGCGTGCAGGAGCTCGTCGAGTACTACTTCGACAACGAGTGGACCGACGGCCTGCCGGTCGTCCCGGTCACGCAGACGCTGCTCGACACGTTCCTGGCCACGGTGTCCCGCGACCCCGAAGAGGTGCTGTTCGAGATCGGGCACCTCAACCGCCGTCTGACCGTGCGGCTCGCCGCCATCAACGCGGCGATGGCAGGATGCCGTCCCGAGTACTTCCCCGTCGTGGTGTCCGCGTGGCTGGCCATCGCCGCCGAGCCGCATCCCGCCCGCGGCATCTGGCAGTCCACGACCGGAACCGCACCGCTCCTCGTGGTGAACGGCCCCATCCGCGAGCGGATCGGTCTCAACAGCCGCGGCAACGTGTTCGGCTCCGGGTTCCGGGCCAACGCCACGATCGGTCGGGCGATCCGGCTGGGCTGCATCAACGTCTTCGGGCTGCACCCGCACAAGCTCGACCAGGCCACGCAGGGGACGCCGGCGAAGTACTCGTCGTGCCTGGCCGAGAACGAGGAGCAGAGCCCGTGGGAGCCGCTGCACGTCGAGCACGGCTACGTGGCCGACGACGACGTCGTGACGGCGTTCGTCATCCGTTCGGTGATCCACATCGAGGCGCGGCACACGCAGGAGCCGGAGCAGCTCGCCCGCGACTTCATCGACACCATCGTGCGCACCGGCGCGCTCATCCACGAGTACACCAGTGCGCTGCTGGTGCTCACGCCCGAGCATGCCGACGTGTTCGCGCGCGCCGGATGGAGCAAGCAGGACCTGCGCGACTACGTCTTCACGAACGCCATGCGCCGCCGGGACGATCTGGCCGCCGTCGGCAAGGACGCCCTGTCGCACAAGACCCGGTGGCGCCTCCCCGGCTCCCACCCCGATTCCATGCCCGACAGTGCCAGCGCGACCGAGACGCCGGATCGCGTCCCCGCACTGAGCAACCCCACCTCGCTGCAGATCATGGTCGCCGGCGCCGACAACGCCGGAGTATCGGCGGTCGTGGAGATCTTCACCCTCAACCCCCCGCGGGAGATCCCTCTCTCGCTCAGCAGAATCGGAGGCTCATCATGAGCGGATCGCAGGATGCCACGACGGTGGATGCCGCGCTGGCGCAGTTCACGGAGATGATGGCAGCCGACGGGTACGTCCTGAGCTGGCAGCCGGCGGAGGCCGACCGCATCGTCGTCCGCATCGACGCGACGGAAGGGGCCTGTGCGGATTGCCTGGTCCCCCAGCCGGTGATGGAGGCGATCATGGCGCAGGCGCTGGAGCCGACGCCGTACTCCCTCGACCACGTGGTCCTGCCGGCCGCGCACTGAGGAACCTCCCGTGCGCCTGAGCGAGCAGGAGAAGCGGATGCGCGACGGTGCGGAGGGCGACGCCGTCGCAGCCGCGATGGACCTCCTCATCCGCTACGGCGACGCGCTCGGCGCCGAGCGTCTGGTCGAGACGCGCAACGTCGCCGGGACCATGACCCAGCCGTCCCCCGCGAAGGCGGCGCTCGTGGCCGAGGGCGGATGGGAGCGCGCGTTCGCGGTGATCAACCTCGACTCCGATCGCGCCCTCGACATCCCCCCGATGCGGGTGCCGACGTGTCAGCTCCAGCACGGGTTCGGCGCGGATGCGCAGGGGCTCACCCCGTACCCGGTGGAGAACATCCGGATGCAGGAGGATGCGGAGTCGTACTTCACCGATCGCGGCGTGACGGTCCTGGCCACCTGCACCCCCTACCAGGTGGGCAACGTGCCGGCGCGCGACGAGCACTGTGCGTGGATGGAATCCTCGGCGGTGGTCTATGCGAACTCCGTCCTGGGCGCCCGGACCAATTGCGAAGGGGCCGCGTCCACGGGTGCGGCCTCCCTCACGGGCAAGATCCCCTACTGGGGCAACCATGTCCCCGAGAACCGCTACGCGACCCATCACGTCTCGGCCGACATCGATGTCGACGGCTTCCGCGAATGGGGCATGTTCGGCTATTTCGTCGGCGAGGCGGTTCAGGAAGCGCGGCCGGCGGTCACGGGACGACTGCATGCGCCCCGCGATTCCGATCTCAAGCACTTCGGCGCGGCCACCGCGACCTCCGGCGGCGTCGAGATCTACCACCTCCCCGGCGTCACGCCGGAAGCCCCCACGCTCGAGGCGGCGTTCGGGGGACGTCCGTCCCCGGAACCGATCCGCTACGGCGCACGCGAGCGCGCCGCGGTCTACGAGACGCTCAACGCGCAGGGCACCAGCACGGACGTGGACTTCGTCCTGCTGGGATGCCCGCACGCATCCCTGGAGCAGGTCGCCGAGATCGCCGGCCTTCTCGAGGGCCGCCGCCTGAGCGACAGTACGCAGCTGTGGGTCATGCTTCCGCGCGCGCTGGCCACGGAGTCGCTGCGCGCCGGATGGACGCGCACCATCATGCGCGCAGGCGGCCACGTGCTGACCGACTCCTGCCCCGCCATGTCGCGGGCAGCTCCCCCGGGAACCCGCGTCATGGCGACGGATTCGGCCAAGCAGGCGCACTACCTCCCGGCGATCCTCGGCATCGAGGCGTGGTTCGGCACGACCGCCGAGTGCGTGGAGGCAGCGCTCACGGGCCGGTGGCGCGGAGAGCTGGCGTGATCGAGCTGACCGGGCGGGGGATCGTGGGCGGCGTGGTGCGTGCCGCCGCGCTCGTCACCGCGGAGCCCATCTCGGGCTTCGGGGGGATCGATGTCGCCACCGGCACCGTGATCGAACCGCGACACGAACTGTTCGGCGTCTGCTTCACCGGTCGCATCCTCGTCTTCCCCGGCGCGAAGGGGTCGTCGGGGTGGTCCAGCTTCTTCCAGAGCACGCGCCTGATGGGGACGGCACCCGCGGGGATGGTCTTCGACGTGGTGACGACCAAGGCCGTCCTGGGCGCCATCCTCACGCGCGTGCCGACGGTGGTGGGGGCCCAGCCCGTCCCGCACCGCACGATTCGCACCGGCGACACCGTGGAGGTCGACGGCACCGCAGGGCGCATCCGTGTGTGGCCTGCGGCCGACGGTTCCATTGAGTGAAAAAGTGGTTGGCACCCCGCCTCGTCCTTCGCAGACTCGACCTGACGCTCGCAACGGCGTGAGCGGGTCCCGACACAGGAGTCAGACATGATCACAGCAGTCCGCCGAAAGGCCATCCGACGTCACTCTCTGCTTCTCGTCGCCTCCGTGGCAGCCGGCGCTCTCGCCCTCTCGGGCTGCGCGGGCGGCGGCGCGGCACCGGACGCCACCGACGCCGGCGCCGGCGAGGGAGAAGTGGTGGACCTGGGGAGCATGACCGTCGTCACCTTCCTGCCGCTGGAATCCTTCAGCTTCACCCCCGAGATGTTCGCGTACTCAGGCGGGTACTTCGAGAAGCACGGCCTGGACGTGCAGCTGCAGCCGGTGCAGGGCACCTCCGCGGCGATCCAGTCGCTGCTGGGCGGTGCAACCACCCTCACCCGCGCGAGCACCGTCGATGTCTTCCCGCCGATGGAGGATGGTCAGCCCATCCGCGCCGTCGGCACGATGGCGTACAAGTCGAACCTGCGCATGATCTCCGTCGAAGACGAGCCCATCGAGTCGCCGGCCGACATGGAGGGCAAGACGATCGGGATGGGCTCGGTGGGAGGCACCAGCGAGAAGCTGCTGGATCTCACCCTGGACGACGCGGGCATCGCCGCGGACTCGGTGACCCGTCAAGCGGTGCCGGTGACGGCGGCGACCCTCGAGGTCGTGCGGCAGGGGCAGCTGGACGGCTACATCGTGAGCCTCGACACGTCGCTCGCGATCGGGCAGCAGAACGACGACGCCGTCGTCGACCACGCGGGCCTGGGCGACGCGCCCGACATCCAGACGTGGATCACCACCGAAGCGAACCTCCAGGACGAGAAGAAGGTCGCCCAGATCGAGGCGTTCCTGGCCGCGATCCAGGAAGCGGTGCAGGACGTCATCGACGACGCGCCGAACGATTTCGCCAATGTCCTGAAGACCCTCCGCGACAGCGGAGACTGGAGCTTCCCCGCCCTGGCGGACGACGAGGTCGCTGCCGACGCGCTGGAGATCTACACGACGCAGACCTGGGTGGACGCGGACGGCGGGGTCTCCCTGCTGGAGAACAACCACGAGGCGTGGACCACGACGTATGACACGTACGTGGCAGCAGGCCTGCTCGAGGGCGGGCAGGACCCCGCGGAGTGGATCATCGACGACCACGTCCCGGCCGAGTGACACGATCCGAGGAGATCACATGAGCAACCAGGCGACCGTCGCGGGTGCCGAGCAGGCCGGCGAGGAGCAGGTTCTCCCGCGGCTCCGCATCCGCGGCGTCGGGCGGGACTTCCACACCAAGGCCGGCGTCACCCACGCCGTGTCCGGCATCGATCTCGACATCGAGCGAGGCGAGTTCGTCGCACTCATCGGCCGATCCGGATGCGGCAAGACCACCCTCCTGCGCATGATCGGGGGACTGCTCTCGCCCACGTCGGGGACCATCGAGGTCGATGGGCGACATCTCTGGCGCAACGGGCACGTCGAGAGCTCCGCCGTGACCCGGCTGGGCTTCGTCTTCCAGGAGAGCAACCTCTTCCCCTGGTTCACGGTCCTGGACAACATCGCGCTGCCGCTCAAGCTGCGCGGAGTGGACAAGGCCGCACGCCGGCAGCGGGCGACCGAGCTCGCCGCTCTCGTGGGGCTGAGCGGGTTCGAGAAGTCGTACCCCCGTGAGCTGTCCGGCGGCATGCGTCAGCGGGCTGCCATCGCACGCGCGCTGAGCACGAAACCGGACCTGCTGCTGATGGACGAACCCTTCGGGGCCCTGGATGCGCTGACGCGCGAGCGCATGAACCTCGAACTGCAGCGCATCGTCCTGGAGACCGGATCGACCGTCGTGTTCGTCACGCACGACATCCCCGAAGCGGTGTTCCTCGCCGATCGGGTCGTGCACATGACGCCGCGTCCCGGCCGCATCCGGCAGATCCTCTCGGTCCCGGACGCCAAACCGCGCGGCATCGAACTGCAGACCACCCCCGGGTTCAACGACATCGTCCGGAACCTGCGCCACGACCTCGATGAGGAGGACTGACCCATGGCCACAGTGCAGGCGGCCCCGCCGGAAGAACCCACGACGACCACGATCGTCACCGAGCAGCGCCGCCAGTCGGAGGGGCGCATCCTGAAGATCCTGCCGTGGATCGTCACGCCCTCGCTGGTCGTGCTGATCATCGTCGTGTGGCAGGTGCTGGTCACGGCGCTGCAGGTCAACCCGTTCGTCTTCCCGCCTCCTGCGGCCGTGGGCGAGGCGTTCGTGACGCTCGTGCTGGACGGCAGCACGTGGGGGGAGACCTGGATCACCCTGAGTGAGATCCTCCTCGGCTTCGCCATCGCCGTGCTGATGGGCGTCATCGTCGGCGTCGCGTTCGGCAAGCTGCCGTGGCTCGAAGTGAGCATCCGCCCGCTCATCGTCGTCGCACAGGTCGCGCCGAAGGTCGCCTTCATCCCGCTGTTCGTCATCTGGTTCGGCTTCGGCATCACCTCCAAGGTGCTGCTCGCGGCACTGCTGGCGTTCTTCCCGGTCATGCTCAACGTTCTCCTGGGGGTGCGCTCGGTCGAGCGCGGCCAGCGCGAGGTGATGCGGAGCCTGAACGCCTCGCGCGCGCAGATGTTCACCCAGCTGGAGATGCGGAGCCTGCAGCCGTACCTGTTCGCCGGCATGGAGGTCGGGATCGTCCTGGCCACCACTGGAGCGATCGTCGGGGAGTACCTCGGCGGCAGCGTGGGGCTCGGTGCGATGGTGGTGCGCGCGATGAACTCGCTGGATGCCGCGCGCACGTTCGCCCTCATCCTGCTGCTCTCCCTGATCGGGCTCGCGCTGTACCTCATCGTCAATGAGGCCAAGCGGTTCTTCATCCCGTGGCACGAGTCGGTGTACGGGCTGCGCGAGGGGATGTAGGCCGGCCCGCCCCGTAGGCTGGTGCCGCTCTCTCGCAGAGCGCGCACAGAAGGGGCGGCATGTCGGAGGAGCGGTCGCGCGACAGGATCCAGAGCATCGAGCGGGCCGTCGAGGTGCTCCGGGCCTTCAACCGCCAGGAGGGGTCGCTGAGCGTTGCGGAGATCTCGGCGCGGGTGGGGCTCGCCCGCCCGGTGGTCCGTCGCATCCTGTTGACCTTCGCCCACCTCGGCTACGTCGAGTCCACGAACGGGTCCTGGAGCCTGACGCCCCGGATCCTCGAGCTCGGCTCGGGGTATTTCACCGCCTCTTCGCTGCCGGAGATCTCCTACACCTACATGGCGGAGGTCGTCGAGCGCACCGGCGAGACCTGCAGCATCGGCGTGCTGGACGGCCTCGAGGTCATCCATGTCGCCCGCGTCGAGGACCGCCGCCCGCTGCCGGACTCGGTGCGGGTGGGTAACCGCCTGCCGGCCCACGCCACGGCGATCGGCAAGGTGCTGCTGGCGCAGCTGAGCGAGCCGGAGCTGACCGGGCTGCTCGCCTCCACGACCCTCGAGGCCTACACGCCGCACACCGTCTCGGACCCGGCCGGGTTGCGGGAGCGGTTGGCACGTGTGCGGGAACGCGGGTTCGACGTGTCGCTGGAGGAGTTGAACCCCGGCCAGGTCGCCGTCGCGGTGCCGATCGTCGCGGGCGGACAGGCCGTGGGCGCCATCGCGGCCTCCTCGACCACGGTGCGCGAGACGGAGCAGAGCCTCACCGAGACGGTCATGCCGGTGCTGCGCACCGCAGCCGACGAGATCGCGCGGGCCTACCGCAACGCCAACCCGCAGGTGTTCCGCGCCGACCGGTGAGCGTCACGCCACCGGCGCGGCCACATCATCCGGCAGGCGCGTCCCGAGGAACGCGCCGTCGGCCTCCAGACGCTCCTGCAGCCGCGACACATCCACGCCGGACCCGGTGCCGTCCCCGGCCAGCGCAAGGTCGGCGGCGGTGCCGGCCGCCTGCCCCATGACGAAGCACGGCCCGGTGACGCGGCCGGAGGACTGACCGCGCTGGGTCATCGACGCGCACCGGCCGGCGACGAGGAGGTTCCTGACGACCTGCGGCACCAGCATCCGATAGGGCAGCTGGTTGTACCCGCGGGAATCCACCGGAGGGAAGCGGAATTCGACGTCACCGGGCACGTGCGCCTCGACCGGCCACCCGTTGACCCCGATCGTGTCGTCGAAGTCGGCGCAGCCGAGCACGTCCTGCTCGGTGAGCTGGTATTCCCCCACGATGCGGCGCGTCTCGCGGATGCCGATCTGCGGGGCGATGTCGACCACGTACGCGTCCTCGAACCCGGGGGTGTTCTCCCGGATGAACGCGAAGGTGTCCTTGACCTGCCGGCGGCCCTGGATCTCGCCACGCGTGAGCTGACGGACATCCGTGCCGTCGATGGCCGAGCCGTCCTCGTTGCTGAGCTGGGTGAGGTTCGAGCGCCACTCGAGGGGATTGCGCTGCGGGCGGACGATCGGCTTCTTCCGGGGGAAGTGGTGGGTTCCGGCAGCCTCGGCCTCCTCCATCCGCCGCCGGATCGTCTTCCACGCCTCGCCGGCGCGCTGGGGGTCGACGCCGTTGATGCGGAACATCAAGGACGGGTAGAGCAGATGCTCGGCCCGCTCATAGGGCGCACCCGCCCACGCGGCGATGTCGGCATCGCCGGACCCGTCGATGAAGAACCTCCCCCGTACGGCTGCCCGACCTGACTTCGATTCGATCACGACCGCGTCGATCGTGTCGTCGCCTGACATCACGACATCGACCGCGACGGCATGGAAGAGCACTTCCGCCCCGCCGGCCAGGAGCAGTTCGTCGGCGGCGATCTTGTACGCCGAGATGTCGAAGGCGACGGCCTGGATGCGGTCGTCGACGGACAGGTGCGGTTCGTTCAGACCGTCGAGGGCGTCCAGCCGGTCGTACAGTTCGCCGGCGAACCCGTGCACCACCAGGCGGTCCTGCCCGTACACGCGGGCGTGCAGGCCGCAGAAGGTGCTGAGCCCGCCCATCGTCCCGGCTCCGCCGAGGAAGCCGTATCGCTCGATGAGCAGCGTCGAACGCCCCGCGCGCGAGGCTGCGGTGGCCGCGAGGAGGCCGGCGGGTCCACCGCCGACGACGACGACGTCGTACTCCCCGATCACGGGGACGCGGGCGGCGGGCAGGGCGATGGTCGGATCGGTCATGCGTGCTCCGTGTGCTCGGGGATGGATGCGGCGAACTCCGCCGCAGGCTGGCAGGGGCCGTTCGGGCGGGCGCACAGCACCGCGCCGCAGCCGAGGGGCTGCACGAGCTGCTCGTACTGGTCCAGCATCCCGCCGCCGCTGTCGCGGTCGGGGAGGGGGACGTAGGACGGTCGCGCAGCCAGTTCGGCGGGGTCCACCAGCAGATCGATACGGCCGTCGGCCAGGTCGATGTCGATGACGTCGTCGTCCTGCACGAGTCCCAGCGGGGCGCCGGGGGTGGCCGCCTCGGGGGAGACCTCCCCGACGGTCATGCCCTGGTTCACGAGGCCGCTGAACTGTCCGTCGGTCACCAGCGCGACCGAGTGGGCGAGCCCGCGTGCGTGCAGGGCGAAGATGAACGCGCTCGTCAGTCCCATCCCCGGTGCGCCGCTGACGCCGATGCCGCGGATCACCGCGACGTCGCCCGGACGCAGTCGCCCGTCCGAGATGCCCGCGATGGCGTCCTCGCGGCTCGTGAAGATCCGTGCCGGGCCGGTGAACCGCCGCGGTCCCGGGTCGGGGACGGGGCGTTTGGCCACTGCTCCGCTCGGGGCGAGCGAACCGCGCAGCACCGCGATGGCCGGATCCGTGCCGAAGGGGTCCTCGATCGTGCGGATGATCTCGCCGTCGCCGGGACGGGCATCCTCGAGGCACTGCGCCAGGGTCCTGCCCTCCACGGTGAGCGCCGAGCCGTCCAGCAGCGGCAGCAGCTCGCGCAGCAGAGTGGCGCCGCCCCCGGCGTCTTCGAACTGCTCCGTGAGCCACGGGCCGTTCGGGCGCACCGACGCCAGGAGCGGAGTGCTGCGCCCCAGGGTGCGGAACTCCTCCCATACATCGATGTCCAAGCCGGTCTCCACGGCGATGGCCTGCAGGTGCTTGATGGTGTTGATGGATCCACCCACGGCGAGCATCGCCCGCACGGCGTTGCGCACCGACGCGTCGGTGACGATCTCACGGGGGCGCAGGTCGCATTCGATCGCGTCGACGAGAACCTCGGCACTGCGCCGCACGGAGTGCCACATGCGCTCGCTGTTGGCGCGCACGGGAGCGGCCCCCGTCACGGCCATCCCCAGCGCCTCCGCGACGACGTGCATGGAGTTGGCGGTGGCCATCCCCGCGCATACGCCCGGACCCAGGATGGCGTCGTCCGCGAGCGCCTCCAGATCGTCCGTGGGCTCGCCGGTGACCGCCGCCATCGCCGCGAGGAGGAACACCTCCTCCACGTCCGCTTCGCGTCCCTCCGCCAGTCCGCTGTGCTGATACCCGCAGGGCACGACGACGGTGGGGATGTTCAGCCGTCCGGCCGCCATGAGGTGCGCGGGCGTGGTCTTGTCGCAGGATGAGAGGCAGATCATCGCGTCGAGCTTGGCGCCCTCCACCGCCGCCTCGATGTCGTCGACGATGAGGTCGCGGCTGGGCAGGATGTAGCGCCCCGCCCGACCGGCACTCGTGACGAAGTCGCTCGGGGCGGTGGTCCGGATCTCGAACGGCAGCACCCCGAGTTCGCGCAGGTGCCCTTTGAGCGCGTCGGCGATCTCATCCAGGTGGGCGTAGCAGGCAGCCAGTTCGGACGAGGTGTTCACGATCGCGACCTTGGGCTTGGTCAGGTCGGCCGCAGCGATCCCGAGCGAGCGCCACTGCGCGCGCCGCGCGATGCCGAGGGCGGAAGTGGGGGGCAGATTGCTGCGCAGGGTGGGCATCGTCGTCCTTGTCTCGCGTCGTGATCCCCGGAGGGCGTACGCATTGCGTTCAACATGTCGCAATGCGTACGCTGAGCATACGACGCCAGGGGAAGCGGGTAAAGGTGAGCGCAGCGCGGCGGGCGGCTCCGACGACGCACTCGCAGCCCGTGCTGGGAGCAGGGCTCCTCACCGTGCTCGGCCTGCTCATGACGGTCAATCCGATCGCGTCCAACATCTACCTGCCGGGCCTGGGGCAGATGGCGGCCGACCTGGGCGTGACGGTGGCCGGCGCCCAGTTCGCTCTCACCGGCTTCCTGCTCGGAGTGGCGGTAGGGCAGCTGGTCGTCGGTGCGATGACCGACAGCCTCGGTCGCCGTCGCGTGCTGCTGCTGGGCCTCGGGCTGCTCACCGCGGCCAGCGCGCTCGTCCTGCTCGCTCCCACCCTCGGGGTCCTCATCCTCGGTCGCGTGCTGCAGGGATTCGGCTCGTCCGCTGCGGTGGTCGTCACCCGTGCCGTGGTGTCGGACACCGCGCGCGGTGCCCAGGCCGCGCGTGCGTACAGCGTGCTCATGGGCATGCTGGCCGCCGGCCCGCTCTTCGGTCCGCTGCTCGGGACGCTCCTCCTCCCGCTCGGGGGGTGGCGCGCCACCTTCGCCGCGCTGCTGGTGATGAGCGTGCTGTACCTCGTGGTTGCGGCCCTCTCCGTCCCCGAGACCCTCGCCGTCGCCGACCGGACGCCGGTTCGGATCGGGCGGCTGATGAGCAACTACCACCGCCTCGCCGGTGACGGGGGCTACGTCGGCAACGCGCTGGCCATGGCCTTCGGATTCGCCGCGCTGGTCACCCACGTCAGTGCGTCCTCGTTCGTCGCGCAGGACGTCCTGCGCACCGACGAGTGGGGCTTCACCTTCCTCTACATGGCCTACGCGCTGGCGGTGATGGCAGGCAGCGCCGTGAACGCCCCGCTGTCGGGGCGCTTCGGTGCCCGCCGGATGCTCCTGATCAGCCAGGGCATCGCCATCGCCGCGACGGCGGCGATGGCGGTCTTCGCCCTCACCGGCACGTTCACCGTCGTCACCTTCCTCGTCACGGTCATCCCCGCGTGCGCGGCCGGGTCGGCGCTCCTGGCCAATGCGACGACGCTGACGCTGGCCCGCGCCGCCTTCGCCGCGGGCTCCGGCGCGGCGCTGATGGGCTTCACGCAGTTCACCCTGGGTTCGGTCATCTCGCCGCTGAGCGGTGTGCTCGGGCCCACCACCGCCGCCCCGATGGCGCTGACGATGCTGGCGGCGTTCGTGCTCAGCGCGGCGGCAGGGGTCTTCGGCCGCCGCGCGGAGCGGCGCGTCGTCCTCGCGGCGCATCCCCGAGATCAGGAGGATCGCCCGATTCAGGATGCTTCGGCATCCGTTCGTCCTGATCCGGGCGATCTTCCTGATTAGGGCGGCGGGTGCAATCCCCGTGCGCCGAAATGTGGCGGCAACACGGCCGCCACTAGGCTCGGGACATGGGTGACCTGTTCGACGGATACGGCTCCACGCTGGCGCCGCGCAAGACCTCGACCGGTGTCCCGGCGTACGACGAGATGTTCGGCGACCCGCCGCATCCCGGTGAGCATGCCGAATCGCGCATGGCCTACCGGGAGCTGTACCAGGCGCTGGCGCAGATGACCCAGGACGAGCTCCGCGGACGCACCGAGTCGCTCGCCAGCTCGTACCTCGCGCAGGGCGTGACGTTCGACTTCGCCGGCGAGGAGCGCCCGTTCCCCCTGGATGCGGTGCCCCGCATCATCGACTACGACGAGTGGTCGCGCGTGGAATCCGGGGTCAAGCAGCGCGTGCGCGCTCTTGAGGCGTTCCTGGACGACGCGTACGGCAGCCAGCACTGCGTGCGCGACGGTGTGCTCCCCGCCCAGCTGATCGCCTCCTCGCAGTACTTCTACCGTCAGGCCGCCGGGATCCACAGCGCCAACGGCGTCCGCATCCAGGTCGCCGGGATCGACCTCATCCGCGACGAGCACGGCGAGATGCGCGTGCTCGAGGACAACGTGCGCGTCCCCAGCGGCGTGAGCTACGTCATCTCCAACCGGCGCGTGATGGCGCAGACGCTGCCCGAGCTGTTCCTCTCGATGCGCGTACGCCCCGTGGGCGATTACCCGAACAAGCTCCTCGCGGCGCTGCGGGCCTCGGCCCCAGGCGGGATCGAAGACCCCAACGTCGTCGTGCTGACGCCGGGCGTGTACAACTCCGCGTACTTCGAGCACACGCTGCTGGCCCGCCTCATGGGCGTCGAGCTCGTCGAGGGGCGGGACCTCCTCTGCGTGGGCGGCAAGGTGTTCATGCGCACCACGCGCGGTCCGCAGCGCGTCGACGTGATCTACCGGCGCGTGGACGACGACTTCCTCGACCCGCTGCAGTTCCGCGCCGACTCGATGCTGGGGGCACCGGGCATCATGCTCGCCGCGCGCTTGGGGAACGTCACGATCGCCAACGCGGTGGGCAACGGTGTCGCCGACGACAAGCTGCTGTACACATACGTGCCCGACCTCATCCGCTACTACCTCGCCGAAGAGCCGATCCTGCGCAACGTCGACACATGGCGGCTGGAAGACCCGGGTGCGCTCGAGGAAGTGCTCGACCGTCTCGACGAACTCGTCGTCAAGCCCGTCGACGGATCCGGCGGCAAGGGCCTCGTCGTGGGGCCGGACGCGTCGCCGTCCGAGCTGGAGGCCCTCCGTCGACGGCTCCTTGCCGATCCCCGCGGCTGGATCGCCCAGCCCGTGGTCATGCTCTCCACGATCCCCACCCTCGTCGAAGACGGCATGCGGCCGCGCCACGCCGACCTCCGCCCCTTCGCCGTCAACGACGGGGACGACGTCTGGGTGCTCCCGGGCGGACTGACGCGTGTGGCGCTGCCCGAGGGGCAGCTCGTGGTCAACTCCAGCCAGGGCGGCGGCTCCAAGGACACGTGGATCGTCGGCGGCTCGGCGCCCGCCCACGTCGAGTACGGGCAGGGCAACGGCCTGGCCGGTCTCGTCGCCGATCAGGCCGCCACCATCACCGCGGCGATCCCGATCATCTACGACGGTCAGCCCGAGGTCACCCACTCCCCGCAGGATCCCACGGCCGGCGGCACGGAGCAGCAGCAACAGCAGCAGCAGGCCGAGCCCGCCGAGCACGAGCACGGCCCGCAGCAGGAGCAGCAGCAGCAGGCCCGTGACCTCACGCGGGGGGTGGACGGATGCTGAGCCGCATCGCCGAATCGCTGTTCTGGATCGGGCGCTACATCGAGCGCAGCGACGGGACCGCCCGCATCCTCGACGTGCACCTGCAGCTGCTGCTGGAGGATCCGTGGATCGATGAGGACACCGCGTGCCGGTCGCTTCTGAGCGTCATGGGGTCCTCCCCGCTCGAGGGCGTCGACAAGGTGCGCCGCGACGACGTGCTGCAGCGCCTCGCCGTGGACCGTATGAACCCCGCGAGCATCGCGTACTCCCTCACCGCCTCCCGCGAGAACGCGCGCCGCGCCCGGGAGATCGTCTCCAGCGAGCTGTGGGAGACCCTCAACACCACGAACTCGCGGATGCCGCGGCGACTGCAGACCGACAAGGTGCACGAGTTCTTCGCCTGGGTGCGTGAGCGCGCGGCTCTCGCGGTGGGGATCGTGGACTCCTCCACGAGTCGCGACGAGGCGTGGCAGTTCTTCACGCTGGGGCGCAGCATCGAACGCGCCGACATGACCGCGCGCCTGCTCGCCACCCGGTCGCTGACGGAGGTGTCGGGGCCGTCGTGGACGACGATCCTGCGCTCGTGCGGCGCGTACGAGGCCTACCTGCGCACCTACCGCGGCATGCCCAGCGCCCGCAACGCCGCCGAGTTCCTCCTGCTGGACCGCCTGTTCCCGCGATCGATCATCTACTCGATCCAACGCGCGGAGGAGTGCATGAGCGCGATCGACCCTCGGGCCGACCGGGTCGGCCATTCCAACACGGTCCTGCGCGCGCTCGGGCAGATCCGCAACGACCTGGAGTACCGGCCCATCAGCGACATCCTCGGCGAACTGCCGCTGCACATGCAGCGCGTGCAGAAGGTCACCCGCGAAGCATCCGAGGCCATCCGCTCGCGGTTCTTCCCGACGCAGGCCGAGCCGAGCTGGATCGGGGAGACCTCGTGAAACGCCTCCGCATCGAGCACTCGACCGGCTTCGCCTACCAGGGCGACGTCTCTGCGTCGTACAACGAAGCGCGGATGCTGCCGACCTCCACCGACAGCCAGTTCGTGCTGAGCTCGGGGCTGGAGGTGGAGCCGTCCACGACGGTGAACTCCTACCTCGACTACTTCGGCACCCGCGTGAGCGCCTTCGACGTGCTCTCACCGCATTCGGATCTGACGATCACGGCACGCTCGCTCGTGGAGGTGCGCCCCCGTCCGCTGCAGCACGTCGACATCACGTGGGACGCGCTCGCCGCGGAGGCGGCCCGCTCGATCGGTACGGTGGAGCAGCTCGTGCAGACCGCCCGGACCCGGCCGCATCCGGAGGTCGCCGAGATCGCCCGCTCGATCGCCGCGCAGCACGATCACCCCGGGACGGCCGCGCATGCGATCGCGGAGGCGATCGGCGACGCCGTGGAGTACATGCACGGCGTCACGGGCGTGCACTCCACCGCGTCGGAGGCGTGGGAGGCGCGCAAGGGCGTGTGCCAGGACCTCGCGCACATCACCCTCGGGGCGCTGCGGGAGGTGGGCATCCCCGCCCGCTACGTCTCGGGCTACCTGCATCCGCGGCCCAGCGCCGAGGTGGGCGTCGCGGTGACGGGGGAGTCGCACGCGTGGGTGGAGTGGTTCGCCGGCGACTGGCAGGGGTTCGACCCCACCAACAACATCGAGATCGGCGACCGGCACGTGCTGGTCGGGCGCGGCCGCGACTACAACGACGTGCCGCCGCTGCGCGGCGTGTACGCCGGGCCGTTCAAGTCGCAGCTGCGCGTGAAGGTCACGATCACACGCGAGGCCTAGCCACCGCATCCGCGCGGGGACGCGCGACGGAGGCGTCGAGGTGAGCTCACCTGCTCAATGCGGCCGCAACCGCAGGCCGGCGGCGCCCCCATCGACTTCGATGATCGATCCGGTCGTCGATCCCGCAGACGGACCCACCAGGTAGGCAACCGCTGCGGCCACCTCCTCGGGTGATACCAGTCGCCCGTGCGGCTGGCGCGCCTCGAGAGCCGCACGTTCGGTCGCGGGATCGGCACTTGAATGCAGGAGGCGTTCAACCCACGGAGTATCTGCTGTGCCTGGACTTACGGCATTGACTCGGATCCCCTCGCGCAGGTGGTCTGCGGCCATCGCCCGGGTGAGGGCAAGCACGGCGCCCTTGGATGCGGAGTAGAGTGCCCGCTCCGGCAATCCTGCCGTCGCGGCGATCGAGGCGATGTTGCAGACCGCGGCGGCGCCCGAGGCTCGCAGCCACGGCAGGGCGGCGGCGGTAGCGCGGGCGATGCCAGTCACGTTGATGGAGAGGACGCGAGCCCACTCGTCGTCATCGTTCGCGGCGACGTCGCCCACTGCACCCACCCCTGCGTTGTTCACGAGGATGTCGATCCCGGCGAGTCGATCCGCGGCGGCGGCCATTGCGGCCTCGGCGCTCTTTCGGTCGGAGACATCGGCCGCGAAGCTGGCGAATCGGGGGTCGGCGTAGGCGGGGGAGACATCCAGCACGGCGACGGCGGCTCCTGCGCGATCCAGCCGGTCGGCGATGGCCGCTCCGATTCCCGAGGCTCCCCCGGTGACGACGACGGCCAGGCCGGCCAGCTCCCCAGCGGTCATCGGTCGACCTCCGCGGCCCGCATGGTCTGCCGCTGGCGCCCGAGGGCTTCAATCTCGAGCTCCACCACGTCGCCCGCCGCCAGATAGGGGAAGCGGCCGGACAGGGCCACGCCCTCCGGGGTTCCGGTCAGGATCAGGTGCCCAGGGTCCAGGGTCATGTACTGCGACAGGTGCCAGATGAGGTGCTCGACGGAAAGACCATGTCGGTGGTCCTCGAGTCCTGACGACTCTCACCGTTCACAAAGCTCCGCAGCCGGAGGTCGCCGTGCGCGACCTCGTCCGGCGTGACCAACCATGGGCCCGTCGGGTTGAACCCGGGCGCGCACTTGCCCTTGGACCATTGGCCGCCAGAATGCTCGAGCTGAAACGATCGCTCGGACACATCGTTCACTGCGACGAAACCTGCGATGCAGGATCCCGCGTCCTCTACGGAGCGCAGGTACGCGGCGGGCCGGCCGATGACCACCCCCAGTTCGACCTCCCAGTCCGTCTTGACGCTGCCCGGCGGGATGGTGACGTCGTCATTCGGGCCGACGACGGTGTTGGGGGCCTTCAAGAACATGATGGGGGCCTCGGGCGGTGTCGATCCCGACTCGGCGGCGTGGGCGGCGTAGTTCATCCCGATGCAGACCACGGCGCCGGGGCGGGCTATCGGGGAGCCCAGCCGCAGACTCGCCGGGTCGTCGAGTTGGGGCAGGACCCCGGCGAGGAGCGCCGTCCGTGCACGCCCGCCCGGTTCATCCGAGAGGAAGGCCCCGTCGATATCTGCGGTGAGTGGGCGCAGGTCGAAGTACCGATCACCGTCGACGACGACGGGGATCTCCGTCCCCTGCGGTCCCACGCGCGCGAACCTCACGATGCTCCTTCCCCCGCGGCGTGTGGAATGCGAGCGATCGCCTCGATCTCGACCCGGAAGCCACCCGCCAGTGCAATGCCGAAAGTGCTCCGGGCGGGCCGGTGGTCACCGAAGAACAAGGCGTACTCCTCGTTGAAGACGCCGAAGTCCCGGATGTCCGTGAGGAGGCACATGGTGCGGATGACGTCGGTGAGTTCCGCACCCGATGCGCTCAGCACCTCGCGGAGGTTCGTGAGGCACTGCCGGACCTCCTCCCGAAAGTCGGCGGGTGTCAGCCCCGTCCCGGGATCGACCCCGACCTGCCCCGAGGTGAACACGCGGTCGCCGTCACGGACGGCCTGCGAGTAGTGCCCCCCGGGGGATGGGGCGGATGCGGTGTGGATGAGCTGCATGAGGTGATCTCCTATCGGTGGTCGGTCGCGGCTCACGAGCAGAAATCCGCGGCGATGCGGGCATACATGCGCGCGGCGTCTCGCACGCTTTGCACGCTCACGTACTCGTTGGGTCCGTGGGCGCCTGTGAGCACGCCCGGACCGAACGAGGGAAGCGTCGGGATCCCCAGACCGGAGTACCACGGCGCGTCGGTGCCGCCGGGGAACACTCCGAGCGGAGGTGCCGCACCGAGCACGTCCGCCGCGGCCGCCTGCGTCGCGGCGACCAGAGGATGTGCGGCGTCGAGTTCGCTCCACGGCACCCAGTCCAGGCCCGGCTCGAAGCTGTACTCGACATCGAGGTCCGGATCGGCCGCGCGACAGGCGGCGAGCCATCGCTCGATCGCCCGCGCCACATCGTCGCGCGTCTGGCCGGGCACGGTCCGCAGATCGCAGGCGAACTCCGCCTGTCCGGGTACCACCCCGAAGAACGTGCCGCCACTGATCATCACCCCGGGGTTCAGGGTGGGGCCGACATCGCCGAGCGGATGCGGGGTGAACGGCACGTCGAGCTCCCGTGCGATTCGAAGAAGAAGCTCGGCAGCCTTGAGCGACGCATTCACCGAGGGCATCCGGTCGGACAGGCTCGAATGCATCTGGGTTCCCTTGACGGAAACGCGGAACCCGCACACCCCCCGCGACACCAGATGTATGGCCTGCCAGTCGTGATCCCATCCGCTCGGTTCTCCGATGAGGATCGCGTCGACGTCGCGAAGCAAGGGAGCGACGAACTTCGCTCCCAGCTGAGCGCCGGCCTCCTCATCGGCGATGGCGCCGATGAGGAGGTCGCCGCGCAGCGGCACGCCGCACTCCTTGAGCGCACGGGCAGCGAAGATCATCGCCGCGAGCGCAGCCTTCATGTCGACGGCGCCGAGGCCGTAGATCCGCCCATCCCGAACGGTGGGAGTGAGGGGATCCGAGACCCACTGCTCGCGAGCCTCCCCGACCGGTTTGGTGTCGGTATGACCGTTCAGCATCAGGTTGCGACCACCGCCCGAGCCGCGCATTCGTACGATCAGGCTGGGGCGCTGCTCCGTCGGTCCGATCACCGTCTGCTCGCCGAGCCCGAACCGCTCCGTCACCTCCAGCAGGCGCGCGACGATCGCGCGCTCGTCGGCGTGAGGCGGGATCTGACTGTCGACCGAGATCAGATCGTCGACGAGCTGGAAGAGCTCGGCGTCAGACTGCAGGAGAAAGTCGTCGATGCGGGTGTGATGGGTCATCGCGCTACCGCCCCGACAGGCAGTTCCTTCAGGACCCCCGCCACCGCTTCGGCCAGACGCTCCACATCCCGTCGGTTGTTGGCCACGTGGAATGAGGCGCGCACTCGGCCGTCGCCGCCCCATACGAGCGCCCCGCGCTCGACGAGTCGCCGTGCGAACTGCTCAGCGT
This sequence comes from Microbacterium sp. dk485, assembly GCF_004570445.1. Taxonomy (NCBI): domain Bacteria; kingdom Bacillati; phylum Actinomycetota; class Actinomycetes; order Micrococcales; family Microbacteriaceae; genus Microbacterium; species Microbacterium sp. dk485. The sequence goes on from NZ_SPQW01000001.1 coordinate 1,767,779, forward strand.
GCGGATGGAGGAAAGCCACGTTGCCCGCGCGGCGCGCTGGGTCGCGTGGGGTGATGATCTCCACGCCGAGCTGGTCGAGTGATTCGATCGCCGCGCCGCTGAGAGCGAGCGCGTGCGCCTCGACCCGATCGATTCCCAACTCGAGGATCGTGTCGACTCCGGCTCCGAGCCCGGCGATGTCGGCGAGGGCCGGCGCGCCCATCTGAAAACGCGTCGCGTCGCCATTCCACTTCAGATCGTCGAACCGCTCGTCGGAGAAGATGTTGCTGACCGATCGCCATCCGACCGCCCCGGGCTCGAAGCCGGGCAGCCTCTCCTGGTTCCACACCACGACTCCGACGCCGTAGGGGCCGAGGGCCCATTTGTAGGACGCGCTCACCGTGATGGCCGCGTATTCCAGGTCTGTGGACACCACGCCCATCGAGTGGGAAACGTCGACGAGAAGCGGCACGCCCACCCGGTCGGCGATCCGCCCCAACTCACCGAGATCGTGGCGCAGCCCCGAGACGTAGCCGACATGGCTCACCGCGATCGCAACGGTCCGATCGTCGCAGGCCGCCTCCATCTTCGAAGGAGGGATGTCCCAGTCCGCATCCCGCCGCACGACGCGAACGTCCAGCCCGAAGCGACGCAGCCGAAGGAACGCTGCGAAGACAGCGGGGTGCTCGTATTCGTTGATGACGATGTTGTCACCCGGTCGCCAGTTCCACCCGTTGGCGATGGCGCTCCACGCCGTCGAGGCATCGCCAAGGAGACCAACTTCGCCCGCACTGCGCCCGGTGAGCCTGGCGATGCTCGCGCGGGCGCGTGCCTCGGCGTCGAACATGACCTCCCTGCCTCTCTCCCCGAGGCTCTTGGCTCGGTACGAGCGGACGACGGCCTCCTCGACGCGCCGAAGTGCCGGGGAATGCGCCCCCCAGTACAGGTACGCCTCCGTGCCGAGGTCGACGAAATCGCTCGGGTCGAGGAGGGCGGAATCGCCCGTGGATGTCATGTGAACTCCGTTCGTGGTCATGAGGGTGGTCATCGGGCCACGTGCCCGCGGGGTTCGGATGATCGTTGCGTGAGCAGGAGATGCAGGTTCGCGGTGGTGACGAGTTCCAAGCCGTCGCTCGTCAGGGCGGTCGCCAGCCACCCGGGCACGTCGAAGAGCTCGGTCGTTCCGACGACCTCGAGTCCCGGCGAATAATCCGAGCCCCAGACCAGCCGCGATGCGCCGAACAACGACAGCGCGATTTCGAGCGCCGACGCTGCCCCGATGTGGGGAGGGTGAGGGTCGATGGCGTAAAGTCCCGACAGCTTCATGAGCACACCCGGATGATGCGCCAGGGCCTCGATGGCCTTTGCCCAGTCCTCGAGGCCGCCCCACTCGGGGTGCGCCGGTAGCCCGAGGTGGCTGAGGAGGACCGTCGCGTTCGGGACGCAGGCGAGCACGGAGGCGAGTGAACGAAGCGCGGAGGGGGTCGCGTTGACGCTGAGCAGGGCACGGCGCTCGTCCAGCGCCTGCAAGACCGCCGGCCTCAGGGCCGAGATGTCCTGCCCGGAGAGGTAGAGCGAGAAACCCGCGGCTCCGCGACGCCACGCGTCCTCGACGTCCATGGTCGTGGCTCGAGGGTGGAGGTAGACCAGCGGCACCACCCAGGCGCGGTCGCGGGCGAGGCGCAGGATGTAGGAGTTATTGCCGGAGAAGCGCGTTTCGCCCTCGTACCCCACCACCAGGGCGCGGTCGAGGCCGTGCAGGTCCCGCAGGCGCTCGTACTCCGCGAGTTCGGCCCCTACCCGTGCAGATCCGCGATAGCCGGTCTCGAAGAGGTGGATGTGCGCGTCGTGCCGCGGCCTCATCGATCACTCACCTCGGTAGCGGCTTCGATGATGCGCTCCGCGAGATCGATGCCGTGCAGGGCGTCGGAGAGGGTGACTTCGGTCGGTGCGCGATCGAACCGCACCGCGTCCACGAAGGCGCGTATCTCTTCCGCCAGCGCGCCGTGGGCGGCGTCAGGGGTCAGCGCGTCGTCAACTGACGCATCATCGTCTCCGAGGGTCTGGACACGCGGAGCGAGCTCGAGTGCCAGCAGGCCCTCCTCTCCGACGATCTCCAAGGCGTCGGGGAGAGCCCCGGACTTGAGAGACCATGAGACGTCGAAGGAGATGAGAACTCCGCCCTCCGTCTCCACCTCGGCGCGCACGGCAAGAGGCTGTGCCCGCCCGGCCAGGGGGATCTGCCGCGCCCTGACCGACCGGAAGGGCCCCGAGCCCAGCCACAGGGCGAGGTCGATGTCGTGGATCATCGTCATCAGCACCGGATGTGTGATGGGGAACAGCGCATCGTGATCCGCGGTTCGATGCCGCCGGAACGAGATGGCCCGGGGCCGCCCCACGGCACCGGACTTCAATCGGTGGCGCAGTTCGACATACGGGGCGGCGAAGCGCAGGACATGCGCAGGCATGACGAACCCGGGTGCCGCGGCAGCGGCGGCCTCCAGCTGCCGCCCCTCGGCAACGGTCAGAACGACGGGTTTTTCGACCAGCACGCTGGCTCCCGCGTGGAGCGCCGTCATTGCCGTTGGCAGGTGGAGCGCGTTCGCGTTCACGACCGAGACCGCGTGAGCGTCAGTGCGCGCCAGGAGCTCGTCGAGAGTGGTCGCCGCATGTGGAGCGCCGACGACGGCGGCGAGGGATGACGCGGCGTCGGCGTCGGCGGAGGCGACTCCGACCACCACGCAGTCGGGGTTGGCGGCGAACGCCTGGGCGTGCCGTTGCGCGAAGGGCCCCGTGCCCACGATCACCACCCGCACGGGGCCCTGGAGTGCGTGTCGTTGTCGCCGTGCGATGTCGAGGTCCAAGACCGCCTCCCTTCGTACCCGCTCGCTTTTCACTCCGCCGCCGGGTACTGCTGCACCACGACGAGGCGGGCCCCGTTCTCGCCGGCTTCGTAGACGTGCGCCTGGTCGGCAGGGAACATGAGCATGTCCCCCTGATGGAGCCGTGAGGTGGCCCCGACCGGCCCGACATCCACAGGACCGTTGACGCAGACGACACGCTCGATCACGCCCGCTGCATTGCCTTTGGAGTGGCGCAGGGCGTGCGGGGCGAGGGTCACGACGGCGAGCTCCACTTCCCCACTGCTGCGCCAGCCGGCCATGAGCTGGGCGACATACGTCGTGCTTTCGTGCGCGATCACGGGTGCGTCCGCGAGACGCTTGAGTTCACTGCCGTCGCCTTCGGTGTGCCCGACGAACAATGCGCCGAGCGACACGTGCAGTGTCTTGGCGAGCGCCCAGATCGTGTCGAGTGAGGGGTTCCCGTGCCCCCGCTCGAGCTCGGAGACGGTCGACTTCGACACGCCTGCCTCGCGAGCGAGGGCCGACACGCTCAGCCCGCGTCGTTCACGCCACTGACGGAGGTTCATCGCGAGGGGGGAGAGGGGCTGGTCACCCTCGATCGCGCCCGCAATCGATCGAGGACTCATCTCCCGGCCAGCCCGGCCATCGCGATTCCTCTGACGAGGTGCTTTTGAAGGATGATCACGAGGATCACCGTGGGGATCATCGAAATCAGTGTCGCGGCCATTTGCAGGTTCCATTGGGTTCCGCTCTGTGACGTGAAGGAGGCGAGGCCGATGGGAATGGTCCCCATGTCGGCATAGTCGCTGACGATGATCAGCGGCCAGAGGTAGCTGTTCCAGAAACTCATGAAGGTGAAGACGGCGAGCACCGCGATGGCGGGCTTGGCCAGTGGGATCAGGATGCCCACGAGCGTACGCAGGGGACCAGCACCGTCCACGCGGGCTGCCTCCTCCAGTTCGAAGGGGATTCCGCGGAAGAACTGGCGCATGAGGAAGGTTCCGAACGCGGTGAAAGCGAACGGGAAGATCAGCGACTCATACGTGTTCACCCAGCCGAACCATTGCATCAGGATGAACATCGGGACGACGATCACCTCCTGCGGGACCATGAGTGTGCCCAGGAAGACGACGAATGCGAGATCCCTCCCCTTCCAGCGCAGACGCCCGAAGGCGTAGCCCGCAAGCACCGAGACCGTGACCGCAACGGCCGTGCCCGCAATCGCCACAAGGAAGGAGTTGACGATGTACTGCCAAAAGGGTACCGACTGGAAGACGGCGGCGAAATTGCCCCACTGCGGCTCACTCGGCAGCAGGTCGCTGCCAAGCACCTCCCCCTGGGTCTTCAGCGACACGGTGATGGCGTAGAACAACGGGAAGGCGAACAGGATCGCCGCCACCCATACGGACGCGTTCAGTGCGATCCGTTTCGGGAGGTTCGGCCGGGCGAGCAACAGGCTGTCAGTGCTCATAGTGCACCCACCTTCTCTGAGCGCGGAACTGTACGGCCGTCAGGCCGATGATCACAGCGAACAAGAGCCAGCCGGCAGCCGCGGCCCCGCCGAGGTCGTGAAACTGGAAACCCTTGTTGTAGATGAACATCACGAGTGGAAGGGTGGCGTTGCCCGGTCCGCCGCCGGTCAGCAGCTGCGGTTGGGCGAACACCTGGAAAGATCCGATCGTGGTCATCACCAGGCAGAAGAAGATCGAAGGGGACAACAGCGGGAGCACTATCCGCCCGATCAGCCGTAGGCCGCTCGCCCCATCGAGACGCGCTGCCTCGATGGTGGTCTGGGGGAGCTGCTCGATCGCGGCGATGAGGATGAGCATGTTGTAGCCCACGCCTGCCCACACCGACACGACGACCACGAGCACCATCGCCCAGAAAGGGTCCGCCAGCAGATTCGGGATCTCCAGGCCGAACAGGTCGAGGGCGCCGGAGCGCACGATGCCTTCAGGCTGCAGCAGCATCCTCCAGACGAACACGTTCGCAACCATCGGGGTGACGACCGGGATGAAGAACAACACCCGGAAGGCGGTTCGCCCACGGATCCGCTCGGCCAACAGCAGCGCGAGCCCCAGTGCCAGCAGCAGATTGAGCGGCACGGTCAGGACCACGAAGACGACCGTGTTGCGGAACGCGACCAGAAAGTCGGGATCCTCGGTCAACAGGTCGACGTAGTTGCCGATCCCGATGAAAGCGCGGTCGCCGAACGCGGGCCAGTCGAACAGGCTCATCACGACCGCGAGCGCCACGGGAAAGATGGTGAAAACGGTGAGCCCGAGGAGCGCGGGTGACACGAAGGCCAGGGCGTACCGCCTCTCGGCACGCCCCAGCTTCGAGACCCGCTGATGCGAGTGCGGCACTACTACTCCCCGAACCGGTCCTGCATCTGCTCCAGCAGCGAAGTCATCGTTTTCTGGCCGTTGAAGACAGAGATGAGCTCCGGCTGCAGCGCACTGACCATCTGCTGCCAGTCAGGCGCCGTGCGCCAGTTCTGCGCGCCGGCGAAGGACGCTTCGAACGCCGCACGGATCTCCGTGCGCGCGGGCTCGGGAATGGACTCGTAGTAGATCTCCTGCGACGAAAGACGGGCAGGGAGGCTGCGACCGGACTCCGCGATGGAGTCCTGTGCCGCTTCGCCGACCAAGGAGCCCAGCACCTTCAGGGCCGCTTCGCGGTTCTCGCACGTGCTGGAGATGCCGTAGCCGCTTCCGAGAAGGATGGCGAGGGATCCCTCCGGTCCGGCGGGGACGGGAAGGAAGACGGTCTCGAATCCGGCGTCGTTGTTCAGAAAGTTCAGCGCGTTCCAGGTGCCCTCCACCACCATCGCCGCTCGCTGGCTGGTGAACTGGTCCGATCCCCAGACCGACTCGGCAGCCGAGGGCACCGGCGCTGCGGCGCCGGTGTCGACCAGCGACGCGTACCACTCCGCGCTCGCAAGGTAGTCGGGGTTCGTCAGATCGAGGGTGTAGTCCTCGGTCACGGGCTGGGTGCCCGCGCGCGCGATGGGAAGGGTCTGCCACTGCAGGTCACCTGTGTCGACGGCGAAGGGATAGATGTCTCCGCCCGTCATAGATGTCGCGAGCGCGTCGAAGTCATCGAAGGTCCAATCGAGTGCGGGAACGGTCTGGCCCGCCTGAGCAAGGGCATCCTCGTTGACGTAGACGAGCATCGCGGCGACGTCCCAGGGGATTCCGTACAACTCGCCGTCCACCCGCATGAGGTCGAACGAATTCGCCGTGAACTCGCTTTCGTCGATGCCGGCGACCGCGAGATCCTCCTTCGACAGCGGCGAGAACGCCTCGTGGTAGTCCGCCATGTTCTGCCCGTTCATCGTCAAGATGCACGAGAGCTGTTGCGACGACATTCCGGCGGTCAACTTCGTGAAATACCCGTCGTAGGGCGACATCGACAGGTCGACCTTGAGGTCGGGATTCTCTTCCTGGGCAATCCGCAGCTGATCCTCGCTGTTCTTGATGTCGCTCTCCTGCCCACCCCACATCTCCCACACGATCGGGGAATCCGGGTCACTGGCGGAGTTCGAGCATCCGGCGGCGACCACGGCCAAGGACGCGATGGTGGCGACAGCGCCGCCCATCCGGAGGTACCTCGAGCGCGTTCTCTTCATTTCTGCAACCCTCCATGCTTACGGTGCACGTTGTCGGGCACCTGTGCTTCGATCTGTTCGATCTACGAGACAGTTCGTTTGATATATAGAACGCGAGTAAGTGAAGCACGTTTCATATTCCGGGGTCAATGGCCACTTTATCAGCGTTCGCAGGGGCGCCCTTGACGTTCGATATGGCGAACGATACGTTTGCCCCACATAACAGCGGCGGCAGCGAAGGTGATCGATTTGCACGCACCCTCTCATCTCAGCCACGCAGCGGTGGGCGGTCCCCTTGCGCCCACCCGCATCTGGCGAAGCTCCTGGTCGGATTTCCACCTCTTCGGGGAGGAGGAGGCCGATGAATCTCTTCGTGCGGTCGAGGCCTACACCGAATCGGAAATGAGCCGGATAGCTGCGGCGGGGTTCACCGCCATTTGGGTTCACGTCCGCCTCGACCGTGTCGTCGGCACCGAGGCGTTCCCTGAGTTCGGCGGCGCCGCCGCCCGGCACCTCGATGCCATCGATCTGCTCATCCAGAGGGCGGCCCGATTCGACCTGGAGGTGTTCGGCTACGCGCAGCCGCCGCGGGGTGTGCTCGCCGACGACCCGTTCTGGGATGACAACGGCGATGTGATGGGCGCGCCCGCGATCTTCGGCGCCCCGCCCTACGACGATCGCCTCTTCCGATCCCTGTGCACGTCGACGCCGCGCGTGCAGCGATTCCTCCACGATGCGTCCCGCAACCTGTTCGAGAGAGTCCCCGATCTCGCCGGCCTGATCCTCATCACCGCGTCGGAGGCGCCGTCGCACTGCTACGCGCGCTATCACTTCCGGACGGACGCTGCCCAGGCCTCAGACGATCCGTGGGCATTCGGCCCGGGAAGGTCCCTTCCCTGCCCCCGCTGCGGGGTTCGGAGTCCGGCCGAAGTGATCGGTGAGATCGTGACCCTCGTCACCGCCGGAGCCCAGGAGGCCCGCGCCGACGCGCGCATCATCGTCTGGAACTGGTCGTGGTCGTTTCTCGAGCCTGACCCGAGCGCGGGGATCGTGGCTGCGCTCCCCGACGGCGTGGAGGTGATGGCAGATTTCGAGCGCGGCGGAACGCGGATGCTGCGCGGCGTGGTTCGCGAGGTCGATGAGTATTCTCTGAGCTACCCCGGCCCCTCGTCCCGCTTCTCCTCGACTGTCGAACTCGCTCGCGATCGGGGCCTGCCGACGTTGGCCAAATTGCAGCTGTCCACGACGCACGAGCTGGCGACGGTGCCCAGCCTCCCCGTGCTCGGGAACATCTACGCCAAGGCCGAGGCATTCGCGCGGTCCGGCAGCGTCGGGTTCATGGGCTGCTGGAACATGGGCAACGCCTTGTCGCTCAACGCGGTGGCCTTCAACTTCTTTCTTAATGAAGGCCCCTTCGACTCGGCCGACGCCGCGCTGAAGCGACTGGCGATGATCTACCTTCCCGGTGCTGATCCTGCGCGCGTCGTCGAGGCGTGGTCAACGCTCGGGGAGGCGCTCAACGAGTACCCGTTCTCGATGAGCTTCCTGTACTTCTCGCCGGCGAACTACGCGCTCGTTCTTCCCCTGCGTCCGACGCCCGTCTCGCCTGCTCCGGTCGGCGCGTCGTGGATCGATCAGCCCCGCGGGGATGATCTATCCGCCTCCCTTGCCGAACTCCCCCTCGAGGTCGTCATCCGTCAGCTCACGGCGCTGAGCGCGCAATGGCGGATCGGCGCGGAGCAGTTGGAGCGCGCGCTCGCGGATGTGGAGCCCGCCGCGACGACTCGTGCGGAGGAGGAGGTCGCCAGTGCCTGGGTGGCGTGGGCGAGCTTTTCGAGCACCAGGAACCACTATCGGCTCTTCGCCCTCAAGCGCCGTTGGCACGACGGCCCTCTTGATCGTGACGCCTACGCACGCATCGTGCGCGATGAACTACGTGCGCTCGAGGTGGCGCTGCCGTGGCTTGGCGGGAAGGAGATGGGCTGGCACGCCGAAGCGCAGTCGAGGATGTTCGATCGGCGTCGCGTGGAGGAGAAGATCGCAGACCTGCGCGGGCAGCTCGAGGCGATGCCGCCGCCGGGGCGTGACATCGAAAGTGCGCCGCCTCCGGTGAGCGAATGGTGACGCACATGCGTGCGGCACTGTCTCCTGTCCCCGTGCGAGTGCGGGTGCACGATGCCGAACCCTTCCCCCTCACGACCCAGACGACGATCTCCGGCGAGGCGGCCGCGGCGGGCACGCTCAGGTCGCTCCTCCAGGCGCGCACCGGGCGGCAGCCGGCGCTGGTGGCGAGCGGTGCGATCCGGCTGCATATCGAGGGCGGGGGTACGCCGGAGTCCTACCGGCTGGTCGTGGGCTCAGCGGGAATTTCTGTCATAGGCCATGATGCGGCCGGCCTCTTCTACGGTGTACAGACGCTCGGTCAGCTGGTCGAGTCCGCCCCGGGCGGCTGGCGGGTCCCGGCGGTGGAGATCGACGACTTCCCGCGTTTCGCGTATCGCGGGGTGATGCTCGATGTCGCCCGCCACTTCTTCGACGTGCAGACCGTGACAGCGGTCATCGACCGCGCGGCGAGCCTCAAACTCAATCACCTGCATCTGCACCTCACTGACGACCAGGGCTGGCGTCTCGCCGTCGAATCCTGGCCGAAGCTCACCGAACAGGGCTCCGCGAGCGCCGTCCGTGGTGACCGCGGTGGTTACTACTCCAAGGAGGACTACCGGCGCATCGTCGAGTACGCAGCTGAGCGTCACATGACGGTCGTTCCGGAGATCGACATGCCGGGACACACCCATGCGATCGGCCTGGCCTACCCGGAGCTGGTGCAGGACCCAGCCCTGTCGCCGGGGATGGCGGCGGAGATCGCACAGGGGCGGCAGCCGTCGCCGCGTAAAGGGGTGGGGTACCAGGGCACGGCGGTCGGCTTCTCCTCGCTCAGGATCCACGACCCGCGGACCTACGAGTTCCTCCACGCGGTCCTCGCCGAGGTGGCCGAGGGGACTCCGGGTCCGTTCCTCCACATCGGCGGGGACGAGGCGCTCAGCACCGACGCCGGGGACTTCGCCGCATTCATGCAGCGGGCCAGTGCCATCGCCTCGAGCCACGGGAAAGTCGTGGTGGCGTGGCACGAGGCCGGCGCCGTCCCCGGGCTCGTGGCCGGTGCGGTGGGCCAGTACTGGGGGTCGGTGAACCCCGCGGATGGTGCGGACCGAAAGGCACTGGCCTTCGTCGAGCGCGGCGGCCGTGTCATCCTCTCACCGTCGGACGCCGTTTATCTCGACATGAAGTACGACGCTGATACCCCGATCGGCCTCGATTGGGCAAACGGCCCGACGAGCGTGCGCCGCTCATACGAGTGGGAGCCGTCGGACGTGATCCGCGGTCTCCCCGAGGAAGCGATCCTCGGAGTTGAGGCGCCGTTGTGGACGGAGACCGTGAGCTCATTGGCAGATATCGACCACATGATGTTTCCTCGTGTCGCGTCGGCAGCCGAAGCTGCGTGGTCGCCCGCGACGATCGAGAACGAGTGGCGCACATGGGGGTCGTTCCGTCAGCGCATAGCCGGTCTCGGCCCGCTCTGGAAATCAATGGGAATCGGATTCTTCCGGTCCCCCGAGGTCCCATGGGCGGACAGCGATCGCGCGTCAGCGCCTCCTGCGGGACTGTAGGCGCGGGTCTCCCTCGCGCCGCGAGCGGGGCGGGCGGTCCGCCGCGCGGCGACGCGCGAGGGAGGCGCCGAGGTTGCCGTGCACAACTGCGGAGATCGTCGGGGACACGCCGGGGATGGGCCATGTAGCGCGGCGTGTCACCGTGCGGATCCGCCGTTGTGCAGGGTGAAAGGGTGGGCGGGGTCGGCAGCGCCAGTGGCCGCACTGGGCTGGCGGTCCGGGCGTCAGCGGATGTAGCCGCCGCGGTCGACCAGGTGAGTCGGCAGCAGGAAATGCGACGGATGGGAGTCGTCGCCGTCGATGCGGGCGAACAGCATCTCGGCCGCCACGGTTCCGAGGTGCGCGGTGTCGTAGTCCACGATGCGGATGCGGCGGGGGAGCACCTGCGCGAGCTCGAAGTCGTCGAAGCCGGTGACCGCGACGTCGGCATCGCGGGGGAGGATCGCCTCCAGCGCCCCGATGGTCGACCGGTTGTTGGCGCAGAACACCGCGGTGGGCGGATGCTCCGCCTCGAGCAGGCGTTCCATGGCGTCCCGGGCTGTGGCCGGGGTGTGCAGGTCCGACACGAGCAACGCCGGGTCGGGCGTGCGGCCCGCCTCGGCGAAGGCGTCGAGGAACCCCTGCCGGCGCTCGGTCATCGTGAAGATGGAGGGGGAGTCGAACAGCAGCGCGATGCGTTCGTGCCCGTCGCGGAGCAGCTCGGCCGCGGCCGCGTGTGCGCCGCCGCGGTTGTCGATCAGCACGGCGTCGCCGTCCAGCCCGCCGCCGGGGCGGTCGAGGAACACCACTGGCGTGCCGGCGGCCACCTCTCCGCCGAGGTAGGACTGGTCATCGCCGGCAGGGACGAGGATGAGACCGCCCACGCGTCGCTGACACAGATCCAGCGCCAGCGTGCGCTCGGAGCGCGCATCCTCCTCGCTGGAGGCCATGATCACCTGCATCCCGCGGCCGATCGCCACCGTCGACACGGCGGCGGCGATGGTCATGTAGAAGGTGTTCGACAGGTCGGCGGCGAGGAACCCGATGGTGTCGCGGCTGCCCGAGCGCAGGCTGGCGGCGAGGGCGTTGCGGTGGAAGCCGAGCCGGGCGATCGACGCGTTCACCCGCTCGATGAGGGCCGCGTCGACGTTGGGCTGGCCGTTGATGACACGGGAGACGGTCTTCAGGCTGACGCCGGCGTCGGCGGCGACATCCACCATGGTGGGGCGGCCGCTCTTGCGCATCCGGTGCCTTCCTGCGTCGTGGTCGCGTCGATCCTACGGATGCTGCGCGCCGCTGCCGCGGATCACCGCTCCAGAGGAACCAGGGTGGCCTGCTCGTGCGACGCGATCGCCGCGGAGAAGATGCGGTGAGTGAGCGCGGCCTCCTCGGGCCGGACCGTCCCAAAACGCTCGCCCAGCTCGCCGGCGAACTCCGCGAGGAAGGCGGCCCACATCTGCAGGATCGAGTCGGAGAAACCGGTTTCGAAGTTCGCTCCCGTGACGGTGGGCCACACGGCCTGGCTGCCCGCGTCGATGCGTTGCCAGCTCTGCTCCCGGCCGACGCCCGGAACATCGACGACGGCGAACACCTCGACCGACTTCGGGTTCTTCGTGCTGAAGCGCACCCCGCCGTCCATGCCGATGGCCTCGAACTCCCACGTGTTCTTCTCACCCGGCGCGATGCGCTTCGTTTCGGTGGTCAGCACGAAGGGCGCACCGTCGTGGGTGGTCCAGCTGTGGATGACGGCGTTGTCCCACGTGTCGCATGGCACGGGCGTCCCGTCGGGGCCGGGGCGCTCGGTGACGATGTCCTGCAGGACGCCCACGAGCCGCTCGGGCACCCAGCCCAGGCGCAGCGGGACGTGCCACGTGTGCATCCCGAGGTCGTTCATGACGCCCGCCTCGCCGCAGAACTGCTTCTGCCGCTTCCAGTTCAGCGGCTTCGCGGTGTCGAGGTCGCTGGCGTGCAGGAACGTGCACTTCGCCTCGATGACGCGGCCCAGGGCTCCGCTGCGGACGTAGTCCACGGCCCACTGCGCGCCCGGGAAGAACGGCATCTCGCTGGAGACCCGCACGAACGAGGCAGGGGCTTCGTCGATCGCGCGGAGCACCGCATCCGCTGCCGCCCCGTCGATGCCGAACGGCTTCTCGGCCAGCAGCGCCTTGCCCGCGCGGATGGTGTCGACGTACAGCTGCTCGTGCAGATCGTGCCGCACCGCGATGTAGACGACGTCGACGTCGGGGTCGGCGAGGAGCTCGTGGTAGTCGGTGGTCTTCAGCCGCACGGTGTCGATCCGGTCGAACCATTCCATGGCGGCGGGGTTGATGTCGCACACCGCGACCAGCTGAGGATCGACGGGGTGGTCGATGAGCGCGGGCCAGCGACGCAGGGCGGCCGCGATCTCGCGCCCCATGAGGCCGGCGCCCACGATGCCGACGTTCACGCGCCGCGGCGCGGTCATCGCTCGCCACCGATCAGCGCGAGGGCGTCGTCGACGGTGGCGTCGTCGTGGACGACGGCCATGAGGGCCGCCGTGATGCCGGCGGGGTCCGGATGCTGGATGACGTTGCGCCCGTAGACGATGCCGCGTGCGCCCTGGGCGAGGACCGCCTGGGTGCGCTCGAGGAGCGTGCGGTCGTCGACGCGTCCGCCTCCGCGCACGAGCACGGGGGTGCCGGCGGCGGCCTGCACGACGAGGTGGTAGCCGTCGATGTCGTCGGTCGGATCGGCCTTGATGAGGTCGGCGCCCAGTTCGCGGGCCTGACGCACCAGCGTGACGATCTTGCGGGTGTCACCGTCGACCATGTAGCCGCCCTTGTCGGAGTTGGTCTGCATCACGAGGGGCTCGATCATGAGCGGCATCCCGTAGCGCTCGGCGTCGGTGCGCAGCGCCAGGATCGAGCGGATGCACTGCTCGCGGACCTCGGGGTGACCGGGCAGGTCGAGCAGGTTCACACAGACGGCGACCGCGTCCAGCCGCACCGCGACCTCGATCGCATCGGGCACGTGGACGCTGTGCAGCGGCGACTCGAGCGGACTGTTGTAGACGTTCGCGATGTCGGTGCGCAGCACGAGTCCGGGCTTCTGCTTCCCCGGCACGGACTGCAGCAGCGGGGCCTGGCCCAGGGTCAGCTGGATCGCGTCGGGGCCGGCGTCGACGAGCGTCGCGACCGTGGCGGGCATGTCTTCGATCCCGGCGAGGAATCCGTGCTCGTGGAACGCGCCGTGATCCACCGCGACATCCAGCGCGCGGCCCGATCGCGGGTTGAAGAGTCGGTTGAGGCGGTACTTCGTCATGGGAGTGCACTCTCCGATGGCTGGCGGCGGGGCCGCACCGATGCGGCGGCTCTCACAGTATGAGCAGGCCGAGACAACGTTGTCAATACGGTGGTTTCGCGCCTGTCCCGGCTTCCGGCCGCGCCCGGACTCCGCAAATCCGCGGGCCGTACGGTTGCCGACCCGCGTGATTCCGGGGTGCGGCCGCGCCCCGCGTGCCGTTCTTGCGGAGTTCGGGCGAGGCGGGCGCGGGCGGCCTGCGGGAGCGGCGGAGGGGCGGACGGCCTGCGGGAGCGGCGGAGGGTGACCAGACCGCCACCGGATGGGCGGCGCGCCCGAACTCCTCAAATCCGCGAGCCGCACGGTTGCGGACCCGCGTGATTCCGGGGTTCGGCGACACCGCACGTGCGGCGTTTGCGGAGTTCGGGCGCGGCGGGCTCGGGCGGCGGCGGGGTGGCGGGCTCGGATGGCGGCGGGCGCGGCGGGCGCGGGCGGCGGCGAGGTGGCGGGCTCGGATGGCGGCGAGGTGGCGGCCGCGGGCGGCGGCGAGGCGGCACCCGCGGGCGGCGGGGCGGCCGAGCCGGGATCCGGTCGCCCAGTGCCCGAACTCCTCAAGATCGCACCTCGGACAGTCGCGGCTTCGCGTGATTCCGGGGATCCGTCGGACCCCGCGCGCCATTCTTGAGGAGTTCGGGCGAGCCGCACGGGCCGCCCGGCGCGCCCGCCCCCGTCCGGCACGGCTCAGGGCAGCGACGCGTGGCGGCGGGGCTGCTACCGTGGCGCTTCGACGGAGGGGAAGACATGGCGACGGAGCTGTTCGGCAGGCCTATCGAGCACGCGCGCGAACGCCGCGGCTCGCTCGCGCAGACGGCGGCGGTCGAGTCCTCGATCATGACCGACGGCCCGTCGGCGGGGATGCGGCGCATCCGGATGACCGCGGGCGACGTCGACCTCGAGCTCCTGCCCGACCGCGGCCTCGACCTCGGGCAGGTGCGCGTGGGCGGGGTGCCGCTGGCGTGGCTCTCGCCGACCGGATTCCCCCGCGCCGGCGTCCACGACGCCGACGGAAGCGGGTTCACGCGCGCGTTCGGCGGTGGGCTCCTCACCACGTGCGGCCTGCAGAACGTGGGCCCCGCCGCGGAAGACGGCGGGGAGCAGCATCCCATGCACGGGCGGTACACGTCGCTGCCGGCGACGGTCGTGCGCACGGAGGCCGCCGGCGACGAGGTCGTAGTCGAGGCCGTCGTGCGCGAAGCCGCCGTCTTCGGCGTCGACCTCGAGCTGCGCCGGCGCGTGACGCTCGTCACGGGGGAGCGCATCATCCGGGTGGAGGACGTCCTGACCAACCGGGGCGCGGATGCTGTCGAGCCTATGGTCCTCTATCACCTGAACTTCGGCTGGCCGCTCGTGGACGAGGGCACGCGGCTGCGCACTCCGGCCACGGCGGTGCGCCCCCGGGATGAGCAGGCCGCCGTCGGCGCGGACACGTGGGACACCTTCCCCGCTCCGTCCCACCCCTATCCCGAGCAGGTGTTCGCCCACGAACTGCCGGCGGATGAGTGCGTCGCCGTCGAGGTGGTCAACCCGCGGGGGCTCAGCGTCGCGGTGCGCTTCGACACGGCGCAGCTTCCCGGACTGTTCCAGTGGCGCGTGGCCCAGCCGGGGCAGTTCGTGCTCGGGGTGGAGCCGGCTCTCGTGCCGACGATCCTGGGCCGCGCCGCAGCCCGGGAGCAGGGCCTCCTGCGGCCGCTCGCGCCCGGCGCCGCGCTCACGCTCGGTGTGGAGATCGAGGCGAGCGGTTCGCTGTCCTAACGCGCGTCACGTGAGCGCGATCGCCGCCCCCCGCGGCCCGCGCTCGGACAGCAGAGCGCGCGCGGCGAGGTAGGCCTCGCGCAGCCGCGGATCATCCACGCCGAGGGTCGGCACGTGCGTGAGGAACGCGCCCGGGTCGGTCTCATCGGCCACCGCGGCCGCCTCGAGCAGGGGCAACCGGATGTCGTGCGTGATGAGGCGCTGCCGCTCATCCTCGGCGCCACGGGCGAGGCAGGCCTGCCACGCGGCCAGGACGAGGGCGCATCGTGCGAGGGAGCCGCCGGCGGCGAGCCGGTCTTCGATCACGGGCACGAGGAACTTCGGGATGCGGTCGGATCCGTCCACGACCTGGCGGGCGAGGGTGTCCTGGATGGCGCGGTTGGAGAACCGCGCGAGCAGCTGGGCACGGTAGGCGGCCAGGTCGATGCCGGGCACGGGATCGAGGGTGGGCTCGGCCTCCTCCCGCATGTACGCGCCGAGGAAGGCGGCGAAGTCGGGGTCGTCCACGACGTCGTGGACGTACGTGAAGCCGGCGAGCAGTCCCAGGTACGACATCGCCTGATGGGAGGCGTTCAGCAGGCGCAGCTTCATCTTCTCGTACGGGGCGACGTCGGCGACGAACTGCACGCCGACCGTCTCGAGCGCGGGGCGCCCGGCCGGGAAACGGTCTTCGATCACCCACTGCGCGAACTCCTCGGCGCACACCGGCCACGCATCGCGCAGCCCCGTGATCTCCTCGACGGCGTCGATGTCTGCAGACGTGGTGGCCGGTGTGATGCGGTCGACCATCGAGTTGGGGAACGCCACCTCCGTCGCGATCCAGTCCGCCAGGTCGGGGGCGCCCGCGCGCGCGAAGCCGACGAGCGCCTCCCGAGCGACCGCGCCGTTGCCCTGGATGTTGTCGCAGGAGAGCACGGTGAACGGCGGGATGCCGCGTTCCCGGCGCCGCGCGAGACCGGCGACGAGGAACCCCCACACGGTGGTCGGGACGGCGCCGGCGACCGCGTCGGATCGCGCGCCGGCGCGGTCCAGGTCGAATCTGCCGGTGACGTCGTCCACGCCGTAGCCGGCCTCGGTGACCGTCAGCGACACGATCCGCACCTCCGGCGAAGCCAGCTTCTCGATGACGGCTTCGGGACTGTCGGGGGCGTAGAGGTACTCGGCGACCGAGCCGATCACGCGCGGGTCGGTCGCACCGTCGGGGCTGCGGGTGACGAGGGTGTACAGGCGATCCTGCGTCGCGAGCACGTCGCGCATGCGGGCGTCGCCGGGCATCAGCCCCACACCGCACACGCCCCATCCGCGCTCGCCGCCGGCGCTGAGGGCGCGATCGAGGTACATCGCGAGGTGTGCGCGGCTGAAGCCGCCTAGACCGAAGTGCACGACTCCGGATAGAGTCTCGTCCCGATCGTACGGTGGGATGACAACGTTGTCGTTTACGTTGCTCAACGTCGAGCTGTTCAGGTCGGTCACGGCCAGAGTCTAACGAAAGGACACATACGCAATGGGAGACTTCGAAGGTCGTACCGTTCTGGTCACGGGGGCGGCGGGCGGCATCGGCGGCGCCACCGTGCGGCACCTCGTCGCGCGCGGAGCGGACGTCATCGCCGCGGGCCGCACCGAGGAATCGCTCGAGGCGATCGCACAGGAGACGGGCGCCCGCCCCCTCGCGTTCGACCTCGAGTCGGAGGATTCCGTCCGTGGCGCCATCGAGGGCCTGGACCTGTGGGGCGTGGTCAACTGCGCCGGTTTCGGGGGCGAGATCGCAACCCCGCAGGACACCGACATCGCCGTCTTCGACAAGGTCATCGCGGTGAACACGCGCGGGGCGCTGCTGGTGATCAAGTACGCCGCGCGCGAGATGATCCGGCTGGATCGCGGCGGCGCGATCGTGAACGTGTCCAGCCAGGCGGGCCTGGTCGCCCTCACCGGACACATCTCGTACGGCTCCTCCAAGGCGGCGCTGGACAACATCACCCGGGTCTCGGCACTCGAACTCGGGCGCTACGGCATCCGGGTCAACAGCGTGAACCCGACCGTCGTGATGACGCCGATGTCGGAGTGGTACTGGGGCCGCGAGGACGTGGGCGGACCCTTCCTGGAGCAGATGCCGCTCGGACGCTGGGCCACCGAGGACGACATCGCCGGCCCCATCGTGTTCCTGCTCAGCGACGAGGCGAGCATGATCAGCGCCGTGTCCCTGCCCATCGACGGCGGCTACACCGCCCGCTGACCCGCGCGGCCGCCGCCAAGCCGCCGCCACCGAGAGTGCATCACCTCGGCGAGAGTGCATCGGGTCCGGTGCACTCTCGCCGGGTTGATGCACTTTCGCGACTGGGGCCGGTGTGAGCGCCGGCGACGCGAGGCGGAAGGAGCGGATCAGGGGCGGATGCGGAGGCGGAACGCGGAGCCGTCGGCGACGAACTCGAGCTGGTCGAGGCGGTCGACGACCACGTCGGCCTCGGCGAGCTCGTCTGCCTCGTGCGTGCCGGTGATCGCCACCACGGCGCATCCCGCCGCCCGGGCCGCCGCGATGCCGGCGGGGGCGTCCTCGAACACGACGCAGTCGCCGGGCTCCACGCCCAGCCGGGCCGCGGCGAGGACGAACGGCTCGGGATCGGGCTTGCCCCGCGTGACGTCGTCGAAGGTCACCACGACGTCGGGGCGCGGCAGGCCGGCCGCCTGCAGGCGGTTGCCCGCGATCAGCCTCGTGCCGCTCGTGACGATCGCGCGGCGCGGTGCTGACGCGAAGAAGTCGGCCGAGCCGGGGATGGGCGCCACGTCCGAGACCTCTGCGGCCTCGATCTCGGAGATGCGCGCGAGCGCGACCTCCGCGCGGTCGGCGGGGAACATGCGGGCGATGAGCTGTGCCGCGGGCTGCCCGTGACCGGAGGCGAGCACATCCAGACCGATGCCGTATTCGCTGGCGAGCAGCATCCACGAGCGCAGCACCGCCGGGGTGGAGTCGATGAGAGTGCCGTCCAGGTCGAACAGCGCGGCGTCGAAGCGCCGCGACCACAGCGGGGACTCCGCCGGGATCTCGCGGTGGCGCCCGAGCGCGCGCAGCACGCGCGTCACCTGCTGCGAGGTGGACAGTGCGGCGTCGATGCGCACGTGCGGAACGGTCGGCGCCTCGGCGGGCGGATCCACCGCGTGCGCGTCGCGGTCGGCGTCGCGCTGCGCGCGCCGCGCCGCGAGCGTCTCGGGCGTGCCGGTCAGCCACACCACGACCGGCTCCTGCCCGCAGGCCTCCGCGAGCCGGTTCCATTCCTCGCCGCCGGCGAGCTCTGCGGTGAAGGGGGCGACCGCGACGGCCCCCACGCCGGCCCGGCGCTGGTCGGCGAGGGCCTCCCGCAGGACGCGGTAGCGGGCAGGGCGCACCGTTGCCCGCAGGGCTCCGTCGTTCCAGTGCGTGCCACCCCGCAGGGGAGTGACGAGGTCTTCGAGAAGGGGGTTGGTGAGCGTGTCGAGGTCGAGCAGCGGCAGGCGCAGGTGTGCGGCCAGCGCGCGGCCGAGGGTGGACTTGCCGGCACCGGGTGCACCGGTGACTGCCAGAAAGATCATCAGGCCCCACTTTCCGCCAAGACTTGACAACGTTGTCGGAAGAGGCCCACTATAGCGACCAGCGACCCGGGCTTCCCGGGGTTTCGAAATGACAACGATGTCGGAGTGAAATGGCGCACGACGAGGATGCGGAAGCGGGGGCGACAGCCCTCCCGCGCGGCGCGCACCCGCGTGCACGCATCACCGATGTCGCCGAGCGGGCTCGGGTCAGCATCAAGACGGTTTCCCGCGTCGTGAACGACGAGCCGGGCGTCCGCGAGGAGACCCGCACGCGCGTACGCGCCGCGATCGACGACCTCGGCTTCGTGCCCAACACGACCGCCCGCTCGCTCAAGACCGGGGGACAGGACGCCATCGGCGTCGTCATCGACGCGATCTCCGACCCGTTCTTCGCCGACCTCGTCAGCGTGCTGGAAGAGCTCGCCGCCGAGCACGGCATGAGCCTGCTGTTCGCCAGCACCGGGTTCGACGCCGACCGGGAGCGCGGAGACCTCCAGCGCCTCGCCGGACATCAGTTGCGCGGGCTCATCATCGCCCCCGTGGGCGTGAGTGCGGAGGAGCTGCAGGTGCTGCGGCGACGATTCCCCATCGTCAGCGTCGACCGTGTGCGCGAGGGCATCGACTCCGTGATCGTCGACGATTTCGGCGCCGCCCGCGACGCCGCGCGCCACCTCGTCGAGCAGGGCCACCGCCGCATCGGGTTCATCGGCGACGACCCGGCCTATCCCACCAACAGCGCCCGGCTGGCCGGCTTCCGTGCCGCCCTCGACGAGGCCGGCATCCCCGTCGACGAGTCGCTCATCGTCGGTCACCCGCGTACCCGTTCCGCGATGGCGGACGTTTCGGCGGCGCTGCTGGCTCGTCCGGATGCGCCCACCGCGGTCCTGTGCGCGACCTCCCGTGCCGCCATCGCCACGATGGACGCCATCCGCGCCGCCGGCACGCAAGGGCTCGCGCTCATCTCCTTCGGCGACTTCGAGCTCGCCGACCTGTTCACGCCCGCCATCACGGTCGTGGACCACGTCCCCCGTCCGATCGCGACGGCCGCCTTCCAGCGGCTGCTCGAACTGTTCGACGACCCCGCCTCGGAACCGCAGCGGATCGTCCTGCCCACCTCCCTCATCCAGCGCGGATCGGGCGAACTGCCCCCGCGTGCCATGGGGGCCTCGACCCTCCTCGGAGCCGAATCATGAAGCCTCTCCTCCTCCCGCCGAACCCCGTGCAGCACTTCTACCTCGGCGGCGACCGCATCGCGGCGCTGCGGGGCATCGTGCCCGAGACGGACCGTCAGCCCGAGGAGTGGCTCGGGGCGACCGTCGCGCGCTTCGGCGACGCCGAGACCGGGCTCGCCGTGACCGAGGGCGGCGCCTTCCTGCGCGACGTCGTCGCGGGCGACCGCCCCGCGTGGATCGGCTCGACCGAGGGCCGCGACGCCGCGGACGTGGGGATCCTCGTGAAGCTGCTCGACGCGCGCCAGCGCCTCCCCGTCCACGTGCACCCCGAGCGCAGCTTCGCCGCGGCCCACCTGGACTGCCCCTACGGCAAGACCGAGGCGTGGTACGTGCTGGACACCGAGCCCGGCTGCGCCGTGTACGTCGGGTGGAAGGAAGCCGTCGACCGCGACGAACTCGACCGCCGCCGCGACGCCCAGGACAGCGAATGGATGCTGGACCACCTCAACCGTGTCGAGGTGCGCGAAGGCATGGGAGTCCTCGTGCCCGCCGGCACCGCCCACGCCATCGACGGCGGCATCTTCGTGGCGGAGGTGCAGGAGCCCACCGACTTCTCCATCCTTCTGGAGTGGTCGGTGACGACCTCCACGCGGGAGGAGTCGCACCTGGATCTCGGGTTCGACGCGGTCATGCCCGCGGTGTCCACCGCAGCGCTCGCACCCGACGCGCTCGCCGCGCTCATCTGCACCGAGGGCGAGCGGCAGGGCCGCGGCATCCGCAGCGTGCTGCCTGCCGCCGCCGACCCGTACTTCCGCCTCGCGGTCGCGTCGGGGCCGGATGCGGTGGAGGCGGGCTTCGCGGTGATCCTCGTCACCGACGGCGCCGGAGCGGTCGTCTCCGACGAGGGCGCCGTCCCCGTCGAGTCGGGGCAGGCGTTCGCGGTGCCGCACTCCTTCGGGGCCTGGCGCATCGACGGCGACGCGTCCCTACTGGTGGCGCGCCCGGGGGCGGGGTGGCCGGCGACGCTGGCCACCGGGGAGCTGCGGTGAACGAATACGTCGTCGGCGTCGACCTGGGGTCCACGAGCATCAAGCTGCTCGTGGCCACCCCGCACGGGCGCGAGGTGCTCGTGGTCAGCCGCCGGTCGCCGTGGATCAACCTCGATCACGGCCGGGCCGAGATGCCGGCCGAGCGTGCGCTGAGCGTCGTCCGCGAGCTGGCGCACGAGGCCGACGCCGCCCTCTCCCGCGACGGCGCCTACCGCGTCGCGGCGCTGGGGGTCTCCGGCATGGCGGAGGCGGGAGTGCTGCTGGATGGCGCCGACCGCCCGGCCGCGCCGATCATGGCGTGGTTCGATCCGCGTGGCGGCGCGCAGATCCTGCAGACGCCGGCGGAGTTCCGTGCCGAATTCCCCGGCCGCACGGGCCTGCCGGTGGGGCCGCTCGCCACGATCTCGAAGCTCCTGTACCTGCGCGACCAGGGCATCGACCTGCGCGCGCGCACTTTCCTCAACGTCCCCGAGTACATCGTCCGCTCCCTCGGCGGCCCGCGCGTGGCCGAGTACTCCCTCGTCTCGCGCACGGGCATGATCGACCAGGACGGCAGCGTCCCGTGGGAGGCCGCGCTGGACGTGCTCGGGGTGGGCCCGGGGGTTCTCGCCGAACGCGTGGGCGCGGGCATGCCGGTCGGCCTGCTCGCCGACGACGGGATGCCGCGGGCGTTCCAGGCCGCCGCGCTCACGATCGCCGGCCACGACCATCTCGTCTCGGCCGTCGCTGCCGGGGCGACCGCCAGCGACGAGCTGTACGACTCGATGGGCACGGCCGAGGCGCTCGTCCGCGTCATCGACGCCGCGCTGCCCTTCGACGCCCGCGAGCGCCTGGCCCACGCCGGCATCAACACCGTGCGGCACGTGCTGCCGGGCAAGTACGTGCTGCTGGCGGGGACGAAGTCGGGCCTGCTCATGCGACGCGTGCTGCAGCTCATCGGGGTCACGGACGAACGCGGCCGCCTCGACCTGGATGCGCGCGTGATGCAGCTGCCCGTCCGCGGAGCGCTCGCCGACGGCGGCCTCGAGGTCACCGGCGCGCGCAACGACGACGGCGTGCTGAAGCTCGTCGCCAACAGCGACGGGCTCTCCCCCGAGGAGCTGTTCATCGCCGCGCTGCTGCACGGCAACGACATGTGCGCCGAGCTCATGGAGGTCATGGACCGCGAGGTCCCCGCCCCCACCTCGACCCTGCTCACCGGCGGCTGGTCGAAGATGCCCAGCGTCGTGCGCGCCCGCAGCCTCGTTCTCCCCGACGTCTCGCTCACGGCGCACGACGAGGGCACGGCCTACGGCGCCGCCCTGTTCGCCGCGTTCGCCGCCGATGGCGGATCGGGCGACTTCCCCGACTTCGCCGCCTCCTTCCTCGCCGCGCACTCCGCCTCCGCCACCGAACCGGCCGGGCGACTCGAATGAACGGAGCCACTGTGAACCACCTGCACATCCGCATCCGCATGGAAAGGAGCTGACATGCCCACCCCTGTACTCGAAGCCCGTGGACTGTCCCGCCAGTTCGGCCACGTCCGCGCGCTCAACGAAGCCGATTTCGAGGTGTACCCCGGTGAGGTGACGGCTCTCATCGGCGACAACGGCGCCGGCAAGTCCACTCTCGTCAAGGCGCTGTCGGGCAACCTCGCCGTCGACAGCGGCACGATCAAGTTCGACGGCGAACCCATCGAGCTCACCACGCCGTCGCAGGCCAGCGCCCTGGGCATCGAGACGGTGTACCAGGACCTCGCCCTCGCCCCGCATCTGGATCCCGTGCAGAACATGTATCTGGGTCGCGAGCTGCCACGGGCGGGTCTCGGCGGCGCGCTGGGGTTCATGAAGACGAAGGAGATGCGCGAGGAGTCGCGCGCGGCCTTCGCCGACCTCGGTGCCACCGTCCGCTCGCTCACCTCCCCCGTCGGCGAGATGTCGGGCGGTCAGCGTCAGGCGATCGCCATCGCGCGCGCCGTGCACTGGGCGAACCGCCTCGTGTTCCTCGACGAGCCCACTGCCGCCCTCGGCGTCCGCCAGACCCAGAACGTGCTCGATACGATCCGGCGCGTGCGCGACAAGGGGATCGCCGTCGTCCTGATCAGCCACTCGATGCCGCACGTCATGGAGGTCGCCGACCGCATCCAGGTGCTGCGACTGGGGACCCGCGCCGCGGTTCTCGACGCGAAGGACACGTCGATGGAGGAACTGGTCGGTCTGATGACCGGCGCCATCACGAAGGAGGGGAACCAATGAGCACGTCGAGCCCGCCCACCGAGACCATGGCGATCGGAACCGCCGAACCGAAGGAGGGCTTCCTCAAGCACCTCCTGAAGGCCCAGGCCTTCCAGATCCTCCTGGTGCTGCTGGTGATCGTCGCGATCTTCAGCGCACTCGCCCCCGACACGTTCGCGCAGTGGTCGAACTTCCGGCTCATCATCCAGAACGCCTCCATCCTCGCCGTCCTCGGCATCGGGATGACGTTCGTCATCATCACCGCCGGCATCGACCTGTCGATCGGCTCGGTGCTGGTCTTCTCCGGCGTCGTGTCGGCCATGGTCATGCGCGCCATGGGCGGTCAGGGCTGGGGCGTGGCGATCGTGGGCATCCTCGTCGCGATCGCCTCGGGCGTCGCGTGGGGGCTGTTCAACGGATTCCTCATCGCCAAGGGGAAGATCCCGCCGCTGATCGTCACGCTGGGCTCGCTGGGCATGGCCCTCGGTTTCGCGCAGATCCTCACCGGCGGCGTCGACATCCGGCAGGTGCCCACGGTCCTGACCACCACGATCGGCTACGGCAACGTGTTCGGCACCATCCCGACGATCTCGGTGATCGCGCTGGTCCTCATCATCATCGGCGCGATCGTGCTGCACTACACGCGCTTCGGCCTGCACACCTTCGCCGTGGGATCCAGCGAGGTCGCGGCGCGGCGCGTGGGCGTGAAGGTCGACCGCCAGCTGATCAGCATCTACACGATCTCCGGGGGCCTGGCCGGATTCGCCGGCATCCTCTCGCTGTCGCAGTTCAGCACGACGGCGATCGCCGGCCAGTCGCAGACGAACCTCAACGTCATCGCGGCGGTCGTGATCGGCGGGACGTCGCTGTTCGGCGGCATCGGCACCATCTTCGGCACGGTCGTGGGTCTGTTCATCCCCGCCGTGCTGCAGAACGGGTTCGTCATCACCGGCGTCCAGCCGTTCTGGCAGCAGGTCGCCGTCGGCGCGGTGCTCATCGCCGCCGTGTACGTCGACCAGGCCCGCCGCTCCGCCGCGATGCGGGGCAACACCCAAAGCCTCTGGCGCAGGTTCGTCAGCGGAAGTCGACGCGGGTGACCGCGGCGACTGCACCAACCCACCACACAAGAGAAACGGTTGATCACAATGAAGTGGAGTAAGAAAGGTCTCGGCATCGCCGTGCTCGGCGCATCCGCCGCGCTCGTGCTCGCCGGCTGCTCCTCCGACGGCGGCAACGCCGGCGGATCCGGCGGCGGCTCGGGCGACGACGGTTACAAGATCGCCTTCGTCCAGGGCGTCGCCGGCGACGAGTTCTACATCTCGATGGAGTGCGGCATCAAGGAGGCGGCCGAGGCTGCCGGGGCCACCGTCTCGGTGCAGGGCCCGGAGAAGTTCGACCCCACGCTGCAGAAGCCGCTCGTGGATTCCGTCGTGGCCTCCAAGCCCGACGCCCTCCTCGTGGCCCCGACCGACGTGACCGCGATGGCAGCGCCGATCCAGGCCGCCGCCGACGCCGGCATCAAGGTCGTCCTCGTCGACACGACGCTGGAAGACCCCTCGATGGCGGTCTCGCAGATCTCCAGCGACAACGAGGGCGGCGGCGCCGCGGCGTTCGACGCGATCAAGGAAGCCCACCCCGACGGAGGCAAGGTCCTGGTCGTCTCCATCGACCCGGGCATCTCGACCTCCGACGCGCGCGCGGCCGGGTTCGAGGCGGCTGCCGCGGAGGACGAGAACTTCGAGTTCCTCGGCATCCAGTACAGCCACAACGAGCCGGCCACCGCGGCCGAGATCGTCACGGCCGCGCTGCAGAAGGACCCCGACATCGTCGGCATCTTCGCCGCCAACCTGTTCGCCGCCGAGGGCACGGCCACCGGTGTGCAGCAGGCCGGCAAGACCGGTGACGTCACGATCGTCGGCTTCGACGCGGGTCCGGCCCAGGTCGAGCAGCTGCGGGGCGGCATCGTCCAGGCGCTCGTCGCCCAGGAGCCGGCCACCATCGGCAAGGACGGCGTCGAGCAGGCCATCGCGGCGCTCGAGGGCGAGACGGTCGAGGAGAAGATCCAGACCGGCTTCACCATCATCACGCAGGACAACATCGACGGCGAGGGCGCGGACGCCGCCTACCGTTCCTCCTGCTGATCCCCTCCGCGGTGGCCGGAGCCTTGTGCTCCGGCCACCGCGGTCATCCTCCCCGGACGGAGCATCATGAACTTCCCCGACCTGGCCGGCCGCACGGCCGTCATCACCGGCGGTGCGCGCGGCATCGGCTATTCGCTGGCCTCGGCGCTGGCCCGCCAGAGCGTGAACGTGGCCCTGCTCGACCTGCTGCCGGAGGTCGCCGACTCCGCCGCGCGTCTGGCCGACGAGCACGGCGTGCAGACCGCATCCGCCTTCGTCGACGTCACCGACCCGGTCTCGGTGGATGCGGCGTTCGCCGACGTCCGCGGGGAGCTCGGGGTTGCCGACATCCTCATCACCGCCGCCGGCATCACGATCTGGGGCGACTCGGCCGAGGTGGAGCCGGACACGTGGCGCAAGGTGATCGACGTGAACCTGAACGGCACGTTCTTCAGCACGCAGGCCTTCGCGCGCCCGCTGCTGGCCGAGGGCCGGGAAGGCTCGGCCATCCTCATCTCCTCGATGTCGGGTCGCGTCGTGAACGTGCCTCAGCATCAGGCGTCGTACAACGCCTCCAAGGCGGCCGTCGACCAGCTGACCAGCTCGCTCGCGGTCGAGTGGGCGCCCGCCCTGCGCGTGAACGCCATCGCGCCGGGCTACATCCTCTCGGACATGACACGCCAGTTCATCGACGCCAACCCCGACCTGGCCGCGCAGTGGATCTCCGCGATCCCCGCCGGACGCATGGGGGAGCCCGCCGACCTCGACGGCCTCGTGCTGCTGCTGGCCTCCTCGGCCTCGTCGTACCTGACCGGGCAGACGCTCGTGATCGACGGCGGCTACACGGCCATCTGACATGCCTGAGCCATCGCCGGCCGCGTTCGTCGCGGTCGACCTCGGTTCCGCCAGCGGCCGGGTCATGCTCGGAATCTTGGACGACGGCGCCCACCGCCTGTCGGTGCGGGAGGTCGCACGCTTCGCGAACCGCCCTGTGCCCCGCCCCGAGGGTCTCGCGTGGGACATCGACGCCCTGTGGGCCGATGTGCGGGACGGCCTGGCCCGGGCGTGCGCCGCGGCGGCGTCGGCGGGCGCCGCGGTACGCGGCATCGGCGTGGACTCGTGGGGCGTGGACTACGTGCGCCTCCGGCGCGACGGCCGGATGCGCCGCTTCGCGCGTCACCACCGCGACGTCGACGCGACCTTCGCCGCCGTCACGTCCGCGTCGCGGGATGCCGCGGCCGACTACGCCGTCACGGGCGTGCTGGACCAGACCATCAACACCGCCCATCAACTGCGGCAGGACGGGCGCGACGGCATCGGCGCGCCCGATGACACGATCGTGCTGATCGCCGACGCCTTCGTCCACCTGCTCACCGGCGCCGTCGCCGCCGAGCGTTCGCTCGCCTCCACGACGGCGCTCGTGGACCGCGCGCGGGACGCCTGGTCGCCCTCCTTGGTGGCCGGTCTCCCCGCCCGGCTGCCTCCGCTCGTGACGGCAGGGCACCGGGCCGGGTCGACCACGGCCGACGTCACCGCGCGCTTGGACCTGACCGAGCCGGTGCCGGTGTGGTTCGTGACCTCCCACGACACGGCCGCGGCGTTCTCCGCGGTCGTGGGGACGGCGGAGGGCGACGCGATCGAGGGCGTCGTCGCGTGCGGAAGCTGGGCGGTGGCCGGCGCCGCGATCGCCGAACCCGTGCTCACCGAAACCGCGCGCGCATGCGGTTTCACGCAGGAGACCGGCGCGGAGGGCGCGACGCTGCTGGTGAAGAATCTCAGCGGCATGTGGCTCCTTCAGCAGGTCACGCGCGAGTGGGCGACGCAGGACGGACTCGCCGAATGGCCGCTCGACCGCCTCGCGCAGCTCCTGGAGGATGCGGCGGCGTCGCGCTACGCCGGATGCTTCGACCCGGCCGATCCCGCGCTGGGCGCCCCCGGCGACCTCATCGACCGCCTCGCCGCCCGGTGCGCCGCCGACGTCGGCATCCCGCCGCAGACGCGCGGAGACCTCGCCCGCGCCATCCTCGCCAGCCTCGCGCGCGCCTATGCCCGCACCATGACCGAGATCCACCAGCTGACCGGCCGGCCCGTCGCGCGCATCCGCCTCGTCGGCGGCGGCTCGCGCGGAGACCTGCTGGCGGGCCTGACCGCAGCGGCCGCCGGCGTGCCGGTCACGGCGGGCCCGGCCGAGGCCTCGGTCCGCGGCATCCTCCTCCAGCTCGCCGTCGCCGCCGGGGCGCTCCCCGACCTCGCCGCCGCCCGCTCCCTCGACGTGGACGACGGCGAGCCGGCGCCGCGCGTCCATCCCGTCCCCGCGGCACCGCTTCCCGCTTCCCGCCCCGTCCCCGAAGGAGCCCCATGACCGACCCCGCCCGAGACGCCCTCGTGGATCTGTCGCGCCGACTGGGCGATCCGGCGTTCGACGCCGCGTTGCTGGGGGAGGGCAACACGTCGATGCGCGTGGCCGACGGGATGCTCGTGAAGGCCAGCGGAGCCGCCCTCGGCGCGGCACGGCACGACGACTTCGTCCCGCTGGCCTTCCGCGACGCGCTCGCCCTGATCGACGACGAGCACGCCGGTGACGACGAGGTCGACGCGCTGTTCTCCGCCATCGCCGCACGGGAGGGGCGACGGCCCTCCGTCGAGGCGCTGCTGCACGCCGTCGTGTACGAGGCCACCGATGCGTGCGTCGTCGCGCACAGTCATCCGACGGCGGTGAACGCGCTGCTGTGCTCGGAGGCCGCCGAGCTGCTCGTGGAGGGTGCACTCTTCCCCGACCAGATCGTCGTCCTCGGGGCGACGCCCCTGCTCGTGCCGTACATCGATCCGGGGGTGCGGCTCGCCCGGGAGGTGCGCACGCGTCTCACGCGGCACATCCGCGCGCACGGCGAGGCGCCGAAGGCCATCTACTTGCGCAACCATGGGATGTTCGCACTCGGTGCGAGCGCCGAGCAGGTTCTGGGCATCACGGCGATGGCCCAGAAGTGCGCGCGGGTGCTCATCGGCGCGGCCGCGGCCGGCGGCGTGCGTTTCATGCCCGCCGACGAAGTGGTCCGCATCGACACCCGTCCGGATGAGAAGTACCGGCGGGCGCTGCTGGCCGGAGAGGAGACCCGATGACCACGCTGACCGACAAGGTGGCGATCCTCACCGGCGCGAGCTCGGGGATCGGCCTGGCCACGGCCCACGCCCTGGTCGCGGAGGGGGTGCGCGTCGTGGCGGTGGCCCGCTCCGAAGAGCGGCTCGCCGAGCTCGCGACGAGCCTCGGCGACCGCGTCACCCCGTTCGCGGCGGATGTCGCCGACCCCGCCAGTGCGGAGCGCATCGTGGCGCACGCCCTGGACCGGCACGGGCGGGTGGACATCGTCCTGCCCAATGCGGGGATCTACGTCGGCGGCGACCTCGTGGCCACCGACCCCGCCGACATCGCCGCTCTCGTGGCCACCAACGTCACGGGCGTCATGACGCTGGTGCGCGCTGCGCTTCCCTGCCTGCTCGCGCAGGGATCCGGCGACATCCTCGTCACGAGCTCCGTGTCGGGGCACCAGGACATCGAGTGGGAGCCGGTGTACTCCGCCAGCAAGCACGCGGTGCAGTCCTTCGTGCACACCGTCCGGCGCCAGACCGCCGAAACCGGCGTGCGCGTCGGAGCGATCGCGCCGGGCGTCGTGCTCAATCCGCTGTGGGGCTTCGCGCACGGCTCGCCGGAGGAGGCCGCCCGCATCGAGGAGCGCACCGGCATCCGCTCCGCCGACGTCGCCGACGCCATCGTGTTCATGCTCACCCGCCCCGCCCACGTCGTCGTACGCGACCTCGTCCTCCTGCCCACCGGGCAGCCGATCTGATGGCCTGGCCCACCGGCCGCATGGCTGCCCTCGTCTTCACCGCTCCCGGCGTCGCGCAGTGGCGTGAGGTCGGCATCCCCGAAGCCCGGGAGGGTCACGTGCTCGTCCGGGTCGAGCGCGTCGGGATCTGCGGCACCGACCTGGCACTGCTGGACGGATCGATGGGATACCTCGAATCCGGCCTCACGCGCTACCCCCTCCGCCCCGGCCACGAATGGTGCGGCACCGTCGCCGCCGTGGAGGGCGACGTCGCGGGCATCGCCGTCGGGGACCGCGTCGTGGGCGAGCCGTTCCTCAGCTGCGGACGATGCGCGCTGTGCCGCGCCGGCCGCCGCGACCAGTGCCCGCACCGCGACGAGATCGGGGTCCGCGGAGACGCGCCGGGGACGGCCGCGCAGTACGTCGCGGTACCCGCCGAGAACCTCGCGGTCGTGCCGGCAGGCCTCGACCCCTCGACGGCAGTGCTCGCCGAACCGCTCGTCACCGTGCTCCACGCCCTCTCGGCCGTGCGGCTGGAAGCCGGCGAATCGCTCGGGGTCATCGGCGCCGGCACCCTCGGGATGCTGGCCGCCCAGGTCGCGCGCGCCGCCGGCGCCGCCGTGACCGTGTACTCCCGTGGCGACCGAGCCGAGCGCGCGCAGGCGTGCGGCGCGGCTTTCGTCCGCAGCGCCGACGCCGCCGCCGACCGCCACGACGCCGTCATCGAGGCCTCTGGCGGGGAGGGCACCGTCGGGCTCGCGGTGCGACTGGCCCGTCCCGCCGGGCGGGTCACGCTCGTCGGGGTCCCGGGGTCGCCCGAACCGCTGGATGCCATGCCGATCGTCGTCAAGGGGCTGCAGGTGACCGGCGTCCTGGGTGGCATCCCGTTCCTCCACCGTGCTGTGCGGCTGCTCGCCGACGGCGTCGTGAACCCCGATGCCGTCATCGACCGCGTCCTCCCGGCCGCGCGAGCCGTCGAGGCGCTGGACCTGCTCGCCGGCGGGAGCACGCGGCGCCCCAAGATCCTGCTCGACTTCCAGCTCGACACCGCGGACGTGGCATCCGTCGCCTTCGCCGGCGGCGCTGAGGGAACAGGAGACGCGGCATGACCGTGCCCACCGTGCATGTGGACGAGCTCGTGGAGCGCGCGCGGCAGCTCGCCGCCGGTGGCCGGCGCGTTCTGCTCGGTATCGCGGGAGCGCCGGGGGCCGGCAAGAGCGTCCTCTCGGACGCGCTGCTGGCCGCCCTCGGGCCCGACGCGGTGCTCGTGGGGATGGATGCCTTCCACCTCGCCGATACCGAACTCGCGCGCCTGGGCCGGGGTGAGCGGAAGGGCGCCCCCGACACCTTCGACGTCGACGGGTACGTCGCGACGCTCGAGCGCATCCGGGCCCGCGACCGGGCCGTCTACGCGCCCGTGTTCGACCGTTCGCTGGAAGCGGCTGTCGCCGGATCCGTCCGCGTGGACCCGGAGGTGCCTCTCGTGCTCACCGAGGGGAACTACCTCCTGCTCGATTCCGCCGGGTGGGAGCGGGTACGCCCGTGCCTGGACGAGGTGTGGTTCGTCCAGCCGGACGAGGCCTCGCGCCGGCAGTGGCTCATCGCGCGCCACGAGAGCTACGGCCGCGACCCGGCAGCGGCGCGCGCGTGGGCGCTGGGCACCGATCAGCGCAACGCCGAACTCGTCCAGACCACCGCGCACCGCGCCGATCGCGTCTTCGCGGTCGACTACCGAAGGGACGTCCGCGCATGACGCTGGCGAACATGTCCACCCTCCTCGCCGAGCACCGTGCCGTCGGCGCGTTCAACTTCGTGCAGCTCGAGCTCGCCCAGGCGATCGTCGCCGGCGCCGAGGAGGCCGGCACGGGGGTCGTGCTGCAGCTGTCGCAGAATGCCGTCCGCTTCCACGGCGCCCTGGCCCCCGCCGCATCCGCCGCGCTCGCCCTCGCCCGCGGCGCCCGGGTTCCGGTCGTCGTGCACCTGGACCATGCCACCGACGAAGAGCTCGTGGATGCCGCCCTGGCCGCAGGCGTGCGCTCGGTGATGTTCGACGGCGCCCACCTCCCCGACGACGAGAACGTCGCACGCACGCGGGCCGTCGCCGACCGCGCGCACACGGCCGGCGCGTGGGTGGAGGCGGAGCTGGGCGAAGTCGGCGGAAAGGGCGGTGCCCACACGCCCGGAGTCCGCACCGACGTCGAGGACGCCGCGGCCTTCGTCGCCGCCACCGGCGTCGACGCGCTCGCGGTCGCGGTGGGCAGTTCGCACGCCATGACCGAGCGCGCCGCGGCGCTGGACGAAGGCCTCATCTCCCGCCTCGCCGCACGGGTGCCGGTGCCGCTCGTGCTGCACGGCTCCAGTGGCGTGCCCGACGCGGGCATCGACGGCGCGATCGGCGCCGGCATGCGCAAGATCAACATCGGCACCCACCTGAACGTCGTCTTCACCGGCGCGGTGCGAGAGGCGCTCGCCGCCGACCCGGCGGTCGTGGATCCGCGCACCTACGTGCGCCCCGCCCGCGACGCCGTCGCGCGGGAAGTCGCGCGGATGCTGCGGCTGATCGTCGGCGGCACGGGCGAGGGCCGCGCATGACCGCGCGGCCGCCGCGCCGGGGTGTCGTCACGCTGACGCCCGCCGGTGCCATCGATGCGACCTACCTGGTCGACGGCTTCGCCCGGGGCGACCTCATCCGCGCCTCCGAGTACGCCCGCGAGGTCAGCGGCAAGGGCGTCAACCTCTCCGCCGCCCTGGACCTCGCCGGCGTCCCCACCGCGGCCGTCGTGGTCCTCGGGCACGACGACCTCGCGTTCGCCGGGCATTCCCCCCACGCCGGGATGCTGCGGATCGTCCCGGTGCCTGGTGCCACGCGCGTGAACACCGCGATCGTCGACGCCGACGGCGCCACCACGAAGGTCAACGCCCCCACGCCGCCGCTGTCGGCGGACGCGTGGGCGCAGGCGACCGACACCGCCCTCAGCGAGGCCGCCGCATCCGGGGCCGAGTGGCTCGTGCTGTGCGGTTCGCTGCCGGTGCTGGCCGGCACGGGGCGACCCGTGGATGCGACGGAGCTGTTCACCCGCGCGCGGGAGCGCGGCATCCGCGTCGCGGTGGACACCAGCGGCACCGGCCTCGCCCGCGCCCTCGGGGCCACGCCCGACCTCGACCTCATCAAGCCGAACACCGCCGAGCTGGCCGAGCTGACCGGCCGTGCGCTCGTCACGGTGGGCGACGTCGTCGCCGCCGCGCGCACGCTCATCGACCGAGGACTCCGGCTGGCGTACGTCAGCATGGGCGCCGACGGCGCGCTCGCCGTCTCGGCCGACGAGGTCGTGCACGCCCACGCCCGCCCTCGGCGTCTGGGTAACACCGCCGGCGCCGGCGACGCGTCGCTGGCCGGGTTCCTCGTGGGGCTCGCGGACGGCGGCTCGGCGCCGCTGGAATCCGCCGTCGCCCATGCCGCCGCGTGGGGTGCGCACGCCGTGGCGCAGACCACCACGGTGCTCCCGGGGCTGGGCGGGCTGCCCGAGGCCGTCGTCACCGTCGCGCCCGACCCGGCCACCGCGCTGTCGGAGCCGGCGGGGGGCGCCTGACCGCTCCCGCGGGGTGGGCGCGGCGCCCTGGCGGCGCCGTGCGGGCCTGGCTGCGCCGCCGCGGGGTGCATTGACAGACCAGCGTGCAGGGGGCACCATGGAAGCGAGCAAGTCACCGGTGTCATGGCTGAATTCCCGGGGTTTTCTTGCAGCAGCGAACGGAAGAGGACACCGCATGAACGCACTGACCACCGCCGAGCGACGCGGCATGCAGGGCATCTCCACGGCGGCCGGGAACATGCTCATCGTCGCAGCCGACCAGCGCAACGGCATGAAGGCGGCGATCCTCGATGCACCGGACGGGTCCGCAGCGATCACGAAGGCCGAGCTGGCGGAGGTCAAGGCAGACCTCGTGCGGCACCTCGCCAACCACGCCCCCGCCATCCTGCTCGACCCCGAGGTCGCCCTGCCGGCCATCGTCGACGACGGTGTCCTCGCCCGGGACACGGCGCTCGTGGTCGGGCTCGACGCATCCGGGTTCGAGGAGGTCGACGGGCTCCGCTACACGAAGTACGTCGACGGGGTCACCCCCGCAACCGTCCGCGCACTCGGCGGCGACGTCGCCAAGATGCTCTGGTACACCCGGCCCGACCGGCAGGACACCGCCTCCCGCGTCGCGCACGAGATCCGCGAGCTGGTCGCGGCGTGCGAGGCGGAGGGCGTGCTGCTCATCGTGGAGCTGCTGACCTACCAGCTGCCGGGGGAGAGCGACGAGGAGTACGCGGCATCCTTCGCCTCGCTCGTCGCCGACGGGGCAGCCCTCGCCGTGGCGTGCGGCGCGAAGGTGCTCAAGCTGCAGTATCCCGGCAGCGCCGAGGCGTGCGCCGCGGTCACGGCCGCGGCGCAAGGGGTGCCGTGGGCGGTGCTGTCCGCGGGAGTGGACCACGAGAGTTTCATCAACCAGGTGCGCACGGCGATGTCGGCCGGGGCAGCGGGTGCCATGGCAGGCCGGTCGCTCTGGAAGGACAGCCTGTCGATCTCGGCCGATACCCGTGCGCACCTGCTCACCGAGCGGGCCCTCGTCCGCCTCCACGAGCTAGCCGCCGCCGTCGACGGCCGCTGAAATCCGACGATCCGGCCCGGTCGGATGGAAGGATGACGGCGTGACGACGATGCGAGACGTGGCCGCGCGGGCCGGGGTCAGTGCGAAGACGGTCTCCCGGGTCTTCAACGACGATCCGCATGTGCTCCCGCACACGCGCGAGCGCGTGCAGCGCGTCATGCGCGAGCTCAACTACGTTCCGAATGTGCTGGCCACGACCTTCCGCGCCGGGCGCTCGTCGGTGATCGGGGTCGCGGTGCCCGACATCGTGGACCCGTTCTTCGCCGCGATCGCGCGGGCGGTGGACGATGTCGCACGGCATGCCGGGATGTCCACGCTCGTGACGAGCCTGGGCGACGACCCCGCCGATGAGCGCGCCACCATCGAGTCGCTCCTCGGGCGCAAGCTGTCCGGCCTCATCGTGGCGCCCGTCGGCGACGATCAGGCCTACCTCGAGCGGTGGCAGGAGTCCACCCCGATCGTGTGCGTCGACCGCGCCCCCACCGGGATCCGGGCCGATACCTTCACCGCCGACGATGAGGCGGGGGCGTATGCGGCCACGACGCATATGCTCGGGCATGGGCACCGGCGCATCGCCTACCTCGGCGATGTGCTCGGGCGCTCCACCGAGCGCGCGCGGCTGGAAGGATGGCGCCGCGCGCTCATCGATGCCGGATCGCCGGTCGACGACGCCCTGATCTCCGCCGATGTGGCCGATCCGGCGGCGGCGCAGCGCGAGGTCGCGCGTGTGCTCGGGCTGGATGATCCGGCCACGGCGATCTTCTCCTCGAATGCGCGGACGACGATGGCGCTGGTGCGCGGCATGCGCGACGATCACGTGCCGCTGGTCGGCTTCGGCGACTTCCCCCTGGCCGATCTCCTGCGCCCGGCGATCACCGTCATCGACCAGAGTCCCGACCGGCTCGGGCGGTTGGCCGCCGAGCGCGTGCTGTCGCGGCTGTCCGCGCCCGCCGGCGATCCCGAGCGCGCCGTCGTGGACGTCACCCTCGTCGAGCGCGACTCCTGCCGCTAACCCCCGCCCCGGTTTCGCGCCTGTTCGGCGCATCCGCGCCACATCGTTACGGCGCGGATGCGCGGAACAGGCGCGGACGTGGGGCGCGGGAAGCGGGGCGCGGACGCGGGAGGCACCTCGGCGCAGGGGCGTGCCGCCGGCTCAGCGGGGGGTGTGGCGGCGGGGGCGGAAGGCGGCGGCGACGGCTGCGCGCAGCGTCTCCAGCGGAGCATCCGTGCCGAACCACCCGTGCGCGCGGGCCTGGACGAGCACATTGCCCAGCGCGGTGGCCTCCACCGGCCCGGCCAGGACCGGCAGCCCGGAGCGGTCGGCGGTGGCCTGGCACAGCAGCTCGTTGAGGGCGCCGCCGCCGACGATGTGGATGCTGTCGACCTCGCGGTCGGCCAGGTACCCCGCCGTGCGCACGGCGTCGGCGAAGGCGGCCGCGATGCTCTCCACGATCACCCGGGCGAACGCGGCCCTGCCCTCGGGCACCGCGCCTCCGGCCGCGCGCAGCACGGCCGCGATCCGGCCCGGCATGTCGCCCGGGGCCGACAGCGACGGATCGTTCGCGTCGAAGACCACGGCGGGCGCATCCGTCCGCGCCGCCGCGGCGAGGAGATCCGGCAGGTTCACCGGCGCACCGTCCTCCTGCTCCCACGCGCGGACGGTTTCACTGAGCAGCCACAGCCCCGTCACGTTGTGCAGGAACCGCACGCGTCCGTCCACGCCGAGCTCGTTCGTGAAGTTCGCCTCGCGGGCGGCGTCCGTCACGATGGGGGCGTCGAGCTCGAGGCCGACGAGTCCCCACGTCCCGCACGAGATGTACGCCGCGTTCGGCGACGACAGCGGCACCGCGACAACCGCGGAGGCGGTGTCGTGCGAGCCGACGGTCACGACCTCCAGGGGAGCGCCGATGCGGCCCGCCACAGCCGGGGTGAGGGCGCCGACGCGCGTCCCCGGGTCGACCAGCGGCGGAAGGATGTGCGCGGGGATGCCGAGGCGTGCCGCGAGCGGAAGGTCCCACTCGCCGGTGCGCACGTCGAGCAGGCCCGTCGTCGAGGCGTTCGTGCGTTCGGCGATCCGCTCCCCGGTGAGGAGGTACGCGACGAGGTCGGGGATGAGCAGCGCCGTCTCCGCCTCGTCCAGGCGTGCCTCGGCGGCGAACTGGTACAGCGTGTTGAACGTCAGGTGCTGCAGGCCGTTGTGCTGGTAGAGGTCGGCGAAGGGCACCCGGGCGTGGACGGATGCGACGCCCTCGGCCGTGCGCTCATCCCGGTAGTGGAACGGCTCGGCCAGGAGCGCGCCGCCTCGCAGCAGGCCGTAGTCCACCGCCCACGAGTCGATGCCGATACTGGCCACGCCCGGCTCGGTGCGCACCGCATCCGCCAGGCCCGTCACGACGTGACCGAACAGCGCATCGAAGTCCCAGTGCCAGCCGTCGCCGCGCTCGACGGGCCCGTTGGGGAACCGGGCGACCGGCTCGAGGGCGAGCAGCCCCGGCCCGACCCGCCCGATCATGACGCGGCCGCTCGTGGCCCCGAGGTCGACCGCGGCGACCGCGCCCGACGCGGCCGACCCGGGGGTGGTCATCGCAGGAACGCGGCCGCGACGCCGGAGTCCACGGGCACGTGCAGGCCGGTCGTGCGCGACAGCTCGGGGCCGGTGAGCACGAACACGGCGTCGGCGACGTTCTCGGGCACGACCTCGCGCTTGAGGATGGTGCGGTTGGCGTAGAACTGGCCGAGGTCCTCTTCCTTCACGCCGTACGTCGCGGCGCGGTTCGCGCCCCAGCCGGAGGCGAAGATGCCCGAGCCGCGGACGACGCCGTCGGGGTTGATGCCGTTCACGCGCACGCCGTATTCGCCGAGCTCGACCGCCAGCAGACGCACCTGGTGAGCCTGGTCGGCCTTGGTCGCGGAGTACGCGATGTTGTTCGGGCCGGCGAAGACGGAGTTCTTCGACGAGATGTAGATGATGTCGCCGCCCATGCCCTGCTCGATGAGGGCCTTGGCGGCGGTCTTCGACACGAAGAACGACCCCTTCGCCATCACGTCGTGCTGCAGGTCCCAGTCCTTCTCGGTGGTCTCCAGCAGCGGCTTCGACAGCGAGAGCCCCGCGTTGTTCACGACGAGGTCGATGCCGCCGAACGCCAGCAGCGTCGCGTCGATCGCGGCCTGCACCGCGTCGGCGTCGGCGACGTTGGCCGCGATGCCGATCGCGACGTCCGTGTTCCCGAGCTCGGCCGCCGCCGCCTGCGCCTTCTCCAGGTCGAGATCGGCGACGACGACGCACGCGCCCTCGGCCGCCAGGCGCGTCGCGATCGCCTTGCCGATGCCGGATGCGGCGCCGGTGACGAAGGCGATGCGGCCCTGGTGCGACTTCGGCTTCGGCATCCGCTGGAGCTTGGCCTCCTCCAGCGCCCAGTACTCGATGCGGAACTTCTCCGCATCGGAGATCGGGGTGTAGGTGGACAGGGCTTCCGCGCCGCGCATCACGTGGATCGCGTTGACGTAGAACTCCCCGGCCACGCGCGCGGTCTGCTTGTTCGCGCCGTAGGAGAACATGCCCACGCCCGGGATCAGCACGATGAGCGGGTCGGCGCCGCGCATGGCCGGCGAGTCCGCATCCGCGTGCGCGTCGTAGTACGCCTGGTAGTCGGCGCGGTACTGCGCGTGCAGCTCCTTGAGCCGCGCGATGGCGTCCTCCACCGACGCGTCGGCGGGCAGGTCGAGCAGCATCGGCTTGACCTTGGTGCGCAGGAAGTGGTCGGGGCAGCTCGTGCCCAGCTCCGCGAGGTGAGGGGCCTTCTCCCGGGCGAGGAACTCCAGCACGTCGTCGGAGTCGGTGAAGTGCCCGACCATCGGCTTGTCGGTGGAGGCCAGGCCCCGGATGGTGGGGGCCAGCGCCGCCGCCTTCGCGCGCCGCTCGGCCTCCGGGAGCGCCTCGAAACCGGCGCGCACGCCGCCGAAGGGCTCGGCCGCGCCGTGCTCGTCGATGTAGGCCTGCGCCGTCTGGATGATCCACAGCGAGTTCGCCTCGGCCTCATCCGACGTGTCGCCCCACGCGGTGATGCCGTGCCCGCCGAGGATGCAGCCGACCGCCTCCGGGTTCTGCTCCTTGATCGCGGCGATGTCGAGCCCCAGCTGGAAGCCGGGCCGCCGCCACGGCACCCACACGACCTTCTCTCCGAAGATCTTGGCGGTCAGCTCTTCGCCGTCGGCGGCCGTCGCGATGGCGATGCCGGCATCGGGATGCAGGTGGTCCACGTGCGCCGCATCCACCAGGCCGTGCATCGCGGTGTCGATCGAGGGAGCCGCGCCGCCCTTGCCGTGCAGGCAGTAGTCGAACGCCGCGACCATCTCGTCCTCGCGCTCGATCCCGGGGTAGACGTCCACGAGCGCGCGCATGCGGTCCAGACGGAGGACGGCGAGCCCCTTCTCCGTGAGCGTGCCGAGGTCGCCGCCGGAGCCCTTCACCCACAGCAGCTCGACGGGCTCGCCGGTGACCGGGTCGGTGTCGGTGCCCTTGGCGGAGGTGTTCCCGCCGGCGTAGTTGGTGTTCTTAGGGTCGGCGCCCAGGCGATTGCTGCGGGCGATGAGGGATGCGGCGGTGGGGTTGGTCATATCGATGTTCCTTCGGGGAGGATGCGGGATTCAGAGATTGCCGGGCACCTCGGCGGAGAGCGGGACGCGCTCACCGTAGCGTTCGCGTTCGATCTCCTCGAGCGACTTGCCCTCGGTGGACGGAGCCCAGATGGTGCCGATCAGCAGGGCGGCGACCAGGAGACCGAGGATGATCACGCCCAGGCCCGGCAGGCCGAGCTGGGTGAGGAGCAACGGGAAGACCAGGCTCAGCACGCCGACCATGACACGCGCCAGCATGAACAGCATGCCCTGTGCGCTGGCACGGTATCGGGTGGCGAAGAGTTCGGCCGTCCACAGTCCGTAGAACGCCTGCGCTCCGACACCGGCCGAGATACCCCACGCCACGGCGAAGAACAGCAGCGAGAACAGTCCGGGCGGGGCGTAGATGAGTACGGCCCACGCGACCACCCCGAGAGCGGCGCCGCCGAAGTACAGCCAGCGGCGGCTGACCCGGTCGCCGTACCGCATGAACCCGGCCCACGTGGCCAGGGCGGTCAGCGACCACACCAGCACCTGCAGGAGGTTCTGCTGCGTGGCGTCCTCGAGGCCGGCGGCCGCGTAGACCCGCGGCTGGAAGATGCCCGCCTGTCCGGCGACGGTGTTCCACAGCCCGTAGACGCCGAGCAGGAACAGCAGCGCGCCGTAGTTGCGGCGGTCGCGCAGCAGGCCCGCGATGCCGGAGAAGAACGAGATCTTCTCGCCGCCCGCGCGCTCGTACTCGCGCTGCTCCTTCCAGCGGCGCGACTCCGGGAGGCCCCGGCGCACCCACCACGTGATCGCGGCGATGACGAACAGGTGCAGGAAGATGATGCGTGAGCCCCACAGGCCCAGCGGGCCGACGATCACGGCGAGCAGGAACCCGATCGCCGGGCCGATCGACCACGCCAGCTGCGCGGTGCCCACGTGGGCTGCGCGGTGCTCGTCCGGCGCCTCCTCCGCGATGTAGGTCCAGGATGCGGGCACTCCGGCACCCACGGCGATGCCCATCAGGATGACGCCGATCAAGAGCATCACGACGTTGCCGGAGAAGGCGACGACCAGTGCGCCGATCATGAAGACGATGAGGTCGTAGGTGTAGATGAACTTCCGGCCC
Organism: Microbacterium sp. dk485; assembly: GCF_004570445.1. Lineage (NCBI taxonomy): Bacteria > Bacillati > Actinomycetota > Actinomycetes > Micrococcales > Microbacteriaceae > Microbacterium > Microbacterium sp. dk485. The sequence goes on from NZ_SPQW01000001.1 coordinate 1,807,296, forward strand.
AGGCGGTCGCACAGGGGACCGCCGATGGCGGCGCCGATCGCCGCACCGAAGGCGTTCGCCGAGAGGGCGGCGACGATACCGACGACGCCGTCGTCGAATCCGAACGCCTCCTGCCACAGCGACAGGCTCGTCGCCAGCGCGATGATCGCCCCGGCCTCGATGTAGTTGGACATGGCGACGGCGATGGTCGCCTTCCATGCGGTCAATGGACGTCGGTTGCCCATGTTCATGCTCCCCACCCCGCCTGGGCGCCGCCCAAGCGTTCTTCGGCGATCTTCTGCTGGTATCCGGACGCTGCGTAGGCGGCCATCGGGTCGGCCGGGAGTCCGCGCGACTCCCGCCACTGCGCAAGGGCCGGGCGGACGTCGGTCGAGAAGGCGTCCATGAACACCGCGTGCGCTCCGAGCACGTCGTTGGCCTGCTGCGCGGCATCCAGGGCCTCGCGGTCGAGGATGAGCGCCCGGGCGGTCATCTCCTGCACGTTCAGGACGGAGCGGATCTGCCCCGGGATCTTGTCCTCGATGTTGTGGCACTGGTCGAGCATGAAGGCCACGTCGGGGTTGTTCAGTCCGCCGCCGCGCACGACCTCCACGAGGATGCGGAACAGCTGGAACGGGTCGGCGGCGCCCACGATGAGGTCGTCGTCGGCGTAGAAGCGCGAATTGAAGTCGAACGAGCCGAGCTTGCCCAGGCGCAGCAACTGCATGACGATGAACTCGATGTTGGTGCCGGGGGCGTGGTGGCCGGTGTCCAGGCACACCATCGCCTTGTCGCCGAGGGCGGCCACCTGGGCGTACGAGGTCCCCCAGTCGGGCACGTCGGTGTGGTAGAACGACGGCTCGAAGAACTTGTACTCCAGGACGAGCCGCTGGTCTTCACCCAGGCGCGCGTAGATCTGCTGGAGGGAGTCCTGCAGGCGGTCCTGACGCGCGCGCATGTCGTTCTGGCCGGGGTAGTTCGACCCCTCGGCCAGCCAGATCTTCAGGTCGCGGGAGCCGGTCTCGTGCATGATGTCGATGCACTCGAGGTGATGGTCGATGGCCTTGCGGCGGATGCGCTCATCGTGGTGGGTCAGGGCGCCGAACTTGTAGTCCTCGTCCTGGAAGGTGTTGGAGTTGACGGTGCCCAGCCGCACGCCGAGGTCTTCGGCGTAGGAGCGGAGGGCGCCGTAGTCCTCGACCTTGTCCCACGGGATGTGCAGCGCGACGCTCGGGGCCAGCGCGGTGAAGGCGTGGACCTGCGCGGCGTCGGCGATCTTCTCGCGGGGGTCGCGCGGTGTGCCCGGGGTGGGGAACACGCGGAACCGCGTGCCGGAGTTGCCGAAGGCCCACGAGGGCAGCTCGATGGCCTGCCCTTCCAGGGTCCCCAGGATCTCGGGGGAGAGAGTCGTCATGCGTCGTCGCTTTCGGTGTCGGTGTCGGTGTGGGGGGTCAGGCGGATGGCGCGGGTGAGCTGGTTTTCCAGGTGGAAGACCTCGGGGAGGGCGGTCGCGGCCTGGTCGGGGCGTCCGTCGAGGTCGATGAAGAACGGAGCCATGTCGGCCTCCCACCGCGCGGCGACCTCGGACGCGGCGAGGTAGGCCTGCGCGGCCGCGTCGTCATCGGTCTCGTAGTACCCGATGAGACGGCCGCCGTCGCCGAGGAACAGCGAGTAGTTTCGCCGGCCGGCGGCGGCGATCTCGGCGAGCATCTCCGGCCAGACGGCGGCGTGACGGGCCAGGTATTCGTCGAGTCTGTCGGGACGCACCTGGAGGGTGAAGCACACGCGGGAGGGGCCGGCGGGGTGGGGCATGGGTGGTGTCTCTTCGTTGAGGCCGGGCGCGCCGGATGCGGGCAGTGAATCGTTTCACAGCACAATAGAGCAGCGACCGGGCGACGTCAATCCGGCGGTGGCAGTGCGATACAGTCGAGCGAATTCGCAGAGGGGACGCGCGCGCATGGCTGTCACGATCCGCGAGGTAGCCGCGCGCGCGGGCGTCTCGGTCGGAACGGTCTCGAATGTCCTGAACGATCGCGCCAACGTGACGCCCGACGTCGTCGCGCGCGTCCGTGCCGCGATCGCGGAGCTCGGCTATGTCCGCAACGACGCCGCGCGACAGCTGCGGGCGGGGCGAAGCCGTGGCATCGGACTGGTCGTGCTCGACATCGGCAACCCGTTCTTCGCCGCCGTCGCGCGAGGCGCCGAGCAGCGCGCCGCCGAGGAAGGGCTCGTCGTGCTCCTGGGCAGCAGCGAGCAGGATCGTGCCCGTGAGGACGCGTACCTCGATCTCTTCCGGGAACAGCGGGTCAACGGCGTTCTCGTCTCGCCCGCCTCCGATGACCTCGCCGCCCTCGAGCGGCTCGCCGCATCCGGCATCCCGGTCGCCCTCGTCGATCGTGAGGCGGCCGGCTCGGGGTTCGCCTCGGTCGCCGTGGACGACGAGGAGGGCGGGTATCTCGCCACTACGCACCTGCTCGGGCTGGGCCGTCGCCGCATCGCGTTCGTCGGCGGACCGCTGACCACGCGGCAGGTGGCGGATCGTCTCGCCGGCGCGCGCCGGGCGGTCGGGAACGCCCCCGGCGCGACGCTCGAGGTGCACGAGACGGCCGGTACGACCGTGCTGCACGGACGGGCGGCAGGGGAGGAGCTGCGGGGCCGGCCGGAACGCCCGGATGCGGTCTTCGCGGCGAACGACCTCGTGGCGGTGGGGGTGCTGCAGGCGCTCACGCTCCTCGGCGGGGTGCGGGTGCCCGACGACATCGCCCTGGTCGGCTACGACGACATCGACTTCGCCACTGCGGCGGTCGTGCCGCTGAGCTCCGTCCGCCAGCCCGCCGAACTCATCGGCCGCACCGCGGTCGACCTGCTCCTCCGGCAGGGGAACGGCGCCCTTCCGGCGGCGGATGCGGCGATCCGCTTCCGCCCCGAGCTCGTCGTGCGCGCCTCCACGAGCGGCTAAGACCCCGCGTCCGTGGAGGTCAGGCAGGAGGCGGTGCCGCGGCCGCGCCGTCCGCGACCTCCGCCGGCCGGCCCGCGCGGGGCGTGGATGCGGCGGAGCCGAGTGACAGCGTCGACAGCAGGCCGAGCGCCAGGAAACCGGCGGCGGTGAAGGCGGCGGCGCGCGTGCCCTCGGAGAAGGCCGCCTTCGCGTCATCGGCGATGTCCTGCGTCTGCGGGGAGGCCTCGAGTCCGGCGATGGCGCCGCCGGCGCTGTCCACGACCGCCGACACCGTCTGCTCCCGCTGGTCGCCGGGCACGCCGCGGTCGGCGAGCTTCGTGTCCAGGATCCCGGCGGTGCTGCTGAACAGCACGGTGCCCAGCACCGCCACTCCGAGGGCTGCGCCGAGCTGACGCGACGTGGACTGCGTCCCCGAGGCCTGCCCGCTCTCGGCGACGGGGACGTCGGCCAGGACGACGCCGGTGAGCTGTGCGGTGGCCAGCCCCACGCCGAGACCGTAGACGAACAGGAAGGGCAGGAGCGCCAGCGGGGAGGAGTCCGGCCCGATCATGAACGCCACGCCGGCCACGCCCACGACCTCGGCGAGAAGGCCGACGCGCACGATCCACACCGGTGCGACCCGGTTGGCGAGGGCACCGGCGATCCCGCTCGCCACGAACGATCCGCCGGCCAGGGCGAGGAGGACGAGGCCGGTCTGCAGCGCATCCAGGCCGAGTACGAACTGGAGCCACAGGGGGAGCGCGAGGATGATGCCGAACTCGCCGAGCGAGACGACCATCGCGGCGATGTTGCCGTTGCGGAACGAGGCGATCGTGAAGAGGCGGAAGGCCAGCAGCGTCGACTTGCCCGCGCGCTCGCGCCGCAGGCCCCACAGGATGAACGCGACGAGCCCGACGAGGGCGACGAGGAACGCGACCGGCACGGGGGAGAGGTCCCACGGCCACTCCCACCCGCCGATCTGCGCCCGGGTCTCGGTCAGCCACCAGCCGTAGGTGCGCCCCTCGATGAGGCCGAAGACGAGCGAGGCCATCGTCACGACCGAGAGTACGGCGCCGACGACGTCGATGCGCTGCGTGCGCTCGCCGCGCGACTCCGCGACGGTCAGCCACACCCCGATCAGGATGATCAGTCCCAGGGGGATGTTGATGCCGAACGCCCAGCGCCACGAGAACGCCGTCGTCAGCCACCCGCCCAGCAGCGGCCCCAGCGCCGCCATGCCGCCGATCGTCGAGCCCCACACCGCGAAGGCGATGCCGCGCTCGCGGCCGCGGAAGGTCGCATTGATGAGCGAGAGCGTCGTGGGCAGGATCATCGCTCCGCCGACGCCCTGGATCAGCCGCGAGAGGATGAGCAGGCCGCCGTCGGGGGCGAGCGCGGCGGCCACGGAGGCGGCGGCGAAGATCACGACGCCGGTCAGCATGATCGCGCGTCTGCCCAGGCGATCGGCAAGGCTGCCGAACACGAGCAGAAGCGACGCGAAGACGAGCGTGTACGACTCCTGGACCCACTGCACCTCCGTGGAGGTGATCCCCAGTTCGTCGACGATGGAGGGGACCGCGACGTTGACGATCGTCGAGTCGACGATGATCAGCGACACGGCGATGCTGATGAAGACGAGCCCCACCCAGCGGCGAGATGACGGTGTCATCTCGCTAGCTTATCTAGCTAGTTCTTCCTGTCCAGGGATTCCTCGAGATCAGGACGGTCGGCGCGCGGGTTCTTCGCGCGTGCCGCGTTCGTCGCGTGCGGCAGCGGGATGGGGGTCGTTCCGGCGACCTCGTCGCTGAACTCCTCCGGCACCGGTGCGATGACCGTGATGGGGAGGGTCTCATCCAGCGTCAGGCGGAAGCGCTTGCTCTCGTGGCGCCGCACACGGCCGGAGGCGAGGGTCCAGGTGAGGCCGATGCCGCAGGCGACCAGCGCCATGATCGCCGCGACGAAGATGGCCACACGCGTGCCGAAGGCGTCGACCATCCACCCCACGATCGGGGCGCCCACGGGAGTCCCGCCCAGGAGGATCGCCATGTACAGCGCCAGCACGCGCCCGCGCAGCGCCGGGTCGGTCGTCGTCTGGACGTAGCCGTTGGCCGTGGTGAGGGTCGTGACCGCTGCGAAGCCGACGAACACGAGCGTCACGGCGTAGAGCACGTAGCTTGGTGCGAGGGACGACGCGATCATGGCCAGGCCGAACCCGCCGACGGCGAAGATCACCACGCGCATGCGCGCCCGGTCGCGGCGCGCCGCCAGGAGCGCGCCGGCCAGCGAGCCGATCGCGAGGATCGAGCTGAGCAGGCCGAACCCGTCGGCGCCATGGCCGAACTCGAGCGCCATCGTGGAGGCGAAGATCGGGAAGTTCATGCCGAAGGCGCCGAGGAGGAACACCATCGAGAAGATCACCAGCAGGTCGGGTCGCCCGCCCACGTAGCGGAAGCCGTCGGCCAGCCGGGATCGGCCCGATCCCACGGCGCGGGGGATGAACTCGTGCGGTCGCATGAGGGCGAGGGCCACCAGCATGGCGATGAACGTCGTGGCGTTGACGAGGAACACCCAGCCGCTGCCGATGAGCACGATCATGACGCCGGCCACGGCGGGGCCGATGAGGCGGGCGGTGTTGAACGACGCGGCGTTCAGCGCGACGGCGTTGGAGGCGTTCTCCCGCGTCACCAGGTCGGAGACGAACGCCTGCCGGGCCGGGTTGTCGAAGGCCGTGATGATGCCCAGCGCGAAGGCGAACACGTACATGAGCGGAAGGGTCATGACGCCGGTGAGCACGAGCACGCCCAGCGCGACGGCGAGCAGGAGCATGAGGCTCTGGGTCACCATGATGAGCTTGCGCCGGTCGAAGCGGTCGGCGACCCATCCCGTGACGCTCACCAGGAGCAGCGGCGGGGCGAACTGCAGCGCCATCGTGATGCCCATGGCGCCCGCGTCGTTGGCGGTGAGCTCGGTGAGGACGACCCAGTTCTGCGCCGTGGCCTGCATCCACGCGCCGATGTTCGACACGACCGCGCCGATGAACCACACGCGGTAGTTGAAGATCGCGAACGAGCGGAACATGGCGGTCATCGGTCGGCCAGCTTCCGCAGGATCGCCGAGGCGTCGGCCAGGGCGGTGCGCTCGGCGTCGGTGAGCTCGCCCAGTGCCGCCTCCAGCCACGCGTCGCGGCGTCGCACCGTCTCCTCGACGACGTCGCGGCCGGCCGGGGTGAGGTCCACGAGCACCTTGCGGCGATCATCGTCCATGGGGGTGCGCGTGATGAAGCCCGACTCCTGCAGGCAGTTGACGGTGCGGTTCATCGACGGCGCCGTGACGCGCTCGCGCTCGGCGAGCTCGCCGAGGGTGTGCGGACCGTACACCTTGAGGGCCGCGAGCACCGCGAACTGTCCGTCGCTCATGGAGTCGACGGCACGTTCGGCGCGAAGTCTGCGGGCCAACCGGAAGGTGGCCATGCGGACATCGGATGCGGCGGCGCTGAGGTCGGTGGGAGAAGTGTTCGACTCTGTCATGCCGTTGTTTAGCTTAGCTCATTAGCCTTGCTAAGAAAAGGCCGACGGGCCACCCTAGACTCGGCGCATGCCCGAGTTCGCCGATGCACACGGGGTCGCGATCGTCTACGACGTCGCCGAGGCCGCCCACCCCCGCGCCGTCGTCCAGCTGCTCCACGGCGTCGGCGAGCACGCCGGCCGGTACGGCGCCCTCGTCGCGGCGCTCACCGACGCCGGATACACCGTCTATGCCGATGACCACCGCGGGCACGGGCGCACGGGGATGCGCCAGCACGGCGGCGATGCGCGCAAGCTCGGCCGGCTGGGCCGGGGCGGCCACCGCGCGGCGGTGGAGGCGGTGTGGATGCTGACGCAGCGCATCCGCGCGCAGCATCCGGATCTGCCGCTCATCCTCCTCGGGCACTCGTGGGGGTCGCTCCTCGCGCAGATCCTGCTGAACGACCACCCCGACGCCTACGACGCCGTCGTGCTGAGCGGGTCGGGGCTGCGGATGCCGTGGTCGTTGAACGCGGGAGACCTGAACAAGCCGTGGCGCAGCGCCAAGGGGCACGGGATGCAGTGGCTGTCGTCGGACGACGCCGTCGGCGCCGCGTTCCTGGAGGACCCGCTGACCACCTCCGCGTCGATCGCCCGCCTGTTCGGCGTGGCCGAGGGTGTCCGGCTGTACGGGCTTCCGCGACGCGATCTGGGGCGCGACATCCCGGTGCTCCTGATGGTCGGACGTGACGACACCGTGGGCGGTCCGCGCAGCGTGCACCGCCTCGCCGACGCCTACCGCAGCCGCTCGAAGCTCACCGACGTGACGACGCTCGTCTACCCCGGCGCGCGCCACGAGATCTTCAACGAGGTGGCCCAGGCCGACGTGCGCGCCGACCTCCTCGCGTGGCTGGACCCCCGCTTCCCCGCGCGCGACTGACGCGCGGGGAAGCGCCCCCGGTCTATTTCCGGCTGAACGCCGCGTCGAAGGCCGCGCCGGAGGGCTCGTACGACGACATCCGCCGCACGAAGCCGAGCGCCTCCGGGGCCCCGACGAGCCGATCCATCCCGGCGTCCTCCCACTCGACCGACAGCGGCCCCTGGTAGCCGATCGCGTTCAGCATGCGGAAGGCGTCCTCCCACGGCACGTCGCCGTGACCGGTGGAGATGAAATCCCACCCGCGGCGGGGGTCGGCCCACGCCAGGTGCGACGACAGCCTCCCGTTGCGCCCGTTGGTCAGGCGCTTCTTCGTGTCCTTGCAGTGCACGTGGTAGATGCGGTCCTGGAAGTCCCAGAGGAAGGCGACCGGGTCGATGTCCTGCCACACCATGTGCGACGGGTCCCAGTTCAGCCCGAAGGCCTCCCGGTGGCCGATGGCCTCCAGCGTCCGCACCGTCGTCCAGTAGTCGTAGGCGATCTCGGAGGGGTGCACCTCGTGCGCGAAGCGCACGCCCACCTCGTCGAAGACGTCGAGGATGGGGTTCCACCGGTCGGCGAAGTCCTGGTAGCCGGCGTCCACCAGCTCGGCCGAGGCCGGCGGGAACATCGCGACGTACTTCCAGATCGACGAGCCGGTGAAGCCGGTGACGGTCTTCACGCCGAGCTTGGCCGCGAGGCGGGCGGTGTTCTTGAGCTCCTCCGCCGCGCGCGTGCGGACGCCCTCGGGGTCGCCGTCGCCCCACACCACGTCGGGCAGGATGTCGCGGTGCCGCTGGTCGATGGGATCGTCGCAGACGGCCTGGCCCTTCAGGTGGTTGGAGATCGTCCACACCTTCAGGCCGTTGCGCTCGAGCACGTCGAGCTTGCCCTGCACGTAGGCGTCGTCGTCCCAGCGCCACGGGTCGAGGTGGTCGCCCCAGCAGGCGATCTCCAATCCGTCATAGCCCCACTCCCCGGCGAGGCGGGCGACCTCCTCGAAGGGCAGATCGGCCCACTGGCCGGTGAAAAGGGTGATCGGTCGCGCCATTGCGGGTGTCCTTTCGCTGCGGGAACGGGAGTGGATCAGCCGACGTCGAGCCACGCGCTGCCCTGCGCGGCGCTCTGCTCGACCGCGTCGAGCACGCGCTGCACGTGCAGGCCTTCGGCGAACGAGGGGTGCGGCTGCGAGCCGTCGGCGATCGCGGTGACGAAGTCGACGACCTGGTGGCTGAACCCGTGCTCGTAGCCGAGCATGTGCCCGGTGGGCCACCACGCCGACAGATAGGGGTGGTCGTGCTCGGTGACGAGGATGCGGCGGAACCCGAGCTCGGTCTCCGGCGCTGTGGCGTCGTAGAACTCCAGCTCGTTCATGCGCTCGAGATCGAAGGCGAGGGCACCGGCGGATCCGGAGATCTCGATGCGGAGTGCGTTCTTGCGTCCGGTGCGGAACCGGGATGCTTCGAACGACGCCAGCGCGCCCTTCTCCAGTCGCCCGGTGAACAGCGCCAGATCGTCGACGGTGACGGCGCCGCGCTCGGCGGAGGCGGTGCCCGACAGCCCGATGCCCTCGCCCAACAGTGGGCGCTCGGCGACGAGAGTCTCGAGCACGCCGGAGATGCGGGTGACGTGCTCCCCCGTGATGAACTCGGTGAGGTCGATCGCGTGCGCCCCGATGTCGCCCAGGGCGCCGGACCCTGCCCGCTCCTTCTGCAGGCGCCACGTGAGGGGGGCGTCGGCGTCGGAGAGCCAGTCCTGCAGGTACTCCGCCCGCACCTGACGGACCTCGCCGATGCGGCCGGCCGCGACGAGGTCGCGCGCGAAGGTCGCCGCCGGCACGCGGCGATACGTGAAGCCCACCATGGAGCGGACTCCCCGGGCGGCGGCGCGTTCGGCGGCGGCGGTCATCGCCTCCGCCTCCGCGACGGTGTTGGCGAGCGGCTTCTCGCACATCACGTGCGTGCCGGCCTCGAGGGCGGCGATGGCGATCTCGGCGTGCGAGTCGCCGGGGGTGACGATGTCGACGATGTCGATGTCGTCGCGGGCGATCACCTCGCGCCAGTCGGTGGCCGCCTCCGCCCAGCCCCACTTCTGCGCCGCGGCACGCGTGCTCTCCTCGCTGCGTCCGACCACGACCGCCATCTCGACGGTCGCCGGCAGATCGAAGAAGCGCGGCGCGACGCGCCATCCCTGCGAATGGGCGGCTCCCATGAAGCCGTGACCGATCATCGCGACGCGGAGAGGTGTGCTCACAGAGGTGTCCTGTCTGGGTGGCAGCGGAACTGACTGAGGTGGGGCGTCCGAGGTTACCGGACGCCCCACGGGGTCAGGATTCGAAGGCCAGGTCGATGAACTCCGACACGTTGTCCTTCGTCACGACCGGCGCATCCAGCACGACCCGGTTCGGCACGCTCGGGGTGATGAGGTCGCCCGCCGTCTTGCCCTGCGCGATCAGCCGCGCGAGGGCGATGCCGTCCGCCGCCTGCGTCGAGGGGTAGATGACCGTCGCCTTCAGCACGGTGTCGTCCGCCTCGATGGCTTCCATCGCGTTGCGGGACCCGGCGCCGCCGATCATGAAGAACTCGTCCCGGCCGGCCGAATCGATCGCCGCCAGCACGCCGATCCCCTGGTCGTCGTCGTGGTTCCAGACGGCGTCGATCTGCGGGTTGGCCGACAGCAGCTGGGATGCCGCGCTCTCGCCGCCCTGCACCGTGAAGTCGGCGGCGACGCGGGGGCCGACCTCCAGGCCGCAGTCCTCCAGCGCGTCCGCGAACCCCTGCGAGCGGTCCTGCGTCAACGGCAGCGAGTCGATGCCGGCGATCTCGGCGACGACGGCGTCGGTGTTCCCGTCGAGCTGTTCGCAGATGTAGGTGCCGGCGCTGACCCCCATGCCGTAGTTGTCCCCGAGCACCGTCGTCCGCGCGGCGAACGGGCTGGAGAACTCCCGGTCGACGTTGACGACCGGGATCCCCGCTTCCATGGCCTTGATGGCCACTTCGGTGAGCGCCGCTCCGTCGCTGGGCAGGAGCACGATCGCGTCCACGCCGTCGTTGATGAACGTCTCCACCGCGGCGATCTGCGCCGTGACGTCGTTGGTCCCCTCGGCCACCTGAAGATCCACGTCGGGGAAACTCTCCGCCGCCGCCAGCGCACCGGAGTTGATGGCGCCCAGCCATCCGTGGTCGGCGGCAGGTCCGGAGAAACCGATCGTGACGGTGTCGCCCTCTTCGGCGTTCTCCTCACTCGTGGTGCCCTGGTCGACGACATCGGCCTCCTCGGCACCCTGGGTGCAGCCGGCCAGGAGCGCGACGGCCGCGAGGGCGGCGCCGCCGAACAATAGTGCGCGCGAGCGCGCAGTGCGCAGTGAATGCATGACTTCCTCCTTGAATGCGATGCAGTCAGGACCGCGAGCCGATGCTGTGGTGCTTCCCCTGGTAGGCCGCGCTGACAGCGTCACGGTAGCAGAGGCGCCCGACGGCGAACAGCTTTTGCCGGGAACCCGTCATAAGTCAGCCGTCGCAGGTCGGCCGTGCCGCAACGCGACCTGGCGGGGATCTCTGCGGGTGGGGAGGATCGGCCACGCCCTGGACCCGGGATGCGGAGGCATCGTGTTCTCCTCTGTGCACGTGTATTGTCTGCGACGTGATCAAAGATGACCACCCATCGGCATTACTCGAGGTCCGGGGGGCGACGAAGTCGTTCGCCGGCGTCGCCGCGCTGAAAGGGGTCGACCTGGACGTCCGTGCCGGGGAGGTGCACTGCATCCTCGGCCAGAACGGCGCCGGCAAATCCACCCTCATCAAACTGCTCGCCGGCGTCTACCGGCCCGACGACGGCACGATCGTGTGGCAGGGCGAAGACGTCGAGATCCCCGACCCCGAAGCCGCCCTGCGCCTGGGCATCGCGACGATGTACCAGGAACTCGACATCGTCGACGGCCTGACGGTCGCCGAGAACGTCTTCCTCGGCCATGAGATCGGGCGCGCGGGGTTCACGCGCCGTGCCGACGCAGCCGCCCGCACGCGGGAGCTGCTGGCCCGGCTCGGTCACGCGAACATGTCGCCGCACACCGAGGCCGGCGAGCTCAGCGCCGCCGGCAAGCAGATCGTCAGCATGGCGCGCGCGCTGTCGCACGACATCCGGCTCATCGTGATGGACGAGCCCTCGGCGGTGCTCGACACCGAAGAGGTCAAGAACCTCTTCCACGTCGTGCGGGAGCTGACCTCCGCGGGCATCGCGGTGATCTACATCACGCACCGGCTGGAGGAGATCCGGCAGATCGGCGACCGCATCACAGTGCTCAAGGACGGCCGGTCCACCGCGTCCGGACTCCCCGTGGCCGATACGCCGACGAGCGAACTCATCCGCCTCATGACCGGACGCGCCGTGGAGAACGTCTTCCCCCCGCACGTCCCGGTACCGCCGGATGCGCCCACGGTGCTGCAGGTGAGCGAGTTGGGCCTGGCGGGCGTCTTCGAGGACGTGTCGTTCTCGGTGCGCGCGGGGGAGGTGGTGGGGCTCGCGGGCCTCGTCGGCTCCGGCCGCTCGGAGATCCTGGAGACCGTCTACGGGGCGAGGCGGGCCACCGCCGGCAGCGTGCAGGTCGCGGGCCGGACGCTGCGTCCGGGGTCGGTGACCGCCGCCGTGAAGGCGGGCGTCGGGCTGGCGCCGGAAGAGCGCAAGAGCCAGGGGCTGCTCCTGGACCAGCCGCTCTTCGTCAACGTGACCCTCTCCTCCCTCAGCCGCTACGCACGGGCCGGATTCCTGGACGAGCGCGCCGAGCGCCGGGTCGCGCGCGAGCAGATCGAGGCGCTCGAACTGCGCCCCGCCGACCCCGACCGCCCGGCGGCCACCCTCTCCGGCGGCAACCAGCAGAAGATCCTCCTCGCCCGCTGGCTCGTGCACGGCACACGCGTGCTGCTGCTGGACGAGCCGACGCGCGGCGTCGACGTCGGTGCGCGCGCCGAGATCTACGCGCTCATCCGGGCGCTCGCCGCGGCCGGCAACGCGATCGTCGTGGTCTCCAGTGAGATCGAAGAAGTGCTCGGACTCGCCGACACCGTGCTCGTCGTCGCCGAGGGGCGCGTGCTCCAGACCGTCCCGGCGTCCCGCATCGACGAGCACGGCGTGCTCGACCTCGTCATGAAAGGAGCTGCCGCGTGAGCGAGCAGACCGCATCCCGCCCGGCAGCGACATCGCCGCCGCCCTCCGGCCCGCCCGCCTCCCGCGAGCCGTTCCTGCGCCGCATCATGCGCGGCTCGCTGGGCCGCAACCTCGGACTCATCGTGGCCCTCGTCGTGCTCTTCGTGGTGGGGACCATCACCGCCGGCGACACCTTCACGAGCATCAACAACGTCCTCGTCATCCTCCGGCAGGCCTCGATCATCGGGGTCGTGAGCATCGGCATGACGTTCGTCATCATCTCCGGCGGCATCGACCTGTCGGTGGGGTCGGTCCTCGGGCTCGCCTCGATCGTGGCAACCCTCAGTGCCGTCCAGGGTCTCGTCGACAGCACGCACTGGATCGTCATGGTGCTCGTGGCACTGGCCGTCGGGGTGGCCGCGGGACTGATCAACGGCGTCGTGATCGCCTACGGGAAGGTCGTGGCGTTCATGGCGACCCTCGCGATGCTCGTCGCCGCCCGCGGTCTCGCGGAGATCCTCGCCGAGCGCCGCACCCTCATCGTCGACTCCCGGGCGTTCGTCTCCGCCCTCAACGCCGACTTCCTCGGCGTGGACATGCTCATCTGGATCTTCGTCCTCGTCGCCCTCGGCGGCTGGATCCTGCTCAACCGCACGACGTTCGGTCGTCGCACGGTCGCCATCGGCGGTAACCGTGAGGCCGCGCGCCTCGCGGGCATCGACGTCAAGCGGCACATCACGTGGCTCTACGCCCTGTCGGGGCTGACCGCCGGCATCGGCGCGATCATGATCCTCGGACGCACCACCTCGGGGACCTCCACGCACGGCACGCTGCTGGAACTGGACGCCATCGCCGCCGTCGTCGTCGGCGGCACGCTCCTCGCCGGCGGCCGGGGGACCATCACGGGCACCGTGCTGGGCGTCCTGATCTTTGCGACGCTGCAGAACGTGTTCGTGCAGAACAACCTCTCCTCCTCGGTGCAGAACGTGGCGAAGGGGCTCATCATCGTGGTCGCCGTGCTGCTGCAGCAGCGGTTCGCCCGCACGAACACCCGCGGGACGTGACCGCCGGCCGTGGTGCCGCACGCGCGCGCAGACTGCTGCGGCCGCTGTGATTCACTGACTTCGTGGCACTCATGAGCGAACAATCATCGGTGGGCTCAGGCGGTGTCCCCGAGCTGTTCCAGCTGCTGCGCGACGGCGTCCCCCGCACGCGCGCGCAGCTGGCCAAGGCGACGGGGCTGGCCCGCTCCACGGTGGCGGCGCGGGTGGACGAGCTCATGCGGCTGGGCCTCGTCTCCCCGGTGGCGGATGCCGCGTCCACGGGCGGACGCCCCTCCTCGCAGTTCGCCCTGAACCCGGGTGGGCGCGTCATGGGCGCCGTCGACCTCGGCGCCTCCCACGCGACCGTGGCGCTCATCGACCTCACCGGGGCCGTGCTGGTCAAGAGCACCGAGCCGTTGGATGTCGCATCCGGGCCGGAGCCGGTGCTGACGACCGTGGTGGCGGCCCTGACGTCGCTGCTGGAGCGCACCGGCCGCTCTGAGAGCGACCTCGCCGCTATCGGGATGGGGGTGCCCGGCCCCGTGCGGCACTCCACCGGGCAGCCGGTGAACCCCCCGATCATGCCGGGGTGGGACCGCTTCGACGTGCCGGGGTGGATGCGGCAGCACCTGTCGGCGCCGACTCTGGTCGACAACGACGTCAACCTCATGGCCCTCGGGGAGCGCGCCGTCGCGTGGAACGGCGCCGAGCACCTCATGTTCGTCAAGGTCGCCACCGGGGTCGGGGCGGGCGTGATCTCCGGCGGGCAGCTCCTGCGCGGCGCGCAGGGAGTGGCCGGCGACCTCGGGCACGTGCGCGTGGCGCGCGGAGCGGACGTGCCGTGCCACTGCGGCAGCCGGGGATGCCTGGAGGCGCTCGCGTCCGGACCGGCGATCGCCCGCGTGCTGCGCGCGCAGGGCATCCCCGCCGATTCCGGCGACGACGTGATCGACCTGGTCAAGCACAACAACCTCGAGGCGATCCAGGCCGTGCGCCAGGCCGGCCGCGACATCGGCGAGGTGCTGACGACGAGCGTGAGCCTGCTCAACCCGTCGGTGATCGCGATCGGCGGCTCGATGGCGCGGGTGGGCGAGCACCTCATCGCCGGCGTGCGCGAGGTGGTCTACACGCGGTCGATGCCGCTGGCCACAGAGCGCCTCGCGATCGTGCATTCCGCGGCCGCGGAGGACGCCGCGGTCATCGGGGCGGGGATCCTCGCCCTCCAGCACGCCCTCGCACCCGAGTCGCTGCACCGCATCGTCACCGCGTGAGGCGGCAGCCGGACGTAGGCTGAGGGCCATGCACGGCGAATACAAGGTGCCCGGCGGCAAGCTGGTCGTGGTCGACCTCGAAGACCACGACGGACGCATCGGCGGGTTCCACCTCGCCGGCGACTTCTTCCTCGAACCGGACTCGGCGCTCGACGACATCGACGCGGCCGTGAACGGACTGCCGGTGGAATCCGACGTGGCCACCATCGCGGCAGCCATCCGGGCGGCACTGCCCGAGGGCGCTCAGCTGCTGGGGTTCACGCCGGAAGCGGTCGGCACCGCGGTGCGCCGGGCGCTCATCACCGCCCCCGGGTGGAGCGACTTCTCGTGGGAGGTCGTGCACGACGAGCCGGTGTCGCCCCTCATGAACCTGGCCCTGGACGAAGTGCTCACCACGCGCGTGGGCGACGGCCGGCGCAATCCGACGCTGCGGCTGTGGGAGTGGAACGAGAACGCGGTCGTGATCGGGTCGTTCCAGTCTGTGCGCAACGAGGTCGACCCCGCCGGGGCCGCACGTCACGGATTCGACGTCGTCCGCCGCATCTCCGGCGGCGGCGCGATGCTCATGGCGGCCAACTCGATCGTGACGTACTCCCTGTACGTCCCCGCATCCCTCGTGGCGGGGATGACCTTCGCCGACTCGTACGCCTTCCTCGACGACTGGGTGCTGCAGGCGCTGCGCTCCCTCGGGATCGAGGCGACCTACCAGCCGCTGAACGACATCGCCTCCCCGCACGGCAAGATCGGCGGCGCGGCGCAGAAGCGCCTCGCCAACGGCGGCGTGCTGCACCACGCGACGCTCAGCTACGACATGGACGGCCAGATGCTCACGGACGTGCTGCGCATCGGGCGCGAGAAGCTCAGCGACAAGGGCACGCAGTCCGCGGCCAAGCGGGTGGATCCGCTGCGCAGCCAGACCGGCCTGCCGCGGGAGGCCATCATCGAGCGGTTCATCGAGACCTTCACGAAGCTGTACGGCGCCGTGCCGGGTCACATCACGGAAGAGGAATACGCCGAGGCCGAGGCTCTGGTGACCTCGAAGTTCGCCACCGACGCGTGGCTGCAGCGCGTCCCGTGAGCCCCCGCGGCGGCGCGGCCGAGGGGCCCGCCGGGTCTGTCCGCATCCACGCCGGCGACAACCTCGGGGTGGCGAGGTCGCTGCCGGACGCCGCCTTCACCCTCGTCTACCTGGATCCGCCGTTCAACACCGGCCGCTCGCGGGCCCGCGCGGTGGAGACCATGCTCCCCCTCGACCGTGTCGACGCCGGGCCCGGGGATGCCGCGGGACCGGGTGCGGCGGCGGGCGAGGACGGGCTCATGCCGATGGGTCCGCGGTTCGGGTTCCGGGGACGGGAGTACGACAAGCTGCGGGGCGACCTGCGCATCTACGACGACCGGTTCGACGACTACTGGGGGTTCCTGGAGCCGCGCCTGCGGGAGGCGTGGCGCCTGCTCGCACCCGACGGCACGCTGTACGTGCACCTGGACTACCGCGAGGCCCACTACGCCAAGGTGCTCCTGGACGCGCTGTTCGGTCGCGAGCGGTTCCTCAACGAGATCGTGTGGGCCTACGACTACGGCGCCAAGTCGCGGCGCCGCTGGCCCACGAAGCACGACACGATCCTGGTGTACGTGAAGGATCCCCAGCGGTACTGGTTCGACTCGGATGCGGTGGACCGCGAGCCGTACATGGCGCCCGGGCTCGTCACACCCGAGAAGGCCGCGCGCGGCAAACTGCCCACCGACGTGTGGTGGCACACGATCGTGCCGACGTCGGGCCGCGAGAAGACCGGGTATCCGACGCAGAAGCCCGAGGGCATCCTGCGGCGCATCGTGCAGGCCTCCAGCCGCCCGGGCGACTCCGTGCTCGACCTCTTCGCCGGCAGCGGCACGACCGGCGCGGTGGCCAGCGCCCTCGGTCGCCACGCCGTGCTCGTCGATGACAACCCCGAGGCGATCGCGGTCATGCGCGCGCGGATCCCGCACGCCGAGGTCGTCGATACCGGGGCCGCCGCCGCAGCCGCGGTCGCCCCCGCCGCCGAGGTTTCCCCTGTTCGCGCCAGTTCGGTGCAATCGCGCCAGTAAGAAATGGCGCAGTTGCGCGAAACTGGCGCGGACGTGGGATGGGGCGGATGCCGGCGCAGGGCCCGGGGCGGGGGGAGCGCGTGGCGCGCCGGCGGGCGGGAAGAGGCTCTCTAGGCTGAGGGCATGCGATTCGGACTCTTCATCCCCCAGGGCTGGCGCTTCGACCTCGTCGGCATCGACCCGGCACAGCACTGGAGCACGATGCGCGGGCTCGCGCAGGCCGCCGACGCGGGGCCCTGGGAGTCGCTGTGGGTCTACGACCACTTCCACACCACGCCGGTCGCCAGTGCGGAGGCCACGCACGAAGCGTGGACGCTCATGTCGGCGTTCGCCGCCTCCACCGACCGCATCCGCCTCGGGCAGATGTGCACGTGCATGAGCTACCGCAACCCCGCCTACCTGGCCAAGGTCGCCGCGACGGTCGACATCGTCTCGGGCGGGCGCACCGAGATGGGCATCGGCGGCGGATGGTACGAGCACGAGTGGCGCGCGTACGGATACGGGTTCCCGCCGATCACCGAGCGGCTCGGGCGGCTGCGCGAGGGCGTGGAAATCATGCACCAGGCGTGGACGACGGGGTCGGCCACGCTCGAGGGGAAGTACTACTCGGTGGACGGAGCCATCGTTCAGCCGCTGCCGCTGCAGGAGCGGGGCATCCCGCTCTGGATCGCCGGCGGCGGGGAGAAGGTCACGCTGAAGATCGCGGCGCAGTATGCGTCGTACACCAACTTCGGCGGGTCCCCGGAGGAGTTCGATCACAAGTCGCAGGTGCTGCGCGGACACTGCGACGCGCTCGGGCGCGACTTCCACACGATCACGCGGTCTTCGAACTTCAACACGATCGTCGCGGCGACCGAGGCGGAGGTGGAGGACCGCCTCGCCGCGGTCATCGCGCGCCTCACGCCGTTCGTCGGTGCCGAGCGCGCCGCCGTGATCGAGCGCGACTATCGCGGATCGGCGGCCGTCGGAACGCCGGACCAGGTGGCCGGACGCCTCGCCGATCGTGCCGCCCGAGGGCTGGGCTACGCCATCCACTACTTCCCGGAAGCGGCCTACGACCGCTCGGGCGTCGAACTGTTCGAGCGCGAGGTCATCCCCCAGCTGGCGTGAGGGGTCAGGCGTCGCGCCACGAGTGGCGAGGCGCGTAGCCGAGGAGGCGCCGGGCCTTGTCGATCGACAGCAGCGTGTCGTGCTCGCCGAGGTCGCCGTGCACCGGTACGTCGGGGAAGACCTCCGCGACCAGCTCGGCGTTCGGCCGGCTCATGACGGTGTCGGCGGCGGCGATGATGAACCGGTCGAATCCGGCCGGGGCCACCTCCAGCGCACGCTCGATCGCGTGGGCGCCGTCGCGCGCGTCGATGTAGCCCCACAGGTTCCACTTGCGCGTCTGCGGGTCGGCGTCGAAGGAGGGGAACTCGGCGTAGTCGGCGGGGACCATGACGTTCGAGAAGCGCAGGGCGGTGATCGAGAGGTCGGGATGCCACCGCACGAGCTCGATCGCGAGCTGCTCCTCGAGGTGCTTGACGAGGGAGTACACCGACTCCGGACGCGCGGGATACTCCTCGTCCACCGGAATGTAGGGCGGAGGGACGTCGAAGGGAAGGCCGAGCACCGTCTCGCTGGAGGCGTACACGATGCGCCGCAGGCCGGTGCGCACCGCCGCCCAGAAGACGTTGAAGGTCGCCGTCATGTTGTTGTGGAACGTCGCCACATCCGGGCGCAGGCCGGGGGCGGGGATCGCGGCGAGGTGCACGACGGCATCGACGGGAGCGCGGTCGTCGCCGGCGCCGCCGAGCGCGTCGATCACCTGGCCGTAGTCGGCCAGGTCGAGCTGGACGAATCCCGGTCGGCGGGGCCCGACGGCGTCGAGGGCGACGACGTCGTGCCCGGCGGCGCGGAGTTCCCGCTCGACGACGGTGCCGAGCTTGCCGGATGAGCCGGTCAGTGCGATGCGCATGTCTCAGCGTCGCACGTCATCACACCCGCGCGGGCCGGTGCGCGGCATCCCACCACTCCAGGACGCGCAGGGCGTGGAAGGTGAGCCACCGAGACGGTTGGCCGGGCGGGACGTCGACCTCGAACCATGTGCGCCCTTCATGACGCAGCTGCTGGTGCCACGTGCCGTCGGCATCGCGGGCGTCGCGGATGAGGGCGATCGCCCCGGCCATGCGCTCGTCGGGCCGGACGCCGTCGTGCAGCGACGCTGCACGGAAGTAGTCGGCAGCGCGCAGGACGCTGTAGAACCAGCGGTACGGATACGCGAAGTGCGTGGCCCACGGCGCGTGGGTCTCGCCCGTGGAGCGCCGCCGCAGGAGCCCCCGCTCGAGGAGATACTCCTGTGCGCCCTGGCGTGCCGCCGTCAGCTCCGGGGTCCCCCCGGTGCGCTCCTCGAAATCGAGGATCCCCACCAGCGCGTTGAGCGTGGAGTGGAAGGAGGACCGGGTGGCCCCCTCGACCCACTCGCAGTTCCAGCCGCCGTCGGCCAGGCGGTGTCCGACGAGCCACGCCGCGATCGGGCTCACGTCCGCTCCCAGCCATCCGCCGTTGGCGAGGGTGTACCCGTTGATGCACGCGTCGACCTCGCCACCCCAGTAGGGAAGGTCGTCGTACTCCCATCGCGCGTTGCGATCGAGCAGTCCAGCGGTGTCCGGGCGCAGCGCGTCCGGCGGGACGCCCCACTCCCGCAGGGCGTTGAGCGACCAGGTCGTGGCCGTCCATGGCTGCCCCGGCTCGTCCGGTGACACGTGGGCGGGGAAGTACGCGCCCCCCGCCCATTGCCCGTCTTCGTCCTGCCGTGCCAGGAGGGCGGCGCCATGGCCCTCGGTCGCGACGCGGGACCGGGTCTCGCGCCACACCGATTCCGGCGCGGAATCGAGGTCGCGCTCCACCTGCCAGCGCAGGGTCGGGTCACTGTCCCTCAGCCAGGCGGCGATCTCGTCCTCGGTCATGCCGGGACCATAGCGCCGCCCTCCGACGCGGCGCTACAGGTCACACGGCGGTGTAGCCGCCGTCGATCAGGTACTGCGAGCCGTTGATGAAGGAGGCCCGGTCGCTGAGCAGGAAGACGACGAGGTGCGCCACCTCCTCGGCGGTGCCCAGGCGACCGATCGGATGCTTCTGCACGAGCGCCTCGTACGCCTCCTTCGGGAGCGCCTCCAGCAGCGGCGTGTCGATGTAGCCCGGGTGCACCGAGTTGATCCGCACGCCCTGCGCGGCGTAGGCGGCGCCCGCTGACTTCGTCATGCCTGCGACCCCGTGCTTGGCGGCGCTGTAGGGCGCGGCGGTCGGCTCGCCGACGATGCCGAGGATGGACGACGTGTTCACGATCGCCCCGCCGCCGGCGGCGATGATGGCGGGGATCTCGTACCGCATGCCGTAGTACACGGAGTTGAGGTTGATGTCGATGAGGCGCTGGTAGGCGGCGAAGTCGTCGCTGTCGTCGTAGTCGCCGAGCAGGCCCTGCGGCCCGCCGATGCCGGCGTTGTTGAATGCCAGGTGCAGCCCGCCGAAGGCCTCGACCGCCGCGTCCACGCCGGCCTTGACCTGGCGGGCGTCCGCGACGTCGGCCGGCGCGGCGATGGCCGAGCCGCCGGCGGCGACGATCTCGTCGACGATGCTCTGGGTCGGGCCGTCCTTGAGGTCGACGGCGACCACCTTCGCGCCGTTGCCGGCGAGTTCGAGCGCCACGGCCCGGCCGATTCCGGATGCCGCGCCCGTGACCAGGGCGACCTTCCCGTCGAATCCGTCCATCATGCGAGGGCTCCTCTCTCTGGGATCACTCGCGGGGGATTCCGCGAGCACTCCGATCCTCTCCATGACCGCCGTCATCGCGGGGGGCCTTGACGTGCCGGCCCCTCGGGCTGCAGCACGACGCGGTCGCGCTCATGAGGCCAGGTTGACGATGAGGTTGAGGCTCGTCGCGAGCACGACGACACCCCAGACGAACGACAGCAGCGCGTGCCGCAGGGCCTGGCGGCGCATCGGCGTGCTCGTCAGCGCCGTATCGGACACCTGGTAGGTCATCCCCAACGTGAAGGCGAGATACGAGAAGTCGTGGTAGCGGGGCGGGTCTGTCTGATTGAAGTCGATGCCGGTGCCCCCGGCGGCATAGTAGGTCTCCGCGTACCGCAGGGTGAACAGGATCTGGATGAGGAACCACGACGCGGCGACGGTGACCAGGGCCGCCGCACCCAGCGCCACAGCCCCGGCCCCCCGCACCCGTCCCGACTCGAGCACGAGGAGACCGATGGCCCCGAAGCTCGCGATGCTCGCGAGGATCAGGAGCGTGTGGGCGACGGCGCGCGTGGGGTCTTCCCTCGTGGCGTGCTCGGCCGTCGCGGCGGCGTCCATCGGCAGCACGGCGATCGCCACCCACAGGCAGTAGGTGGCCGACGCGACGGTCCAGCCGAGCGCCGGGGCGACCAGCCACGATCCGGCCAGTCCGGTCGCGGCGGTGACGACGACCAAGAGGAGGAAGGTCACGCCCACGCGGGTCCCCGAATGCCACCCGGTGTGGAACCTGCCTGCGCCCTGCGGCATCACGCACCCCCTGCCACCGGATCCCCGGTCGTCGCCGCAACCGTAGCGCGCGGCGCCCTCAGCGCGTCAGGACCCTGGGCGCGTCAGAGCCCTGGGCGGTCAGTGCAGGGCCATGACGGAGGCGTACCCGTCGTGGAGGACGTCGGGTTCGGACGGCGGGCCGCCGAACACGCGCGTCGTGCCGGGGCGCTGTGACCACGCCTCCCAGCCCGGCGCGCCGTCCCGCACTAACGCCACGGCGCTCGAGTGCAGGGCATCGGCCAGCCCTCGGGGCGGGGCGTCGCCCGCGATCGCCGCCACGCCGGGCGCATCCAGGCAGTCGAACCAGAAGGGCACGTCCAGGCAATGGCAGGCCCAGCCGATCACCGGGGAGACCCATCCGAACCGGTACACCCACGTGGGGGAGGTGCCGCGTGCCGCGGCGACCCGCGGGATGTCGGCGCGGAAGACCAGGTCGGTGGCGTATCGGCCCAGCACGGCCGCGTTGCCCTTGCGCCGCTGGGCGCGGTTGGCCCGGAGGTAGGCGCGCTGCCGGGCACCGCGGAGGCCCAGGGTGGCCAGTACGATCTCGACCGGCAGGAAGCCCAGCACGCCACGGGCGCGGTCGGTGGCCATCGTGAACTCGTCGTCGGTCGTGCCGAGAACGAGGGGGACGTCGCTCCCCTCGCCGCGCGCGAGCGCCTGGAGCACCGGCTCGGGGACGATGTCGCCGTCGATCACGGGCCCCCACGGAAGGCCCTCGTTCAGCAGCGAGGTGAGGATGCCGAGCCGGCCGCCCGTCTCAGGCTGCCCGGCCTTCTCCTGCAGAGCGAACAGCCGTTCCTCGGGAACGGTGGCGAATCCCTCGCGGGTGGCGGGAACACCGGCGGCGGCGGCCAGGCGCCGCGTGATCGCCGCGGCGCGCTCGGAGCCGATGTCGGTGAGGGCGGGGGAGATGGCCAGCGCCGCCCGGAACAGTCCGCGCGCGGCGGGCATCGAGAGCAGTGTGAGGACGGCGCCGCCGCCGGCGCTCTGTCCGGCGAGGGTCACCTTCGCGGGGTCGCCGCCGAACGCGTGGATCTCATCCTGCACCCACCTCAGGGCGGCCAGCCAGTCGCGCACCGCACGGTTCCCGGGGGCGTCTTCGATCACCCCGAACCCGTCGAATCCCAGGCGGTAGGAGAGGGTGACCGTCACCACGCCGTCGCGCGCGAACGCGGCGCCGTCGTACCACGGGCTCGCCGGCGACCCCGAGACGTACCCGCCGCCGTGCAGGTATACGAGCACCGGCAGCCCGGCGTCGGGGTCCGCGGCAGGGGTGAAGACGTTGACGTTCAGCGTCGCCTCGCCCGGGACGCTCGGCTCGGGGATGAGGGTGGTGCCGGCGTCGCCGCGCTGGGGGGTGGGGCCGTGGGTGGTGGCGTCGCGCACGCCCTCCCACGGCTCGGGCGGCACAGGGGCGGCGAAGCGGAGCGCGCCCACGGGCGCCTGGGCGTACGGGATGCCCAGGAACGCCGTGGAACCTTCGCGGGCGATCCCGCGTACGGCGCCCTTGCGGGTGCGGACGACGGGTTCGCCGGATGTGGTCATGTGCGCATTCTCCTCGCTGTCAGGCGGCCGACCAGCCTCCGTCGCTGGCGAGCACGACGCCGTTGACGTTGACGCCGTCATCGCTGAGCAGGAACGTGATGGACGCGGCGACGGCTTCGGCTTCGGCCGCATCCGGCATCGAGGCCATCGCGGTCTGCACGCGCTCGGCGCCCAGGGGGGAGGCGAACGTCGCCTGGATGTTGGTGATCGTCGCGCCCGGAGCCACCGCGTTCACGCGCACGCCGGAGGGTCCGTACATGAACGCGGAACTCCTGGTCAGACCCACCACGGCGTGCTTGGACGCCGTGTACGCCGCACCGGCGGCGGAACCGCGCAGCGCCGCCTCGGAGGCGGTGTTCACGATCGACCCGCCGCCCTGGGCGAGCATGATCGGGATGACCGCGCGCATGAGCTTCATCGTGCCGTCGACGTTCACGCGGAACACCCGCTGCCACACCGCGTCGCTCATCTCGGCGACGGGGGTCATGTCGTCCATGATCCCGGCGATGTTCGCCAATCCGTCGATGGTGTCTCCGGCAGCGGCGACGATGCGTGCGACGGCCTCGTCGTCGGTGATGTCGGCCACGACGGCCTCCATGCCGGTTCCGGCGTGCTCGGCGACGACCTCGTCGAGGCGCTCCTTCGACATGTCCACGGCGATGACCCGACCGCCCTCACGGGCGATCCGGGATGCGGCGGCCCGGCCGATGCCGGATCCTGCGCCGGTGACGATGACGGTGCGGCCGGAGAAGCGGCCGGAGTCGATGCGTTCGGTCCACTCGCGCAGCGCGACGGCCTCACCCGAGACCGGAGCGTTCGCCGCGGATGCGCCCTCGGGGGCCGCCGGAGCGTCGGCCGCCGGAGCGTCGGTGCCGGCCGGGACGTCGCCGGCGGCGGCACGGCGGATGAGATCGTCGAGCATCTCCTGCGTGAACGCTCCGCGGCTCATCTTCACGAGCCGCTTGATCGCGAGGCGGCGCACGGGCTTGAAGACCTCCGGCGTCTGACCGCCCTGGGCGAGCAGATCGCGCAGGATCGCGCCGCCCACCGGGTCGTCGAGCCACGTGGCGATGGATGAGTCGCCGCTGAGCGGGGCTCCGGTGTATCCCATGGTTCTTCTCCTCCTACCGACCTACCGGACAATCCTGTCCGGTATTAAGATTACGCCGATGTCGCGCAGTCCGGAAGTCCCGCCGAAGCGCAATCGCGGGCCTGTCGCGGGCCCGGGGAATCGGCGTGCCCTGCTCGCCGCCGCCCGCGAGGTGTACGCCGAGAGCGGCCCCGGCGCGCCCTTCTCCGCCGTCGCCCGCCGGGCCGGCGTCGGGCAGGGGAGTCTGTACCGCCACTTCCCCGACCGCATCGCCCTGGCCGCCGCCGTGTTCGAGGAGAACGTGGCCGAACTGGAGGCGCTCGCCGCGCCGGAGGATGCGCACCTGGCCGACCTGTTCGACGCCATCGTGGCGCAGTCGCTGCCCTCCTCCGCCTTCATCGAACTGACCACCTCCCATCGCCAGGACCCGACGGTGCGGCATCTAGGGGAGCGGTTCCGCGCCCTCGTGGACCGCGTCGTCGCACGCGAGCGCGCTGCCGGGCGGATCGGGGCGCACGTGGACACCGAGGACGTCGTCCTGGTCGCCGGGATGCTGGCCACCGAGCTCGCCCGAGCCGAGCCGGCCGCGCGCACCGAGGTCGCCCGCCGCGTGCGGGCGCTCGTGCACAGGGCCTTCGCCCCCTGACCCCCGCCTCAGTGCGACGGCTCGGTCTCGCGCCGGTACTGATACGGGTTGGACAGGATCTCCTTCTCCGGGATGTCCGGATTCATGCCCGAGCGCCAGTCCTCGTCGCCGAGTTCGCGGCGCAGGTACTCGATGGTGTCCTCCAGTTGCGTGCGCACGCCGGCGAGGTCGCCGGCCACGAGCTTGCCGTCGAACTTCACCGGCTCGCCTCCCACCAGCACCGTGTGCACGTCGCCGCGTCCGGCCTGGTAGACGAGGTGGCCGTAGGGGTTGAGGATCGGCACCATCGTGGGGGAGTCGGGGTTGTGGACGAGGACGACGTCGGCGAGCTTGCCCGCCTCCAGGCTCCCGATCTCATCCCACTTGCCCAGCGCCTTGGCCCCTCCGCGGGTGGCCCAGTCCACGACCTCCTCGACGCGGATCGTGGCGTGGGTGACGGTGTCGCCCTTCTCATGGGCGATGTAGTGCTCCAGCGCGCGGTCGGCGCCGATCGTGGTGCGCATCGCGGAGAACATGTCGGCGCTGAACCACACGCTGGTGTCCACTGACAGGGACGCGCCGATGCCGTGCCGCCGCAGCGCGTGGGCCGGGGGATAGCCCTGGCCGCACGTCTGCTCGCTCTCGGTCGCCAGCGAGACCGTCCCGCCGGTGGCGGCGATCATCTGGTACGACTCGTCGCTGAGGGTGGCCGCGTGGACGTAGACCGTCCCGGGCGTCATGGCGCCGTTGTCGTACATGAGCCGGATGCCGTTGTCGCCGGTGGCCCCCCACACCCCCGCGTGCGTCGTGACCGAGACGCCCAGATCGCGGGCCGCCTGGAACGCCGCACGCTCGGGGAAGCCCTCATCGCCGGGCACGTCGAAGGCCAGCTGCGCGCCGAACATGCGCGAGTCATCACGCGCCCGCTCGATGACCCGGCGGACGGCCGGGTCCTGCGTCCATTCCCACGGCGCGCCGGCGAGGTTGCCGTAGGCCAGCACGAACCGCCCGGGTGATCCGGCCAGCGCCTCCAGGGCCGCCTCGCCGTGGTCGGGGGTGCGCAGGCCGTGCGACCAGTCCAGGCTCGTGGTGATGCCGGACTCGATGGCATCCAGCGCCGAGATGCGGTTCCCCGCTCCGACGTCCTGGGGGCGGAACTTCATGCCGTGCTCGAGGTAGTACCAGACGAAGTACTGCGTGAGGGTCCAATCGGCGCCGTACGCGCGCATGGCGGACTGCCACATGTGGCGGTGGGTGTCCACCATGCCGGGCATCACGATGCCGCCCTTCGCGGCGATCTCGAAGGCGACCTCGGGTGCGGCGAGGTCGACGCCGACCTCGGCGATCCGCCCGTCGACGACGAGCACGTCGCCTTCGGGGATCACGGTGTGCGCGTCATCCATCGTCAGCACGATGGCGTCGCGGATCACGATGGGCTGACCGGGCTGTGGAGCGGGAGTACCGGGCATGAGACGTTCATCCTCCTTGATTGCCGTCGGGTGGCCCGCCCCGCGGTGCGCGACCTCGCGCACCGCTGCTCGACTGCCGTCGTGCGGGTCGACCTGGGGTTCACAGTAAGCACCACTGGACAGCTCTGTCCAGTGTCACTTTCGAGGGCGCCCCCAGCCGTGTCAGAGGAGGTCGCGGCGGGAGACCTCGGCGATCGCGCTCCAGTCCGCGTCCTGCAGATCCGCGTCCGCCAGCGCCGCCTCGAAGACCCGGATGAGGCCGGGGAGAGTCGCGGGGCTCACCCCGACGGAGGCGGCGACCTCCTCCGCGAGCCCGAGGTCCTTGCGGCCGAGCCCCATGTGGAACCCCGGCGGGTGATACGACTCCTCGGCGATGATCCTGCCGTACCCGCCGTAGACGACGCCACCGAACAGCGTCTGCGCCAGCAGCTCGGTGAACTCCTCGGCCGGAACGCCCAGCCGCTCGGTCATCGCGACCGACTCGCCGATCGCCTGCATCGCGTGGATGATGTTGTAGTTGACGGCCACCTTGACGGCGTTCGCCGCCGACGCGGTCTCGCCCAGTCGCCACACGCGCTTGCCCATCGCCTCCAGGTAGGGCAGGACGGCCTGGACTCTGTCCGCAGGGCCGGCGGCGAGGATGTTGAGCTGCCCGGCGGCGGCGACCTCCGGTCGTCCCAGCACGGGGGCGGCGACGTAGCCGGCGCCCGCCTCGGCGAAGTGGTGCTCCAGGCGATCGGCCAGTGCGGGGGAGATGGAGGCCATCACGACGTGGATGCGGCCGGATGCCGACGCCAGGGCGGCGGGGGTCAGCACCTCCTGCACCGCCTCGTCGTTGGCGAGCATCGAGAACGAGACGTCGGCGGCGAGGGCCTCCGGGACGCTCGCCGCCGTTGCGCCGCGGTCGACGAGGTCATCCACCGGACCGGTCGACCGATTCCACACGCGCACGTCGTGGCCGGCGTCGACCAGGCGCGCGGCCATGCCGCGCCCCATCTTCCCGAGGCCGAGGAATCCGACGGTGCTCACGCTTCTCCGCGCCCCCATGTCGTGTTCCGGTGCGACTGCGCGTCGCGTTGGAGGTTCAGTGGTCCGTCGACGGCGTAGTACCGCCGACCGGCGACGAGGAGCTCCTCGGCGGGGAACTTGGTGATGACCTCGCACCCGTCGGCGGTGACGACGAGCTCCTCCTCGATGCGCGCGGCGCCCCACCCGTCGGCGGAGGGCCAGTACGTCTCCAGCGCGAACACGTTGCCCTCCTGCAGCACCTCGGGGTGGTCCAGGGACGTCAGACGCGAGAAGATCGGCTTTTCCCAGATCGACAGGCCCACGCCGTGACCGTACTGCAGGGCGAAGGCGGCCTCCTCGTCGGCGAAGCCGAACTCCTGCGCCGTGGGCCACACCTTGACGATGTCGGCGGTGGTCGCGCCGGGTTTGACCAGCGCGATCGCACGGTCCATGTACTCCCGGGCGCGCGTGTACGCGTCGCGCTGCGCGGAGCTGGCCGAACCCACCGCGAAGGTGCGGTAGTAGCACGTGCGATAGCCGTTCCAGCTGTGCAGGATGTCGAAGAAGGCCGGGTCGCCGGGGCGGATGAGGCGATCGGAGAAGACATGCGGATGCGGCGAGCAGCGCTCTCCGGAGATGGCGTTGACCCCCTCGACGTACTCGGAGCCCAGGTCGTACAGCGTCTTGGCGACCAGCCCCACCGCCTCGTTCTCGCGGACGCCCGGGCGCAGGAACCGGTACAGCTCCTCGTACGCCGCATCCACCATCGACGCGGCCTGGGTGAGCAGGCGGATCTCGTCGGGAGTCTTCACGCGGCGAGCCTCCATGAACACCTGCTGGCCGTCGACGACCTGGATGCCCTCCTTCTGGAGGGCGAACAGGATCGGCAGCTCGATGACGTCGACGCCCAGGGGCTGGTCGGCAACCCCGAACTTCTCCAGCTCGCGCTTGATCTTCTTCGCCACGCCCTCGGCGATCCCGGCGTCGGGCGGGAAGGCGCCGCGCAGTGTGGAGATGCCCGCGCGCGCACCGGATTCCAGGCGCGGGCGCTTGGCGCCCTCGTGCGGGGCGCTGGGGTCGGCATCCAACTCGGCCGTGGTGGTGTCCAGCCACGGATTGTAGAGCTGGTGGTGCTTGGCGGCCGAGCCGAAGTCCCACACGATCGGGTCGGTGCTGCGGGTGAGCAGGGCGAAGCGGATCAGCTTGTCCATCGCCCACGTGCCGATGTGCGTGGCGCTCATGTAGCGGATGTTGGAGAAGTCGAACGCGAGCACGGCGCCGAGATCGGAGGTGTCCAGCTGCGCCTTCAGGCGGGCCAACCGCGCGTCCCGCAGACGCCCGAAATCGACCCGCTCCTCCCAGTCGACGCCGTTGGTGCCGGTCGTGCCGGTGCTCTTCATCGAGTCCTCCTCGGTCGCTGGTGGTGGCGGTCAGGCTGCACGCGCGTGAAGCTGAGCTTAACACCGGCGCCACGGATCGCCGCGGGAAGGTGGCGTCCGCGCGGAAAAGGGTCGCCGGTGGGGAAGCGGAGTCGACCGTCACTGCACAGGTCGGGAAGGCGGCCGATCTAGAATGACCGCAGGGCTCGCCGCCTCCCGGCGAACCGACACGGAAGGCGGCAGCATGCCGGAACACCTGGGTGAACGCATCCGCGCGGCCCGGACCGAGCGCGGACTGAGCCTGCGCAGCGTCGCCCAGGCAGTCGGGGTCTCGGCCAGCCTCATCTCCCAGGTCGAGATCGGCAAGACCCAGCCCTCGGTCGCGACGCTGTACGCCCTCGCGAGCCACCTCGGCGTCTCGCTCGACGATCTCCTCGGCATCCCGTCGGCCCGGCCGGCGGCCGCGCCGATGTTCGGCCACTCCGGCCCTCCCCTTCCCGACGTGCAGCGCGCCGCGGAGAACCCGGTGATCGAGATGGAGAACGGCGTGCGCTGGGAGCGCCTGGCCGCCGGCGCCGGCGGACCGGCCGATGCGCTCCTTGTCACCTATGAGCCCGGCGCCAGCAGCTCGGTGGAGGGCAAGCTCATGCGTCACGCCGGGGTCGAGTACGCCTACCTCCTCGAGGGCGAGCTCACCGTCCACCTCGACTTCGAGACGCACGTCCTGCACGCCGGCGACTCGCTGCAGTTCGACTCGGTGCGCCCACATTTGTACTCCAACCGCTCCGACGCGGTCGCCCGCGGCGTGTGGTTCGTCGTGGGCCGTCGCCAGCAGAACCGCTCGCTGCCCGATGCTCCGGGCGGGGGTGGGGAAGCCGTCGACGCGGTGGGACCGGCCTCCGCGGTGGACGTCCTGCGGGCGATGGACGACCTGGGCTGAGTCAGCGGCGGCCGTGACGGGCCGGGCGCACGGAGGTCGCCCACGGGTCGACGAGGGATTTGATGCGCGTCGAGCGGCCCTCCAGCAGCGGCGTCAGCGCGAGGTCGGCGACATCGGCGAGGGGGATGACGTCGCCGGCGATGCCGGACCAGTCCTCGCGCGTGCCCAGCAGCCGCACGGCCTCGGGGAAGTCGGAGGCGAACACGTGGGCGACGGTGCCGATGATCGTGTACTCCCGCAGCGTCCACGACCCCAGCGCCAGTGCGGGCTCGCCACGCTGGATCCCGACGGGGACGATCGTGGATCCGGGCCGGGCGGCGTCCAGGAGGGCGGTCAGGCCCGATGCCGATCCGCTCACCTCGAAGAAGACGTCGGCATCCATGCCGAGTTCCGCCAGCGTGTCGGACAGGCTCGCACCGCCCGTGCGCAGCCCTGCGCTCGCGCCCAGTTCCTGTGCGAGGTCGAGGCGGTCCTGATTGGGGTCGACGACCAGCACCCGGGCGCCGGTGGCGGCGGCGGCGATCGTGATGAACGTGCCGATGCCGCCGGCACCGATCACCACCGCATCCTGCCCCGCCCGCAATCCGCTGCGGCGGACGGCATGCACCCCGATCGCCATCGGCTGGGTCAGCGCGAGCGTGTCGGTGGTCAGGCCCGCGTCGGTGACGTCGAGGAGGATCCCGGCGGGGGCCACGACGTATCCGGCCAGGCCGCCGTCGTGGTGGAAGCCGATCGTCGTGTACGACCGGCACAGGTTGGTGCGACCCTCGCGGCACGGCTTGCACCTCCCGCATGCGATCCCCGCGCCGCACACGACGACCGCGCCGGCGGACAGTCCGTCCACTCCTTCGCCCACGCTGTGCACCGTGCCGACGAACTCGTGACCGAGCGTGACGGGCGGGTCGGCGAGGACGAGATTCCGCCCGAACTCCGTCGCGTCGCTGCCGCAGACTCCGCACGCGTCGATCCGCACGAGCACCTCGCCGGGGCCGGGGTCGGGGACCGGCCTCGTCTCGACGCGCAGATCGCCCACGCCGTGGAGCACGGCGGCGAGCATGCCGGTCATCGCAAGGAGCCCTCCGCGATCGGCAGCTGGACGGCGGCGCGCTCGGCGAGCATCCGGCCGATGAAGTTCTCGTATGCCGCGAGGTGCTCGGGGGAATCCAGGTAGGCGTCGAGCCCGGCCTGGTCGTCCACGACCGCCGCCACGCCGTAGTCGAAGCCGGCCGGGCGCAGATGGAGGTTGGGGGCAGCGACGTAGGAGCGGAGCTCCGGGATGCCGGCGGCCATCGTCAGGAGCGCCTCGGTGAGGGCGGTGACGTCGGCCTCGGTGACGTCGTCCTTCCACCGGAAGGCGGCGATGTGCAGGATCATGGGCCCTTCTCTTCTCTTCGTCGAGCGGTGTCGAGCTGTTCAGCGGAGGTTTACATCCGGGGCGCGTGGATGCGCCGTGCTCAGGGTATCCCGGAACCGCGGTGCCGTGATGTAAAGTGCGGCTGTCCAGCGTGGGAAGAGGTCGTCATGGTTCGTCCACGGATCGCGGTGCTCGGCGCCGGTGCCAACGGAGCCTCGGTGGGGGCCGACCTCCTCACCGCCGACCATGACGTCACCCTGATCGAGCAGTGGCCCGCGCACGTGGAGGCCATGCGCGCGGACGGCCTGCACGTGATCTCGCCCGACGGCGACCTGCATGTGCGGCCGCACGTGATCAACCTGTGCGAGGTGGCCGAGCTCACCGGGCCGTTCGACGTCGTCCTGGTGCTCATGAAGGCCTACGACACCGCGTGGGCGGCGCGGATGCTGAGGCCCTACCTCGCCGCCGACGGTCTGATGGCGGGCGTGCAGAACGGGATGACCACGCGCACGGTGCAGGACGCCGTCGGCCCGCGGCGCACGATGGGCGCCGTGATCGAGTGCTCGGCCACGATGGATGAGCCCGGCATCGTGCACCGCCACACGCCGGTGTCGCGTTCCTGGTTCGCGGTGGGAGCGCTGCCGGGCGGCCCGGCCGACCGCGTGGAGGACATCGCCGCGCTCCTGCGCTGCGCCGGCACGGTGGCGAGCGTGGACGACATCGAGGCGGCCAAGTGGATGAAGCTCGTGAGCAACGCCACGCTGCTGGCGACCTCGGCGATCCTGGGCCTGCCGATGCTCGACGCGCTGCACACTCCGGGATTCCGCGCCGTCATGATCGCCGCCGGCAACGAGGCGCTCGAGGTCGGTGCAGCCGTGGGGCACCCCGTCCTGCCGATCTTCGGACTCACCCCCGACGAGGTCGCCGATCGCTCGCGCGTCGTGGAGACCATGACCGACAAGCTCTTCGCGGGTTTCGTGGTCCCCGGGGCGACCACCACGGTGCTGCAGGACTGGACGAAGGGGCGGCACGCCGAGGTGGACGACCTCAACGGCCTCGTCGCCGCGGAGGGCCGGCGACAGGGCGTCGCCACCCCCGTGAACGACGCTGTGGTGCACCTGGCCCGCCAGATCGAGCGCGCGGGCGTGCGGCCCGACGCGGCGCTGCTGAGCGAACTCACCGCCGCCGCCGCGTGAGGGCGGAGGCCCGGTCGATCAGGCGCGCAGGAAGGCCAGCAGCACCTCGTTGATCTCGTCGCCGTGGGTCCACAGCATCCCGTGCGGGGCGCCCTCGATCTCGACGTACTGGGCGGCGGGGACGAGGTCGCGGAAGCGTCGACCGGTCGCGTCGATGGGCAGGATGTTGTCGGCGGTGCCATGCACGATGAGCGCGGGCACGTCGATGGCGGCGATGTCGCCGCGGAAGTCGGTCGGCCACGTCAGGGGAGCGGCAGCGATGGCGGCGTTGCCGGCGGTGTTGGCCACCTCGATGCTCGCGTCCAGCGCCTCCTGCGAGATGCGGGTGCCGAGGGTGTCGTCGAGGTTGTAGAAGTCCCGGAAGAAGCCGCTGACGAACGCGTAGCGGTCGGCGCGCACCGACGCGGCGATTCCGTCGAAGAAGTCCTGTCCGCCGGCGCCGTCGGGGTTGTCGTCCGTCTTCAGCAGGAACGGCTCCAGTGATCCGAGGAAGGCGACGCGGGCGACGCGCTCGCTGCCGTAGGCGGACAGGTACCGGGCGATCTCGCCGGTGCCCATCGAAAAGCCCACGAGGACGACGTCCTCCAGGCCGAGGTGGGTCAGCAGCACGTCGAGGTCTGCCGCGAAGGTGTCGTAGTCGTACCCGCTGCCGGCCTTGGTCGACATCCCGAAGCCGCGCCGGTCGTACGCGATGACGCGGTATCCGGCGTCCAGGAGCGCGGCCTGCTGCTTGCCCCACGACTCGCCGTTGAGCGGGAACCCGTGGATCAGCACGACCGGCTGCCCCGAGCCCTGGTCGGTGTAGTACAGGCGGATCTCGACGGAGTTCTCCGCCCCGACGGTCACGTACGCCACGGAACACCTCTTCCGGCCGGGGGTCGTTGCCGGCCGGTTCCGACGCTAACGACCGAGGCCCCCGGATCCCAGGGGTTGCACCGTGCGCGGGCCCCTCGTACCTTCCTCCTCCTCCTCCTCCGGAGTCCTCACGCGTCGCGGCGGGCGCCGGCGGAGGGCGTGACGGTGAACGTCCGCGGGGCGCGGAAGCCGGCGGCCTCGAACGCGGCGGCGACGGCGGATGCAGCGGAGTCGACGCGCTCGGCATCCAGCAGCGCGATCGCGGCGCCGCCGAAGCCGCCGCCCGTCATGCGCGCGCCCAGCGCTCCGGCTTTCAGAGCCGTCTCGACGGCGAGGTCGAGCTCGGGCACCGAGATCTCGAAGTCGTCGCGCATCGAGGCGTGGGACGCGGTCAGGAGGTCGCCGATCGCGCGCGGGCCGTCCGCATCCAGTGTCGCGACGGTGTCGAGCACGCGCTGGTTCTCCGTCACGATGTGACGCACGCGCCGGAAGGTCACCTCGTCCAGCTGCTGCTGGGCACGGGGGAGATCATCGACCGTGAGGTCGCGCAGCGCCGGCACGCCCATCGCGCGGGCGCCGGCCTCGCACGACGCGCGGCGCTCGCCGTAGCCGCCGGAGGCGTGCGCGTGGGTGACGAGCGTGTCGATGACGAGGATCTGCAGCCCCTCGCGGGTGAAGCCCAGGTCGACGGGCCGGGCCTCGAGCGAGCGGCAGTCGAGGAACGTCGCGGCGTCGGCCTCCCCGAGCATCGTGGCCATCTGGTCCATGATGCCGGTGGGGGCGCCGACGGCGTCGTTCTCGGCGGTGCGGCCCACCCGGGCCAGTGCGACGCGGTCGAGGCCCGCGGCCCACACGTCGCTGAGCGCGGCGGCCACGGCGCCTTCGATCGCGGCGGAGGACGACAGCCCTGCGCCCACCGGCACATCCGACGCGATGGCGATGTCCACCCCACGCGGGGAGGCGCCGGGCGCTGCCGCACGGAGGGCCCACGCCACCCCGAGCGGGTACGCCGCCCAGTCCAGCCCGCCGGCGGCGATGGCGTGGTCCAGGTCCGCGAGGGCGACCTCGACCGGCGCGTCGGCGAATGTCGTCGCCACCCGGATGATGTCGTCCTCGCGCAGGGCGACGGCCGCCGACGTGCGGTGCTCGATGGCGAAGGGCAGCACGAAGCCGTCGTTGTAGTCGGTGTGCTCGCCGATGAGGTTGACCCGTCCCGGCGCCGACCACTCCCCGGCGGCCGGCCGGTCGGTGAAGGTGGCCAGGAGATCGGTGGCGGCGCTCATGCCGGGTCCGCCACGGTCGCGAGGGCCTCGCGCAGGCGCTCGGCCTGCGTCTCCGGCGGGATGTCGGCGATCCAGGCGCCCATCGCGGATTCGGATCCGGCGAGGAACTTCAGCCTGTCGGCGGCTCGCCGCGGCGAGGTCAGCTGCAGGTGCAGGCGCACCGCCTCGCGGCCGTCGTGCACGGGTGCCTGATGCCACGCCGCGATGTACGGCGTGGGCGAGTCGTACAGGGCGTCGATCCCGCGCAGCAGCCGCAGGTACAGCGGAGCGAGCTCGGCGCGTTCGTCGTCGCTGGTGGCGGCCAGGTCGGGCACGTGCCGGTGGGGGAGGAGGTGCACCTCGATCGGCCAGCGTGCGGCGAAGGGGACGAACGCGCTCCAGTGCTCGCCCTGCAGCACCATGCGCTCCGAGCCCTGTTCGAAGTCGAGGATGCGCGCGAACAGGTCGTCGGACGTGCGCGCCGCGGCATCCAGCATCCGCTGCGTGCGTGGAGTGATGTAGGGGTAGGCGTAGATCTGCCCGTGCGGATGCGGCAGCGTCACCCCGATCGCCTCGCCGCGGTTCTCGAACGGGAAGACCTGCTCGACGCCGGGGAGGGCCGAGAGGGCGGCGGTGCGATCGGCCCACGCCTCGATCACGGTGCGGGCGCGCGTCGGGGTCTGCGTGCCGAAGGATCCGGTGTGCTCGGGGCTGAAGCACACGACCTCGCAGCGGCCCACCGACGTGCGCGTGCGCCCGAGGCCCGGGTCGGCGAGGTCGTCGAGCCCGTGCGGCGCGTCCTCGGCGGCGGGGGCGTCGCCGGTGGCGGCGGCCAGGGCCGGGCCGAAGGAGGGTGAGCGGTTCTCGAAGACCGCGACGTCGTACCGGTCGGGGATCTCGGACGGGTTCGCCTCCGTCTGCGGGGCGAGGGGGTCGAGGTGCGCGGGCGGGAGGAAGGCGCGGTTCTGCCGCGCCGCCGCGATGGAGATCCAGTCGCCGGTGAGCACGTCCTGGCGCATCGTCGCGGTCGCCGGCCGCGGATCGAGCACGCGCGCGTCGACCGCGCGTTCCGCCGGGAGGGTCGTCCCGGCGTCGTCGTAGTAGATGAGCTCGCGCCCGTCGGCCAGGCGCGTGGGGCGCTTCACGACGCCGGCGCCGAGCGTCACGGCCTCGGCATCCGCCGGCGTCCAAAACTCAGGCGTGTTCACGTCAACACGGTATCCCGGGGCCGTGGTAACGTCAACATTCCTGAATTCTGAACGGAGGGCGGATGGCGCAGCCGCGGCGCGTGTCGATGTCGGACGTCGCCGCCCGCGCCGGCGTGTCGGGGCAGACGGTGTCGCGCGTGGTCAACGGCAGCCCGCGCGTGGATCCGGCCACCCGCGCCCGCGTCGAGCAGGCCCTGCGCCACCTCGGGTACCGCCCCCACGCGGCGGCCCGCGCCCTGCGCACCGGCCGGTCGCAGACCGTCGGGGTCGTCGTCTCGACGCTGGCCTCGGTCGGCAACTCCCGGATGCTGCAGGCCATCTCCGTCGCGGCCGCCCTGCGCGACTACGCCCTCGCGGTGGTCACCCTCACGCCGCAGCATCCCATCGCCGATGCCCTCGCGCGCCTCCGGCACCAGGGCGTGGACGGTGCGATCGTGCTCAACGAGGCCACGACGCTCCTGCGCGACGTGGCACCGCCCGCCGGCATGAGCCTCGTGGTCGTCGACTCGCCGACGGACGAGCGGTTCACGATCGTCCAGACCGATCACGCCGAGGCGGCGGCGGCAGCCGTCGGGCACCTCCTCGCGCGCGGTCACGTCACGGTGCACCACCTGGCGGGGCCGGGCGGCTCGTACGCCGCGGTCGAACGCGAGCGCGGGTGGCTCCTCGCCCTGCGGAGAGCAGGCGCGCCGGTCCCGCCGGTGGCGCGCGGGGACTGGACCTCCCGCTCAGGGCACGCCGCCGCATCCGCGCTCCCCGGCGCGACCGCCGTCTTCGCAGCAAACGACCAGATGGCACTCGGGGCGATCCGCGCCCTCTCCGACGCGGGGCGCCGCATCCCCGACGACGTCGCGATCGTGGGGTTCGACGACGTCGTCGACGCCGCGGAGTACCGGCCGCCGCTGACGACGATGCGACAGGACTTCGACGCGCTCGGGGCGCAGGCGCTCACGGCGCTGCTCGCGATGGTCGAGGAGGATGCTCCGCCGGCCGCCATCACCGTCGCCGCCGAGCTCGTCGTGCGCGAGAGCTCCGGACCGCCCCCGCACCCCCGATAGCATCGACCGCGTGAGTCGCGTCGTCCTGGCCCCCGACAGCTTCAAGGGCACGCTGCCCGCCGCCGCGGCGGCTCGGGCGCTGGCGGAGGGATGGCGCGCAGTGCGCCCGCACGACGACCTCGTCCTGCGCCCCATGGCCGACGGCGGAGAAGGCACCCTCGATGCGGTGGCGACGTCCGTGCGCGGCGCGGAGCGCATCCCCGTCACCGTGACGGGGCCGGACGGGGAGCGGATCGTCGCGTCCTGGCTCCTGCTTCCGCCGACGCCCGACGCGCCGGTGGGCAGCGCCGTCATCGAGCTGGCGAACACCTCGGGAATCGAGCTGCTCGGTGACCGGCGGCTGCCGGAGTCGGCGTCGACGACCGGATTCGGGCAGGCTCTCGCCGCAGCGCTGGACGCCGGTGTCACCCGCCTGATCCTCGGGATCGGATCGAGCGCCTCCACCGACGGCGGCGTCGGGATGCTCACGGCGCTGGGCGCGCGGTTCACGGATGCGGCGGGCGATCCGGTGGCCCCCGGTGCGGCGGGCCTGGACACCGTGGCCGCCGCCGATCTCACCGGGCTGCGCCCCCTGCCACCGGCCGGGGCCGTGGTGCTGACGGACGTGACGAATCCGCTGCTCGGCCCGCAGGGCGCCGCCGCGGTGTTCGGCCCGCAGAAGGGCCTCGACGACGCGGGAGTCGCCCGTGCCGATGCCGGCCTGGCGCGCCTGTCGGCGCTCGTGCCGTCGGTCGTCGCCGCCGCGGCGGGGATGGGCGCCGCCGGCGGAACGGGCTGGGGCCTCGCGGTGTGGGGTGCGCAGCTCGTCCCCGGTGCGCGGCACGTCGCCGCCCTCACCGGGCTGCCGGCGGCCGCGGCGACGGCCGACGTCGTGGTGACCGGCGAGGGGGCCTACGACGCGCAGTCGGCGGCCGGCAAGGTGCCCGCCTTCGTCGCGTCGCTCGCCCCTGGCCGCACGGCACTGGTGGCCGGACGAGTCGCCGCGGATGCCGACACGTCGGCCTTCGCGGCATCCCTTTCGCTCACCGACCTGGCTGGGTCATCCGCCGCCGCGCTCGCCGAGCCGGCCCGGTGGCTGCACGAAGCGGGTGCGCGCCTCGCGCGCACCCTGGCCCTCTGACCCGAGCGCCGCCCGCCCTCGATCAGGGTCAGGCGTCGCCGAGGGCGGCCGTGACGACGGCGCGGGCTTCGGCCTGCACCTCGCGCAGGTGCTCCTCGCCGCGCAGGCTCTCGGCGTAGAGCTTGTACACGTCCTCGGTGCCGGAGGGCCGGGCGGCGAACCACGCGTCGGCGGTCTGCACCTTGACGCCGCCGATCGCGGCCCCGTTGCCGGGGGCGTGCGAGAGCTTCGCCGTGATGGGCTCACCGGCGAGCTCGGTCGCCGTCACCGCGTCGGGCGACAGCTTGGCCAGCTGCGCCTTCTGCGCGGGCGTCGCGGGCGCGTCCACGCGCTGATATGCCGCCGCACCGAACTCGGCCTCGAGCTCCGCGTACCGCTGCGACGGGGTCTTGCCGGTGACGGCGAGGATCTCCGCGGCGAGCAGGCACAGCAGGATGCCGTCCTTGTCGGTCGTCCACACGCTCCCGTCGGTGCGGAGGAACGAGGCGCCGGCCGACTCCTCGCCGCCGAAGGCGACCGTGCCGTCCAGCAGGCCCGGCACGAACCACTTGAACCCGACGGGAACCTCGTACAGCGACCGGCCGAGCGAGGCGACGACCTTGTCGATGATCATCGACGACACGAGCGTCTTGCCGACCGCCGCATCCGCGGGCCACCCCGGGCGGTGCGAGAACAGGTAGTCGATCGCGACGGCGAGGTAGTGGTTGGGATTCATCAGCCCCGCGTCGGGCGTGACGATGCCGTGCCGATCGGCGTCGGCGTCGTTGCCGGTGAGGATGTCGTACTGGTCGCGACGGGCGACGAGGGCGGCCATCGCCGAGGGCGAGGACGGATCCATCCGGATCTTCTCATCCCAGTCCAGCGTCATGAACCGCCACGTCGGGTCGACATCGGGGTTCACGACCGTGAGGTCGAGGCCGTACACCTCGGCGATGAGGGCCCAGTACTCCACGGATGCCCCGCCCAGCGGGTCGGCGCCGATGCGCACGCCGGCGGAGCGGATGGCGTCGATGTCGATGATGCTCGCGAGGTCGCGCACGTAGGCGTCGCGGAAGTCGTACTCGCCGAGCGAATCCAGGTCGATGTCGGCATGGCGGGTGCGACGCACGCCCGACAGGCCACCGGCGATGAGCTCGTTCGCGCGGTCGGCGATCCAGCTGGTGGCATCCGTGTCGGCGGGTCCGCCGTGCGGGGGGTTGTACTTGAAACCGCCGTCGCGCGGCGGGTTGTGACTGGGGGTCACGACGATGCCGTCCGCGCGGCCAGGGTCATCGGCGGCGAGCCCGCGGTTGTGGGTGAGGATCGCGTGGCTGAGCGCAGGGGTCGGCACCCACGAGTCGCGCGAGTCGATGCGCACGTCGACGCCGTTGGCCACAAGCACCTCGATCGCGGTGTGCTCGGCCGGCAGCGACAGGCCGTGCGTGTCGCGGCCGAGGAACAGCGGCCCGGTGATGCCCTGGCCGGCGCGGTAGTCGACGATCGCCTGCGTCGTGGCGAGGATGTGGTCTTCGTTGAAGCTCGTGGACAGCGACGACCCGCGATGGCCGCTCGTGCCGAACGCGACGCGCTGCCCTGGGACAGACGCATCCGGCTTGCGGTCGTAGTAGGCGTTGATCAGTTCGTCGACGTCGATGAGATCGGATGCTTCGGCGGGAAGTCCTGCGCGACTGCTCATCCTCCCAGTCTGCCTCGCGCGCGCGCCGAGCGGCACCGATTTGACACGATCGATCCCGTTCTGGCAATCGCGGGCCTCGCCGCGCAGCGAGCCCGGCGCCGGGGCGGGTCTAGGCTGATCGCCGTGACGTCCGAGCACGAGAACCCGCCCGTCCGCCGTACGTACAGCTATCTGGGGCCGGCGGGAACCTTCACGGAAGCCGCGCTCGCGCAGGTGCCCGAGGCCCGCGATCAGATCTGGCGGCCCGTGCGCAACGTCGGCGAAGCGCTGGCCGACGTCGTGGAAGGCCGCTCGGACGCGGCCATGATCGCGATCGAGAACTCCGTGGACGGCGGGGTGTCGACGGCTCAGGACGCCCTGGCGACCATGCCGGGCCTGCGGATCATCGGCGAATACCTCGTGCCGGTGAACTTCGTCCTCGTGGCCCGCCCCGGCACGCGGATGGAGGAGGTGTCGCTGGTGGCGGCGCATCCGGTCGCCTACGCGCAGTGCCTGCAGTGGCTCACCGCGACCCTCCCCGCCCACGCCCACATCCCCGCCGCCAGCAACGTGGCCAGCGCCCTGGGGATCCTGGACGGAACCTCGGATGCGGATGCCGCCGTGGCCGCCCCCGGCATCGTGGCCCACCACGAGCTGGCCGTGCTGGCCGAGGGGATCGGGGACAACGCCAACGCCGTGACGCGCTTCGTCCTCGTCAGCCGCACCGTCGCTCCCGCCCCGCCCACGGGGGCGGACAAGACCTCGCTCATCGTCGAGCTGCCCGAAGACCACCCCGGCGCCCTGCTGGAGCTGCTGGAGCAGTTCGCCACGCGCGGCATCAACCTCAGCCTGCTGGCGTCGCGTCCGATCGGAGACGCGCTCGGGCGGTACCGCTTCGTCATCGACGCGGACGGCCACGTCCACGACGAGCGCATGGCCGATGCCCTCCTGGGGCTGCGCCGCTTCAGCCCCAAGGTGATCTTCCTCGGCTCGTACGCGCGGGCCGACCGCGCGATCGTCCGTTACCCGCCGCGATACTCCGACGACGTGTTCGCCGAGGCCCGCGACTGGCTGCGGGGACTCCTGAGCGGAGAGCCGGAGAGCTGATGCCCGCGGTGCTGCGGTACGCCGCGTTCGCCGATCCGGATCGCCCCGGCGGCGGCAATCCCGCGGGCGTGGTGCTGGATGCCGACGGCCTCACCGATGCCGACATGCAGCGCATCGCCGCCGACGTGGGCTTCTCCGAAACGGCGTTCCTGCGCGCCGACGGCGGCATCCGATACTTCTCCCCGCTGGCCGAGGTGCCCTTCTGCGGTCACGCCACGATCGCGACCGCCGTCGCGGTGGCCGCGCGCGACGGGGCGGGCTCCCTCACGTTCGCGACCCCGGTGGGCCCGGTCGAGCTGGAGACCTCGCGCGGGGCGGACGGTGTCCTGCGCGCGTCGTTCACGAGCGTCGAGCCGCGGATCGAGGAGTTCGCCCCGGCCGTGCTCTCCCGCCTTCTGCACCTCCTGCGCATCCGCGAGGAAGACCTCGACCCCGATCTGCCGCCGCGCATCGCGTACGCGGGCAACCGGCATCCCGTGCTCGTCCTCCACGACGCCGGCGTGTTCGACGGGTTCACGTTCGACCCGGCGGCGGTGCGGGCGCTGATGGATGCCGAGGGGTGGGCGGGCACCGTGACGGTGATGCTGCGCGCGGCCGACACGGTGTGGGAGGCCCGCAACCTCTTCCCGGTCGGGGTGATCACGGAGGATCCGGCGACGGGTTCGGCCGCGGCATCCTTCGGCGGGTACCTGCGCGAACTCGCGGCGGTGGACGCCCCCGCGCGCGTCGGGATCCGCCAGGGCCGGCACGTGGGGCGGCCGAGTCTGCTCGTGGTCGACATCCCCGCCGCCGGCGGCATCACTGTCTCGGGTACCGCCCGCCTCCTCTGACCCCGCTCGGGGGTCCTCTACGCTGTGGACATGCCTGAGCCGATGCGGCTGTCCACCGGACCCCTGAGCTCCGCGATCTTCCGGGTGGCCCGAGCGCACAAGGCCCTCGCGGCCAAGCTCCTGCGATCGACCGGGCTGCGGCCGGGGCAGGAACTAGTCCTGATGACCCTGTGGGAGCACGGCCCGCAGCGCATGACCGACCTGGTGCAGACGCTGGATACGGATGCCCCGTCGATGACGCGCAGCATCGGACGGCTGGAGAGGGCCGGCCTCGTCCGTCGCGGACCCTCCCCCGTCGACCGGCGGGTGAGCGTCGTCGAGGCGACGGAGGCCAGCGTCCGCCTACGGGCCGACGTCGAGGCGGCGTGGGCGGAACTGGAGGCGGTGACGGCGGGGTCGCTGGGGAAGGACGAGCGTCGGCAGCTGCTGGCCCTCCTGACCGGACTGGAGACCCCGCTGCGCGAGGCAGGCGACCGGCTCTAGCCGCGGGATCCGCTCCTGCTCCGCCGCCCCTTGACGCGTGGAAGAAAGTTGCTCGAGCAAGGAATACGCCGGGCGGTTTTCGTTGTTCGAGCAAGTAGTGGCATTCCGCCACCTCGAACAGGAGCATCCGCATGAGCGATCACTCAGCACCCACCCCCGTGACGGCATTCGAGCCGATCACGATCGGCAGCCTCCGGCTCCGGAACCGCATCGTCATGGCCCCCATGACGCGCAGCCGCGCGTTCGGCACCCGTGCCAACGCCGACATGGCCACCTACTACGCCCAGCGCGCCGGTGCCGGGCTCATCATCACGGAGGGAACGCAGCCGAGCCCGGTGGGGCAGGGCTATCCCGACACCCCAGGCCTGCACACGAACGAGCAGGTGGAGGCGTGGACGGCCGTGACCGGTGCTGTGCATGAAGCAGGC
The DNA here is from genome assembly GCF_004570445.1 of Microbacterium sp. dk485. Lineage (NCBI taxonomy): Bacteria > Bacillati > Actinomycetota > Actinomycetes > Micrococcales > Microbacteriaceae > Microbacterium > Microbacterium sp. dk485. The sequence continues at coordinate 1,849,347 of NZ_SPQW01000001.1, forward strand.
GGCGTGATCGTCGCCCAGCTCATGCACACCGGTCGCATCGGGCATCCCGCCACAACCGCCGCCGTCGGTTCCGGCGCGCTCACCCCGGTCGCCCCGTCGGCGGTCCGTGCGGCCGGATCCGTCTTCACCCCCGAGGGGCCGAGGGATCACGTGCAGCCCGCCGAGCTGAACGAGGACGAGATCCGCGCGACCATCGCCGACTTCGCCGCCGCCGCACGCAACGCCGTCGCGGCCGGATTCGACGGGGTGGAGGTGCACGGCGCCAACGGGTACCTGCTGCACCAGTTCCTCGCCACCAACGCCAATCAGCGCACGGACGACTGGGGCGGAAGCGCCCGCAATCGCATCCGCTTCACCGTCGAGGTCGTCGAGGCCGTCGCCGCGGCCATCGGCGCCGACCGGACCGGGCTGCGCATCTCGCCCGCCAATGGCCTCGGCGACACCACCGAGGACGATGCCGCGACGCTGTACCCGCTTCTCGTCGAGCGGCTCAACGGCCTGCAGCTGGCGTATCTGCACCTGGTCGAGGCCGGTGACGCGGGATTGACCCCGGTGATCCGGGCGGCGTGGAAGGGCGCGCTCATCCTCAATGCGGTCACCCCCGACTCACGCGATGACAGCGCGCGGCTGGACCGCGTCGCACGGGGCGAGGCCGACCTCGTCTCCTTCGCCCGCGCGTACATCGCCAACCCCGACCTGGTCGACCGGCTCGCCGAGGGCGCTCCGCTGGCCGAGCCCGACCTGACCAAGGCGTACGGCGGTGGTCGCGAGGGATACACCGACTACCCCGTGCTCGCCCGCGACGGCGCATCTGCCTGAGCCGAGCTCGGCGGCGCGTGCGGTGAGGGTCAGGGACGCGGGGCGTCCTGCAGGGTGACCCACGCGCTGCCCTGTTCGCGGTCCAGCGGCGTCTCGGCCCGGTTGCGCATGAAGAAGATGTACACCGTGAGGCTCACCGCGATCACCGCGGTGACGTAGACGATGAACCACGTCACCCCGCCGCCGGTGAGGGAGGCCTGGTACACCGCGGGCGCCGTGCCGCCGAACACCGAGTTGGCGAGGGCGTAGCCGAGGCCCACGCCCAGCGCCCGCACGCGCGCGGGGAACACTTCGGCCTTCACGATCGCGTTCACCGAGGTGTAGCCGGTGAGGATGACGTACCCCACCGCCGTGAGGGCGAACGCGACCAGCGGTGACTGCGTCTGCGGGAGGAAGGTGATGAGCACCCACGTGTAGAGGACACCGCCGATTCCGAAGAAGACCAGCAGCGGCTTGCGCCCGACGCGGTCGCTCAGCAGTCCGCCCAGGGGCTGGAGCAGCATGAGGAAGATGAGTCCGAGGAGGTTGGTCCACGTCGCCGCGACCGCTCCCTCCTCGCCGAAGGCCGTCTTGACGATGGTGGGGGCGTTGACGCTGTAGGTGTAGAAGGCGATCGTGCCTCCCGCCGTGACGAGGAACACCCACACCAGCTGCCGCCAGTACGAGGTGAAGAGGGTCTTGAGCGACCCCGAATCGCGGTCGGCGCCCGAGCGCACCGCCTCCAGGTGCTCCTCGCTGAGGGACTCGTCCATCGTCCGGCGCAGCCACAGCACCACGAGGGCGGCGATGCCGCCGACGAAGAAGCCGATGCGCCATCCCCAGTCCTCGACCGCTTCCACCGGCATGACCGCGAGCACGATGAGCAGCGTCAACTGCGCGAGCACGTGGCCGCCGATGAGGGTGACGTATTGGAAGGAGGAGAAGAACCCGCGGCGGCGGGCGGTGGCCGCCTCCGACATATAGGTGGCCGACGTGCCGTACTCGCCGCCGGTGGCGAAGCCCTGCACGAGCCGCGCGCCGATGAGGATCACCGCCGCCCACATGCCGATCGCCTCCCGCGTCGGCATGACCGACACGAGGAACGAGCACGCGGACATGAGTGTGATGCTGACGGTGAGGGCGGCGCGGCGGCCGCGGCGGTCGGCGAACCGTCCGAAGAACCACGATCCGATCGGCCGCATGATGAAGGTCACGGCGAAGATCGCATAGATGTAGAACGTCGAGTTACGGTCGTCCTGATCGAAGAACTGCGCCTCGAAGTACGTCGCGAAGACGGTGTAGACGTAGACGTCGTACCACTCGACGAGGTTGCCCGCCGAGCCCTTCACGGTGTTGAGGATGGCGCGGCCGGTGCTCACCGGCGCGCGCGTCGGACCGGCCGATGCGGTGGCTTCGCTCACGGGGTCGAGGGTACGCCCGCGTGCGCCGGGGGTACCGGGCCTTGCGGGCATGTCGCGGTCCGGTTACGCGCGCCGCCGCCCGGGAGCTCAGGCCACCCGGGCCGGCGCGGCGAGCAGCTCGAGCGTGCGGATGCGGCCGGGGGCGGTGTCCAGGGGCTCACCGTCGTACGAGCCGGCGACGGGGGAGATCATGACCTCGTCCACGCCGAACCGCGCGGCGAAGGCCGACAATTCCGCCGACACGTGGTCGCCGGTGCCGACGAACCACTTCGAGCGGGCGGCGGTCATGAGGCTGTTCGCCATCCCGTCCCACGGGTCGGCCTGAGCCTGCTCAACGGTCTCCAGCGGCACGAGCGGGCGGTTGGTGCGGAGCCTCGCCATCATCCGCAGCTGCGGCAGGGCGCGCTCCTCCGCCTCCTCGGCCGTGGGGGCGGCGATGACGTTGACGGTCAGGAACGTGCGGGGCTCGGGATGCTGCGGGCTCGGCTGGTACTGCGTGCGGTACAGGTCGAGCGCCCGCTCGAGTCCTTCGCCGGAGAAGTGGTTGGCGAACACGTACGGGAGCCCGAAGCGTGCGGCCAGCTGCGCGGAGTAGTCGCTGGAGCCGAGGAGCCACACCTCGGGAGCGCCGGTGGCGGCCGGGGTGGCGTGCACGGTGTATTCGCCGCCGGAGGTGAACCGGACGGTGGCGCCCTCGGGGGAGGACAGCGCGATGATGTCGGTGATGTGATCGGGGAAGCGTTCCACGTCGCTGGTCGCGCCCGAGCGGTGCAGCAGCTGCGTGATGACCGCGTCGGAGCCGGGCGCCCGTCCGAGGCCGAGGTCGATCCGCCCGGGGGCGATGGCTTCCAGCGCCGCGAACTGCTCCGCCACCACGAGCGGGGAGTGGTTGGGCAGCATGACACCGCCCGAGCCGACGCGGATGCGCTCGGTGCGGGATGCGGCTGCGGCGATCAGCACCGGCGGGGTCGTCGAGGCGACCGCCGGCATGTTGTGGTGCTCGGCGAACCAGTACCGGCGGTAGCCGAGCCGGTCGGCGTGCACGGCGGAGTCGAGGGAGGAGGCGACCGCTTGCGCGCTCGTCTGCCCGTCGCGGACGGGCACCAGGTCGAGGACGGAGAGGGCGGGAGCGTTCATCCCTCGTGGCAACCGCCGTCGCCGGTCAGTCATTCCCGCTCAGCGGCCGCGAACGTATTCGACCGGGAGGCCGTGCTTGTCCTTCATGGCGCCGGCGATGATGAGGATGAGGTCGATCAGCCACCACACGCCCAAGCCGCCCACCGTGATGAGTTTGAGGATGCCGGTGCCGATCTTGCCGAGGTAGAAGCGGTCGATCCCGAACTCGCCGAGGAAGATCGACAGCAGCAGGGTCGCCAGCCACGACTTCTCGCTGATGCCGGCGTACGGTTGCGGGGCGGGGTAGGGCGGCTGAGACAAGCGATCTCCTGACATGAGCGGTGGTCCGAGCGTAGGCGGTGGAGGGGCTCAGCGGGCGTGTGTGACCGCATCGTACGCGTCGAGCGCCTGACGGCGGGTGCCGGCCAGATCGACGATCGGGGCAGGCGGATCGGCGGCGAGGTGCTCGGGCGCCCAGCGGCGGATGTACTCGGCATTCGGGTCGAACCGGTCGCGCTGGCGTTCGGGGTTGAAGATCCGGAAGTACGGGGCGGCGTCGGCGCCGGATCCGGCGACCCACTGCCAGTTGAACGCGTTGCTGGCGGCATCCGCGTCGACGAGCGTGTCCCAGAACCACTCCTCGCCGTGCCGCCAGTCGATCAGCAGGTTCTTCACGAGGAAGGACGCCGTGACCATCCGCACCCGGTTGTGCATGAAGCCGGTGCGCCAGAGCTCGCGCATCCCCGCGTCCACGAGGGCGACACCGGTGCGACCCCGCTGCCACGCCGCCAGGTGGTCGCGGTTCAGGCGCGGCCACGGGAAGGCGTCGAACTCGGCGCGCCAGTTCTTCGTCGCCAGGTCGGGGAAGTGGAACAGCGTGTGCCACGCGAACTCGCGCCATCCGAGTTCGGACAGGAACCGGGATGCGTCCGCTTCCCGGTGCTGCACGGCGGCATGCCACACCTGGTGCGGACTCAGCTCGCCCCACCGCAGCCGCGGCGACAGGCGCGCGGTGGACTCAGCGGCCGGCTCGTCGCGCGCGCGGTCGTAGTCCGCCAGATCGTCGGCGAGGAACTGCGCCAGGCGCGCGGTGGCCGCCGGTTCGCCGGGCTCCCACAGCTCGGCCAGGCCCTCCGCCCAATCCGGATGCGCGGGGCGCAGCTCCCACGCCGCGAGGTCGTCGGAGCGCGGGATCGCCGAGGGCCCCGGGATCGTGTCGGGTGCCGGCTGCGGCGCACGCGGAGCGGGAAGGCTCCGGCATGCGCGCCAGAAGGGCGTGAACACCGCGTACGGGGTGCCCGAGCCGGTCTGCACCGTCCACGGCTCGAACAGCAGCGAGGCCGAGAACGAGGCGACCTCGGTTCCGTGCGCGCGCAGCGCGGCCTTGATGCCGGCGTCGATGCCGCGCTCGATGCCGCCGTACCGCCGGTTCCAGAACACCGCGCCGGCACCGAGCTCATCGACAACGGCGGGCACGACGGTCGCGGGATCGCCGCGACGGAGCACGAGGGTCGACCCGCGTGCGCGCAGTTCGTCGGCGAGAGAGGCGAGGGATCCGTGCAGCCACCAGCGCGCGGCCCCGCCGAGGGGCCGGATGCCGCCCGACTCCTCGAGCACGTACAGACCCATGATCGGCCCGCCGCGCTCCAGCGCCGCGTGGAGTGCGGGGTTGTCGGCGACGCGCAGGTCGTCGCGGAACCACACCAGGGACGGGCTCGTCATGCCGTCACGCTACGCAGCCCCTGCCCCGCCATCGCGGGGTTGACAGGGGTCAGAGCGAGGAGGTGTCGTGACCGCGGGGGACGACGATCTGCAGCCCGCCCGGGACGATACGGCAGTAGATGCGGGTGGCCTCGCCGAACTCGTCGCCGTCGAGCTCGACCGGCTGCGCCGGGCTCGTCGCCGTCTCGATCTCATGCCCGCGGCGGAAGTGCACGGACGCGTCCCGCCCCCGCCGCTCGAGCACCCGGCGCCCGGCGCGGAAGCGGCGCAGGAAGGAGTTGTCCCACCAGATCTTGCGCCACACGCCCAGCCAGCCGAACGGCCCGGCCGGCTGGATGACGGCGACATCGAGCTTGCCGTCGGCGATCGAGGCCTCGGGGATGAGGGCGATGCCCGCCGGCAGCGAGCCGCAGTTGGCGAACAGGATGCTCTGCACCCGCGCCGAGTGCAGGCGCTGGTCGTCGAGCTGGTAGACGATGCGGAACGGCTTGGCCGTCACCAGCGAGCGGGCGGCGCCGTCGACGTACGCGACCCATCCCACGGTCTTCTTCAGTTCCGGCCGCGTGTTGGCGATCATCGCGGCATCCAGCCCCATGCCCGCCATCACGACGAACCCGTGCTCCTCGGTCGAGCCGTCGGTGCGGCGCAGGCGCGCCACGCCGGCGTCGACCGCGAGCACGTCGCCGTCGAAGGTGGCCCGCACCATCGTCTCGGGGTCGGCCAGGGGGAGATTGAGGTTGCGGGCGAGCAGGTTCCCCGTTCCGCTGGGAACGATCGTGAGCGGCACCCCGGTGTCGGTGAGCGCCTCGCTCACGGCCCGCACGGTGCCGTCGCCGCCGGCCACGAGGATCGCGTCGGCGCCTTCGTCCAGCGCCGCGCGCGCCGCGTCGTCGCCCAGATCATCGACCGTCGTCTCGAAGAACAGCGGCTCGGCCCACTCGGCCTCCCGCGCCAGGCGTGCCACGAGGTCGCGCAGCTGGGCGGGGTCGACCTTCGTGGGGTTGTACACCAGGGCCGCTCGCTTGAGGTCGGTGGGCGGAGCATCCATCGTGGTCTGCTGGCCGTCGGCGGTGACCTGAACGGCCTCGCCGACCTCCCCGTCGGTCGTATCGGGCGCGACGTCGTCGGGCTCGCGGATGACGTCGTCGGGCGCGGCCGCCTCGGCCGGGTCGGGGGCGTCGGTGTTCGCGCCGCGCGGGCCGGGAGCATCCGTCGCCGGACGCGGTTCGTCATCACGCAGCGGATCGGCCTCGAACGCCGCCGCTTCGTCTTTCCGCGGAATCGTCTCGTCCGTTTCCGGGGTGTCCGCATCAGGCGCCATGGGTACACACTAGGGCCGCCACCGGGCCCATAGCCCGTTTCCGTGGCACCCGGCGCGACGGTTCACGCCGGGCCGGAACGGAAAACCGCTGGCCTAGGATTGAGCCGTGATCGACCTGACCCTGCTGCGCGAAGATCCCGAGCGGGTGAAGCGCTCGCAGACGGCCCGGGGCGTCTCGCCGGAGACCGTGGATGCTGCGCTCGCCGCCGACCGTGACCGTCGCGCCGCCATCACGGCGTTCGAAGAACTCCGCGCCGCCCAGAACGCCCACGGCAAGCGCGTGGCGCAGGCGCCTAAGGACGACAAGGCGGCGCTGGTCGCCGAGGCGAAGGACCTCAGCGAGCGCGTCAAGGCCGCCCAGCACGCGGTGACCGCCGCCGAGGAGGCAGCCGACGCCGCCCTCGCAAAGATCGAGAACATCGTTCTCGACGGCGTTCCCGCCGGTGGCGAGGAGAACTTCGTCACCCTCCGCACGCACGGCGACGTGCCGCAGTTCGACTTCGAGCCACTGGATCACCTGGCCCTGGGGGAGAAGCTCGGCGCGATCGACATGGAGCGCGGCACGAAGGTCTCCGGCAGCCGCTTCTACTTCCTCACCGGGATCGGCGCCCGCCTCGAGCTCGCGCTCATGACGCTGGGCCTGGACCGCGCGCTCGCCGCCGGGTTCACGCCCATGATCCCGCCCACCCTCGTCCGCCCCGAAGTGATGCGCGGCACCGGTTTCCTCGGCGAGCACGCCGACGAGGTCTACCACCTCGACGGTGAAGATCTCTACCTCGTCGGCACGAGCGAGGTGCCCCTCGCCGGCTACCACATGGGCGAGATCCTCGACTTCGAGCGGGGCCCGAAACGCTACGCCGGGTGGTCGACGTGCTACCGGCGCGAGGCGGGGTCGTACGGCAAGGACACCCGCGGCATCATCCGGGTGCACCAGTTCAACAAGCTCGAGATGTTCGTCTACGCCGACCCCGACACCGCCGAGGCGGAGCACCTGCGCCTCGTCGACATGCAGGAGGGGATGCTGCAGGACCTCGGCCTGGCGTACCGGGTCATCGACGTCGCCGCCGGCGACCTCGGTTCCAGCGCCGCGCGCAAGTACGACGTCGAGGCCTGGGTTCCCACCCAGCAGGCGTACCGCGAGCTCACGAGCACCTCCAACTGCACGACCTACCAGGCGCGTCGCCTGGACATCCGCCACCGCCCCGACGGCGGGAAGACCCAGCCGGTGGCGACCCTCAACGGTACGCTGGCGACGACCCGGTGGATCGTGGCGCTGCTGGAGACCCACCAGCAGGCCGACGGATCCGTGCGTGTGCCCGAGGTCCTGCAGCCCTACCTCGGCGGCCTCACGGTGCTGGAGCCGATCGCATGACGCCCGGCGACGCGGAGCTGGCCGACACCGGGAGCGTGCGGGTCGTCGACCAGGACGACGCCGCGGAAGCGGTCGACGCCGTCGACGACGCATCCACTGGGCGCCTGCTCATCGCGCTCGACATCGACGGCACCGTGATCCTCGAGGACGAGAGCCCGAGCCCGGGCGTCGTCGAAGCCGTCGCGCACGCGCACCAGCGCGGTCACGAGGTGATGCTCGCGACCGGACGCAGCTGGGAGAGCACGCACCGCATCATGGAGCTGCTGGACATCCGTCCCGAATACGCGGTGTGTTCCAACGGCGCCATCGTGATGGGGCGCCGCGACCTTCGGCAGGCTCAGGGATCGGCGCATGCCGGTGCTCGGGGTGTTCCGGCCGTAGAAGGCTCGCTGGCCGCGGAGTACGAGCGCGTGCATGTGGAGACCTTCGACCCCGCCGAGGTCCTGACCCTGCTGCAGGAGCACCTCTCCGACGCCCGCTACCTCGTGGAGCTGCCCGACGGCACGCGCCTGTACACCGAGTACCTGGAGGACTGGAACCTCCGCGGCGCCGACCGCGTCGAGTTCGAGGCCCTCTCACACCAGCCGGTCTGCCGTGTCGTGGTCGTCTCGCCCGGCCAGACCGATACCGATTTCCTCGAGCTCGTCTCCCGCATCGGCCTGACCCAGGTGTCGTACGCGATCGGCTGGACGGCGTGGCTCGACATCGCCCCGCAGGGCGTCAACAAGGCGACGGGCCTCGAACTCGTGCGCGGATGGCTCGGCATCGACCCCGCCAACGTGCTCGTGATGGGCGACGGGCGCAACGACCTCGAGATGTTCGAGTGGGCGCTGCGCAACGGCGGTCGCGCAGTCGCGATGGGGCAAGGTCCCGAAGAGGTGCGCACGGCCGCCGGTGAGATCGGGCTCTCGGTCACCGAGGGCGGGGTCGCCGCCATCCTCCGCGCCCTGTGACTCCGCGTCGCCCCGCGCCGCTCGACTAGACTCGGCCGTCGACGGATGCCGCAAGGCGTCGTCGGGAGGGTTGTCCGAGCGGCCGATGGACCTGGTCTTGAAAACCAGTGGGCAGCAATGTCCCGTGGGTTCGAATCCCACACCCTCCGCACAACCCCCGCGCCCGCAGCCGCGGCATCGCATGGAGTGACTCCCATGAGCTCTGACGACATCGCGCGCGTCGCGCGCGACTATTTCGGCCTCGACAGGCTCCGGCCCGAGCAGCGGGAGGCCATCGAAGCCGCCGTCGCCGGCCGCGACGTGCTGGTGGTGTGGGCCACTGGCTCCGGCAAGTCGGCGGTGTACCAGATCGCCGCGGCGCTGCGGCCCGGCCTCGCCGCGATCGTCTCGCCCCTCATCGCGCTGCAGGAGGATCAGCTCGCGCGCCTGGAGGAGGCGCCGGATGCCCCGGTCGGCGTCGCGATGAACTCGGCCCGCGGCGCGGCGGCGCAGCGCAAGGCGTGGGAGCGGGTCGCGGCGGGCGAGGTGGAATACGTCCTGCTGGCGCCTGAGCAGCTCGCCAAGCCCGACGTCGTCGACCGGCTCGCGGAGCAGCAGGTGTCGCTCCTGGTCGTGGATGAAGCGCACTGCATCGCGTCGTGGGGGCACGACTTTCGCCCCGATTACCTGCTCCTGGATGCGGTGGCCGAGCGTCTCGGGCGCCCGCCCGTGCTCGCCCTCACGGCCACCGCATCCACCCCCGTCCGTGAGGAGATCGTGGAGCGCCTGGGCATGCGCGATCCGCTCGTGCTCGCCGGCGACGTCGACCGCCCGAACATCGCCCTCGCCGTCCGTCGGCACGCCACCGACGCCGACAAGCGTGCGGCGGTGCTCGACGAGATCGCCGCGCTCCCCACGCCCGGACTGCTGTATGCGGCCACGCGGCGCGGCGCGGAGGAGTACGCCGCCGAGCTGTCCGACCGTGGCCTGCGCGCCGTCGCGTACCACGCCGGCCTTCCCGCACGGGAGCGGGCGGACGTGCACACCCGCTTCCACGCGGACGACCTCGACGTGGTCGTGGCGACCTCCGCGTTCGGCATGGGCATCGACAAGCCCAATGTGCGCTTCGTCCTGCACGCCGACGCGCCGGAGTCCGTCGACGCGTATGCGCAGGAGATGGGTCGCGCCGGACGCGACGGCGAACCGGCCCACGCGACGCTGCACTACCGGCCGGAAGACCTCGCCCTGCGACGCTACTTTGCCACGAAGCATCCGGATGCAGGGGAGTTGAGGGCGCTCGTCCGGGCCCTCCAGGGTGGGGTTGCCAAGCGCAGCGACCTCGCCGAGGCGGCCGGGATGAGTCCGCGCCGGGTGACGGCGCTGCTGACCCTCATGGCCGACACCGCGTCGGTGCGGCTCACCCGCGACGGCGCCGCCCTGCGCCCCGGCCTGGACGTGGAGCAGATCGTGGCGGCCGCGATGGAGCGCACCGAGGATCGCGAACGCATCGACCGCTCGCGCATCGAGATGATGCGCGGGTACGCCGAGACGCGCCGCTGCCGGCGGCACGTGCTGCTCGGCTACTTCGGGCAGAGCCTGGACGAGCCGTGCGGGAATTGCGACACGTGCGCCGACGGTTCGGCGTACGAGGAGCCGGGGGCACAGGCGGATGCGGCCGCGGGGGAGTACGCGGTCGACGAGCGCGTCGTCCATGAGCAGTGGGGCGAGGGCACCGTCATGGCGGTGGAGGATGACCGCATCACCGTCTTCTTCGAAAGCCATGGGTACCGTCAGCTCTCCCTCGCACTGATCGCCGAGAACGAGCTTGTTCAGCCCGTCCTCACGGGGTTCTCAGGTGCGCGCCCATAAGATGGGCGCCGCGAGACCGCCCGGAAGGACACCGTGAGCTCGATCAAGCCCGTGAAGCGCGGCCGCCGTACGGTGGCCCGTCACGGTCGGCTGACCACGCCCCACCCGTTCGCGCAGGTCATGCGGATCATCGCGGTGGCCCTCGCCGTCGTGCTCGTGGCCGGCGCCGGCGTCGCCGCGTACGTCGCCTACGACCTCTCCTCCAGCTTCACCGCCGACGCCGTCGAGCTCGAGGGCCAGGGGCCGGTGCCCCCCGACATCGGGGCCATCGAGGGCGGGGTCAACCTGTTCCTCGCCGGCACCGACGAGTGCGAGCCGGAGTTCGCGGCCTACTTCGGCGATCGCTGCAAGGGCCCGGACTCCGAGGGCACCCTCAACGACGTCAACATGCTCGTGCACATCTCCGACAACCCGCGCCGGGTCACGGTGGTGTCGTTCCCCCGAGACCTGATGCTCCCGATCCCCTCGTGCACGGATCAGGACGGCCGCACGACGTCGGCGATGAGCAAGCAGCAGATCAACAGCGCGTTCTCCTACGGAGGGCTGTCGTGCGTCGTGAAGACGGTGTCTGAGCTGAGCGGGCAGAACATCCCCTTCGCCGCGAAGGTGAGCTTCGGCGGCGTCATCAACATCACCGACGCGATCGGCGGGGTGGATGTCTGCATCGCCAACGGCATCCGCGACCGCCACACCGGCATCGATTGGCCCGCCGGCAACCGCAACATCCAGGGCATCGAGGCCCTGCAGTTCCTCCGCACGCGCCACGGCGTGGGCGACGGTGGTGACCTCGGCCGCATCAGCAATCAGCAGCAGTACATGTCCAAGCTCGCGCGCAAGCTCGTGAGCGAGGACGTGCTCTCCGATCCGGGCACCCTCTACAAGCTGGCATCCACCGCGCTCGAGAACGTCGATCCCTCGACCAGCCTGACCAACCCGCTGCTTCTGGTGCAGATCGCCCTCGCGGTGAAGAACGTGCCGTTCGAGGAGATCGTCTTCGTCCAGTACCCCACCCTCACCGACCCCTACGACGCCAATCGCGTCGTGCCCGACTACGACGCCGCCGAGCAGCTGTGGGCCGCCCTGGAGGCGAACCAGCCGCTGCAGCTGACGGGCGAGATCAGCGGCGGCGAGGGCGTCATCGAGGCGGGCGGGCCGGAGGGTGAGACTCCGGCCGAGCCGACGGATCCCGTCGAGCCGGTCGAGCCCACCGAGGGTGCGGCCGAGACGCCGGACCCGCAGGAGAGCGCCGTCGCGCTGCCCTCGACGATCGCCGGGCAGACGGCTGCGCAGAACACCTGTTCCAACGGAAATCTCCGGTAGACGCATCCTGCGTTCAGCGACGCGTGCCGCGCCGGTTAGTATGGACGGGTGTGTCCGCCGTTTCAGCGTCGGATGCCTGGAGACGTCGCATAGTCAGGCCTAGTGCACCACCCTGCTAAGGTGGAGTCCCCTTACGGGGACCGAGGGTTCGAATCCCTCCGTCTCCGCCACGAGATATGGCCCGGGATCCCTTGGAAACACTGGGATCGTGGGCCATAGACGTCTCACAGACTGGCGATTTGCGTCCCGATTGCGTCCCGTTTCCGCGAAACCGCCTCAGAGCGGCGCGTTCCGGCTCGACCTCTGAGCCTTCGTAGCGCTGTTGCGTCCATTCGGGACGCACGTCTGGCGGGCGCGACTAGCCGCCAACATTCTGATCGGCAGCGCAGGAACCTTGATCAGTCGGCAGGATCTTCCCGGGCGAAGAGCGCGCCGATCCCAGCTTCCTCTGCCGCCGAATCAAGCGCAGCCGACACCGCATCGAGGTCCGTGTCGAAGAGGTCGGAGTAGACGTCGAGCGTCATGGCCGCGGAGGTGTGCCCGAGCATCCGTTGGATCGTCTTTACGTTCGCTCCGGCCTGCACGGCGAGAGACGCAGCGGTGTGGCGCAGATCATGGGTAGTCATGATGGGGAGATCAGCCTTCGTCAACGCGGACTTGAACCACGACTTTGAGCCGCTGTCAGACCGAGCGCGTCGCATGAATTGACCGTCCTTGCCAGGGAACACGAGGGCATCACGAGGACGATCTTCCACTGCCGTTCTAAGCTCCTGTACGAGGAAGCGGGGAATCGGCACAAGCCGCCCCTTGTGCGACTTGGGGGTTCCCTCGTGGATCTTCCCGTGAACCTCTACGGCGTTCGCAGTCACATGGAGACGGCCGCGATCGAGGTCCAGATCCCGGACACGGAGCGCTGCCGCCTCGCCCCACCGGATCCCGGTGTAGGCGAGCACGAGCACCAGGAGTTTCCGTTCGCCGGATGCTTCCGCGAGACGGATAACTTCCTGGTGTGTCAGGTACCCGTGGCGACCACGGCTCTTCTTTGGCAGCCCCACGCGTCCCATTCGAGCAGGGTTGTTCGGGATCCGGCCGTCGAAAACGGCGTCGTCCAGGATGCTGGCGAGCACTCCGAACGTCCGGATCGTGACAGTGGCGCCTGTCTCGTTTGTGAGCTTGGCCACCCACGCGCGCACATCAGTGTGTCTGATGTCCCCGACCTCCCAGCGGCCCCAGGTCGGTTGTACTCGCAGCCGCCACGCTGTCGCCACCGGAGCGAAGGAAGACGGCTTCATCGAATGTCGCTTCGCCTCGAGCCACGTCTCCCCGAGTGCGTCGATGGTCACGCGCGCCGCCTTGGGGTCGACGAAGTTGCCTTTCGCGCGCGAGGACTCGACTTCCGCGAGCCACAGTTCGGCGTCGCGCTTGCGCTCGAAGCCTCGCTTCCCGCCCTTGGAGCCGTCGGGCTCCAGGTAGCGGACCTCGTAACGCTTGCCGGCGGCGGTCTTGTAGGGGCGAACGCTACCCACCCGCCGGTCGACGGCGACGTCCCCGGTAGTGGTGGAGTTTCTCAACACCGTGCGAGGTCAGCTGGTTGGATTATGCCGCGGTCAGTTCCGGGATCGCCACCTCCTGGGGTTCGGTGTGCAGGAGCTTCATTGAGTGTTCGCTGAAGTAGCGGCGGTCCGCGCCGTCCCATTCGTCGTGCTGCTCGATCAGGACGTGCCCGGCCAGGCGGAGTAGCGCGGCGGGGTTGGGGAAGGTGCCGACGACGTCGGTGCGGCGTTTGATTTCCTTGTTCAGCCGTTCCAGCGGGTTCGTGGACCAGATTTGCCGCCAGTGCGGATACGGGAACTCTGCGAAGGCGAGGAGGTCGGTCCGGGCGGTCTCGAGCATGTCGGCGATCTTCGGGTGCGAGCGGGTGAGCATGCGGACGACCTCGTCGAGCTGGCCGAGAACGTGTTCGGTGTCGGGTTGGGCGAAGATCGTGCGGATGATCGACGCGACCATCGGGCCGGCGGTCTTGGGGACGTTCGCGAGGACGTTGCGCATGAAATGCCCCCGGCAGCGCTGCCAGCTCGCGCCGGCGAACACGGTCTGGATCGCCGCGATCAACCCGGTGTGCGCGTCGGAGATGACCAGCTGCACCCCGTCGAGCCCGCGGGCCTTCAGTGAGCGCAGGAACGTGGTCCAAAACGGTTGCGATTCCGTCTCTCCGACTTCGAACCCGAGGATCTCTCGGCGCCCGTCCGCGGCGACGCCGACGGCGATGACGACGGCCTGGGAGACGACGCGGCGGCCGACGCGGGCTTTGCAGTAGGTCGCGTCGAGGAACACGTATGGGTAGGCCTGGTCGGCGAGCGGTCGGTCCCGGAACGCGGCGACGTCCTCGTCCAAGTTCGCGCAGATCCGCGACACCTCGCTCTTCGAGATGCCCGTATCCGCGCCGAGCGCTTTCACGAGGTCATCGACCTTGCGGGTCGAGACGCCGTGGACATAGGCCTCCATCACGACCGCGAACAGGGCCTGATCGACCCTGCGCCGTCGCTCCAGAAGCGACGGGAAGAAGCTCCCCTGCCGCAGCTTCGGGATCCGCAACTCCAATTCCCCGGCTGTGGTCGTCAGAGTGCGAGGACGGGTGCCGTTGCGGTGCGCGACGCGGTCGGTGGTGCGTTCGAACGGGGCGGCGCCGATGAACGCGGCCGCTTCCGCGTCAATCAACTCCTGGTAGAGCGTCTCGGTCGCGACCCGGATTCGGTCAGAGACATCGGGAGCTTGAGTTCCCGAGCAACTCGAGGAGGGCAGACTGGTCAAGAGCCATCGTGCGTATGTCTTTCTGTGAGCAACTTTGGTCGGTTCTCACTGACCATCGCACGATGGCTCACCAGCGTCTACGACGCCGGACTCGCTGCCGAAAAGTCCACCACTCCCAGGGACGTCACCGTTGTTCACCGGTCGCGATGGTGAATCCTTCGACGTTGAGGGCCCGAAGTAGCGAGCTGATTGCCCGCAGTTCCGTGCGGTCGTTGGCTGCCATTGACAGCGTGAGGGTGGAGGCAGCGCGTCGTTGCTGTTGCCAGCGGAAGAAGCGTCGGAGCGCGAGCTGATCCGCTCGGTGCGGCAATGACGCCAGTTCCGCACGGGCGTTGGCCTCGACCGCGACCGCGTATTCGTCACGGGGTGGCAGGACCTGAAGGTCGACCAGCAAGGAGCGCACCTGTGACACGGACCGGGGCGTGCCCATCTGGTCAAGATCCGTGTGGGTGACCGAGCGATCGAGAGCGGCGATTTTCTCGATGAGCTGCCACGAGGTGCCGCGTCTCTTGACGAGGAGGACGTAGCGGGGATCTGCATCCCGGAGGTGGTCACGGACCGCGGAAAGTGCCGGTTGGGCGCGGAGGATCGAGTCGGTGAAGACGGCGTCGAGGAGGTCACTGGCACGGCAACGGCGGCAGAGCCGTGCCCCGTTGAGGTGGTCAACCTCGGTGCAGCGAACGCACGGACGCCGGAACTGTGGTGCGTTCCGATAGCACCAGTCGCAGTAGCGGCCATCGAGGTGGATCGCGGCGGTGCGCCCGCCGTGCCCGCAGGTTGTCGGTGCTGCCATCAGTCCGTGACTCGAGCTGGCCGCGGACGAAGCCCGCGTTCCCGGATCGCCGTGGACGCCGACTCGCTTTCACCCACGGCCTTCGGCACCCGGGTCTTACCGAGGTCGACTTTGACGATGAGGTCATCGGCCGCGCAGCCAAGGATGTCCATCAGCGCGATAAGGACAGTGAGGTTCAGCCGCTCGGGTTTGTCGGTGACGAGCCGGTAGACCTGGCTGGCGGAAAGATCCACGCCTCGGTCCTGGAGAAGCGGGATGAGCTTTGTGGTGCTGAACATACCGGCAGCTGCCATCTGGTCACGCAGCCGCCATTCATAGCCGATCACGGTGGTCATGGGTTCTCCTGGGTTGAGACGGTGAGGGCGGGAACGCGACGGAGCGCGTCCTTGAGCAGCCGGTTGGCGAACTCTTCGGAGACGTGCGTGTAGATACCCGTCGTGGATTGATAGGCGTGACCGAGCTGCCGCTGCACGAACACGGGGTCGTGGCCGTCTTCGATGAGGTGCGTGGCATAGCTGTGCCGCAGGCAGTGTGGGGTGAGCCGCGGATCCAGCTCGAGGTCGTCTCGCAACTGAGCAAACTTGTCGTTCAGGGATCGTCTGCCCAGGCGGTCGCCACGCTCGGACCACCACTGCGCCGCCCCGTTCCCGCTGCGCATCAGGGGCAGCACGTTCTCCACATAGTCGGCGACCGCGTCCACCGCCCACGGCATCACCGACGCGACTGTTCGGGGCTTGGGCGGTGACCCGCGGGAGGCCTTGCCGTATCGGACGCGGAGGAAGCCGAAGTCGCCGAAGGTGGGTAGTTTCGGGTTGCGGTAGAAGTCCACGGTGTCGAGCATCAGCGCTTCCCGAGCACGCAGCCCCCAGCCGTAGATCACCTTCAGCAGCGTCGCGTCGCGGTACGCCGACGCGGCGCCTTCCGCTTCATCGCCAACCGGACCTCGACGTCCTTGTCCGCGTGATCGAACAGCCGCTGCAACTCCTCCCGAGTCAGCGGCCGGCGGCGCGGGTCGCCCTCGTAGTCCTGAACATGGACGCGCGTGTTCCAGTCATGACACACCTGCACTGGGTGCGATCCGAACCGCTGCTCGCACTCGGCAACCCAGCCGTAGTGCGGAGAGCAGACAAAGTCGCAGAACTGACGGACAGCCAACTGATAGCCCCGAATCGACGTGGACGCCAATTTTCGCACCGCGACCAAGTCCGTCATCCACTCGTCGAACTGAGCGGCCGTCCACAGCCACGGATACGAGTCCGCGTGCCGCTGGAACAGCCGCACCTGGTTGAGCCGCCCCTCGACCGTTCGCGCTTGCAGATTCCGGCCACCGACTTGCTGAGCCGACCAACCGCTCAACATCGCCTCGAACAACGCCACGTCCTCATTGAGAACGACCGCGCCCGGGAGCAGATGAAGCCTCGCAGAGCCGAACGGCACACCGAGATCCACGACCTGCCCTCCCGTTCAACGCACGTATCGTGCATTCAATGGGAACGTGGTAGACGCAAGGCAACGCCGAGCTGACGTCGCGGGTTCCTGACGGTGGCCATTCCGCCCGCCTTCACTGCATGATCGCCTGCATTTGATGCAACACCGCGCAGACGACCGGCGTACCGCCGATTGGTGCCCACGACCGCCTCCCTCGCTAGTTGGTACGACATCAGTTAGATTCGAACACTTGTTCTATTGTCGGTGTCCTGACCGCACCCGTGATCCAGCGCGAACCCATTTTGTGGATGGTCAACGACGTGCCGGCGTGCATGGTCTGCGCCGGTCGCCGCTGGCGCGTCACCGACACACCGACCCGTCTGCGGGAATCGGTGTGGACCGCGCCGCTCGAGGATCACCACGGCCTCTACGGCTGGAGGTTCCAAGCAACCGACACGGCGGGGGAGTCCCTAGTGTTCGACGTTTACCGAGCGGAGGACGGCTGGCACGTACATCGGGCATACGCCTGAGCGGGCCCTGTTAAGCGGTGTCAGAAGCGCGGAGGCCCGATAGCGGCCCGAGCGCGCTGCGGCTCGGCGGCAGCAGAAACGGGCTCGAACTGATCCGCGTCACAGGGGGCGAACGCGGGGGTTCGCGCTAGGAGGGAGATCCCACCCGTTCTCCGTGTGGAGCTGCTCGAACTGTAGCGGACCTCGTATCGCTTGCCCTTCGCGGTCTTGCCGATCCTGTGAGACCGGGTCGGTGGCGGGTCGTCGATGTCTCGCCACCGACCCCTTTGTTCACGTGGTCCGGACCGGATCCGCGTTCAGGCCCGGCTGGTGGGTCATCTCGTAGATCGCCGCCTGCGTTCGGCGCTGCACGTTCAGCTTCGCCAACAGCGCGGACACGTAATTCTTCACGGTCTTCTCCGCCAGGCCGAGCTGCTCGCCGATCTGCCGGTTGCTCATGCCCTGGGCGATGAGGCGCAGCACCTGACGCTCCCGCATCGTCAGGTGTGGGTCGCGTTCGCCTTCACCGTCAGGAGCCCACGTCGCGTCCGGCTCGCGCCGGGGCGTCACGGCGATGCGTGCGGCGACCTGCTCGCCCCGCGCCACCCGGCGGATCACATCGAGCAGGATGCGGGCCTGCACATCGTCGGGAAGGTACCCGTGGGCTCCGGCAGCCGCCGCACCCCCGCGCACCTCCTCGCGGCCGGGCCGGCCCAGAATCAGGCAGCGTGAACGGCGATTCTTCGCGCGGATGCTGCGAGCCAGCTCGCTCCCGTTGCCGTCGGGCAGCACCGCGTCGATGATCACCACATCGGGCAGGCTCACCGCGATCCGCCCGGCACTCTCACGCACCGAGCCGGATTCGCCGACGACCACCAGGTCGGGCGCCGCACCGATGAGATCTCGCAGACCTCGGCGGAATATCTCGTGGGAATGAACCAGGAAAATCCTGATGGGTATCGATTCTTGGCCGACAATACGTCGCCGGACCGCCGCAGGCGCGGTTACCGATTCTCCGAACATGGGGGCCCCTCCCGTCCGGGCGCGCCCCCCACGAGCACGTCGCTCGTCTTTCCAGCAGAGGCTTGCGCACGTCGTCCGAGAAGGGGCCGCTCGCGGCCCGCGCGGTCCTTGCCTGGGGGCCAAGTACTCAGTGTCGGAATCATGCCGACACTCTGTCATCAAACTTTCCGACGCGGAAGGGAGAACTCCGACTCGGGGCGCGCCCTGGGCCCTTTGGCCCTAGCCGGGGCTACGGCCCGGAGGATTCACTGGGGGAAACCCCAGGAGGCGCGATGGATCCGCCCGCCGCTCGGCGGCCTCGCCGCGGCCCCGGCGGCCGCGGCGCCGCTCGCTCGCGCGGCGCTGGTGGCGGCTCTCGCGGTCGCGCGATCGTTGCGACCAGTCACGGTACGAGCCATCGTCGAAAGCTTCGTTGCCGAACTCATCGCGCCAGTTCGGGCCTGCGATAGTGCGGAGCACCCCATCCGTTCGACCGAACCTGGCGCAGTCATCCCCTCTTTGGCGAATAACTGCGGGTCGTGTTCCCTGGCCGGGTGGGCAACTGTCGCGGGCCAGATTCGAGCCCATCCGGACTCCCACACCCCCCGCCGACATCGTGGCGGCCATGGCCTCGGGTGCGAAGTTCACCCTGATCGGGCGGGCCTATCTCTACGCCTCATGGCCGGCGGCCGCGCGGGCGTGGAACGCGCCATCGGAATTCTGCGCACCGAGATCGAGCGCACCATGAAGCTGCTCGGGGTGTCGTCGATCGACGAGCTCGAGCCCGGCCACGTCACGCAACTCGCGCGGCTGAATCCGGTCCCATAGCGGTGTGAAACGCGGCCGCATGTGCGAGCAAGCTCCCGCACGGGTGTGGGGTGCCACCTGCCTGGGCAGCACAACTTGTGCATGGCCCGCTCACGGGTCGTCAGCGGGCCTATCGATGCGGTTCGGCGCACAGGAGGTTCCGTAGGTTCGCACTCCCACCGATTCACGAGCGCGGGCGTGGGCTAACGCCGCGGGGGGACCATCAGCTGGCACGCGCCGGGCTAGCGGTGCCGGGGAACGAGGGCTCAGCTGCGTCTCGATTGCGTCCGATTGAACGACTTCGAGCATCGCTGGACGTCGTCGAACAGGGTCACGAACGGCATCGAATCAACGGGAACGACCATGACTACCGATGAGCGTTCACTCCCGGACCGGGTTCAAATCCCTCCGTCTCCGCCAAAAAGGCCGGATCAGTTGGCATTTTGTGCAGCCTCTGTGTCTCGTTCGTGCCGAGTGTAACGCGACAACTGCTGACCGTCGCTTCCGGGCTTCGGGCATGACGACAGTGACCGCGCGTCGGCGCCGGTGCGCGGATCGCTCGCGAAGAATAGGTCTGTCGCCGCGACCGAGTCCGGGCCTGGTGCGCGCCCGACCACCGCCCGGGCGATCGGCGAGGCGGGCCGCCGCCTCACCCCCACGGACGTCGTCGGTCGCGATACCCTCGCGTTTCGCGCGCTGCTCGAGGGTCTCCAGCTGCTGGAAGAACGTCACATGCCAGCCGGCGGTTCCCTGAACTCGGGCGTTGAGGCTCTGGAATGGCGTCTGTACCGGCGGAGCGATGAGCTCGGCGCCGCTGCCACGCGCCGCCGCGACAGCCTGCTCGGTGTTCTCGACCTCCAGCGCGATCCGCAGCGCTCCCTGGGTGTGCGGTGCGCCCTTGACGTCGTCGATGTTCGTTGCGTGCGTCGGCGTGGCCAGCTCGATCGTCGCGATGCCGGCGTGCAAGATCGCCACTCGGACTGACCGCATGGGGGCGGTGATGGACGGTTCACGAGCGGACCCGCGCGCGACGGCGTTGCACGATGATGGCGGCGAGAACTGCCGCGCCCGCGACGAGGAGCGACGGAATCGTGTAGCGGCCGACGATCTGAAGCAGCACCGGGCCGATCGTCGCTCCGCCGATGACCCAGAGCGTGGCCCAGATGACTGCGGCTACTGCGCAGATCGCGGCGAAACGCCGATAGCGGATGGTGGATGCTCCAGCGGCTGCAGCGACGAGGGTTCGTATGCCGGGCATGAGCCGAGCCACTATGACGACCCAGAACTGGCGGGCGACGAAGTCGCGCGCGGTCATCCACCTGTCCTGTCCGAGGCGTTTGATCAGTCTCGTCTCGCCTAGGCGTGGGCCCAGTTTCCGGCCGACGGCGAAGCCGATGTGGTCGCCCAGGAAGGCTCCGGTTGCTGCGGCCACGACGGCCAGTGCGACATGCAAGGGGCTGTCTGCGAGGGCCATCGCCGCAAGTACGATCCCTGTCTCGCCGGGGAGGATGGCGCCTACGCCGAGCGCTGCGTCGATGGCGGCGAAGAGGAAGATGCAGACGAGCAGAAGAGTCGCGTGTTCTCCCGCTCGGTCCAGCAACGTCCAGATGAGATCGATCATGACTGCGACGCTATGAGGGCGAGAAGGTGCGGCAGAACCGACGATCGGGCACGTCTGCACTGACGATGGTTAGCTTCGCAGGTATGCGGCGCATCCTAGATTGGTGGAATGTCCACCGAATCGCCGGACCGGCGTTCCGCGGGCGCCCGTACCCGTCCCGGGGTCGGCGCGGTCGTCGCCGTGGTGGCCGGGCTCTCTTCGCGCTGGCTGCTTGTGGATGCACCGTTGCTCGCTCTGGCGATCATCATCGTGTGTTCTGTTGTGCTGGTTCTCGCGGCTCCGAAGGTTCCGCTGCTCACCATCGTCACCTGGGTGATGGTGTCGGCGATCGTCGTGCAGTTCCCGGGCTTGACCATCGAGAACCTCGCTCTCGGGACGGTCGCAGGTCTTCTCACTTCCCTGTGCCTGACCGGGCCAATGGCGGTCGCTGCGGTGCTGCGGCACCGGCGCGAGTATCTCCACCGCGGCTGGAGGCTGGCCGCGATGGAAGCCGAAAGACGGTCGAACGATATTCAGACCGCGCTTCAGCGCGAACGGATGTCTCTGGCCGCAGAGATGCACGACGGGCTCGGCCATAGCCTCACCCTGATCGCTGTGCGGCTGGGGCAGCTCTCGCTCACCTCGACACTGGCGCCGGCTGACCGCGCCGCGGTCACTGAGCTGCGGCAGGCTTCAGCGGAGGCAGCGGAGGAGCTGGGGAACGCCGTACGTCTGCTCCGCGATCCCGGCGCGATCGCTACGGGCACGGGGGTCCCCACGATCATGGACGCCGTGGAGAGCGCACGCTCAGCAGGTATCCCCGTGACAACCGATGTTCCGGAGGGATTGACGGAGATCCTGAGCGCAGAAGCGCAGACTGCGGTCGCACGACTGGTTCAGGAATCCCTCACGAACGCCGCGAAGCACGCGCCGGGCGAACAGGTCGGCATCGCCATCCATGTCACCGGTTCGACGATGGTGGCCGAGGTCTCCAATGCGATGCCTGCACAGGATGGCGCCGACCGGCCCCCGTCGAGCGGGTTCGGACTCGTCGGAATCCGGCACCGCGCAGGGATGCTGGGCGGGACTCTGGAGGTGGGGCGTTCGCCGGACGTCTTCGCTCTGAAGCTCACCCTCCCCACCGACGCCAAACCTTCCCCGTCCGATCGCGTCACGGCGGCGGAGGACATCGTTGCCGCGGAGAATGAAGCGGCGCAAAGTCGCACGATGGCGACCAGGGTCGCTATCGTGCTGCCGGCAGCGATCCTCGGCGCCGTGCTGGCGGTCACCTTCGCCTACCTGACGGCGGCGACCGTGCTGTCGGTGGTGAGTGCGCCCCAGTTCGCCGAGATACAGCCCGGCGATCCACGCGCGGAGGTCGAGCTCTCGCTGCCGATCTTCGAAGTCCTCGACGCGCCACGCGATCAGTTCCCCCCGAAAAGCGGCGAGCAATGTCGCTACTACGAATCCGACGTCAGCTTCTTCGAACGCAGCGACGTTCACGTGGTCTGCTTTGATGACGATGCCGTCACGCGTATGGGAGTCATACCCGCGTCATGACCGGTATCTCCGCGCCGTCCGTGCAGCCCACCCGCGTGCTCATCGCGGACGACGACCGACTCGTCCGCGCCGGCATCGTCGGCATCTTGTCGACCGCTGATGACATCCAGGTCGTGGCCGAGGCGGGGGACGGGGTCGAGGCCACCGAAGCTGCCGCCGCGCACCGCGTGGACGTGGTCCTCCTCGATATTCAGATGCCGCGTCTCGACGGGATCCAAGCGCTGCGTGACATCAAGCGGCGTCAGCCTCTCCTTCCTGTCGCGATGCTCACCACGTTCTCCGACGATCTGCTCATCAGCGATGCGTTGAGCGCGGGGGCGCTCGGGTTCCTGCTCAAATCCGACGATCCGCAACAGTTGATCGGCGGCGTCCGAGCGCTTGCCCACGGCGGTGGCGTGTTCTCCCCTCGTGTCGCGCGCTGGCTCGCGACACGGGAACGCACCGCGATGCGTTCGGATCAGGAGAACCAGCGGATTCGCGACCTGCTCACTGAGCGACAACTGGAGTTGCTCGCCCTCGTCGGCCGAGGGCTGTCGAACGCTCAGATCGGCTCTCAGATGAGCCTTTCCGAAGGCACCGTCAAACAGTATCTCTCGGCCCTCTTCGCGCACCTCG
Source organism: Microbacterium sp. dk485 (assembly GCF_004570445.1). Taxonomy (NCBI): domain Bacteria; kingdom Bacillati; phylum Actinomycetota; class Actinomycetes; order Micrococcales; family Microbacteriaceae; genus Microbacterium; species Microbacterium sp. dk485. The sequence continues at coordinate 1,872,343 of NZ_SPQW01000001.1, forward strand.
GCATCGACAACCGTGTCCAGGCCGCCGTTCTGGCCTACCGGTCCGGACTGCTGGAATGAGAACCGCGGCTGCCGTTCGTCCGCTGAGCCGACGGGATTCGCGGTGCGGGGGTGCCATCCCGACCCCACACCCCGCGCGTTCGCGACTGTCGCGAGCAAAACTGGAACTCCGCATCGGGACGCGCACGGTGACTACTCAGTCTTTGTAGGCCTCCACAAACGTTATGGGGCAAGATCAAACGATGTCGGCACGCGAACGGTCAACGCACACCTGCGCCAGGTGCTACCTGCACCGAACTGACTTCTCAGCCTGTCGGGGTCGAGTGTGACGCGACGAGCAGAGCCCCGCTGGCGAAGTGTCTGTGGGATAGGAGGCTGGTGCCTATGGATTCTCACGGCGATGGCTACGGTGGCGCTCGTCTGGAGCCTGCTTGCTAGTGCTGTCGGCCTCGCACTCTCGGGCTCGGGCATGGGACCAGCAAGTGTCACTGCGTGGAAGACCGGAGCGGCCTCGGCTGCTGTTGCCTCCGCAGTCGCTGCGGTTCTCGCCGTGCTCGGTCGCCGGTGGGTCCTGTTCTCTTTGGCTCTACTGCTGACGCTATTCGCTGCACTATTGAGCGTCGGCGAAGTCACCGCGTGAGCGGTACGCAGCAACGAGCTATCCATCGCCGCCGGAACCATGCCCCAATGACCAGTGCTTGACTGATTCGCTGCGCTGATCAAACAGCGCACGGTCTTCCGTACCGCCCTTGCTGAGGCTCACGTCCACGCGTCGATTGACATCCGCCATTCGAGTAGCCCACTTCGGTAGGCGAGAACAGCCGCGTGCACCTCCTCTCAGGGCTCGCAGCTCACGGTGAGCCTGCGTCGCACACCCTCACTTCGTCATGGAGGTGACGGGCAACGGCGCCGATGGTCTGCTCCGCGAGAGGTTGTTCGATCGCTCAGGCACGTTCCACTCTCGTAATCCGTTTCCTGTCGGCGGTGTCGTGGAAGATCCCGCGACCGGTGCGGCGGCGGTACGCGCCACTCATTGATCAGCGCACCAGGCGAGGAGCTCGTCGTGAAGGAGGCGGGCTGCCTGACCCATGGCATGCTCGGCCGCGGGCTGGATGGTGGCGGGGATCCTGCTCCGGGTAAGTGCCACAACGATCAGCGTCTCACCGTCCACGTGCTCGACCACGCCTGCCTCGTGTCGGAGATGAAGGAACGACCCCGTCTTGGATGACCAGGATGCGGCGTCTGAGGCGAAGTCAGGCGACAGTCGGTGGCGCAACAGGTTTCCGGCCATCATGTGGCGAACGGCTGCGGCGACGTCGTCGCCGATGCTGCCGTCCCACAACTGCTGAATGAGGTCGGCGAGACCGTGGGCCGTACCTGAATTGGCCAGCTCCACGTCGAGCTGAGGGAGCGGTGAGGGATGCCCGAGCTGGTCGGCAGATATCACCAGAGAGTGGACCGCGGCCGCATCGCTTGAGCGGGCCTGAGCGGCCAGGGACACGTACAGGTCTTCGATCGGGTGGCGGATGACCACTCCGCGGATGCCCGCAGCACGCAGCCACGCGGTGACGCTCTGCGGGGGCACGAACCGGAACAACGCATCCGCAGCACTGCTGTCACTGTGCTCGATCGAGATCCTGGCGAGATCTTCGAGGGCAAGCGTCGCCGGGTGGGTGAATCGGGCGATTCCTGGGCCACCCCGAGAGCGCGAACGGTGGTCCAGGGTCACTTGCTGCGCCAGGTCAAGTTCACCCCGCCGCCCCGCATCGAGCGCCGCGGCGACTAACGGCAGCTTGGCCAAAGATGCCAGCGGGAACGGCCGGTCGGCATCGATGGCCAGTTGGTGCCCCGTGCCGAGGTGGCGCACGAGGAGTGAACCGGAGAGCCCTGCGGTTGCGAGCACACTGGCCGCGCGTGAGACCACCGGCGCGAAAGCGGGTTCCTGAGTCAGATCGGTCATCGGTCCTGCAGTGGTGCAGTTCCCAGAGCGGCTGCGACGTCGCGGCGAAGGTTCATGTCGAACAACTCTGTGCCCCTCTGGCTGATCGTGTCCAGCCGATAGGTGCGGGACAGTGGCAGTTCCTTGACAGGAAGCCACGTCAACCTCCAGGCATCAGCTTCTGCGCGAGAGCAGAGGATCCAATCGTCGCCCGCGAGGGAGCCAGCGAGTGCAGGAACAAGGTCGGGTGCGTGATGGATCTGTCGGGCGGCCAGACCGTACCGGGCCGTCGTGTCCCGGAGCGTCGAAAGCAGTGCGCCCTCGCCGTCTTCCGGGAGGACGACTATCCGTGCAGCGCGCTCCCGGTCGGCACGGGTCGGGCGGAGGGAGGCGAGCGTGAGCTGCCGCTGATCGGTGGATTGGGCAAGCCCCAGAGGAACCAGCCAGTCAGCTCGCGCCGATTCGACCGGGAGGATGGCGGCATCCACTTCGCCACCTCGCAGTCGTAGCAGCCGACTATCCCGACCGTCTTCCTCGATGTCCAGCTCCACACCGGTCGCGGACGCCCGCAGCCGCACAGCGGCCCACAGTGCGGCGTCGGGGTAGGGCGGCACAAGCAGCCGGACCGCCCCACGGCGATATGACGCCGCTGCATCCACGAGCGCGCGTTCCGCGGTGAGCAGGGTCTGCGCGTTACTGAGCAGCGCCCGCCCCAGGGGGGTGAGGCCAACCGGGCGGAAGTCGCGCTCGATCAGCGGACCACCCAGAACCTCCTCCAGCGCCGCGATCCGGCGACTGATGACCGGTTGGGTGGTGCGTTCGTCGTCGGCGGCGGCGGAGAAGCTGCCTCGGCGCGCCACGGCAGCGAACGCCCGGACGCCGTTGAGCAGATCCACAACCGCAACAGTATGCCCAACGCGCATAGAAAACGGCATTCGCATCTTTGTCGTTATACGCGCGGCCAGCCGACACTGGCGGCATGAAGCGGTTGCATCGCCCCGAAACCCAGGACCGCCGCACGGCCCGCAGCGTTCTGGGAGCTTTCGCCGGTCTCGCCGGCCTCAGCACAGTGGCGGGCGTGCTCGTGGCGGCATCCCTCACGCCCGCGCTGGCACTGTCAGGTGCAGCCACGTCGACGGCGATCACGATGTTCGATCGCCTCCCCAGCGTGCTCGACATCGGAAAGCCGATGCTGCCGACCACGTTTTGGGTGAAGAACCCCGACACCGGCGAAGAGCAGGTGCTGACCCAGTTTTACGACCAGAACCGGTCTCAGGTCGACTTCGACCAGATCGCGCCCGTTATGTACGACGCGATCCTCTCCAGTGAGGACCCTCGGTACTACCAGCACAGTGGCGTCGACCTCATCGGTACCGCCCGCGCCCTCCTGTCCAACGCCCAGGGTGGCGGCGAGACGCAGGGTGGCTCATCCATCAGCCAGCAGTACGTCAAGAACATTCTCATCCAGAAATGCGAGCGAGACGCCGAGGCCGGCGAAAAGCAGGACGAGAACGGCGAGATCGTCCAGATCACGCGTGAGCAGGCTCTGCTGGAGTGCTGGACGGAGGCGACGACCGCCGAAGGCGACGAGGGCATCATTCGGAAGCTGCAGGAGATGCGATACGCCATCGCCCTGGAGCGGAAGTACTCCAAGAGCGAAATCCTGCTCGGATACCTCAACATCGCGAACTTCGGCGGCACCACTTACGGCATCGACGCCGCCGCTCGATACTACTTCGGCGTGTCTGCTGCCGAACTGAGTCTCCCGCAGGCCGCGACGCTCGCAGGTATCGTGCAGAATCCCAACACGTACCGCATCGACAAGCCGACAGGTTCGATGTTCGGCGCCGAAGACGTGGCGTTCAACAAGGCACCGGATGGTGCGATTGATGATGTCAAGGATGGCCAGCTTGCCGCCCTGGACACCATGCTCGCCCGCGGTGAGATCACGCAGGAGCAGTACCTCCTGGCCGCCGACGGCTACTCGGCCACGAAGGGTCGTCAGCTCTACGTGCTCAGCCGCATGCTCGACGACGGCCGGATCACACAGGAGCAGTACCGCGCCGCAGTCTTGGAGCCAATCACTCCGAGCATCACTCCGCCCAGGACCGGCTGCGCTGCCGCAACCGGAGCGGAGTACTTCTGCCAGTACGCCCGTATGGTCGTCGAGCGAGATCCTGCGTTCGGCGAGACGACCGAAGAGCGCGTCAAAAACCTGCGCCAGGGCGGCCTCAACATCTACTTAACCCTCGATTGGCGCGTGCAGAACCCCGCCCGCGACACCGTCGCTGAGTGGGCGCCGAGCTCGCTGCCAGGCATGTCGTTCGGAACGTCCGCTACGAGCGTCGAGGTGCCAACTGGCCGCGTCCTTTCCATCGCGCAGAACACCAACTTCCGCGACGGCGACAGCGGCGGCGACCCCAACTTCTCCAGCATCGTCTACGCAGGCGACCTGCAGTTCGGAGGATCCAACGGGCTCCCCGCCGGGTCGACGTTCAAGCTCTTCACGCTCATCGACTGGCTGGAGCAGGGCAAGTCCCTGAATCAGCTCGTCGATGGAGTGCTGAGACCGCCGAAGCGAATGACCAACAGTTGCACCGGCGACTGGACGAATACGTCGAATTGGCGACCCAACAACTCCGGTGGCACCCGCGGCTATGTCGGTACTCCGATGCAATTCACTCGCGACTCGCTCAACTCTGGGTATGTTGCGATGGCCGCGGAGCTGGATTTGTGCGACATCGCCAACGTCGTGAAGAAGATGGGCGTCACCTACGGCGACGGGTCGGACATTCCGATGGCCGTCGCAAACGACGTCATCGGCTCAGCCAACGTCTCGCCACTCGCAATGGCCGGCGCGTTTGCCACGGTCGCGAACAACGGCGTCCACTGTCAGCCCACGGTTATCGACAAGGTCACCGATTACCAGGGAAACGAGTTGCCCAAACCTGCACGCATCTGTACGCAGGTGCTGGATCCGGCCGTCGCGGCTACTGCTGCGACAGCACTGCAAGGCGTCATGTATGGCGGAACCGGAGACTCGGCGCGCCCCCGCGACGGTGTCCCCGTCATGGGCAAGACGGGAACTCATGAGTACTGGCAGACCTGGATGGCGGAGGCGAGCACAAGAGTCGCCACAGTCGTCTGGGTCGGGAACTCCACCGGCGAGGTGCGTCTCGACCGCACCTACACCGACCGGGACGTTCTTCACGATCTGCGATACCCGATCGCCCGTCAGATCCAGGCCGCAGCCAACGCGGCCTACGGCGGAGACCGGTTCCCGGACCCCGATACGAACCTGATGCGTCAGGTGCTCGAAGATCTACCAGACGTGCTGGGAATGACCGTCGATGAGTCCAGAAGCATGCTCGAGGCGGCCGGCTTCGGCGTCGTCGTTGGCCAGCCGGTGGACTCCGACAGACCGGAGGGGACGGTGGCCGCGCAGACCCCGAATCCCGGCAAGGTCGCAGGCGGCACGGTCGTGACGATCAACCCGAGCAACGCGCAAGCGGTCACAGTGCCGGACGTCGCTGGCCGCTCTTTTGAGGAGGCGAGGCTCATGCTGCTCGAAGCTGGGTTTGCAACCATCATCACAGGGACCTGTACCGAGGAATCGACTGCCACGAAACCGCGCGCAATACGAACGAATCCGAGCGCTGGAAGTCTTACAAACCGCGCCCCCATCGTGGTCGATTACGCCGCGGCTCAGTGCGGCACTGATGCTGGCAACGCGCCGTGATCGAGGCGCAGGGATCGCTCTGGGCTCGCGCCGAACGCCGCATATCTCATCCGCACGGCACCCACAAAGCCGAAAAGAAGCGTGTCAGATGACTACGCAGGATAGGAGAACACCACGTCGGCGCACCGCCGTTGCCCTGGCCGTCGTACTCGCAGTGTTAGGGGGATACATCATCCGCCTGGTCGATATCCAGGTGGTCAATGCCAGGGATCACGTCGCCGACTCGATGGAGTGGGCGTTCACGGGGACTCAGGAGCTTTACGGCACCCGCGGTCCCATCGTCGACGAAGAAGGTCAGACACTGGCGAGCAGCATCCTCCTCTACGACTGCCAGCTCGACCCACTGCTGATCACGCAGACCGACACCCACATTATGGCCGGCGAATCCGAGGCACGACTGTGGCAGAACGTCTCGGTGGACATCACCTCGATCACAGGGCAGACCGTCGACGAGGTGCGCGACATAGTGTCTGTTGCGCTGGCGGAGAATCCCAAGACTCGCTTCGCAAGTCTCAAGAACGGCGTGGACACCGAGCAGTACCGAGCGCTGATCGATCTCGCCCCGTACGTTCAATGCCTGCCGCACCCCGCTCGCGCCTACCCGAACGGTGCTGTGGCCGGAAACCTCGTCGGCTTCGTCAGCTCCGACGGGGAGGCGCTTGAGGGCCTTGAGAAGCAATACGACGACTGCGTCGCCTCGACGAACGGCACGCGGCGTTATCAGCAGGGGAAGGACGGCGTCATCATCCCGGGCACCATGCATGATGAGGCGGCGGTCGACGGAGGTACACTGCGGCTGACGGTCAACCGGGACCTCCAGTGGTACCTGCAGCAGCTGATCGCCGAGCAAACACAGAACATGGGCGCGCAGGCGGGCGCAATCCTCGTCTACGAGGCCAACACCGGCAAAGTCCGGGCCGCGGCCGAGTATCCTACGGTTGACCCCAACAATGTAACCCCGACCGAATCGGACGACCGCAGCAGCCGGATCTTTCGCAACTGGTTCGAGCCGGGTTCGCCATTCAAAGCTCTGGCCGCGGCAACCCTGCTCGAGGCCGGCGAACTGAGCCCGACGTCGACCGTCGTTGCCTCGGGATTTGAGCAGTTCCGTGATGGCGCGCGCGTTCGCGACTCCTTTCAGCACCCCGCTTACGCATACACGCTCGCCGGGGTGCTGATCGACTCCTCGAATACCGGCATCTCGAAGTTCAGCGACGCCCTTCCCATCCAGACGCGATACGACTATCTCAAGCGCTTTGGCATCGGCGACGGCACCGGCTCCTACCCAGAGGAACAGCGGGGTCTTGTACACGCAGTTAGCGACTGGGATGCACAAACTGCTTACAACACCTCGTTCGGCCAAGGTCTGACATCAACTGTGCCCGAGCTTGCTCGCGCGTACGGCGCGATCGTGAACGGCGGCGTGAAGATGCCGTTCTCGCTCGTCGAATCGTGTACGACCGACGACGGCACCGTTATCCAACCCGAACTGCCCCAGCCAGAGCGGGTCATCAGCGAGAGTACCTCTGCACAGATGCGCACGATCCTCGAGAACGTCTTCCTGCAGGCGCCCTACGCCAGCCGGGTGACCATCCCGGGATACCGAGTGGGCGGCAAGTCGGGTACCGGTGAGAAAGCGGACCCTCTGAACGGCGGCTACATGACCGGTGTGTACTTCACGACGATGGTGGGCTTCGCTCCCGCCGATGCCCCGGAGTTCGTGGTAGTCGTGACTCTCGACGAACCGACGAAGGAAACTTCGTCTGCGGCTAATGCGGACGCGTTCCAGAAGGCCATGGCGCAAGTTCTGAAGACCTACCGCGTCATGCCGTCCACGTCGGTGCCGGAGAAGCTGCCCAAGTTCGGGTAGCTCGACGTATTCACCTACTGCCCATGTCGACAACTCCATCCTTTGACTGGCGACTTGTTCCGGACAGTTTTTCTAGAGTTGGTGGAGTCAGGCGTGATGGTTTCTTGCAGCGGTGACGACCGTGAGTGGGGTACTACAGAAGGTGGCGTGACCGTTGGATGGCGCACTTCGCCGCTCGTGTAGGCGACCATAATGAGGGACTGCTGGAGGTTTAGGTGACTCCTGATCTGTGGTTGTGTCACTTACCCGGCAGAGTCCCCGCCACCATCCAGCCCATACCTGGCCCAGGGTGGAGCGCCCCCTGCTCCGCGCCATCCACCATTCGGTTGATGGCGGAATCAACCCTCTCTCCACCCTGATGATCGACGCGGCGCGACCTGCTGCGTTTGTAGCGTCACCGTATGAGCGCACTGGAAGTACGAAACCTGCACAAGCGCTACGGTCAGCGCGTCGCCGTGGATGACGTCTCCTTCACTGTCGAGGAGGGGGAGATCTTCGGCATCATCGGCCCGAATGGTGCCGGGAAGACAACGACGGTGGAATGCATCGCCGGTCTGCGGACACCGGATCGTGGTGCGGTTCGCGTCTTGGGTTTCGACCCCGAGACGCAGCGCGCGCAGGTGCGGGAACGGCTGGGGGTGCAACTGCAAGAGAGCAGCTTTCCGGACGCGATCACCGTCGACGAGGCCCTCGAGCTCTACAGCTCGTTCTACCGGGATCCCGCCGACCGGCACGAGCTGGTGGATCTTCTGGGCCTGTCGGACAAGCGTCGCACGCGGTACAAGTCACTCTCGGGTGGGCAGAAACAACGTCTGTCGATCGCGTGCGCGCTGGTCGGGAATCCGAAGGTCGCGATCCTGGACGAACTGACGACCGGTCTGGATCCCCAGGCGCGACGCGAGACGTGGAGCCTGATCGAGCGCGTTCGGGAGCGGGGCGTCACGATCGTGCTGGTCACGCACTTCATGGACGAGGCGGAACGTCTCAGTGACCGGATCGCCGTCATCGTCGGCGGCCGCGTCGCTGCGGTGGATACCCCAGCTGGGCTGATCGCGCAGACGAGCACGGCTCAGCACGTCCGCTTCCGAGTCCGACAGCCCTTGGACAGGAACGTCCTCATGAGTCTCGCTGACGTGTCCGATGTCGAAGTCACAGAGGGGACCTGGCTCGTCACCGGCGGCGGACAGCTGCTCACCAGCGTCGCCGGCGCGCTCGCGCGCGCAGAGATCGTGGCCGAAGATCTGCGAGTCGACCAGGCCAGTCTCGACGACGCGTTCGTCACCCTCACCGGTCATGCACCGGGATCCGAGAACACCCACCCGAAGGAAGCCTGAGCCATGAGTGCTCTCACGACGATGCTCAAGGTCGAGACCAAGCTCCTGTTGCGCGACCCGACCACGGTGTTCTTCGGTGTGCTGTTCCCCACAGGGCTGCTGCTGGCGTTGAGCGTCATTCCGGCGCTGAGGGAAACGCCGCCGGAGCTCGGCGGGCTCCGCGCGATCGACGCCTGGGCTCCGACGGCGTTGGTGTTCGGAATCGTGATGATCGCCGTTCAGCACATCCCGAGCGTGATCGCCACGTACCGAGAGCGCGGCATCCTACGGCGGCTGTCCACGACGCCGGTGCATCCACGGCGGATTCTGCTCGCGCAGATGATCGTGTCTTTCGTCTCGGTGATCGTCGGCGCCGCGCTGATGATCGCTGTGGCGTGGGCGGTGCTCGGCATCGCCCCGCCGCAGCGGCCGCTCGCGTTCGCTGTCGCCTTCGTCGTCGGATATGCGGCGGTGCTCGGGATCAGCATGATCACCGCCGCGCTGGTGCGCACGAGCAGCGCAGCCTCGACGATCGGGACGCTGCTGTTCGTGGTGCTGATGTTCTTCGGCGGGGCATTCCTGCCGCGGTACACGATGCCCGAGACTCTGCAGAAAGTCGGGGATTTCGTGCCGCCGGGACTGCAGGCGTTCATCGAAGCGTGGTCTCCGGTCGCGGGGGAGCTCACCAGCGTCGGTCAGCCCTTCTGGGTGCAGATTGGGATAATGGCCGCTATCGCTGTGGTCGCGAGCGGGATCGCCGCGAAGCTGTTCCGGTGGGAGTAGCCCGACCGCCAACGACGGGGAATCGAGGCCGAGTGAGTCCGCACAAGACGGAGCAGCTGCGCTCGTGGGACCTGCTGCAGCTGTGCACGCCATGGCTGCTCCTGGCAACCTCGACGGCGGTCTACTTCGCGTGGGCGCTCCCGTCGACCGGCGCCGAGTTCTGGCCCGAGGGCGCAACCGTCCTCGGGCTGCTCGCCGCCTCGGCGGCATGGATCGCGGCAGGAAGCTCGGCGCCGATCGCACGGCACGCCGTCCGTCCGGTTCCTGCTGCGATCTACTTCCTGGGTTTGCTCGGGCTCTGTATCGCCCTCATGGCGTACTCAGAGGTCTTCGTGATCCTCACGATCGCGGGCTTCTTCCATGCGTACCTGCTCTCCCCGTGGCTGTTGGGGCTGGTCGCCGTCTTCGCGACGTCGACCGCGCTGAACGGGATGACGCTTTTCCGGCCAGACCCCACTCCCGAGACGTTCGTGATGCTCGTCCTGATCGTCGTTGTGCAGACGGCAGCGATCGGCGTTGGCATCCCCATCTCGCGCCGCAACGAGACTGAGGAGCGCAAGCGTGACGAGCTCATCGCACAACTCGAGCAGGCACTGCATGAGAATGCTGGACTGCATGCGCAGCTCGTCAACCAAGCGCGGGAGTCCGGAGTGCAGGATGAGCGTGAGCGACTCGCCCGAGAGATCCACGACACCCTCGCGCAAGGATTCGCGGGGATCATCACCCAGCTCCAGGCCACGCAGCGCCGCGCGAGCAGTCCGATTGAACGCGAGGAGCACGTGAGTCAGGCGCTCCGTCTCGCGCGCACCGGGCTCACCGAAGCGAGACGATCCGTGCAGGCACTCGCACCTCAGGAACTCGGTCGTGCTCAGCTGCCCGAAGCGATCCGCACCCTGACCGAGCAGTGGTCGAAGCAGGAGCGGATTCCGGCGCGTGTCGAGGTCACCGGCACCCACGCGCCGCTCAGCCCAGCGATCGAGGTCGCGCTGTTCCGTGTCGCCCAAGAGTCTCTGACCAACGTTGGGAAGCATGCCGACGCCACGCGCGTCGGCGTCACCCTGTCCTATGTCGGCACCGAGGTGCTGCTGGACGTGCGGGACGATGGCCTCGGATACGCGGAGGCCACCCGCACCGGCTTCGGATTGACCAGCATGCGCCAGCGCATCCGTGGCGTCGGGGGTCATGTCGAGGTGCAAAGCGCACCCGGGGAAGGCACATCGGTGAGCGCGCGCGTACCGGCCATTGCCGGCGCAGCCAGTGAGGAGGCTCGATGATCAGGCTCGTGATCGTCGACGACCATCCCATCGTCCGGGGCGGACTTCGCGACACATTCGCCGGCGTCGACGACATCAGGGTGGTCGGAGAAGCCGGTAACGGTCTCGAGGGCGTCGAGCGCGCGAAACAGCTCGCAGCGGACGTCATCCTGATGGACCTGCGCATGCCCGAGAGCGACGGCGTCACAGCGACCGCAGTCCTGCGCGAGGAACTGCCACACGCGCGGGTGCTGATCCTCACCACGTTCGACAATGAGAGCGACGTCCTCCCCGCGATCGAGGCCGGGGCCGCGGGCTACCTCCTGAAGGATGCGTTACCCGAGGAGCTGGAACAGGCCGTCCGTGCCGCGGCGCGTGGCGAGTCCGTCCTCGCACCGTCGGTGACACGGCATCTCATGCGCCAGGTCCAGCGAACAGAGTCCGGGACGCTGACAGACCGGGAGAAACAGGTGTTGCAGCTGGTCGCCAATGGCAGCTCGAACAAGGACGCTGCGTCGGCCCTGTTCATCGGCGAGGCGAGCATCAAGACCCATCTGCAGCACATTTACGACAAACTCGGCGTCCGCGATCGAGCGTCCGCAGTCGCGGAAGGCTACCGCAGGCGCCTCCTCAGTTGACGCCAGCGCTGTTCCGATAGACGTGACCGGTGTCGGTCACGCACGAAAGGAGTTGGGCATGTCCGAGGAGCTGATCGGCGGTATCGAGCCGCGAGAAATAGTCATCGTCCCCTATGACCAGGGCGACGTTTACTTAGGCTGTGCGCATGACCGACGTGACGCCCGAGCAGCGGTCCCGTACTCTCGTCCTCTTTCCGGAGTGGGGTGGCGAGGACCGGGTTCCCATGGCGATCGAGTTGCCCGTCGAACTTCGTCAGCGGATCCGGGCGTGGAACCTCACGTGGCAGACCGTCCTGGATCCGGTCTTCGAAGTTCGATGGCCCGACCCCGAGGTGGGGCGCCGCTGGATTGAGGAGGGGAACGCTTTGGTGCGTGCGCTTCAGGACGAGCTCGGTCCTTCTATCTCGGTCGTCGGCGACTTCATGGATTACGACCCGGCGGGGTGAGAGACGGCGTCCAAACCCCTCCGTCCCCGCTCCAACCCGGGTAGGCGGTACGTGACACGGAAAGCGGCGGAGGCCGTCAGCCCCGGAGCGCGAGGGTGAATGGAAGGACTGCCGTCGCCCCGGCTCGGCGCAGCTCACGCGCCGCGACCGTCACCGTCCACCTGCTGTCGACGAGGTCGTCGACGAGCAGCACCGGGCCGGTCGGAACGGCCAGAGCTGCTGCGCTGAACCGCTCCCAGACGCCCGCGAGCCGGAAGGCGCTGTTGCCGCCCGGCCCGCCGCTGGGCCCGCCCTCCGCCAGATCCAGTGCTCCCAGCATCGGCATCCGCCCAATGTCCGCGATTCCGCGCGCCAGGGAGTCCACGAGCTGCGGCCTCGACCGGGAGGGCATCGCCACCACGGCGACCGGGCGCTCCGCCCACCCCCAGTCGGCCAGCACTCGGACGCAGGCGGCGAGCACGTTCGGCGGGATCGGGCTATCCGCGGCGCCCGCCGCGAACATCTCGCGGAGAGTTCCACCCCATCCGAGGTCGGTCAGCCGGGCAAGCGCCCTGCCTTCGTCGGCCTGCTCCTCAGCGGGGATGCGGCCGCGCACGGGGACGCCGAGCCGGTCGGCGCCGGTCGGCCACTGTCGCCTCGGTTCGAGCGGCACGCCGACACGATCGAGGGCGGCGGATGCAGCATCCGTGGCGTCGTCGCCGATCGCGGTGGGAAACCACGCTCCGGCGCAGTTGTCACAGCGTCCGCACGGCGTCGCGGTGTCGTCGTCGAGGGAGCGCTGCAGAAACTCCATGCGGCACGAGGTGGTCTCCTCGTACTCGATCATGTGCTGCTGCTCGGCGATGCGCTCCGCGGCGATCCGTCGGTAGCGGTCCTCGTCGTACGTCCACGGTCGGCCGGTCGCGATCCATCCGCCCCGCACGCGGGCGACCGCCCCGTCGACATCCAGCACCTTCAGCAGCAGCTCCAGCGGTGTACGTCGGATGTCGACCATGGCCTCCAGCGACGGCGTCGACAGCGGGCTCCCCGCGGCCGAAAGGGCCGAGAGCACGCGCTCGGCCCGGTCTCGGTCGGGCATCGACGCGGTGGCGAAGTAGTGCCAGATGTCGCGATCTTCGACGCCGGGAAGGAGGAGCACATCCGCCGAGGCGGTGGCGCGCCCTGCGCGGCCGACCTGCTGGTAGTACGACACGGGCGATGAGGGCGCGCCGAGATGGATGACGAACCCGAGGTCGGGTTTGTCGAATCCCATGCCCAGAGCGCTCGTGGCGACGAGGGCTTTGACCCGGTTGTCCTTCAAGAGCGACTCGGACTCCTCGCGTTCGTCCGGATCGGTCTGACCGGTATACGCGCGCACCTCGTACCCGCGGTCGCGCAGGAGGCGGGCCGTGTCGTTGGCCGCCGCGACGGTGAGCGCGTAGATGATTCCGGAGCCGGGGAGTTCGCCCAGATGGCTGAGAAGCCACGCGAGCCGGGTCGGCGCGTTCGGCAGCCGCAGCACGCCGAGTCGCAGCGACGTGCGCGCGAGGGCACCGCGGATGATGAGGACCTCGGGTGAGCCGGTGCTCTCGTCGGGCACGCCGAGCTGCTCGGCGACATCCGCCACGACGCGGCTGTTGGCGGTCGCAGTCGTCGCCAGGACCGGGACCCCCGCGGGGATGCGCGCGATGAGGTCGCGAAGTCGCCGATAGTCGGGGCGGAAGTCGTGACCCCAATCGCTGATGCAGTGTGCCTCGTCGACGACGAGAAGCCCGATCCTCGCCACCAGCTGCGGCAACTGCTCGTCGCGGAACGATGGGTTGTTCAGTCGCTCGGGCGAGACCAGCAGCACGTCGACCTCGTCGCGGTCGAGCTGCGCCAGCACGTCAGCCCACTCGTGCGCGTTCGTCGAGTTGATCGCGACCGCCCGCACACCCGCCCGCTGCGCCGCGGCGATCTGGTCGCGCATGAGCGCCAGAAGGGGCGAGACCAGCACGGTGGGCCCTGCGCCGCGCCGGCGCAGGAGCAGGGTCGCGACGAAGTAGACCGCCGACTTCCCCCATCCGGTGCGCTGCACGACGAGTGCGCGGCGGTGACCGTCGACGAGGGCATCGATGGCCTCGAACTGGCCGTCGTGGAAGTCGGCGTCGTCACGCCCGACCAGGGCGCGCAGCACATCGAGTGCCTCTGTCCGCGTGGGCGTCGTCAAGGTCATGCCCTCAACCCTGCCTCATGTCACCGACGTGATGCCCGGCCGCCCTCAGTGCGAGCACGGTGCCGGCGGGCACCTCAGGCGAGCATTCCCTCCGCCATGATGCTGGAAACCGACGCGCTCACGAACGCCTCGACGTGCCTGTGGCGCGAACTTATACTTCGGGCAGATGTATAAGTCTGAGCCACAGGAGAGCGATGCCGCAGCCGAGCCCATACACGCCGGGAGTCGTCGCGAAGACGGTTCCCGGCCGTACAGCACAGCTGGCGTTCTATGAGGAGCGAGCGCAACTCATCGCGCAACTGGGTCAGTTCATCGGCAGTGTCCGAGTGGACTACGCCGCCAGAGGCGTGGGTAAAACGTCGCTGTTGCGAGAAGCGCAGCGAGTGTTCGAGCGGCACGGGATCGAGACGGTCTGGGTCACGGCCGTCGAGGGGGAGATCCTCGCGGCATCCATCCTCGAAGAGATGCGGAAGGTGCTCCCGAAGACCAAGCGTCTCGACGAGCTTGCGGGGCTCATCGACAGTGCGACAATCACCATTGGCGGTGGGCCGGTCAGGGCGGGGGTGACCATCAAACCTGCTCATCAGAAAGCCCCGGCAGCCGGCAAGGTTTTCATGTCGGTCGTCACAGATGTGGTCGGAGCCATCCGCGAAGCCGGGGGCGCGGGGCTGGTCATCCTCATCGATGAGATTCAGGCGGGCGATAAGCCGAGTCTTCGTGCGGTCTCAGTCGCATGGCAGGAACTCGCAAGCGCGAAGGAGCCACCCGCGGCAGGCCTCTTCAGCGTGGGACTCCCGGGCAGCCATGACCACATCACCTCGGCTGTCACATTCAGTGAGCGCTTCGACTTCACCGAGCTGTTCGGGATCGACGAAGGCGGTGCCGCCACCGCTCTGTACAAGCCTGCAGCCGATATCGGCGTGACGTGGGAGCAGGAGGCCGTCATCGCCGGGGTGAAGGCCGCTCAGGGATATCCGTACAAGGTGCAGCTCGTGGGGGAAGGCGCGTGGGTCGCCGCAGGTCGTCCGGACCCACGGGGTCGGATCACCCTCGGGCACGTCGAAGCGGGCATCACCTACGTCGACGAGAAGATGCGCTCGCTGTTCTCCGCCCGGTGGCGAAACGCCTCAACGAAGCAGCGGGAGCTACTGCGCGCCATCGCAGTGCTCGGGGGAGTGGACGTGAAGCGGGAAGACGTCGCCGCTCATCTCGGAACGACGACTCAGGCGATTTCGGTGCCGCGTGACCGGTTGCTCAGCAAGGGCATCATCGACGCCACACGCCACGGCCGGCTGTCCTTCACGGTCCCCGGCTTCACGGAGTACATCCTCGAGCACGGAGAGTAGGGTGCTGCCGCGCTCGCCTGCTGAGGGCCGCAACGCCGGGTCACCGCGCCAGCGGCCCGCGCCCCTCGAAGAACTGGGTAGGTTCGGATGCGTCGTGGTGGCGCTACCGCGCCGGACCGAAGGGGGAGACCTGACCTGTTCTGCCGGGCGCCCGGGAGCGACTCTCGTCGTCGAAGCGCGAGTGGGAGGCGACGCGCCATGAGGGCCGTCCTCGTCACGGGAGGCTCCGGCGGGATCGGCGCCGCCGTGGCACGACGGTTCGCTGAGGCCGGCGATCGTGTGGCAGTGCACTACGCCAGCAATGAGGCCGGAGCCGAGGAGACTCTCCGCTCCCTCCATGGCACCGGCCATGCGGCCGTGACCGGCGACGTGGGGGTCGCCGACGGCGGGCGCGCCATCGTCGCAGCCGCGATCGAGGCGGTCGGCCCGCTCGATGTCCTCGTGTGCAATGCGGCGGTCGCTCCGGGCGGCACCAATCGCCACGTGATCGGCGAAACCTCGTACGAGGACTGGAGTGCTGCCTTTCATCAGATGGTGACGGTCAACCTTCTGGGTGCCGCAAATCTGGCGTGGGCGTTCGCGAATCACCTCATCGATCGCCCCGCCCCTGGCGCCATCGTCAACGTCGGGTCGCGCGGCGCCTTCCGCGGTGAACCCGAATTCCCGGCGTACGCAGCCAGCAAAGCGGGCCTTCACGCGCTCGGCCAGTCGCTGGCGGTCGCTCTCGCTCCGCATGGGATCTCGGTGACATCCGTCGCGCCCGGATTCGTGGCGACGCCTCGCCAACTGGCGAAGCTCGACGGAGCCGAGGGCGACGCCCTCCGCGCGCAGAGCCCCTTCGGCAGGGTCGGGACCCCGGAGGAGATCGCCGCAGCGGTGTTCTGGCTCGCCTCCCCGGAGGCAGCGTGGTCATCGGGAGCCATCCTCGACGCCAACGGCGCGTCCTATCTCCGTCCGTAGGGGCGCGACGGGGGTGCGGCGCCCGTAGGAGTGCCGCCACCCTTATCTGCGTCGGCGGCACACCGCACCGTGAAACCATGTGCGATTCGATGACGCGGACGCGACCCTGCTACGGGCGCTGCGCCTGGGGAACGCGGGCGAGTGCACGCGCAAGGAATGTTTCGATCCCGTCGACCACTGCCTCGAAGCGTTCGGATGCGAGGAGGTCGAAGCCGTGCTGCGCACCGGGGAGTTCCACGAGAACGACGGGATTCTTCGACCGGGACTTCAACTGGTGGGCAAGCGCCCGCGCCCCCTCGACAGAGGTGTAGCTGTCCCGGTCGCCGTGCACGAGAAGCACGGGGGGCGCTGCGGTGGCATCGAACCCGAAGGGCGACGAGGGGAGATCCTCAGATTCTCCCCGGCCGTAGTATCTCCCGTAGTAGCCATAGAGCCCGATCGCGAGGGCAACTCGTGTGTCGACGTCCTCGAAGCCGGGTTGGAACCGACGTTCGCCGGGGCTCAGGGCGGCGATCAGCGCCAGATGAGCGCCGGCGGAGCTCCCGCAGACGACGAGCGAGGATGGGTCAAGGCCATACCTGTCCGAGTTCCGGTGCACCCACGCAATGGCGCGCTTCACATCGATGACATGCTCCGGGTAACCCACCCGAGGTCTCAGCTGATAGTTGGCGCTCACCACAACCCAGCCGCTTAGTGCCAGGCGATACATCAATGCGAGCGATTCCCAGCGCTTATCCCCTCCGAAGTAGCCGCCACCGTGAAGATATAGAACGACCGGCGATGGTCGCTGTGCGGGAGCACGCAATGCGTAGAGGTCGAGCCGTTGCCCACGCCCGCCTGCGCCGTAGGGCAGATCCTTGAACCGGCGTACGGCCCGAGGACGAGTGGGGATCGGCAGCAAGCGAGAACGCCACACCCGGCGCCGTGGCCGGAGTGGCTCTCCCAAGGCGTGGGAGACTGCTCGTCGCGCCCGCAGCACCCGCGCCTGCAATATCGCGCACCCCACCACGATGGCGCCCGCGGCTAGAAGCGCGACCGCCCCCTGCCATGTCGCCAGAAGATCGTCCCATGCAACCGCGAACGCGGTGACGATGAGGATGTACAGCATTGCCAGCAGCGGGATCTCGTTCACGACCATGCCAAGCAGGTAGCCCAACCGGGCGACAGGGCGCGGCCTCGTCGGCGGAGCCATGGCGAGGCACACCATGACACCTGCGCACGCGAGAGTGATCAGATAACCGTATGGCATCGGCCGCCCTTCAACTTGGTTCTACAGATGTAGAGGATTGCGGTACTCTACATCTGTAGAAGCCACTGTCAAGAGGACGAACCCGTTGCTGAACACGCCGCGCCGTCAACTGCTCGCGTCCGCTGCAGTTGCCACTCTCGCGCTCCAGGGCAGCCGGGGGCTGACCCACCGCGCGGTCGACCGCGCCGCCGGGGTCCCAGACGGCACCACGTCGTACTATTTCCGGTCGCGCGGCGACCTCCTTTCTGCCGCGGCTCACAGACTCGCGCAGGATGACGTCCTGAAGATTGCGCGGATCCCTGCCGGCTCTACAGGCCAGCTGATTGACTCGCTGGCCTTCGCCGTCAGCGCTGACGGCGGCGATCGATCGTCGCATGTTGCGCGACTCGAGCTGACGTTGGAAAGCAGGAGGCGCCCCGAGCTGCAAACGGCGCTGCGTGAATCCGGCCGAGCAGTGCACGAAGCCCTCACGGAGCGTCTGGTGTCCCTCGGCGTTTCGGATGCCGCCGAGAAGTCGACCGCTCTTCTCGCGATCATGGATGGTCTTCTCCTCGACGCGTTGTACGGCCCGGAGGCGAGAGTGAAGTCGAGGGAGCAGGCTCGAAGTGTTCTCCGTCTCGCTCTTTCCTGAGCGTTCACATCCGCGATCGGGGCTTGCGCGGTGCGTCAGCCGGTAGGCGCCAGGCCACCGATTCGCTGATCGAGCGGATGATCCGGTGGTACTCGGAGGCGGTCAGCCCCAGCTCGGCTCGGAAGTCTGCGGCCAGATGAGCATGGTCGGCGTATCCCAGTTCCGCAGCGACCTCGGCTAAGGAGCTGCCTCCGCCCTCCCGCACGCGCTGCGCTGCCTCCTGCAGACGGCGGCGGCGAATCATCGCAGCGGGGGACACTCCCACCGTTCGGCGAGTGAGTCTCTGAAAAGTCCGGGTCGACACGAGCATCCGCCGCGCCGCTTCCTCGACGCGACGGATGCGGGAATCGCTGAGCAACAAGTCCGACATCTCATTCGCGAGGCGCCCCCCAGCTGTCGTCGTGCCGACACGCGCGATGAGCCACCGCGATAGGGCGTCGGCCGCAGCCTGCTCGTCGGGCATGGCCGCAGCGACCGCCTCGTGCAGGTCAGGTGCGCAGACCTCGACGAAGCCGTCCACCAGCTCAGCGGGCGCGTCGCTGAGCTTCATCAGTGCGGCAGGGCGCAGCACCGCTCCCACCGCCCACCCGCTGCCGCGGAGCACGCGCTCCGATGCGCGCGTCGTCGCGCCCCACAGCCTCACTTCCGTCGGTTCAACGACGATGTTCGCCGCGGGATACGCGAGCAGACTCTGATGCGACTCCACGCCCGGAGGCAGGTTCCACTGCGGGACCCACAGCCACGCAATCAGTTCGGACGCCTCGGGAGGCGGCGCCAGCCGGGTGAACCGGGGCAGTTGGTGCGGAAAGAGCACACCGCGCGTCGGGTCGATCACGGACGCAGCGTACCGACCCGCGCGTCATGCGGCTCGGTCATGCCGGTAGATCTGGGATCTCGTAGTCCAGCCGCATGCGATGAGTCCCATCCGCTTCCACCCAAAGGGCACCGTCTCCGGATATGCCCCGGAGAGCACCAGTGCCGCTGCCCGGCACGATACGCAAGTAATCGCTGCGCGAGGGGCCGACCGCTCCCCCCTGCACGGTCGAGGAGTGAACCACGTTGAAGCTGCCCTGCCTGCCGTCCAGCGTTGCCTCGATGGACTCCAGAGCGACGAAGGTACCGGTGTTGGACTCCCCGTCGTATGCGTAGCTGAACTGCGCGGTTGCACGGCCTGACAGGGCCCCCGTGAAAGCCTTCCGAATATGCGCGTGACCAGTCGGCAAACCTGTGGTGATCTCGGGAGACCACTCCACCGACTCATAACCCTGGACCTGAAACGTCGATTCCGCGCTCGGCATGCGGCGATTGTAGGAGACGCAACCAGCCGACGTCATCCCAGCGTGAAACACCGAAGGAAGGCGGCCATCTCCGGCTCCGGGAGTTCTACCCTTGCGGCCATGGATCACGAAGCAGCCCGGGATTTCGCCAGCCGCTGGGTCGAGGCGTGGAATGCACACGACCTCGATGGGGTCTTGTCGCACTTCGCTGAGGACGCGATCTTCACTTCGCCTGTAGCTCGCCAGCTTCTTCCTCACACGGAGGGCGTACTGCGTGGGAAGGAAGCGATACGGGCATACTGGCAACTGGGCCTGGAGCGCATTCCCGATCTGTATTTCGATCTCGAAGGCATCTACCTCGGCGTACACATCGTCGTCATCAACTACCGGAATCACGCGGGGAAACTCGTCAGCGAGGTACTTGAGTTCGGCCCGGACGGCCTGGTCGTCTCAGGCGCAGGCACGTATTCGACGACGGACGCCACCACGGCGCGCCCCATGCCCAGTGACTGACACAGCCCTCAAGGTGCTTCCCAGGCGGCGCTCCAGACCAGGTTGTCGCGTATTTCCAAGCCGAGCGTCCGGGCGGGCCCGCACAATGACGCGGGTGACCATGCAAACAAATCCGGCGCGCACTCGGCGTGCGGCGACACTGCGCGGGCAGCTTCTCTTCTTCGCGCTGGCGTGTGCGGTCATCAGCGGAGGATTCTGGATGGCTCTCCCTCTCGTCGGTGGTGCCGTGACGACGTCGCCAGGGATCTGGCTGTACTCCCTCGGTGCGTGCGGTCCGTCCTTGGCCGCGCTCCTTGCGGTGCTCCTGCTCAGCCGAGGTGACGTGCCGCGCCGGCGCATCCGGCGTCCATGGGTGTGGGTGCCCGCCGCCTTGGTGCTCGGTGCGCTCCCCGCACTCGTCAGCGCGGCGATCGTCTCCGGCGGTCGACTTGATGCGCACGCCGGGGAGACGATCACCTCAATGGGCGGCTTGCTCCCGTTCATCGTGATCTTCCTGCTCACCGGGCCCATCGCGGAAGAGTTCGGTTGGCGCGGGTACGTTCAGCCGCGCCTGCGCATGCGGCTGGGAGTGCTGCCCACGGCCGCCGTGTTGGGGGCGACGTGGGCCGTCTGGCACTTACCGCTCTTCCTGTTGGCCGGCACCGGTCAGCATGCGATGGGGCTCTTCACGCCCCGCGCCGGCGTGTACCTCCTGACGATGATCCCGTTATCGGTGTTGTTTCTCTTCGTGTCCGAGCGGCTGTCAGGGGGAGTGTGGGCAGCGATCGTTCTCCACTTCGCCGGTAACGCGACGGGCGCACTGCTGCCGCAGCCGAATCTCGCCGGCGGGCTCGTTCAACTGGGCGTGGTGGTCGCTCTGGCCTGTGGGTGTGTGTGGGCGTGGCGAAGGATTCCGCCGCGATCGGCGCCTCAATCGCCGGACTCGCACTTCGTGCCAGTCGGCGGCTAGCCGTGATCCCGGCCGAGCGAAATGAGTCCCTGCACGTTCCTCGCGCTGACCGACGCGTGCGCATCGGAGCTCAGGTCAAGCCGCAACATGCCGAATACGACGACATTCGTCGCGCGCTGGCCGCCGCCGAGGAGACCGGGGTGGACGTGGTGTTCAACTGGGACCACTTCTTTCCGCTGTCCGGCGACCCCGATGGCGCCCACTTCGAGGCCTGGACGATGCTGGCAGCGTGGGCCGAGTCCACCGAACGCGCGGACCTCGGCGTGCTCGTCTCGTCCAACAGCTACCGAAATCCTCGGTTGTTGGCGGACATGGCCCGCACCGTCGACCACATCAGCGACCGCGGTGCTGGTGGGCGTCTCATCCTCGGCATCGGCGCAGGCTGGGCAGAGCGGGACCATGTCGAGTACGGCTACGCCTTCGGCACCCCGGGAGATCGGCTGCGCATGCTGGAGGCGGGCTTGGCCGCCATCCGGGACCGGTGGGGGAAACTCAACCTCGCGCCAACTCGGCAGATCCCGGTCCTGATCGGTGGGGGCGGCGAGAAGGTCACCCTGCGGATCGCTGCGCGGCACGCCGATGTTTGGCACGGATTCGGCGACGCAGGAACGATCGCTCACAAGCACGCGGTACTGGACGGTTGGTGTCATCAGATTGGCCGCGATCCGGCTGACATCGAGAGATCGGCGGGGGTGAGTCCGAAGCCCGGGCGGTTCGCCGAGGACGTCGACGACTATTGCGCAAACGCCGAAGCGCTCTTCACCGTTGGGACCCGCTTGATCACCGTCGGTCTCGAGGCGCCCCGTTGGGATCTTGGACCTCTCCGCGATCTCGTTGCGTGGCGCGATGACCGTAACCGATCTCGTGGATAGGTGGCGCGCACGGGCAACGATCCCCTCGTTGTCGATCAGTGGGAAAGGCGCGGGGCTCCTCGCGATGGCGATCACCCAGATCGTCGCGTGGGGTGTGCTGTACTACGCCGTTCTCGTAGCCGCGCCCGCGATCGCCGGCGACACCGATTGGACGGATCGGGAAGTGTTCCTGGCGATCACCGCGGGGCTCCTCTCATCCGCCGTCTGTGCGATCGCCGTGGGTCGCTGGCTGGATCGGCATCCGCGTCGCGTCATGGTTTCCGGTGCCGTGCTCGGCACACTTGCGATGCTCGGCGCGGCGGCCTCCCAGAACATCTGGACCTTCGCGACAGCGTGGATCGTATGCGGTGCGGCTCAAGCCGCGGTGCTGTACCAGGCCGCCTTCACGGTCATCACCCACCGTTACCGGTCGGACCGTCGCGGACCCCTCACGCTGGTAACCCTCGCGGGTGGACTCGCATCGACCATCTTTGCGCCGTTTACGGGATGGCTCGTCGTCGAGGTGGGTTGGCGGGTCGCGTTTGCGATCCTGGCTGTGATCCTCGCTGGCGTGCTGGTCCCGGTGTACTTCCTCACGGTGGAGCGCGCGTGGCCCCACCTGGAAGCATCGGCCGCGACGAACGGTGCTTCGCGACGGGCGCTGCAATCGACGAGGTTCTGGGTCCTCACGGTCGCGCTCGCCCTGCTCTCGTTCTCGCTGGGCGCGGCGACACTGTCCGCGGTCCCGGCTTCCGTGGAGAAGGGGCTCGATCTCCAATCCGCGTCCTGGGTGTTGGGGCTCATCGGTGCAGGGCAAATCCTCGGGCGAGTGCTCTACCTGGCGGTCCCGTACCGGTCCGCCCCTTGGATCGCACCGGTGGTCGTTGGGGCGCTGGGCGCTGCATCCCTCGCCGGCTATGCCGTCGCCCGCGAACCCGGATGGATTTTCGCCGCCGCCATCCTTGCCGGTGCCGTTCGCGGTGCATTCACTCTTGTTCAGGCGTCCGCTGTTTCGGACCGTTGGGGCACGACCTCTTACGGGCGATTGAACGGGATGCTGGCTGCGCCGATCTCTGCCCTCACGGCCCTCGCCCCCGGCGCCGCTGCGGTACTCGCCGGTCTCTGGGGCTCCTACCAAGCGGTGAGTCTTTCCATGGCCGCCATCTGCCTGGCAGGGGGGTTGCTCGTCGTTCGGCGATGACGTCTGATGCCCGCGGGTCGGGAACGACCGAAGCAGCTGCCGCGGAGCCCCACCCCAGAAAGCGGCCCGGTCCGCACCGACAGTGGATCGCTCATCGTGCGTTCAGTACACTGTCGGCCAGGCGCATCCCACGCCCAACCTCCTGACCGGTTCCCCGCGCGGATCGGCGATGCGGAGGCAAAGGGGACTTCGTGAGCCTCGGGATACAGCAGGTCTGGTTGTCGACACAGAACGGTTGCACGGTCTGAAGCGCGGGCGAGGATCGCGAGGGCAACCGGGGAACCTGGTCATGACCGGACAGAAGCAACTCAAGGCGCGTATCCGCGAACGGATGGCGAGGACCGGCGAGCGGTACGCCTCCGCTCGCGCGAGATTCGTCACCGACAGCACCGTCGAAGCCGACCACGGCTGGGCGCTTCGCGGGGGAACCGACCCCGACGCGTCGAACCTCGCGAAGGTGCTCGCACATCGTGGCGTGGTCGGCGTGAACGGCCCGCTCTCGGAGGCGCTGCTCTTCGGGATCGCGGGCGGCATCGGGGCCGGATACATCCTGTGGGAATTCCAGGAGCACAAGGAGATCCACCTGGTCCTCGGCTTCGGGCACTCGTGGAACCACCTGGACCGCCGAGCGGTCCCCGCGCTCTCCCGCCTGGGAGTGGATGCCGATTTCACCCGCACAGGGGGTGAAAAGACCGCATCGGCGTTGCTGTCGAGAGAACTCGCGGCAGGTAATCCGAGCATCGTCTGGCCTGATCGATACCGGATCGGCTACTGGAACCTGCCCGCCCACCTCGATGGGCACGGCGGGCATCCCGTCGTCGCGTACGCAGAAACGGACGGTCGGGTGCATCTCGATGACCGAAACCTTCACCCGCTCACGGTGCAGCGCGACATGCTCGACGACGCGAGGTCACGGGTCGGGTCATACAAGAACGCGATGCTGGCGGTTCGCTCGAGGAATGTCGTCCTCACCGCGGATCGTGTCGAGTCGGCGGTTCTCGATGGGCTGTCCGTCGTGATCGACCATCTGTCCTCCGCGTCGACGAGCTTCTCGCTGCCCGCGTGGCAGAAGTGGTCGAAGCTGATCGTGGACGACAAGGCGAAGAAGGGATGGCCGACGGTCTTCGCCGGTGGCACTGATCTGCTCACTGGGCTCGCAGGAACCTGGGATGCGATCGCTCCGGTGAACGCAGCGGGTGGTCATCTGCGCGGGCTGTTCGGTGACTTTCTCGAGGAGGCGGGACAGGTGCTGCGACGTCCGCAGATCGAAGCGGAGGCCAGCAGGTGGCGGGAGATCGGCGACATGTGGCAAGACCTGGCCGATACGGCGTTGCCGCAGGGCGACGCCCTCTTCGACGACGTGCGCGAGCTCACAGCCGGCGTGGCCGAGTCGTTGGCGCAGGGCGACGACGGGAGCGAGCAGAGAAGGGATGCGGCGCTGCGCCGATGGAAGCTCTTCGAAGCGAACCGCGACCTGCCGGACTACGACTCCGCGGCGACGTTCGAGGCCATGAGTGTGAGACTCGCAGAGATCTTCCGCGCGGAAGCGGCCGGCATCGCGCGGCTTCGAGAACTGCACCTCTCGTCCCACTGAGGGGGCGACCAGCCAGCGTGCGCATCGAGGAAGCGGAGGCACCGCTGCCGTGACCTCGGCGCGCGGTGGGTGCCCCCGCTCCATCGTTCACTCCGTCAGCGCGGACCTCACGCGGCCTTGATGTACCCGTTCGGGTTCAGCACGTACTTCTTCGCCGCTCCCGAGTCGAACTCGGCGTAGCCGCGGGGCGCGTCATCGAGCGAGATCGGCGTCGCGTTCACGGCCTGGGCGATCTGTACCTTGTCGTGCAGGATCGCCATCATGAGTTGACGGTTGTATCGCATGACCGGGCACTGGCCGGTCGTGAACGACAGCGACTTCGCCCAGCCGAGACCCAGTCGCAGCGACAGCGAACCGACCTTGGCGGCCTCGTCGACCCCACCCGGGTCTCCGGTCACGTACAGTCCCGGGATGCCGAGCGCGCCGCCGGCGGCGGTGAGATCCATCAGCGAGTTGAGGACCGTCGCAGGCGCCTCGTGCGACGCATCCGATCCGTGCCCGCGCGCTTCGAAGCCGACGGCGTCGACCGCGGAGTCGACCTCGGGGACACCGAGGAGCTGCTCGATCTGCTCCTTCGGATCGCCCTGGGAGACATCGACCGTCTCGCAGCCGAAGGAGCGGGCCTGGGCGAGGCGATCCTCGTTGAGGTCGCCGACGATGACGACCGCGGCGCCCAGCAGCTGCGCGCCGACGGCCGCCGCCAGTCCGACCGGACCGGCGCCGGCGATGTACACCGTCGAACCGGGGCCGACCCCGGCGGTGAACGCGCCGTGGAAGCCCGTCGGGAAGATGTCGGAGAGCATCGTCAGATCGAGGATCTTCTCCAACGCCTGCTCGCGATCCGGGAACTTCAGCAGATTCCAGTCGGCATACGGCACGAGCACGTACTCGGCCTGCCCGCCCACCCATCCGCCCATGTCGACGTACCCGTACGCGCTGCCGGGCCGGTCGGGATTGACGTTCAGGCAGATGCCGGTCTTGCCCTCCTTGCAGTTGCGACAGCGGCCGCACGCGATATTGAACGGCACCGACACGATGTCGCCCACCTCGATGAACTCGACATCCGGGCCGGTCTCGACGACCTCGCCCGTGATCTCGTGCCCCAGCACGAGCCCCGAGGGTGCGGTGGTGCGCCCGCGCACCATGTGCTGATCCGACCCGCAGATGTTGGTCGCGACCGTGCGCAGGATGACTCCGTGCGGCACCTTCCGGCCGATGTTCGCCGGGTTCACGCCCGGCCCGTCCTTGAGCTCGAACTCGGGGTACGCGGTGTCGGTCACTTCGACCAGACCCGGTCCCTTGTAGGCGACAGCTCTGTTTGCAGACATTGCTCTTCTCCTTCTGCGCTCGATCGCCGGTCGCACGCGACCCAGGAGCTTCGCCAACCTTGACGGTGCAAGCGCGGATGCCTGTGAACCGAAACCGTTTCGCCGGTCCCGGGGGAGGGGCATGGATCGTCACACCTGACGCGCGCTCGTCATCCTCGGCGAGCGCGCCCCTGATCTCATCGCACTCTCCGGGGCGGTTGACATCGCAGGAGCCTGTGCCGGTCTCCCGGACGGTTCTTGTGCGTCGATTGTGGCGCGATGTCGGCTGCAGGGTGAGGGCTTGTTGCGCGCCGGTCTATGTGCACGGCAAGCGCCCGGTATCCGCTGGCTCGTCTTCAGTTGACCCACGGCGGCAGGCGCGGCCCGTTCGTGATCGGGCCGGTTACGCCGCGAGCCCGAGCAGGATCCGCTCGAGTCCGTAGTCGAACTCTCGCTCGTGCGTTTCGGCGGTGGGCTGCTGGTACCGACCAGAACGGAACATCGTCGCGACGCGGCCATATCCGCGCGCGTCCAATAAGGGTGCCACTCGCTCGACGAGGTCTTCTTCCGAGAGCGGGTGCGCCGCCCATGCGGCGACATCCCGCTGTGAGATGAAGTGAGCCCGAACGAATCCGTCGAGGAGTGCCGCCGCCCGGAGGATGTCGTGTCGGGGTAGCGGGCTCGACTCGAGGGCGGCGAGAAGTGCCTCCAGCCAGCCCAGCGCGTTCGGGGTGACGGGGACGGTCAAGCGCAGATCCGCCAGCCATGGGTGCGCGAGGTAGCGGCTGCGCAAACGGTGCGCCCAGTCACGCGCGTCGACTTGCCAGTCCGTGCCTGACGCCGGGGTAGGGGGAAGCGCGAGCGCATGCTCACGAAGAAGCACGTCGAGTTCGTCGCGCGAATCGAGATAGCGGTACAGGGCGTTCGCGGACACGTGGAGCAGCTCAGCCAGTCGAACCAGGGACAGAGAAGCGATCCCGTCGGAGTCGGCGAACTCGGCCGCCGTGGTGACGATCATCTCCAGGTCGAGCGAGGGACGCCTTCCGCGTTTCGTCCCGTGCTCGCCGGTACCCCACACGCGTCCTAGCTGCGGAGGAAGCAGCGGTGGAGCATCCCCGTCAACGGGCCCGGTCATCTCCCGATGTAAGCACACCCGGCGGCCAACGCGCCCGAAGATGTCACCGCCCCGTCAGCCGCATCAGTCGCTATTGTGTGTGGGTCACGCAATTCAAGGAAGGTTGAACGGCCCGTGAGGAAACACGAGAGCGCTGACGAGCACGCCCCGCCGCCCGCCCCCGCGCGCACCGGACACCGCAACAGCGACTTCACCGAGCTCGCGAGAACGATCCAGGCCAGCGGCCTGATGCGCCGTCGCTACGCCTACTACTGGGCGAAGCTGATCGGGCTTCCACTGCTGGTGATCGCCGCGCTCGCCGTGTTCGTCCTGATCGGCGACACCTGGTGGCAGCTGATCACGGCCGTCGTGCTGGGCGTGCTGTTCACGCAGGTCGCCTTCCTCGGTCACGACGCCGCCCACCGGCAGATCTTCGCCTCCGGCAAGTGGAACGACTGGACGAGCCTCGTCATCGGGGATCTCTTCGTCGGCATGAGCTACGGCTGGTGGCGACACAGGCACAGCCGGCACCACGCCAACCCGAACAAGCTGGGGACGGATCCCGACACCGAGCTCCCGGTCATCCCTTTGACACCGGAGCGGGTGCAGCGCCGGAACCGAGTGCTGCGCTGGCTGGCCGCGCATCAGGGGCTGTTCTTCTTCCCCATCCTTCCGCTGCAGGGCGTGGCGCTGCACGCGGCGAGTGTGCAGCGGGTCCTGTCGCGTGATCCCGTGGACCGCCGCTGGGTCGAGATCCTTCTGATCGGCTTTCGCCTCATCGGGTACGGCGTGCTCGTCTTCCTCGTGCTCTCTCCCGCTCTCGCCCTAGCATTCCTCGCGGTGCAGCTCGGGGTGTTCGGGTTCTACATGGGCGCGTCGTTCGCCCCGAACCACAAGGGCATGATGATGGCCCCGGCGGACGGGAAGATCGGCTTCCTGCAGCGCCAGGTGCTCACCAGCCGCAACATCCGCGGCAACCGTCTCCTCGACATCGCCATGGGCGGACTGAACTATCAGATCGAACACCACCTGTTCCCCTCGATGCCGCGACCGCACCTGCGAAAGGCTGCGCCGATCGTGGCGGAGTACTGCCGCGCGCGCGGGATCCCGTACACGGAGACCACGCTGCTCCAGTCGTACGCCATCGTCATCCGATACATCAACCGGGTCGGGCTCGGCGAACGCGACCCGTTCGACTGCCCCTTGGTGGCGCAGCGCCGCGCCGTGTGACGGTGCATCCACGTGCAGCGGCCGGCCTAACAGCAGCGGGCACCGCACTGCCGTTCCACCACAGCGCGGGATACGAGCGCGTTCTCCCCAGAGTGTCAGATGCCAGGATCGGGGCGGCACCTCGGTCGGGATGATGACCGCATGGGAATCCGCTACTACGCATACGCCTTTGACACCGCCCTCGCTCAGCAGGCGGTCGATGATCCACACAGCATCCTCTCCAGCGATCCGCTCGCCGACGCGTGGGGCTTGGAGCCTCACGCGTCCCTGAGCGTCGCAACGTTCGAGCAGGTCCCGCCGAAGCGCGACATGCTCTACCTCGACAAGGCCTGGTCTGCTCTGCAGTCACTCACGCGCCCAGCTCCCGGTGACCCCGCCGGGGGCTCGTGCCACCGCATGTTCGAGGGACATGTCACGATGCACGACCTGGGGCGGGACCCGTGGGTCCGGACGATCCTCCCGGAGGAGGTGCCCTCGATCCGTGACCAGCTCAGTGCCATCGACGAGTCTCGGGTGCGAGCGTGGGCCGGTACCTGGAGCAGCCACGACGGAGCGGACGATGAGGACGAGCTTCGCTACGTCCTCGACTATCTCCGACGGGCGCAGGAGTTCGTCGAGTCGCTCGCGGCGGACGGTCGCGGAATGGTCTATCTCATCGGGTGACCCCCGAGGCGCCCGGCGTGCGGCAGGCTGGAGCGGTGTTCGATGGATTCACGATCGGCGATGTGCCTGTGGGCGACACCACCCTCCGCGTACGTCGTGCGGGGGAGGGCCCTGCCGTGCTGCTTCTGCACGGGCATCCGCGTACGGGGGCCACGTGGCACAGGGTGGCACCACTCCTCGTTCGGGCCGGGTACAGCGTGATCGTCCCGGATCTGCGCGGCTACGGCCGCTCCATCGGCCCGCGACCCCGCGCGGACCATTCCGCTCACTCCAAACGCGCGGTCGCGAACGACATGGCGCGGCTGATGAGCCGGCTGGGTCACGAGAAGTTCATCGCGATCGGGCATGACCGAGGGAGCTACGTCGCCCTTCGCCTGGCGCTGGACCACGAGGCGCGCGTGCAGGGGCTGGTCGTGCTGGACGGACTGCCGATCAGCGAGCATCTGCGCAGAGCGGACGCGCGGTTCGCAACCGAATGGTGGCACTGGTTCTTCTTCGCCCAGCCGGAGATCCCGGAGCGCGTCATCAACGCCGACCCCGACGCCTGGTATGTCGGCGATGAGGAGACGATGGGCGCTGCAAACCATGCCGAGTGGAAGGAAGCGATCCGGGATCCCGAGGTCGTCCGCGCCATGCTCGAGGACTATCGCGCCGGCCTCACCGTCGATCGTGCGGACGAGGAAGCCGACCGAGCGGCCGGCAGGCGCCTCGCGATGCCCGTTCACGTGCTGTGGTCGCTGCGAGACGACCTGGAGCAGCTTTACGGCGATCCGCGGGTCATCTGGCGCGCGTGGGCCGACGAGGTCACCGGTCACGGCATCGACTCCGGCCACCACATGGCCGAGGAAGCACCGGATGACCTCGCTGACGCGCTCATCCGATTCCTGGTGCCCTTCCGGACGGCCGTCGCCGCGGACAACCTCGGCTCGTCCGCGGAGAGGTAGTTCTGCGTCCGGGGGCGACTTCGACGTCGCCACGCTCTATCGTCGTCGGGTCGTACTCCGCAGCCACTCCTGCGCGCGGCCGAGAAGGGCGCGGGCTGTGGGCGTGTCCTTCGCCCAGTTCTCGAAGCCGTGCGGTGCACCCTTGACGACGTCGGT
Organism: Microbacterium sp. dk485; assembly: GCF_004570445.1. Lineage (NCBI taxonomy): Bacteria > Bacillati > Actinomycetota > Actinomycetes > Micrococcales > Microbacteriaceae > Microbacterium > Microbacterium sp. dk485. Next base: position 1,902,502 of record NZ_SPQW01000001.1, read on the forward strand.
CGTCACCGGCACGCCTGCCAGGCGGAGGGCCTCGGCGTAGGCCCGGTCTTCATCGGCGAACAGCTCGATGTCCCCCCACGTGATGAAGGTCGGCGGCAGCCCCCCAAGGTCGGTGCGACGGGCAGGAACCGCGTGCGGTGGCACCGTCTCTTCACCTGGCGCAGTGCCGAGGTACCCCGCCCAGCCCTCGCGGTTGGCTTCGTCGTCGTGGATGCGGTGCGCCAGGGCCGCCGCGAGCCCTGCCCCGGCGCTCTCGCCCCCGACGACGATGCGGTCAGGATCGACGCCGAGCTCTTCCGCGTGCTCGAGGAACCAGTCCCATGCCGCCAGGACGTCCTCGTGCGCGGCGGGGAAAGGGTGCTCGGGAGCGAACCGGTAGTTCGCTGACACGATCACGATCCCCAGCCGCTCCGCCGTGGACAGGCACAGAGACTCGTCCTGCTTCGCGTCGCCGAAGAGCAGGCCGCCGCCGTGCACCCATAGCAACCCCACGCCGCTCCGCTCGCCCCCAGGAATGTACACACGGAGCCGGACGCGTCCGGTGCGGGCTTTCGTCACGCGCACGGCATCCGACTTCGGCACCGGCATCAGTCTCACGGCCGTCCGCACCAGCCAGCGCGGCGCTGAGACCTGCGCGCGCTTCATCGGCTGTCGCAGCTCGGGGAGAACCCGGTGCAGGTCCACTCGGCCTTCTTCCCTGGCAGTCAGCGATCAGCTCAGGATAACGACGCCATCATCGAGCACGCCGTCGGCTGGGAGGATCACGTCGCTGAACGCGAGGTCGGTGGTTCGCTGCTCCAGGATGAACAGCACCCCGTCCGGAATGCCTCCGCCGCGAAAGCCCGGCGGGCTCGCGCGTGCGTGCGCAGTGGACCAAGCTGGCTTCGACATGGACATCTCCGAGGAACTGTTGCGCGGGCCACGGGGGCGCCGACTGTGCCTCGGCTACCTGTGCCGGACCAATGAGGCGGTGGGCACCGCGGTGTTCCGGCTCGGGCATGAACTGGACCCCCATCCCGGGACACTCCTCCTCCGTGCCGGGGGCGCCGAGGATGTCGAAGTCCGCCCTTCCGCGGATGCCGAAGTCGCTGACCTCATCCGGCATGCAGATATGGACTCCGTGTCGGAAGCCACTGTCCGAGAGGCGATGTGCGAAACGGTGGACTTCGCTCTCTACTGGCAGGAGCCCGATGGTGCGGACAGGGTCGCCTCCCTGCCGGTCGTGCGGCAGTCGCTGTCACGGGTCGCCGCCCGCCTGGTCGCGGTGATGCCAGACATGACGGCGCCGTCCGCGAGGGCGCAGTGGGCGGTGGACTGGCGCGTCGCCTCGGACAGAATGCCGATCGAAGGCGATCCGTCCGCAGTTCTCTCCCGGTGGACGAGAGAGCAGGGCGAGGAGGAGGAGAGGTCGGCACGAGAGCGCCCGTCAGACCCGCACGCCAACTGGTCCGGGACGTGGTGGTCGATCCCGCAGCAGCTTCTGCAAACTCGCGCACAGGTACGGGATGCACTCGAACTGGTGGAGGACTCCCTCGGGTGGGAGGTCGCGACCGTCATCCCGGTACGCGGAGCAGGACGGGTGCTCGAAATCGGCTCCGCCGACGACTGGGCGGATCTGTGCCGCGACTATCCGATGGAGGTGACCGCGTCCCGTCGCCACGACTGGTTCCGCGTCACCGGGCGTGACGGCAGGTGGCTCATCCCTGACTGGGAGCGGGTGGCGCAGCAATGGGACGCCGCCCACCTCACGACCCTGGGGTACCTTTCCTCGGCGACGAAGCTCATTGAAATCGACAGTGAATACGCCACGGTCATCGCCGGGTGGGGTCCTGACTCCACCATCTGGCTCACCGACGTCGCACGCGAATGGAGCCAGCCCCGTCAGCAGTGGATCCGACTCGACGGTGGTGGTGGATGGGGGCCGGCCCGCGTCAACGGGGGTTCACGCGCAGGGTGGTCTGCTTCGCAAGTGCCGTGGTGATCGCCCGGGTCGCAGACCCGTTGCCGTACTTGGCGGCGTACGCGGCATCGATCGCGACGTCGTGCGAGGAGTCGAGTGTGAAGGCCACCGGCCGTGTGTGACCATCCCAGCTGAGGAATCCGTCGAAGTACTTCGTGGCGCCCTGGAACCACTGGCCCCGCGGACCTTTCACCGAGCGCAGATACAGCTGGCCGTCCACCACCACGTGCCAGACGATCACGGGAGTCCGCGACGTGCCATCGGCGTGGCGGCCGGCGACGCGCACTTCGCCGATCCTGTCGAGCCGGCGAAGCTCCTCGGCGGTCCACTCGTTCATCGGATCTTCTCTCCTCGCCGCCGCCGCCGCCGCCGGCGGCGTCGCCGCTCTGATCCATGTCCTTGACGGTAGGCGGCGTTCCACGATCGCGGCAGGGTCCGTTCCCACCTCACGTTTCCCGGCGCTGCGTCGTCTGGTGGATGTGAACACACCTTTCCGCCGCGTTCTGCTGGCCTTCACCGTGGTCCTCGGGCTGTACGCCGGAATCTGGGCGCAGTTCTTCCCGACCGAGTTCTATGCGTCGTTCCCCGGCTTCGGCCTGCACTGGATCGACGTCGACGGCCCCTACAACGAGCACCTCATCCGCGACGTGGGGAGCTTCTACCTCGCCCTGACAGCAGTGAGCGTGCTCGCGATCGTCCATCGCAGTGCCCTTCCGGGCCGGGTTGCCGGCGTCGCGTGGGCGGTGTTCGGGATCCTGCACTTCGGCTATCACCTGGTGCACCTGGAGGGCTCCGCGCTGGACGTCATCGGGAACATCATCAGCCTCGGACTCAGCGCCGTCCTCGGGCTCCTCCTGGTCCTGCCGCCGCGGCGCCCCGAGGCTCGCATCACCCCGGATCAGCTCCTTTGAATCACCCGACTCAGCACGGTGCTGTGTGCCGGTGGTGGGGAGTCGGTGCCGGCTTCGCGCGGGCAGGCAGCGCCGGCAGGAACAGCGCCGGAAGGTTCGCGGCGTCTGCTGCCTGGTCCGGGCGCGGCCCCGCCCGAACTCCGCAAAACCGCCCCCGCGAACCTGTTGTACACGGCGTTCGGGCGATTCTGCGGCCGACTTGAGGAGTTCGGGTCAGGCGGAGGCGGCAACCCGACCCTCGGGCGGCACCGGCGGGCCCGGGCGGGATGCCCGCGTCCGCCAGCTCTGCGGAACCGCTACCGGGCGCGCCCCCGCCCGAACTCCGCAAAACCAGCCCCGGGAACCGGTTGCAGCCGGTGTTGACGCCATTTCCGTGCCCGTCTTGAGGAGTTCGGGCGCGGGCGAACGCGGAAGCGGCGGCGGACAAGCGGTCGGCGGGCCCGCGCCTGGGATGGGAGATCCACTGCACCGTCAGGGCGATCGGCAGAGCGACGCACCTGCCGTCGCCGTCGCGCGGCGCCGGTCACGTGGAACACTGAACCATGGCCCACCTCGTCCGCCCCGGTGCGGCGGAGGACGGCGCCCCGTCCTTCCTCGCAGGCCTCGCGGCACAGCTCGCACGCGTCGAGAAGTTCAAGGACGCCGTGGACCCCGCCGCGGCCCGGCGGGGGAGCCGCGCCGTCACCGAGTTCTTCCGCGAGCGCACGGATGAACTCCGCCGTACCGCGCGCCTGCCGGCCGGACGCGGAAGCTCGGCCCTCGGGAGACGACTGGCCGCCGAAGAGGGCGCCCGTGCCCGCGACGTGCCGCTTCCGGTGTACTCGTACTGGAACACCGGCGTGGACGACGCTCCCGACCTCGTCCGCGCATGCGTCGCCCAACTCCAGCGTGTGCATGCCGACGTTCGCCTGCTGGATGCGGGGAGTGTGCGCGAGCTGATCGATATTCCGCCGCGCGTCCAGTCGGTGCTCGAGCACGACCGCCCCGCCCACTTCGCCGATTACGTCAGGGCTGCCCTCCTCGAGCGTCACGGCGGGATCTGGGTGGATGCGACGTGCTGGGTGCCCCGCCCGCTGGGCGAGGTCATCCGGCCGTTCCTGGACGCGGGCGTGCTGTATCCGCGCTGGACCACAGGACAGATCGGCAACTGGTTCATCGCGGCCACTCCCGGTTCCCTCGTCATCCGGCTGCAGCGCGCGGCGCTGGAGATGTGGTGGGCGGAGCGGGACGATCTGCCCGACTACTTCCTCTACCACCGGATCTTCGAAGCCCTGCGGGCGCTGATCCCCGAGTTCCGCGGGCAGTGGTCCGAAGCCGGCCATCTCTCGAGCGCCGCCAGTCACGTGCTGCAGCTGAGCATGATGCAGCCCTGGTCGCCGGAGGTGGCAGGCGTGATCGACGAGATCTCGATCGTGCAGAAGCTGAGCTACAAGTACGATCCGGCATCCGTTCCGACCGAGTCCATCCTCCAGCACCTCCTCACGACGCGCCGCCTGACGTGAGGAGGCGGGGTCGGGCATACGCTGTGGAGGTCGTCGACCGAAGGGCCCGCCATGTCTTCCCACCCCGAGCACTCGTCCCAGGAGCATGTTCCGGGCCCTGATGAGCCGACGATCCCCGAGCTGGAGGCGGATGAGACGGAGGCGCCGCGGCCGGAGGAGGAGATCGCCGATCTCCTGCGTGCCGAACCGGATACCGAGGACCACGGCCCGCACGCCGGCTGAGCCGGGACCGTCCTATCGGGCGGTGCTCGCGCGATCCGAGATCTGCGCTCGCAGCCCCGCCACCAGGGTTTCGAGGCTGAACGCCCACGCCAGGGTGGGGTCGTAATCCTCGAGTGCGTGGAACTGAGGGAAGCTCTCGGGCGGGAGGTCTTCCATGACCGTCTCGGGGAGCTCGCCCCGGGCGCTCATGCTGCGCTCGGCCCCCACCATGAGCGCGGGGAAGACGGCGGCTTTCACGGCGCTGTAGGCCTCGCCCGCGGACAGTCCCGCCCGCGCGAAGGCCGCCATCGCGATCTCGAACGACGCGGCGGCCCGCGCCCCCTGCACGGGTCGGCGGGAAAGCGCGGCGAACGCACCCGGATGCTGGATGGCCAGAGCACTCATCGCGGCGAAGAACGTGCGGACCCACTCCTCCCAGTCCACCGGGGTGACGGGGAGGTGGGCTTGGTCGAGGAGGAGCTCGACGATCCCGTCGGTGATGGCGTCGCGCGTCTCCACGTGGTTGTACAGCGACGTGACGTGCACCCCCAGCTCGCCGGCGATCCGGCGCAGGGTCACGGCATCCAGCCCGTCGCGGTCGGCGATGGCGACCGCGCACTCGAGGATGCGTCTTCGCGTCAGGGCCGCCACCGGACGAGCATAACGCTCTTGACAGCGATACCTACAGTGTAGGTATTCTTACCTACACTGTAGGTCGAGCAATGAAGGAGAACGGGATGTTCGCGTCGGAGGAACTGGAGCAGAAGCTCGCCGAATTGATCACGAAGCACGACGTCCCCGGCGCGCAGCTGGCCGTCCTGGATGGCGATTCGGTCACCGAAGTCGCCACCGGCGTGCTCAGCCTGCGGACGGGGCAGGCGACCACCCCGGATGCGCTCTTCCTCCCCGGCTCCATCGGCAAGCTCTACACCGCGACGCTGGTCATGATGCTGGTGGAGGAGGGGACCCTCGACCTCGACGCCCCCATCCGCACCTACCTGCCCGACTTCGAAGTCGCCGACCCCCGAGCCCGCGACACCGTGACCGCGCGCGACCTGCTGACCCACACGAGTGGTTTCGACGGCGACCACTTCACCGACACCGGACGCGGCGACGACGCGCTCGCCGCGTATGTCGCCGGATGCGCCGAGCTGCCGCAGATCGCGCCGCCCGGGGCGATCTGGAGCTACAGCAACAGCGGGTACTCGATCCTGGGTCGGATCGTCGAGGTCCAGATGGGGATGAGCTTCGAGCAGGCGCTGCGCGAGCGCATCTTCACGCCGCTCGGACTCCAGCACACCGTGTCGTTCGCCGAGGACGCGATCGTCCATCCCGCCGCCGTGGGTCACATCCCCGACCCCGAAGATCCCGCGACCCAGATCGTGAGCACGACGTGGGGCCTGTGGCGTGCCTTCGGCCCGATGGGATCCGCCGTCGTCGCCTCCGCCGGTGACGTCCTCGAGTTCGTGCGACTGCACCTCGACGGCGGGGTGGCGCCGGATGGCACGCGGCTGCTGGACGCCGGGCTTGCCGCGAGCATGCTCGAGCAGCAGGTGGAACTGGTCGACGACTCGGTGCTCGGAAAAGGCTGGGGCCTGGGCTGGATCCTGGACCGGTGGGGCGATGTTCCCGTCATCGGCCACGACGGCAACTCGATCGGGCAGAACGCGTTCATGCGCGTCGCCCCGGAGCAGCGGTTCGGGTTCTGCCTGCAGACCAACGTGGAAAGCGCGCTGAACATGTACCGCGAGCTCGCAGACTGGCTGTTCGGGCGACGGCTCGGGGTCGGCCCGCGCCCCGACCCCGCGGCGCTGGAGGATGCGGGAGTGGCGGAGGTCGGCCGCTACGTCGGCACGTACGAACGCGAAGGGCTGAGCCTGCAGATCTCCGCGGGTCAGGAGGGCCGCCTGCTGGCCACCGTGACGCCCTCTCACGGCGTCGCGCAGGATCAGGGCTGGCCTCCGATGGTCGACCTGCCCCTGCAGCCGGTCGCCCGCGAGGACTCGTTCCTGCTCGACCTGCCCATCTCCGACGCAGCCCTGCTCGCGGTCTTCTTCAACCCGGCCGATGCCGACGGCCTCCCGACGTACCTTCACTTCGGCGGCCGGGCACACCGACGGGTGACCGCGAACGCGTGACCGGCGCACGGAGGGCCCCCGCGAGTCGGTGGCCCTCCGTGCGGCCCGTCGCGCCGCCTCATGCGGCGGCAGCGACCGTGGCGCTCACCGCCGTCTCGATGAGGGCGACGACGTCGCGCGGATGCGTCTGCATGGCCAGATGCGGACCGTCGATCTCGACGATGTGCGTGCCGGCGCGCTCGTACCCGTGTCGCTGGACGTCGGGCTGAACGGTCCGATCCGCCGTCGCCACCATGCCCCAACTCGGCTTGACCCTCCATGCGGCGGTGGAAGCGGCTTCGGTGTAGGCCGCATCGGCGAACGAACGCTGAGACACCGCGAGCACTTCGGCGATGCGCGGGTCGAGGCCGGCCGCGAAGACGGGAAGGAATGCATCCGGCGCCACGGAGAGGTCGACGCCGTCTTCCCGCCCGGGGGTCGGGTTCGGCAGCGCGACGAGGTGATCGCGCAGGTCCGTCGCAGGATAGCGCGCATCCATGTCTGCCGGGCTCTCGCCCTCGTCCGGCGCGTACGCGGCCACGTACACCAGCCCGACGACGTTCTCAGCGGCCCCCGCCACCGTGATCACCGCGCCGCCGTAGGAATGACCGGCGAGGAGGACGGGCCCGTCGACGGCCTCCACGACCCGGCGCACCGTTTCGGCATCGCCCGAGAGCGTGCGCAGCGGGTTCGGGGGGACGATGACGGGGTGCCCCGCGTCCAGAAGCGCCCGGGTGACGGGCGTCCAGCTCGCGGCATCGGCGAACGCTCCGTGCACCAGCACGATGGTGGGTCTGCTCATCGGGATCCTCCTGATCCTGTGTGGCCGATCGACCGGGCGGCGACGGCTTGACCGACTGTAGGACTGCGGTAGCCTGCGCGGATATGAGCGGAAGTGCACACCAGCTGTGCAGACGTGCGCCTGCTCGGGGGAGAGGTCGCTGTGGTCGACGAAGCCGACATCAGGAACATTCGCGCAGACGACCTGCGGTACTTGGCCGCGGTGTCGGAGACGGGGCGTCTGGTCGCTGCAGCCCGCAGCCTCGGTGTGGACCACAGCACCGTCTCCCGTCGCCTGCGCAGGTTCGAGGCGGCGCTGGGGACGCGGCTCATCGGACGGGGCCACGACACCTGGGTGCTCACCGCGGAGGGGCGCATCGTGGCCGAGCATGGCCGCGCCATCGGGGAAGCCGTCGAGTCCGCGGCGCGATCCGTCGCGACGGCCGCGACCGACGGCATGACGGGCACGATCCGGGTCACGGCCGCGGACGGCTTCGGATCGCGTTTCGTCGTTCCCGCCCTCACGAGGCTGCGGACCCGGCACCCCGGACTCGCAGTCGAACTGCTCACGGGCGCCCACCGGCTGACCCTCGGCCAGGCCGACTTCGACGTCGCGCTTGTCATCGGCACGCCGCCCCGGAGCCGGCTGCTCATCGAGAGACTGTGCAGTTACGACTCGGCCTTCTACGCAAGCGGGCCGTACCTGACGGAGCACGGCGACCCCGCCTCGGCGGAGGAGTTGCAGCGTCACGCGCTGATCTACCTGGTCGACTCGCTCGAGCGGGTGCGGGAGCACGAACTGAACGCCTACGTGCCGGGCGCCGAGATCCGCTTCGCCTCGACCAACATCTTCGCCCTGGTCGAAGCGGCTCGACATGGCGGGGGAGTGGCATTCCTCCCGAAGTTCATGGCCGTGACAGCCCCCGAGCTCCGTCGCGTCGCGGCCCCGCTGCGCCCCGCCAGGGTGGAGGTCTCCCTCGCCATCCGCCGCGAGACCGTCGATCGGGGCGACGTCCAGGCGGTGCGTCTGTCTCTGCACCAGGAAGTCCTCAGCCGGCAAGACGAGCTGGTGTGGCCCGCGTAGCACCGCGGTTCCGAGGCCGGTGGAACAGCGCGCTCCCGAAGGGCGTTGTGTGCTGGCGCGTGGGCCATTCCCAGCCCCATCCGCCTCTCAGCAGGGAGAACCCGTCATGACCACCATCGCTGTCCTCGGCGCCGGACAGGCGGGAAGCACCTTCGCGCGCGTCGCCATCGCGGCCGGTTACGACATCGTCATCGCGAACTCCCGCGGACCGCAGACGCTGCAGGCCCTGGTCGCGCAGCTCGGACCGAAGGCGCGGGCGGCGACGGTGGCGGATGCGGCGGCGCAGGGTGACTTCGCGTTCGTCGCGTTCCCGTACGCGCCCCACTCCACCCTGCCGGTCGCCGACCTGGCGGGGAAGATCGTCCTCGACAACAACAACTACATGACCTGGCGAGATGGCAACTATCCGGAGGTGGACTCGGGCCGCAAGACGGTCCACGAACTGCGGCAGGAGCAGTTGCCCGCCGCCAAGGTCGTGAAGGCGTTCTCGCACGTCCAGTTCCACCCGCGCGTCCAGATCCGCGTTCCCAGTGACGCGCTGCCCGCGCTCATCCGGCTCGCCCGCCCGGCAGGCGCCCCCGACCGCAAGGCGCTGGTGGTCTCGAGCGGTCATCCGGATGCGGTGGAGCTGGTCACCCGCCTCTATGACGAATTCGGCTTCGACGCGGTCGACAACAGCCCGCTGCGCGAATCGTGGCGCAGCGCGCCCGGCACGCCGATGTGGCGCCACAGTGTCGACGGACAGAGCCGGGAGGAGCTCATCCGCAATCTCCAGCGCGCGCAGCGGCCCGGACGGGCGGGCTGAGGCGGACTCCGGCGCACTCTTGTGCAGGTGGTGGTGGAATTTTGTTCCGGTCGGTACGGTTCTATTCCCGCACCCACCTCTGCCAAGGAGCCATCATGATCGACAGCGTCCACCAGATCATCGCCGGAGTCGTCCTCCTCACCGTCATCGGAGTCGCCTACGGTGGCCGCTTCGTGTTCACCACTGTGGCGGGCAGGTTCCCCGCCAATGACCTTCAGAAGTCGTTCTTCCGCGCCGGCCACGCTCACGCCGGCGTGCTCGTGATCCTCGGCCTCGTGACCATGCTGCTCGTGGAGACGAGCGACGTGCCGGAGCCCTTCGCGACGTTGTCGCTGGCCGTCTTCGTGGCGGCGATCCTGATGCCGACGGGGTTCTTCGTCTCGGTGATCGGCAAGGACCCTGCGCGGCCGAACCGGGCGGTGGCTCTGCTCTGGGTCGGAGCCGGCGTGCTCGTGCTCGGGCTCCTGTCCGCCGGGATCGGCCTCATCGTCGCGGGATCGACGCCATGACTGAAACGCTGGTCGCCGGCCCCATCCCGAAACCGGCCCACTGGCATCGCCCTCTCCTCGTCTTCGCCGCGGCGATGGTCGTGCTCGCCGTCGGAGCGGCGCTGATGGCCGTCCTGGACCAGCGCCAGGTGACCGGCGCGGGGGTGTGGCTGAAGCCTCTGAAGTTCGCGATCTCGGGCGCCGTCTACACGCTCACGCTCGCGTGGCTCATCGGCCAGGTCCGGCGCGGGCGCCGCGTCGCGGATCGGGCCGGTACGTGGGTGGCGATCGCGCTGTCCGTGGAGATCGTGCTGATCTTCGCGCTGGCCGGCGCGGCGCAGTCGAGCCATTTCAACATCTCCACGCCGTTCCACACCGCGGTCTGGGCCGTCATGGCAGCATCCATCGCCCTCGTCTGGGTCATGACCCTGCTGGTCGCGATCGCCGTCGTCCGCAACCCCGGCCCCGATGCCGCCCGCACCCTCGCGGCCAGGGCCGGAATCATCCTGTCCCTGGCCGGAATGGGGCTGGGGTTCTTGATGACGCTGCCCACCCCAGGGCAGATCGGCGACTTCCAGGGCATCGTCGGCGCCCACGCCGTCGGTGTGCCCGATGGCGGTCCCGGCCTTCCGCTGCTGGGCTGGAGCACGGTGGGCGGGGATCTGCGCATCCCGCACTTCCTCGGGATGCATGCCCTGCAGACCATCCCGCTGACGCTCCTGGCCCTCGAGCTGCTCGGCCGGTGGGTGCCCGTGCTGTCACTTCCGCGCGCTCGGTACCGCGTGCTGATGATCGTGGTGCTCGGGTTCGCCGCATCGCTCGTCAACGTGACGGTGCAGGCCCTCCTAGGACAGTCCATCGTCCACCCGCGCGGCGTCGTCCTGGTGGCAGGAGTCCTGATCGCCGCAGCCGTCGTGGCGTCCACCGTCGTGGTGCTGCACCGCGCGGCCCGGGCCCGTCCGCAACACGCCCGGGCAAAAGTACAGTGAGGGGATGTCGAGGTCACCAGGAGCCGCGGTCGGCCGCCCGAGAGAATTCGACATGGATGACGCGCTCGACAGCGCCATGAGGACGTTCTGGCAGCGGGGTTACGAGGGATCCAGTCTCACGGATCTCACCGGCGCCATGGGCATCACCAAGACGAGCATGTACGCGGCGTTCGGCAACAAGGAGCAGCTCTTCCGGAAGGCGTTGGATCGCTACCTGCGAGGGCCATCCGCCTACGAGATGGACGCGCTCGAGAAACCGACCGCGCGGGCCGTCGCCGAGGCGTTCCTGCGCGGGGTGCTCGATACGACCACGCGGCCGGACAGCCCGCAGGGATGCCTGACGGTCCAGGGGGCTCTGGCAGCCAGCGACGGCGCCCGGCCCGCGCATGAGCTGCTCGTGCGGGTGCGAAGCGAAGCGGGGGATCGTCTCGCCGAGCGCTTCCGGCGTGCCATGGACGAGGGGGATCTGCCCGCGGATGCGGACGCCGCAGGGCTCGCCCGGTACATCATGACCGTGGTGTTCGGCCTCGCCGTCCAGGCCGCGAACGGAGTCGCTCGTGAGGATCTCGACCGGGTCGTGGAGACGACTCTTCGCGCCTGGCCGGCGTAGCGCGCCGGCCAGGCGCTGGTTACTCCTGGCCCGCGGTCCGGGCCGCGCTGACCCCGGCGATCCGTCCGAGCCCGATGGCGGTGAGGAGCCCGTTGCCCGAGGAGTACCCGTCGGCGCCGTCCCGGCCGGACACGCCCGCGGCCACACCGCCCCCGGCGAACAGGCCGGGGATCGTCGCGCCATCGGCGCGGACGACCGCGGCGGTGTCGGTGACGGTGACCCCGCCCTGCGTGTGGAAGAGCGCGGGGACGGAGCGGACCACGTAGTACGGCCGGCCCAGCGGCCCGAAGCCGAAGTCCGTGCGCCCGAACGGGTCGGGCCGGTTCCCCTGCGCAGCCTGGGCGAACTCCTCCAGGGATGCTGCGACGGTGGCGTCATCGGCCCCGATGATGCGGGCGACGGCGGCTTCGTCTGCGGCCTCGGCGAGACCGCCCATCTCCACGAGGTCGCGGAACTCCTCCTCGTTGCCGAGGACGTAATCGCGGATGCGCTGGTCCAGCACGACCCACGACTCCTCCGTCACGGCCGAGACGACGGGTGCGAACGCCGAGTATCCGACGCTCTCGTCGCCCATGCGCTCGCCGGAGGGGGAGAGGAGGCAGGCGCCCATCTCCACGGTGGTCCAGGAGACGATCGAGCCGTGCGGATAGGCGACGGCCGCGTACCCCTGGTAGGCGCCCATGTTCCCCACCTGCGAGCCGAGTTCCTCCGACCAGGCGATGGCCTCACCGGTGGAGCCGTGGGCACCGAAGTACTGAGCCTCGGCGATCTCGGGGATCCACTGCCGCAGCATCTCCCGGTCGCCGCCGAAGCCGTTGGCGGCGAGGACGACGGCACCTGCGCGCAGCTCGTACTCGCCGCTGCGCTCCCCGGCCACGCGCACGCCCACGACCGCGCCGTCTTCGATCAGCAGACCCGCGACGGGGTTGCCGGTGACGACCTCCACCCCGAGCCGCTCGGCGGCGGCGACGAGGTCCTTCACGAGGAACTCGCCCTTGCGCGCAGCGGGGGCGTGCAGGCGCGTGATGCTGTGGCCGACGTGCTTGTAGTCGGTGATGAGCCGCAGGTCGACCTGGTGATCGTCGACCAGCCACTCCACGAGGGAGGCGGATTCGCGGGCGAGCAGCTCGACGGTGGATTCGGCGTCGTGCGGGCCGCTCTTGCGCAGGAGGTCGGCGGCCATGATCTCGGGGCTGTCCGCCACGCCGGCTTCCTTCTGGAAGCGGGAGCCGGCAGCCGGCACCGATCCCGTGCTCAGCCACGTGTTGCCGCCGGCGCGCTCCTCCTTCTCCAGGAGGGCGACGGATGCGCCGGCCTCGGCGGCGGCGATCGCGGCGGTCAGGCCGCAGCCGCCGGCGCCCACGACGATGACGTCGACGTCGCGTTCCATCAGCGGTTCTCTCCGATCTCGTTGAGCGTGCGGACGAGGTCCTCGGTCGTGCTCACGTCTGCGTACTTCTGGTCCATGTCGAACAGGTTCACGTCATGGATGATGCGGCTGCGGTCGTAGACCGCGTCGCTCGGGACGCTCACCCGGTAGTTGTAGGAGAAGGCGTCCACGACCGTGGAGCGGACGCATCCCGACGTCGAGCACCCCGTCACGACGAGGGAGTCGGCCCCGGTCTGGATCAGGTACGAGGCCAGCGGAGTCCCGAAGAAGGCGCTCGGGTGCTTCTTGGGCAGGAGGACGTCGCCGTCCACGGGCGCGATCTCCTCGACGAAGTCGTAACCGCGCTCGGCGATGTTCATGATGCCGGGCACCTTCGCCCCCAGCGCTCCCTGATCGAACCCCTTCTTGGGCGCGACGTGCGGGTACAGCACCGGCCAGCCGTTGCTGCGGAACACCTCCAGGAGTCGGCTGATGTTGCCGACGGCATCCCACGCCACGTCGCCGACGCTCGTGGGGAACTCCTCGATGGCCTTGTCGAACGGCATCGGCGTGGTCCCGGTCGTGCGGTACTGCACGTCGATGATCAGCAGGGCGGGCTTCCGTCCCATGCCGACCGGTCGGCCGAACCCCGCGGCGGCGTAGCGCTCGGTGGTGGTGGGATCGATCAGGTCAGATGTGAACCGGGACATGCGCTCATCCTCCTAGTGCGGCCGCGCCGCTGTGGGCGCGGGGGATGTAGCTCCCCGCGCGCTGGTCTGTCAGGACTCCGTCCCGGAGGGCGAACCGCCCGCCGACGATGGTGTGCACCACCGACAGGGGCAGCTCCGTGCCCTCCCAGGGCGTGTACTCGGCTGCCGAGTGCTGGGTCTCCGCGGTGATCGTGGACGGGGCATCCATGTCGAGAACGACGAGATCCGCATCCGATCCGACGGCGATGGTCCCCTTGCGGGGGTACATGCCGAAGAGCTTGGCGGCTCGCGTGCTCACCGCCTCGACGATCGTGTCCAGGCTCACACCGCGGCGGAGCCCCTCGGCGAGCGTGAGGGGCAGCAGGCCCCCGAGGCCGGGGAATCCCGCCGACGCGCTCCAGATGTCCTTCTCCTTGTTGGAGCGGTGCCGGGCGTTGTGGTCGGAGCCCACCGCGTCGATGAGGCCGTCTTCGAACGCCTTCCACAGGAACTCGACGTCCTCCCGCGGACGCACGGGAGGGTTCACCTTGGCGTACACGCCGGCGTCGGAGGTCGTGTCGAGCGTCAGGTACTGCGTGCAGGTCTCGATGAAGATGTTTGGGTACGACGCCTGCTGGCGCGCGATGGCCTCGACGGCCTCGCGGCTGCTGGTGTGCACGCAGTAGACGGATGCCCCGGTGACGCTGGCGAGGTAGGCGACGCGTTGCGCCGCCTCCGCCTCGACGAACGCCGGGCGGGCAGCGTTCCACACCGCGAGGGGACCGGCCGACTCGTCGCCGCGCTCGTCGCGGAACATCCTCACCAGCTCGATGTTCTCGGGGTGCGGGTTGATCATCGCGCCGTGCTCGGCGCTCTTGCGCAGGATGTCGTACATGAACGAGTCGTCGTTGCCCGGCATCCCGAGGTACTTGCCCTCGTCGCCGCGGAAGTTCATGAAGAACTTGAACGAGGAGACCCCGAGCCCCATGTAGTCGGCGAACTCCTCCAGGTGCTCGGGCGTGCCCAGGACGAAGTGGAAGCCGTAGTCGATGTGGGAGTTGGAGTCCATGGCGGCGCGCGCCGAGGCGAACTCGCCCGTGTAGGAGCTCGAGCTCATCAGGTACACGAGCATCGTCGTCACGCCGCCGGCGGCCGCGGATGCCGACTCCCGTTCGGCGTCGTCGGGATCGCGGGGCACGCGGATGTCCTTGCCGAGGTGCACGTGCGGGTCGATCGCGCCGGGCAGGACGAGCTTGCCGGTCACATCGACGGTCTCCGCCGCATCCGCCTGCTGCTCCCGTCCGACGATGCCGGAGATGCGACCGTCCCGGATGAGCAGGTCGACATCGCTCGGGCCGAGGCCTTCGAGGAAGACCTTCCCGCCGGTGATCCTGAGATCGTAGGGACTGCTCATGTGTCGACGCTCCTTTGAATCGGATCTGACGAGTCGGAAAGACCCAGGACGCTCAGGCTGTTGCTCATCGAGTCCGCGAGGTGGGCGGCGAGGAGTTCGACCGCTCCGTCCGCATCCCGCGCGAGCACGCGATCGAGGATCTGCCGGTGCGCGGAGACCGCGTGCTCCTCGCGGGTGGAGGTGCGTGCCGTGGGCCGCAGGGCGAGATACAGCTTGTGGTTGGCGTGGGACAGCTGATCGCGGATCTCGCGGTTGCCGCTGAGCGCGACGAGCTGCTCGTGGAAGTCCAGCTCCGACACGTACGGCTCGCGCTGCTCCGCGGCATCCGCCGCGTGCCGTGTGAGGCGGGCGTACTCGTCCGAGAGCCGCCTCGCGAGCGCCTCGAGATCCGCGTCGGCAGCGCGCTGGACTGCGAGGCGCAGTGCGTGCAGCTCGAGGGCGCTGCGCAGCTCGTAGAGGTCGACGATCTCCTGCGGGGTGTACTGCTTGACGAAGGCCCCGCGGTGGGTCTCGCTCGTGAGGTATCCCTGCCCCGACAGCCTCTTGATCGCTTCGCGCAGCGGTCCCCGGCTGATCCCGATCGACTCGGCGATCGCGACCTCGTTGAGGCGCTCACCGGCACCGAGGGTTCCGTCCAGGATCATCTCGCGGATGAGGTCCTCCGCCTGTGAGGGCAGCGACGTCCGCGAGACGGCCCGGGCGCGATCGGGCGACATGGCTACGCCACGTCCTGCAGTTCGATGCCTCGCGTCTCCTTCAGCATGAATGCGGCGATGAGCGTGATGACACCGGTGCCCATGAGGAAGAAGGCGGGGGCCAGCAGGTTGCCGGTCGCGTCCACGAGCCACGTCGCGATGTACGGCGAGGTGCCGCCGGCCAGGGCCGCGCCGACGCTGAATCCGAACGCGATGCCGGTGTAGCGGACGGGCGTGGGGAACATCTCGGCGTAGGTGGAGAGCGCGACGCCCATGAGCGCCGAGTCGACCAGGCCCAGGATGATGTGGCTGATCACGGCGACGGGGCCGCCGAACTCGAACAGCATGAAGGCGGGGACGGCCAGGACGATCCCGGCGATCGAGGCGACGACGAACACCGGCTTGCGCCCGATCTTGTCGGAGAGGTACCCGAAGTAGGGCATCAGGATGACCGACACGAGGAGGGTGAGGGTCGTGGAGAGGTAGGCGAAGTCGGCCGAGAACTCCAGCGCCGTCTGCATGTGGATGTTCACGTACACGTAGGCGATGTAGTACGCCGAGAACAGCAGCACCGACAGGGCGACGACCTGCAGCAGCTTGACGGGGTACCGGGTGAAGAGCGTGCGGATGGGCTGCTGCTTCTTCTTGAGCTCGGCTGCGGCGGCGCGGGCCTTCTCGAACTCCTCGGACTCCTCCAGGCCGCTGCGGATCCACAGGCCGAACAGGCCGATCGGGATCGCCATCAGGAACGGGATCCGCCAGCCCCAGTCCTGCATCGTCTCGGCGCCGAGCGTGAGGTTGAGGATCAGGACGGTCAGCGACGCGATCAGCGAGCCGCCGAGCGCACCCATCTGCGTCGTCGAGGTGAACAGGCCGCGGCGGTGGTTGGGGGACTGCTCGGCGACGAAGGATGCGGCGCCGCCCAGCTCACCGCCGGCGGCGAGGCCCTGCAGGCAGCGGGCGAGGACCAGCAGCACCGTCGCACCCAGGCCGATCGCGGCGTAGGAGGGGAGGATGCCGATCAGACCGCTGGCGGCGGCCATCAGGATGACGGTGGCGGCCAGGGCGTTCTTACGGCCGAACCGGTCGCCGTAGTGTCCGAACAGGAGCGCGCCGACCGGCCGCAGGACGAAGGCGACCGCGAAGGTGGCGAGGGTCGACAGCAGCGCGGCGATCGGATCGCCGGCGGCGAAGAAGTGCACGGCGAGGATGGTGGCGACGTAGCCGTAGACGCCGAAATCGAAATACTCGATCACGGATCCCACTGCTCCGGCGATGACCACGCGGGGTGCGATCTTACGGGGGGCGGTCGAATCCGCCGGGCGTGTGTCAGCAGCCATTGCTGTCCCTCTCTTCGTCGGCGTCCCTGCGGACGTGGACCCCTTTCTATCGGGCTGAAGTGACAACTGTCAACAGTTGGCATCGAGCGCAGCCGCTCGCCGGAGCGGCAGGCAACCTACGGTCTCTGCGACGACGTTTGCCATGCAACCCGCAGGAGCAAATGCGCGCGCCATCTGAAAGGGACGGAGTCCCGGAATTCGATAGGCAAATGCAGTTGCCATTTGAGCTTGTATGGTGAATATTTATCTCGGGATGCGAACGCGCACCTTCACAGCTCTCCCGATTGGAATTCCATGTCCACACAGCGAAAGCTCACGCGCCTGCTCGGCATCGGCGTCGTTGCCATGACCGCGGCGGCCCTGGCCGGTTGTGCCTCCGGGGGAGGTGGAGACGAGGGTGCCGACGGTGAAGCGTCGGGCGAGATCACCGTGTGGTCGTGGTCGACCAATGCGAAGGACATCGCCGAGCTGTTCGAGGAGGAGCACCCCGACATCAAGGTCAACCTGGTGAACCCGGGCGACGCCGCGACGGGAAGCGAGCGCCTGCAGACCGCCTTCCAGGCCGGCAGCGGTGCGCCGGATGTGGCGATGATCGAGTACCCGGGCATTCTGCAGAACGCCATGTCGGGCTACATCGTGCCGCTCACCGACTTCGGCATCGACGAGATCAAGGACGACTTCGCCGACAGCATCATGTCGCAGCTGACCGTGGACGGCGAGGTCTACGGGACCCCGATCGATGCGTCCCCGATGGCGCTGTACTACCGCACCGACCTCTACGCCCAGGCCGGCATCGAGCCCGCCGCGACGTGGGAGGAGTTCGCGCAGGACGCCGGCACGCTGCAGGCCGCGCTCCCGGGCAGCCACATCGCCAACAGTGCCTTCGCCGACGGCAGCATGAACCGCATGTACTGGCAGGCGGGCATCGCGCCGGTCTCGGTCGAGGGCGAGACGATCGCCATCGACTACGACCAGCCTGAGATCCAGAACGTCCTCGACTACTGGGCCGGTCTGCACAACGACGGCCTGACCGCAGACCTGCCCATCTACAGCCCGGAGTGGAACGCGGCGTTCGCGGACGGCACCATCGCCTCCTGGGTCGGCCCCGGGTGGGGCCCGGTCATCCTGGGCTCGAACGCGGAGAGCTCCGCGGGCAAGTGGGCGGTGGCGCCGCTGCCGTCGTGGGACGGGGAGCCGGCGTCGGCGGAGTGGGGCGGCAGCGCCTACACCGTCACCGAGCAGAGCAAGAACAAGGCCGCGGCCGCCGAGTACGTGAAGTGGGTCAACCACGACCCGCAGGCCTACGAACTCCTGTTCGAGCTGACCGGCTCCTTCCCGGTGCTGAAGACCTACATCGCCGATGAGGAGTTCCTGGCGTCACCCTTCCCGTTCTTCGGTGACCAGCCGGTGAACCAGGTGCTGGCTTCCGCCCTGGAGAGCGTGTCGGACTGGCAGTGGACCCCGTTCAACAGCGAGGTCACCAACGTCTCCGACGCCGAGTACAACGCGATCCTCGAGGACGGACAGGACACCTCGAAGACCCTGGCCACCATCGAGACCAGCCTGCGCGACTACGCGGCCAAACAGGGCTTCACGGTCGCCGATTAGCACGCCACCGCGGGTCCCCCGGCCGAGATGCGCCGGGGGACCCGCCTCGTCCAGGAGAACCGATCCCGCATGACGATCACACACGCACCGCCTACCGCAGCGCGGCGGCAGAAGGGGCGATGGATTCCCTACGTCCTCGTCGCGCCTTTCCTGCTCGCGCTGGCGGTGTTCATCCTCGGCCCCCTCCTCATCTCGATGGTCAATTCGCTGTTCGTCGAACGGCTCATCGGCGGGATCACCTTCGTGGGCCTGGAGAACTACGCGCGAGCCCTGACCGACGCGAACTTCTGGGAGGGCTTCGGCCGCCTGCTGCTCTACGGCGTGATCTTCACGCCGCTGACCATCGGGCTCTCCCTCCTCATCGCGGTCGTCGTCGACAGCGGTGCGGTGCGGGGGAGCGGCTTCTACCGCGCCCTCTACTTCATCCCGTACGCGATCCCGGGCGTGGTCGCGACGCTCATGTGGGGGTTCCTGTACGGCCCCACCATCAGTCCCTTCACCGACATGGCCGAGGCTGTGGGATTGGAGGGCCTGAACCTGCTGTCTCCGCAGTTCGTCCTCTTCGCCATCGGCAACATCGGGATCTGGGCGTTCGTCGGCTACAACGTCATGATCTTCTACGCTGCGCTGCGCGCGATCCCCGAGGAGATCTACGAGGCCGCGATCCTGGATGGCGCCGGGCGGTGGCGCATCGGATTCAGCATCAAGCTGCCCATGATCAAGCCGGTCATCACGATGGTCGTCATCTTCTCCATCATCGGCACCGTTCAGCTGCTCACCGAGCCGCTCGTACTGCAGCCGCTGCAGCCGAGGTCGATCGAGGACAACTTCACCCCCAACATGTACGCCTACTCGCTCGCCGCCGGTGGGCAGCAGCTCAACTATGTCGCCGCGATCTCGTTCTTCATGGGACTCGTCGTCGTCGCACTGTCGGTCGTGTACAGCAAGTTCATGAACCGGCCGGAGAAGGGTGCATCGTGAACAACCCCGCCCTCAAGCGCCCCTCGGTGATCGCCGCGATCCTGTTCGCGGGCTTCGGCATCTACATCCTGGTGCCGATCTACTGGCTGGTCGTCAACGCGACCAAGTCCACCTCCGACCTCTATTCCACCTTCGGGTTCTGGTTCTCCGACCAGCCGCAGCTGTGGCAGAACATCGTGGAGGTCTTCACGCACGACGACGGCATCTTCGGGCGGTGGATGCTCAACACGGTCGGGTACTCCCTGGCCGCAGCCGTCGGCGCCACACTGCTGGCCGTGCTGGCCGGTTACGCCTTCGCGAAGTGGCGATTCCGCGGCCGCGACGCCCTCTTCTGGCTCGTGCTGGTGGCCATCATGGTGCCCGGCGCCGCTCTGGCGGTCCCGACCTATCAGCTGGTCTCCGCGATGGGGCTCGTCGACTCCCCGCTCGCGGTCATCCTGCCCTCGATGGTCAGCCCCTTCGCGATGTACATGCTGACGGTCTACATCTCTTCGGCGGTGCCCGACGAGATCATCGACGCCGCCCGCGTCGACGGCGCGCGTGAGCCCCGCATCATCCGCAGCGTCGTGCTGCCGATCATCGGGCCCGGGGTGGCGACGGTGTTCCTGCTGACGTTCGTCGGCACGTGGAACAACTACCTGCTGCCGCTGCTGGTGCTCCAGTCTCCTGAGCTCATGCCGATCACGCTGGGCCTGACGAGCTGGAACCGGGTCTCGCTGTTCCCCTCGACGGGCGCCGAGGTCCTCTACAGCCTCGTCGTGACCGGATCGCTGCTGTCGATCATCCCCCTGATCATCGTGTTCATCTTCCTGCAGCGGTACCTCCGCAGCGGACTCACCCTGGGAGCCGTCAAGTGAGCGCCACCCCCACCCGCCACCGCTTCGCTCACGAAGTGGTCGACTTCGACGCTCCTGCCGCGATCACCACGCGCGCGGAGCTGGACGCCGAGGTCGAGCGGCTGCGGTCGGATGTCCCGGCCGCTGTCATTGAGAACGAACGACCCCTGCGCACCGTCCACGCCCTCACACAGTGGAACGTGCGGGCGTGTGCGGAGCGCCCCGCCGATCCCGCCGCGGCGGACGCTTCCGAGTTCGCGCCGGTGACGCTCCCGCACAGCACCGAAGACGCGTACCTGCACTTCCGTGCCGTGACGGTCCCCAGTGACGCCGCGTGGGCGGAGCGGGCCGTGCTGCGGGTGGTCCGCCCCGACTACGAAGCCGTCGTGTACGTCGACGGCCGGGCCGCCGGCCGACGCCGGGGCTACCTCGGAACGCTGGAGGTGGAGATCGACGCCCGCCGGGCGCGGCAGATCGACATCGTCATCCGGCGCGCCCGCGACAGGTACCGGTGGTCCGGCGAGAGCGAAGGCGAGAACTTCGGCGACGCCCACGGCAAGGGGCTCGGCTCGGTCGTGGCGGATGCCGTCACCGCGGGTGCTGCGCTGGACGCCGTCGAGCTCGAGCTGCGCCCGCCCGTGCATTTGGCCTACGTCGCCGCGGATGCCCGCGCCGACGGCACGGCCGACGTCGCGATCGAGGTCGGGGGCGCCGAGAAGGCGACCGAGGGACTCTCGCTCGTGGTGACGGTGACCACGGCGGACGGCGATGTGGTCGCGCGCCAACGGCATGTCGTGGCGGGAACGCGCACGTCCGTGGCGCTGTCGGCCGCCGGCATCACGCCGTGGTCGCCCGTCGCCCCGGTGCTCTACCGCCTCACCGTGCAGGTGTGGTCGGGGGATGAGCTGGTCGACGAGATCCGCCGCCCGATGGGCTTCCGCACGTTCGAGCGCGCTGCCGACGGCTCGCTGTCGCTCAACGGCGCCCCCGTTCTCCTGCGCGGCACGACGACCATCGGGTGCGTGTGGGACGCGTCGCGCGAGGGCCGCGACGAGGACGTCATCCGCCAGCTCCTCATCGTTAAGGCGCTGTTCGGCAACGTCCTGCGCGTGCACGTCGCCGTCCCGCCGGCGCGCGTGTTCGAGCTGGCCGACCGCGTGGGCGTGATGATCTACCAGGACGGACCGTTCCAGTGGCACTGCTTCGCCTCACGCGAGGCGGAGCTCGACGAGGAGCTGCTCCAGGTGGAGGAGCTCGCCCGCACGGTCGCCGGTCACCCCAGTGTGGTCGTGGTGTCGGTTCCGAACGAGATGCACATGAAGGTGCCGTTCCACGACGCCGACGTCGCCTTCGTCGAGCGGGCCGCGGAGGTGCTCCGCGAGCAGGCCCCGGGCGCGGTGCACCTGCAGGACTGGTCCGGGGGGACGCGCCCCCGCGCGCTGCCGCAGGCCGTGCACGACTACCCCGGCTACTTCTACGCCACGACCGGGGCGCTCACGGGGGTTTTCGACGACCCGGCCAACGAGCAGGTGGATCCCGGCGTGCGCGCGATCGTCTCGGAGTACGGCGGCGGCGTCGTGCCGAGCTGGGAGGCCATGAGGCGCACCCAGGATGCACACGCCCGCCGCGGAGAGACCATCACCCTCCCGCCGACGGAGGACGGCCGGTGGACGGCGGAGGCCAGCCTGTACGAGATGACGGGGGAGATGGTGCGCACGCACCAGCGCGTCATCGGGTGGCGCGACTCGTTCGCCGAGTACCACCGCGTCAGTGGCGAGGCGCAGTCACGCGTGCTCACGCGGCAGACCGGCCGCATGCGCCGGGACCGCCGGCATGTCTCAGGTGTCATCCATCACTACCTGCAGAACCCCGGCGACGTCATGTACAACCCGTGGGTCGACCTGCACGTCATCGACAACGCCGGCGAGCTGACCGGCGGGTTCTCCGCGCTGCGGGACGCGCTGCGCCCGGTGTCGCTCGAGGTGACGGGCCTGCCGAATCGCGCGTACGGCCGCTCCTCCCTGAACCCGGAGATCTGGGTGTGCAACGACCTGCCCGCCGAGATCGCGGTCGACCTCGAGTGGACCGCGCGTACGGAGGCCGGCGAGGTCGTCGCCGCCGAAACCGTGGCCGCCCGCCTCGGCGCGGGTTCGGCCGTCGCGGTGGCCACGCCCGAGATCGTCCTTCCGGCGGTGGACGAGGCCGGCGCGATCGTCCTCACCGCGCGCCTCCGCATCGAGGGACGTGCGTGGGTGGAGGCCGCCGAGTCGGTCCAGGTGCACCCCGCCGCACCGGTGTGGGAGGGCGACGTGGACGTCCTGGGCGATCTGGACGGGTTCGTCGAGCGCGCCGGCGCATGGATGCCGCGGCTTCGGCCCTACGCCGCTGACAACGCGCACCCGGTGGTGGTGACGCCGGACGTGGCGCTCACCGCCGAGGTCATCCACGAGCTGCGCTCCGCGACCGAGCATGGGCGGATCGTCGTACTGCTGGAACGGCGCCCGGGCGATGACCTGGGGTGGATCGGCAAGCACATCGAACTCGCCGTCACCGGCGACCAGCCGGTCGAGGTCGCCAACGTGGAGCTTTCGATGCGCGACTCCGGCCTCACCACCGACGACCTCAGCCGCTGGGCGACGCCCGACGGCCGGGTCCTGACCAATCCGCTCATGGGCATCGACCGCCGTGGGACGCCGGCGTGGGCCCGATGCGGACACGGCTTGCAGATGTCGGCGATTCAGGAGGCGAGCCGCCTGGGCGGACTCGTCCTGGTGTGCCAGCTGCTGGTGTGGTCGACCCTGTCCGACGAGCCGATGGCCGCCCGCGTCCTCCAGGCGCTGCTGGCCGCGCCCTACCGACCCATCTGATCGCCCCCACGACGACGAACAAGCAAGGAATCACCGTGAACCGCTCCTCGAGCACGGCCGCCGACGGCGTCCGCGTTTCCGCCACCTCCGCCGACCTGGATGCCCGTGCCCACCGCACGCTGCCCGGCGGCGTGAACTCCAACGTGCGCCTCGCGGCGCCGAAGATCTACTTCGAGCGCGGCGAAGGGGCGCGGCTGTACGACGTCGACGGCAACGAGTACATCGACTACCTGCTCGGCCAGGGGCCGAACATCCTCGGACACGCGCCGGCGAAGCTGCAGGCCGACGTCGCCGCCGCGGTGAGCGCGGGCATGCTGTTCGGTGCTCAGCACGAGGCCGAGGTCCGCGCGGCGGAGCGGGTCGTGGAGATCCTGGGCTGGCCGGACATGGTCCGATTCGGGGTATCCGGCACCGAGAGCGTGCAGGCGGCGCTCCGCCTCGCGCGCGCGGCGACCGGCAAGCGCCGGTTCATCCGGTTCGAGGGGCAGTACCACGGGTGGCTCGACAACACGCTGGCGAACTGGGACGCCGAGGGTCACGCGATCGTCGCCGGCGCCGGTCAGATCGCCGACTATCTGGGGGATTTCGTGCCCACGCCCTGGAACGACCTCGCCGCCGTGCGGGAGCGACTCGAGGCGCACGATGACATCGCCGCGATCATCACCGAGCCCATCATGCTCAACGCCGGCTCCATCCCGCCGGAGGACGGATACCTCCAGGGACTGCGCGCGCTGGCGGACGAGTTCGGCGTCGTGCTCATCTTCGACGAGGTCATCACCGGCTTCCGCGTGGGCCTGGGCGGCGCGGCGGAGCGCTACGGCGTGACGCCCGACCTCGCCGTGTACGGTAAGGCGATCGCTGCGGGCTGGCCGGTCAGCGCCCTGGCCGGCCGCCGCGACCTGATGGAGCGGTTCGGTACGGGCGAGGTGAACCACTCGGGGACCTTCAACGCCTCCGTGATGGCGACCGCCGCGGTGCTGTCGGCCACCGGGATCCTGCAGGAGACGTCGCCGTATCAGCGCATGGAGGACTACGGCCGGGCACTGCAGGAGATCATCCGCGCCGCCGCGGCCACGCACGACCTTCCGCTGCACGTGCAGGGAGTGCCGATGGCCTTCCACGTCTCCTTCAGCGGCGGCCGCACCCTCAAGGACAACCGCGACATCCTGGCGTGCGACGCGCCCCGCTATGCGGCGTTGTCGCGCGAGCTCATCCGTCACGGCGTGTGGGTGGCCGCCCGCGGCGTCTGGTACGTCAGCGCGGCGCACGCGGACGCCGAATTGGCTGACACCGAGGAGCGTGTGGATCGGGCGTTCGCCGCTCACGCCGGCTCATGACGGCCAGGCGCGTGCGGGTCGGGGTCCTGGGCTTCTTCCACGAGTCCAACACGTTCGCCCCCGGCGCGATCCGGCTCGAGGACGTCGAGCCGCGCGCGCTGACGGGCGCACGGATCCTCGACGAGCACGCGGATGCCGACACCGCCGTGTCGGGGCTGCTCGCCGGCGCCGCACGCCACGGGTGGGAGGCCGTCCCGCTGACCTACATCGAGTTCGTGCCGTCTGCGCCTCTGGATGCCGCCGCAGCCGCCGAGGTGATCGCGCGACTGCGCGAAGCGGTGACCGAGCACGGCCCCTTCGATGCGCTCCTGGTCGCGCTGCACGGTGCGGCGGTGTCCACCGCCGAACCCGACCTCGACGGCGCGGTGCTGGACGCACTGCGCGCCGCGGCGGGATCGGAGACCCTCATCGCCGCCGTCCTCGACCTGCACGCCAACGTCTCGCCGCGGATGGCGGCAGCGGCGGACGTGCTGGTCGGCTACCGCACGAACCCCCATGTGGACGCGAAGGATCGCGGCCAGGAGGCCGCCGATATCGTGGCGCGTGCCCTGGCGGAGGGCATGCGCCCCCGCTGCGAGCTGGTGACGGTGCCGGCGGTGATGGGGATCCTCGCGCAGGCCACCGCAGCCGAGCCCTGGGCGCGGTTCGCCCGCGCCGCGGACGAGGCCCGGGGGCTGCCCGGCATCCTGTCGGTATCGCTGTTCCAGGGATTCCCGTGGGCGGACGTCCCGGAGATGGGCATGTCGGTGCTCGTCGTGGCACCGCTCGGTGACCCCACCGCGCGCGACAGTGCCGAGCGGCTGGCAGAGGTGATGTGGGCGGGCCGGGACGGATTCCGCTCCGACCCGGCGGCTCCCGCTGCCGCCCTCGCGGATGCGCCCGCGGACGCGACGACACTCCTGCTCGATGTGGGCGACAACATCGGCGCCGGCGGCACCGGGGCCCGCACGCATCTCCTCCGGCATGCCATCGCCACGGGACGCCGCAGCGTCGTCGGCATCGTGTGCGACCGGGGCGCCGCCGCGCGAGCGCACCAGGCCGGTGTCGGCGCAGCGGTGGAACTCGCGGTCGGCGACCCCGCCCTGTCCGTCCGCGGCACGGTCACGGCGATCTCCGACGGCCGCTATGAGGACCCCGGTCCCACGCACGTGGGGCACCGCTACTTCGATGCCGGACCCTCCGCGGCGCTGGCCCTGGACGGCGGTCAGACGCTCGTGCTGTGCAGCCGCGCCATCCTGCCCTCCTCGGCTCAGCAGCTGCTGAGCCTGGGCGTCGATCCGCGCGCGCACGAGATCGTCATCGCCAAGGGCGTGCACTCCCCGGTGGCCGGCTACCGGGCCTACGTCGACCGGATCGCGTACGCGGACACGCCCGGCGCGACGGCCAACGACTTCTCCGCCCTGGACTACCGGCACCGCCGGCGTCCCCTCTTCCCCCTCGAGACCGAGCACGACCGCGCGGGATCGCCGCGCCCTGCCATCGACAACGAACGGAGCCTCCGCCCATGAAGATCACCGCCGTCGAGACCATCTACCCCGGCGCCCGCAGCGCCATGCCGGCCCTGGTGTTCGTCCGCATCCACACGGATGAGGGCATCCAGGGCATCGGCGACACGTTCTACCTGCCGCAGACCTGCATCTCGCTCATCCACGAGCACATCGCACCCGTCCTGCTCGGCCAGGACGCGCTCGCGATCGAGCGGCACTGGCGCGACCTGTACCGCGCCTACGCGCGCTTCGGCGGGCGGGGAGCGGAGATCCGCGCGCTGTCGGCGGTCGACGTGGCCCTGTGGGACATCCTCGGCAAGGCCTCCGGCCAGCCCGTGCACCGCCTCCTCGGCACGGCACAGGAGAGCATCCCCACCTACAACACGTGCGGCGGCCCCCTGTACGCCTCCGTGGAGGGCGGATCGCAGGCCGGTTACGGCAGCTCGCGCGTGGCCGGCATGTGGGATGACTTCGATGCGTTCCTGAACCGTCCGGGGGAGCTCGCGCAGGATCTCGTCTCCGAGGGTGCGAAGGGCATGAAGATCTGGCCCTTCGACCGCTTCGCCCAGGCCAAGGGCTCGCGCGCGATCGAGGCGGGAGACCTCGAAGCCGGTCTGTCCACGGTCGCTGCGATCCGCGACGCCGTCGGGGACGCCATCGAGATCATGGTGGACGGCCACGGGCTGTGGGATCTCACGCCCGCCATGCGCATCGCCAAGGGCCTGGAGCAGTACGACCTCGCGTGGGCCGAAGACCTCACGCTCGCCGACAACCCGCGCACGCTCGCGCGTCTGCGCGCATCGTCGCGAACGCCCATCTCCGTCTCCGAGTACCTCGTGACGCGGCAGGAGTACATGCCGATCCTCGAGCAGGATGCCGCGGATCTCATCATGATCGATCCCACGTGGGCCGGCGGCATCACGGAGAGCCGCAAGATCGCGGTGCTGGCGGACACGTTCGGGCTGCCGGTCACGTACCACGACTGCACGGGTCCGCTGACGCTCCTGGCGGGCATCCACCTCTCGGCTGCGACCCCCAACCTCCGGTACCAGGAGTCGGTGCGCGCATACCTGCGCTCGGTCTACCCGACGATGGTCACCTACGTGCCCGAAGTGACCGACGGCACGTTCGCGCTGCCCACGGCGCCGGGCCTCGGCACGGAACTGAGCCCGGAGTTCCTCGCCGGCGAAGATGTCGTGGTGCGTACCACGCGACTCGAGAGCTGACGGGGGCGATCATGGCATCCACCCGCCGCCGCGCGCTGATGGCGACCGTCGTCGCCGCCGTCCTCACCGGGTCTGCGCTCGCCGCACCCGCCGTCGCATCCGAGGCCGCACCCATCGACGTGCAGGTCCTGGCGATCACGGATCTGCACGGGTACCTCAGTCCGCCGGCCGACCAGGCCAACGGCACCATCGGCACCTCGGACGGGCGCGTGCTCAGCGTCGGCGGCGCGGCGTACCTCGCCACGCACCTCGACGCCGCCGCGGAGGGCGTGGACAACTCCCTCCGGGTCAGCAACGGCGACAGCTTCACGGGCTGGCAGTGGCAGGTCACGATGACCCGCGACGAGCCGACGATCGAGGTTCTGAACGCGCTGGACATCGAGGCGTCGACCGTCGGCAACCACGAGCTCGACATCTCCGAGTGGTTCCTCGCCGACCATATGGCCGCCGGCGATTGCGACGGCGATCCGGGGATGTGCTTCCCGCAGTCCGACGGCACCGCCTTCGCCGGGGCCGACTTCCCGTTCCTCGCCGGCAACCTCACACGCACGCCCGATGGGAGCGAGCCCTTCGCGGCCTCCTACGTGCGCGAGGTCCGCGGTGAGGGCGGGGTACGCGCAAGGTCGGCGTCATCGGCGTCACCACGCCGGCCGTGGAGCGGATCTTCGCGTCGTATCAGGTGGGTGCGCTGCAGGCGGGGGAGATGCTGGACGCCGTGGACGCCGAGGCAGAGCGCCTCGCAGCCCAGGGCGTGAACGCGATCGTCGTGCTCGCGCACGAGGGTGCCTCGACCACGGGCACGTTCGATCAGTGCGCCGATGTGCAGGGTCCCATCGTCGACCTGGCGGCGCACGCGAGCCCCCTCGTCGACGTCATCGTGGGTGGCCACTGGCACACCGCCTTCTCGTGCATGCTGCCCGGCCCCGACGGCACGGAGCGGCCGGTGATCTCGCCCGGGCACCACGGGCGGCTGTTCGCCGACATCCGATTCGACGTCGATGCGGTCACCGGCGACGTCGTGCCCGGCACGGCAGCGGCGACGAACGTCCCGGTCACGCGGGACATCCCCGCCGACGCGGGGATCGCCGCGACCGTGGACTACTGGAACGGCGTGGGCGGGCAGCTGTGGGCCGATCCGCTCGGCACCGTCACCGCCGACGTGCCTATGACCCTCGATGACACCGGTGAATCCCCGATGAAGAACCTCGTCGCCGACGCCTACCGCGACATCGGCGGCGAGAACCTCGGCACGCGTCCCGATCTGGCGATGGTCGAGCCCTATCAGGTGCGCGGCGGCATCTCCCACGCCGTCGGCACGAACGCCGCCGATGCTCCGGCCCGCGTGCTGTTCGGCGAGGCATGGGCGGCTCAGGGCCGCGGATCGTCGATCGTCACCGGGCGGCTGACCGGGGCGCAGATCCGTGACGTCCTCGAGCAGCAGTGGCGGACGGATGCGGCCGGCGCCGAGCAGTACGTGCCCCTCGGCCTCTCCGGCGTCACGGTTGTGGCCAACCCGACGCAGCCGGAGGGTCAGCGCATAAAGAGCGTGCGCGTCGACGGCCGGCCTCTACTGGCCCATCACTCTTACGTGGTGTCGATGTCGTCGCGCCTGGCCCTCGGAATGGACGGCTTTCCGGCGCTGGCGGACCCGCGTGACCCGGTCCGCTCCGACATGGACTACTTCGCGTTCACGTCCTGGTGGGGCGGACAGGATGTCGTGACGCCGCCGGCGACGGACCGCGTGGACTTCCGCTGCGGGCCGGCGTGGAGCCGGCCGGGCTGGCCGGTGCTGCCGCCGAACGTCCCGGGCGGGTCGTGCGGGTGAGCGCTCAGCGGCTGCGGGCGCTCAGCTCCCGCAGCCGCGCGCCGAGGCGTTCGATGACCGGCGGGGTCATGCGGGTGATCGGTCCGGAGACGCTCAGCGCGTGCTGCCTGCCGTGGCCGGCGCCGCCGACGATGGCGGCGACGCAGATGGCGCCGCGCTCGTTCTCTTCGAAGTCGATCGCATACCCACGATCACGGGTCTGCTGCAGATCGTCCTGGAGGATGCGTGCCTCGTCGCCGTCGGGCATGTCCGCACCCAGTGCGAAGCGCAGCTGGTCGTCGTCGAGCGAGGCGAGGATCGCCTTGCCGAGTGCCGTGGACCGCGCGCTGTGCAGACTGCCGACCTCAGCGGTCATCCGCAGGCTCAGGGGACTCTCCACGATCGCGAGGTACTGGATGTGATCGCCGACCAGCACGCCCAGGTTGACCGTCTCGTGGAATTCGTCGCGAAGGTCGTTCATGACCGGCAGGAGGTCGGCGACGACGTCCTGCCCCTTCATGAGGGCCGACGACATGGCCAGCAGCTGCGGACCGGGCACGTAGCGCTTGTGCGCATCCCGGATCGCGAGCCCGCGTTCCTCGAGCGTGTTCAGGATGCGGTAGACGGCAGCCTTCTCGATCCCGCTCGCCTCGGCGATCTCGCGCAACGTCTGCGCCTCGCCGAAGACCAGCGCTTCGAGAACGTCCACCGCCTTCGAGAGCACACCGACCGTGTGGGATCTGGGTCGCGTGACCGTCTCATCGGATGCGGCCATGTTGTTCCCCCTCTGCACACCGCGATTCGCGATGCGCATTGAAAGTTTGATAAGTAAACTGTAACACCCGCATGCCGAAACAGGAGGAACGGATGAGATTCGCGCGAGTAGGCCGACCCGGGGCCGAGCAACCGGTCGTGGCGCGCGGCGACGCCCTGTTCGACCTCACGCCGATCACGGCCGATATCGACGGTGCTTTCCTCGCCGACCCCACCGCCCGCGCGCGCGTGGCCGTCGCGCTGGAGGACGGGAGCCTCCCGCAGCTGCCCGCCGACGAAGCTCGCCGCTTCGGACCGCCGATCGCGCGGCCCCACGCTCTGCTGTGCATCGGGCTGAATTATGCAGCCCACGCCGCCGAGTCCGGCGCTGCCGCTCCGACCGAGCCCATCCTGTTCCTCAAGACCCCCAACACCCTGTGCGGTCCCGACGATGACCTGGTGCTCCCTCCGGGAAGCCGCAAGACCGACTGGGAGGTCGAGCTCGGCGTTGTCATCGGCACGCCGGCGTACCGGCTGAAGGACCCGTCGGACGCGTGGGCGCACATCGCGGGATACGTCCTCGCCGACGACGTCTCGGAGCGCGAGTACCAGCTCGAACGTCCCGGCGGACAGTGGTCCAAGGGCAAGATCTCGCCCGGATTCACGCCCGCCGGCCCCTTCCTGGTCACCGCCGACGAGATCGACCCGGGCAACCTCGGTATCCGCAGCCGCGTCAACGGAGAGGTCCGGCAGGACTCCACGACCGCCGATCTCATCTTCCCCGTCGAGTTCCTGGTGTGGCACCTCAGCCAGTACGTGCGGCTGGAGGCTGGCGATCTGGTGCTGACGGGCACGCCCGAGGGTGTCGCGCTGTCCGGACGGTTCCCGTACCTCGCCGACGGCGACCGTGTCGAGGTGGAGATCGACGGGCTCGGCGCGCAGTCGCGGCGCGTCGTGGCCGGCGCGGATGACTGAACGAGGAAGCCGTCTCCGCACACCGTGGGTGATCGGCCACCGCGGGGCACCGGGACATCGCCCCGAGCACTCCCGCGCATCGTATGAGACGGCGATCCGGCTCGGCGTGGATGCCGTCGAACCCGACGTCGTGCTTTCGGCCGACGGCGTGCCGATGGTGCTGCACGAGACGGAGCTGTCGGCCACGACCGATGTCGCCCGCAGGCCGGAGTTCGCCGAGCGCCGCACCGTCAAGGTCGTCGACGGATCCTCGCGCGACGGGTGGTTCGCGGAGGACTTCACGAGCGTCGAATTGCAGGGGCTGCGCCGGCACGAGCGCTGGCCGCACCTGCGCCCCGGCAGCGCGGCGAGCGAGGGCGGCGCCGTCCTGACGCTCGCCGAGCTCATCGGTCTCGTGGACGACACCGCCGGGGGCGAGTGCGCGCTGGTCATCGAGCTGAAGCACTCGGACCACCTGCGCGCGCACGGGCTGGATCTCGAGCGTGCGGTGATCGACGTGCTCGCCGCCTCCCCGCGGCCGGACGGCCGCACGCGCACCGTTCTGGTGGAGAGCTTCGAGCCGGAGGCGCTCCGGCGCATGCGCGCAGCCGGATTTCGCGGCGACAGCGCCCTCCTGCGGGAGGGCGGCTCACTCGCCCAGGTCCTCGAGCAGGCCGAGGCCGCATTCGGTCCCGCAGGGCGCGACGGGGATGGCCCCGCCTACCTCAGCATCGACAAGGACCTCGTCCTGCAGCATCCGGAGGGCGCCGCGGCGGCGGTCCGCGCGATCCGGGGCGAGGGATGGCGGCCTCTCGTGTGGACGCTGCGCCCCGAGAACACGTTCCTCGCACCCCGCTACCGGCGGGGGGACGACCCGGCCGCCCACGGGGACTACGTCGGTGAGTGGCGCGAGCTCCTCGAGGCGGGGGTGGACGGCGTGTTCGTCGACCACCCGGATCTCTTCATCCGTGCACTCACTCCCACGGCCACCGCGGGCTGAACCGGAAGGCGCAAGGACATGGACGTAGACGCAGAACTCTGGTGGGCCACGGGGCACGGACTCGGGGAGTCCGCGCGCTGGTTCGGCGGTGCCTACCACTGGGTGGACATCGAGACCGGATCGGTGCTGCGCGCCCGATCCGACGGACCTCTCGAGCGCACCGAACTCGGGGGAACGGTCTCGGCCGTTTTCGACGCGGGCGACGGATGTGAGGGCGTCGTCGCCGGCGACCGCATCCTCGTGCTGCGGGAAGGGCGGATCGAGCGGGAGCACCCTCTCCCCGACCTCGCCGACCGGCACGGGCGCACCAACGACGCGCGGGTCGATCCGCGGGGGCGGCTGTGGGTCGGCACGGTGGGACGAGGAGCAGACGCCCGCGCCGCGGTGCTGTGGCGCCTCGACGCGGCCGCGCCCACCGTCGTGCGCTCCGGACTCACGCTGTCGAACGGGCTGGACTTCGACGCCGACGGCACCGCATACCACGCCGACACGTTCGATCGCGTGGTGTACCGCTACCGCCTCGATCCGGACGGCGGTATCGCGCAGGTCGAGGAGGCCGTGCGCGTCGACGGGCTCCCCGACGGGCTGTGCCTCGACGCCGGCGGCGGGTTGTGGATCGCCCTGTGGGGCGGGGGCCGCGCGGAGAGGTATGACAGTGACGGCCGGCGCACGCACGTCATCCGCACCCCCGGCGCGTCGCAGGTGACGTCGCTGTGCTTCGGCGGCCCGCAGCTGGACGAAGTGCTCCTCACCACGGCCGCCGAGGATGTCGACGAGCCGCACGCCGGTGCGGTGTTCCGTGCGCGTGTCGATGTCGCGGGAAAAGCCGAATCCAGATGGACACCGGAACAGGAGGCGGGTGCGAGCCATGACTGAGGGCGCAACAGGACGGGTGGCCGTCGTCACCGGAGGAAGCCGCGGCATCGGCCGTGCGATCGCCGAGCGCTTGGCCGCGGACGGGCATCGCGTGGTCGTGATCGACGTCGATGCCGCCGTCGAGGAGGTCGCCCGGTCGGCCGGGTGGCGCGGCATCGTGGCCGACGTCTCCGATGAGGCCGCCGTCGACGGGGCCTTCGCGTCGATCCTCGAGCAGGAGGGGCGGGTGGACGTGCTCGTGAACAACGCCGCGCTCACCGGCGTGCACCGGCCGTGGGAGAGCGTCTCGGTCGCCGACTGGGACGAGCTCATGGCCGTGAACCTCCGCTCGGTGTTCCTGTGCTCGCGGGCCGCTGCGCGCGACATGCGCGAACGCCGATGGGGGCGGATCGTGAACATCTCGTCGGTGACGTTCGCGCTCGGGATGCGGAACCTCGTCGACTACGTCGCCTCGAAGGGAGGCGTCGTCGGTTTCACGCGCGCCTTCGCGCGGGAGGTGGGGCAGGACTTCATCACCGTCAACGCCGTCTCGCCGGGATCCATCCAGACCGAGGCCGACATCGCCAACTTCCCCGATCAGGACGCCATCGCCGCCGCGCAGGCGGAGGTTCAGGCTCTCCCGCGCCGCGGCATGCCGGCCGACATCGCTGCGGCGGTATCGTTCCTGGCGGGAGACGACGCGTCATTCATCACCGGACAGACCCTCGGCGTCGACGGCGGATGGATCATGGCCTGACGCGTTCCCGACGTTCCCCGGTCGATCACTGCGAAGGGTGATGCACGATGGCAATGGACCCCACGGGTACGGCGACGCTGCCCGCGCCCGCCGCAGAGCTGCTGCGCAACCTCGGCACGGCCGGTGTCGACGTGCGCACCCGCGCGACCGACCGGCTCGCGGCCGCCCATGACGGATCCCATTACCTCCTGACCCCCCAGGCCGTCGTGAAGGCGAAGGACGCCTCCGACGTGGCGGCGACCATGCGCGCCGCGCACGAGTCCGGCGTCCCCGTCACCTTCCGCTCGGGCGGGACGAGCCTGTCCGGTCAGGCCGGAACCGGCGGTGTGCTCATCGACACGCGCACGCACTTCCGCGGCATCACGGTGCTCGACGACGGCGCCCGCGTGCAGACCGGCCCGGGCGCCACGGTGCGGGCGGTCAACCTCCGCCTCGCGCGGCACGGGCGCAAGATCGGGCCCGACCCGGCGAGCGAGATCGCCTGCACGATCGGGGGCGTGGTCGCCAACAACTCCAGCGGCATGTGCTGCGGCACCCACGCCAACACGTACCGCACGCTGGACTCCGCGGTCCTCGTCCTGCCCTCCGGCACCGTCATCGATACGTCGTCGCCGGATGCGGACGAGATCCTCCGGGCCCGGGAGCCGCGCATCCACACGGGACTCCTCGCCCTGCGCGACCGCGTTCGGGCCGACCCCGCCTCGCTGCGCACGATCGAGAAGCTCTACGCCATCAAGAACACGATGGGCTACGGCCTCAACTCGTTCGTCGACCACGATCGCGCGATCGACATCCTCGAGCACCTGGTCATCGGCAGCGAGGGCACCTTGGCGTTCGTGGCCGAGGCCACCTTCCGCACCGTGCCGATGCCCACCCACGTCGCGACGGGGCTCCTGGTGTTCCCGACGCTGGATGCGGCCACCGCGGCCCTTCCGGCCCTCGTGGCAGCGGGATTCGCCGCGATCGAGCTGATGGATGCCACGAGCCTGCGCGTCGCGCAACGCGACCCCGACGCCACGGCCGAGCTGCGGGGGCTCGAGGTCGCCGGACACGCGGCGCTGCTCGTCGAGCACCAGGCCGAGACGGCCGGCGGGCTGGACGAGCTCGTGTCGGCGTCTGGTCCGCTGCTGTCGGCGCTGGAGCTGGCCGTGCCGGCCGTGCTCACGACCGACCCGGCGATCCGCGCGCAGCTGTGGCATATCCGCAAGGGACTGTTCACCGCGGTGGCGGGGGCACGTCCCTCCGGGACGACCGCGCTCCTGGAAGACATCGCGGTCCCCGTGGAGCGACTGCTCGACACGTGCACGAGCCTCATCGAGCTGTTCGACCGGCACGGCTACGAGGACAGCGTGATCTTCGGGCACGCCAAGGACGGCAACATCCACTTCCTTCTCAACGAACGCTTCGACGACCCCCGGTCGCTGCTGCGCTACGAGGCCTTCACGGAGGAGATGGTCGAACTCGTCCTCTCCCAGGGCGGCACGCTCAAGGCCGAGCACGGCACCGGCCGCATCATGGCGCCGTTCGTGCGCCGCCAGTACGGCGACGAGCTGTACGACGTGATGCGCGAGCTGAAGGCGCTCGTCGACCCGGAGGGGCTCCTGAACCCGGGGGTGCTCCTCGCCGAGGACCCGAGCGCCCACGTGCGCGACCTGAAGATCGTCCACACCGTGGAGGAGGAGGTCGACCGGTGCGTGGAGTGCGGTTACTGCGAGCCGGTGTGCCCCAGCAAGGACCTGACCCTCACGCCCCGTGAGCGCATCGTCCTGCGGCGGGAGATGGCGCGGGCCGAAGCTGCCGGCGACACCGCGCTCGCCGAGCAGCTGCGGTCGGAGTACGACTACGACGGCGTGCAGACGTGCGCCGTGGACGGCATGTGCCAGACCGCGTGCCCCGTGCTCATCAACACCGGTGACCTCGTGCGGCGTCTGCGCGCGGAGAACCAGAACGCGCTCGCACAGGCCGGGTGGACGCTCGCAGCGAAGCAGTGGGGCACGGTCAGTCGCGTCGGCGGGATGGCGCTGTCGGTGGCGGATGCCGTTCCGGGGGCACTGCCGGCGGCGGCCACGACGGTCGCGCGGGCCGTGCTCGGGGATGACGTGGTTCCGAAGTACAGCGGAGACCTGCCCGCGGGGGGTGCGAAGCGCCGGCCGTTCACCGAACCGGGCGCCGTCGCGGTGTACTTCCCCAGCTGCACCACGACGATGTTCGGCCCCGCCGAACCCGGTGCGCGCGGCGCATCCGAATCGTTCCGCGAGCTGTGCGCGCGAGCGGACGTGCCGCTGGCGACGCCGGCCGACATCCCGTCGCTGTGCTGCGGGACGCCGTGGAAGTCGAAGGGACTGACCGACGGGTACGCGGCGATGAAGGACCGTGTCGCCGCATCGCTGCGGGCGGCCACGCGCGAAGGCCGGCTGCCCGTCGTGTGCGACGCCTCGTCCTGCACGGAGGGCCTGGAAGTGCTGCTGGAGGCGGCGGGCGACGCGGGCATCCGCGTTCTCGACGCCGTCCAGTTCGTCGACGAGGTGGTGCTCGAGCGTCTTCCGGCCGGGGATCGCGTCGCCTCGCTCACGATCCACCCGACGTGCTCGTCGACCCGCATGGGCATCAACCCCGCCCTCGCCCGAGTGGCTGCCGCCGCCGCGGACGAGGTGCACGTCCCCGACGACTGGGGATGCTGCGCCTTCGCCGGAGATCGCGGGATGCTGCATCCCGAACTCACCGCTTCGGCCACCGCGCCGGAGGCCGCCGAGGTCGCAGCCGGCGGGTCGGTGGCGCACGCCTCGCTCAACCGCACGTGCGAGCTCGGCATGACGCGGGCGACCGGGCACGCCTACCGGCACGTGCTCGAGGTCCTCGCCGACACCCTCCCCGGCCTGCCCTGAGCCCGCGCAGTTCCGAACTCCTCAAAACCGTGAGTGAGTGCGGTCGAAACCGTCCCAACCAGCGCCTACGGCGGCGGAATTGAGGAGTTCGAGCAGCGCGGAGGCTGCACAGAGAGCGCCCGCGGGCGAGCCGATGGGTGCCATTGCTGTCACCCTGGTCTTCGAGCCGTCGCCTTGACGAGCCCCGTCCCCACCCGAAAGGTCGCCATGACCACTGCTCACATCGCCGCCGCCCCCGGCGACTTCGCTTCCGACGTCCTCCTGCCCGGCGACCCCCGCCGCGCGCGCCGCATCGCGGAGACGTTCTTCGACGAGCCGCGGCTGGTCACCGACGTGCGCGGCATCCTGGGGTTCACCGGATCCATCGGCGGCCGCCCGATCTCGGTACTGGCATCGGGGATGGGTATGCCGTCGGTGTCGATCTACGCCACCGAGCTCGCGCGGGCCTTCGGCGTCACCCGCATCGTGCGCACCGGGACGCTCGGTGCCATGCAGGAGGACGTCGCGATCGGCGATGTCGTCATCGCCTCCGCGGCGCACACGGATTCGGCCATGAGTGAGCTGCGCATCCCCGGTGTGCACTTCAGTCATGCCCCCTCGTTCGCGCTGTTGCGCGACGCCGTCGCCGTCGCCACGGACAGGGGCCTGCGCACTCACGTGGGCGCCGTGTTCACGAGCGACAGCTTCTACGGCGTCCGCCCGGAGACCACGGCCGGCCTCACCGCGCACGGCGTCCTGGCCGTGGAGATGGAGGCCGCCGGCCTCTACGCCGTCGGTGCGGCGGAGGGCATCGAGACGCTCATGGTCGGCACCATCAGCGACCATCTGCTGCGCGAGGAGGAGATGACCGCGCAGCAGCGCGAGACGACCTTCGTCGACATGGTCACGGTGGCCCTCGGCTCCTTGGGCTTCGCCGTCTGATCGTCGGCGGTGTGTGCCGGGGAGGGACGAGCGGCGTGGTGGCGGGGCGCAGACTGGATGATGTGACCCGACCCACCCCGCTGCAGCAGCCCCGCATCCAATCCCCGAACCTTCCGGCTCTGGCCGATGCCGACGCACGCGATCTGCGCGCGGGCGGCTCCTACGAGGCATCCCGGTTCACCGGCGCGGATGTGGCCGGAAGGGACCTCTCCGGCGCGCGGTTCCTGGAATGCGAGCTCTCCGAGTGGTCGGCTCACGACGCGGTGCTGCAGGCCGCGGAGTTCTCGCAGGTGCGCATCGACCGCCTCAACGCGCCCACCCTGCGCGCCGGGCGGACGCGCCTGCGCGAGGTCGAGATCCTCGCGTCGCGATTGGGCTCCGTCGAGCTGTACGACGCAGCGCTCTCGGACGTCGTCGTCGCCGATTCGAAGATCGGCTGGATCAACCTGCGCGCCGGCGAGCTTCGCGACGTGGTCTTCCGCAACTGCCGGTTCGACGAGATCGACCTGAGCGGTGCGCGGCTGAACCGCGTGGCGTTCGAGGGCTGCACGGCGGGCCGTCTCGACCTGGCGGCCAGCCGGCTCCAACACGTGGACCTGCGGGGGCTGCGGTTCGACGCCGTGGACGGGCCGGCGGGCCTGGCCGGAGCCACGATCGACCACGACCAGCTCGCCATGATGGCGGAGATGTTCGCCGCGCACCTGGGCGTCCACGTGCGCGGCTGAGCGCTGCGGGGCTCACACCCGGATGAGGACCTTGCCCACCGTCCCCTGTTCGACGGCGTCATGCGCCGCCGCCGTCTCGGCCAGCGAGAACCACGTGAGGGGCAGACCCGCCTCTTCTCCCACGGGGAGCGCGCCGTCCTCCAGCGCCGCCGTGATGTCGGCTGCCGCGGCCTCCCACGCCTCGGCACCCACGGTGTAGAGGAGGACCCCCTGTATGCGGAGGTTCTTCGCGAAGCTCGGGCGGATGGGCATCGCGAACGTCTCGCCGCCGTCGTCGGCGTAGTACGCGATCGACCCGTGATCGGCGGCGATGGCGGCATCCACCTCCGCGTTGGCGGCGATCGAGACCTCCACGATGTGATCGACGCCGTCGGGGGCGAGCTCGCGCACGCGGGCGGCGACATCCTCGGAGGTGTAGTCGACCGTGTGGTCGGCGCCGGCGGCACGGGCCAGCGTCGCCTTGGCGGGCGACGAGATCGTCGCGATCACGGTGGCCCCGGCCCATCGGGCGAGCTGGATGGCGGCGTGCCCCACCGCACCCGCGCCGCCGGCCACCAGGACCGTGCGACCCTCCAGGGCGCCGGGATGCAGTCGTGCCGGGCCGTGCTCGTGCACGGTGAGCGCGCGGTGCGCGGTCATGGCGGGCACGCCGAGAGAAGCCCCGACCGCCATGTCGACGCCCTCGGGCAGCCTGACCGCGCGCGCGGCGGGCACCACCACCTGCTCCTGCGCGGTGCCGGTGGGGCGCCCGTGCTGCGCGAGGTACAGCCACACCCGGTCGCCGACCCGGAGATCCGTGACACCGTCGCCGACCGCATCCACCACCCCCGCGCCATCCTGATTCGGGACGATCTCGGCGAAGTCGTCGCGGCGGGTGGTTCCCACCCGCGCCTTCCAATCGGTGGGGTTCACGCCGGACACCTCGACGCGCACGCGTACTTCGCCCTGGCCCGGTTCCGCCGGATCGCGGTCGACGAGGGAGAGGACGGAGGAGTCGCCGGGGGAGGAGTACACGATGGCCTTCATGCCAGCACGGTACCGGCACTCCGCCCCCATCGCGGTGGGCTTGACCCGCGGCCGGTATCCGCATGACCGCGGTCGCCGTGACACGGCAGTATCGCGATGCACCGTGGCGGTCGCGGGAGGGCGCCGGCGGGCTCCGCGGCGGAGGCTGGCGGAGACGAGGAGGGATTCACATGAGCCATTCGCGGTGGTCTGTTCGGTCCGTGGTGGGGGTCGGCCAGGTGCCGGCGGATTTCGCGCAGCTGGTGACCCTGCCCCGCTACGACTACCTCGACGCCTTCACGCTGGAGTTCCCGGAAGCCGACCGCTGGTCGGCCGAGCAGTGGGCGCGAGCGATGTTCATCGACGACCGTCCGCTGCTCCTCCGGGCGGTCACGCGCGGGCTGCTCGGCGTCATGCTGAGTCGGCCGGGATCGCCGGACCGGATCGGCGACTACACCATCGCCGTGTCGGAGCTCGGCGTCCTGCGGGGCAGGGTGGAGTCTCCGCGCTCCGCGGATCAGGTCGTCGTCGTGGTGGCGGGGGACTCCGTGTCGCTGGTGACGGCGGTGCACCGGGCCACCCCGTCCGGCAGGCGCATGTGGGCGGTCATCTCGCATCTCCATCGCTTCTTCGCCCCGCGGGTGCTGAGGTATGCCGCGGCGCGTCTGCCGGTCACTCGGCTGACCGTCCGCGCCGGCGCGTGACGGCGGAGCCCTCGCCGGCCGAGCGTTCTGTTCGGGCGGCCAGGGCCGACTGTCCTCGCGGACGGGGTGCTCGTCCGCCGCGAGGACGACGCTGGCGGTATGGAAGAAAACAACCACACACCAGCCCTCGCCGCGCGCGGGCTGACCAAGCGCTTCGGTGCGCACACCGCCGTGGACGACGTCGGATTCGACGCCCGCGGCGGGCGCGTCACGGCCCTGCTCGGACCCAACGGGGCCGGCAAGACCACCACCATCCGCATGCTCCTGGGCCTGGCGTCCCCCGACGCCGGCACCGCCGACATCCACGGTCGCCCGTACGCGGAGCTTCCGCATCCGGCCCGGACCGTCGGCGCCGTCCTCGACGGCGGGGGACTGCACCCCGGCCGGAGCGGCCGCGATCACCTTCGCATCGTCGCCGCCCAGATCGGCGCCGCATCCGAACGGGTCGACGCCGTGCTCGAGGAAGTGGGGCTGACGGCCGCCGCCCGCCGTCGCGTGGCGGGGTACTCCCTCGGCATGCGCCAGCGCACCGCGATCGCCGCCGCACTCCTGGGCGAGCCCACGGTGCTGGTGCTCGACGAACCCGCCAACGGCCTCGACCCCGAGGGCATGCACTGGCTGCGCGAGCGCATCCGGGCCTTCGCGGATGCGGGCGGCGCGGTGCTGCTCTCGTCCCATGTGCTCTCCGAGGTGGCCCTCGTCGCCGACGATGTGGTGGTGATCGCGCACGGGCGCGTCGTCGCCGCGGGTGACATGGCCTCCCTCGTCTCCGCCCACGGCGGGGATCTGGAGCGGTTCTATCTCGACGTCACCGCGAGCCGGGCGGGGGTGCGCTGATGTTCCGCGGAGAACTCCTGAAGCTGACCACCACGGCTGCGACCAAGGTCGCCCTCGCCGTCGGCGTGCTCGGCCTGGTCGCCACCCAGCTTGTGCTCGTCGTCCTGCTGCCCGCCCTCGCCAGCGGCACCATCGGCCCCGGCGCCGACGCCCTCGGCGACGACCTGCCCGCATCCGGTGTGGCGACAGCATCCGCCCAGCTGGCGTCGTTGAGCCCCCTCGGCGCGAGTGGCGGCGGCGGATCGCTCAGCATCGCGGCGCTCGCCGTCCTCGTGCTCGGTGTGCTCGCCGGCACCACGGACTACCGGTTCGGGGGCATCGTGCCCACCGCGCTGGCAGAACCTCGGCGCGGACGGATCCTGGCGGCGAAGGTCGGCGCCACGGCGGTGACCGGGCTCGTCCTGGGTGCTGCGTATGCGATCGTGAGCCTCGTCGCACTGCTGGTGTCGCTGCCCGCGACCGGCACGACGCTGGAGATCGGGATCCCCGACATCGCCGCCGTGATGGCGCGCGGAACGGGTGTGGTGGCGCTGCTCGCGCTCCTGGGCCTCGGCATCGGCGTCCTGGCGCGCAGCCAGCTCGCCGGCGTGCTGATCATGCTCGGCGCCGTCGTGCTGGAGCTCATGACGCAGGGCGTCGCCGTGCTCGCCACCGGTGCGTGGCCGCTGTGGGGGCAGGCGCTGCCGCTCACGCTCAGCCAGGCCGCCATCGGGAGCACGCCGTCGGAGATCCCCTCACTGGTCGCGCTGGCAGGGCTGGCCGGATGGGTCGCCCTCATCCTCGCCGCCGCGACCGTGGCGATCCGCCGACGCGACCTCTGAGCGAGCTCGCGCCCGGGGCCTGGGTGAGCACCCGGGCACGCTGAAACACGCGAAAACGACTGAGACACCGCGCGACGCGCGGTGTCTCAGTCGTTTTCTGGTGTCTCGGCTGGGACGGGCGGCCTAGGGTCAGTCGAGGATGGCTCCGGCGGTGAGGTTCCCGACGACGCCCGTCATGGCCGCCGCGCGGTCGGATGCGGCGAAGGCGAGATACTCCGCGACATCCCGCGCCCCCGGGAGGCGGCCGAGCGCCGATCCGGCCGCGGCGCCGGACAGCCAGTCATCGGTCGACATCCCCGCGCGCGCGGCGATGCGGCCGAACATCCGGCGCGTGTACGAACCGGATGCTCCGGTGGCCAGCGCGTGCGGCCGCACGCACAGGACCCGCACCCCGGCCGGTCCGAGCTCGGCGGCGAGCGCGCGCGAGAACCCCTCGAGCCCGGCGCTCTGGGCGGCGTTGCCGATGATCCCGACGCCGCCCAGCCGGGCACCGGGTGTCGAGATGTTCTGGATGACGCCGGATCCTTGCACGGTCATGACTGCGGCAGCCGCTTTCGCGGTGACGAACGCCGCGCTGAGGTAGGTCACGACGGGGTCGAGGAACTGCTCCAGCGACGTCTCGCCGATCGGATGGCCCTGCACGTGGTCGGCGCCGATGGCGTTGAGCACGACGTCCACGCGCCCCTGGGTCCGCGCGACGTCGGCGAGGTGGCGGGCCACCGCGTCTTCGTCGAGCGCATCGACCACGTCCGCATCCGCCCGGCCGCCCTGTGCGCGGATCGTCTCCCGGGTGCGCTCGAGGGAATCGAGGGTGCGTCCCGCCAGGACGACGTGCGCCCCTTCCCGGGCGAACACCTCGCCGGCGGCCGAGCCGATGGAGCCGCCTCCGCCATAGATCACGGCCGTCTTTCCTGCCAGCAGCATGGCGCCTCCTCGTGGTGGATTATCCGCCCCTGCGTTGCGGCCCGACATTAGCGGCCGGCAGGCGACCGCACCACGAAACACGCGAAAACGGCTGAGACACCCGGCGACGCGCGGTGTCTCAGCCGGAATGTGGTGTCTCGGCTGGGGGCGGGGGCGGGAGGGGGAGGGGGAGGGGGCGTCAGGGTGCGTAGGCGAGGGCGAGGCGGCGCAGGCCCTCGTCGATCGACACCGCCGGGGACCAGTC
Organism: Microbacterium sp. dk485; assembly: GCF_004570445.1. Classification (NCBI taxonomy): domain Bacteria; kingdom Bacillati; phylum Actinomycetota; class Actinomycetes; order Micrococcales; family Microbacteriaceae; genus Microbacterium; species Microbacterium sp. dk485. The sequence continues at coordinate 1,944,987 of NZ_SPQW01000001.1, forward strand.
CAGTGCCCGGCGGGTGTCGCGCTGATCGAACCAGTGCGCGGTCGAGAGCTGCTCGGCGAGGAACCGGGTCATCGGCGGCTCGTCCACGCCGGGCTTGACCGCCCACGCCCGCTCGATGACCGAGCCCGCGGTGCGCCCGACCCACGCCGGGATGCTCACCCGCGGGGGCCGCACACCGGCCGCACGGCAGATGCCCGCGAGCAGGTCGCCCACGGGCCGGGGCTCGCCGTTGGTGAGGACGTAGGCGTGGCCGCCGGCCTGTTCGGCCCGCTCCACCGCGGCGCGGATGCCGGTCGCGGCGTTGTCGATGTAGGTCGTGTCGATGAGAGCCGTGCCGCCGTTGAGGAGGGGGAGCCGCCCCGCTCGCGCCCGCGCCACGATCCGTTCGATCAGCTGCGTGTCGCCCGGACCCCACACGAGGTGCGGGCGTACCGCCACGACGTGCATCGACGGCGAATGGCGTCCCAGTGCGATGAGCTCCGCCTCCGCCTTCGTACGCGCATAGTCCCCGCGGGCCCTGGCGGGATCGGCCGGTTCTGCCCCGACGCCCGCGAGTGCCGCGCCGGCGTACGCGACCGAGGGGGAGGAGACCTGCACGAACCGGGATGCTCCGGCCCGTTCGGCCGCGTCGAGGAGGGCGCGCGTCCCACCCACGTTGACGTCGCGGAATTCGGATGCGGCGCCTGCCAGCGACACCTTCGCGGCGAGGTGCACGACGGCCTCGGCCCCCTCGACGGCGCGCTCGACGTCGGCGGGCGACGTGATCGAGCCGAGGACGTCGGCGGCTCCGTCCACACCGGAGGGACGTCGTTGCAGGGTGCGCACGCGGTGGCCGTCGGCGATGAGCTGCGCGGCGACCGCGCGTCCGAGGAAGCCCGAGGCTCCGGTGACGAGGACGATCACGGTGCTGTCGGCCTTCCGCCGGAGAGGATCCCCTCGGCCCACCGGGAGAGCCGGGACCGGTCGATCTTGGAGTTGTGCCGGATGTCGGTGGGCAGGTGCGGCACGGCCAGGACGGCGACGAGCGGGGTGCGGGTGCTTTCCCGCACGGCGGCGGCGAGGCCCGGGTCGGCCAGGGCCGCCCGCTTGGTCGGCGGGATCGTCTCGACGACCGCGACGGCCTGGCGCAGCCCGTGGGGGCCGACCCCCACGACGGCCGCCCGGCGCACCGCCTCGACGCGTTCGACCTCCTGCTCCGGCCCGACGGGGGCGAGGGGGCCGTCCGCGGTCACCAGGACGTGCGGCATGCGCCCCTCCACCCACAGGCGGCCGTGCTCGTCCAGGTGCCCCACGTCGCCGGTCCGGTGCCAGCGCGCGCCGGGCTCGAAGGGATCGAGCCCCTCGGTGCCCCGGGCGGACTCCCGGTCGGTGAGCCACAGGCGGTCGTAGTGGTCTTTCAGGTGGGGGGCGGAGACGACGATTTCGCCGAGGACCCCCGGCTCCGCCGTCGGCGTGCCCGTCGCGCGGCCGTCCGCGTCCAGCGCGCTCACCAGCACGCGGTTGGCCCCGATCGGCATGCCCACGCACACGCCCGCATCCGGAGCCTGCGCGGCGTCGTGCACCCCGTCGAGGGTCACATCGGTGACCAGAAGGCACTCCGTCATCCCGTAGGGCGTGTGCGGGGTCGCGTTCGGCATGATCTCGGCGGCCGACTCGAGCAGGCGAGCGCTGATGGGGGCGCCGGTGGAGAGGAACGTGTGGACGCCGGCGAGCGCGGCGCGGTCTTCGGCCGTGAGGGCATCCACCGTCGCCACCACGTTGAGGACGGCGGCGGGGGAGAGGAACACGATGCCCGCACCCGACTCGCGCACGGCGGCGGCCACCGCCGTCGCGGTGAGCGTCCGCGGCGACGACACGTCCATCCGGGGCGTGACCGAGCGCGTTCCCAGGGCGGGGCCCAGCAGCGCGAACGGCGCGAACCCCGTCACCAGGCCCGTCTCCTGCGTCACCCCGAAATGATCGGCGAGCACGTCGCGGAGCGCCGCGAGCTGGCCGTGCGTGTAGGCGACCCCCTTCGCCGGGCCGGTGGACCCCGACGTGAACAGGATGGCGGCGACGTCGCCGGGCCCGGGCGGCTCGGGGAGCGGCTGGCCGGTGCCGGTGGCGAGGATGTCGCTGAGGCTGCAGGAGACGCCGAGCGCCACGGATGCCGCCTTCGGCAGCCGCGCGGCCGAGATCCGCACCCCCGGCCAGCCCAGGGCGCGCGCGGCGGTGAGTCCGAGGGTCTCGCCGATGATGAAGTCGGGCCACGACCCGCGGACGGCGCGCGTCAGGCCCCGGATGCCGAGGCCGGCGTCGGCGACGACGATGACCGCCCCGATCCGCAGGCACGCGTAGACGACGGCGGAGAGCGTCGGGCCGGGGGGCACGAGGAGCGACACCCGGTCGCCCTTGCGGACGCCGATGCGGGAGAGGCCCGCGGCCAGGCGCCGGACGCGATCGTCCAGCTGCCGCCAGCTCACCCGGCGGATGGCGCCGGTGCGCGTGGGGGACATGTCCACGATGGCGGTCTCGTCGTCGGCGCGACGTTCCTCCAGCCCGTGCCAGATGGGGGTGAACACCGAGTCGTCGGCATCCGGTCCCGGACGCGCCGGCGAGGTCGTGCCGGGGGCGGCCAGCCGATCACCGTGCTCGCGGAGCCAGGCCAGCACCGCCTCCGCGTACGGGCGGTCTTCGGCGACGAGGTGGCTCGCGCCTTCGAACCGGTGCACGTCGGCGTGCGGCAGGCGGTCCAGGAGATCGTCGAGGTAGCGGTCGCTGAAGATGGGGTCTTCCGGGCCCCACAGCAGGAGCGCCGGCACCTCGAGCTCGGCGACGCCCGCGGCGATGCGCTCCAGCTCGGAGTGGCTGGGGTGCCGGCGGTCGGCGGGGATGTCGGCCACGAAGCCGCCGATCGCGCGACGCCGGGCGGCCGAGCCGTAGGGAGTCCGGTAGGCCCGGCGGGTCGCCGCATCCACTCCGGGGGTGGCGAGGGCGAGCGTGGTGTCCAGGAACGCGGTGGTGGCCACCGTCGAAGCGGCGAGGACTCCGCGGGCACCGGCGAGCCGCAGGGGTGCGGGGATGGGGACGCCCTCGGGATGGTGGACCGCCGTGTTCAGCAGCATGACGCCCGTGAGGGATTCCGGATGATCGACCGCCCAGCCGGCGGACACCACCCCGCCCCAGTCGTGGCCGAGCGTGACCACCGGCGCGTCCAGACCGAGCGCCGCCGTGAAGGCGCCGAGGTCGGCGACGCGCTGCGCGAGCGGTCGATCCTCGTCCGTGCGCTCGGAGAAGCCCATGTCGAGCTGGTCGACCGCCACGACGCGCCATGCCGGGTCGCCGCGCTCGGCCGCGCGCACCGACTGCGTCACGAGCGCACGCCACAGGTAGGACCAGGTCGGGTTGCCGTGCACCGCGAGGATGGTGCCCACCACCGGGACGCCCAGGCGTGCCAGCTCCGGGCCGGTGTCGAGACAGTGCCATTCCCGCACGGCGCCGGAATCCACGCCGACGCCGGGGACCGCCACGATCCGGCTGAACCCCGGCTCGAGACCGGGGAGACCCGGCGGCGGCGTCGTCGCGCCGGCGCTCACCAGGCCAGTTCCATCATGGCGGTGTTCAGGCCCGATCCGACGCCCATGAGGAGCACACGGTCGCCCCGGTTCAGCGTCGCCTGCTCCTCGGCGAGGGTGATGGGGATCGACGCCGGTCCGACGTTCCCGTACTTCGGGAAGGTCACGGGCAGGCGGGCGCGGTCCAGCCTCGCCGCCTTCACGATCGCATTCGTGTGCACGGAGGAGACCTGGTGGGTGATGTACCGGTCCATCGACGACCAGTTCCACGGGCCGGACGCTTCCTTCCAGGCGGAGACCACGAGGTCGAGGCCGCCCTTGAGGAGCGCTTTCGCATCGGTGAACATGCCGTCGACGCTGCCGACGCACAGGTCGTGGAACTGCGTCGCCGCTCGGGTGACCCCGCCCAGGATCCGGTGGCCGTCGGGATGCTCGTCCGTGCGCCCGAGGACCGCGGCGGCTGCCCCGGAGCCGAGGGTGAGTGAGGCGAATTCGCTCATGAAGCTCGATCGGCCGATGTCGGTGCCCGACAGGCGGCGGATCGTGTTGGTCTGGATCTCGTCGGCGTCCTCGCCGTTGACGACGATGGCGTAGCGGATCTGACCCGACTGGATCATGTTCGCCGCCAGGCTCATGCCGCTGACGAAGCCGAGGCACGCGTTGGCGACGTCGAAGTTGATGGCGGAACTGGGCAACCCGAGCCCGTGGTGCAGACGCACGGCCACGGACGGCTCCAGGTGCTTGCGCGAGACGGAGGTGTTGATCAGAAGACCGACGTCCGAAGGGTCGACGCGGACCTCTGCCAGGGCTCGCCGTCCCGCCGCGACCGTGGCGTCGTCGGAGGATTCCCCGGGCGCCCAGTTGCGGCGCTCGCGGACCCCGGCGACGCGCTCGAGCAGGCCCCCCGGCAGCTTCAGCCGCCGCAGTGCCGACGAGAGACGATCCTCGATCTCCTCGGATGTCGTCACTCGTCCAGGCAATGTGCTCGCCACCGACAGCAGCGAGACATTGTCAAAGCGAGTGGTCGCATTTCCGGCCACAGAACCTCCGTCGAACGCACCCATCTGGCTCGGTCCATCAAGAGAGCAACTTTACGCTCCGCACATCTGCGTCCAGCCCAGCCAGCGCGGACGCGGCACACGGGGTATCCTTGCCCGCGCACATGGGCTCGGCGACAATGAGACGATGGCGCAAACGAGGGTGACTCCCCCCTGCATCCCGTCCCCTTCCGGCACCGGGTCAGCCCGCCGGTGAGGGTCCACTTCAGCAGGTATCAGGAGATCGCCGACACGCTGACGCGTCACGGCCTCGGTTTCCTCGCCGGTGCGACAGGTCTCGCCAAGTGGGTGCCGGCGCGCCGTGGCGACGCGACCCACGCGCAGACCCGGTCGTACACGGTGCCGCAGCGGGTGCGCGTCGCGCTGGAGGAGCTCGGCCCGACCTTCGTGAAACTCGGCCAGCTGCTCTCCACCCGGCCCGACCTCCTGCCGCCGGCCTACATCATCGAACTGTCGAAGCTGCAGGATGCGGCGCCCCCGGTGCCTGCGGCCGACATCCGCGACGCCATCCAGCGCGAGCTCGGAGCCGAGCCGGAGGAGCTGTTCGCGGAGTTCGAGTGGACGCCGCTCGCGTCCGCGTCGATCGGTCAGGTGCATGCCGCGAAGCTGGAGGACGGCACCTCGGTCGTGGTGAAAGTGCGCCGCCCCGACGCGGTGCGGCAGGTGCAGGAGGATCTGGAGATCCTCAACGGCCTCGCCACGCGGGTGGACCGCGCGTGGGCGCCGGCGCGGGAATACGACGTCCGGGGCATCGTCCGCGAATTCTCCCGGACCCTCCGCGCCGAGCTGGACTACAGCCGCGAGGCTCACAACGCCGAGCGCTTCGCCGCGCAGTTCGCCGACCGGCCCGAGGTCCTCATCCCGCGCGTCTTCTGGGAGCGGACCACCTCGCGCGTGCTCACGCTGGAGCGGATGACGGGCATCAAGATCAACGATCTCGCTGCCCTCGACGCCGCGGGCGTCGACCGGCGTGCGCTTGCGCGCACCGGTGCCGACATCGTGCTGAGCATGGTCTTCGAGCACCGCTTCTTCCACGCCGATCCGCATCCGGGCAATCTCTTCGTGCACCCCGACGGCCGCATCGCCCTCATCGATTTCGGCATGGTCGGCGAGATCGATGAGGAGCTGCGCGATCGGTTCGCGGATTTCCTCATCGCCTTCACCCTCCGCAACCCCGACGCCCTGGCCGACGCGCTGGAGGGCGTCTCGGTGACCCGGGGGAATGTGGATCGCTACGAATTCCGGGAGGCGCTGCGCTCGTTCGTGGCGCTGTACTCCGACCGTTCCCTCACCGAGGTGGGGTTCGCCCGCCTGGCCGGCGAGATGCTCGCGCTCCTCCGGGAGCAGCGGCTGCAGCTGCCGCGGGAGGTGGCGCTGATCTTCAAGGTCCTCATGATGATCGAGGGCATCGGGGTCCAGCTCGATCCGCAGTTCGATCTGACCGCCGTGCTCACCCCGTATGCCCGGCGCCTCGTGCGCGAACGGTTCGCCCCGGCGGCCATCGCCACCCGGCTGGCGCGTGCCTCCGCCGACGCCGGCACCCTCGCCCTGGAGCTGCCCACGCGCCTGCGGCGCGCGATCGCCGCGGTGGACCGCAACGGGCTCGAGGTGCACCTGCGGGCGGCGGAGCTGGAGCCGCTGGTCGGCCGGGCCGAGCGGATCGGGAACCGGCTGGTCGCCGGCGTCATCACGGCAGCTCTGATCAACGCCGTGGGTAATTTCATCGCGCGTGACAGCCGGTGGAAGTCACGGCAGAGTGCGCTCGTGAGCGCGGGCGTGACCGTGGTCACGACGCTGAGCGGGTACCTGCTGTGGACCGCGCGGCGGCGTTCCGGGCCGAACTGACCCGGAACGCCGCACACCGCTGAGCCCGCGCAGCGCGGGCGGCGGTTCAGCCGGCGGCGAAGGCGCGGCGCAGGACCGGCGCCGTTGCCCGCGTGCTCAGCCACACCACGACGATGCCGGCGGTGATGACGGTCGCGATCGTGATGAGCGACGCGGGGGCCGTGATGAGCGCGATGCCCAGCAGCGGGAAGATCAGCACGCCCGCGCACACGGCCGAGCCGATGGCGGTGATGAGGAGGGGACTCATGATCGCCCCGCGGCGGGCGTGCTCGACCGTCTCGACCGGCATGCCCAGGCGGTGGAGGCTGCGGTGCAGCTCCTGCCGGTCCAGGATCTCGGCGGCCTGGTTCACACCGACGGATGCCGCCACCATGAGGAACGAGGCGACCAGGGTGATGATCACGCCCGTGCGGATGTCAGCGGCGAGCTGGATGTCCTCGCGCGATCCGCTGCCCATGATCTCCAGGGCCGCCACGGCGCTGCCGGCGAAGACGGCGATGAAACTCGCCATCGCGATCCCGCTCACCTGCCGCCAGGCCGCCTTGGGCGACTCGAGCACCGTGCGTGCGGACAGCAGCTGATCCGGGCGATCCGCGCGGCGAAGCCGCCGGCGCGCCTGGATTCCGAGCACCCACGGACCGATGACGTTGAGCACGGCGAACGCGATCGCGAAGACGGCGGTGAGCACGATGATGGTCGGCAGCATGCTGGCGGCCGAGGGCACGAGCGAGATCAGCACGAACGCCGCGACGAGGGCGGCGACCGTGATAACCGCGCGCATCCAGTGCGGCTTCGTGACGACCGTGCGCGTGCGCACGCCGAGCGGGGAGATGACGACCTTACGCAGGCCGATGGCCGCGCTGCCCGCGGCCAGGAGCACGATGCCGACGAGGATCGCGAGGGTCGTGGGCACGGGTACGAAGACCGCTCCCGCGCCCAGGGCGGCGCCTCGGAAGGGGATGAGGCCCACCAGTGGCACGAGGAGGATGTGGAGCACGAGCCCGGCCAGGGCGCCGACGGCGGCGAGGAGGGCGGACTCGACCACCGTCGCCAGGACGACGCCGGCGGGGGTCACTCCCAGGAGACGGAGAGTGGACAGACGCTCGTCCCGGCGACGGGCCGAGAGTCGCGCGGCGGCACCCCCGAGGGTCAGGAGCGGCACGACCAGCAGGACCAGCGCGATGGCGGCGAGGGCGTGGTAGATCGGCGCCTCCGGGTCATCCCATCCCCAGAACGACTGTGCGCCGCCGATGACGGTGAGCACGAGTGCGCTCACGGTGGCGAACGCGATGAGCGGGAGGACCAGCACATCGTTCTGCCCGGGAGTCGGCCGCATCAACAGGGCCAGGACGCGCGGGTTCATGCCGAGGCCCCCGCCGTGATGAGGCGGCCGTCGCGCACGGAGATCGTGCGCGCGCACCGGGCGGCCACGTCGGCGTCATGCGTCACGACCACGAGCGTGCGCCCCTGCTGCGTCGTCGCCCACAGCAGCGCGTCCATGACCTCACCAGACGTGCGCGAATCCAGCGCCCCCGTGGGCTCGTCGGCGAACACGACCTCTGCGCCGGTCACCTGGGCGCGTGCGATGGCGACCCGCTGCGCCTGCCCGCCGGAGAGTTCGCCGATGCGCCGGTCCTCCATGCCGCCCAGGCCCAGGGCGGCGAGCCAGGATGCGGCGCGCTCGGTCGATTCGGCCCGCCCGACCCCCGTGATCATGAGAGCCAGCGCGACGTTCTCCACCGCGGTGAGTTCGGGCATCAGCAGCCCCTGCTGGAAGACGAAGCCGAAGTTGTCACGGCGCAGCTTCGAGCGTCCGGTCTCGCCGAGGGTGGTGACCTGCACGGCGGCGCCGGTTGCGGGGGTGAACGTCACCTCGCCCTGATCCGGGGTGGTGATGCCGGCGAGGACGTGCAGAAGGGTGGTCTTGCCCGAGCCGGACGCTCCCATCACGGCGACGGATTCTCCGCGGCGGATGGTGAGGTCGACTCCGGCCAGGGCGGTGGTGGATCCGAAGGTCTTGACGAGTCGGGTGGCCTGTAGCACTGAGGAGGTCATGCTTACAGCCTCGTCAGCGGTGGCGCCCGCGTCGTCGCTCGCAGGAATGAGGTCTGCCGCCGGGGGTCATCCTGGAGGCTGACGCCCGCATCCGCCGGCGCCGTGCAATCCCGGTCAGGTCTTCTGCGGCATCTCGTCCGCCAGGGGGAGCGCCGCCATCGCCCGGAGGCCCTCGGCGGCGGGCCGGGGAAGCAGGGGGATCGCCTGCCGGAGGCGCCGGGGGAGGCGGGGGAACGCGCGGGCGACCTGCGTCCCGAGGGCGAGCTCGACTCGCGAGCGGGGGATGAGCGAGGCCACCAGCGCCGGCCCGATGGCGCGCGTCTTCGGGATGACTTCGCGCAGCGCCCGGGCGTACCGCTCGTACGCGACGCGGTGGTCGCCGTCGGCCGCCGCGAGCTCCCGGGCGAGGATGTAGGCGGCGGTGGTGGCCAGGCTGGTCCCACCGCCGACGCCGGAGCCGGGCGCATACCCGGCGTCGCCGACGAGCGCGATGCGGCCCCGCGTGTACGCATCCATCCGGATCTGGCTGATCGAGTCGAAGTAGAGGGTGTCGCTGCGACTGACGTAGTCGAGCAGTCTCGGCACCTCCCACCCGCTCGTGGCGTAGGCCGCACGCAGCAGGCGCTTCTGCCGGCTCATGTCCCGGTGGTCTCCGTCGAACTCCTCCGCGCGGCGGAACATGAAGACGGCGCGCACGTCGCCGGTCTGTCGCACCGGGTACATCACGACGGTGCGGTCCACGTCGCGATAGTTGAGGATGCGCCCCTCCAACCCGAGGAAGTCGGGGACGGAGCAGATGGCGATGTACCCCCCGAGGTAGCGGCGGAACTGCGATTCGTCCCCGAATGCCAGTCGCCGCACGCGCGAGTGCAGGCCGTCGGCGCCGACCACCAGGTCGAACCGGCGTCGCGACCCGGACTCGAAAGTCGCGGTGACGCCGTCGGGGCCTTCCTCGATCGCGGCGATCGAGTCGCCGAGGATGTACTCGGCGTTCGGGCCGGCCGCGTCGTTGAGCAGCCACGTCAGGTCATCGCGCGGGATCTCCACCGATCGCTCGGTGAGGGGGGTGGTGAGGTCTCCGACCTGCATGTGCACGGGCGGCTTGCCGGGGCGGATCAGCGACGCCGCGGTGTTGCCGGTCCGTGCCGCCGCGATCCTGGGCAGGATCCCCATCCGCTCCACGACGTCCACCGCCGAGCCCCACAGGTCGACCGCGTGCCCGCCGGACCGGCGGATCGACGTCAACCGTTCGACCACGGTGGGGGCGAATCCGTGGTGGGCGAGCCAGTAGGCCAGCACCGGTCCGGCCACCCCCGCTCCCGAGATCAGCACGGTCGTGTCACCGGGCATGGGCATGCTCCTTTCGCATCGGTTCCGCCGAACGGACGTCCTTCACCGCATGCCCCGGCTGCTCTCGGCGACGATCCGGGCGCGCGATGTCACATACCGACGGATCTCCTCCGCCCCGCCGCGCGCGGCGATGTAGCCGTCGGGGCGCACGAGCACGAAGGTGGGGTCGGTGATGCCGTACGCCGCGGAGGCCTGCGATGCATCCGGCACCCGCACGACCGCCGCGGAGCCGGGGAGGGCGAGGCCGGTCGTGGCTGCCGTGTCGGTCCCGAACTCCAGCAGGGTGAAGCCGACCGGGTCGAGCAGCTCGTGGAGGCGGCGGCCGCCCGCATCCGCATCCGGTGCGCGATCTCCGACGGCCGCGCGGCCGGCCGGTGCGGCGCCCCGGGCGTCGTGGTAGGAGACGTCGAGCTGGGAGACGGCACGCGTGAGGGCGCGCTGCGTGTGGGGACGGCCGAGGATCCTGGGCGCGACGGTGCGTCGGGCGGCCAGCGCGATCGGATTGCGCAGCAGTGTCATCCGCGTCACGGCCCGAGTGCCCTTCACCAGGCGGGCCGCGACGGGGGCGCGCTCGGCCTCGTAGCTGTCCAGCAGCCCGGCGTGCGCGTCTGCGTGGATGACGTCGGCGAGCTTCCACGCCAGGTTGACCGCGTCCTGGATGCCGGTGTTCATGCCCTGCGCACCGATCACGGAGTGGATGTGCGCCGCATCGCCCGCGAGGAACACGCGGCCCGCGCGGTGCGCGGCGGCGCGGCGCTGATTGATGCGGAACCGACCGGACTCCCGCACCTCCACGATCTGGGGGCGACCTGGCACGATCGTGTCCACGGCGGCCTGCAGATCCTCGGTGGGGACGCTGCCGCGCTCCCATCCCTCCTCGCCGGCGGGCCGGGCGATCGCGACGCGGTGCCAACCGCCGAGCATGGGGAAGAACGCGGCGAACCGTCCTCGGTTCAGGAAGGCGAAGAACTCCGTCGGCGGCCGGTCCCAGTCCACACGGAGATCGGCGACGGCGAAGTGCTCGTCGAACGCGCTGCCGAGGAATCCGACGCCCAGCAGCGAGCGGACGGTGCTGTGCGCACCGTCGGCGCCGATGATCCACGGGTAGGTCCGGGCGTCGGCGGGGTGCTCGCCGTAGGTGACCGTGGCGGTGACGCCATCGATGCTCGGCGTCAGAGCGGTCAACTCCACCTCGCGCTCGACCGTCACCCCGAACCGCGCGAGGGCGCCCATGAGGACGTCTTCGACCTCGTTCTGCGGCACCATCAACAGGAAGGGATACTGCGTCGGCAGTCCGCTGAAATCCGCACGGAGGATGCGGCGGCCCTCGCTGAAGACGTTGAAGCGGTCGGCCCGGAGCCCACGTGCGAGGAGCTCGTCCGTGACGCCGGTCCGGGCGAACAGCTCCAGCGTGCGGGCCTGCACCCCCAGCGCTCGTGTCTGGGTGTTGGGAGTCGCCGCCCGGTCGATGATCCGGACGCCGATGCCGCGGCGCGCCAGTTCCAGGGCGGTCGTGAGTCCCGTGGGGCCGGCGCCCACGACCAAGACCTCCGGATCCATCCGGGTCTCCTCTCGCGCACGGGTGTGCTTTCGGATGCCGCGACCGTAGCCGACGGTTCGCTCCGCCGCACCCCCTGCGGACTGCCATCCTGCGTCGCGACGGTGCCGAACAGAACCGCGTCGTGATCCGCCGCCTGGCGAATTAGCCGACAGCATGTCGGTAAGCTGGAACGTATGGAGATCCTCAAGAACGTCGTCCTGGCCCTGCACATCATCGGTGTCGCCGCTCTGCTCGGCGGTGTGCTGTACCAGATCGCCGCGATGCGCCAGGGCAAGGCCCGCGTGCTGCCCGCGATGATGCACGGCGCGTGGACCATGCTCGTCACCGGCGTTCTGCTGGTGGGTTTGCAGTACCCCCTGGGCAACGAGGTGAACAACGTCAAGATCAGCGTGAAGCTCGTCGTCCTGGTGGCGATCATCGTGATCGCCCTGATCCACCGCAAGCGCGAGGCCGTCGCCACGTGGGTGCTGCCGGCGATCGGCGGGCTCACCGTGCTCAACGTCGTTCTGGCCACCGTCTGGAAGTAGACCGTGCGCGCGCCGCGCGGCATCCTCGATTCTCGCACTCGGAGCGGCGGGGCCGCGCGGCGAGCATAATTGCGTGATGCCGAAGATCTCCGCACCCACCGTCGCCGAGCACCGTGCAGCGCAGCGCGCGGCCCTCGTCCGTGCCGGGGAGGCACTCCTGGCCGAGTCCGGGCTCGCGGGCGTATCGCCGCGCAGTGTGTGCGAGCGTGCGGGGATGTCGCGGTCGAGCTTCTACGACTACTTCCCCTCGCTGGACGATCTGCTCGTCGCGATCGCGATCGACGCGATCGAGCGGTGGGATGCGGAGATCGACGAAGCGCTGGTGGGGGTCGAGCCGGGTCTGGACGAACTCCGCGCTTTCGTGGACGCCACGATGGCCATGACCGCGGATGGCAAGCACGCCATCGCGGGCGCGCTGCGGGATGCGAATCTCAGCCCGAGCCGGTTCGACGATCTCATGGCCCTGCACGATGCCCTCATGCGACCGCTGGTCCGCGTGCTGGACCATCTCGATGTGCCGAACCCGCCTTCTGCGGCCGTGCTCGCCCAGGGAGTGCTCGGTGCGGGGATCCAGTTGATCTCGCGTGGCACCGATCACCGTGAGGTGGCGCGCGACGTCTTCGGTCTCCTCGCCCGGGGGCTCACCGGCTGACCCGGCGTCCGGCGATTTGGCCGTGAGAGATTTTGGTGACAGACTGTCGGTATGATTCCGACAGTCAGTCGGTAAACCTCTGACGGAAAAGATCTCATGTTCCTCGCTCTACGCGAACTGCGGTTCGCTCGCGGTCGCTTCGCCCTCATGGGCATCGTGATCGCTCTCATCTCCGTCCTCGTCGTCCTCCTCTCCGGACTCTCCTCCGGCCTCGTGAACGACGGCGTCTCCGGCCTGAAGGCCATGCCCGCCACTGCTTTCGCCTTCGATGAGGGCACCATGAAAGACAACGCGTTCAGTCGATCGGTCGTCGACGACGAACAGCTGTCGGTCTGGCAGGACGCGGACGGCATCGCCGAGGCCGAGCCGATGGGCGTCAACATCGTCAACGGCGTGACCGATGACGACACTCAGATCGATCTCACCCTCTTCGGTGTTGAACCCCGGGGCTTCCTGTCTCCGCCGGTCTCGGCCGGCGATCAACTCGGCCGGGTCGACGGCATCATCGTGTCGGAGCCCCTCCGCGAGGAGGGTCTCGACATCGGGACCGTGGTCACCCTGGACCGGCTGGACGTCGAACTGACCGTCGTCGGTTTCACCGAGGGGCAGGCGACCTTCGGTCACGTCGACGTCGCCTACCTGCCGATCGACACGTGGCGCCTCATGGCCGCGGGGATGGCGGAGCCCGGCGCCCCGACCGCTGCGCAACTCGACGCGCTCGACTTCCCGTTCGCCAGTGTCGTGGCCCTGCTCGCCCAGGACGATGTCGCGCCCGATTTCGCCGGCATCGATGAGACGGCCGCCACCACGACGATGACCCTCACGGAGTCGTTCAACGCGTCGCCGGGGTACGAAGCCGAGACACTCACCCTCAGCATGATCCAGGTCTTCCTCTACGCGATCTGCGCCCTGGTCGTCGGTGCGTTCTTCACGGTCTGGACCATCCAGCGCAGCCACGACCTCGCCGTACTGCGGGCCACGGGGGCATCCAGCGGCTATCTCCTGCGCGACAGCCTCGTGCAGGCCGCCATCCTTCTGGTCGGCTTCACGGCGCTCGGGGTCGCGGCGGGAGTCGGGATGGGCGCGGCGATGCCGGACGCCATGCCCTTCGACCTCGAAGTCGCACCCATCGCCGTCGCCTCCGCACTCACCATCGGCCTCGGCCTGTTGGGCGCGGCGATCGCCGTGCTCCGCATCACCCGAATCGACCCGCTTCGCGCCCTGGGAGGTCAGCGATGAATTCCGCCACCACACCCGCCCTGGATGTCTCGGGCGCAGTCCTCGAACTCGGCGACGGCGATTCCCGCGTGCGCGCCCTGGACGACGTGTCGTTCACCATCATGCCCGGCGAGTTCGTCGCCATCGTCGGCCCCTCCGGATCGGGGAAGTCGTCGCTGCTCGCCGTCGCCGGCGCGCTGGCACGGCCCGACCGGGGTGTCGTCCGCGTGCACGGCACCGAGCTCGGGACTCTCTCCAAGAGCGCCGCCACCCGCTTCCGCCTTCGCAACATCGGCTTCGTCTTCCAGTCGGGGAACCTCCTGCCCTCCCTCACGGCAGCCGACCAGCTGCGCCTCGCCGGGCGGCTCGCCGGCAACCGGAAGGTCGATCCGGCCGGGCTGCTTTCCTCGGTGGGGATGGCGCACCGCGCCGGGCATCGTCCCGGTCAGCTCTCCGGTGGCGAGCGTCAGCGCGTGGGTATCGCCCGGGCTCTGGTGAACGACCCCTCGCTGCTCCTCGTCGACGAGCCCACGGCGGCGCTCGACCGCCGCCGCAGCCACGAAGTGGTCGAGCTGCTGGCCGACCGCGCGCACGCCTCCGATGTCGCCGTCGTCATGGTCACGCACGACCGCGACGTTCTGGAGCACTGCGACCGCGTGCTGGAGATGGTGGACGGGCGGCTCGGCGTGCCTGTCACGGCCGGCTAGTCGTCACCGATTCCTGAGCCGCCGCGTCCACACGCGGCGGCTCAGCGCAGTGATCTGAACGCGTCACGCATCTCCTGGGCGAACAGCGCGGGCTGCTCCCATGCCGCGAAGTGCCCTCCGCGATCCAGCCGGTTGTAGTGGATGAGGTTCGGATACGCCTGTTCGGTCCAGCTGCGCGGGGCGGCATAGATCTCATCCGGGAACACGCTCACCGCGACCGGCAGTGTGACGCCCTTGGGAGCGAAGAACGCCAGCTTGCTCTCCCAGTACAGCCGTGCGGATGACACGGCGGTCTCGGTGAGCCAGTAGAGCGTGATGTTGTCCAGGACGTCGTCGCGGGTCAGGCCTTCCGACTGGCCGGCGAAGACCCGGGCGATCAGGTCGTAGCTGCGAGCGTCGTGATCGAGCATCCATGCGGCAAGGCCCACGGGCGAGTCGGCGATCCCGTACAGCGTCTGCGGCCGGTTGGCCATCTCCTGCGCGTAGCCGAGGCCGTGTGCGTAGAAGAACGACAGCTGATCCCAGGCGGTCCGCTCGTCCTCCGACAGTCCCGCGGGCATGTCCGCTCCGCTCGCGAGGGCGTCGGCGATGGCGGCGGGGATCGTGGCGGGCATGTTCGTGTGGATCCCGATCAGCCCCTCGGGCTGCAGAAGCGCCATCTGCTCCGTCACGGCATTGCCCCAGTCGCCCCCCTGCGCGACATATCGGTCATAGCCCAGACGCCGCATGAGTTCGATCCATGCCCGCGCGATGCGGATGGGGTCCCAGCCGGTCTCCCGCGGCTTGCCGGAGAACCCGTGTCCGGGCAGCGACGGGATGACCAGGTCGAAGGCGTCGGATGCCGCCGCCTCGTGCGCCGTCGGATCGGTGAGCGGGCCGATGATCTTCATCTGCTCGATGATGGAGCCCGGCCACCCGTGCGTGACGATCATCGGGAGCGCGCCGGGCGAGGACGATCGCACGTGGATGAAGTGGATGTCCAGACCGTCGATGCTCGTGGTGAACTGCGGCAGCGCGTTCAGGCGCGCTTGCACGTCACGCCAGTCGTGCTCGTCCTCCCAGTACTCCGCGAGCGCTTTCACGACGTCCAACTGCACGCCCTGCGAGGCGTCGACCACGGTCTCGCGCTCGGGCCATCGCGTGTCATGGATGCGGCGGCGCAGGTTGTGCAGTTCTCGACGGGGCGCGTCGAACCGGAAGGGACGGATGGCGTGGTTCTCACCGGTGGTCTCGACCGCGGATGCGGCTTCTGTCATGGTCATGGGACGGGTCCTTTCGATGCTGCGGCGTCGTGGATGACGTCGTGATCGACGATTCCGCACCGTCGGCCGTACCTCGTCCGGAGGACTCCCCAACCTGTGGGGCCGCTCCGGCGGTGTGGGGGAGAACCCCTCAACCGTGGGCGGCGTCCCCCTCCGCCGACGGGGGAGCGGGATGGCGCAGGGCGAACGCCGTCGCCTCGCTGCGCCTGGCGACCCCGATCTTCCGGTAGAGGCTCGTGATGTGCCGCTCCACGGTGCGGTCGCTCAGCCACAGCACGCCCGCGATCTCCTTGTTGCTCAGGCCCTGCGCGAGCAGGCCGAGCACTTCCGCCTCGCGCCGGGTGAGCGCGGCCGGCGGCTGCACGATCGCGGCGTTCCGGTCCGCGGCGACCTCCTCCGCCGTGATGTCGGCGGTCTTGCGAGGTGGCGTGGACTCCGTCCGCGAGAGTTCGTGCAGCGCGTCCCGCATCCGGTGCGACAGAGACGCCAGGGCGGGTTCGATGTCGTGGGTCAGTGAGTGCACGAGCGCGTCCCGGCGCTGAAGCGCCGTCTCCGCGGCACGCCGGGCGCGCTGTTCGAGTGCGAGTCGCCGGGCGGTGTGGAAGGCGATCACGGCCTGTCCGACCGCCACCCGCAGCACGTGCGTTTCGGCGGGCGTGGGGAAATCGGGTCGATCGGAGGAGACCAGGACGACCGCGCTCTCCCAGGGCAGCGTGAGGGGCACTCGCGTGACGCGGAGGATCGCGCCGCGCACCTCGACGGCCGTCGTCGTGATTCCCGCTGCCGCTGCCGCCTGCGATTCGTGCGCGGCGGTGAACTCGGGCGCGATCTGCGGGTCCTCAGGGCGCCAGGCGATGACGGGCGCGTCCGCTCCCGCTCCGTCGAACCGCACGAAGGCTGCGCGCACGTCCAGCATGCCGGTGAGAACGCTCAGCAGACCGGCGCCGATCTCGGCGGGCGTCTGGTCCATCCACATCGCGGGAAGCGCGAACAGTGCCGCCATATCGCGCAGCCATCTGCGCGAGTCGCGGCCGTCCGGGGACCCGGCGCCGCCGCGTCCGGTCGCCTCAGCGGTCGGCACGCGCGCCTCGTTCCTGCAGGAACTCCGACGGCGCGACGAAGTACGGGTTCTCCTGCAGGACGCCGCCCAGGAGCACCATGGGGTGCGTCCGCAGGATGTCCACGATGAAGGCGCCGTCGAACTTCGCGGTGTCGTACGTGCAGATGACGACGTTGCGATGGTGGGCGTGGATGAAATTGGCTTTGGCCTCGAACTCAATGAGGCTTTCGGCGATGTCGGGCCGACCGACCGCCCACCCCATGTCTGCCCACATCCGCACCGGTGGGGATGGTGTCCCGGCGAGGAGCCTGCGGAGCAGTTCGAGCGTCGCCTGCTGGTCGAATCGGCCTCCGCGGAGGTAGGTCTCCGCCCAGGTCCGCACCTCGCATCGATGGCGGGCAAGCAGGTCGGCGGTGTCGAAGCCGAGGTGGCGCAGACGCCTGATGGGCTCGCCTGCCCGAGTGGCGTCCACGAGGAAGAGCAGCCGGTCGTCCGCCTCCACGCTCTGGGCGAGGAACGGGTCGAGCACGACACTCTCCTCGTCCTCGGAGTTGATGAAGGCGCAGACGTGCCGGTATCTGTCCAGCACTCCGCCGGCGAAGGTGACGGGCGGCGCGTCGCCGCTGGGGGGTGTGTTCATCGATCGCTCGATCCGCCGTGGTGGACCCGTGATGGGGAGGAGCCTCGCGCCGGGTCGAACACTCCTGCGGGACGGAGGTCCGGGCGAGATCGTGGTCCGCTGTCGGGACAGTAACGCACGCCTCCGCCCGGCACAACGGCGCCTGCCGCCGCCCATCGCGGCCGCGATCCCGATGCCGGGAAGCGGGAGCGCTCACCCGAATGTGACGCAGTAACCGTGGGCGCCGGGGCCGGAGAACTCGATCTCGAAGAGACGGTCTCCGGGAGCATCCGCGCGGCGGATCAGTTGATAGGTGCCCGGCCGGGCCAACTCGCCCCGGCCGTCCGGACCGAGATCGGTGCCGGCATCCTCGCCGGGGGCTCTGCCGTCCAGCAGAACCCGGAACGGGATCGGCCCGTCGCCGCCCGCGCGCATCACCAGGTTCACGTCACGGGCGCCGAAGCGCATCGCCAGGCGGCCGGCCCGCCCATCCAGCCGCACCCACTCGGCCGACACCGTCCAGTCTCCGTCGAGTCCCCACGCGTTCAGGGGAAGGCGGTCGGGGATCTCGAAGCGGCCGGTCCGACCGAAGGAGGCCACCCCCTCCGAGACGAAACCGGTGCTGCGGTCGAAGCCGAGGTAGGTCTCCGGCGACCGCAGTGTCCGCCAGTCAGCGGCGACTTCGAGCCCTTGCGGCGCCACCTCCACCAGGTCGGCGCCGATCTCCCCTCCCGCATCGGTCAGGAGTCGCTGAATCACCATCTCCGTGGCTGCGTACTCGCCTTCTCCGAAGCGGTGGTACCGGATGCGTCCGGTGGCGTCGGCGACGTAGACGGCGGGCCAGTAGTGGTTGGCGAACTCCTCCCAGACCCCGTAGCGCGCGTCCAGCAGTACCGGATACTCGACGCCCAGACGCCGGCATTCGGCCGCGACGTTGCCAGGGTCGTGCTCGAAGTCGAACTCCGGCGTGTGAACGCCGACCACTGTGAGACCCGCGTCGCGGTACTTCTCCTCCCATGCGCGCAGGTACGGGAAGGTGCGGAGCCAGTTCACGCACGTGAACGTCCAGAAGTCCACCAGGACCACCCGCCCCTGCAGGGTGGCAGGAGACAACGGGCCAGAGCCGAGCCAGCCGGTGCCGCGCTCGAACGAGGGCAACCGTGCTGGACCCTGATCCGGTGGTGGCGCCTGCTCCGGTCGTGGTGCGCTCGCGCGAGTGGACATCGTGGCCTCCTGCATCGAATGTCGGCGCGTGGATGCGGGGTGTCAACGGTGGAGCGCGCAGTTGGGGGATTGTCCGCATCCGCCCGCCACCGCGCGGGGGAGTTGGGCGTTTCCACCGACGCCATCGGCTTCCGCACCGCGCACGGTGGGTGTCAGCGGATGCCGCAAGGGCGCCCGCCCTGATGACGGGAGCCGACCATGGACGTCGATTGGGGCCAGTTGCGTCATGTCGATGCCGGTCCGCTGCGCATCGAATTCGTCGAGGCCGGCCCCGCGAGCGGCCCGGCGGTGCTCCTGCTGCACGGATGGCCGTACGACATTCACAGCTTCGCCGAGGTGGCCCCGCAGCTGGCCGCGGCGGGTCACCGCGTCGTCGTCCCGTTCCTGCGCGGGTTCGGCGGCACGCGGTTTCGTTCGGAGGAGACCGTCCGCAACGGTCAGCAGTCGGTCGTCGCCCTCGACGCGATCGGTCTGCTGGATGCTCTCGGGATCGACACGGCCATCGTGGCGGGCTTCGACTGGGGGGCGCGCACCGCGGTGATCCTCGCCGCGCTGTGGCCCGAGCGGTGTGCCGGACTGGTGTCCGTCAGCGGCTACATCGTGGTCGACCTCGAAGCCAATCAGCAGCCGCTCCCCCCGCAGGCCGAGCTCGGATGGTGGTACCAGTACTACTTCGCCACCGAACGCGGGAGGCGCGGGTACGAACGGCACCGCCGGGAGTTCGCGCGACTGATCTGGCGGCAAGCGTCCCCGTTGTGGGCCTTCGACGACGACACGTTCGCCCGCACGGCCGCTTCGTTCGAGAATCCGGATCACGTCGACATCGTCATCCACAACTACCGGTGGCGTCTGGGCTTGGCGCAGGGGGAAGCACAGTACGACGCGGTGGAGGCGAGGCTGTCCGCCCGGCCGCAGATCCCCGTGCCGGCGATCACGATCAGCAGCGACTTCGACGGTGCTGCCGCCGACGGGCGGGCCTACGCCGACCGTTTCACCGGCGCGTACCGGCACCGGATGCTCCCGGGCGTGGGGCACAACGTGCCGCAGGAGGCTCCGCGGCCGTTCGCCGCTGCCATCGCCGAGGTCGCTTCCTGGGCGCGCGGAGACGGCCTCGGATGAGGGGTGGGCAGCGCCCGATAACCCCATTCGCGCGAGAATTCCAGCCCCCCTCCGCACGCAGGAGCGCGCCGTATTCTCGCGGCAGGAGGCCACGGCCTCGACGATCGAGATGGAAGGAGCCCACCATGGGACTCGACGACAAGATCAAGAATGCTGCCGAAGACCTCTCCGGTAAGGCCAAGGAGGGCACCGGGAAGGCGACCGACGACGAGAAGCTGGAAGCGGAGGGCAAGGGCGATCAGACTCGCGCGAGCCTGAAGAAGGCCGGCGAGAACGTCAAGGACGCCTTCAAGTAAATCGTCACGCCGACCGGGATGTGATCCGGTCGTACAGCGCCCCGGCGCCGGCACTCTCCGGCCGCCGGGGCGCTCGTCGTGCGTCGGAGGCTTGCGCCCCGTTCGCTGTATGCACGCCGGAGAGGCCACGTCAACCCGCGCGACAAGAGAGTGCTTCCCCCGTAGACCGGTAAGCCAGCCCGATCCCCCGATCGGAAGTGAGAGGAAGACATGTCGAATATGTATGGAGGAGAGCCTGCCGTCACGTCGACCGCCGAGCCTCAGTCGGGCAAGGTGGACACGGCCAAGAGCGAAGCGGGCGAGGTCGCCGGGTCGGCCAAGGCAGAAGCCGGTCACGTCGTCGAGACGGCCAAGTCGGAGGCGGCGTCCGTCGCCGGCGAGGCGAAGACCCAGGTCAAGGACCTGTATGCGCAGACCCAGCGCGAGCTGAGGGACCAGGCTGCCACGCAGCAGCAGCGCGTGGCCGAGGGGCTGCGGTCAGTGGGTGACGAACTGGGTGCGATGGCGCAGCGTTCCGAGAACCCGGGCGTCGCCACCGACATCGTGTCGCAGGTCTCCACGCGCCTCGACGGCGTCGCATCCTGGATCGCGGATCGTGACCCAGGCTCGCTGCTGGACGAGGTGAAGAGCTACGCGCGCCGCAAGCCCGGTACCTTCATCGCCGTCGCCGCCCTCGCAGGTCTGGCCGCGGGACGCCTCACGCGTGCGCTCGCCGACCAGGCCTCGGATGAGAAGAGCAGCGCCCCGCAGCAGCCCCAGTCTCAGGGGGCCCGGGTGGACGCGGCACCGGCCGCGACCATCGGAGCGGAGAACGTCACCACCGTCCCGCCGGTCATCGGCGGAGCCACTCCCGGCGCGGGCGTCCCCGCCGGAACCCCGGTCTATGACCAGGTCCGCGCAGCCGGCGACGGTCCCGGTGACGGCGGAGGGAGCACGGATGTCCGATCCGACACCCTCTGAGCAGAAGGCCGCGACCACCTCGCTCGGCGAACTGCTCGGGGAGGTCACGAGCGACCTGTCGACGCTCATGCGTCAGGAGCTCGAGCTGGCGAAGGCCGAGCTCCGGCAGTCCGCGACCCGCGCCGGGAAGGGCGCCGGGATGCTCGGGGGCGCAGCCTACGCAGCCATGATGGCGATCTTCTTCCTGTCGGTCGCACTGTGGTGGGCGCTGGCCTACCTGGTGGGATTCGGCTGGTCGGCCGTGATCGTCGCGGTTCTGTGGGGCGTCATCGGCCTCGTGCTGTACCTGAGCGGACGCTCTCAACTGAAGAAGGCCGAGGGTGCGCCGCAAACCGTGGACACGCTCAAGCGCATCCCTGACGCCGTGAAGAGAAATGAGGAGAACCGATGAGTGATTCACCGGAAGCAATCCGCGCCAACATCGACCGCACGCGTGAGGAGCTGGGCCTTGACGTCGACGCTCTCGCCGACAAGGTCACCCCGTCCAAGATCGCCCAGCGGCAGACCGACAAGATCAAGGGAAGGTTCGGATCGTTGCGTGACCGCGTGATGGGTGCAGCCGACGACGCCGGCTCCTCTGTGCAGGGTGCGGGCTCCAGCGCGATGTCGAGTGTGTCCGACGCGGGCCAGACCGTGGTGTCCAAGGCGCAGGGCAACCCCCTCGCCGTCGGGCTGGTCGCCTTCGGCGTGGGCCTGGTTGCGGCATCCCTCATCCCTGCTTCGCAGAGGGAGAAGGACGCAGCCGGAACGATCAAGGAGCAGGCGCAGCCGCTCGTGGATCAGGCGTCGGGCGCCGTGAAGGAGATGGGCGAGCACCTGAAGGAGCCCGCTCAGGAGGCCGCCGCCGCCGTGAAGGACTCTGCGACGTCAGCCGCCTCGACGGTCAAGGAGGAGGCGACCTCCTCCGCTGACACCGTCACCGAGCGCGCCCGCGAGGCCCGGGACACCGTCCGCGACGGAAGCTGATCTGATCGGCCAGGGGATGCGGCGGGCGCACCGCCGCATCCCCTTTCTGCGCCCGTGGCGAGGCCGGCTCAGAACGGTGGCGGGTCTCCGTCGGGGATGAACATCACCCGTGGTGGGGGTTCGTCGGTGTAGGTGTTGCCGAGGGGACTGGTGAACTCGACTGTTCCATCCGGTAACTGCCGGACGGTCCATTCGGTTTCGGTTTTCAGCGTGTGGTGTCGGGTGCAGAAGTGGGCGAGGTTGCTGAGGGCGGTGGGTCCGCCGTCGTGGTGTTCGTGGTTGTGGTCGATCTGGCAGCGGTGGGCGGGTTGGCGGCAGCCGAATCCGCGGCAGTGCTGGTCTCGGGCTTGGAGGTAGCGGCGTTGGTCGGTGCCGGGGGTGTATCGGTCGACTTCGAGCACGGTCCCGGTGATCGGGTGACACAGCACCCGGTCCCATCCGGTCGCCCCGCCGGCGAAGTGCCGGGCAGTGTCGGGGTCGATCGGGATCTGCCCGTGCAGGCTGGCACCGGCGTCGGTCTTGCCGAGCAGTGTGAGTACGGGGACGACGACCTGGACTTGGGCGTGGATCGCGCCGAGCCCGCCGGGGAGGTGTTCTCCGGTGGTGGGGTCGATCGCGGGGGCGCCGGTGAGCAGCATGTCGGCGGCGACATCCGCGCCGATCTGGACCAGGGTGCGCGTGTCGTCGACGACCGGCTCGTCTTCGGTGCCCGGCGCCGTGCCCTCGACCGTGATGTCGAGCGTCTGACCCGTGAGCTGCTCGCTTCCATCCGTGGGCGACGGCGCACCATTGCCTGACTCGGTGGCGCCGTCCATGGCGGCGGCTTCGTGGGCTCGGCGGGCGCGTTCGGTGTTCGCGGCATCGCGGATGGCGCGGGCTTGCCGGCGGAGCCGGTCGCGGATCCCGTACGCCACCGCCGCGGGCAGCCGCAGCTGCAGCAGCGCCATCCCGTCGTCGAGGTCGATGATCGACACGCCCCGGGTCTCGGCCGCTCGCGCGTGCCGGACGGTCATCCCCTCCGGGTTGACCGCCTCGGCCAGCTGCCGGGCGTAGGCCTTCGTCCGTCCCGGCGCCTGTCGTGCGGCGTACTCCAGGACGGTTTCCTCCCACGCCGCGCGGACCTGGTCATCGGCGATCGGCAGCCCGGCTTCCAGGATCACGTCGACGTGTCTCTTGGAGATCCGGGCGTCCTCCAGCGCGGTGACGGTCGCGGCGAACTGGGTGACGAGGGTGTGGGCGTCGCCGAGTTCTCGTTGCGCGGTCATGTCATGCACCTGCGTGGCGAACGCCACCTCCGCAGCGACGGACCGCATCGGCATCTCCCGCTCCCGGGAGTCCCGCGACGAGAGCCGCGCGACCTGCCCGGTGGCCACCTCGGCGAGGGCGGCAAGGGAACGGATCCGCTGCGCCTGCGCCTTCGCGACGGCCGCGTCAGCGTCCTGCAGCCCGGCGAGACCCGTCCGCATGCGGGTGGCGTCCGCCGTGGTGGTTTCCCCAGGCCAGGAGCTGATTTCCATACCCTCAAACTAGCGAGGGCCACCGACATGGAGCCCGCCCCGACGAGCACCGGCAGAACCGGTGGATAAGTCGAATCGCGGACACCGTGGGGAGGACCGGAGCGTCCAATCGCCGCCCACCATGGAGCACGTCGACCGCCTGCGGCCTGCGCGCCCCACCCCTCTACTAGGCTCGCGGCAGCGCGCACTGGGCGGCAGGGAAACGGGAGGACAGGAATGGCGGTTCCGGCGGAGATCACGGTCGTGGACGAACGGATGGCGGAGACCAAGACCGACACGACGCTCACGCTGCACTTCTCCGACGGCAAGTGGCTGGAGGGCCCATCCCATTCGGTGCAGGGCAGATACGTGCTCTTCAGCGACATCCCCAACGACCGGACGCTGCGGCTGGACGAGATGACCGGGGACGTGTCGGTGTTCGATCAGCCGTCACGCTTCGCCAACGGCCGCACGCACGACGGGATCGGCCGCCTCATCACGTGCCTGCAGGGCGAGCGCGCCGTCGTGCGCCGCGAGCACGACGGGCGTGAGACCCTCATCGCCTCGCACATCGCCGGGCGCCGGCTCAACAGCCCCAACGACGTCGTCGCGTCCTCCTCAGGGGAGATCTGGTTCACCGATCCCACCTACGGCCTCAACGAGTACGAGGGTCACGCGGCCGAACCCGAGCTCGACGTGCGCGGTCTGTACCGCTGGTCGGAGGGGATGCCCGAGCCCGAGCTGGTCTCCGGCGATTTCACGCAGCCCAACGGGCTCGCGTTCTCGCCCGACGAATCCACCCTGTACGTCGTGGACAGCGAACAGGGGAGCATCGCCGCGTTCTCGATCGACGAGGCGGGCGTGTCGTCGCGTCGCACCGTCGTGGAGGGGAGCTTCGGCTTCGACGGCATCCGCGTCGACGTGCACGGGCGCATCTGGGCGGCGACCTCCGACGGGGTGAGCTGCTTCGACACCGACGGTGTGGAGATGTGGAAGCTCGCCGTCCCCGAGCCGGTCTCCAATCTGGAGTTCGGGGGACGACAGCGCAACGTCCTGTACCTGACGGCGACCACGAGCCTCTACTCGATCCGCACGTCCGTGCGCGGCCGGGACTGACGCCGCGTCGCCGGCTCGGAGTGCGAGACTTGTCGGCATGACCTCCGACACCGACGCGGCCGTGACGGCGCCGGCGCGGCGAGGTCGGCCGGGATACGACCGCGACCGCGTGCTCGAGATCGCCGTGCAGCTGTTCAACGAGCAGGGGTACGACGCCACCTCCGTCGCCGACCTGGCTCAGCGGCTGGGGCTGACCAAGTCCGCGCTGTACCACCACTTCGCGTCGAAGGAGGAGCTCCTCGCCGTCGCGCTGGACCAGGCCCTCAGCAGCCTCGAGGCGGTGCTCGACGACCCGCGTGCGCAGGAGGGGCCGGCATCGGATCGGCTGCGCCATGTGATCCGCAGCGCCACCGACGTGCTGGTGGCTCAGCTGCCGTCGGTGACCCTGTTGCTGCGGGTGCGCGGCAACAGCCCCGTGGAGCAGAGTGCGCTCGAGCGCCGGCGTCTGTTCGACCACCGTGTGACGCGCCTGGTCGCGGATGCCCAGCGTGAGGGCGACGTGCGGACGGACGTCGACGCGGCCGTGGTGGCCCGCCTCATCTTCGGCATGATCAACTCCGTCGTGGAGTGGTACCGCCCGGGCGGGCCGGTCGACGGAGACCGCCTCGGGCACGACATCATGACGGTCGCGCTGGACGGGCTCCAATCGCCCCACTGACGCGTCACGCGTGCAGGTCGATGCCCTTCGGCTCCTTGATGAGCGACACCCCGACCAGGGAGATCACCGCGGCCAGGGCGATGTAGGCGCCGATCGTCCACGACATCCCCGTCGCCCCGAACAGCGCCTCGGCGATCATCGGCGCGAACGCCCCGCCGAGGATGGCGCCGAGCGCGTAGCCGATCGAGACGCCGGAGTAGCGGACGTTGGCCGGGAACATCTCGGCGTACAGCGCCGCCTGCGGCCCGTAGGACAGGCCGAGGCCGAACGTCATCACGAACAGCGCGACGAAGTACCAGACGATGTTCGCGGTGTCGATGAGGAACCACATCGGAATCGCCCACAGCGCGAGGAAGAGGTAGCCGATCTGGAACGTGCGGACGCGTCCGAGGCGATCGGAGACCCGCCCGCCCCACAGCGTGAACCCGAGCCAGCCGAAGGAGGCCAGCGTGGTCGCCAGCAGCACCGTGGGGCGGTCCATCCCCAGCACCGCGACGGCGTACGTCGCGAAGAAGGCGATGAGCAGGTAGCCCGCGGCGTTGTTGCCGATGAAGACCACGGCCGTCAGGGCGACCTCGCGCCAGTTCTTGCGGAACAGCTGCCCGAGCGGGGCCGAGGACTCCTTGCGGCGGCGCATGAGGTCCTCGAAGACGGGGCTCTCCTCCACCGCGCGCCGGATGACGTAGCCGATCGCGATGAGCACGATCGAGAAGAGGAACGGGATGCGCCAGCCCCACTCCAGGAACGCCTCCGCCGACATCGACGAGGTCAGGATCCACAGGGTGGCGGTGGCGAGGATCATGCCGATCGGCACGCCGATCTGTGGGAACGCGCCGAAGAATCCGCGCCGCCCGGCCGGCGCGTGTTCGACGGACAGCAGCGCTGCGCCGCCCCACTCGCCGCCGGCGGAGAAGCCCTGCAGGATGCGCAGCAGAATGAGCAGGATCGGGGCGACGATGCCCGCCGCGGCATACGTGGGGAGCACGCCGATCAGCGCGGTCGAGGCGCCCATCATGATGAGGGTGAGCACGAGCATCTTCTTGCGGCCGAGGCGGTCGCCGAGGTGTCCGGCGACGACGGCGCCCAGGGGGCGGAAGAGGAAGGAGATCCCGATCGTGGCGAACGAGAGCACCTGCGCCAGCCCCGGATTCGAGGCGGCCAGCGGCGCGAGGAACAGTGGCGCGAGGACGAGCCCTGCCGCCTGCGCGTAGATGAAGAAGTCGTACCACTCGATGGATGTGCCCACGAGGGTGCCGGCCAGGACCTTGCGCTCCTCGCGGGTCACCGCAGCCGAGGGCGTGCGGTCTTGCGTCGTTGACGCCATGGTGAACTCCATTGTTCGGGTGGGGCCGGCCGAGCGGGATTCCTGACCGATCGGTGAGTAAAGCACAACATAGCGGAGGTGACCGCGGCGCGGGAAGTGTCCCGGCGATGGGGGGTCAGTCGGGGTCGACGAGGAGGTTGCTGATCCGGGCGGTGGCCAGGAGTGCGCCATCCTCCCCGGTTACTCGGATGTCGTACGTGGCCATCCGCCGGCCGCGATGCAGTGCCGTCGCGGTGCCGGTGACGACGCCCGAGCGGGCGCCCCGGTGGTGCGTGATGTTCAGGTCCACGCCGACGCACACCTTGCCCAGCGTGCTGGCGTGGATCATCGCGGCCCACGATCCGATGGCTTCGGCCAGGGCCGCCGTGGCGCCGCCGTGGAGGCGCCCGAGCGACTGCGTGTTGCCCGCCACCGGCATCGTCGCCACGACGCGCTCGGGCGACTGCTCGCGCACCTCGATGCCGAGCTTGACGTCGAGATCGCCCGGGGTGATCCGCCAGGGTATGCCGGTCATCGCTGCCTCTCTCCGCCGTCGGCGCCTTGCCCAACCGGCTGCCCTCTGACACTATTACTGAACGATCGGTCTGCAAAGATGTGGATCCTGCGACGGCGCACGAGAGGATGACGATGTCCAAGGTCTTCTTCGTCGGCGGTGTGGAGCGCATCGATGGCTGACCCCCTCCTCATCGAGCGGCATGACGACCGCGTCGTGGCGACGCTGAATCGCCCGGAGGTCCGCAACGCGATCGACCAGGCGATGATCGACCGGCTGCACGTCCTGTGCGCCGAACTGGAAGCCGCGCCCCGCGTGCTCATCCTCACCGGCGCCGACGGCGTCTTCGCCTCGGGGGCCGACATCGCCCAGCTCCGTGCGCGGCGCGCCGACGACGCGCGAGCGGGAATCAACACGCTCGCCTTCCGGCGCATCCGCGACCTGCCGATGCCGGTGATCGCCGCGATCGACGGCTACGCGCTGGGCGGGGGTGCGGAACTGGCCTACGCCGCCGACCTCCGTCTCGGGAGCCCCGCCGCACGCATCGGCAACCCCGAGACGGGGCTGGGCATCATCGCCGCCGCGGGGGCGACGTGGCGGCTGCCGCAGATCGTGGGGGAAGCCAGAGCCACGGAGCTGCTGCTGACCGGACGCATCCTCGACGCCGAAGAGGCGCTCGTGTGGGGACTGCTGAACGCCGTTCATCCCGCCGAATCCCTCCTGCCGGCCGCGCACGCGATCGCCGACCGCATCGCCGCGAACGATCCCCTCGCCACCCGCTCCACCAAGCGCGCCCTCCTCGCACCGCGCGAGGCCCACCCCGCGATCGAACTCGACCTGCAGGCCGAGCTGTTCGAAAGCCCGGAGAAGGAGCGGCGCATGACGGCGTTCCTGGAACGGGGCAGGGCATGACCGCGCCGATCCCCTCACATGTCGGGGTGCTGGGCGGAGGCCGCATGGGAGCGGGTATCGCCCACGCGTTCGCGCTGGCAGGCGCCCACGTGGCCGTGGTCGAACGCGACGGGCCGTCGGCGGATGCGGCTACCCGGCGCATCCGCGAGAGCCTGCGTACGTCGGTCGAGCGCGGAGCCACCTCCCGCGGCCTCGCCGAGCTCGAGGCCCTGATCTTCTCCGGCACCGACCTCGCCGCCTTCACCGGTGCCGGGCTGGTGGTCGAGGCGGTGCCGGAGGACAGCGCACTCAAGCTCGACGCCCTGCGGCGGGCCGAGTCCGCACTGTCGCCCGAGGGCGTGCTCGCCTCGAACACGTCGTCGATCTCCATCGACGGGCTCGCCGCGTCGCTGGAGCGGCCGGGCCGCTTCCTCGGGCTCCACTTCTTCAACCCCGTTCCCGCGTCCGGCCTCGTCGAGGTCGTCCTCGGTGCCGCGACCGACCCGGCCGTGGGCGCGGCCGCCGTGGACTGGGTCGACGCCCTCGGCAAGCGCGCCGTCGTGGTCCGCGATTCGCCCGGCTTCGCCTCCAGCCGCCTGGGCGTGGCCCTCGCCCTCGAAGCGATCCGGATGCTCGAGGAGGACGTCGCCTCGGCGGCCGACATCGACGCGGCGATGGAGCTGGGCTACCGGCATCCGGTCGGCCCGCTGCGCACGACGGATCTCGTGGGCCTGGACGTGCGCCTGGGGATCGCGGAGGAGCTCTCCGCGCAGCTGGGCGACCGGTTCACGCCGCCCCGGCTGCTGCGCGACCTCGTCGCGGGGGGACATCTGGGCCGCAAGAGCGGCCGCGGCTTCTACGAATGGAGTGATCGATGAGCACCATCCTGCCCAGCTATCTGCGCGACGCCTGGTGGACCCCCGACGACGCCTCCGGCGCCACGACGGTGCACGACGCCTCCACGGGTGAAGCGGTCGCCACCGTCAGCGCGCGCGGCGTCGACCTGGACGCGGTGCTCGGCCACGCGCGCACCGTGGGGCAGGCGAGCCTCGGCGAACTGACCTTCCATCAGCGCGCGATGCTGCTCAAGCAGTTCGCGCTGGCGCTGGGGGAGCGCAAAGAGGAGCTCTACGAGCTGTCCCGCCACTCCGGCTCCACCGTGCGCGACTCGCTGAGCGACATCGACGGCGGGATCGGGGTGCTCTTCACGTACTCCTCCAAGGCGCGGCGCGAACTGCCCAACGCGAAGGTCTACCTCGACGGCCCGGTCGAGTCGCTGTCGAAGGACGGCTCCTTCCTCGGCCGGCACGTGTACACGCGTCTTCCCGGTGCGGCCGTGCAGATCAACGCCTTCAACTTCCCCACATGGGGGGCGCTGGAGAAGTTCGCTCCCGCATTCCTCGCCGGGATGCCCTCCGTGATCAAGCCCGCGACGCCGACGGCCTACGTGGCCGAGGCGTGGGTGCGCATCCTCGTCGACACCGGCCTCCTCCCGGCCGGGTCGCTGCAGCTGGTCAGCGGCAGCGTGCCCGACCTCCTGGACCGCCTCGAACTCGGCGACATCGTGGGGTTCACCGGCAGCTCCTCCACCGCCGACCGGCTGCGCCGCCACGACAACGTGCAGTCCGGCCGCGTGAGGTTCACGAGCGAGACCGACTCCATCAACGCGTCGGTGCTGGGTCCCGATGCCACTGCGGGCACGCCCGAATTCGATGCGTACGTCAAGCAGCTGCTGGTGGAGTTGACGACCAAGGCGGGACAGAAGTGCACCGCGATCCGCCGGGCGATCGTGCCGGCGGATGCGGTGACCGACGTCGTCGGGGCGCTCAAGGCGAAGATCGACGAGCGCGTCGTGATCGGCGACCCGCACGCCGAATCGGTCACGATGGGACCGGTGGTCTCCCGCGCTCAGCGCGACGAGGTGCTGCGTCAGGTGGAGGTTCTCCGCGACGCCGGCGGAGAACTCCTGCTGGGTTCGACGGAGGCGCCGGAGGTCGTGCGCGCCGACGGCACTGTCGGTCGCGCGGATGAGGGCGCGTTCCTCTCGCCCATGATCATCGGCTTCGCCGATGCCACGACCCCCGCCGCGCACGAGATCGAGGCGTTCGGGCCGGTGGCCACGGTGCTGCCCTACCGCACGGTGGCCGAGGCCGCCGAGCTCGTCACGCGGGGTGGCGGGTCTCTCGTCACGAGCGTCGCGACCCACGAGGACGAGGTCGCGCGGGAGCTGATGACCCGGATCGGCGCGTACAACGGCCGGATCCTCTTCCTCAGCCGCGACAACGCGCGCACCTCCACCGGTCACGGATCGCCCGTGCCGCATCTGGTCCACGGCGGACCGGGGCGGGCCGGCGGCGGGGAGGAGCTCGGCGGCATCCGTGCGGTGCTGCACCACATGCAGCGCACCGCCCTCCAGGGTTCTCCCGAGACCCTGACGGCGCTGACCGGCGTGTGGCACGCCGGCGCCGCATCCGCCCCCGGCGGCCGCCACCCCTTCCGCAAGGCGCTGAGCGAGCTGCGCATCGGCGACCAGGTGGCGTCGGCCTCGCGCGCGGTGACGCTGGACGACATCGAGACCTTCGCCCGCTTCACCGGCGACACCTTCTACGCGCACATGGACGAGGCCTCAGCCGCGGCCAATCCGTTCTTCCCCGGGCGTGTGGCCCACGGCTACCTGCTGGTGTCATGGGCGGCCGGGCTGTTCGTCGATCCCGAACCCGGTCCCGTGCTCGCCAACTACGGCCTGGAGAACCTCCGCTTCGTCACGCCGGTCTCGCCCGGCGATGAGATCCGGGTGGTGCTCACGGCCAAGCAGATCACCCCTCGCGAGACTGACGACTACGGCGAGGTGCGCTGGGATGCGGTCATCCTCAACCAGAACGACGAGCTGGTGGCCTCGTACGACGTCCTGACCCTCGTGGCCAAGACCGACGGCGAACGCGTCGACACCGGCGCCGTGCGCGAGGAGGTCGGCGCCCGATGAGCGACACGGCACTGCGCGCCATGATGCAGAGCGACCGCGCCTCGGCGTCGCTGGGGATGGTCGTCGAACGCGATGAACCGGGCGTCGCGGTGGTGAGCATGCGGGTGCGCGAGGACATGACCAACGGCTTCGCGATCACCCACGGCGGGTTCGTGTTCGCCCTCGCCGACACGGCCTTCGCCATCGCGTGCAACGAGGACGAGCGGGTGACCGTCGCCGCCGGCGCCGACATCACGTTCCTGAAGTCCACCACCGCCGGTCAGACCCTCACCGCCACCGCCGTGCGGCGCACGGTCAGCGGCCGCACCGGCATCTATGACGTAACGGTCGCGGATGAGGCCGGCGACACCGTCGCGGAGTTCCGTGGCCGCTCCCTCACCACCAACCGACCCGTGTGACCCCCAGGGAGCCCCCATGCCCAAGACGACGACACCCGACACGGGCTCCGCGGCGGCGTTCCGCGACACGGCCGCCGAGGTCCTCACGCGCCCGGAGCTCGAGGCGCTGCAGCTGGAGCGCCTGCAGTGGACGGTGCGGCACGCGTACGAGAACGTGCCGCTGTACCGCCGCAAGTTTCACGAGGCCGACGTCACGCCCGACGACATCCGGTCACTGGCCGACGTCCGTCGGCTGCCGTTCACGACGAAGGAGGACCTGCGCGAGACCTACCCGTTCGGGATGTTCGCCGTCCCGATGACGCACGTGCGCCGCATCCACGCCTCCTCCGGAACCACCGGGCGCCCCACCGTCGTGGGGTACACCGAGGGCGACCTCGACCGGTGGGCCGATTGCGTCGCGCGATCTCTGCGGGCAGCGGGCATCGCGCCGGGGATGAAGGTGCACAACGCGTACGGATACGGGCTGTTCACCGGTGGCCTCGGCGCGCACGGGGGGATCGAGAAGCTCGGCGCGACGGTCATCCCGATGTCGGGCGGTCAGACCGCGCGGCAGGTGCAACTCATCCGCGACTTCGAGCCGGACGCGATCCTGTGCACGCCGAGCTATCTGCTCACGATCGCCGACGCGATGCAGCAGGCCGGCATCGATCCGACCACCACGTCTCTCAAGGTGGCCGTCCTGGGCGCGGAGCCGTGGACCAACGAGATGCGTGCAGAGATCCAGCGGCGCCTGGACATCGACGCCGTCGACATCTACGGGCTCAGCGAAGTCATGGGGCCGGGGGTGGCCAGCGAGAGCGTGCTGACCAAGGACGGCCCGCACGTGTGGGAGGACCATTTCCTGCCCGAGACGATCGACGGCGAGAGCGGGGAACCGGTACCGGACGGAGACCTCGGGGAGCTCGTGTTCACGTCGCTCACGAAGGAGGCCTTCCCCGTCATCCGCTACCGGACGCGCGACCTCACCCGGCTGCTCCCGGGCACCGCGTACCCGGCGATGCGCCGCATCGAGAAGATCACCGGCCGCAACGACGACATGATCATCCTGCGCGGCGTGAACCTCTTCCCCACCCAGATCGAGGAGCTCGTGATGGGGATCGAGACGCTGACCCCGCACTTCATCCTCGAGCTGAGCCGGGCCGGGCGCATGGACGTCATGGCCGTTCGGATCGAGCGGCACCCCGACCTCGACCGGGAGACGTGCGAGGCGGCCGCCGAGGTGCTCGCCCAGCGCATCAAGGTGCATATCGGCACGTCGGTGGACGTGGTGGTGGAGGAGCCCGGCACGCTCCCGCGCAGCGAAGGCAAGTACAAGCGCGTCTATGACAACCGATGACCCGCGGTTGCCCGACGGTGAACCCGCGGTTAGACTAACTGAACGATCGTTCTGTTAAGGAGTCGAAGATGACAGCATCCGACGCGGCCGTCCTGGCCGCCGAAGACGAGGCGCAGGCCCGCTTCGACGAGATCATCGCCGCCGACTCCCGTATCGAGCCGCGGGATTGGATGCCCGAGGCGTATCGGAAGACCCTCATCCGGCAGATCTCGCAGCACGCGCACTCCGAAATCATCGGCATGCAGCCCGAGGGCAACTGGATCACGCGTGCGCCGAGCCTCAAGCGCAAGGCGATCCTCCTGGCCAAGGTGCAGGACGAGGCCGGGCACGGACTGTACCTGTACTCCGCGGCCCAGACGCTCGGCATCACACGCGAGGAGATGACGCAGCAGCTCATCGACGGCAAGGCGAAGTACTCCTCGATCTTCAACTACCCGACGCCCACGTGGGCCGACATGGGCGCGATCGGATGGCTCGTGGACGGCGCGGCGATCTGCAACCAGGTGCCGCTGTGCCGTGCGTCGTACGGGCCCTACGGGCGGGCCATGGTGCGCATCTGCAAGGAGGAGTCCTTCCACCAGCGGCAGGGGTTCGAGATCCTCCTCACGCTCATGCGCGGCACCGAGGCGCAGCAGCGGATGGCGCAGGATGCGGTGAACCGCTGGTACTGGCCGAGCCTGATGATGTTCGGGCCCCCCGACGACGAGTCGCCGAACTCGGCGCGGTCCACGGCGTGGAAGATCAAGCGGTTCTCCAACGACGACCTGCGTCAGCGCTTCATCGGGATGCTCGTCCCCCAGGCGGAGGCGCTCGGGGTGACGCTGCCGGACCCCGAGCTGCGCTGGGACGCCGAGAACGAGCGGTGGCACACGAGCGAGATCGACTGGACCGAGTTCTCCGAAGTGCTCGCCGGTCGCGGACCCATGAACGCCGTGCGACTGCAGAACCGCCGCGACGCGCACGAGAGCGGCGCGTGGGTGCGGGAGGCGGCCGCCGCGTACGCGCGCACGCAGGCCGCCCGCGCTGACGGACGGCAGGTGGCGTGATGTCGGCGCCGGGTGCATCGCCTGCCGAGCAGTGGCCCCTGTGGGAGGTGTTCGTCCGCGCCAAGCGGGGACTGAGTCACGTCCACGTCGGCTCGCTGCACGCCCCCGACGCGGCGCTCGCCGTGCGCAACGCGCGCGACCTGTACACGCGGCGGAATGAGGGCGTGTCGATCTGGGTCGTGCCCGCCGACGCGATCACCACGAGCGATCCCGACGCGAAGGGCGCGTTCTTCGAGAGCCCGGCCGGCAAGAACTACCGGCACGCGTCGTACTACACCGCGTCCGAGGGGGTACCGCACCTGTGAGCGCCCCCGGACAGCCGCAGCATCCGATCGAGGCCGACGTGCACGGCGAGGTCACCGTCGACGAGATCGAGCTCTCGGCCGAACTGGCCGGGGAGGATGGCCGCGCCGCGTCGGCGGACGTGGCCGAGTACGCCCTCCGCCTCGGCGATGACGCCCTCATCCTCTCTCAGCAGCTCAGCGCCTGGGTCGCCCATGCCCCCGAGCTGGAGGAGGACGTCGCGCTGGCGAACATCGCCCTCGACCTGCTCGGGCACGCCCGCTCGCTGCTGCGCTACGCCGGCACCGCGGACGGCCGCTCTGAGGACGACCTGGCGTACTGGCGCGACGAGCCGGAGTTCCGCAGCTCGTGGCTCGTGGAGCAGCCCAACGGGGACTTCGCGCACACGATCGCGCGCCAGCTGGTCGCCGCCGGTTACATGGTCGAGCTCTACACGGCACTCAGCGGGTCGGCCGACCCGTCGCTCGCGGCGATCGCGGCGAAGGCCGTCAAGGAGGTCGACTACCACCGCGACCATGCCGTGACGTGGACGCTGCGGCTGGCCGGCGGAACCGACGAATCGCGGCGACGCATGATCGCGGCGCTGACCGACATGTGGCCCTACGTGGACGAGCTCTTCCGTGACGACGACCTCCTCGATCGGCTCGAGGGCGTCGCGCCGCGGCCCTCCGCGCTGCGTCCGGGGTTCGACGACGTCATCGCCGCCGTCCTGGCGGAGGCCGGACTCGACGTGCCGTCGGTGCAGCCCTCGAGAGCCGGCGGGCGCGACGGCGCGCACTTCGCCACGCTGGGTCCCCTGCTCGCCGAGATGCAGGTGCTCGCCCGTCAGCATCCGGGGGCGACATGGTGACCGCGCGCGGCCGGGCCTGGGACATCGCCGCCCGGGTGTGCGACCCGGAGGTGCCGGTGCTCACGATCGAGGACCTCGGCATCCTGCGCGACGTGCGCGAGCGGGACGACGGCGTCGTGGTGACGATCACCCCCACGTATTCGGGATGCCCCGCGATGGACACGATCCGGCAGGACCTCGCCCTCGCCTTCTCGGCCGAAGGGTACGACCGGGTCGAGGTCGATCTCGTGCTGGCGCCGGCGTGGACGACGGACTGGATGAGCGATGCGGGCAAGCGCAAGCTCACCGAGTACGGCATCGCCCCGCCCACCGGGCGTGCCGCCGCCCGGGGGCCGGTGCGGCTGCAGCTGGGCGTGAAGTGCCCGCGCTGCGGTTCGCTGAACACGCGCGAGGTCACGCGCTTCGGCTCCACCTCGTGCAAGGCCCTCTACGAATGCCGGGCGTGCCTGGAGCCCTTCGACTTCTTCAAGGTGCACTGATGGCGCCCCCGCCTCCCGTCGCCCGTACCGAGGCGGTCGCCGACGCCCTCCTCCACACCGCCGTGGGCGGTGCCGACCGCGGGCGTCCCCGTGCGCGCTTCCACCCGCTGCGCGTCGCGGAAGTGCGCCCGCTGACGGCGGACTCCGTCGAGGTCACCTTCACCGTCCCCGACGACCTGGCCGCGGAGTACGACTACCTTCCCGGACAGTACGTCGCCCTGCGGGCACGGCTGGACGGACACGAGGTGCGCCGCTCGTACTCGCTGTGCCGGCCGCCCGCGCCGGGCTCGGTGAGCGTGGCGATCAAACGCAACTCCGGGGGCTGGTTCTCCGCGTGGGCGCAGACCGACCTGCATCCCGGCGACGAGATCGACGTCATGAGCCCGCAGGGAACGTTCACCACGACGCTCGCCGACCTGGACGGCGCCCACGTCGCCGGCATCGCCGCGGGCTCGGGCATCACGCCGGTCATGGCGCTGGCGACCACCGTGCTCGCCCGCTCGGGAACCTCACGCTTCACGCTGGTCTACACCAACCGCTCGACCCTGGATGTCATGTTCCTCGACGAGCTGGCGGACCTGAAGGACCGCTATCCGACCCGGTTCGCGCTGCACCACGTCCTCTCGCGCGAGCAGCGCGCGGCCCCCGTGCTGTCGGGGCGCCTCGACGAAGAGCGGCTCCGCCGCATCCTCGACGGCCTCATCCCGCCGCAGACGATCGACGAGTGGTTCCTGTGCGGACCGTTCGAGCTCGTTCAGGTGTGCCGTGACACCCTCGCCGACGTCGGCGTGGATCGGGCGCACGTGCGATACGAGCTGTTCACGACGGGAGAGGCGGGCGCGCCCGCGGGTCCGCGGCGACCGGTGCAGGTGCGCGCGGACGAACCGGTGCGCACGATCGAATTCACGCTGGACGGTCAGTCGGCGAGCGTCCAGTCGCCCGTGAGCGCCCGCGAATCGATCCTGGATGCGGCGCTGCGCGTGCGCCCCGACACGCCCTTCGCGTGCGCGGGCGGGGTGTGCGGGACGTGCCGGGCCCGCGTGGTGACCGGTTCGGTCACGATGACGGAGAACTACGCCCTCGAGCCCGACGAGATCGAGCGCGGCTACGTGCTCACGTGCCAGTCGCATCCCACCACCGACCGCGTCGCGGTCGACTACGACAACTGAGGCCGACGATGATCGAACTGCACATCGACGGTGATGTCGCGCACGTGGTGCTGAACAATCCGGCCAAGCTCAACGCGCTCGACGAGGCGGCCCTGCGCAGCCTCGACACCGCGTACGCCGACGCCGAGGCGGCCGGTGTGCGTGCGCTCGTGCTGCGCGGGGAGGGGCGGGCGTTCTGCGCCGGACGCGACATCTCCGGCGTCGACCCGGCCACCGACGACGTGCGCGGCTACCTGGCGGGCCTTCTCACGCCGCTGCTGAAACGGATGGCCCGCTTTCCCGCGCCCACGTTCGCCGCCGCCCACGGGGCGTGCCTCGGGGTGGGCCTGGGCCTGCTCATCGCCACCGACGTGGTCTATGTCGCCGACACCGCCAAAGTCGGATCGCCGTTCGCCGCGCTGGGCGCGACGCTCGACTCCGGCGGCCACGCGCTGTTCTACGAGCGGCTCGGGGCACACCGCACGCTCGACCTCATCTACTCGGGCGGCCTGCTCTCGGGCGAGGAGGCGGTCCGGCTCGGTCTGTTCTCGCGAAGCCTGCCGGCCGCCGAGGTGCACGAGGCCGTCTCCGCGGCCGCGCTGGCCGCCGCATCCGGCCCCACCGCCGCGTTCGTGGAGAGCAAGCGCATCATCGCGCTCCTCCGCGAAGACCGGGCGGGGCTGTGGGAGACCGTGGCGGCGGAGAACCTCGCGCAGGAGGCTCTGCGCGACACCGCCGACTACCGGGAGGGCTTCGCCGCGTTCCAGGAGAAGAGGCGACCGGATTTCACCGGGCGGTGAACGAGCACATGCTGGAGCGCCGCATGAGGGTGGGCAGGGACTACTGTCGATGCATGCCGGAGTCGCTCACCCCGCGCGCGCAGCTCAGGGTCACGCTGCGGGAGCTCGCGTGGACGATCCACCGTCGCGCCCCGGGCCGGGCAGGGGTCGGTCCGCTGCCCACGAGCGAGATCGCGCTGCTCAAGCAGGTGCTGGATGGCCCGGGGGCGACGATCGGCGAACTGGCCGCCGCGCTCGGGCTGCAGCAGCCCAATGTCAGCACGGCGGTCCGCCTCCTCCAGCAGCGCGGCTTCGTGGTGAAAGAGACCGACCCCTCCGACGGCCGCATCGTCCGCATCTTCGCCACCGACCGCGGCGCATCCGAGCACCGGGCGATCACCGATGCCTGGACCGAGGGGCTCGCCGCCGCGTTCGACCGGCTCACCCCGGAGCATCAGGACATGCTCGACAACGCCCTGGACGCCCTGCAGGCGCTGAACCGGATCCTGCGCGCCGAGTCCTGACCGGCCGGCCGCTTCAGGCGGCGGAGCCGGAGGCGGCCGCCGCGGCGAGGCTGTGCCACGTCTCGTACGTCAGCCGGGCGGCGGCTTCGGTGTCGCCGGCGGCGCACAGGGCGATGAAGCGTTCGTGCCGCTCGATCGACGCGTGCCCGTCGTCCGAGCCGAACCGCAGTCGCTCGGCTCGCCGGACGACGGGGTGGAACAGCTCCAGCACGGCGGCCAGCGCCCGATTGTGCGCCGCGGCGATCACGACGGCGTGCAGCTCGTCGTCGGCGCGCAGCGCTGCGTCGGTGTCGCCGGCTTCCAGTGCTTCCGCGAAGCGCCGGTTCGCCGCGCGCATCCGCTCGATGTCGTCCGCCTCCAGCCGTGACACGCCCTCGCGGACGGAGAGCTCGTGCATCGCGGCGACGACATCGCGCGCCTCGCGGACGGTGTCGTCGTCGATGGTGCTGACCGTCGTGGAACGCCCCGGCTGCGTCACCACGAGACCACTGGCCGCCAGCCGCAGCAAAGCCTCCCGCACGGGGGTGCGGCTCACGCCCAGCCATGCCGCGAGCTCCCCGTCCCTCAGCTGCTCGCCCGGCTCGAACGTCCCGTTGACGATGGCGTCGCGCAGCCGTCCGTAGACGTCGTCCCGGAGGAGCATGCGGTCGAGCGCGGGGACGTCAGGGGGAATCGGCATGCAATATATTGCAGTCGCTCCGCCGTCATGATGCAAGTCGCCGCGCCGCGGCTGCCGATCACCGCCGGCCCCGCGCGCGCGTCAGAGCGGCCAGCCGGTGTACGCCTCAGCCAGATACGCGCGCCCGTGCTCTGACTCGACGACGCTGCGCAGCTCGCCCACCTGGCGCAGTCGATCGAACTCGGATGCGTCGGGGGCGACGTGCAGCATGTTGGTCATCCACCACGAGAAGTGCTGCGCCTTCCAGATGCGCCGGAGGGCCGTCTCGGCGTACGCGTCAACGAGCCGCTCGTCGCCCTCCTGGAGCAGGGCGCGCAGCGCGCGCTCGAGGACCAGCACGTCCGCGACGGCGAGGTTCATGCCCTTCGCGCCGGTCGGGGGGACGGTGTGCGCGGCGTCCCCGACGAGGGCCACCCGGCCCCGGCGCAGTTCGTGCGCCACGAAGCTGCGGAACCGCAGCACGTCGCGCTGGAAGATGGGACCCTCCCGCAGGGTCGTGCCCGGAACCCGGGTCTGCAGCGCATCCCACAGCTCCGCCTCGCTGAAGGCGGTGGGGTCGGTCTCCGGATCGCACTGGAAGTACATGCGCTGGATCGTCGCGCTGCGCTGGCTGATGAGCGCGAAACCGTCGGGGGAGTTGCTGTAGATGAGCTCCTCGGCGCTGGGCGGGGCCTCGCACAGGATGCCGAACCACGCGAACGGGTACTCGCGGAAGTATCCGCCGGTGCTCGAGCCCGTGACCGCCTCGCGGGCGACGCTGCGTGAGCCGTCGGCGCCGACGACGAAGTCGGCCTCGATCTCCAGCGGCGCGCCATCCGCGTCGGTCGCGATGACCCGGGGGCGGTCGGTGTCGGCGCCCTCGACGCGCTGGGCGCTCACGCCGAAGCGCAGATCCTGCCCGCCCGCCAGTCGCGCCGCGATGAGGTCTTTGAGCACCTCGTGCTGCGGGTACAGCCACACCCCTCGCCCGACCAGGCCGGCGAAGTCGATCCTGTGCCCCTCGCCGGCGAAGCGCAGCTCGATGCCGTCATGGCGGTTGCCTGCGGTGCGGACGCGCTCGGAGGCGCCGGTGGCCTCCAGCACCTCGACGGTGCCCTGCTCGAGGATCCCGGCACGGATCGTCGTCTCGATCTCCGCGCGGGTGCGCGAATCGATCACGACCGACTCGATGCCGGCGTCTGCCAGCAGGTGCGAGAGCAGCAGCCCGGCGGGGCCGGCGCCGATGATGGCCACACGGGTGCGGACGGAGGTGGTCATGGGGTCTCCTTCGACGGACGTACTCCCCGATCCTGGAGGATCAGCGCCGCTCCGCGGGGACGGAGCCCCGTTCAATGGGAGGCGGATCGAGCGCGACTTCGATGTCCACAGCCGCGCGGCGCAGCTCGGCGAGCGGCTGCTCGATCGGCGCGTCGCGGGGGA
The DNA here is from genome assembly GCF_004570445.1 of Microbacterium sp. dk485. Classification (NCBI taxonomy): domain Bacteria; kingdom Bacillati; phylum Actinomycetota; class Actinomycetes; order Micrococcales; family Microbacteriaceae; genus Microbacterium; species Microbacterium sp. dk485. Next base: position 1,984,942 of record NZ_SPQW01000001.1, read on the forward strand.
GTACGACCGACAGGGCCGCGACGACCTCGCCGGTGCGCTCACGGATGGGCACTGCCACCCCGGTGGACACGCTCTCGATGTACCCGGGTGCGGCGGCATGCCCGAGTCGCCGCACTTCCGCGAGCTTCCGCCGCAGCGCGGCCGGATCGACGAGGGTGTGCGGTGACATCGCTCGCAGCGGCGCGGACAGGACGCGCTCCTGCACGTCCGTCTCGGCGTGGGCGAGCAGGACGAGCCCCGACGACGACGCGTGCAGCGGCAGGCGACCGGCGATGCGCGTGACGTTCGCGCCGGAGGCGGGGTCGCTCAGCCGCTCCAGGAACAGCGCTTCATCCTGCTCCCGGATGGCCAGCTGCGTGTGCTCACGGACGCGGGCCTGGACGCGCTCCATGTAGGGCAGGGCGACCTGACGCAGCCGGAGGGCGCGGGAGGAGCGGGTCGCCAGTTCCCACAGGCGCATCCCCACCCGCACGCGCCGGTCGTCGTCGCGCTCGAGCAGCCCCGTGGCGACCAGCTCCCCGACGATGCGGTGGGCGGTGGAATCGGGCAGGCCCGCCCGCCGTGCGATCTCCGCGGCGGTCTGCACCGTCCGGGTGGGCGTGAAGGTCTCGAGGATCCGCACCAGCCGGTCGGTCATCGAGTCGCCCGAGGGGGAGTTCGCCACACGCCCAGCCTGCCACGCCCCCCGCCGCGGCCTGTTTTTACCGTGCCGCCCCGGCCGAGGTCAATACGGAGCGCGGAATCCCCCGCGGGAGTAGAACTGTTGCCCGGAGGCGGTGCCGCCGCCGCAGGAAGGAACACGCGGATGTCCTCGTCCAAGGTGCAGGTCAAGGAAGTCAGGTCGCTCGTGCCGGCGCGCATGGACCGCCTGCCGTGGTCGCGATTCCACTGGATGATCGTGGTGGGCCTGGGCTTCTCCTGGATCCTGGACGGCCTGGAGGTCCAGATCGTCGCGGCGAACGGCTACGCCCAGACGCTGGGGATGGACGCCTTCGAGGTCGGTCTGGCCGGCACCTTCTATCTGCTCGGGCAGGTCACGGGCGCTCTCGTGTTCGGGCGGCTCACCGACCGGCTCGGCCGCAAGAAGCTGTTCATCCTGTCCCTCGTGGTCTACCTCGCCGGCAGCGCGATCGCGGGCCTGGCGTTCGCCCCGTGGTTCTTCTACGTCTGGCGGTTCGTCGCCGGCGCGGGGATCGGCGGCGAGTATGCCGCGATCAACTCCGCGATCGACGAGATCATCCCCTCGAAGTACCGCGGCCGCGTCGACATCGCCATCAACGGCACCTACTGGGGCGGTGCGGCCCTCGGCGCCGTGGCGAACATCTTCTTCCTCAACACCGACCTGCTCCCGCAGGACGTGGGCTGGCGTCTCAGCTTCTTCCTCGGCCCGGTCCTGGGCCTGCTGATCATCTGGCTGCGCCGCCACATCCCGGAGAGCCCGCGGTGGCAGATGACGCACGGCCGGGAGGAGGAGGCCGAGCGCAACGTCGACGGGATCGAGGAGCGCATCCGCAACGAGGGCAAGACCATCAGCCCCGTGGACGACTCCAAGGCGATCACCGTGAAGGAGTACGGCCAGGTGCCCTTCCTGGTGATCGCGAAGGTGCTGTTCCGGAAGTACCCCCGGCGCACGCTCGTGGGCGTGACGATGATGGTCACCCAGTCGTTCCTCTACAACGCGATCTTCTTCACGTACGCACTCGTGCTGCAGAACTTCTACGACACCCCGCCGGCCTCCGCGGGGCAGTACTTCATCATCTTCGCCGTCGGGAACCTCGCCGGCGCGCTGATCCTCGGCCACTTCTTCGACACGTGGGGACGGCGGCGGATGCTGTTCGGCACCTACGTGCTGGCGGGCCTCATCCTCCTGGTCAGCGCCTTCCTCTTCAACGCGGGCGTCCTCAACGCCGGCACCCACACCGCGTTCTGGTGCGCCTCGTTCTTCTTCGCCTCCGCGGGCGCGTCGGCGGCGTACCTGACCGTCAGTGAGATCTTCCCGCTCGAGCTGCGCAGTCAGGTGATCTCCTACGTGTTCTCGATCGGGCAGCTGGTCGGCTCCATCGCGCCCGCGCTGTACGGCGCCCTCATCGGCGACGGCACCGACCGCGTGCCGCTGTTCTGGGGATACGTGCTCGGATCGGTCGTGATGATCGTCGGCGGTGTCATCTCGGGGGTGTTCGGCGTCAGCGCGGCAGGCAAGTCGCTCGAAGACATCGCCGACCCGCTGTCGCTGGTCGCCGGCGCCGACGGGAAGGTCACGCCCGACGACGACGGCGGGCAGGCGCAGGCCTCCCGCGACCGGGAGGAGGGGCCATCCCGGCGCTAGGGTGAAGGCATGGAGTCCAGGCCGGACGAGCGCGGCGCGCTCGGGCGGATGCTGCAGGTGCTGGAGTGCTTCGATGAGGACGAGCCGGCGCTGACCGTCGCCGAGATGGCCCGCCGCACCGGCATCCCGCTGTCCTCGCTGCACCGGTGGGTCGCCCTCCTCGCCCGTGAAGGCCTGCTCGCCCGGGGCCCGGGTGCCACCTACGCGATCGGCTCGCGTCTGTGGGAGCTGGGCGAGCTCTCGCCGCTGTCGCTGCGGCTGCGCGAGACGGCGCTGCCGCATCTGGCCCGGCTGTACGAGGCCACCGGCGAGAACGTCCACCTGGGCGTGCTCGACGGCGCGTCGCCGGAGACCTCCGTCGTGCTGTTCGTGGGGCGGGTGACGGGCCTGAACTCGATCCCGGTGGTCAGCCGCGCCGGCGGTCGCGGGCCGCTGCACACCACGGGCGTGGGCAAAGCGCTGCTCGCGACCCGCGACGAGCCGTGGCTGCGGCGGTATCTGCGCGCCCCGCGCGAGCTCGAGACGCAGCACTCCGTCGTCGCCGAGGAGGCGCTGCGCGCCGACATCGACCGTGCTCGCGCCCGCGGCTTCGCGACGACGCGGGAGGAGATGACCCTCGGCAACGTCTCCGTCGCGGCGGCGCTGCCGCGCGTCGAGGGGCTTCCGCCGATCGCGATCGGCCTCGTGGTGCACCTGGACCGTGCGGACGAGCGCCGCCTCGGCCCCCTCGTCGTCCAGACCGCGCGCGATCTGCACGCCGCCCTCCGCGACGCCCGCTGACCCCCCGCGCCCGCGCCCCGCGACCCGCGACCCGCGACCCGCGAGACTGCACGCCACCGGCGAGACCCCGACATAATGCCGCTGTCTCGCCGGTGGGGTGCAGTCTCGCGGATGGGGCGGGTCGGATCGGCCGCGATGAGGCCTGGCGCGCGAGGCCGATGCGGCGTAGAATGGGCGATATACGGACATGTGTTCGCTGTGCGAACGGATAGGGAGCCGGAGTGATCGACAAGACCGTGCCAGACGTCGAAACGGCGATCGCGGGCATCCAGGACGGCGCGACCGTCCTCATCGGCGGATTCGGACGCGCCGGCCAGCCCGTCGAGCTCATCGATGCGCTCATCGCCCACGGCGCGAGCGAGCTGACGATCGTCAACAACAACGCAGGCAACGGCGACACCGGCTTGGCGGCGCTCCTGGCGGCGCGCCGCGTGCGTAAGATCGTGTGCTCCTTCCCTCGGCAGAGCGACTCGTGGGTCTTCGACGGGCTCTACCGCGCGGGCGACATCGAGCTGGAACTCGTGCCGCAGGGCAACCTCGCCGAACGCATCCGGGCCGCCGGCGCCGGCGTCGGCGCGTTCTTCTCACCGACGGGCGTCGGCACGCAGCTGGCCGAAGGCAAGGAGACCCGCGAGATCGACGGGCGCACCTATGTGCTGGAGTACCCGATCCGCGGCGACGTCGCCCTCATCAGCGCCTACCGCGCCGACCGGTGGGGCAACCTCGTCTACCGCGAGACCGCGCGCAACTTCGGTCCGATCATGGCCACGGCCGCCGCCACCACGATCGTGCAGGTGGATGAGATCGTGCCGCTGGGGGCGCTGGACCCAGAGGCCGTCGTGACGCCCGGCTTGTTCGTGGACCGCGTCGTCGCCGTGGGTGAGCGCCGCTGGCTGCGTGAGGGCGAGTTCGTCGGCGGCGTGGACCTGGAAGGGCGGCCGCTGGAGGCTGCGACAGGAGGAGAGCGATGACCACGCGTCTGTCCCGCGACGACCTGGCCCGCCGCATCGCGGCTGACATCCCCGAGGGCGCGTACGTCAACCTCGGCATCGGCGCCCCGACCCTGGTGGCCAACTTCCTGCCCGCCGACGAGGAGATCATCCTCCACACCGAGAACGGGCTGCTCGGCATGGGACCCGCGCCCGAGCCGGGGCGGGTGGACCCCGACCTCATCAACGCCGGCAAGCAGGCCGTGACCGCCCTGGCGGGAGCGGCATACTTCCACCACGCCGATTCGTTCGCGATGATGCGCGGCGGCCATCTCGATGTGTGCGTGCTGGGCGCCTTCCAGGTGTCTCAGACCGGCGACCTCGCCAACTGGTCCACGGGCGCGCCGGGGGCGATCCCGGCCGTAGGCGGGGCGATGGACCTGGCGATCGGGGCGAAGGACGTCTACGTCATGACCGATCTCCTGACCAAGGACGGCGGCTCCAAGCTCGTCGCCTCCTGCACGTACCCGCTCACCGGTGTCGGGTGCGTCTCGCGCGTGTACACCGACCACGCCGTCTTCGACGTCACGGCGGAGGGCTTCGCCGTGCGGGAGCTGTTCGGCGACAACACCGTCGACGAGCTCCGGTCACTGACCGGACTCGACCTGATCGACGCGACGGCGGATGCCGCGGCATCCGCAGAAGGGACCCTGTCATGACCGCCAGTTTCGTCTTCGACGCCGTCCGCACCCCCTTCGGCCGTGCCGGCGGGGCGCTCGCCGGAGTGCGGCCGGACGACCTCGCCGCCCTCACGATGCGCGCGATCGTCGAGCGCACGGGGCTCGATCCCGCGCGCATCGATGACGTCGTCTTCGGCGACGCCAACCAGGCCGGCGAGGACAACCGCAACGTCGCCCGGTTCGCCGCACTCCTGGCGGGCTTCCCCACCAGCGTCACCGGCGTCACGGTGAACCGGCTGTGCGCGTCGTCGCTGGAGGCCGCGATCCAGGCCGCGCGGGCCGTCGAGACCGGAGACGCCGACATCGTTCTCGCCGGTGGCGTGGAGTCGATGAGCCGTGCGCCGTACGTGGTGGAGAAGTCGCCCAAGCCGTGGCCGGCGGTGGGCAACCAGACGCTGTGGAACACCGCCATCGGCTGGCGCATGGTGAACCCGAAGTTCCCCGCCCACTGGACCATCTCCAACGGCGAATCGGCGGAGAAGATCGCGCGCGCGTGGGACATCAGCCGGGAGGCGCAGGACGAGTTCGCCGTGCGCTCGCACCGCTTGGCCGCCGCCGCGTGGGCCGAGGGCGTGTACGACCCCGAGATCGTGCAGGTGCCCGGGGCCGAGCTGACGCGCGACGAGGGCATCCGCGACGACACGTCGGTCGAGAAGCTCGCCGGCCTCAAGCCGCTGTTCGCGCAGGACGGCTCGGTCACCGCCGGCAACTCCTCGCCCATCAACGACGGTGCGTCGGCGGTCCTGATCGCCGGCGAGAACGCTCTGCCCGCTGAGCCGCTCGCCCGTATCGCCGGCCGGGCCACGCACGGCGTCGACCCGGATCAGTTCCCCATCGCCCCCATCGAGGCGGCCAACAAGGCCCTCGCACGCGCCGGACGCACGTGGGCCGACGTCGACGTCGTCGAGCTGAACGAGGCATTCGCGTCGCAGTCGCTCGCGTGCATCGCCGGCTGGCCGGATCTGGATCCGGAGAAGGTCAACATCCACGGCGGCGCCCTCGCGATGGGGCACCCGCTGGGAGCGTCGGGCGGCCGCATCCTCGGACACGCGGCGCACGAGCTGGCCCGTCGTGGCGGCGGGGTCGCCGTGGTGGCGATCTGCATCGGGGTCGGACAGGGTCTGGCCGTCGTCCTCGAGCGCTGAGGCCGTGGGTAGGGTGGGGCGGTGACCGACGAGACCGCACCCGCCCCCGCGTCGGCGGATTTCGTCCAGTCGCTCGCGCGCGGCCTGGCCGTCATCCGCGCCTTCGACGCGGAGCATCCCGCGCTGACCCTGAGCGACGCGGCCCGGCGCGCCGGGCTTCCGCGCGCGGCCGCGCGACGGTTCCTGCACACCCTCGAGACGCTGGGCTACGTGCGATCGGATGCCCGCACGTTCTCCCTCACGCCGCGCGTGCTCGAGCTGGGCTTCAGCTACCTCTCGGCACTGTCTCTCCCCGAGATCGCCCAGCCGCACCTCGAGCGCCTCTCGCGCGAGGTCGACGAGAGCGTCTCGGCGGCCGTGCTCGACGGCCCCGACATCGTGTACGTCGCGCGCGTGCCGACCCGCCGGATCATGAGCGTGCGCATCACGATCGGCACCCGCTTCCCGGCCTATGCCACGAGCATGGGGCGCGTGCTGCTGGCTGCGCTTCCCGAGGAGCAGGCGGCCGACCTCATCGCCGCGGCGCATCCGGAGCCCCTCACGCCGCGCACGCGCACGGATGCGGCGGCCCTGCGGGCCGAGCTGGAGCGGGTGCGGGCGCAGGGGTGGGCGCTCGTGGACGGCGAACTGGAGCCGGGCCTGCGCTCGATCGCCGCGCCCGTGCACGGGCGGAACGGCGCGGTCGTGGCCGCGGTCAACGTCTCCGCCAGCGCCACCGGCCACACCGTCGAGCACCTGCGCGACGCATGCCTTCCGGCGCTGCTGGCAGCGACCGCCGCGATCGACGCGGACATCCGATTGCTCTGAGTCCGGTCTCTCGCGGCGGCCGCCGTCAGGTCAGTGCGTGGCCGGAGCCTCCCGCCGCGGGCGGAGGAAGAACACCGCGACGAAAGCGACCAGTCCGAGGATCCCGCCCACGACGAACGACCCGCGGGTGCCCGCCACGAGCGCATCGCTCGCGCCGGTGCCGCCGTCGGCCGCCAGTGCGGCCCCGATTGTGAGCGCCGCCACGAACAGCGCAGTGCCGGCGGCGCCGGCGAGCTGCTGCAGCGTGTTCACGATCGCGCTTCCGTAGGGGTACTGCTCGCGCGGCAGCGAGCTGAGCGACATCGTCATGAGCACGGGCATGAGCGCCGCCATCCCGGCGCAGAAGACCACGTGCAGCACGACCACGAGCCACAGGGGTGTGTCGGCGCCGATCGTCGCCAGCATCCACTGCCCGCCGGCCAGCAGCACGGCACCGGGGATCAGGACGGGGGCTGCGCCGATGCGGTCGTACAGACGTCCGGCGATGGGGGAGATGATGCCCTGGATGAGGCCGCCGGGCAGCAGCAGAAGGCCTGTCGCCAGGACGCTCACCCCGCGGGCGTCCTGCAGGTAGATGGGCAGGACGATCACGGCGCCCAGCATCGTGGCCATGCACATCATGACCACCAGCACCGCCGTGCGGAAGGTCGGGACGGCGAAGGGGCGCAGGCTCAGCAGCGGCTCACGCGCGCTGCGCGACAGCGCGCCCTGGCGCCGGGCGAACATCACGAGGGCTGCCACGCCGATGACGGCGGCGGCGAGCGGGATCCATGCGCCCTCGAGGACGGCGCCGATGGAGGCGAGCGCGTAGACGATCCCGCCGAAGGCGACAGCCGACAGAGCCACCGACCAGACATCCATCCGCGCGCGGGCGGTCTCCCCGTTCGCGCGGAGGATGAGGGTTCCGGCGACGAGCGTCAGCGCCGCGATGGGCAGCATGACCCAGAAGATGCTGCGCCACCCTGCGAGGTCGACGACGATGCCCGAGAGCGTCGGGCCCACTGCGGGGCCCACGGAGATGACGATCGAGTTCAGGCCCATGATCGTCCCGCGGTGCTGAGGGGCGACCGAGGTGAGGGTCGTGGTCATGAGCAGCGGGAGGATGATCGCGGTGCCGCCGGCCTGCACCACACGCGCGAGGAGCACCAGTGCGAAGCTCGGGGCGAGGGCTGCGACCACCGTGCCGACGAGGAAGAGCGCCAGCGCGGTCACGAACAGGCCGCGAGTGCTGAAGCGGCGGATGAGGAAGCCGGTGGTGGGGATGACGACGGCCATCGTCAGCATGAAACCGGTGGTCAGCCATTGCGCCGTCGTCGCCGGCACCGAGAACTCCTGCATGAGCGGGGGCAGCGCGACGCTCAGGACCGTCTCGTTGAGGATCATGACGAAGGCCGCGATGACGAGCACGGCGATGACGGGACCGACACGTCCGGTGGGGGTGTCTGGTCCGCGCCTCGAGGAGGTGGGGGTCGGAGCGGTCGGGGTGGGGGCGTGCGACATGAAGCCCTTTCGGGTGCGGAGAGGCGGGGGGACGCGGCGACAGCCGACCGTCCATTATGGCACGCAGTGCCAGAGCGGCGTAAGGTGCCGTTTCCATCGAAGGCCGATCGTGTTAGGAAGGAGCACATGACCTCCGCCCCGCCCGTCGGCCTCCTGATGCGGCGGAAACTCGACACCGCGCGCGACATCCACCGCGCCGCGCTCGACCTCTTCGAGGAGCAGGGCGTCCGCGACACCACCGTCGCCCAGATCGCCGAGCGGGCGGGAGTGTCCCGCCGGACGTTCTTCCGCTATTTCCCCACGAAGGAGCTGGCAGGGCTCCCCGGCCAGCGGCGCCTGCTCGCCGCCATCGCCGCGCTGCGGGTGACCGATCACTCCGCCGCGGCGATCGCGCGCACGGTCGCCGACGCAGGATCCGCCGCGATCGGGCGCAGCGACGATCCCGAGCTCGACGAACATCGCCGGGTGGCGGCGCTCCTGGCCACCGAACCGCTGCTGCGGGCCGCGGCCTCCGCGCAGGAGCACGACCTGGCGGTGAGCCTGCGGGAGCGGATGGCCGTCCTCGCCCCCGAGCTCGATCCGCTCTCGGCTCACCTCATCGCCGAGACGACGGTCGCCGTGTGGCGCGTCACGTGGGAGCGCTGGGGTGAACTGGCGCGGGAAGGGGTCTCCGCCGACCCCGCGGACATCTACGGCGAGTGCCGGGCGCGGCTCGCCGTCCTCGCCGGCGCGCTCGGTGCGGAGGTGCGCTCATGACAGACCCCGCCGCGATCGTCGTGATGGGGGTGTCGGCGGCGGGTAAATCCAGCGTCGCCGCCGCGCTCGCGGAGCGTCTGGGCGTCCCGTGGGCGGATGCCGACGGCCTGCACTCGGCCGACAACGTGGCGAAGATGGCCGCGGGGCAGCCGCTCGGCGACGACGACCGCTGGCCGTGGCTGGATGTGGTCGGGCAGACGCTCGCCGACGGTGTGGCGAGCGGCGGCATGATCGTCGCCTGCTCGGCTCTGCGTCGCACCTACCGCGACCGCATCCGCCGCTTCGCCCCGGACGCGGTGTTCGTGCACTTGAGCGCGCCCGAGGAAGTCCTCGCGGCGCGGGCCGCCGCCCGCACGGGGCACTTCATGCCGGCGACGCTGCTGGCATCCCAGCTGGCGATCCTCGAGCCTCTCGGCCCGGACGAGAGCGGCGTCGTGGTGGACGTCACCCCACCCGTCGCCGACGTCGCCGAGCAGGCCGTCCGTGCGCTGTCGGAGAGGAGCTGAACCCGATGGCCACGCGTCTGCTGATCATCTCCGACACGCACGTGCCCGCCCGCGCGCGCACGATCCCGCCGACGGTGCTGCGCGAAGCGGATGCCGCGGACCTGATCGTGCATGCCGGTGACTGGATCGTCGCATCCGTGCTGGACGAGCTGGAGCAGCACGGCGACGTCCTGGGGGTGTGGGGCAACAACGACGGCCCCGACCTGCGTGCACGGCTCCCCGAGATCGCGCGGCGCGAGGTGGACGGTGTCCGGCTCGCGGTGGTCCACGAGACCGGGCAGACGAAGGGGCGGGAGGTGCGCATGGATGCCGCGTTCCCCGACACGGACGTGCTCGTCTTCGGCCACAGCCACATCCCGTGGGACACGACCACACCTCGGGGCCTGCGGCTGCTCAATCCGGGGTCGCCGACCGACCGGCGCCGCCAGCCCCGGCACACCTACCTCACCGCGGTGGCCGACGCCGGCGTCCTCCGCGACGTGCGACTCGTCGAGCTCTGACCGCTCATCACCGCCACTGCTTGACAGTGGAACGCGTCGACGTTTACATGAGTGCAGTGTGACTTCACATGCGTGCGGATCACCTGTGTGAGAAGGGGAGACCGAGCCATGAGTGGACGCACGATCCTCGTCGCCGGCGGATCGTCCGGCATCGGTCTGGAGCTCGCCGGCGACCTGATCGCCGGTGGCGATTCGGTCGTCCTCACCAGCCGCAGCCTCGCACGGGCGCAGGAAGTGGCGGCCGGCCTCGGCCCGCAGGCGACCGGGATCGCGTTGGATCTGTCAGAGCCGGAGGGCATCGCTGCGCAGCTGCGCGGCGTGCCGGGCCTGGACGGGCTCGTGCTGATGGCGATCGAGCGTGACGCGAACACCATCCGTGATTACGACATCGCCCGTGCGCGCCGGCTCGTGACCCTCAAGCTCGTGGGCTACGCCGAGACGGTCCACACGCTCCTGGACCGGCTGGCGCCGTCCGTCGACACGGGCATCGTCCTCTTCGGTGGTCGCGCGAAGGATGCGCCCTACCCGGGTTCGACGACGGTCTCGACGATCAACGGCGGCGTGGAAGGGCTCATGACCACGCTGGCCTGGGAGCTCGCCCCCATCCGCGTCAACTCGCTGCATCCGGGGATCATCGGGAACAGCCCCTTCTGGGCGGGCAAACCCGAGGGGGTGCTCGACGGCTACCGCGAGCGCACACCGGGCGGCGAGCTCGCCACGATGGCGGACGTCGTGGATGCGACGAAATTCCTGCTCTTCAACCGCGGCGTCAGCGCCCACACCCTGTACGTCGACCGGGGCTGGCGCATCGCCTGACCATCCTTGAGCATCCTCAGATGAGGATACTCAGCGGGTTCTCGATGCGTCGCTGGAACGCGGCGAGCCACTCGGCCGCGATGGCGCCGTCGAGCACGCGGTGATCGGCCGACAGCGTGACGGTCATGACCGAACCCACGGTCAGCTCGCCCTCAGCGCCGACGACCGGCATGGGGCGCGCGGCGCCGACGGCCAGGATGCCGGACTGCGGCGGGTTCAGGATGGCGCTGAACTGCGCCGTCCCGTACATGCCGAGGTTCGACACCGAGAAGCTCCCGCCCTCCAGTTCGTGCTGGCGGAGCCGCCCGGCGCGGGCGCGCTCGGCGAGGTCGGCGACGGCCGCGCTGATCTGCGACAGCGGCAGGCGGTCGACGCCCCGCACGACCGGCGTCAGCAGTCCGCCGTCGGTGGCGACGGCGACGGCGAGGTCCACGCCGTCGAAGCGGCGGATGCTGTCGCCCAGCCAGATCGCGTTGGCGGCGGGGACATCGATGAGAGCTCCCGCGACGGCCTTCAGCACGAAGTCGTTGACCGAGATCTTGCGCGGCGCCGACTCGTTGACCTGCGTGCGGAGGTCCAGGAGCGCGTCCACGCGGCAGTCGGCCACGAGGTAGAAATGCGGCACGGTGGACGTGCTCTCGGTGAGCCGGCGGGCGATGGCGCGCCGCATCCGATCGACCGGCACGTCTTGGTAGCCCGCTGCGCCCTCGGCCGAGGCGGACGGCGACGGCGCGGGGGCGGGCGGCGCAGCCGCCGCATCGGCCGCAGCCGCCGCTTCGGTGCTCGCAGTACCCGCAGGCGCCTGTGTCAGGTGCCGCTCGAGGTCGCGTCGCACGATGCGTCCGTGCGGTCCGGTGCCGGGCACACCGGCCAGGTCGACGCCCTGCTCGGCCGCCAGCCGGCGGACGAGTGGGCTGGCGAACAGGCGCCCGCCGGAGGCATCCGGCTCCGCGGGGGCATCGGGGGAGGAGCCGGTGCGCACCCCCGACCCGTCCGCCGGGTCGGGGTCGGGGTCGCCGGGGGCGTCCTCGGCCGGGGGCTGGGCCGCCGTTCCGGCCGACGACGATCCCTCCGGCGCGCGCTCGGCGGGGGAAGCGGCGGGGGCTGCGGCGACGCCGGCGGCGCGGAGGGCGTCGTCGATGGCCTCCTCGCCCTCGCCGTCGGCCACGAGCACGACGATCACATCGCCGACCGCGACGCTGTCGCCCTCGGCCACCAGGAGGCGACCGATCGTGCCGGCCGCCTCGGCCGGAAGCTCGACCGTGGCCTTGTCGGTCTCGATCTCGGCGAGGGTCTCACCGACGTCGACGGTCGCCCCCTCGGCGACGAGCCAGGTCTGGATGGCGGCCTCGGTGGCTCCGGCCATCACCTCGGGCATGCGGACGATCTCAGCCATGTCAGGCTCCGAATCCGGTGCGGACGGCCTCGAGGGCCGCGACGACTTCTTCCGTGCGGGCGATCGCCGCGCGCTCGAGCACGCGGGAGATGCTCGGGGATGCCTCGCCCCCGGTCACGCGCGCGACCGGCTGATCGAGCCAGTCGAAGTACCGGCGCTGGATCTCGTCGGCGAGCCATCCGCCGTACGACGTGCCCTGCGCCCCCTGTTCCACGATGAGCACCGCGTTCGTCTTGCGGATGCTCTCCCCGATCGTGTCCCAGTCGATGGAGGCGCGGTCCAGCCACCGCAGGTCGATCAGCTCGGCGTCGACGCCGGTCTGCTCGATCGCCTCGGCGGCGTGACCGACCATCGACAGGTAGCTGAGCACCGTGACCTCCGACCCCTCGCGAACGACGGCGGCGCTGCCCGGCGGGATGACGTAGTCGAGGTCGCCCTCGGGCACCTCGTCGGCTTTGCCATACAGATCGACGTGTTCGATCACGAGCACGGGATCCTCCAGGGCCAGCGCGGCATTCATGAGCCCGACGTAGTCGGTGGCGTTGGATGCGGCCACGATGCGCCATCCGGGGCTGGTCGCGAAGATGCCGGCCGGATCCATGAGGTGCTGCGATCCGTACCCCGAGCCCATCGCGACCTTCGTGCGCAGGACGAGCGGCACGGGGTTCTCGCCGCCGAACATGTGGCGCGCCTTGCCGATCTGGTTGAAGACCTGGTCGGCGGCGACCCACATGAAATCGGGGTACATGAACTCCACGACCGGCCGGAACCGGCCGTCCAGGGCCAGCCCGCCGCCGAGCCCGACGAAGGCGTTCTCGCTGATGGGCGTACCCATGACGCGGTCGGGACCGTACTTCTTCGCCAGACCCTTCGTCGCGCCGTTGGTGCCGCCGTTGAGCTTGTGCACGTCCTCACCCATCACCACGATGCGGGGGTCCGCCTGCATGCGGCGGTCCATGACCTCGGCCACGGCGTCGACGAACTTCACCGGGCGGGTCGCTGCCGAGGCATCCAACCTCGGCAGGCCCTCCAGCTCGCTCGCGTCGCCGCGCACGCCGACGTTGACGAACGTCGTCTCCGGCCAGAGCTCCGGACGGATGCGGCGCTTGCCGGGGCGATCGGGATCGGCCTCGACGAGTGCACCCACCGCATCCGTCATGGCCTGCTGCACGCGTGATCGCAGGGCCGCGACGCCCGCGTCGTCGATGAGCCCGCGCTCTCGCATGCGGGTGGCGGTGAGATCCAGCGGGTCGCGCTCGCGCCACTGCGCCTCCTCCTCCTTCGTGCGGTAGCCGAAGGCGGAGCCCGGGTACGGGCCGTTCTGGTGGAAGAAGCGGTAGACCTGCGCCTCGATGATCGCGGGGCCCTCGCCCGACCGCATCCGTTCGCCCGCCTCGGTCATCGCCAGGTGCACCGCGAGGGGGTCCATGCCGTCGACCCGCCACGAGGGGATGCCGAAGCCCTGCCCGCGCACCGAGAACCGCGGGTCGGCGGTGATCTCGTCGGCGCGCGTGGACACGCCGTAGAGGTTGTTCTCGATGAAGAAGCACACCGGGAGGCGCCATGCGGCGGCGAGGTTCATCGACTCCAGCACGGAGCCGATCTGCGCGGCGCCGTCGCCGAAGTAGTTGATCGTGAGGTCGGTCGTGCCGCTGTGCTTCTGCGCCCATGCGTTGCCGGTGGCCAGAGGCGCCCCGCCGCCGACGATCGCGTTGGTGCCGAGCGCGCCGGCCTCGAACCACTGCAGGTGCATCGATCCGCCGCGGCCGCGGCAGTAGCCCTGAGCGAGCCCGAGGATCTCCGCGAGAGTGCGCTGCAGCACCGTCTGGATGTCGTCGTCCACGGGGTTCGCCGGGTCGATGGTTCCGCCGCTGACGTGGGTGAGCGCCTTGGCGAGGAACTGGTGGTGGCCCCGGTGCGAGCCGTTGACGCCGTCGGTGGAGCGGAGGCCCACGATCGAGCCCACCGCGCCGCCCTCCTGCCCGATGCTGGAGTGCGCGGGGCCGTGCACGAGACCTTCGCCGGCGAGTTCGAGCACCGACTCCTCGAACGCACGGATCAGGTGCAGCTCGCTGAGCATCGTGCCCAGCAGTGCCGGATCCGCGGCGTCCCAGTCAGCCTTCGTCGTGGACAGTTCGATCCAGTCCACGCCCGTGGACAGTCTCTTGCGCTCCGGCATCGTCGCCTCATCCCATCCGCGGCCCACGGGGCCGGTCCGATCCCCCGAGCGTAAGGTCACATTTGATCCAATGCAAGGCCCGTTCCGCCGGCTGGGGCGGATTAGCTGCCGAAAGTGGCTCGCAGTGGATACGATGAGGCATCGGTCGACGAGGAGGTCGCGTATGAGCATGGGAACTGGTGGAGGGATCCCCGGACTGCGGGGAGCGGATCACATCGGGATCACGGTGCCCGACCTCGACGAGGCGCATTCTTTCCTCGTCGAGGTCCTGGGGGCCGAGCCCGTCTACTCCCTCGGCGAGAAGCGCGCCGACGACGATTGGATGCAGCGGCAGCTCGGTGTCCATCCGCGCACCGTCATCCGGGAGATCCGGTTCTACCGGCTGGGCACCGGGCTGAACATCGAAACGTTCGCCTACGACGCGGCCGACGGGCAGAGCCCGCAGCCGCGCAACAGCGACATCGGCGGGTACCATCTGGCTCTGTACGTGGACGACATGGATGCTGCGGTGGAGTACCTCCGCGCATCCGGCGTCGAAGTGATGGGCGAGCCGGTCGCCAGCCGGCAGGCGGCCCTCGGGCAGCGGTGGATCTACTTCCGCAGCCCCTGGGGGCTGCAGTTCGAGCTCGTCAGCTACCCCGACGGCAAGGCGTACGAGGCCGGCGCGTCGCGCCTGCTGTGGAAGCCGACCGACCCGGCGGCGTGAGGAGAGGATCGGCCATGGCTTCTGCGCGTGCGGGCGTGCACGGCGCCACCGGCGCCCGGATCGCCGCGACGCTGCGCGAGGCGATCCTCGACGGCGCGTACGCGCCGGGGGAGCGGATCCGTCAGGACGAACTCGCCGAGCGGCACGGGGCGAGCAGACTCCCCGTGCGCGAGGCGCTGCGGATGCTGGAGGCCGAGGGGCTCGTGACCCTCGTCGCCAACACCGGCGCGTGGGTGTCGACGCTCAGCTCCGGCGAGTGCCAGGAGCTGTACCTCGTGCGCGAGCGGCTCGAGCCGCTCCTGCTGCGGATGAACGTGCCGCTGCTCACGGATGACGAGATCGCGCGCCTCCAGGTGCTCGCCGACCGGATGGAGCGCTCCGCCGACGTCGAGGACTTCCTCCTGATGGACCGGGAGTTCCACCTCTCCGGCGTCGACCACGCCGACACGACCGTGCTCACGGATCTGGTGAAGAGCCTGTGGAACCGGACGCAGCACTACCGGCGGGCGGCGACCCGGCTGTTCTGGAGCGAAGGCGATCGCAGCGTCCACCACGACCACCAGCTCCTCGTGGGCGCGCTCCGCCGCCGCGACGCCGACGACGCCGAGACCCTCCTCGCGCAGCACATCCGTCGCAGCCGGCTCGAGCTGTCGCGGCATCCGGAGGTCTTCGACCTCCCCGGCGTGTAGCCGAGGTCAGCGGGTGAGGATGAGGGCGTCGCCCTGACCGCCACCACCGCACAGCGACACCGCGGCGGTGCCGCTGCCGCGACGGATCAGCTCGTGCACGGCGTGGACGACCAGACGGTTGCCGGATGCGCCGATGGGGTGGCCGAGCGCGATCCCGCCGCCGTGGATGTTGACCACGTCGTCGGAGAGGCCGAGCTCCGCCTGCGAGCGGGCGACGACAGCGCCGAACGCCTCGTTGATCTCCACGACGTCGAGGTCGGCGGGGGAGATCCCGGCCTTCTCGCACGCCTGTGCGAGTGCGCGGGCCGGCTGCTCGTGCAGCGAGTTGTCGGGGCCGGCGACCTGGCCGCTCGCGCCGACGACGGCGAGCACATCCCATCCGTTCTCGTCGGCGTGCGACCGTGTCGTCACCACCACGGCGGAGGCGCCGTCGGAGATCTGCGACGAGTTGCCCGCCGTGATCGTGCCGCCCTGCGCGAAGGCCGGGCGCAGGCGCGCGAGGGTTTCGACGGTGGTCTCGGGTCGCACGCCCTCGTCGCGCGTGACCAGGACGGGAGTGCCCTTGCGCTGCGGGATCTCCACCGGCACGATCTCGGCGTCGAAGATGCCGGTCTCCTGGGCGGCGGCGGCGCGCTGGTGCGATCGGGCGGCGACGGCGTCCTGCGCCTCGCGGGAGACCTCGAAGCGCTCGTTGGCGCGCTCCGTGGACGCGCCCATGCTCTCGCGGTCGTACGCATCGGTCAGTCCGTCGAAGGCCATGTGGTCCAGGGCCTCGACCGCGCCGTACGTCCAGCCCTCGCGCGAGCCCATCAGCAGGTGCGGCGCGCGCGTCATCGATTCCATGCCGGCGGCGACCACGACACGCGCGTCGCCGGTGCGGAGCATCCGCGCGGCGTCGATGATGGCGGTCAGGCCCGACAGGCAGACCTTGTTGACGGATGCGGCGTGCACGTCCCATCCGAGGCCTGCCGCCACGGCCGCCTGGCGGGCGGGGTTCTGGCCGACCCCGGCCGGCAGCACCTGACCGACGAGAACGGCGTCGACGGCCTCGGGCGGGATGCCGCCGCGCTCGAGCGCACCGCGGATCGCGATGCCGCCCAGCTGCGGGGCCGGGACCGACGCGAGCTGGCCCTTGAGCCGGCCCTGCGGTGTGCGGGCGGCGGCGACGAGGACGATGTCGTCGAGGATCATGAGTGCGTCTCCTGGGGGATGCGGACGAGAAGGGGCGGTTCGGTGGCCGCCCGTACATCCTCCACCGTGACGCCGGGAGCGGTCTCCATGAGCACGAGACCCTCCTCGGTGACATCGATCACGGCGAGGTCGGTGATGATCCGGTCGACCACTCCCTTCCCGGTCAGCGGCAGGGAGCAGGTGTCGACGATCTTGGGGCTGCCGTCGCGAGCGACGTGCTCCATGAGGATGATGACGCGGCCGGCGCCGTGGACGAGGTCCATCGCGCCACCGGGGCCCTTGACCATCTTCCCCGGGATCATCCAGTTCGCGATGTCACCGGTTCGCGACACCTGCATCGCCCCGAGGATCGCGGCGTCGATCTTGCCGCCGCGGATCATCCCGAAGCTCAGCGACGAATCGAAGTACGCCGCTCCCGGGAGGGTCGTGACCGTCTCCTTGCCGGCGTTGATGAGGTCGGGATCGACGGCATCCTCGCTCGGGTACGGCCCGACGCCGAGGATGCCGTTCTCGGACTGCAGCACGAGCGCGACGCCGTCGGGCACGTGATTGGGCACAAGCGTGGGCAGTCCGATGCCGAGGTTCACGTACGCGCCGTCGGGAAGCTCTCGTGCCGCGCGCGCGGCCATCTCCTGTCGGTTCAGTGCCATGTCAGTTTCCTTCCGCGCGGACGGTGCGCTTCTCGATGCGCTTTTCGATGCCGGTGCCGACCTCGATGATGCGATGCACGTAGACCCCGGGCAGATGGATGCTGTCGGGATCGAGTCCGCCGGGTTCGACGAGCTCTTCCACCTGTGCGATGCACACGCGCCCGGCCATGGCGGCGAGCGGGTTGAAGTTGCGGGCGGCCTTGTTGAAGACCAGGTTGCCGTGGCGGTCTCCGCGCAGCGCGTGCACGAGGGCGAAGTCGGTGCGGATCGCCTCCTCCAGGACGAAGTCGCGGTCCTCTCCGTCGACCTCGAAGACGCGGACGTCCTTCGCGGGGGAGGCGAGGGCCACACCTCCCGAGCCGTCGTAGCGGCGGGGGAGACCTCCCTCGGCGACCTGCGTGCCGACGCCGGCCTGCGTGTAGAAGGCCGCGATGCCCGAACCCCCCGCCCGCAGCTTCTCGGCGAGCGTGCCCTGCGGCGTGAGCTCGAGCTCGAGCTCACCGGAGAGGAACTGGCGCTCGAACTCCTTGTTCTCCCCCACGTACGACGACGTCATCTTGCGGATGCGGCGGGCGTTCAGCAGCACCCCGAGGCCCCAGTCGTCCACCCCGCAGTTGTTCGAGACGACCGAGAGATCCGTCGTGCCCTGCGCCAGGAGCGCCTCGATGAGGGCGATGGGGTTGCCCGAGAGGCCGAAACCGCCGACGGCGAGCGATGCCCCGTCGGGGATGTCGGCGACGGCCTCCGCGGCCGAGGCCCAGGTCTTGTCGATCACGCGTCACTCCTTCGTGCGGCGCGCGGGAAACGCGCGGGTGGTTCCATCCTGGGCGCCGCAGGGCGGCTGCGGGGCGGCGTGCGTTGCGATGTGGATGCGGAGCGCCGTAGTGTCCGTATGGTGGACAGCGCAGCCGAACGCGGGGCGGTCCCCGGCGCGCAGGCGATCGCCCGGGCCGCGCATCTGCTGCGCCTGGTGACGGCGGCGGGAACGACGGGTGCGCCCATCGGCGCGCTCGCCGCCGACGCCGATCTGACCCGCCCGACCGTGCACCGGCTGCTCACGGCCCTCCGGCGCGAGGGTCTCGTCGACCGCGACGAGACGACAGGGCGGTGGCTGCCCGGCCCGGAGTTGTACCTGATGGGAACGGTGGCGGCGTCGCGCTACGACATCACCGCGACCGCCCGCGACATCGTGCGTTCCCTCGCGGTGCGCACCGAGGAGAGCGCGTTCCTCTCCGTGCGCCGCGGCGACGAGACGGTGTGCCTCCTGCGGGAGGAGGGCAGCTTCCCCATCCGCTCCTTCGTGCTCTCCGAGGGTGTGCGCTTCCCGCTGGGCGTGGCATCCGCGGGCCTGGCCATCCTCGCCTTCCAGGCACCCCACGATGTGGACGCCTATTTCGAGCGTCACCCCGACCTGGCAGCGACGTGGGGCGCGGCGCACGGCCAGAAGCGCCTGCGCGCGCGCCTGCGCGAGACGCAGGAGCGTGGTTTCGCCGTGAACCCAGGATTGATCGTGGAGGGCAGCTGGGGGATGGGCGCGGCGGTGTTCACGCGCGAGGGTGACCCGCAGTGGGCGCTCAGTCTCACTGGGGTGCAGTTCCGATTCGGTCCCGACCGGATCGCAGAGCTCGGCCGAACGCTCCTCGCCCACGCCCACCAGCTCACCACCCGCGTCGCGCAGCGGTGAGCGTGGACGGCTTCACGGCCTCCCGTTCGGCGGGGATGTGGACTACCGTTCCGAGCGAAGGGCCACCAGCCCGCCGCCGCGAGGCGCGCACCCCGCTGTCAGAGAGGACACCGCCATGAGCACCGTCGCATCCGCCACCGTCACCGCTTCTGCCTCCCCCGAGGTGCCGCGCATCCCGCACTGGATCGACGGCGCCGAGCATCCCTCGAGCGGCACGCGCACCGCGCCCGTCTACAACCCCGCGACCGGCGCCGTGCAGGCCGAGGTGGCCCTGGCCGACGAACAGGACATCGCCGCCGCGCTCGCGTCGGCAGAGCGCGGCTTCGCGGTGTGGAGCGGGTATTCGATCGCGAAGCGGCAGGCGGTGATGTTCGCGTTCCGTGAGCTGCTGAATGCCCGCAAGGGCGAGCTGGCGCACATCATCACGGCCGAGCACGGCAAGGTGCTCTCGGATGCGATGGGCGAGATCGCCCGCGGTCTGGAGGTCGTCGACCTCGCCACCGGCTTCCCGAGCCTGGTGAAGGGTGCCTATTCCGACAACGCCTCCTCCGGGATCGACGTGTACACCCTCAAGCAGCCGCTGGGGGTGGTGGGCATCATCAGCCCGTTCAACTTCCCGGCCATGGTGCCGCTGTGGTTCTTCGCCGTCGCGATCGCCGCGGGCAACGCCGTCGTGCTCAAGCCCAGCGAGAAGGATCCGTCGGCCGCTCTCTGGCTGGCCAGGCTGTGGCAGGAAGCGGGCCTGCCCGACGGCGTGTTCACGGTGCTGCAGGGCGACAAGGTGGCCGTGGACGGTCTGCTGACCTCGCCGGTCGTACAGTCGATCTCGTTCGTCGGCTCCACCCCGATCGCGCAGTACATCTACGAGACCGCGGCGCGCCACGGCAAGCGCGTGCAGGCGTTGGGCGGCGCGAAGAACCACATGCTCGTCCTCCCCGACGCCGATCTCGACCTCGTCGCCGATTCGGCGGTGAACGCCGGCTACGGTGCGGCGGGCGAGCGGTGCATGGCGATCAGCGTGGTCCTGGCCGTCGAGCCGGTCGCCGACGAACTCGTGGCGAAGGTGCGCGACCGGGTCGCCCGGCTGCGCGTGGGGAACGGTGCCGGCGGTGCCGACGGCGAGCCCGACCTGGGGCCGCTCATCACCGACGTGCACCGCGACAAGGTGTCGTCGTACGTCGACATCGCCGAGGCCGACGGCGCGTCGGTGGTCGTGGACGGTCGTGGATTCACCGTCGACGGTCACGAAGACGGGTTCTTCTTCGGGCCCACGCTCCTGGACCACGTCCCCACGACCTCCCGCGCGTACACCGAGGAGATCTTCGGGCCCGTGCTCTCGGTCGTGCGCGTGGCTTCGTTCCAGGAGGGCGTGGACCTCATCAACTCCGGCGACTTCGGCAACGGCACCGCCGTCTTCACCAACGACGGGGGAGCGGCCCGCCGGTTCCAGCGGGAGGTGCAGGTCGGGATGATCGGAGTCAACGTGCCGATCCCGGTGCCCGTGGCCTACCACTCGTTCGGCGGCTGGAAGGCCTCGATGTTCGGCGACGCCAAGGCGTACGGGGTGCACGGGTTCGACTTCTTCACGCGGGAGAAGGCGATCACCGCCCGGTGGCTCGACCCCGCCACGCGTGGTCAGAGCGACCACGGCGGTATCGACCTGGGCTTCCCCCAGCACACCTGAGGGCGCCGCCCGCGGGCCCCGTCAGGATGCGGCGAACGCGCGCACCCGCACCAGCAGGCCCGGTGCGGTGCGGTCGAAGATGCGCCCGCCGAGCAGGATGCCGCCGGTCAGGGCGGCCGCGCCCACCACGATCCCCACCGGCAGCGCGATCCACCCGAGCACCGACGAGCCGGTGATCCCGGCGGCGATCGCCAGCCCCAGCGCGGGGGAGGCGATCACCAGGGCCACGACCCAGCAGGCGATGTAGGCGAGGAACATCAGGAAGGTCTGCCCGGGGACGCGCTGGAAGGGATTGGCCCCCGGCGCGGCCACGGGGACCACGACGAGAGCCGAGCTGACCGCGCACACGCCGTAGCCGGCCAGGAGCATTCCGAGGGCCCCGCCCACGGCGGCCGGGGTCAGATCCCAGCGTCCCGATATCGCGGCGGTGATGACGATCACCGCGAGGACGACCGGCACGCCGACGGATGCTGCCGCCAGCATCCGTCCGGCACGGTCGGCCCGGCCGCGGATGCCCGTCTGCAGCACTGTCGCGAAGGCCGTGTTGTCGTAGGACACGTCGGAGTAGGGCAGCACGCCCAGGAAGAACGCCACCAGCAGGGCGGAGAGGGCGAAAAGGGGCCCGTCGACGTCGCCGCGGCTCCAGATCAGGGTCAGCACGGGCCACAGCGGGACGATGAGCAGCTGCTGCAGGTAGCGCAGGTCTTTCAGCCAGTACGTGAGTGAGCGCGCCCAGGAGGCGCCGGTCCCCCCGGTGGGCAGGATGCCGAACCAGCCCAGCGCGCCCGCGCGGGCGCGTCGGCCCGACGACTGGGTGGGCGGGGCGACGAGGGAGGCGGACAGGCTCCGGTGCCACAGCAGCCACACCGCGGCGACGGAGGCCGCCGCGATCACGAGCTTGAGGGCCCCGGTCAGGAGGTGTCCGGCGGCGAGGTCGCCCGGCACGGCCCACGCGGCGGCGACCGGCGTCCACGACAGGCCCTCCACGAGCGCGACGAGCTGCTCGCCGTCGGCACCGGCCGATTCGAGTACCGCGATCAGGCCGAGGATGAGGGGGCTGGCGAAGATGATGAGGGCGAAGGCGAGCAGGCCGATGAGCTCGCGCACGCGCCGTCGGCCGCCGAGCCCCTGCGCGAAGGATGCGACGGCGCGCGACGCGAGGATGCACAGGGCGAAGCCCAGCGGTATCGCGATCACCGCCGCGGCGGCGGCGATCGGCCATCGCCACCACACCGCGAACGTCGCCAGAGCACCGAGGGCGGTCGTGATCCCCGGTATCCCGGTGGCGCCGCCGGCCGTGATCGCCACCATCATCTTCGTCGTGGACATCGGGAAGGGTGCGAGCTTGGCGGGATCCAGCGTCGTGTCCACGCCGGCGGCGAAGACGGGGCCGATGACCCAGCCGAGGGTCAGCACGGCCCCTGCGGCGGTGACCGCGTAGCGGGCGGGGTCCAGGCCGAAGCCGCCGATGAGGAACAGCCCGAGGGTCGCGAGCCCCAGCATCCACACCCCGGAGAGCGCGCCGAGGAGGAAGCCGACGAGCTGCCAGGGGCTGCGTGCGAGGGTGTTGCCGAGGACCCGGAACCGGATCTTCAGGACTGTCGCAACCACTGCGGCCCCTCCGAACGGTGCCGGCCGCCGACCAGTTCGACGAACCGGTCCTGCAGCGTCTGGGTGCCGCGGACCTCGTCGATGGTGCCCGCGGCAAGCAGGCGGCCCTGCGCGATGATGGCGACGTGGTCGCACATGCGCTGCACGAGGTCCATCGAGTGGCTCGAGACGATGACGGTGCCGCCGCCGGCGGTGTAGCCGCGGAGGATGTCCTCGATGTTGGCGGCCGAAACCGGGTCGACCGATTCGAAGGGCTCGTCGAGCACGAGCAGGCGCGGCGCGTGGACGAGTGCGCACGCCAGGGCGACCTTCTTGGTCATGCCCGCGGAGTAGTCCACGACGGGGGTGCCGGCGGCCTCGGTGAGGTCCATGATGCGCAGCAGGTCCGCCGTGCGCGCCGTGACCTCCTCGCGGGCGAGCCCGAACATCATGCCGGTGTAGACGACCAGCTGCTCGCCGGTGAGCCGGTCGAACAGGCGCACGCCGTCGGCGAGGTTGCCGATCATCGCCTTCGCCCGCACCGGGTCGGCCCACATGTCCACGCCGTGGATGACGGCGTTCCCCGCATCCGGACGGAGCAGGCCCGTGGCCATGGACAGGGTCGTGGTCTTACCCGCGCCGTTGGGCCCGACCAGGCCGAAGAACGACCCCGCCGGCACCGTGAGGTCGAGCGCGTTGACGGCCGTCTTGTCGCCGAAGCGCTTGACGAGGCCGGTCAGGGCCATCGCCGGCAGCGAGTCGGTGCGCGGGGGCGCGGACACGGGGAGAGCACCGGGGTTCTCTGTCACCCCTCGAACCTATCGGCCCGCGCGCCTGCCCTACGAGTGCCTCACGAGCGGCGGCGGGGGCGCAGGAGACGCCGTCGCCGGCGGGGCTCGGGCGGCGGGGCGGATGCGGCGGCCGCCTCGCGCACGGTGCGTCGCTCCTCCCACGCCGCCACCTCCGCCGTCACGTCGAGGGTCGGGGTGATCACCGGGGGCCCGCCCAGCAGCTGCCGGCGCGCCTCGATCACGCGGCGATTGAAGTCCTCGACCGCCTCGCGGACGTCGTCGCGGCGGTTCAGCTCATCCAGGCGCCGGTGCATCTCGGCGTGCTCGACGCGCAGGGTCAACGCGGGCGGGCCGAGCCCGGTGAGCTGTTCGGCGGCGATCTTCCGCCGGATCCACCAGTCCGGGTCGTGGCTCTCGCCGAGGTCGGGGAGAGGCTTGCCCGCGCCCGGCAGGCCGTCGAAGTCGCCGCGGCGGATGGCCTGCTGGATCGAGGTCTCCACGAACGCCGCCCGTTCGGCCGCCGTCGATCCGCGCTCGGGCGCGTCCCGGGCGCGCTCCTCCGCCAGGGCTGCCGCATCCTCGGGCGACAGGCGTCCCGCGCGCGCTTCCCGCTCGAGGCGATATCGCGCGGCCGCCTGCCTCGGGTCCTCGCTCATCAGCACCTCCGCAGGGGTCTTCCTTCGAGCCTACGACCGCCTGCGGCCCCCGGCGCCGGAGATCCACCATCGCGCTAGGGTGGCCGCGCGGCTCCTGGCGGGCCCGGGCGGAGGGATGCGATGGGCGAGGAGACTCCCACGTCCCCGCCGGAGCGCGGAGCCCGCGTCGGGGTCCGCGATGTCGCCCGAGCTGCCGGGGTGTCACCGCAGACGGTGTCGCGCGTGCTGAACGGCCACGCGAACATCCGCGACGACACGCGAGCCCGCGTGCGCGAGGCCGTCTCCGCGCTCGGCTACCGCATGAACAACGCCGCCCGTGCGCTGGGCACGGCCACGACCCGCACGCTGGGCGTCGTGGCATCGGCCCCGGCCCTCTACGGGCCGTCGGCCGGGATCGCCGCGATCGAGGCCGCCGCGCGCGCCCGGGGACGATGGGTCGCCACCGCGTACGCCGATGCCGCAGATGCCGCATCGGTCGTCGCCGCGGTGCACCACCTGCTCTCCCAGGGCGTGGACGGCATCGTCCTGGTCGCCGCCCACGCCCTCACCCGCGACGCGGTCGCGCAGGCCCGTCCGGGGGTTCCGGTCGTCGTCCTGCACGAGGGATCCGGGGCGCGCCGGCAGGAGGAGGGCGCGGCGCTCGCCGTACGTCACCTCGTCGGCCTGGGTCACCGCCGCATCGCGGAACTGGCCGGGCCGGAGGACTGGACCGAGGCGGCTGCGCGCTCCCGCGGCGTCGCTTGCGCGCTGGGTGCGGAGGGGCTGGCGGCGGCCGCATCGTGGACCGGCGACTGGAGCGCTGCGGCCGGCTTCGCCGTCGCGACCGCCGTGGCCGCGGCGGTGGCGACGGCGGACGGGCCGACGGCCGTGGTCGCGGCGAACGACCAGATGGCGCTGGGACTGATGGCCGGGCTGCACGCGCGAGGGGTGGACGTGCCGGGACGCGTCAGCGTCACGGGTTTCGACGACAATCCGGATGCCGCGTTCTACCGACCCGCGCTGACCACCGTGCGCCTCGACCTCGACGGGGAGGCGCACCGGGTCGTCGCCGACGTGGTCGGCGATCCGCCGGCGCCTCCGGCACCGCCGCGCCTCGTGCGGCGCGCCTCGACCGCCCCGCCGCCTCGTTCGCGAACCGGCGATGAGACCGGTAACATTCCGCGAGAACCCCCCGCCCCAGCCGATGAAGCACTGTGAGGACATCCCCGTGAGCGCCGCCGACGACCGCATCCGGGACCAGCTCGAGAACGGGCGCACGTCGCTCGGCATCGAACTCGGTTCGACCCGCATCAAGGCCTGCCTCGTGGGGGAGGACCCGGCCGACGTGATCGCCGTCGGCAGTGCCGCGTGGGAGAACGAATACGTCGACCGCACGTGGACGTACTCCCTGGATGCGGTGGAGTCGGGGCTTCGCGCGGCGTACGCCGACCTCGTGGCAGACGTGGAGCGCCGATACGGCGTGCAGCCGGCGACCTTCGGGGCGATCGGCGTCTCGGGGATGATGCACGGCTACCTCGCCTTCGACGCCGACGGCGAGCTGCTCGTGCCGTTCCGCACATGGCGGAACACCTCCACCGGCGCGGCCGCCGCCGAGCTCACGGAGCTGTTCGGGGTCAACATCCCGCTGCGCTGGTCGATCGCCCACCTCCACCAGGCGGTGCGGGACCGCGAGGCGCACGTGCCCCGCGTCCATGCGATCACGACCCTCGCCGGCTACGTCCATGAGCGCCTGACCGGACGCCGCGTGCTCGGGGTCGGCGATGCCTCCGGGATGTTCCCGATCGACCCGGTGACGCGCGACTACGACGCGGCTCTGGTGGCCCGTTACGACGAGCTCATCGCCCGGTCGCCGCTGAGTCGTCCTCTCGCCGAGCTCCTGCCCGAGGTGCGGGTGGCGGGGCAGCCCGCGGGGGAGCTCACGCCCGAGGGTGCCGCGTGGCTCGACCCGACGGGCCGGCTGCGCCCCGGCATCCCGATGTGCCCGCCGGAGGGCGACGCCGGGACGGGGATGGTCGCGACCAACTCCGTCGCGCCGCGCACCGGCAACGTCAGTGCGGGCACCAGCATCTTCGCGATGGTCGTCCTGGAGCGCCCGCTGCCGCGCGTGCACGAGGAGATCGATCTCGTCACGACGCCCGCGGGCGACCTCGTCGCGATGGTCCACTGCAACAACGGCGCGAGCGAACTGGCGGCGTGGGCCGAGGTCTTCGGCCGGTTCGCGGCCGCCTCGGGCTCGCCTGCCGATTCCGACGCGGTGTTCGCCACGCTCCTCACCGAGGCCCTCTCCGGGGAGCCGGATGCGGGCGGTGTGCTCGCGTACAACCACCTCGCCGGGGAGCCCATCGTGGGGCTCGCGGAGGGGCGTCCGCTCGTCGTCCGCACACCCGGGAGCAGGCTCACCCTCGCGAACCTCATGCGGGCCCAGGTGTACGGCGTGTTCGCCACGCTGAGCATCGGGATGCGCATCCTCGCCGAGGAGGGTGCCGCGCTGGATGAGATGTATGCGCATGGTGGCATCTTCCGCACCGCTGGAGTCGCCCAGCGCTTCCTCGCCGGCGCGCTGGGTGCCCCCGTCACCGTCGCGGAGACGGCCTCCGAGGGTGGCGCCTGGGGGATCGCGGTCCTGGCGTCGTACCTCTCCGAAGCGGGCCGGATCGACCTCGACGGGTATCTCCGCGAGCGCGTGTTCGCCGACGCGGCGTTCGCGACGGCTGCCCCCGACGCCGGCGACGTCGCCGGGTACGCCGACTATCTCCAGCGCTACCGCGCGGGCATCGCGGCCGAGGCCGCCGCCGCAGCCGCTCTCTGATCCGACCCCTGTTCCGAAGGACGCCTCATGACCCGCACCCCGCTGTCCACCTCGCTCGATGCGTACGAGATCTGGTTCGTCACCGGCAGTCAGGGCCTGTACGGCGCGGAGACCCTCCGCCAGGTCGCCGAGCAGTCCCAGGCCGTCGTCGGCGGCCTCGACGGTCTTCCCGTGAAGGTCGTGTGGAAGCCGGTGCTCACGGATGCCGACAGCATCCGTCGCCTCGCACTCGACGTTAACGCGCGCGACGAGGTGATCGGCCTGATCGCCTGGATGCACACGTTCAGCCCGGCGAAGATGTGGATCGGCGGGCTGGACGCGCTGCAGAAGCCCCTCCTGCACCTGCACACCCAGGCGAACGTCGAGCTGCCGTGGTCGGAGATCGACTTCGACTTCATGAACCTGAACCAGGCCGCGCACGGCGACCGCGAGTTCGGCTACATCCAGACGCGGCTCGGCGTGGCGCGCAAGACGGTGGTCGGACACGTCTCGAACCCCGCTGTCCGGCAGCAGATCGAGGACTGGCAGCGCGCGGCGGCCGGATGGGCGGCCGCGCGCTCGCTCAAGCTCGCGCGCTTCGGCGACAACATGCGCTACGTCGCCGTGACCGAGGGTGACAAGACCGAGGCCGAGCTGCGTTTCGGCGTGCAGGTGAACACGTGGGGCGTCAACGATCTCGCCGATGCCGTCGCCGCGGCATCCGAGGCGGAGATCGACGCGCTCGTGGCCGAGTACGAAGAGCTCTACGACGTCGCGCCGGAGCTGCGCGCCGGCGGCGAGCGGCACTCGTCGCTGCGCGACGCCGCCGCCATCGAGCTCGGGCTGCGGGCCTTCCTCGAGGAGGGCGGGTTCGGGGCGTTCACGACGAGCTTCGAAGACCTCGGTGCCCTCCGGCAGCTGCCGGGGCTCGCCGTGCAGCGACTGATGGCGGAAGGGTACGGCTTCGGCGCCGAAGGCGATTGGAAGACGGCGATCCTCGTCCGTGTCGCCAACGTCATGGGCGCGGGTCTCCCCGGCGGCGCGAGCCTCATGGAGGACTACACGTACGACCTCGTTCCGGGCGACGAGAAGATCCTCGGTGCACACATGCTCGAGGTGTCGCCCTCGCTGACCACCGCGAAGCCCCGCCTGGAGATCCACCCGCTCGGCATCGGCGGCAAGGACGATCCGGTGCGTCTGGTCTTCACCGCGGATCCGGGTCCGGCACTCGTCGTGGCGATGAGCGACATGCGCGACCGCTTCCGCCTCACCGCGAACGTCGTCGAGAACATCGAGGCGCCCGATCTGCCGAAGCTGCCGGTGGGGCGTGCCGTGTGGAAGCCGCAGCCGGACTTCGCCACATCGGCCGCGTGCTGGCTCGCCGCAGGAGCGGCCCACCACACCGTCATGACCACGGCGGTGGGCATCGAGGTGTTCCGCGACTTCGCCGAGATCGCCGCGACCGAGCTCGTCGTGATCGATGCCGACACCACCGTCCGCGGGTTCCAGCACGAGCTGCGCTGGAACCAGGCGTACTACCGGCTCGCGCAGGGGTTCTGACATGGCACGCACCCCACTCTCGGGCACCCAGCACTGCCTGCGCGCCGGTGATGCACAAGCGATCATCGCGGGGGTGGGAGCCTCCCTGCGCACGTACACGCACGAGGGTCGGCCCCTCGTGCTCGGCTTCGAGGCGGATGAGGTGCGTCCCGGCTACCGCGGCGCGACCCTGGCTCCGTGGCCCAACCGCGTCGTGGACGGGCGTTACCGGTTCGCCGATGCCGATCAGCTCCTGCCGCTGACCGAGCGCAGCCGGTCGCACGCGCTCCACGGTCTGCTCGCGTGGACCGAGTATGCCGTGACCGACAAAGGCCCGAGTCATGTCACCCTCGCCGCGACCGTCGAGCCGCAGACCGGCTATCCGTGGCGCGTGCATGTGGAGACGAGCTTCGTGCTCGCCGCGGACGGCCTCACCCAGACCGTCCGGGCCCACACCGAGGGTGACTCCGCAGCGCCGTGGGGAACCGGCCCGCACCCCTACCTGGTCGCGGGGGAGGGTCGTGTCGACGACTGGATGCTGCACCTGCCGGCGTCACGGGTGCTCGAGGTGACACCGGACCGGCTCGTCCCCACGCGCCTGGCCGATGTGACGACCGACCCCGAGCGCTTCGACTTCCGCGAAGCGCGCCGCATCGGCAGCGTCGAGATCGACCACGCCTTCACCGGCCTGGACCGCACCGCCGACGGGACGACGACCGTCGCGGTGACCGACAGCACCGGGCGGGGAGCGGCGATCACATGGTCCCTCGACTGCCCGTGGGTGCAGGTGCACACCGCGGACCAGCCGGAGGGCGAGGCGTCGCCGGCGCATCGCACCGGGCTGGCGGTCGAGCCCATGACGTGCGCCCCCGACGCCTTCAATGCCGGCAGCTACGACTTCGACACCGGCCTGCTGCTGCTGGAGCCGGGTGGCGAGCCGGTCGCCGCGGGCTGGACGATCCACCCCGTCGGCTGAGCGTCGTCAGTGCCCGTCGTGCGTGACGACGGGCACCGTGCCGTCCTCTCGCAGCAGTACCGCGTCCCGCGATGCGGTCAGGGCGGGCGTCACGACGACCGAGAGCACGGCTGCGGCGAGCACGAGTCCCCACACGCTCATGGCTCGGGCGGGGCGCTCGTCGTGGGGCCGCCGGAGTGCACCCGCGGTGCACAGGGCGACCGCCAGGAGGAGGCCCATCGCCGTCCCGACGGCGAAGACGCTCGTGTGCGCCGGCGAGAGCACCAGCAGCGCTGTCAGCAGCAGCATCCCGGCGACCGCGCCGCCGGCCACGGCGCGCGGGGCCGGGATGCGCCCACGCGAGAGGGCCGCGGTTCCCCAGGCGAGCCAGGCAAGGCCCAGGGAGAAGACGACAAAACCCACCGCGCGCGACGGCCCCGAGCCGTTCGGACCGGCGATGGCCCCTGCGCCCAGGCCCGCCACGACCAGGCCGGCTCCCCACGCTCCCACGGCCGGCCATGATCCGGTGAACGCGACCGGCGCCGCCCCCGCACGCGGATCACGTGCGGGGGCGGCGCGGGTCGCGGTGAGCACCGGCATGCAGAGTCCCTTACGCGGCGCGCGTGCGGGTGGTGCTGTTGCGGACTTCCCGGTCGGCGGCCAGGCCGACACCCAGGAGGATGATCGCCGTGGCCAGGTGGAGGAAGTGGTCGGCGACGTTGAGCGCCAGGAAGTTGGCGGGTCCGTCGAGGAAGAACCCGACGATGCCCAGCAGCAGGTACGCCGCACCGACGATGATGTTGACCGTCTTGGCGGCGCGGACGCCGGCGATGCCGCCGACCAGGAGGGCCAGGCCGATCAGCAGGTGCACGATGTTGTGCAGCGGGTTCACCTGGAAGATCCCCAGGAGGAGCTCGCCGTCGGGTCCGGCGAATTCGACGGCGCCGGTCACGGTGAACCCGAGCAGGCCGACGAGGGCGTAGACGGCTCCGAAGATGACGGCGACGAGACGGTTGGGTGATGAGCCCATGGATACCTCCGTGTGTGTGGTGCGGTGGGACGCCCCTGGCTGGGGCGCAGGGGGAAGGCCTCGGGATGATCGCCGAGGCCCTCCGTTCGTGCGCGCAGTCGCGGGCGCGGCCGCGCGCGCGGGTCAGGGGTCGCGGCGCAGCTGCTCGCCCATTTCGTTCTGGTGCTGAGCGTTCCCGCTTTCGGCATCCGCTCTGCGGGTGTCGGCGGCGGGCTGACTGTTGTCGCCGGTCGCCGGCGTTTCCTTCGTGCGCCCGGCAGCCGTGCCGTGCGTGTCGGGATGATCGTCGTTCTTGTCGGTGATGTCCTCCCACGCATCCTTGGCCTTGCGCGCGGCTTCTTCTGCCGCACGCTTCGCGTCGTCCATGAATCCCATGTCTTCCTCCTTCCGGAAGAGGTGTCTCGACGGTAGGTCCCGGGGAACGGATCCCTCGACGGGGTTGCGCCACGCGGCTCATCGCGGTATCGCGATTCTGGTTGATTCCAACTGGAACTATGTGTAACGTCGCAGGTCGTTCCACTTGGAACTACTACCCCACCGATCGAGGAGATCATGAACATCACCATCCTGGGCACCGGCCACATGGCCCGGACCCTCGGAGCAGGACTGCTTCGCTCCGGACATTCCGTCGTCTTCGGCTCCCGCGACCCGGGGGCGGTCACCGATCTGCCCGCGCCTGTCCTCGGTCATCGCGACGCCATCGCGCGGGGCGAGATCCTGCTGAGCGCCGTGGCGGCCGCCCACTCGCTGGAGACCCTCACCGCCCTGGCAGGCGACATCGGGGATCGCGTGCTGATCGACATCGGCAACGCGGTCGATCAGCACCTCGAACTCCTCTACCCCGACGGGAGCCTCGGCGAGCGGCTGCAGCAGGCGCTTCCGGATGCGCGCGTCGTGAAGACCCTGAACACCCTCGCCGGGACCCTGGCGGTCGATCCGTCGAGCCTGCCCGTCCCCACCACGGTGTTCCTCTCCGGTGACGATGCCCAGGCCAAGGCCATCGTCGCCGACATCCTGCGGACCCTCGGGTGGGCCGACGAGCAGCAGATCGACCTCGGCGGGATCGCGACCGCGCGAGCGGTCGAGCATTACTTCATGCTGTTCGCCGCGATGATGATGGGGCTGCGAAGCGAGCGCTTCAACGTCGCCGTCATCCGCTGACGGTGCGGAGAGGATCGCTCACATGACCGAGCAGCAGCGGATCGCGCTGGACGAGATGCTCCGTTCCCTACCCCTCGACCTCGGCGGCGACGTGGCCGAGCAGCGCCAGCTCTTCGCACACATGATGGAATCGATCCCCCTCGCCGGCGATGTCGTCACCGGGAGCGGGCGACTCGGCGTCCCGGTGGTCACCGTCGGCATCGAGGGGGTCCGCCCACGCGGGACGATCCTGTACTTCCATGGCGGCGCCTACACGATCGGGGCGGCGGAGCTCTCCGCGGGTCTGGCCTCCGAGCTGGCACGCCGCTCGCGGACCCGGGTCGTCTCCGTGGAGTACGCGCTGGCTCCCGAGTCGCCCCACCCGGCGGCGGTGGAAGATGCCGTGGCGGCCTACCGCGGGTTGCTGGACAGCGGCGTGCCCGGCCACGACATCGTCCTGGCGGGGGAGTCGGCCGGCGGCGGACTGGCGGTGGCGGCGGCGATGGCGATCCGCGCGGCGGGGATGCCGGGGCCCGCGGCGATCTACGCCGCATCGCCGTGGGTCGATCTGACCCTCTCCGGGCGGAGTGCGGCAGCCAAGGCGGCGGCGGATCCATCGGTGACGGCCGAAGGGCTGATGCGCCGGGCGCGGGATTACGCCGGTGAGGCGGATCTGCGCGATCCGCTGATCAGCCCGCTGTTCGGGGATCTGGCGGGGCTGCCGCCGCTTCTGGTGCAGGTCGGAGGCAACGAAGTGCTGCTCGACGATGCCACACGGCTGGCGGCGCATGCCGCCGCGCAGGACGTGAGCGTGCGACTGGAAGTCACGCCGGGCGTCCCGCACGTTTTCGTGGGTTTCGCCGCGATGCTCGACGAAGCCGATGTCGCCCTCGGCAATGCCGGGGACTTCATCCGCGCCGCCCTGGACACGCAGCCGGGATGACCGCATCCCCCGTGCACCGCGGGGCGCACCTACGGTTCGGTACCCTACGAGGGCGGGAAGGACACGCCCTTGGTGGACCAGCAGATCAGTCGCGACGAGCTCTCGGCGTACTTCGCGCTTCGTGCCGCGGGGGACCGCCTGCAGCGCGCGGTGGCGACGCAGCTGCGCGAACACGGACTGACGGAGGCGCAGTTCACCGTGCTCGCGCAGCTGCAGGATGCCGGCGAGCTGCGGATGAGCGACCTGGCCCACGTGGTCGTCGCGTCGAAGAACGGGCTGACCTATCAGGCCACGCAGCTGGAGAACCGCGGGCTCGTGAGCCGTCGCGCGAGCGAGGAGGACGCCCGCGCCGTGCTCATCCGGCTGGAGCCGGCCGGCGCGGAGCTGCTCGCGCAGGCCCTTCCCGGCCACATCGCGCTGGTCAGACGGCTCTTCCTGGACCGTGTCAGTTCCGCCGAACTGGCCGCCATCAGCCAGGGCTTGGCGAAGGTTGCGACGAACTGACGCGAAGTGCGGCCGGTGGGGTGGGCGCGAGCCGCTAGCCTCGGTGCGAGGGAGGTCTGTGGTGGGGCGAACGTCGGAAGCGGTGGCGGAGGGCGTGTCGATCGCCTCGGCAGCTGCTCGATTGACCGTGCGGAACCACATCCTGGTTGAAACGATCTCCGCCGGTGCCGCTTTCGATCGCGACAGGCTCGCCGGGTTCGCCCGTGACACGATCCTCGCCCTGGCGGAGGAGCAGGAGCGGGCGGCTCAGCGCATGCGCGATCTGCGGCGTGGCGCGTGGGGCAAGTTCTCCACCTCCAGTGGCACCCACGACTACCGGGAGCGCGACATGCGCAACCTGCGCCGCCGGCGGAAGCAGTACGAGGGTGTCGCCAAGGAGCTGCGCGCATGGGCCGATGACCCCGAGCGGGTCTACCAGCTGGTCGACACCGCTCGGGAGGCGGCGTGGGGTGACGTCGAGGCCAACCTGCAACGGCGCCTCAAGGTCGAGGGGATGACTCCCGACGCGGACCCCGACTACGAACGCATGCGCAAGGCGCGGATGGACGCGTTGCGCATGGTGGATCTCGCACGCCTGGCGGCGCACACGCAGCGCAGACGCCAATCCGCGGAGGCCGCTGAATCCTGACCGTGCGTCGTCGCGGCCGCGGTCGGGACGCAGAAATCCCCCGCTCTCCGAGGAGAGCGGGGGATTTCGTTACTGTCTCAACACAGTGCGCGCCCGAAGGGACTCGAACCCCTAACCTTCTGATCCGTAGTCAGATGCTCTATCCATTGAGCTACGGGCGCACGGCCCCCGCGCGAAACGGCGCGTGGGCCTCCTAGAGAATACCCCACACTGAGCCGCACCGACGAATCGGTGCCGCCGCCATATCCGCAGGTCCGTGATTGCGGCCTCGGACGGGTCGGGTGAGACTGGGGGCACCACGGCAAGGCGACGGAGGAACATGCGACTGGTGCAGGTGGCGCAGCGTGCCGAGGATCTTGATCGGGCAGCGGACTTCTATACGGTGCTGCTCGAGGCCGGGCCTGTCGCGCGGTTCGACGATCCGGGGCTCGTGTTCTTCGATCTCGACGGCGTGCGCCTCGTGCTCGACCGCAACGCGCCCTCGGCTCTGGTGTATCTGCATGTCGACAATGTGCATGAGGCGATCGAGCGGCTGCAGGGTGTGGCGGAGGTCGTCACGCGTCCGCATGTGATCTTCACCCATGACGGCGATGTGCTCGGGCCGGCGCGGCATGAGGAATGGCATGCCTTCGTGCGCGACACCGAGGGGAACCTCGTCGGGCTCGTCGCCTTCCAGCGGGTGTGAGGCGGCGGCCGTCCACATCGTCACCTCACGTGAGGAGGCGTCCGAGATCAGTGAATCGCTGCTGGTAGCCGTCCAGGAGTCTGCGGGCGACGGTGACGGAGTCCACGAGCGGATGCGCGGCGAATGCTCGCCATGCGAGTTCTCTGGAGCCGGTGCGCGCCGCTTCGATCGTCAGCTGCTCGGCGGACTTGACCTGAGTCATGAGGCCGAGCATCTCACCGCGGACCGGGGCGATCGGCCAGGGGTGCACGCCGTCCGCGTCGACGACGCATCCCACTTCGATCACCGAATCCGCTGGGAGGGAGGGGATGAGGTCGCCGTTGCGGACGTTCAGGATCATCGTCGCCGGTCGGTCTGAGGCGATCGCCGCCATCAGCTCGAGGGCCACGGTCTGGTAGCCGCCGCCGTCGACGTCGCTCGTCTCACGCGATTCGCCGTCCTGCCGGCTCTCGGCCATGTAGCTCGACTCGCGCTCCCGCCGGGTGCGCAGCCACGCGTCGAGGGGGTCGTGACCGGGCGCGGAGAAGAAACCGCCCTGCTGGCGGTCCAGAAACTCTCCGCGGGTGGTTTCCGCCGAGCGGATCCGCTCGGTCGCCTCGCGAGTGAAGTAGTAGTAGTACAGGTATTCGTTGGGGAGGGCGCCCAGGGCGCGCACCCAGTCGAACCCCATGAGCCGGGCCTCCTCGATCGTTGTGAGCGCACGATCGTCGGCGAGGAGCCGCGGCAGCTGGTCGACGCCGTCGATCTGGACGCTGCGCAACCATCCGAGGTGGTTCAGCCCCACGTAATCGAAGTGCAGCCCGCCCGCACCCGGCCCTGAGGAGGGAGTCGCGCCGACCGCCGAGACGGCGCGACGCATCAGGCCGATGGGGGTGTCGCAGATGCCGACGACGCGATCGCCCAGGACGGCGCGCATCGCCTCGGTGACCATGCCAGCGGGGTTGGTGAAGTTGATCACCCACGCGTCGGGTGCCACCTCGCGCACGACGTGGGCGAGGTTCACCATGAAGGGGATGGTGCGCAGGGCGTACGAGATGCCGCCGGGCCCGACGGTCTCCTGCCCGAGCACGCCGAGCTCCAGCGCCGTACGCTCGTCGACCACCCGTCCGGCGGTGCCGCCGATGCGCACGGCCGCGAAAACGAAGTCGGCACCGCGCAGGGCTTCGGCGAGGTCTTCGGTGACGGTGATCGTGGGGACGTGCGCACTGGTCTCCGACATCCGGTCGATGACGGATCGGATGATCGCGAGGCGCGAGTGTGAGACATCGAACAGCGCCAGTTCGTCGATGCGCACGGGTGCGTCCTCCGAGGACACCGCTTCGAACACCTGAGGCACACGGAAGCCGCCGCCTCCGACGATGGTCAGTTTCACGCCGTCATCACCTCGATGTCATTGCTGCGGAAGACGTCGAGGGTCGCCTCGTCCGCTCCCTCGTTCGTCACGACGCCCCACAGCTGCTCCGGGCCGCAGACGTTCAGCAGTCCGACGCCGGGGAACTTGGAGGCATCCGCCAAGACGACCGAGCGGACGGAAGAAGCGATCATGGCCCGTTTGATAGGGACCTCCATGCCGGTCGTGTCGGCGATGGTGCCGTCCGGTCGGATGCCACTCGTCCCGAGGAAGCATGTGGTCGCGCGGATCTGCGCGAGGGCCTGTTCGGTCAAAGTGCCGACCATCGAGTTGTAGTTGTTGCGGACGACTCCGCCCAGGACGATCAGCTCGACTCCGTCGTCGGAGCGCAGTTCGTCGATCACGGCGAGGCTCGAGGTGATCACCGTGATGCGACGTCCGCGCAGCTCGCGTGCGAACAGTGCGGTGGTGGTTCCGATGTCGACCAGGATCACGTCGCCGTCGGAGACCAGCTCGGCCGCCCGCCGCGCGATGCGGAGCTTCTCCGGCTGCTGCTGACGGGATACGTCGGAGAACGGGATGCGGTCCGGCTCGATGTTGCCGCCGCCGCGCACCCGCTTGAGGAGGCCCTCCGCGCTCAGCGCGTTCAGATCGCGCCGGATCGTCGAGGCCGATACGCCCAGCTGGTCGGCGAGGTCTTCCACGCGCACCTCGCCGTCTGAGCGAAGGGAATCGAGGATTCGAGCTTGCCGCGTCGAAGTGAGCATGTGAGCGAGCATATCAGTCAGCTTCGAGCATCTATTGTGCATATTCGAGCAGTTCTGGAGTATGTTCTAGCAAACGCTGTCGCCGTGGACGCCCCTGAGAGGAGCGAGATGACCTCCGCCGATGCTCACGCCGATGTGGACGTCGTGCTCACCGGGCCGCTGTTCCTGGACTTCGTCTTCACTGGACTCGATGGCCGCCCCGCCGCCGGCACCGAAGTGCGCGCCAAGGAGTTCGGAATCAGCCCGGGAGGCATCGCGAATCTTGCCGTCGCGACAACGCGGCTCGGGCTTCGCTCCTCGCTGGCATCCGTCTTCGGCGACGACGTTCATGGCCGCTGGAGCTGGGAGGTGCTCGGCGAGCACGAGGGGATCGACCTCTCCCGATCGCGCATGATCTCCGGCTTCACGACCGCCGTCACGGTGGCCATCGAGCAGGACGCGGATCGCAGCATGGTGACGTACGACCAGGAGTGGCCGGTCTCCGTCGACGAGCTCCTCAGCGGCCCTCTGCGCGCCCGTACCGCACTGGCCGATCTCAACGCTCTGCGCGAGGAGCGCGATCCCGATTCCTGGTGGAAGCGGGCGTCGCGAGCCGGCACCCGGATCTTCGCCGACATCGGCTGGGACTCCAGCGAACGGTGGGATCCCCGTGATCTCGATCCGCTCGCGTACTGCCACGCGTTCACGCCCAACTCGCGGGAGGCGTCGGCTTACACTCGGGCGGACGAGCCGCGCGAGGCCGCCCGACGGCTGGCTGAGCAGGTTCCCCTGGTCGTTGTGACCTGTGGCGCCGCTGGCGCCGTTGCGATCGACGCCGCCACCGGTGAAGAGGCTGCCGTTCCTTCGATCCGGACTGATTTCGTCGACGCCACCGGCGCCGGGGACGTATTCGGTGCGGCGCTGGTCGCCGGCACGCTTGCCGAGTGGCCTCTGGCCCAGAGGCTCGCCTTCGCGGCCCTGTGCTCCGGGCTCTCGGTAGGCCAGCTCGGCGGATCCTTCGGCGCTCCCGGCTGGGCGGAGATCGGGCAGTGGTGGGAGCGGACCCTGGCGGGTGGCGATGAGGACCTCGTGCGGCGCTATGGGTTCCTGAGCGACGTCCTGCCCGCCGACGCCCCGCCCCCGGTGCGCCGTGCCGGCCCCGGCTTGTACTTGGCTCGCACCTCGTGAGCCACCGGTGAACCACCCAAGCCTCTTGCACCACTGGAAACCGAAAGGGAAATCATGCAACGACACACACGGCTCGCCGCGCTGGCGGGCGGCGCCGCCCTCCTGCTGGGCGTCACCGCATGCGCGCCTGGCGCGGGAACTCCCGAGAACGCTCCCTCCGGCGGGGCGATCAGCACCGACATCTCCGAAGTGGGAGAGATGACGCTGACAGTCTGGGACCAGGAGGTCCGCGGGGGCCAGAACGAGGAGATCGAACGCCTGAACGCGGCGTTCGAGGAGAAGTATCCGAACATCACCATAGAACGCGTGTCGCAGGCGTTCGAGGATCTCAACACCACCCTCCGTCTCGCGCTCACGGACAAGGACGCCCCCGACGTCGTGCAGGCCAACAACGGCCGCAACACGATGGGTGCCTTCGTCGAGGCGGGACAGCTTCGTCCTCTCGATGACTACGCCGACGCATACGGCTGGCTCGAGCGCTACTCGCCCTCGGTGCTGCAGTACTCCACGTACAGCGAGGACGCGGCGGTCTTCGGCGACGGCAACCTCTACGGCCTCCCGCAGATGGGCGAGGTCGTGGGTGTCTTCTATTCCAAGTCGAAGCTCGAGGGGCTCGGGCTGGAGGTGCCCGGAACGTGGGATGAGTTCGACGCCGCCCTGGCCGCCGCGAAGGAGGCGGGGGAGATCCCGCTTCAGCTCGGCAACATCGAGCAATGGCCGGCAGGACACGTTTTCGGGCCGCTGCAGGGTGCGTACGTCGACCCGGAATCGATCACGTCGCTCGGCCTGGGCAATCCCGGCGCGAGCTGGACCACGCCGGAGAACGAGGCGGCCGCCGCCGCGCTGCAGGGCTGGGTGGACAGCGGCTACTTCAACGACGGCGTGAATGGGACCGATTACGACGCCGCCTGGCAGGCGCTGGCCGACGGTCAGGGCGTGTTCCTCCTCGGCGGCTCGTGGCTCTCGGCTGATCTCGAAGACGCCATGGGCGAGGACGTGGGCTTCTTCGTTCCGGCGACCGAG
Organism: Microbacterium sp. dk485; assembly: GCF_004570445.1. Classification (NCBI taxonomy): domain Bacteria; kingdom Bacillati; phylum Actinomycetota; class Actinomycetes; order Micrococcales; family Microbacteriaceae; genus Microbacterium; species Microbacterium sp. dk485. The sequence continues at coordinate 2,023,483 of NZ_SPQW01000001.1, forward strand.
TCGGGGTCGGTGGCCACGACGGGCGGCACGAGCCTGCCCTTCGCCATCACCTCAGCCGCGGAGAACACTGACGTCGCGGCGGCGTACATCGACTTCCTCACGAGCGATGACGCGATGGACATCATCGTGGAGACGGGGAATCTGCCGGTCAACCGCACCGCCGAACTGGCTCCGTCCTCCGGTGTGCTCGCGGACGTGTTCGCCGTCTTCGGCGAGGTCACGACAGACGGTGATCTCCTGCCCTACCTCGACTACGCCACGCCCACGGCCGGCGAGACGCTCGGGCGGGCGCTGCAGGGGTTGCTGGCCGGAGAGATGACGCCCACGGCCTTCACTGAGCAGCTGGAGGCCGACTACTCGGAGTTCGTCGCAGCGAATGAGTGACCCAGTCGTCGGCGTGACCGACCGGAGGGCCTCGAGGCGCTCCGGTCGGTCACGCGCGGCGTGGGTTCCCCTCGCCTATCTGGCACCGGCTGCGCTGCTGTACGGGGCTTTCCTGTTATTCCCGCTCGGCCGGGCCGCGCAGTTCTCCTTCTTCGAGTGGGACGGACTCGGGCAGTCCACCTTCGTCGGCTTCGGCAATTACATCGCGCTCGTCCAGGACGAGGAGCTGCGTGAGGCGTTCCTGCACGCATTCGTGCTCATCTTCTTCTACGCGGTGCTTCCGCTGGCCATCGGGCTGCTGCTGGCGGCGCTACTGACACGGGCGCAGGTGCGCGGTCTCGGCTTCTTCCGGACCATCATCTTCCTTCCCCAGGTCATCGCGATGGTCGTCGTCGCCGTCACCTGGCGGCAGATCTACGCGCCGGACGGCCCTCTGAACGGGTTCCTGCGCGCGATCGGCCTGGGCGATCTCGCCCGCCCGTGGCTCGGCGACTACACCTTCACGCTCCCCGCGGTCGGGCTCATCGGCAGCTGGGTCAGCCTCGGGCTGGTCACTGTGCTGCTCATGGCAGGAATGAGCCGCATCCCGCCGGAACTGTACGAGTCCGCGCGCATCGACGGGGCGGGTCCGTTCCAGGAGTTCTTCGCCATCACGCTTCCCTCGGTGCGGGGCGAGATCACCGTGGCCCTCACGCTCACGATCGTGGCGGCGCTCAAGACCTTCGATCTCATCTATGTCACCACCAGCGGAGGACCGGGCACCTCCACGACAGTGCCCAGCTACGAGGTTTATCGGCGCGCGTTCCAACTCGGTGAAGTGGGCGCGGCGACGGCCGTGGGTGTCGCGCTGACCATCGTCGTCTTCGCCATCAACTTCGTCGTGAACAGGATCGGGGACAAGAAGTGAAGACCTCGGCGGTGGAGAAGACCGCGAACTATGTCATCCTCATCGTGTTCGCTCTCGTGATCCTGGGACCGGTCGGCGTGATCCTCTCGCTGGCGCTCGGCCCCGAGAGCGCGTCGGTCGCACGCGAGGGCCGGCTGTTCCACTGGGAGAACTTCGCCGAGGCGTGGGAAGTCGGCCGGTTCGGCCAGTACATGGCCACCTCGGTCGTCGTGGCCGTTGTCGTCGTGATCGTCGCCGTGACCGCCTCCATCCTCGCCGGGTACGCGCTGGGGACGATGAGGTTCCGCTTCGCCGATGTCATCTTCTACGTGTTCCTCCTGGGCATCATGGTGCCGACGGAGGCGATCATCGTTCCGCTGTACTTCGATCTGCGCACGATCGGGCTGACCAACACCGTCTGGGGCGTGGCGTTCCCGCAGATCGCGATGTCGATCGCGTTCGGCACGTACTGGATGCGCACCTACTTCCGCACGACCAATCGCGCCATGATCGAGGCGGCCCAGCTCGATGGCGCGAGTTCGTTCCGGATCCTGTGGCAGATCCTCGTCCCGATCGGGCGCCCGGCGATCCTCACGCTCGTGCTGCTGGTGTTCATGTGGACCTGGAACGAGTTCCTCGTCCCGCTCGTGATGTCGCCCAACGGCAGCGTGCGCACCGCCCCGTTGGGGCTGGCCTTCTTCCAGGGCCAGTACACCCAGGGAACCGCCCTGCTCGCCGCCGGCGCCGTGATGGTCGCCCTTCCCGTCGTCGCGCTGTACATCTTCCTGCAGCGGTACTTCATTAAAGGCATGCTCGAGGGAGCGGTGCGCGAATGATCGAGGTGCACGTGATGCCCGACCCCAGGGCGATCGGTGCGGAGGCGGCGAACCGCTTCGACGAGGTCGTCGGAGGCGGCGCGCGCGTGCTCGGGCTCGCCACGGGGTCGTCGCCCGATCAGGTCTACGCCGAGCTCGTCAACCGCCACGCCGCCTTCCCTGGTGCCTACCGTGCGTGCCGGGTCTTCCTGCTCGACGAGTACGTCGGGCTTCCCCAGGGGCATCCGGAGCGATACGCCGCGGTCATCCGCCGCACGGTGACCGATCCGCTGGGCATTCCGCGGGACCGCGTGTACGCCCCCGATGTCGATGCCCGCGACCTTGCGGCGGCGGGCGAGAGATATGACGAAGCCATCGCGGCAGCGGGCGGCGTTGACCTCCAACTCCTCGGCGTGGGAACCAATGGACACATCGCCTTCAACGAGCCGGGGGCGACTCTGGCCCGAGGAACGCACGTCACACGGCTCACCGATCGGACACGGCAGGACAATGCACGCTTCTTCGGCGGCCGTGTGGACGCGGTGCCCCGCGCGGCGATGACGCAGGGCATCGGGACCATCCTCCGCGCTCGACGCCTTCTGCTGATCGCGACCGGCGCCGCGAAGGCGGATGCGATCGCGGGCCTGGTGAGCCGCCCGGCCGATCCGGAGCTGCCGGTCACCGCACTGCACCGTCATCCGGCGGTGTCCGTCTTGGTCGACCCGGCAGCCGCCTCCGGCATCTCCGAGGCCGACCTCCTTCCGGACGTGCGGATGCGGGGCCATGATGACGAGCGGGTCGACCGGATGATCGGCATGCATGCGGATGATCGGATCCGCTCGTAGACCTCCGAACGTGGCCCCGGGTGTGCAACCGCCGGTGACAGGGCCGGTCAGCAGTCGGTGACGGGCTTCGGCCGGCGCAGCTTGGCGGTGAGATCGCGAAGCAGCGCCAGTTCGTCGTCGCTGAGGCACGACATCTGCTCGGCGATGTTGGCGGCATGTTCGGACGCCAGGCGGCGGAACGCCGCCGCCCCGGCCTCGGTGGCCCGCACCAGAGCGCCCCGGCCGTCGTCGGGATCGGGGCACTTGCTGATCAGGCCGCGCGCGACCATCCGGTCGACCAGCCGCGAGACGCTCGGCTGGCTGATGAGCATGTTCGCGGTGACGTCGCGCAGACGCGCCGTCATCTCCGGCGCACGCGTGACGGTCAGCAGAACGTCGTACTCCGCCTGCGACAGATCCGTCTCGGTGAAGTCGACCCTGAGCTGCTCGAAGACCTCGTGCTGCGCACGGAACAGGCTCTCCCACGCATCGACGGCGAGGTGGCGGTCGGTCATACCGACAAGAGTAAGGCGCACGGGCGCCGCATAGGCTGAGCGGCATGAAGTGGATGCGACGCACCCTGGCAGCCCTGGTGATCGCCCTCGCCTCGGTGGGTGCGGGGGTCGTCGTCGCGCCGGCTGCGTCGGGTGCGTCCACCGTGCCGGGCGCCGCTGCATCCGTGGTGCGCGCCGACGTCAACGACTTCACGTTCGCGAGCATGGACGCCGACTACACCCTCACCCGCGCCGAGGACGGGGCCAGCGAGCTGCGGGTGGTGGAGACGTTCGTGGCGGAGTTCCCAGACGCGGATCAGAACCGCGGGATGCAGCGGCTGCTGCCCGAGAAGTATCTCGGCGCGCCGCTGGAGGTCGATCTGATCTCTGTCACCGACGCCGACGGGAATCCCCGCGAGGTCGAGACCGAGAGCGACGACGGGTACCTGTTGGTCACCTCGCGGGCCGACGATTACGTGCACGGGGAGCAGACGTACGTCTTCACCTACACGATGCGCAACGTCGTGCGCTTCTTCGACGACACCGACGCCGACGAGTTCTACTGGAACGTCAACGGACTGGACTGGGAGCAGCCGTTCGATCGCGTCACCGCCGCCCTGCACGTGGATGAGGCGCTCGCCGCAGAGCTGACCGGCTCGGAGGCCTGTTATGCCGGCGCGCGCGATTCGACGGCCGAGTGCCCGATCGCGAGCGAGAAGGCCCCGGACGGCGCCGTCACCGTCCGCGCGGAGGCGACGGGCCTCGGCGCGCACGAGACGCTGACGGTGGCGGTCGGTTTCGCCTCGGGCACGTTCACGCCCTTCAACCCGTCGTTCTTCGCTTCGCCGTGGGGCTGGCTCCAGCTCGTGGGCGTGCTGATCGTCCTGGCCGCGCTGGCGTGGGCGATCGTGGTCAGGGTCCGCCTGCTCTCCGATGCCGAGGGTCGTCCGACGATCGTCGCGGAATTCACTCCCCCCGCCGCCGTGGACGCCCTCGAGAGCGCCGTGCTGCTGGGGAAGACGACGAAGGCAATCCCCGCCGAGGTGCTCGAGCAGGCCGTGGTGGGCAGCATCCGCATCGTCGAGGGTGAGCGGCGCCGCTTCGGGGGCGTGCAGTTGGAGGCGCACCTGGTCGATCCTGAACGCGCCGACGGGGACGGGCGGATGCTGCTGAAGGGCCTGTTCGGCGAAGACGCCGCACCCGGCGCGGTGTTCACGTTCGGGCGGCAGGACACCAGGCTCTCGACCGCGGCTCGGGCGATCCTGGCCGACGCGGGGAAGGAGCTCGTGCGGCGGGGTCTGCGCCGAGAGGTGCCGCTGGGGCCCCGCATGTGGCCGGGGGTGCTGATGCTGGCGGGGATGGCGGTGTCGGCTGTCTTCGGCGTGCTCGCGCTGGCGGGGAGCGTCACCCCGCTCCTGCCCATCGTGCTGTTGATCGTCAGCGCCTTGGCGATGGTCTTCGGAATCGGTCTGCTGGCCCACAAGCCGCTCACGCCGCTGGGCACGGACACACGCGACCATCTGGCGGGGCTGAAGGTGTTCATCGACTGGGCGGAGGCGGACCGCATCCGGATGCTGCAGTCTCCGGGCGGTGCCGAGCGCATCGCCGTGGACGCCGGCGACCCGCGGCAGATGCTCCGCATCTACGAGTCGCTGCTGCCGTACGCCGTGGTGTTCGGGCAGGAGAAGCAGTGGTCGGAGCGGCTCGGGGTGCTGTACGAGTCCACCGGGACGCCCGGGTGGTACGTGGGCGCTGCGGGCTTCAACGCCGGGGCGTTCGCGTCGGGGATCGGCTCGCTCTCGGCGAGTGCGACGTCGTCGTCGTCCACGTCGGGCGGGTCGACCGGTGGTGGTTCCGCCGGCGGGGGCGGGGGAGGCGGAGGCGGCGGCGGCGTCTGACCCGGGGCCGCTCACGGCGGCGCGGCCTGGAGGAGCGCGTCGTGCCGGCGGTGGACCGAACCTGTGGCGGGTCGCCATCGTCGCGCGGAGTCGAGCCATCCCGGGCCCCGGAGCCACGGCGACCCACGGACCATGCGGATCTCCCAGCCGCTCGTCTCGATCGTGCGGTGGTGGAACCAGCACAGGAGCACACCGTTGTCGGTGTGGGTGGGGCCGCCACGGGCGGCTTCCTGCACATGGTGCACTTCGCACCAGGCGGCGGGGACGTGGCACCCCGGGATGATGCATTCGCCGTCCCTCGTGGCGATCGCGCGGCGCTGATGTGCGGTGTAGAGACGCTGCGGGGTGCCGAGATCGACGATCCGCCCCGCGGGATCGAAGACGATCCGCTGGATCTGTCCGGCGCAGCCGGCATGCCGGGCGACGGAAGCGGGTACCGCTCCGGTGTCGCCGGCGCCGGTGGGAGGGACGAAGGCCACTCCTGACGCCTGATCGAGTTGATCCGCGCGGACGGTGACCACGAGCGTCGGGGCGGATCCGCCGAGGCTGGGGATGCCGTCCATGCCGGCGGCGACGGAGAGGACACCTGCGAACGCGTCGTGCCGGCGCTGGGTGGTCGTGCGCGGGTCCGCCGGCACATCCTCGCCGCTCTCATCGGTTTCCGCTTCGTCCGCGAAGCGCGGGCCGGGAGCGCCCGGCGCCTTCGGGTTGAGGAAGGCGTCGAGCAACCGCTGCAACTGGGCGGCGACGTCGGGAAGCAGTGCGCCCTGCACGCCGACGACGCCCGCCCTCTCCCGCCCGAGCGTCAGCCCGCGCGCCTTCATCGCACGTTCCCCGTCGGGGAGTGCCCCATCCGGGTCGAGGAAGAGCGCCCACGTGTTGGCCATGATCGCGACCTCATCCGCACCCGCGGGCAGTGCGTCGCCTTCTCCCGTGGCGGCATCGACGAGCGCCTGCTCCGCCGCTGCGAACGCGTCCGCCTCACACGCGGCGCCGCGCTCGCGGATCGAGGCGAGCGCTGTCACGATCGCGGAGGCGGCATCCACCCCGAGTGCACCTGACGCCACGGCGCCGGCGACCACGGGGAACGCCGGGGGCAGCGTCTCGCCGGTGAGCGCGACGCGAGCTCGGAGCGGCGTCGCGGCGCGTATGCGTGCCCGTGCGGTCGAACCCGAAACGAGCGTGACGCGTTCGAGGAGTTCCCCGGGGGTGCGGCAACCGCGGGTAACCGTCAGCCGCTCGCTGCCCAGGTCGGTTCGACTGCGGTGCGCGACCTCTCCGGCGAGCGTCACGCGGGCCGCGTCCAGTAGTCGGCCGAGGGCTTCCACGTCGGCCACGTGCCGCAGGAGCTCGTCATCGGATGCGGCCGCAGCATCCAGCCCGTCGACCATCGCCTGCAGACCTGCGCGGAGAGAGGTCGTGAGGGCGGTGCGATCGCTGTCGAACATGAGGCGATTCTCGCAGGGGCCACCGACATCCGGATGGTCTTCACCCCAGGTCAGGAGCTATTTCTGTGGATAACTCCGCTGGGCCGTGGGCTGGGGAGGAGAGGTATGCGGCCGGGCAAGAGTAAGGGCCGGTCGGAGAGGCTTCCGACCGGCCCTGTTCCCTTGCACCAAGAGTGTCCTGCAATCACATGTCCGGTAGCTGCCACAGCAAAACAACTACCGTGCGAGCACTCTATAACGAGAAGATAACGGGAGGGAAGACCCCGCCGTTATCTTTCTGTGATTCTTTCGACGGGGTGATGATGCCGCGAGGTGCGAGAACTCGACGACCACTCCCTCACCGGAGGGGACGGAAGAACTCCGCCAGATCCGCGACAAGGAGCTGCGGTTCCTCGAGGGCGGCGAAGTGCCCGCCGCGGTCGCTCACGTCAGTCCACCGGGTGATGGTGTTCTCCCGTTCGGCGAACCTGCGGATGCCGACGTCGTGGGCGAACATGATGACCCCCGTGGGAACGCCGGTCGGCTTCCTGGTCGCCCCCCACGCCGAGTGCTGCGCATATCCGACGTAGGCGGCTGTGCCGGCAGACTCGGTGAACCAGTACAGCGACACGTCGGTCAGGATTCGATCGAGGGGGATGATCGTTTCGGGGAGCGCCTTGTGGGGAACGGTCCACTTCTGGAACTTGTCGATGATCCACGCAAGCTGGCCGGCGGGAGAATCCACGAGCCCCGCTGCGAGAGTCTGGGGTCTGGTGGATTGGATCGCGATGTAGCCATACTCCTCCCGCATGAAGGTCTGCACCCGCTCGAGACGGTCCAGCTCCAACGGGGTGAGGGATGCAAGGTCTGCTTCGCTGGGAGCCTGCAGCGGCATACCCATCGAGCCGTTGACATGGACGCCCACCACATGAGTCGGTGCCACTCGCGCGACCTCGGGAGAGACGGCTGCGCCGATGTCCCCACCCTGTACCCCGTATCGGTCATAGCCGAGGCGTTCCATCAGCGTCGCCCACGTCTGCCCGATGCGAGCCGCGTCCCAGCCGCCCTCAACGACCGAGCCTGAGAATCCGAATCCGGGTAGCGACGGAATGACCACATCGAACGCATCCACGGCGGCGCCTCCGTGGGCTTCCGGATCGGTGAGGGGGCCGATCAGATCCACGAACTCGAGGAACGACCCCGGCCATCCGTGGGTGAGCACGAGCGGCAGGGCACCTTCCACCTTCGATCGAACGTGGAGGAAGTGGATCGTCTGCCCCTCGATCACCGTGGTGAACTGCGGGAACGTGTTCAGCGCAGCCTGCTGCGCCGCCCACTCGAACTCGTCAGCCCAATACGTGACCACTCGCCGCAGGTAGCTGACCGGCACTCCTGTCGACCAATCATCGCCAGGCAGGGGCGGCGGAAAACGGGTCTCGCCCAGCCGGCGTCTGAGCTCATCGACTGACCTGTCCGGGATGTCGATTCGAAACGGCTGAATTGCGGCAGTCATCCAAGTTCCTTCCGTCGTGTGCCGGCCCGAATGAGCCACACCACGAGGACGCTAGGAACGAACGAGGACATCACCTGTCCCCGGCCGAGAATGAGCGGTCAGGCGCTCGATCGGGAAGCGCTGTCGAGGAGTAGGAGGCGGCTTGCCATTCGGAAGGCATCGGGCCGTCTGGAAGCGTCCGCGAGGAAACCGGACAGATCGACCGTCGACGAGAAACGCACGGGTATGTCGGCGTCCACCAGCACGTCGATGAGGTTGATGAAGCGCTGCTGAGCCTCCGCGTCGACTGCCCCGAAGGACGGTATGTCGGTGATGACCCAGCGGGAGAAGCATCGCGCCCAGTCCAGGTACTCGACCGTCGACGTCGCTGCCGAGCACAGCTGGTCGAACGATGCGACCAGCTCGCCGCCGTCGAGTGACGTCACCGTGAATGATCGTCCCTTGGCGATGGCGAAGGCCCGCTGTTCAGGTGCACCGGAACCGGCGGGCTCCAGTGTCCAGGTGCCGGCGGCGAAGCCGCGGCCGTGCTCTCGATTGACAGTTCGGTAGTCGATGGGACCCGCGAGGTTCCACACGTCCATGTGCGTCTTGATGAGCGCGATGCCCGGCTCGAAGATGTGGTGCCAGATCGGATTCGGGAGCAGATCGTCCGGGGCGTAGTTCGACGTCGCGAGAACGGCAAGACCGCGCTGGAAGACGTGATCGAGCAAGCGGGTGAGGAGCCGTGCGTCGCCGGAGTCGTGGACGTGGAGCTCGTCGAAGAAGAGCAGGCGGCTGTTCCCGGTGATGTCGTCGATCGCGCGTTCGACGGCGTCTCTTTCGCTTCGGTGACCGTGGATGCTGCGGTGCAGCTCGTCGAAGAACCGATGGAAATGCACGCGCGTCTTCTGAGCCAGCGGGAGCTCCGCAAAGAAGGCGTCAGCGAGCCAGGACTTGCCTCGCCCCGCGTCCCCGTGAATGTAGAGGCTGCGCGGCGACGATCGCCGCAAGGGGCCGCGATCGACATCTGCGCCGAGAGTCGCCAGCCGCTCGAGTAACGCCCGCTGAGCTGCGTCCAGAGCGAAGCCATCACGCGCTGCCGCGTTCTCGACGCCCACAACGAGCGCGTTCTCCGGTCGCACTCGTTGAGCGTGCCATGCGACCAGCGGTTCGGCCGAATCGTCGTTCGGGTCGCCCGCCGGATTCACGCGGCGGCGACGAGCGTGTTCTGCCGGCGGAGGATCCACCAGCGGCCGTCGCGCCGGGCGAAGACATAGAGGGCCGTCATCTCGGGGGCATCGCCACGCTCTGCGGCTTCCGCGGTCGACCACGCCCGCTTGTGCGCCACCGCCACGTCGGGCGCGAGCAGCGCGATCCCGTCCAGGCGGTAGTGCGCCGTCGCGTCGCGCAGATGCGCCCGCAGGAGGGCCTTCCGGGTGGACGTCTCGATCTCCTCGCGTCCGATGAGCTCCGCGCCGACCGCGTTGACGATCCGTGCATCCGGTGCGATGTCGCGGATCAAGAGCTCGGCATCGTTCTCATTGAAGCCCCTCTCGACGTTCGCGACGATGTCGCGGAGGGTGGCCGCATCCTCGCCCGCGATCGTCTCGTCGGCGGGCTGGATCACACCGGTGTTCTGCCCGTGCACGATGCGCCAGTCCCCGTCCCGCCGCGCCCACACGTAGGTCGGCCTTCCTTCGCGCCGAGGGGAGAACGACTGCCCATCGGCGGTCAGGTACTCCTGATCCACGCTCGTGATGGCGACGTCCGGTGCGGGGAAGCGCACGTCGGTGACGTCGTAGCGGACAGACTGCCCGGCCATCCCGCCGGGCAGCGCCTTCCGGGTGAAGTCGGCGATCTCCTCGATCCCGAGCAGACGGCCGCCGGCCCCATTCACCCACACGGCGTCGGGGGCGAACAGGGCGAGGAAGCCGTCGACGTCCTCCGCCCGCTGCGTGCGCTGGATGGCGGCGACGAGCTCGGTGAGGCGGTCGGCGTCCCTGGATGCTGCGGTCGCGGGTGACTCGATCGGGCTCATGTCCTAGAGTCCACTTCATCAAGTCCACTTGATGTCAAGGGAAGATATGGCGCACATCCCGGAGGACGCTGTCTGGCTGAGACCAGGACAAGTGGCCCAGCGCGCGGGCGTCGCGGTCTCGACGCTGCACTACTACGAGCGCCTCGGGCTCATCACCAGCCGGCGCACCGCCGGCGACCGCCGCGAGTACCGCCGCGACACGCTGCGCGTCATCGGCTTCATCCGCGCATCTCAGACCCTCGGCATCCCGCTCGCGACGATCAAGCAGGCCCTTGACGAGCTGCCCCACGAGCAGCCGCCCACCAAACGCGATTGGGCCCGGATCGCCCGGATGTGGCGTGCCGACCTCGATCAGCGCATCGAGCGCCTCGAGGCGCTGCGTGACAACCTCGCGAACTGCATCGGCTGCGGGTGTCTCTCCCTCACAGCCTGCCCGTACACGAATCCGGGTGATGCGATGGGGGAGCAGGGGCCGGGCGCCCGGCGTCTCATCCCGTGACCTGATCGGTCAGCACGCGGACCACTCGCGCCGGCGAGCCCACGGCGATCGCGTTCTCGGGTACGTCCTTCGTCACAACGGATGCCGCGCCCACGACGGCGTTGTCCCCGATGGTGACGCCGGGCGGGACGGTGACGTTCGCGCCGAGCCAGACGTTGCGGCCGACGACGATCCGTGACGGGTGCATGTCTGCTCGACGGCTCGGATCGAGGTCGTGGTTGAGCGTGGCGAACACGACGTTGTGCCCGATGAGGCAGTCGTCTCCCACGAACACGCCGCCCTGGTCCTGGAATCTGCATCCGGAGTTGATGAACACGCGCCTGCCCAGCGTGATGTTCTTGCCGAAGTCGGCGGAGAACGGCGGGAACACCGTCACCGACTCGTCGACGTCCTTCCCCGTCAGCTGCGACAGCAGCTCTCGTACCCGTGCGGGGTCGTGATACCCGCCGTTGAGCTCCCCGGTGATCCTCAGCGCTTCCTGACTGACCTCGTGCATGACGCGGTGCAGTGGCGAGTCGCCGGTGATGGTGGTGCCGGCATCGAGCGCCTCGAGAAGGTCGTGGAGTTCCATGGGGGGATTCTCACCCACGACCGACTCTTTCAGACACGGCCCTCATCGGATTCCACCGGCGATGACGGTGAATGCGCCCACCCGTCTCCGGCACGTCGGCGTCCGCGCGGGGCCGGTAATGTCATCGGGTGCCTCAGATCCACCGAGCAGCCGTCGCCGACATCGACCCGATCACGCTCTACCGCATCCTGTGGCTGCGGGTGAGCGTCTTCGTCGTCGAGCAGGAGGCCGCCTATCCCGAGATCGACGGGCGCGACATCGAGCCGGGAGCCGAACTCATGTGGATCGCGGAGGGACCGGAGGTCGCCGCGACACTGCGGATCCTCCGCGACAAGGGCGGAATGCGCATCGGGCGGGTGGCCACCGCCGCGCCGGCGCGGGGGCGCGGGTACGCCGGCGACCTCATGCGCGCCGCCGTGGCGCGGTGCGCCGAGCTCGCGCCGGACCTGCCCATCGCCCTGGACGCGCAGATGCAGCTCGAGGACTGGTACGCCCGCTTCGGCTTCGTCCGCTCGGGCGAGCCGTTCGAGGAGGACGGCATCCCGCACATCCCGATGAGGAGATCATGACCCCGGTGCAGACCGCGCGGCTGACGCTGCGCCCGTTCACGACGGATGCGGACGATCTCGCGTTCGTCCTCGACATGTACTCGCGGATGGAGGTCCAGCGCTACCTCGGACGGAATCCGCGCGTGCTGACCGACCCGGCTGAGGCTCGAGCCCTGGTCGGCAGGTGGGCGAGCTTGGAGGACGGCGCGCTCGGGGTCCGGGCGATCACGACCCACCGCGGTGACCGGCTGGGTGTCCTGCTGCTCAAGCGCATCCCCTGGTCTGCGGATGCTGCGGCACCGGGGACGCCCGAAGACATCGAGATCGGCTGGCACCTGCATCCCGACGCGTGGGGCTCCGGGTACGCTGCGGAAGCCGCTGCCGCGGTGCTGCCGGAGGCGTGGGCGGCCGGTATCCCGCGCATCGTCGCGGTGACGAACCCCGCCAACGTCGCCTCGCAGGGCGTGTGCCGCCGCATCGGGATGCGCGCGCTCGGCCCGACCGACCGGTACTACGACACGACGTGCGAGCTGTTCGAGCTCGTGGCGCCGGCAGCCGGAGGCGCACGCGCCGACGGCTAGCGGCTCGGCCCCGGGGGCGCAACCGCGGCGCGCCCCCGTCGTACCCGGGGGAGGATGGGCGCATGCCAGGCATCCCCAGCGTTCCCCTCAACGACGGCACCGCCTTCCCCGAGCTCGGGCTGGGCACCTACAACCTGCGCGGCGAAGCGGGCGTGACCGCGATGGTCTCCGCGCTGGAGGCGGGCTACCGCCTGCTCGATTCGGCCGTGAACTACGAGAACGAGGCCGAGGTGGGCGAGGCGGTCCGCCGCAGCGGCATCCCGCGCGATGAGATCCTCGTCACGACCAAGATCCCCGGCCGTGACCACGGCTACGACGAGGCGACGGCCAGCGCACGGCGGTCCCTGGACGCGATGGGCCTGGATCGCATCGACCTGTACCTCATCCACTGGCCGAACCCCAGCGTCGACAAGTACGTCGACACCTGGCGGGCGATGATCGACCTGCGGGCAGCGGGGTCGGTGCGCTCGATCGGGGTCTCGAACTTCACCGAGCCGATGCTGCGCCGCCTCGTCGAGGAGACCGGCGTCGTGCCGGCGGTGAACCAGGTGGAGCTGCATCCGTACTTCCCGCAAGACCAGCTGCGCGCCGTGCACGCCGAACTCGGCATCCGCACCGAGAGCTGGAGCCCGCTCGCGCGCCGCAGCGAGCTGCTCGGCGAATCGGTCGTGAAAGAGGTCGCCGAGGCCCACGGCGTGACGCCCACCCAGGCGGTGCTGCGGTGGCACGTGCAGGCGGGCTCCACGCCCATCCCCAAATCGGGCGACGCGCAGCGGCAACGGGAGAACGCCGACGTGTTCGGCTTCGAGCTCACCGCCGACGAGGTCGACGCCCTCTCCGGGCTGCGCCGGGGCCGCCTGTGGGACGCCGACCCAGACACGCACGAGGAGATGTAGCCCCTCGCCTCACCTGGGCGGGCGGAGCCCGGCGAGCCACTGATCGAACGTCTCGCGTCCGAGCGTGGCGGAGGCGTCGGGCAGGAGCGATCCGTCGCGCTGCGCGCGGCCGAAGGGGCCAGGCACCGGCACCGCGGGGATCCACCCGTGCGAACCGATCGCGCGGGCGTAAGCCCGCACCATGCGCACAAGGCTCTCCTCACGCGGGCCGGCGAGATCAGGAACCCGCCCCGCCGGGCTCGCGACCGCGATCGCAGCCAGGGCGTCACCGACCTCGCGCGCGGCGACCGGCTGCGTCCGCATCCGCGGCGCGACGCGCAGCGGTCCGACCTTCGCGCGGTCATACATCTGCGCGGCGAATTCGTGGAATTGCGCCGCCCGGAGGATCGTCCACGGGATCTCGCCGACTCCGACGAGCTCCTCCTGCGCGACCTTTCCGGCGTAGTACCCGAACGGGGCGTGGTCGATCGCGACGATGGAGAGGGCCACGTGATGCCCCACTCCCGCCCGTGCCTCTGCGGCGAGGAGGTTCTGCGTCGTCTCGCGGAAGAACTCCACCGACTCCGCGCCGTCCAGCGTCTCGACGCTGAGCGCATCGATCACCGCATCCACGCCCTCCAGCGCCGCATCCAGCCCTGCGGTGCTCCGCACGTCGACGCCCCTGCCGCGCGAGATCACCACCGGCTCGTGTCCGGCCGCACGCAACGCCGCGACGGCATGGCGTCCGACCGCGCCGGTACCCCCGGCCACCGCGATCCTCACCGCTGTCCGCTCCTCTCCCGCACGATCCGACCTGTCTGCTGCACGATCCGGTTCATACCCTCCCGACGATGCAGCATGCGCGAATGTGAGGTTCGCGCTGCCCTACGCTGAGGCGGGGAGGCGCGGGACGTGTTCGACGTGGAGACGGAGCGGTCGCAACTGACGGCGATGGCGTACCGGATGCTGGGCACCGTCGCCGACGCCGAAGACGCCGTGCAGGAGACCTATGCGCGCTGGTTCCGGATGCCCGAGGACGACCGGGCCGCGATCCGCTCTCCCGGCGCGTGGCTCGGGCGCACGGTCGGCCGCGTGTGCCTGGACGTGCTCGGCTCTGCGCGCATGCGGCACGAGCACTACGTCGGGGAGTGGCTGCCCGAGCCGGTGCCGGCGCACTCGGATCTGGTGACGGGGGCCCGCTCGGGCGAAGACCCACTGGACGTGTCGGTGCGCAACGACGCCGTGAGCACGGCGCTGCTGCTGGTGCTGGAGGCCCTGACCCCCGCCGAACGCGTGGCTTTCGTGCTGCACGACGTGTTCGATCTGAGCTTCGCCGAGATCGCCGCCGCCATCGGCCGATCCGAGGCGGCCACGCGCCAGCTGGCGTCCTCCGCACGGCGTCACATCCGGGACAGGCGCGCGCGGATGGCCTCGCGCGAACACCACGACGCCCTCGTGCAGGCGTTCGCGGTGGCGTCGCTGACCGGCGATTACCACGCCGTCGTGAGCGTGCTGGCCCCCGATGTCGTGCTGCACTCCGACGGCGGCGGAGTCGTGTCGGCGGCGCGGCGACCCGTGCTCGGCGCTGACCGGGTGGCCCGGTTCCTGCTCGGGCTCCCGCATCTTCAGCCCGGGACCGTCCTCGAGCCGGTCGCGACGCCGGACGGCCTCGGGTTCCTCGCGCGCACGGCGAGCGGGCAGGTGCACAGCGTGTGGACGGCGGGCGTCGAAGGCGGCCGGGTCACCGACGTGTGGATCATGGTCAACCCCGCGAAGCTCACCCTCTGGGCGTGACGTCCGGTTCGTCCGGGGCCAGCTCGGCGGGTTCGGGCAATCCCGATCCGGGTGGGCTCGGTTCCGCCCCGGGCGTCGCGAGTGTCGCGATGACCACCCCGGCGAGGGCCACGGCGCCGCCGATCGCCTTGACCGGGTCCAGCGGCTCGCCCAGGACGAGGGCGAAAGCGTACCCGAACGCCGGGATGGCAGCGGTCGAGACGCCGGAGATGGCAGCGGGCACCCTCTCGGCGCCGTAGTTGAACAGCACCAGCGTGGGCGCGGTGACCACGAGCGCGAGGATGAGGATGCTGAGGAGTCCGCGTGCATCAGAGGGCACGGCGATCGTGCCCGTCACCGCCTCCCAGCCCAGCCAGGGCAGCATGAGCGCGGTGCCCCACACGCCGGTGGCGGTGGCCAGCGACAGTGCGTCCGGAGCATCCGGTCGCCCGCCGTCGCGACGCAGCAGCACGGTGTAGACGGCGTAACTGGCCAGCGCCCCGATGTTCAGCACGACGCCGAGGTCGAAGCGGAATCCGGATGCGGCGACGAGGGCGACGCCGAGGGAGGCCAGGATCAGGCCGATGACCGTACGCAACGACAGCCGTTCCCCGATCATCAGGACGGCGGCGATCGCCGTGAGCACCGGCAGCAGCGAGACCACGAGCGCCGCCGTGCCGGGGGTCGTGAAGAGCAGGCCGATGTTCGCCAGTGAGTAGTAGAGCGTGACGCCGGTGAGGCCCAGCAGGATCGTGCGGGGCTGTCGCAGCGTGCGCACGAAGGCGGGACGCCGCACGGCGAGAGGGATGAGCACGACGAGTGCGAGCCCGAAGCGACTCACCGACAGGACGGCGGGCGACCCGGTCTCCAGGGCCCAGTCCGACAGGACGTACGCGAACGACCACAGGATCACCGACGCCCCGATCGCCGCGATCGGCCACCCGCGCGCCGCCACCGGCGGGCTCAGAGTTCGACGCCGCGGTCGGGGTCGTTGACGCCGGAATTGCGTCCGCGCCACGACTCGTACGCGAGGAGCCAGCCGATCGAGATGACGGCGCTCAGGACGATCCCCAGCCACACGTTCCCGAACACCATCCCGAAGAGCACGCCCAGGGCCACGAGGAGGATCGTGCCCAGGATCCACTGGGTGCGGCCGCGTGGCCAGCCGGTGCGGGGTTCGGACATACGGTCAGCCTAGAGCCTGCGCCGGGTCAGTTCCGCGGTGCGATCGAGACCATCCAGTCGACGCCGAAGCGGTCGGTCAGCATGCCGAATCGGCCGCCCCACGGCGGCGTCTCCAGCGGCATCGTGATCGCGCCGCCGTCGCTGAGCGCATGCCAGTAGCCCTCGAGCTCCGTGTCGTCGTCCCCGCTGAGCGACACCGCGAACCCTGCCGGAGGAGCGTAGGGCAGCGACCGCGGCGTGTCCGAGGCCATGAGGGTGAACCCCCCGGGGGTGTCCAGCTGGGCGTGCATCACCAGATCGTTCTCGGCGGGGTCCTGACCCATGTCGTACGCCGCGAAGGTGTCGATCGCGAGCTCGCCGCCGAAGACGGAGCGGTAGAACTCCATCGCAGCGCGCGCGGTGTCGCGGAAGGACAGGTAGGGGTTCAGTGTCGTGGACATGAGGGCAGTGTGCTCCGGGGTGCCGACATCCGCCCCGCGGTCATCGGGCCCGGTGGTCCTCGGGGTGCACGCGCGGCCCGCGCCGCGGCTCGATGACGCCACTGGCGTAGATGAGGCGGATGGCCCGCTGACGCTGCCCCGCCCAGGGGGCGAGGAGCTCGAGCATCCCGTCGTCGTCCACGCGGTGGCCGGTCAGGGCGTATCCGACGTGGTGCGCGAGGTGGTAATCGCCCACGCTCACCGCGTCCGGGTCGCCGAACGCGCGGATGCGGGTCTCGGCGCTCGTCCACACCCCCACGCCGCGCACACTCGTAAGCACCGCCTCGCGGGCCGCTGCGTCGGCGGCGGCGATGCTCGCGCGTTCGAGGGAGTCCGCCCGGGCGGCGGCGTCGACGATCGTGCGCGACTGCGGGGGCTCGAGGCCCGCGCGGTGCCACGTCCAGGAGGGGATGCGGCGCCAGCCGTCCAGGTCCGGCGGCGCGAACATCGGGCGGGGCGTCGGGCCCGGCGCGCGCTCGCCGCACCACGTGAGGATGCGGCGCCACGCCGAGAAGGCCTGCAGTGCGGTGACCTTCTGCTCCATGACCGCGCTCGCCAGGGAATCGAAGACGCGGTCGGTGCGACCGATCCGCAGTCCGGGGTGGCGGTGGTGGGCCTCGGCGATGAGCGCGTGGCGCGACGGGTCGAAGTCGCCCGGGTCGTCCCGGGCTCCGCAGAGGTCGGGGAGCTGGGCGAGGGCCCACTCGGCGCCCGGGCCCCACGCCGCACCGCGCACGGTGCCGCCGGGACCCTCGCGCAACGCCAGGGTCGCGATGCCCTCCGGTGTCCGGCTCGCGCGCCAGATGACGCCGCCGGCCGTCGTCATGGCGGGATCGTGCGCGCCGTGGCGCTGCGCGAGCACCGCGCGCGCCAGGTCGAGCGGGTGACGCGGACGGTAGACCGTCTCCCGTGGCGCGGGGGAGGACGGACGCGGATCGCGCGGGGCGCGCGGTGGGGCGGACGCCCGTACGCGCACTCCTGTCGGCCTCATGCCGCCACCCTACGTCGTGCTCTCGACATCCTCCTGGGTGCCTGGCCCGCGTCGCGGGTCAGACCCGGTCGGGGGAGGGGGTGCCATGGCCGAAGCGGATCGTGACGTCGGCGTGCCGGTCGAAGCGGTAGCCGACGCCACGGACGGTGCGCACGATGTCTTCGAAGCGCCCGAGCTTGGCGCGCAGCCGTCGGACGTGCACATCGATCGTGCGCTCGCCGGGTGCGTCGTCGTCGGCGGGGTTCTGCCACAGGGACGCGACCAGCTCGCTGCGGTCGATCGTGCGGCCTTCGCGCAGGACGAGGTACTGCAGCAACTCGAACTCCTTGAAGGTGAAGGCGGCCGATTCGCCGTCGATGAGCACGCGCTTGCGGGAGATGTCCACCACGACGCCGCCGGCGAGGTCATCGGCGTCCTCGGGCTGCTGCTTGGTGCGGGCGACCGCCGAGGGCTCGTGCAGGGCGAGGCGCACGACGTCGACGTCCCGTCCGCCGGCCCCGGTGGGGGCCAGCGCGACCGTGGCGTAGGTCTGGGCGCTGGGGGCGAGGTCGGCGAGCGTGCGGCGGAGGGCCTCGACGAGGACGCCCAGGCTCACGCCATCGGCTGCCGCCTTGGCTTCGTCGATGCCGACGTACAGGGCGAATCCGCGCGGCGCGGTGCCCGGGGGGAGGTGTCGCGCCGCGCCGGGGGCGGGCTCGGGTGCGGGAGTGGGGACCGCACGGAGGTGGCGGGTGGGAGCGGGACGGTCGAGCAGGGCGGGAGTAGACATGATGATGGCTGTCCTCAGAAGGGGGAACCGGCGCGGGAAGAGCGCGGTTCGAATGCGGGAGAGCGGGCCGCGATGGCCAGGGATGGAGCATCCGGGGACGCGTGATCGACGCGGGTGCCGGGATGCTGGGGACGCGTGCTCGCGCGCTCAGAAGCGCAAGCGGGCGTCGGGCGGGGTCACCGAGTCAGCGACACATTCGACACGAGGTCGCGCGGCCGGCCATCATCATGCCGGCAGTCCCGTTCGCCTCCCAGGCGGACAGAGAACGCGCGTGATCCGTCATGGGGCCGATTATGTCCGAATGCGTCGCCGTGCGTCAAATGTGTCGCCGTGCGGGCGCGAATATGACGTCGTGTGACCGCTCAGCCGCTGCGTGGCGCAGGCGAGGGTCCCGCCTTTTTGTTGCGATCTCCAGCAAAGGTCTTGCCCTCGCGCGATCGAGTCCTTTACTGTGTCGGTCGAAGCGCTTCCCGAAAGCGCTTCGACACGCGAAGCCGCGGCGGTAGCCGCTGACGATGGAGTCCGGATGGCGAAGATCGACGAGGTGGCGAAAGCCGCCGGCGTTTCCATCAGCACCGTCTCCTACGCGCTCAGCGGCAAGCGCCCGGTCGCCAAGGACACGCGCGAGCGGATCGAGAAGGCCGTGCGTGAGCTCGGCTACAGCCCCAACGCGGGCGCGCGCATGCTCGCCGGCGACCGCACCCACATCTTCGCCCTGACCGAGCCGCTGCGCACCGACACCCACGCTCCCACGCACATGGCCTTCGTGCTGGCCACCGCCGTCGCGGCGCGGCGCCAGGGGTACGACATCCTTCTCCTCACCGACGAAGAAGCCCGAGCCGGCATGAGCAGGGTCGCCTCCAGCGGCCTGGTGGACGCCATCCTGGTGCTGGATGTCGCTCCCGACGACCCCCGCGTTCCCCTGGCGCGCGCCATCGCGACGCCCTCCGTGTTCATCGGCGTTCCCGACGACAATGACGGGCTGGTGTGCGTCGATCTCGACTTCGAGACGGCAGCCGCCATGGCGGTGGACGCGCTCGCCGACGCCGGACACGAGCGCATCGCCCTCGTCGGTCAGACCGATATCGCCTATCGGTCCTCCAACTTCCCGCCGCGCGTCCGCGTCGCGGCCGAGCGACGCGCCGCCGAACGGTCGCTGTCGCTGATGTTCCGCTCCTCCGGCGCCGTGATGGTCGACCCGGCTGCCACGCGCCGCGGCGTGCGGGAGCTCGTGGACGCCGGGGTCACCGGGCTCATCCTGCACTGCGCGCAGGAAGCCCACGCGGCGGCGCTGGACGAACTGGCCGAGCGGGGCCTGTCGGTCCCCACCGACATCTCCGTCGTGGCGGTCGGATCGAGTTTCGACACCGCCGCCCTGCCCACCGCGGTGGACAGCATTCCGCTGATCCCGCAGGCGTCGTGCGACCTCGCCGTCGAGCTCGCGATGCGCTCGCTCGGCGCCGACCGCCCCGAGCCGGGGCTCCACCTCATCCCTCCCACCTATGTCGGCCACGGGTCGCTGCGTCGCCCGGCTGTTCCCGCCTCCTCCTGATCCGTTCCCTGAACCGGCCGTCCCATGTCCGTTATCGAAGCGCTTCGACAGCACCACCCTCCGCAGTTCCCGATCACCGGCCCGATCACTCGGGCTCTCAAGAAAGGAGTGCCGACGATGGCACGAAACATCCGAAAGACACGACGCGTCGCTGCGGCCGTCGGCACCGCGACGATCGCGGCGCTCGCCCTCTCCGCGTGCTCCGGCGGCGGCTCGGGCGGGGGAGGCGACGGCGACACCCTGACGCTGTGGCACTACGAGGGCGACAACAGCGCGATGGGCATCGCGTGGGCCGAAGCGATCGAGGTCTTCGAGGAGGAGACCGGCGCGACGGTCGAGTTCGAGGAGCGCAGCTTCGAGCAGATCCGCTCCACCGCCAGCCAGGTGCTCAACTCCGATGAGGCCCCCGACCTCATGGAGTTCAACAAGGGCAACGCCACGGCCGGCTTCCTCGCCAGTCAGGGCCTGCTCGCCGACATCAGCGACGCCGTGGACGAACACGGATGGGACGACATGCTCGCCCCCGCGCTGCAGACCACCGCGCGCTACGACGAGGACGGCGTGATGGGTTCGGGCGCGTGGTACGGCGTGCCGAACTACGGCGAGTTCGTCACGGTCTACTACAACAAGGACGCCTTCGCCTCCGCTGGGCTCGAGGTCCCGGAGACCTATGACGAGTTCATCGCCGTGCTGGACGCCTTCCAGGCGCAGGGCATCACGCCGCTGGCCGAAGCGGGCCTCGAGTACCCCCTCGGACAGCTGTGGTATCAGCTGGCACTGAGCCAGGCCGACCGGCAGTGGGTCAACGACTACCAGCTGTACGAGAACCCCGTCGACTGGGCCGGCGACGAGGTCTCCTACGCGACCGAGACGGTGCTGGAGTACGCCGACAAGGGCTACTTCTCCCCGGACGTCACCGGCCAGAAGGCCGAGGATGCGGGCGTGTCCTTCATCAACGGCACCGCCCCGATCTTCGTCTCCGGCAGCTGGTGGTACGGGCGATTCGTCGACGAGATCGAGGGCTTCGACTTCGGTCTGTTCCCCTTCCCCGGCAGCGACCTGAGCCTGGGCTCGTCCGGCAACCTGTGGGTCGTCCCCGAGCGGGCTCAGAACAAGGACCTCGCCTACGAGTTCATCGACATCACGATGCGGCCGGAGATCCAGGCGCTCATCGGCAACAACGGCGGCCTGCCCGTCGCCGCGGATGAGGCCGACATCACCGACGAGAAGAGCCTCGAGCTCATTCAGGCCTTCAACGCGGTCAACGAGCAGGACGGTCTGGCGTTCTACCCCGACTGGCCCACGCCGACCTTCTACGACGCCCTCGTGGCCGAGTTGCAGGAGCTCGTCAACGGGACCAAGTCGGCCGCCGAGGTCCAGGAGGCCCTCGGCGCGGAGTACGACTCCTACGTCGACGACTTCCGCTGACCGACACGGGTGGCCCGCCGTCACGGCGGAGGGCCACCCGCACCACCCGGGCTCACGCCCTCCACGCCGCGATCGCGGCACCACCCACGTCCGAGGAGCCGGCGATGTCCGCTGTTCCCTTCGTCCGCCCCGCGCGGACCAAACTCCCGCCCGAGGAGCCCCTGATCCCGCAGCGCCGCGGCGGCACCGCGGGCTACTGGCTCTACCTCGTGCCCGGGCTGGTCCTGGCCACCGTCATCATCGTCATCCCACTGGTGTGGAACATCTACCTGAGCTTCACCGACTGGCGCGGCATCCGTCCCCCCGAGTTCATCGGTCTGGAGAACTGGATCGAGCTGCTGGGCGACGGCAAGTTCTGGACCTCGTTCGGGAACAGCATCTGGATGATCGTCGCGATGGTGGTCTTCCCGACCCTCATCGGGCTCGTCCTGGCCGCGCTGCTGTTCGACGTGATCGGGCGCAAGTTCGGCGGCCGGCTGGCCAGCTTCCTGCGCGCGACGTACTACCTGCCGCAGATCCTTCCCGCCGCCATCGCCGGCATCGTCATCGGGTGGATCCTGCGCCCGCAGGACGGCGCGCTCAACTCCATCCTGGAAGGCGCCGGCCTGGGGTTCCTCACCCACAACTGGCTCGGCTCGCCCGACACCGCGCTGGGGGCGATCATGGTCGTCCTCGTCTGGATCCAGATCGGCTACCCCGTCGTGGTGTTCATGGCCGCGCTGCAGCGCGTCGATCCGGAACTGTATGAGGCGGCCGAACTCGACGGCGCGAACTGGCTCCAGCGTTTCCGAGCCATCACCGTCAGCATCATCCGCCCCGAGATCTACGTCGTCACCCTCACGTGCACGATCGCCGCCCTGAAGGTCTTCGGCCCGGTGTACGTCCTGACCCGCGGCGGGCCGGGCACCTCGACGATCGTGCCCGCGTACTACGCCTACAGCGAGTTCTTCCAGTCCCAGCAGGTGGGCTACGGCGCGACGATCGCCACGGCGCTGACGATCGTCATCGCGATCGTGTCGATTCTGTTCATCCGCGCGCAGAACCGCGCGGAGCGCAAGGAAAGGGCGGGACTGTGAGAGCCGCCACGATGACCGTGACCACGGCGACGAAGGGCCGCCCCGCAGACCTCGAGGGAGGCGGCGTCCGGCGCCGCGGCGCAAAGGGGCGCGGCGGCATGACGAAGAGGCGGGGTGTGGACTGGCTGCTGCTGGCCTTCGCGATCGTGGCAGCCATCGTCATCATCGCGCCGTTCTACCTGATCCTCATCAACTCGTTCAAATCGCCCGCTGACTACTCCAACGGCGGGCCGCTGGCCCTGCCGACCGCGCTGAACTTCGACGGCATCATCGCGTTCTGGGAGCGCGTGAACTTCCCGCAGAAGGTGTGGAACTCCTTCTTCATCGCCGGGATGGTGGCGCTCCTGGCGGTGCTCATCTCGGTGCTCAACGCGTTCGCCATCGGGATCGGGCGGGTGCGCGGGCGCTCGTGGATCGTCCTGCTGTTCCTCCTGGCCAACCTGCTCCCGCAGGAGGCGCTGCTGTACCCGCTCTACTACATGTTCCGCGAGGTCGGGCTGTACAACAACGTGTGGTCGGTGATCATCGTCTTCACCGTCATCCAGGCGGCCTTCGGCACCTACCTGCTGTCCTCGGTGTACGGCACCTTCCCCCGAGAGGTGCTCGAGGCCGCCGCGATCGACGGCGCGACCCGCTGGCAGATCCTGTGGCGCGTGATCTTCCCGATCAGCCGTCCCACGCTCTCGGTCCTGGTCATCTTCTTCTTCATCTGGACGTGGAACGAGTTCCTCATCCCGCTGACCTTCCTGGTCTCCAACGAGAACCAGACCGTGCCGGTGGCCATCAGCGTCCTGCAAGGGGACCGCCTGATGGATGTGACGACCACGAGCGCGTCGGCGCTGCTGGGCCTCATCCCCACCCTTCTCTTCTTCCTCATCTTCCAGCGCACCCTCACGCGCGGCATCACCGCAGGAGCAGTCAAGTAATGAAGTTCACCGATGGTTTCTGGCAGCTGCGACCGGGCGTCACCGCCCTGTACTCGCAAGAGGCCTATGACATCCGCGAGACCGGCACGGTCGATGGGACCGGCATCCGGGTGATCGCCCCGACGAAGGTCATCGAGCGGCGGGGCGACACCCTCAACCGCCCCGTGCTCACGGTGACGCTCTCCTCTCCGCTGGAGGGAGTCGTGCGCGTGCGGATCGAGCACCACTCCGGCGCCGGCCGCGGACTGTCGTTCGCGCTCCCGGGTACGGTCGCAGGCGCGGCATCCGTCTCCATCGACGACGCGGGCGCGCGGCTTCGCACCGGCTCGCTCGAGGCGCACGTGACCCCGGGCGCCCCGTGGTCGCTGTCCTTCCGCTCGGACGGGCGCCCGCTCACCGCGAGCGGCCACAAGTCGCAGGGGTACATCACGCTCACCCCCGACGCGCAGGTGGATCCCGGCATCGTCGGCAACGCGCGCACGGGGAGTCCCGCCGGGCGCTCGCGCACCTTCGTGCACGAGCAGCTCGACCTCGGTGTGGGCGAGCTCGTCTACGGACTGGGGGAGCGGTTCGGTCCCCTCGTGAAGAACGGCCAGACCGTGGACATCTGGAACGCCGACGGCGGCACCTCCAGCGAGCAGGCGTACAAGAACGTGCCCTTCTACCTGTCCGACCGCGGCTACGGCGTGCTCGTGAACGATCCGGGTCACGTGTCGTTCGAAGTGGGCTCCGAAGCGGTCGAGCGCGTGCAGTTCTCCGTGCCCGGCGAAGCGCTGGAGTACTTCGTCATCGACGGCCCGACTCCCAAGGACGTGCTCTCGCGGTACACGGAGCTGACCGGCCGCGCCCCCGTCGTGCCGGCGTGGTCGTACGGGCTCTGGCTGTCCACGAGCTTCACGACCGACTACGACGAGGCCACCGTTTCATCGTTCCTGGACGAGATGGCGGCCCGGGAGCTGCCGCTGTCGGTGTTCCACTTCGACTGCTTCTGGATGCGGGAGTTCCAGTGGTGCGATTTCGAGTGGGATCCGCGGGTCTTCCCCGACCCCGACGGGATGCTGCAGCGCCTGCACGAGCGCGATCTGCGCGTCAGCGTGTGGATCAACCCCTACATCGGCCAGGCGTCGCCGCTGTTCGCCGAGGCGGCGGAGCAGGGATTCCTGGTTCAGCGCGCTGACGGATCGGTGTGGCAGTGGGACCTGTGGCAGGCGGGCATGGGCCTGGTGGATTTCACCAACCCCGGCGCCACGCGCTGGTACCAGGACAAGCTGCGCGCCCTCGTGGCGCAGGGCGTGGACTGCTTCAAGACCGATTTCGGCGAGCGCATCCCGCTGGACGTCGTCTACGCCGACGGCAGCGCCCCCGACCGCATGCACAACCTGTACACCCACCTGTACAACCAGGCCGTGTACGACGTGCTCGTCGAGGCGCGCGGAGAGGGCGAGGCGGTGCTGTTCGCCCGGTCGGCGACAGCGGGGGGTCAGACGATGCCGGTGCACTGGGGCGGCGACTCCACGTCGACCTTCGCGTCGATGGCCGAGACGCTGCGCGGTGGCCTGTCGCTGGCGATGAGCGGGTTCGCGCACTGGAGCCACGACATCGGCGGATTCGAGGGCACCCCCGACCCCGCCGTGTTCAAGCGCTGGACCGCGTTCGGCCTGCTCGGCACCCACAGCCGACTCCACGGATCGCAGTCGTACCGGGTGCCGTGGCAGTTCGACGAGGAGGCCGTGGAGGTCACCCGCACCTTCACGCACCTCAAGATGCGCCTCATGCCCTACCTGTATCAAGCAGGCCTGGATGCGACCGAGACGGGGGTGCCCGTCATGCGCCCGATGGCCTTGGAGTTCCCGCACGACCCGGCGGCGGCATACCTCGACCGGCAGTACATGCTCGGCTCCGACCTCCTCGTGGCGCCGGTGTTCTCCGCCGACGGCGACGTCGAGTTCTACCTGCCGGAGGGCGAATGGACGCAGCTGCTCATCGGTGAGACCGTGACCGGCGGACGCTGGCGTCGCGAGCGTCACGGATTCGACAGCATCCCGGTGTACGTTCGTCCCGGTGCCGTGATCCCCTGGGGAGCGCGCACCGACCGGCCCGACTACGACTACCTCGACGGTCTGCGTCTCCGGGTGTTCCCCGGCGGCGAAGGCATCGCCGAGGTGCGCGTCACGACCCCCGACGGCCGGAGCGTCCTCCTGACCGCCGACCGTTCGGAGATCACCCGATGAGCACGTCCACCGGCAACGCCGACTACCGCGACAGCGGCCTGGTCTTCCCCGAGGGCTTCACCTTCGGCTCCGCCACGGCGTCGTATCAGGTCGAAGGCGCCGCGGCCGAGGACGGTCGCCTGCCCTCCATCTGGGACACGTTCAGCAAGACCCCGGGCAAGGTCTGGAACGGCGACACGGGTGACGTCGCGTGCGACCACTACCACCGGTGGGAGGCCGACCTCGACCTCATGAGCGGCCTCGGGCTGGGCGCGTACCGCTTCTCGATCGCGTGGCCGCGCATCATGCCGACCGGAACCGGGCCGGTGAACCAGGCGGGCCTCGACTTCTACTCCCGCCTGGTCGACGGACTGCTCGAACGCGGCATCCGCCCCGTCGCGACGCTGTACCACTGGGACCTGCCGCAGACGCTGGAGGACGCCGGTGGATGGCCCGTGCGCGCGACCGCGGATGCGTTCGAACGCTACGCGGAGGTGGTCGGCGCGGCGCTCGGTGACCGCATCCACACCTGGACCACCCTCAACGAGCCCTGGTGCTCGGCCTACCTCGGCTACGGGCAGGGCGGGCACGCGCCCGGGCGGCACGAACCCGCCGCGGCGCTGGCCGCCGTCCACCACCTCAACCTCGCGCACGGCCGCGCCCTCCAAGCGCTGCGGGCGACCTCCACGGGAGACCCGGAGTACTCCGTGACGCTCAACTTCCACGTGCCGCGGGGCAGGGGCGACCAGGCCGCCGAGGCGATCCGTCGCGTCGACGCCCTCGCCAACCGCGCCTTCACCGGCCCGATGCTGCGCGGGGAGTACCCTGCGGACCTGCTCGAGGACACCGCATCCGTCACCGACTGGTCGTTCGTGAAGGACGGGGACCTCGGCGCCATCCACCAGCCGATCGACGTGCTCGGGGTGAACTACTACTCGACCGTCACGGTGCAGATGTGGGACGGCGTCTCCCCGAAGCAGAACAACGACGGGCACAAGGCCGCCGACGGCGGCACCGCGTGGCCGGGCAGCGACGGGGTCGTGGAGTTCCTCGAGCAGCCCGGGCCGTACACCGCGATGGGGTGGAACATCGCCCCCGAGGGCCTGGAGGAGCTGCTGCTCTCGCTGCGCGACCAGTTCCCCGGCCAGGCGCTCATGGTGACCGAGAACGGCGCCGCGTTCGACGACGTCGTCGCCGAGGACGGCTCCGTGCCCGATCCCGATCGCCTGGACTACCTGCGCCGCCACTTCACCGCCGCCCACCGGGCGATGGCTCAGGGCGTGGACCTGCGGGGATACTTCGTGTGGTCGCTGCTGGACAACTTCGAGTGGGGCTACGGCTACTCCAAGCGGTTCGGGATCGTGCGCGTGGACTTCGATTCCCTCGAGCGCACAGTGAAGGACAGCGGCCGCTGGTACTCCGAGCTCGCCCGCACGGGCGTGCTGCCGGACTGA
The DNA here is from genome assembly GCF_004570445.1 of Microbacterium sp. dk485. Classification (NCBI taxonomy): domain Bacteria; kingdom Bacillati; phylum Actinomycetota; class Actinomycetes; order Micrococcales; family Microbacteriaceae; genus Microbacterium; species Microbacterium sp. dk485. The sequence continues at coordinate 2,050,658 of NZ_SPQW01000001.1, forward strand.
GGTCCCTGCCACACTGGGCCCGTGAAGCTGCGGATCGTGGGGGTCTCCGGCGCGGGGAAGACCCGCCTCGCCCGGGAGGCCGGAGCCCGGCTGGGCGTTCCGGTGCTCGAGCTGGACGCCGTCTTCTGGGATGCGGGCTGGCAGCATCGTGACCTGGGCGAGGCGCTCGGGCTCGTGCGCGGGTTCGTGACGGAGCATCCGGACGGGTGGGTGATCGAGGGCAACTGGTCGTCGCGGCTGAACGGGCTGCTGGATCCGGGGACGACCGGCGGGGCGGACGCGTTCGTGTGGCTCGACCACCCGCGACCGGTCGTCATGCGGCGCGTCGTCGCGCGTACGCTGCGCCGCGGGCTCACCCGGCAGGAGCTGTGGCACGGCAATCGCGAGACCCCGGCCAACTGGATCCGGTGGACCCCCCGAGGAGAACATCGTGCGGTGGGCGTGGACGCAGCATCCGGTGACGCGCGAACGGATGCAGCGCAGGATCGCCGCCGGGATGCCGGTGGTGCGCCTGGCCGGTCAGCGGCAGGTGGACGCGTGGCTGGCAGCCCTGCCGTCCAGAATTCAGGAGAACTGAGGGCTGCGGCCCCGCCGACGGTGGTCGGGTCGGCGTGTCTCCTGAGTTTTGCGCGGGCGTGGCGCGGATGCGGCGACGCCGGGCCGGACCAGGCGTACCCTGTCGGGGTGACCGGACTGCGATTCACCGACGAGAAGGACGCCTCGCGTTACACGCTGCACCGCGGCGACGACCTCGTGAGCGTGCTGGACTACCGCGACGACGGACGCACCGTGGCGATGACGCGGGCGTACACGATCCCGACCTTCCGCGGACACGGCTACGCCGGCGAACTGGTCGCCCGCGCCGTGGCGCACCTGGAGGCGGCCGGCGACCGCGAGGTGATCCCGGTGTGCTGGTACGTCGCCGAGTGGTTCGACGCCCACCCCGAACACGCCGGCATCCTCCGCACCGCCCGCTCCGCCTGACCGTACCGCCGCCCGCCGCGCCGCGCCCGCCGCCCGCCGCGGCCGCCCGCCGCCCGCCGCGCCGCGCAAATGCGCCGCGCAAATCCGCGAGACTGCTGCGCACCGGCGAGACCGAGGCTTTATGTCGCGGTCTCGCCGGTGGCGTGCTGTCTCGCGGAACCGGGGGTGGGGTGGGGCGGGGCGGGGGTCGGAGGGGCGGGTAGTCGGCGTCGGTGGGCGCGTCAAGCCCTCGCGAGCGCGAGGGGCGGCGCGGGAGGGTGGAAGGGACGGAAGGAACACGCCATGGATGATCGCGATCTGCCCGAGGGTGTCATCGACGCCGACCCGCCCGGCGGGTGGGAGAGCGGTGCCGCCGCCGACGGCGAGACGGCCGAGCAGAGCCGCGCGGCCCAGGGGTCGTCACGCCTGAGCGACGCGGGCCTGCCGGGCGAGTCGTCCGGGGGCACCAGCCCCGATGCGCCGATCGAGAGCGACGAGCCGTCACAGGCGGCGGACCCCGATCTGTCCAACGACGAGGAGAGCTGAGATGTCGGGTACGACGAACGAGTTCGACGAACCGGGCGGGAACTACCCCGACCGCTACGACGAGAAGCCGGTCGAGCCTTCGCAGGCGGAGGATCGCCGCGGTGACGGTGACGGTGACGCGACCGTGCAGCACGGCGAAGCGACGCAGGACGTGCAGGGCGGCGCGGTCGCTCACGATGCCAAGGCCCCCGAGGCCGCCCCGGCCGGTTCGCCTGGCACGCAGGATGCTCCGGCCATGGACATGCATTCGGCTACCAACGAAGACCGCGTCGAAGGCATCGTGGCTCAGACGCGCGTCGACGTCGGCGACGCCCCCGAGGAGCGCATCGCCGACGTGCTGCGCCAGCGCTTCTCCGAGACCGGCACCGACATCGGCGATGACCGCATCCGGGCGCTGGCCGCGGAGATCGCCCAGCGCTGAATCAGCACCCGCCCCGGCTCACACCGTGCAGGTGTGCGGCCGGAAGGCGGCGTCGGACGCGCGCGGGCCGAATCCCGCGTCAGGGCCCGGCGCGACCGCGACCGGGCGCGGCCACACGCCGCGGAACGCGCGGCGCGGCGCGGCCGGAGGGTCGAGCGGCCGGAGCACGCGCTCCGGAATGAGACGCTCCGCCCGCAGTGCTCGGCGGCGCAGCGCGCGATCGCGCTCGGCGCTGTCGTGCTGGAACTGGACTTCTGCGGCATAGATCCCGAACATCATCGCTCCTGTGGGTCAGTCGTTGCCTCACGAGCGAACGTACGCGCGGCCGCCGACATTGCCGTCGACGCCGATGCTGGCAGGAAAACGTCCTGCCATGGCGGTCAGGCGGCGAAGAGCAGGATGCGTGCGACAGCGGGCGCCGCATCCCGGATCATCGTCTCGTGCCCGCGATCGGGGATCTCCTCCAGGCGGCCGTCGGGCAGGGAATCCGCGACGAACCGGCACCACGCCCGGGGGGAGACGGGGTCCTCCTCCCCGCGCAGCACGAGCACCGGTACGCGCACGCGATCGAGGGAGTCCTCCGGGGCATGCGCGAGCATCGCGCGGAACTTCCGGCGCAGCCATGGCCCCGCGCGCAGATACTCCCGCGCGCCGGCGAGGATCACCTTGGGATGCTCGTCGGTGAGGTCGCGCAGCAGCCGCCACATCTGCGGCAGCGCGCGACGCGCACGAGCATCCACCGTGGGGGCCGCCAGCACGAGCCGGGCGACGGTGGCCGGATGGCGTGCGGCGACCTCGATGGCCACCTGCGAGCCCATCGAATGCCCGACCAGCACGACGCGCCCCGGCGCCCGCTCGACGATGAAGGCCGCCACGAGGTCTGCCAGCCGCTCGATGGCGGGCGTGCGCGCGGGCTCGGGAGCCTCGCCGTAGCCGGGCAGGTCGATCGCGATCACGCGGCCGTGGCGGCGGAGGAGCTTCACGGCGTGGGCGAACACCGTCCGTCCCATCCCGATCCCGTGCACGAGCAGGAACACCGTCTCCCCGTGCCCCTGGGTCTCGGCCACGAGCGTGCAGCCGGCCGCGGTGAACGTGCTCACCGAGACGTCGTCGGTCGGCTCGGGATCCACGCTCCGACGCTACCGGGTCTGGATGCGGCACCCCGACCGGGCGTACCGTGGGCGGCATGTGCCGGAACATCCACACCCTCCACAACTTCGCGCCCGCCGCGACCACCGAGGAGATCCAGGCGGCCGCCCTGCAGTACGTGCGCAAGATCGCCGGGACCACCAAGCCCTCGCGTGCGAACCAGGCGGCCTTCGATCGTGCGGTGGCCGACATCGCCCACGCCACGGCGCACCTGCTCGACGACCTCGTCGCCGTGGCTCCGCCGAAGGACCGCGCCGAAGAAGCGGCGAAGGCCCGCGCCAGGGCGGAGCGCTCCGGACGCTACGAACCGCGCGTCGCCGCCGCATCCTGAGCCGCGCAGCGGCGTCGGAGGATCGCACGGACGTCGGAGGATGCGCAGCTCATCCTCCGACCTGGGTGCGGTCCCCCGACATCGTTACGGCGCGCGGGAGGTGCGGGACGGGCGGATCCGCCCGCTCGCTGTCGGCGAACCTCCTGAGCGCCTTCGCGGGGATGTCGGAGGCTCGACGTAGCGTGCTGGTATGCGCATCCTGCACACCTCCGACTGGCACATCGGGCGGTCCTTCCACGGACATGCGACCTTCGATGCGCTGCGCGGCGTCCTGGAGGCGCTCGTCGCTCAGGTGGCGGAGCTGCGCGTGGACGTCGTCGTCCTCGCCGGAGACGTGTTCGACTCGGCCGCACCGGCACCGGCCTGTTACGCGCTGCTGACCGACACCCTCGCCGCGATCTCCGACGCCGGCGCCCGCATCATCGTCACGAGCGGCAACCACGACTCCGCCGCGCGGCTGGGCTTCCAGTCCGCGCTGCTGAGGGAGGGCATCACGGTGCTCACCGACCCCGCCGCGGTCGGCACGCCCGTCACCGTCTCCGACGCCCACGGGCCGGTGCACTTCCACGGCATCCCGTACCTGGAGCCGGCGATCGTGCGCCACCGGTGGGAGGGGGTCGAACTGCGCAGCCAGGCGCAGACGATGAACCATGCGCTCGGGCTCGTCCGCGCCGACCTCGCCGCGCGCGGGGGCCGGTCGGTGGCGATCGCGCACTGCTTCGCGGCGGGGGTCGAGGCGACGCCCGGCGTGGAGCGGGAGATCCGCCAGGGCGGCCTGGACGTCGTGCCCCTCCCGGCCTTCGACGGGCCCGATTACGTCGCGCTCGGCCACATCCACGGGCGTCAGCAGCTGTCCGAGCGCGTGCGCTACGCCGGCGCTCCGCTGCACTACAGCTTCGGCGAGGCCGACAAGCCGCGCGGATCGTGGCTGGTCGAGCTGGATGCGGCGGGCCTGACGAACGTGGAATGGATCCCCCTGCCCGTGCCCCGGCGGCTCGTGACGCTGCGGGGGACGATCGCGGAGCTGCTAGAGGATTCCCGCTTCGCCGCCGACGAAGACGCGTGGGTCTGCGCGCAGTACACCGACCCGACGCCGCAAATCGAGCCGATGCGCCGTCTGCAGCGCCGCTTCGCCTTCTGCGCGACCGTCGTGCATACCCCCGTCGGCGCGCCGGCCCCGGACGGGCTGGACTACTCGGGCCGCGTGCGCGCCGCCCGCGACGACGCCGAGCTGTTCGATGCCTTCCTCACCCACGTGCGCGCGGGGGAGGGTGCCACCGACGCGGAGCGCGCCCTCATCCGCGACGTCGTCGATGCGCGCACCGTCGCGGAGGCCCGCGCGTGAAGCTGCATCGCCTCGAGCTCGCCGGCTTCGGTCCCTTCCGGGATCGTCAGGTCGTCGATTTCGACGCGTTCGCCGACGACGGGATCTTCCTCATCTCCGGTCGCACCGGGGCGGGGAAATCGAGCGTCCTGGACGGGGTCTGCTACGCCCTGTTCGGCGGGGTGCCGCGCTATGACGGGGGCGAGCGGCGGCTGCGCAGCGACCACTGCGACCCCGAGGACCCGACGCAGGTGGTGCTGGAGTTCACCGCCGGCGAGCGGCGCTGGCGTGTGACCCGCTCGCCGGAGTACGAGCGCCCGAAGCTGCGCGGCGGGGGCTTCACGACCGAACCGCACCGCGCGATGCTCGAGGAGTTCGACGGCGTCGAGTGGACGGGTGTCGCGGCACGCCCCGTCGACGTGGCCGCGCACCTCGACGAGATCGTCGGCCTCACCCAGCAGCAGTTCCTGCAGGTCATCCTGCTCGCCCAGAACCGGTTCGCGCGCTTCCTCCTCGCTCGCAACGACGAGCGTCAGGCGCTGCTGCGCACCCTCTTCGGCACACGCACGTACGAGCAGTACGCCGAGATCCTCGAGGGCATGCGCAAAGACGCCGAAGCCGCACTGCTGTCCGAGGGCGAGAACGTGCGGATGCTGCTGGAGGAGGCCGAGCGCGTCGCTCGCGACGCCGACGTGCTTCCCGTGGAAGACCCCGCGCCCGCCGACATCCCCGCGCGATTGAGCGCCGTGGTCCGGGCCGCCGAGCGCGCCGCCTACCGTGCCGAGGTCGCCGCCCAGGAGCAGCGCACCGCCGAGACGGGACTGGACGGCGCCCTGGAGCGGGAGCGCGACGCGCGCGAGCTGGCCGAGCGGCAGCGCCAGCGGCTCGAGCTGCGCGAACGCCTGGCCCGCCTGACCGAGGATGCGCCGGCCGTCGACGCCGAGCGCGAGGTGCTCGCACGGGCGCGTGCGGGGGAGGAGCTGCGTGCGGCTCTCGAGGCCGCCGATCGGGCGGAGCGCGACGCCGCCGTCAGTGCCGAGCGCGCTGCCGCTGCAACCGTCGCGTGGGCGGCGGCGGGGGAGACCGCGTCCACCCCGGCGCAGCTGCGCTCTCGCGAGGACGAGCTCGCGGCGGTGCTGGCCGCGTGCGCGGACGCCCTGGCCGCCGAAACCGAACTGGCCGAGGCCGAGCGCGAGGTGGAGCAGGCGGCGGCCGCCGCCGCGGATGCCGAGCGTGCCGTCGCCGCCCTCGACGCCCAGCGCGCGGCGGTGCCGGCGCTCCTGCGCGACCTGGACGACAAGCTCGAGGCGCTTGCCGCGGCCCCGGCCGAACGCGCGACGGCGGAGGCGCGGCTCACGGAAGCCGAGCGCCGCCGGGATGCCGCGCGGGAGGCTGAAACCCTGGTCGATCCGCTGCGCGCCGCCGAGCGCCGCGCGGTGGCCTGCGGCATCGCGCTGGCGGAGGCCACGGCACATCACACGTCGCTGCTGCAGCGGCGCCTGGCGTCGGCGGCGGGCGACCTGGCCGCCGGCCTGGTGCAGGGCGAACCCTGTCCGGTGTGCGGAGGCACGGAGCATCCGCACACCGCGTCGCCGTCGGATGAACCGGTCAGCGATGCCGCCATCGAGGATGCGGCGCTCGCGAAGGAGACCGCCCTCGCCGAGGATCGTCGTGCCGCCGAGGCACTCCGCGATGCGGGCGCCGCACATGCGGCCGCGGTCGCACGCGCCGGCGGCACCGGGCCCGAGGAGACCGAGGCGGACTGCGACGCCGCGCGGGCCGCGCGGGATGCGGCCGAGGAACGCGTCGCCACCGCCGAGCGGCTCGCCGCCGAGCGGGCCGGGCTCGCCGCGGCCGATGCCGACGCCGCGGCCGGGCGCGAGGCGCTCGTGGCCGAAGCGGCGCAGGGCCGGCAGGATGCGGCGCTGGCCACCCAGCGTGCGCACGCGCTGCGCGCCCGCGTCGACGGCGCGCGAGGGGATGCGGCGACGGTCGCCGAGCGTCGCGACGATGCCGAGCGGCGCCGCGAGCTGCTGCGCGCCCTGACCGACTCCGCCGCCGACAGCGTGGTGCGCGCCGAAGTGCTCTCCGGCGCCGCCGCCCACCGGGACGAGCGGCTGGCCGCGTCGATCTTCGACGACGCCGACGCCGCCCGCGCCGCGCTGCGCCCTGCTGGGGAGCGCGCCGCGATGGAGGACCGCGTACGTGCACACGACGACGCCGAGCGGTCGGCCCGCCAGCGTCTGCTCGAACTGGAGCTGGTGCTCGTCGACCAGCCCGAGCAGCCGGCCGACCTGGGACCGGTGCAGGCGGAGCTGGCGCACGCGCGTGCCCGCGTCACCGCCGCCGCCGCCGCCACCGCCGAGGCGAACGCCATCCTCACGCGGCTGCGCGACCTGGCGGAGCGGGCCGACGCCGCCCACCGTGCCATCGCCGACACCGCAGCGCGCGCCGCCGTGGTCGGGCGCCTCGCGCACACCGTCGCCGGCCGCGCGCCCAATACGCGCCGGATGACGCTGGAGACGTTCGTCCTGGCGGCCGAACTCGAGGAGATCGTCGCCGCCGCGAACCTCCGCCTGGCCGACATGTCCGCGGGCCGGTACCGCCTGCAGCACTCCGACGCGCTCGCGGCGCGAGGTGCGGCATCCGGCCTGGGGCTGGAGGTGCTCGACTCCTACACCGGGCAGGCGCGGCCGCCGCAGTCGCTGTCCGGCGGGGAGACCTTCCTGGCCTCCCTGGCCCTGGCGCTGGGCCTGGCCGAGGTGGTCACGGCGCGGGCGGGCGGCATCCGTCTCGACACGCTCTTCATCGATGAGGGCTTCGGTTCGCTCGATGACGACACGCTCGAACTGGCAATGCGCGCCCTCGACGAACTGCGCCAGGGCGGGCGCACCGTCGGAGTGATCAGCCACGTCGCAGCGATGAAGGAGCAGCTGCCCGCCCAGCTCCTGGTGGAGGCGGGGCCGCAGGGGGCGAGCGTCATCCGTCAGGGAGCAGCCGTCGGCAGCTGACCGCAAGGCCTGCGGAGTCCGGGCGCGCGGCGAGTAGCGTGGGCGGGATGTCACCCCCGTCCGGGCATCCGCCCACGCGCGATATCGAGCTTCCGCCGTCGCATCGGTGGCGGGCGTACTGGATCGCCGTGTCGGTGGCGGCGCTCACCATCCTGGATCTGACGAAGGTCAACGTCGCACTTCCGGCGATCGAGACGGCCCTGGGCGCCGATCCCACGCAGGTGCAGCTGATCGTGTCGGGGTTCATCCTCACCTTCGGGCTCGTGCTCGTGCCGGCCGGTCGCCTGGGTGACCAGCGGTCGCGGCGTGTGCTGTTCCTGGTGGGGCTGTCGCTGTACCTGCTGACGAGTCTGGGCTGCGCCCTCGCCCCGGATGCGACGCTGCTGCTGGTGTTCCGCCTGCTGCAGGGGGTCGCCGCCGGTATCCAGATGCCGCAGGTGCTGGGACTCATCCAGCAGCTGTTCGTCGGCGCCGAGCGCGGCCGGGCGTTCGGGCTGTTCGGTGCCACGATCAGCATCTCCACGGCGTTCGGTCCGACCCTGGGAGGCCTGCTGATCGCCGTCGGCGGCGAGGCCGACGGATGGCGGCTGATCTTCTGGATGAACGTGCCGCTGGTGATTATCGTCATGGCGCTGGCGGCGTGGCTGCTCCCTGACACGCGCACGCGGTCGCACCGCCCGCTCGACCTCGACCCGGTCGGCGTGGTGCTGTTCGGGCTGAGCGTGCTGGCGTTCCTGTGGCCCTTCCTGTTCACCACGGGCTCGCCCGACGACGACCCCCGCCGCTGGTGGCTGCTCGTGGTCTGCGTCTTCTTCGTCGCGATGTTCCTGCTGTGGGAGCACCGGTACGCCGCCCGCGGGCGGGTGCCGCTGATCCCGTTCTCGGTGTTCCAGCGGGTGTCCTACCGCAACGGGGTGCTCGTGTCGACGGCGTACTTCGCGGGAGCCCCGGCGATGTTCCTCCTCGGGACGCTGTACCTGCAGTTCGGGCTCAAGATCGCGCCGGTGTTCGCCGGCATGGTGACGATCGGCTTCGCCGCCGCATCCGCCCTGTCCTCGTGGGTGGGGGGCGTGTACGTCAGCCGGATCGGCCGGCCCCTGGTGGTGTGGGGACTGGTCGGGCTGCTGGTGAGTGTCGGCGGGCTCGTGCTGGCGGTGCTGTTCACGCCGGCTGAGTGGACCCCGTGGGCCATGGCCGCCGTGATGGTCCTCAGTGGATTGGCTGCCGGCGTCGTCATCTCGCCGAACCAGACCCTGATGCTCGCCGAGGTGCCCGTCCGTCAGGGCGGCGTCGCCGGCTCGATCGGCCAGCTCGGCCAGCGGATCGGAACGGCGGTGGGCACCGCGGTCGCGTTGGCGCTGTTCTACGCCACGGTGTACCGGGAGAAGGGCACTGAGCCCGACCCGGTGGTCTTCCACGACGCGTACGCCGTCGGCATGACCTCGGTGGGCGTGTTCCTCGGGCTCGCCCTCATCGCCGCAGTCGTCGACCTCGCCGTCCGCCGTCGCGACGGTGAGCCGCCCCTCCTGGCGGCGCCGGATCAGACGCCGTAGGCCTCGCGGATGCGCTCGCGCAGCTGGCGGGAGCACTCGATGACGGCGGTGTCCCATTCCACGGTCGCGCCGTCCTGTGCGCGATCGGAGACGGCCTTGAGGATGCGGATCGGCACGCCGAACTGCGCCGCCACCCACGCGTAGGCGAACGATTCCATGTCGACCAGGCGCGCGCCCAGGCGGCGGATGATCGCGACGGCGTCCGGGTCGTCGACGAACGAGTCGCCCGTGGCGATCGTGGCGCCCTCCACGGCCAGGGTCATGCGCGGGGGCAGCGACACGTGCTGGCCGCGCACGCCCTCCAGGTCGGTCACGTCGTGCTGCACCGTCGCGTCGATGTCGTACACGCCCGGCTCCAGCTCCGGGTCCAGCGCGCCGGCGGTGCCGACGACGACGATCTCGTCGTAGTGCGCGGCATCCAGCGCACGGGTCAGCGCGTAGGCGGCGCGGAGCTTGCCCACGCCGGTGAGGAGGCGGTCGAACCCGGGGAGCTCGGGTTCGAAGGCGACGAGTTCGGATTCGTGGGCGGCGACGAGGAGTCTCACCCACCCATTCTGCCGGTCGGAGCGGTCAGCCGCCGGTCGTGAGAATCCCGATGATGCCCGAGGCGAGCATGTAGACGCCGACGCCGGCCACGACGATCCAGATGCCCACGCGGGTCGGAGAGGGCTTTTTCGGGTCGTTCGGGGCAGGGAACATGCGGGTCCTCAGGGTCGGACGAGGAGGAAGACGGCGGCGGCGAGGGTCAGCGCGCCGCCGACCAGGGCGATGACGCCGATGACGAGGCCGAGGCCGATCAGGAGCGCGGCGGCGCCGAGCGCGAGGAACAGCGCGCCCACGATGATGCCGATCACGGCGGCGGCGCGGGGGCGTCGGACGGGGCGGGCGTCTTCCATCGCGTCCAGGCTACCTGCTCGCGGGCGCGCGGAGCGGATCGAGCACCACGCCCTCGAACGTGCGGTGCCACACCGCACCGGTGCGGCGGTGCTCGGCGCGCGTGGTGAAGCGGTAGTGGTAGGCGTGCACGCGCACCCACGCCGGTCGGCGCCCGTCGAAGGGGTCGCGGCGCAGCAGGCGCAGCATCCGCGGGTCGGCCTCCAGCAAGCGCACGACGAAGTGGGTGAACCAGTCCTCCAGCGACCGGCCCAGGGGCAGGAACCACATCAGCCAGTCCAGGCGCAGATGATACGGCGCCACCTGCGGAGGGATGCGGCGGACCTCCCCCGGCTTCCCGCGGAATCCGTACTCCAGCCACACCGCGTCCGGGTCGTCCGGATCGGTGGCCTCCGTGCCTTCGATGACCCACTCGATGCGTCGCTTGGTGACCGTTCCGAACGCGCCGTACGCGTTGGCGAGGTTCCATCGGTTGAAGCTCGCGTTCATGAGCTGCCGGCGCGCGGCGAGGTTGCGCAGCGCCGGCCAGCTCAGCACGACGTACAGCACCGCCACGGCCCCGGTGATCAGCAGCCAGTACAGCGGCACGTCGGCGGGGGAGCCGGAGCCCGGGACGCTCACGGCGGAGAAACCGAGGACGATCGTGAGAACGTTCAGCCAGGCGAAGTTGCCGGTCGCCACGAGCCACAGCTGCGTGGCGATCACGATCGCGCCGGCGATCGTGCCGATCCACGCGAAGCCCGGCCACGGGATCCATACGCCCAGAAGCGGAGCGAACAGGAACCACGGCACCACGAGCTGCGAGAAGTGGTTGCCGATCACCTCGAGTTCATGGAACCAGCGCGGCAGCAGGTGGGCCTGACGACTGAGGGGCCCCGGCAGCGGCTGCGTCTCGTGGTGGTAGGTCAGTGCGGACAGATCCCGCCACTCCCGGCCTCCGCGGATCTTGATCATGCCGGCGCCGAACTCCAGCCGGAACAGCAGCCACCAGAACAGCACGATCACGACCGTGGGCGGCGGCTGGTCGGCCGAGCCGAGGAAGGCCGCGAGGAACCCGGCCTCCAGCAGCAGCATCTCCCAGCCGAAACCGTAGAAGGTCTGGCCGAGGCTCACGATCGACATGTACGCCAGCCACACGAACAGGAAGCACAGCATCGGCACCCACGGCGGACCGAGCTGAGGGAGCCCGCACACGAGCGCCGCGGCCACCACGCCTCCCGCGCCGCACACCGCGAGCAGCCGGCGGTCGGTGTAGGCCCACCAGCGGAACACGGTGGGATGCAGCATCCGCCGTCGCGCGCGGGAGCCCGAGCGCACCCACTCCAGCAGCCGCGGGGCCGGGAGCAGCCCGTCTTCGCCCAGCAGCGCACGGAACTGCGCGGCGGTGGACAGGAAGGCCACGACGTAGACCGCGGCGATGCCCCGCTGGAGCACCTCCCTGGCCAGGGTGAAGTCGATCGCGGCGAAGCCGTCCATGCGTCCGAGGCTAGGGACGCCGCCCTACCCGTGCATCGGGGTTGCGTCCGCGCGAGTCTTTCCCACAGCGCACGTGCGGCGTCGTACCGTGGAGCATGGCGCACACATCGGGAACGGGAACCATCGTCGCCGTCGTCGGAGCCGGCTCGGGCGACGCGCTGGAGACGCTGGAGGGCCTCGCGGGAGTGGAGACGCTGAGCCTGCACGGCACCGAACCGGCCCTCGCCGCGCGGCGCATCGCCGCCGCATCCACCCCGTGGATCGTGCACGACGCCGACCCGCTCGAGCACGTCGCCGCCGCGTGGGTGGAGCTGTACGAGGAGCGCGCGACGCTCGGGACGCTCGAAGTGGAGGTCGAGACGACGCTGGCCGACTTCCAGGCCGGCCGCGCGCTCATGCCCGACTACTACATCGTGCTCGACCCCGACCAGGCCGACGCGACGTGGCGGCACTGGTGGTGCGGGGCGCTCGGGCACCGCGCACCCCGCCGCGTCCTCCCCAGGGCCGCACCCTCGTCACCGCGCGATGCCGCGCTGCGGCGCACCCTGACGGCGCTGCCGACCTCGCGCCCGTGGCCCGACCCGGCCTCGTGGCTACCGGGCCTGCCGTTCGCCATCCCCGACCGCATCGGCCTGCAGGAGTAGCACCCCCGCCGCCGGCCCCCGCCCCGGTCCGCCGAGACACCACTTTCCGTCCGAAACACCACGCGTCGCCGGGGGTCTCGGACGGGATGTGGTGTCTCGGCGTCAGGAGGAGGGGAAGACGTCGGGGAGGGCGGCGTGCAACTCCTCGAGCCACGCGCGGGCGTTGCCGTCGGACGGGGCGCGCCAGTCGCCGCGGGGCGACAGCGACCCCGCGGGGGACACCTTCGGCCCGTTCGGGATGGCCGAGCGCTTGAACTGCGCGAACGCGAAGTACCGCTGCAGGAACACCTCCAGCCACCGGGCGATCGTGGGCAGGTCGTACGCATAGCGTGCGTCGTCGGGGAATCCGGGCGGCCACTCGCCGGCCTCGGCGTCGCGCCAGGCCTGGTAGGCGAGGAACGCGATCTTGGACGGGCGGAACCCGAACCGCAGGATGTGGTGCAGCGTGAAGTCGTGGAGCGCATACGGGCCGATGCGGTCCTCGGTCGACTGCATCCGTCCCTCGGCGTCGGCCGGCACGAGCTCGGGGCTGATCTCGGTGTCGAGCACCGACTGCAGCACGTCCTTGGCCTCGTCGACCTCGCCCGCGGAGATGACCCAGCGGATGACGTGCTGGATGAGCGTCTTGGGCACCCCGACGTTGACGGCGTAGTGGCTCATGTGGTCGCCGACGCCGTACGTGGCCCAGCCCAGGGCCAGCTCGGACAGGTCGGAGGTGCCGATCACGAGGCCGCCGTGGTGGTTGGCGAGGCGGAAGAGGTAATCCGTGCGCAGGCCCGCCTGCACGTTCTCGAACGTCACATCGTGCACGGGCTCGCCGGAGGCGAACGGGTGCCCGAGTTGGCGGAGCATCTCCTCGGCGGCGGGGCGGATGTCGATGGTCTCGATGGATGCGCCGAGAGCCTCCGCGAGCGCGATGGCGTTCTTCCGCGTGCGGTCGCTCGTGGCGAAGCCGGGCATCGTGTACGCGAGGATGTCGCTGCGCGGGCGTCCCATGCGGTCCATCGCTCTGGCCACGACAAGCAGCGCGTGCGTGGAGTCGATGCCGCCGCTGACCCCGATGACGGGCTTGGGTCCGCCGATCGCGGTGAGGCGCTGCTCGAGCCCCGAGACCTGGATGTTGAACGCCTCGTAGCAGTCCTGCGCGAGGCGGGCCGGGTCGTCGGGGACGAAGGGGAACCGGTCGAGGGAGCGGCGCAGCCCGATGTCGGTCGCCGGCGGCGCGAGGACGAAGGGGACGGTGCGGAACGCCGGCCGGTACGTGCGGCGGTTGTCGTCGAAGGTGCCCTGGCGCAGGCGATCCTGGCGGATCTTGTCGAGGTCGACGTCGGCGACGCTGCGCCGCGGCCCGTCGGGGAAGCGCTCGGTGGTGGTGAGCAGCTGCCCGCCCTCGTAGATCATCGTCTGGCCGTCCCATGACAGGTCGTTCGTCGACTCGCCCATGCCGGCCGCCGCATACGCGTACACGGCCAGGCACCGCAGCGACTGCGACTGCGCCAGCAGGTTGCGGTCATCCGCGCGCCCGATCGTGATGGGGCTGCCCGACATGTTCAGCAGCACCGTGGCGCCGGCCATCGCCGCCTCGGAGGACGGCGGGACGGGCACGAACATGTCTTCGCAGACCTCGGCGTGCACCACGAGGCCGGGGACATCCAGCGCCTCGAAGAGCAGATCCGGTCCGAACGGGGCCGCGAGGTCGCCGATGCGGATGTCTTCGCCGGCCTGATCGTCGCCGGCCGCGTACCACCGCCGCTCGTAGAACTCGCGGTAGTTGGGCAGGTACGACTTCGGCGCGACGCCGAGCAGTTCGCCGCGGTGGATCACGACGGCGCAGTTGTACAGGCGGTTGCGGTGGCGCAGCGGCGCCCCGACCACGAGCATCGGGAGCAGGTCGGCGGATGCCTCGACCAGCCGCTGCACGGCCGCCTCCACCGCATCCAGGACCGGGTCCTGCAGCACGAGGTCCTCGAGGGAGTAGCCGGTGAGGCACAGCTCGGGGAACAGTGCGACGGCCACGGTCTCGTCGTGGCACTTCCGTGCGGTGGCGAGGACCGATTCGGCGTTGGTGGCGGGGTCGGCGATGGCGACCGGGATCGTGCACGCGGCGACGCGGGCGAACCCGTGCCGGTATGCGCTGGCGAAGGGAAGGCTCGTGCTCACCGTCCCATCCTGGCAGGGCGCTCCCGCGGCCGCTCGGGGGTTGACGCTCCCGCGCGGGGGCGTGCGGCGACGTCGGAGGTCGCGGTTAGGGTCGAAGACGGAGAAGGGGACCATGCGCTACATCGAGAACGAAGGCCGGATCGTCTGGAGCGCGAGCGACCTCAAAGCAGCCGCCGAGTGCGAGTTCGCGTGGCTGCGTGCGATCGACGCCAAGCTCGGCCGGGTCGCCGCCGTGGAAGACCCCGAAGACCCCACCCTCGAACGGGCGGGGCGTCTGGGCACGGCGCACGAACTGCGCGTGCTCGAGGCGTACCGGCAGCGGTACGGCGCCGGGGTCGTGGAGATCCCCGAGACGCGGTCCTCGGATGCGGCGGCGCTCGCCGCGGCGGTGGAGCGCACGCGCGCCGCCCTGGCCTCCGACGCCGACGTGATCTACCAGGCGGCGTTCGCGACGGACGAGTTCGTGGGGTTCGCCGACTTCCTCGTGCGCGACCCCGGGGCGGAGCCGGGAGGCGCGACGGGCCCGGCGACCGCGACAAGCCAGCCGACTGCGCGGTGGCTCGTGCAGGACACCAAGCTCGCCCGACACGCCCGCGTGACCGCTCTCATGCAGCTGGCGGCATACGTCGACCAGCTCGACCGGCTGGGCGTGCCGCGCTCCGACCGCGTCGAGCTGCTCCTGGGCGACGGGACCGTCAGCACGCACGAGGTCGACGACCTCCTGCCCGTCTTCGGCCTGCGACGCGAGCGGCTGCGCGCGCTGATCGCCGACCGTCGTGTCGAGCTGGGCGGCGCGGGGGAGCCCATCGCGTGGGGCGACCCGCGCGGAGACCTCGCCGTCGTCGCGTGCGGGCGCTGCCCCACGTGCGAGCTCGAGATCGTCGCCCACCGCGACCTGCTGCTGGTCGCCGGCATGCGCCCGGTGCAGCGGGCACGGCTGACGGCGGCCGGCATCCGCACGATCGACGCGCTGGCCGGTGCGCCCGAGGCGCCCGACGGCATGAGCGCCGACACGTTCGCGTCGCTGCGCACGCAGGCCCGACTGCAGCTGCAGAGTCCCGACCCCGACGCCGACGCGACCGCCGTGCCGGTATACGAGGTCGTCGCACCCCAGGCGCTCGGCGCCCTGCCCCGCCCCGATCTGGGGGACATCTTCTTCGACTTCGAGGGCGACCCCCTCTACACCGAGGGCGAAGGCGGCCAGTGGGGATTGGACTATCTCTTCGGCTGGGTCGACATGCGGGAGCAGTACTCCGCGCTGTGGGCGCACGACTTCGCCGCCGAGAAGGCGGCGCTGGAGCGCTTCCTCGATTTGGTGGCCCTCCGCCGGTCGCAGCATCCCGACATGCACATCTACCACTACGCGCCCTACGAGCCGGCCCACCTGCTCACGATGGCGGCGCGCTACGGCGTGCGGGAGGGTGACGTCGACCGGCTGCTGCGCGAGGGCGTCTTCGTCGACCTGTACCCGATCGTGCGCCGCGCGCTGCGGGTGGGGTCGCGGTCGTACTCGATCAAGAAGCTCGAGCCGCTGTACATGGGCGAGGAGGTCCGCACCTCCGACGTGCAGCGCGGCGACGACTCGATCGTGCGGTACGTGCAGGCGCGGGCGCTCGCCGACGACGGCGACACCGCCGCATCCGAGGCGATCCTCGCCGACCTCGCCGACTACAACCGCTACGACTGCGTCTCGACGCGGCGCCTGCGCGACTGGCTCGTCGACCGGGCGCGTGAGGCCGGGCTCGTGCCCGCGCGCGGACTCGAGCCCGACGAGGTGGTCTACGCCGAGTCGCCGCGGGCCACCGCCCTGCAGCGCTGGGCCGCCGAGGCGCCGGAGTCGGAGGCCGGTGCGCTGCGGCTGGGTGCTGCGGCCATCGACTACTACCCGCGCGAGGCGAAGTCGTTCTGGGCCACGCACTTCCTGCGCCTGCGCGAACCGGTCTCGGTGTGGGAGGACACGCGCGACGTGGTCGTGGTCGACGCCGCGCGCTCGCGCGTGCTGACCGACTGGCACTTCGCCGAATCGGGCAGGGGAGCGGAGCGCCGCATCCTGCAGCTGCGGGGCGATGTCGCGCCCGGAACCCGCCTCACCGCGGGCGGAGAGCCGTTCGCGATCTACGACCTGCCGGCACCGTTCCCGTACCAGCCGCGTCCGCGGTGGATCCACGGGGCACGCTGGGTGCGCGTGGTGGAGGTGCTCGACGACGGCGCCGTCGTGGAGGAGACCGCCGTCGACGGCAACACCTGGAGCGAGCTGCCGCTGGCCCTCACGCCTGCCGCCCCGCCGCGCGCGGGCAACCAGCAGGCCGCGATCGACGCATGGGCGGATGCGGCGCTGGCCGCCGCCCCCTCGCTGCCGGCCGACGCGGCCACCGACATCCTGCTCCGCCGTCCGCCGCGCACCCTTCGACAGGGGCAGGGCGGGGCCGGGGCCCTCACGCCGTCCGCCGGTGACGACGTCGCCGCCATCGTGCGCAGCGTCGCCGACCTCGACCGGAGCTACCTGGCCGTGCAGGGCCCTCCCGGCACGGGGAAGACCTATGTCGGCTCCCACGTCATCGCCCGGCTGGTCGCCGAGCGCGGGTACAAGATCGGCGTCGTGGCGCAGTCGCACGCCGTCGTGGAGCACATGCTCGACCGCGTGGTCGCCGCCGGCGTGCCGGCAGCCGTCGTGGCGAAGACCCCGAAAGACCCCGCGGCGGAGACCTCCTTCACGCCGCTGCCGCGCAACGGCCTCGCCGCCTTCACCGCCGAGCACGCGTCGGGCGGGTTCGTCGTGGGCGGCACCGCGTGGGACTTCAGTCACGAGGGGCGCATTCCCCGGGGGAGCCTCGACCTCCTCGTCATCGACGAGGCCGGCCAGTTCTCCCTGGCCTCCACGATCGCCGTCTCCCTCGCCGCGCCGCGCCTGCTGCTGCTGGGAGACCCGCAGCAGCTGCCGCAGGTGTCGCAGGGCACCCACCCCGAGCCCGTGGACACCTCGGCGCTCGGCTGGGTCATGGACGGCGCGGAGGTCGTGCCGCCCGAGTACGGCTACTTCCTCTCGCGCACATGGCGCATGCACCCGCGGGTGGCCGGCCCCGTCTCGCGCCTGTCGTACGAGGGCAAGCTCGCCTCCCACCCCTCCACGGCGCTGCGCGAGCTCGAGGGCATCGAGCCGGGCGTGCATCCGGTCGCGCTCCGCCACTCCGGCAACGCCACGTGCTCGCCGGAGGAGGCGGCGGAGGTCGTGCGGATCGTCGCCGACCTCGTCGGCCGCTCGTGGACGGCGACGGAGGTCGACGACGACGGCGCGGTGCGGATGCTGCCGTCCCGGCCTCTCCGGCCGGAGGACATCATCGTGGTGACGCCCTACAACGCGCAGCAGGTCGCGGTGGAGGAGGCGCTGTCCGCGTCCGGGTTCCCCGCCGTGCGCGTGGGCACCGTCGACCGGTTCCAGGGGCAGGAAGCCGTCGTGGCGATCGTGTCGCTCGCGGCGTCGTCTGGGCGGGATGCGCCGCGGGGTCCGGAGTTCCTGCTGTTGGCCAACCGCATCAACGTCGCGCTCTCGCGCGCGATGCAAGCCGCGTACCTGATCTACTCGCCGGGGCTGCTCGACGACCTGCCGCGCACCCCGGAGGGCGTCGCGCGCCTGAGCGCCTTCGCGCGACTGGTGTCCGCAGCGACTCCGGCAGCGACGCTCGTGCCCGCCTGAGGACTCCGGAGGAGGTCAGACGGTGCCGTACAGGCGGTCGCCGGCGTCGCCGAGGCCCGGCACGATGTAGCCCTTCTCGTCGAGGCGCTCGTCCAGCGCTCCCAGCACGAGGGTCACGTCGCGTCCGTCGACCTGCTTCTCGATCGCGGCGACGCCCTCCGGCGCGCCCAGCAGGCAGATCGCGGTGACGTCCTGCGCGCCGCGGCGGAAGAGGAAGTCGATCGCAGCTCCCAGCGAGCCGCCCGTGGCGAGCATCGGATCCAGCACGAAGCACTGGCGGTCGCTGAGGTCGTCGGGAAGGCGTTCGGCGTACGTCGTGGGCTCGAAGGTCTCCTCATCGCGCACCATGCCGAGGAAGCCGACCTCGGCGGTGGGGAGGAGCTTGACCATGCCCTCGAGCATGCCCAGCCCCGCGCGCAGGATCGGCACGACGATGGGGCGCGGCTCGCTGATGTGCACGCCCACGGTGGTCGTGACGGGGGTCTGGATCTCGTGGGGCTCGACGCGCACGCCGCGGGTGGCCTCGTACGCCAGCAGCGTCACGAGCTCCTCGGTGAGCTGCCGGAACACCGGCGAGGGGGTGCGCGCGTCGCGCAGCACCGTCAGTTTGTGGGTGATGAGGGGGTGGTCGGCCACGTGCACACGCATAGGCTCAATCTATCCGCTCGACCTCGTCCGAACCTCGGAGCCGCATGACCGTCCTGCCCGGCGACCTTCTCGCGATGCGTCGCGCGCTCGCCCTGGCCGAGCGGGCGGAGGAGACCGGCGACGTTCCCGTGGGAGCGGTCGTGACGGATGCGGCGGGCACGGTGATCGGCGAGGGGCGCAACCTGCGCGAACGCACGCACGATCCCACCGCGCACGCCGAGGTCGTCGCGCTGCGGGCGGCGGCTGCATCCGCGGGCACATGGCATCTGGCCGGCTGCACCCTCGTGGTGACCCTCGAGCCGTGCGTCATGTGCGCGGGGGCGGTGCTGCAGGCGCGCGTGCCGCGGCTGGTGTTCGGCGCGTGGGACGACAAGGCCGGGGCTGCCGGCTCGATGTACGACGTCGTGCGCGACCGCCGTCTGCCCCACCGGGTCGAGGTGGTCGCCGGTGTCGAGGCGGAGGCGTCGTTGATGCTGCTGCAGCGCTTCTTCGCCGGGCGCCGCTGATCCGGCCGCGGACCCGGCCGCACGGAGAGGTCAGCGCGGAAGGTGCGGCAGCACCTCGGACCCGAGGTACTCGAGCTGCTCCAGGTCGCCCATGTCCATGAGCTGGAAGTACACGCGCTCGGCGCCGAGCGCCTGCAGCCGCTCGACCTTGGCGGCGATCTCCGCCCGTCCGCCCGCGACGTTGCCGCCGTTGCCGCGGTACTCATCCAGATCCCGGCCGAGCGTCGCCGCGCGTCGGGCCACATCGGTCTCGGAGGCCCCGGCCAGCGTCGGGGTCGCCACCGAGAGCTTGAGGGTTCGCGGGTCGCGACCGATGGCCTCGCACGCCGCGCGCACGCCGGCGAACTTCTCGGCCACGGTGGGCTCGGGCACGAAGCCGATGTTGAACTCCGTCGCGAACCGCGCCGCCACCGCGGGCGTGCGGCGCGGGCCGCCGCCGCCGACGATCACCGGCATGCGCGTCTGGACCGGCTTGGGCAGGGCGGGGGAGTCCTCGACGGTGTAGTGCTCGCCGGCGAAGTCGAACCGTTCACCGACGGGGGTCTGCCACATGCCGGTGAGGATGGCCAGCTGCTCCTCGAGGATGCCGAACCTCTTCGCGGGGAACGGGATGCCGTAGGCGCGATGCTCGCGTTCGAACCAGCCCGTGCCGAGGCCGAACTCCACCCGGCCGCCGGACATCTGATCGACCTGCGCGACCTGGACGGCGAGCACACCGGGGAGGCGGTGCGTCGCGGAGGAGACGAGCGTGCCGAGGCGGATGCGGCTGGTCTCGCGGGCGAGGCCGGCCAGGGTCGTCCACGCATCCGTGCCTCCGGGGAGGGGATCGCCCTCACCCATGCGCAGGTAATGGTCGGAGCGGATGAACGCGTCGAAGCCGAGGCGTTCGGCCGCCAGGGCGAAGGCGAGCTGGTCGTCGTAGTCGTAGCCCTGCTGCGGCTCGGTGAAAATGCAGTACTCCACCGGCCCAGTCTGTCAGCCCGCCGGGGGAGTGCCGTCCGCGAGGGTGCCCGTCCCCGCCGCTGTCGCGCCACCCGGGGCGACGTCCGTGCCGGCACGGTCGAGGTCCGGCTCGAGATAGATCGCCCGTGCGACCGGTAGCGCTGCGCGGATGCGCTCCTCGACGGTGTTGATGTGCGCGGCCACGGCGGTCAGCGTCTCGTCGGCGGGCAGCGCCAGCTTCGCCGCGACCAGCAGCTCGTCGGGGCCGAGGTACAGCGTCTTGAGGTGGATCACGCGATCGACCTCAGGACCGTCCTCGATGGCGGCGACGATGCGGTCGTGGTCGGCCTCGGTCGCGCCCTCGCCGACCAGCAGGCTCTTGGTCTCGATGCCCAGGACGATCGCCACGAGGATGAGGAGGGTGCCGATCATCAGGGTGCCGATGGCGTCGAAGACGGGATTGTGGGTCAGGGCTGCCAGCCCCACGCCGAACAGCGCGAACACCAGACCGGTCAGCGCAGCGATGTCCTCCAGGAGCACGACCGGGAGCTCGGGGGCCTTGGAGCGGCGCACGAACGACACCCAGGACTGGCCGGGCAGCCGGACATGATTGCTCTCCTTGACGGCGGTCCGCAGCGAGAAGGACTCCAGGACGATCGCGATGACCAGCACGGCGATGGGGATCCACACGTTCTCCAGCTCGTGCGGGTGCGTCAGCTTGTCCACGCCCTCGTAGAGGGAGAACAGCCCGCCCACGGAGAAGAGGATGATCGACACCACGAACGCGTACACGTAGCGTTCGCGGCCGTAGCCGAACGGATGCTCACGGTCGGCGCTGCGCCGCGCACGGCGACCGCCCAGCAGCAGCAGCAGCTGATTGCCCGAGTCGGCGAGCGAGTGGATCGCCTCGGCGAGCATCGATGCCGAGCCCGATACCAGCCACGCGAGGAACTTCGCGATCGCGATCCCCATGTTGGCCAGGAACGCCGCGATGATGGCGCGGCCGCCTCCGGTTGCGCTCACGTCAGTCCGCCGATCGGATGATGATGGCCTCGGTGGTGGGAGCAGGGTCGGCGGGCGTGCCGACGTAGCCGATGCGGGTCAGCAGCGCATGGCGGAACTTCGCCGGGGCCTCCAGGTGCGGACTGTGCCCGACGCCGGGAAGCGCGATCTCCACGACGTCGCCGCCGGCCGCGGCGTACGCGTCCAGCACGTCGCGGGTCTGCGACACCATCGGCTGCGGCGGGGCGATGTCGTCTCCGGGCCAATCGGGCAGGATCCCGAGGCTCCCGAGTCCGTTGGGCTCGTAGACCGACGCATCCGAGATGATCGCATCCACCTCTCCGTGCACCCACAGCAGCGGCGGCTTCTCGGCGAGGTCGACGATGCCGGAGAGGTCGAAGTGCTTCGGGGCGAGCGCGTTCAGGACACCGGTGGTGCCGGCGGCGAAGCCGGGCCACGCGTCGGTGCGCACGGAGTCACCCGGGTAGTTGCCGCCGGCGGTGGAGGTGGCGAGCATCGCCGCCACCCACACGTCTTCGTGATCGCTGCGGTAGCCGCTCGCGACGAAGCCGGCGCGGAACATGCTGCGCGGCGAGGTCTCCGCCTCGTCGCCGGAGTCGCCTGCCGCGAGGCGCCGCACGAAGTCGGGGTTCGCCGTCCCGCCCCCGGTGCCGGCATCCTCCGGTGTGAGGCGCGTGCCGTCCCGGCGGGTGCCGCCGAAGCCGTACGGCGAGATCGGCGCTTCGAGAGTGAGCGAGAGCGCGGGATGCTCCAGCGCGTACTGCAGGATGACGGCTGCGCCGAGCGACCAGCCCACGAGATGGGCGGTGCGGATGCCGATCGTGTCCAGGGTGGCGGCGAGGTCGTCGCTGAAGTCGCGCACCCCGCGTGTGGCGTCCACCGGTGCGTTCTCGGTGCCGCCGTACCCGCGCAGATCGACGGCGAGCACGCGGAGGTCGCTCGGGAGGTCCTGCAGGATCTCCTGCCAGAACAGCGAGGACCCGACGGTGCCGTGGACGAAGACGACGGTGCGATCGGCGGGGGTGGACGGATCGTCGCCGTCCCGCTCGAGCACGGTCACGCTCAGCCGCGGCGTCTCGACGCGTCGTGAGGAGATTCCGTCGAACAGGGTCATGGGGAGGTCCTCCGCACTGTGTCGCGGGCGATCGGGCGCCTGCGCATCGACTATATCTCCGGCGTCGGCGCGACGGAACGCGACCCTCGGCCCTTGCGGCGGTTCCTCTCCTCCGGTCGGGCCGTCGGTGCCGCCGCTGCGGCCGTGCGGTGCTTCTAGGATGGCGCCATGACCGATGCGCCGTCCGACTCCCTGCCCGCCGTCGCGATCCTGGGAGCCGGATCGATGGGCGGCGCCATCCTGAAGGGTCTCGTGCGTTCGGGGTTGGCCCCGTCGATCACCGTCACCAACCGCACGGCCGCGAAGGCGGGGAGTCTCGCCGCGCTGGAAGGCGTGACCAGTCTCGCCCTCGAGGAGGACCCGCAGGCCAATGCCGTCGCGGCCTCCTCCGCCGATGTCGTCCTCGTGGGCGTCAAGCCCGCCATGGTGCCCGATCTGCTCCGCGCGATCGCCCCGCACGTGCGCGAGGGAGCTCTCGTGGTGAGCCTGGCCGCGGGTGTGCCGCTCGCCACTTTCACCCGGATCCTCGGCCCGCGCGCGGTCGTCCTCCGCTCGATGCCGAACACGCCCGCGCTGGTGGGCAAGGCCGTCACGGGCCTCGCGGCCGATGCCGCCGCATCCCCGGGCGACATCGCCGTCGTGCGACGCCTGTTCGAGACGGTGGGAGAGGTCGTGGAGGTGCCCGAGTCGCAGATCGATGCCCTCTCCACCATCTCCGGCTCCGGTCCGGCCTACGTCTTCCTGCTCGTGGAACAGCTCGCCGAGGCGGCCGTGCGGAAGGGGTTCACCGAGGCGGAGGCGTGGATGCTGGCGCGGCAGACCTTCGTCGGCGCGGCGGCGCTGATGGAGGCCACGGGCGAGGACCCGCGCGAACTGCGTCGTCAGGTCACGAGCCCGAAGGGCACGACCGAACGCGCCGTCGCCGTGCTGCAGGAGGCGGATCTGGCCGCGGTGTTCGAGCGGGCGACGGATGCGGCGCTGGCACGCGCGCGGGAGCTGGCCGCAGGCTGACGCCGCCGCCGGCGCTCAGCGGTCGAGCGAGGCGAACCGCTCGATGTCGGAGTTGGTCCCCGACACGATGATGAGGTCGTGGTTGGTCACGATGGTGTTCGCCTCCGCGTATCGGAACGGCCGCCCGGGGCTCTTCACGCCCACGACTGTGACGTTGTATTTGCTGCGCACGCCCGATTCGTTCAGGCCGATGCCCCGGATGAACTTCGGCGGGTACATCTTCGCCAGCGCGAAGTCGTCGTCGAAGCGGATGAAATCGAGCATCCGCCCGCTGACGAGGTGCGCCACGCGCTCGCCGGCCTCGCGTTCGGGGTAGATGACGTGGTTGGCGCCCACGCGGGCGAGGATCTTGCCGTGCGCCTGCGAGACGGCCTTGGCCCAGATCTGCGGCACCTTCAGGTCGACGAGGTTGGCGGTGATGAGCACGGATGCCTCGATGAGCGATCCGACCGCCACGACGGCGACCTGGAAGTCCTGCGCGCCGATCTGCTTGAGGGCGTCGATGTTGCGGGCGTCGGCCTGGACGGCGTGCGTGACGCGTTCGGACCACTTCTGCACGAGCTCGAGGCTCTCGTCGATGGCGAGCACATCGCGGTCCAGCCGGTCGAGTTCACCGGCGCACGCGGCGCCGAACCGGCCGAGGCCGATGACGAGGACGGGCGAATCGTTCCGGATGCGGTCAACCAACGATGGGCCTTTCCACGGGCAGGGAGTACAGCTGCGTGCGGGACGTCGCAGCGACCGCCGCGGCGAGTGTCACTGTACCAACGCGCCCCATGAACATGGTCGCCGCCAGAACGTAGATGGCCGGGTCGGGCAGGTCGGCGGTCAGACCCGTGGACAGTCCGACCGTCGCGAAGCCGGAGATCACATCGAACAGCACCTGTTCGATGGGCGCCTGGGTGATCTGACCGATCGCCACGGTGGAGACCGCCACGATCGTCGCGCCCCACGCCACGACGGAGAGGGCGACGCGCTGCACGTCGCTGGGGATGCGGCGACCGAAGGCCTCGACCGACGAGCGGCCCTTCGCCTCCGACCACACGGCCAGGGCCAGCACGGCGAGGGTCGTCACCTTGATCCCGCCGGCGGTGGAGGCCGATCCGCCGCCGACGAACATGAGCATCGAGCCGACCACGAGGGTGGAGCCGTTCATGTCGCCGATCTCGACGACGCTGAATCCGCCCGACCGGGTCATCGCCGAGACGAAGAAGGCCTGGAACGTGGTGTCCCACGCGTCCATGCTCCCGAAGGTCTTGGGGTTGTTGTATTCGAGCAGGAGGATGATGCCCGCCCCGGCGACGAAGAGGATCGTCGTGGTGATGAGGGTGAGCTTGGTGTGCAGCGACCAGCGGCGCACGTGCCAGTAGTTCTTCCACAGCGAGAAGATGACGGGGAAGCCGATCGAGCCGAGGAACACGCCGGCCATGAGCACGGTGAGCAGGAAGTAGTCGTCGGCGAAGGGCACGAGGCCGTTGGCGTTGGGGACGAACCCCGTGTTGGTGAAGGCCATGGCGGCGTAGTAGGGCGCTTCCCACAGTGCCACGAGCGGGTCGATGCCGGCCATGATGAGCGCGGGGTAGAGCAGGATCGCCAGCCCCGCCTCGATCGCGAGGGTGGAGAGGGCGACCGTGAGCAGCAGCTGTCCCACCTCGCCCAGACGAACCGTCTGGCCCTCGTTGACGGGCCCGCCGTGCACGCGGAGCGGGTTCGAGTCGCCGGCGGCGATGAGTTTGGCCCGCAGCCCGAGGCGCTTGGAGATCACCAGCCCCAGGATGGATGCGAGCGTGAGCACGCCGAGGGCGCCCACGTTGACGCCGATGTAGGTGAAGACGTGACCCAGCGGCGACCAGTGGGAGTACATGTCCACCGTCGCGAGGCCCGTCACGCAGATGGTGGACACCGCGGTGAACAGCGCGTCGGCGAACGGCGTGCGGGTTCCGTCGGCCGAGGCGGCCGGCAACGAGTACAGCGCCGTGAACAGCAGGATGAGCGCGAGGAACACGAGCACCGCGAACCGGGCCGGCGACGACGTCGTCAGGTTGCGGACCCGGTCCCAGCCTCGGTCGAGTGGCGCCGACCATCTGTGGCGGTCTCGAGCCCACGCCGGCGCTGACGCCATCGCGTCGCCCCTTTCGCTCGTGGACCCCGCTCATGGTACTCCGCGGCGAGCGCGACTAATCTGAAGCAATGGCGGACATCTTCGACGTGATCGCAGACCGCACGCGTCGCGACATCCTCCAGCTCCTCCTCGATCGTTCCGCGGACGGCCAGGACGGCACCAGCGTGTCGCACATCGTGCAGGTCCTCGGGGCGAGCCAGCCCACGGTGTCCAAGCACCTGAGGGTGCTCCGGGACGCAGGGCTGGTGTCGGTGCGCGAAGAGGGTCAGCATCGCTATTACAGCCTGCAGACCGCGCCGCTGGACGAGGTCGACGATTGGCTGGTTCCCTTCTTCTCCGCGGATCCGCCGACGCCGGCGACGCTGCCCGAACCCGCCGCTCATGCGGCGGACGTGGTCGGGCGCGCCGCCGCGTCGGCGAAGCACGCCGTGACAGCGGCCCTGCGCAAACTGCCGGGCCGCTGACGCCTCACGCGTCGCTGTCGGCGTCGTCCTTCTGGTCGGCGTCCCTCCGGTCGGCGTCCCGATCCGCGTCGTCCTTCTCGGTGTCGTCCGCGTCGGCGTCGTCGTCCGGGGCCGTGGGGGTGCGGTCGTCGTCGCCGCCGCGCGGTCCGAATCCGTCACGCGGTCCGGAGCCGTCGCGGTCGTGCGATTCGGAGGGGTGGTCGTGCCCGCGCGGGCCGTTCCGGTCGTCGGAGCCCGGGCCGCCCTCCTCCGGCATCTGTGAGCCGTCGGTGAATTCGAATCCCGACTCGGGGCCCGAGTTCAGGTTCCAGCCGGTCGCGAGACCGCCGCCGAAGGCGAGCGCCGTGACGGCGACGCCACCGGCGACGGCCGCGGCGATGACGGGCCAGTTCCGCTTGCGCTTCGTCGGCTCGTCCGCAGTCTCGGCGGGGGAAGGAGCCGCGGGGATCGTGGCGTCGGGGGTGGTGGATTCTTCCGGGGTACTGGGTGTGGCCGGAGCCGGTCCGGCAGCTGGTTTCTCGGTCATGCCCTCACTATCGCCATCCGGGATTTGCGCGATGTCAGGGCAGTTTCAGCGTGCGCTGTGAATCCTCGTCAGCGGCTGCGCCGGCGGAACAGCCACGCGCCCCACGCGACGGAGACGGCGAGGATGAGACCGCACCACGCCAGCGCCCATCCGAGTTCGGCTCCCGCGCCCGTGCCGAAGAGGAAGGCGCGGATCGTCTCGATGATGGGTGTCACCGGCTGGGTGCTGGCGATCCCCTGCAGCCACTGCGGCATGGTCTCCACGGGGACGAAGGCGCTGGAGAGGTACGGCAGGAACAGCAGGATGAAACCGTAGGCGTTCGCCCCTTCCGGACTCCGTGCGGCCAGGCCGATGGCGGCGAACAGATACGTGATCGCGAGGATGTACAGCGCGATGATTGCCAGGGCGCCCAGCCATCCCAGCACGCCCGCGGTGGGGCGGAAGCCGACCACCACGGCGACGAGGATGACGACGCCGGTGGCCAGGAGGTTGCGCACGAGGCTCGCGACGACGTGTCCGGTCAGCACCGCCCCCGAGCGCAGCGGCATGGTGCGGAAACGGTCGACGATGCCGGCCTTCATGTCGCCGGCCACGTACAGGGCCGTGGACGACGCGCCGAAGCCCGCGCACGTGAGGATGATCCCGGGGACGACGTAGTCGACGTAGCCGCCGCCGGGTTCCAGGGCGCCGCCGAAGACGAACGTGAACATCAGCATCAGCAGGACCGGCAGCAGGATCGCCATCATGAGGGATTCCCCATCTCTCAGCGAGCGCACGAGCGATCGCCGCACGAAGACGCGTTCGGCGGTGATCCCGGTCAGGCGGGGGCGCAGGAGGGCGGGGGTGGTCACGGGGTGCTCCTTTCGGGGAGGGCTGCGGGGTCGTCGGTCAGGGCAAGGAACACGTCGTCGAGGGTCGGTCGACGAAGGGTCACGGCACCCTCGTCCCGGTCCGCGTCGAGGGTGTCGAGGGCGGCGCGCAGTCCCCGCACCGTCCCGTCCGTGGCGATCTCCTGCAGGAGCTCGCCGGCGGGGTCGCGCAGCTCCACCACCTCGGTTCCGACGCGCGATTTCAGCTCGGACGGAGCGCCGGATGCGGCGATGCGACCCCCGTGCAGGACGGCCACGCGGTCGGCGAGCTGGTCCGCTTCCTCCAGGTACTGCGTCGTGAGGAACACCGTGGTCCCACCCGCGGCAAGCGTGCGGATGACGTCCCACAGTTCACGCCGGCTGCGGGTGTCCAATCCGGTCGTGGGTTCGTCCAGGAAGAGCACCTCCGGGGTGACGACGAGGCTCAGGGCCAGATCCAGACGCCGCCGCATCCCTCCGGAGTAGGTGCCGACCGGCCGCGACGCGGCGTCGGTCAGATCGAACCGCGCGAGGAGCTCTGTCGCGCGCTCGCGCGCCATGCGGGGGCGCAGGCCGGACAACCGGCCGAGCATCATGAGGTTCTCGGCTCCGGTGAGCACATCGTCCACCGCGGCGGCCTGTCCGGTCAGGGCGATGCGCTGCTGCACGTCGCGCGGGGAGGTCGCGACGTCGAATCCCGCGACGGAGGCCTCCCCGCCGTCGGGTAGCTGCAGCGTCGTGAGGATCGAGATCGTCGTCGTCTTGCCGGCCCCGTTCGGTCCGAGCAGGGCGAAGACCTCACCGCGACGGACGCTGAATTCCAGGCCGTCGAGGACGGCATGTCCGCCGTACTGCTTGCGCAGGCGGTGGACCGAGATGGCGGCATCCATCGGCTTTCCTTTCTGTATACGACCTAAACTGCGTATGAAGATAACACACGGTGTACGTCATAAACAGCCCTAAGATGTCGGTGTGGATGAGCAGACCCCCGATCTCGAGCTGCCGCGCGGCGTGGCGCTGGCGTGGGGCATGGCGGCCGACCCGCAGCGCGGGCCGAAGCGGGAGATGAGCCTCGAGCGCATCGTCGACGCCGCCGTGCAGATCGCCGACGCCGACGGACTCGGCGCGGTGTCGATGGCGGCGGTCGCCGCGCGCCTGGGGTACACGACGATGTCGCTCTACCGATACGTCAGCGCCAAGGACGACCTCATCCAGCTCATGCAGGAGGAGGCGACGGGGCTTCCCCCGGAGTCCATCCGCGAGGCGAAGGGGTGGCGGGCCAGGCTGGTCGCCGCATTCCGTGCCAGCGTGCAGGTGTACCTGGAGCACCCGTGGATCCTCGACATCCCGATCACCGGGTCACCGGCCACGCCGAACTCCGCGGCCTTCATGGACGTCATGCTCGACGCCCTCGCCGAGACTCCGCTGACCGATGACGAGCGCCTCGCGGCGGCGCTGCAGGTCACCGGCCAGGCCCGGTGGTACGGCACGATCCTCGCCGCCTACGCCCGCCAGGCCAGGGAACGGGGGATGTCGCCGGAGGAGATCGCGGCGTACGAGGATCGGCTCTTCGCGACCCTCATCACGCCGGAGGAGTACCCGGCCCTCCGGCGGGCCGTCGACGCCGGTGTGTTCCGCTCGGAGGCCGACCCCTTCCAGTTCGGGCTGGATCGCACTCTCGACGGGCTCGCCGCATACATGGCCGAGCGTGAATCCGGAGCACCGCCGGCACCCTCCGCGCCGTGGCACGAGCCGGAAGCGCCCGATGTCGCCGAGGACAAGCGGTACCGCGAGGCGCGCAAGGCCGTGCGGGACGCGGAGAAGGCGCTCAGGGCGGCGCGGAAGCTCGAACGCCAGGCGCTCGCCGAAGCGCGTCAGCGTGCGGCGCGCACTCGCCGCGACACGTGATTCTGCCCCATCCGGCCCATCAGCCACGCGGGTTTACACGCGTCGCACCCACGGCCTAGAGTGTCGACAGCACACCGCGAGAGGGGAACGCCATGGCCGAACTGCCGGACGTGCGCTTCCTCACCGTCGCCGAGGTGGCCGAGCTGATGCGCGTGTCCAAGATGACGGTCTACCGGCTCGTGCACTCCGGCGAGCTTCCCGCCGTGCGATTCGGCCGCAGCTACCGCGTGCCGGAATCGGCTGTGGTCGATGCCATGCAACGGCCGGTCTCCGACGTCGGCTAGACTGATCTGAGGCCTTTTTCTGCGCCTCGTGTACCCGGGAGCCGGCGATCGGCACCCAGACCCCTGACATTGTGAGGTTTTCCGTGGGTTCTGTCATCAAGAAGCGCCGTAAGCGCATGGCGAAGAAGAAGCACCGCAAGCTGCTTCGCAAGACTCGTCACCAGCGCCGCAACAAGAAGTAAGCGGCCGAACACACCGAGCGCCTGTCCTTCGTGGCGGGCGCTTCGTGTTCGACCGTTCCGCCGTCATTCTGGAGTCGCCATGCAGTCCATCTCCGTCCAGCAGCTGCGCGAGCGCGAGGGTGTTCCGCTCGTGGACGTGCGCGAGCCCGACGAGTACGCGGCCGGCCATGTGCCGGGTGCCGTCAACATGCCGATGTCGACCCTCGGCGAGCACCTCGATGAGCTCCCGGAGGGCCCGTTCGACGTGATCTGCCAGGTCGGTGGACGCTCGGCGCGTGTCGTGGAGGCCCTCACCGCGCGGGGCATGGATGCCACCAACATTGAAGGCGGCACGGGTGCGTGGGTCGAGGCCGGCTACGGCCTCGAGCACTGAGTGCCGCGCCGTGATGCCGCAGGGGATCCGGTCGTGACGACGCTGACGGTCATCGGCAAACCGGAGTGCCATCTGTGCGATGTCGCCGAGGAGATCGTGGAGGCGGTGGTCGCCGACCTGCCCGACGACGTCGCCGACTCCGTCGCCGTGGAGCGTCTCTCGATCCTGGAGGACGCCGCCCTGTATGAGCGATGGTGGGAGAAGATCCCGGTCGTGCTGATCGACGGATCCCTCCACGCGCACTGGCGGGTCTCCGCGGACCGCCTGCGCGAGGCGCTGCTGGTGGCGGAGAGGGCCTAGGGCCCCCGCGCGCCTCGCCGCGCCCTCGCGCTGCGCCCTCGCGCCTCCGAGTCCTCGCGCTGCGCCGCGCCGCCGCTGCGCCCTCGCGCCGCCCTCCCGCTGCCCGAACTCCGCAAGAATGCGCCGGAAAGGCCCCGACAAACCCGTTTCGAGGCCATCCGGCCGGTTTCTGCGGAGTTTGGGCAGCGGGCCGAGGCAGGTCGGCGGGGACGCCGGGGTCAGTCTTCGCGGGGCGGACGGGGCGGATCGTCCTCGGGGCGGATGACGGGGATCGCGTTCGTGAAGGCGGATGCGCGCTCCTCGGCCTCCGCGCTGCCGGTGAACAGGCCCGCACCCGGCTCGGGGGAGTGCTCGCGCGCGGGCGCGGGCTGCGCGTCCCCCGCGCTGGTCACCAGCACGCGCTGCACGGGGAGCGCGGCGGGCATCGTGTGCTGCATCCACGTCACCATCGCCTCGCGCACGTGGCAGCGCAGATCGAACAGCGTCGGCGCGTCGGCGGCCGTGACGAGGATGCGGATGCGGACGAGTCCGCCGGTGGCCTCGGTCACCTGCAGCACGGAGGCGCGCCCGTCCCACAGGTCGGTGCGGGCCAGCACGTCGTCGAGGTGCTCGCGCATGCGCGCCGGCGAGACGCGCCAATCCACGTCGAGCTCGACCGAACCCAGCAGCTCGCTGCCCCGCCGAGTCCAGTTCTGGAACGGCTGGGTGGTGAAATACGTGCACGGCAGCACGAGCCGGCGGTCATCCCACAGATCGAGCACGACGTAGCTCAGGGTGATCTCGCCCACGCGTCCCCACTCGTCCTCCACGACGACGACGTCGTCCACGCGCAGGGCGTCGCTGAAGGCGAGTTGCAGGCCGGCGAACATGTTCGCCAGCACCGTCTGGGCCGCCAGACCGGCGACGATCGAGGCGATACCGGCCGACGCGAGCACGCTCGCCCCGACGGCGCGCACGGCGGGGAAGGTGAGCAGGATCGCGCCCAGCGCGATCACGACGATGAGCGCGATCGCCAGGCGTCGCACGATGAGGGTCTGCGTGCGGATGCGGCGGGCCACCCGGTTGTCGGGGACGTCGATGCGATTACGGCCGAGGGTGAGGTCGGTCGCGAACGTCACGAGGGCGCCGAGCAGCCACGCGGCGGCGATGATCACGAGGATCGAGAGCAGCTGAGTGAGCGCGGGCAGCCACGACGCTTCCGGGAATGCCAGCCCCACGGCCGTCCACATCCCCGCGAGCAGCACGAGCGTACGGAACGGTAGGCGGGCGTGGTGGACGAGGCGGTGCGGCCACGACCGTCGTCGCGCGACCAGCCGCGCAATCCACGCGACGAGGAGGGTGACGATCGTCGCGACGACGACGCACGCGACGAAGGTGACCGCGAAGTTCAGCCAGGCATTGTCGAACACGTGCATCCACGCTACGGGGCGAGGCTGGACCGATCCTGGCCGTCGGCTCAGTGCCGGATGGTGCGGGGTGGGGTCAGGGAGCCAGGCGCGTGGGACCGCGGAAGAGGAACGTGACTTCGCGGATCGACGACTCGCCCAGCAGCAGCATCAGCAGACGCGCGAGACCCATGCCGAACCCGCCGTGCGGGGGAGTGCCGTACCGGAAGAAGTCGAGGTAGTGCTCCAGGCCGGCGAGGTCGAGCCCCTTCTCGACGGCCTGCTCCTCCAGGACGCGCACGCGGTGCTCGCGCTGAGCGCCCGTGGTGATCTCCACGCCCTTGAACAGAAGGTCGTAGCTCCGCGTCATCCCGGTCTCCGGATCGCGCATGTGGTAGAACGGCCGGATCTCGGGGTGGTAGTCGGTGACGAAGACGAACTGGTGTCCGTAGGTCTCCTCGATGTACGCGGCGACCTGACGTTCGCCCTCGGGGTCGAGGTCGCCGTCGGTGCGAGGGATCTCGTAGCCGCGCTGCTTGACCGTCTCGCGGGCTTCGGCCAGCGGGATGCGGGGGAAGGGGAGGGTGGGGACGACGACCTGGATGCCGAAGAGCTCCTGGATCTCGGCGCCGTGCTTGTCCTTGACCGCCTGGATGGCGAACTGCAGGAGCTCCTCCTGCATCCGGGCGACGTCCTCGTGCGAGTCGATCCAGCTGATCTCGGCGTCGACGGAGGTGAACTCGGTCGCGTGGCGGCTCGTGAACGACGGGTCGGCGCGGAAGACGTCGCCGATTTCGAAGATCTTGCCGAAGCCGGCCGACTGCGCCATCTGCTTGAAGTGCTGCGGGCTCTGCGCGAGGTACGCGGTCTTGTCTTCGAAGTAGTCCATGCTGAACAGCTCGGCGTTGGATTCCGAAGGGCTCGACATGAGCTTGGGGGAGTGGATCTCGATGTAGTCGCGCTCGATCCAGTACGTGCGCATCGCGTGCTCGAGCGTGGTCTGCACGCGGAAGATGAGGTTGTTGCGGGCCTGGCGCAGGTCGAGGAAGCGCCAGTCCATGCGCTTGTCCATGCCGCTGTCGGCGGCGATGGGCGTCTCGGGGAGGGCTTCGGCCGCGATGTCGAGCGTGCCGATCTTGATCTCGACGCCACCGAGCTTGACGCGCTCGTCGTGCTTGAGCTGGCCGCGCACCGTCAGGAAGGTTCCGGTGGCGAGGGCCGAGATCGTCTCGGTCAGGGCGAGCGCGGCGGATGCCTCGGGGCCGGCGTCCTCGGCGAGCTCACGCGTGGCGGGGTTCACCAGCTGCACGGCACCGGTCTCGTCCCGGAGGATGACGAACTGCACCTTCTTCTGATCGCGCACCGTTTCCACCCATCCCGACACCGATACCGGGCCGTCGGGGAGGGACTGCAGCTGCTTGACGAGAACGCGTTCACTCACGAGGGTTCAGTCTACGTGCGGGCGGTGAACCCGTTCCCCCGGGTCGGCCTCGATGGGTTCGTAGCTCTGACCGTGCGGCCCGGTGAAGGCGATGGGTTCGCCGTCCACAGCCAGCACCGTTCGCCCCGCGGCCGGTTCGGGTAGTTTCCGCGCGATGTCGGGGAAGACCCCCTCACCTTCGTTGCTGAGCCACCGCGCGCCGCGGAGGGAGCGCACGATGTCGACGAAAGCAGAGCGCCGGCCGGGGTCGAGGTAGACGAGTACCGAGCTGTGGAACACGACCAGGGTCGCACCCTTCGGCGCGGCGGCGGCGAGGGTGTCGAGTTCTGCGACGAGATCACCGGGGACGATATCGGCCGGCCGCGGTTCCGCCGCGACGAGGGATGCGGCGGAGCGGAGCCGCTCTCGTCGTTCGCCGTGCTCGGGCCATACGAGCGCCTCGAGCCAGGCAAGGTCGTCCCCCCGACTGGGATCCAGCGGATGGAGATCGATCCCCGCGCGCCACACCACCTCCGGCACGCGCGCCGGAAGCGTCGTCGCCGTGGTGCGGCAACGGGCGAGCACGGGACTCGGGCCGTTCGTCGGATCGATCGCTACGGCGCCGGCGGGCGTGTCGTATCGGTAGCTGTACCGGTCGGGATAGAGGCAAAGACCCGCGGATGCGCCGACCTCCAGCAGGGCGAGCGGTCCGTCGATGGCGTCGAGGGCCGGGAGCAGCACCGCGCATCGGCCCGCCTCGTTGGTCTGCGTCGACCGCACGGTGATGATTGCGCGGACGCGGCGCCAGTGCGGGACGAGCCAGGTGCGGAAGCGCTCGTAGTCCGCCAGCGGCGCGCCAGCGGCCCGGGCCGAAGCGAAGACGAGGTTTGCCTGCTGCTTCGCGCGGGGGAGCGTGCCGATCAGCGCGGCGACCTCTTCGTCTCCGCCGACGCCGAGTGCCCACTCCTCGTAGGTCGGGGAAACCCCACGCGCCTCCATCTCGGCGAAACCGCGATAGCGCGCGGCCACGGAATCAGCGACCATGCCCCGACCGTATCTGCAGGGCACGGCCCGATCCAGCCGCTCGCGCGGTCACACATTCCCGCGCTCATCGCCGGCTGCCATGTCCCGGCCCGGATGGTTCTACGTCCGCCGGCCGACGAGGTCGAGGAGGCGGGTGCGCGACCGGGTGACCGCTCGCCATCGGCGATGAGGGTCGTGCCACCCGGGGGCACGCACCTCGGGGACTCCGCGATTCATCCGGATCCCCCAGCCGCTGCGGTCGAGGAACCGATGGTGGAACCAGCACAGGAGCACGCCGTTGTCGGTGTGGGTGGGCCCACCGTGGGCGTGCTCGGTGACATGGTGGATCTCGCACCACCCGGCTGGAACGCCGCATCCGGGAATGAGGCACCCGCCGTCGCGGAGTGAGATCGAGCGACGCTGATGCCGGTTGAAGACGCGCTCCTCCGTGCCGAGGCGCAGGATGCGGCCGTGGGAATCCACCACGACCCGCTGGATGCTGCCGCTGCAGGCGACGTGGCGGGCACATGCGGGCGACAGCGGCTCATCGGTGCCTTCGGCGTACGCCCAGCCCGCACCGGTCAGGTGGTCCTCTTCGCGGACCGAGACCACGAGCGTGGGGGCGGCCCCGCCGATCGTGGGCAGCTCACCGCTCGCGGCGGCGGCGCCCAGAGCGGTGGCCAGCGCGTCGTGCTGCCGCTGCGCGAGCCGGCGGTCATCGACCGGGGGTCGTTCGTCGAGGTCGGCGTACGAACCGGCCGGCGGCTCCTCGCGGAACGCGACGCCGCCGACCCGCGGCGACAGCACGGCGTCGAAGATGCGCCGCAGCTGCGCGGCCACCTCCGGCATGAGCCTTCCGTGCACGGGCACGAGGCCGTCCTGGGGTGCTCCGAGCGTCACGCCGCGGCGGTGGGCGGCGGCCCGGTCGCGCGGCTCTGCGCCGTCCTGGTCGAGCGCCGCCGACCACACCAGCGCCTGCAGGCGGAGCAGCTCCGCGCACGCCGGCGGGGCGGCATCCGGTCCGGTTCCCCGTGCCTGGGCGGCGAGGATCTCGTCGGCGACGAGCAGGTCCTCCCGCGGGACGCGTCGGTCGAGCGTGGCCAGCGCCGTGCTCACCGCCAGGACGCCGTCGACGCCGGCCTCGCCGGCGGTCATGGCGGCGCGCAGAGCGGGCAGGAAAGGGGGGAGGACCTCACCGGACGACGGCGACACCTGCCCGCGCACGGCACGGGCCGCCCGCTGCCACTTCGCCGCCGTCTGGGGCGCCACCCGCGTGGTGCGCTGCAGCAGCTCCGACACGTCGTGGCACCCGGCGTGCGAAGTGAGCCGGGCATCGCGATCGGGGGAACCCGACCGCGCTGCCGCTTCACCGGCGAGCTCGACGAGAACGGCCTCGACCCGGCGCTCGAGGCGCCCCGCGAGGCTGAGCGCCTCGAGGATGTCGTCGTCACGGGCGATGCCGAACGCGTCTCGCGCGATCAGCTCGCCGACGGCCGCATCCGCGCGATCGATCAGATCGCGGAGGGTGCCGACGAGTTCGTCCATACCCGTATCCTCCCGCGGGCCACCGCCATTGCGACCGCGAAAAACCCCGGTCGCACCGCGTTCTGTGGATAACCCGCGTGCCCTGCGCCCCGTCCGCGGCCGCCCCTTACGATGAGCGCGTGAGCTACGCCCCGCCCCCCGACTCCACCGCCGCCCCGCCGCGCACCGCCCGGCCCGTGCGCGTGTGGGACATCGTGCTCACCGTCGTCCTGCTGATCCTGCTGGCGATCTTCGCGGCGCTGGCGTCGTACTTCGGCCTCTTCCTCGCGATGGCGTCGGACGGATGCTTCGACGACAACTGCAACGACGGCCTGCTGACCTTCGGGGTCTGGTTCGCGGCGATCTCGCCGTGGGTGACGCTCCTGCTCGGCCTCGTGGGGGCCGTGATCCTCCTCGTCGTGAGGCGTGTCGCCTTCTGGGTGCCCCTGGTGAGCGCTGCGCTGATGGTGCTGACCTTCTTCGTGGCGGTCGCGATCGTCGGCGCCGCGGTGGGTGCGTAGTCCGGGATCCAGCTGACCGGAACCGGGACGGGGGCGAGCCCCCAGCAACTCGTAACCTCCCGCGCCTAGGCTGAACCGCGGCACCCGCACGTCCGCCGATCACCGAGAGCAAAGGCCCCGATGACCGAAATCACGCTTGCCGCGACCTCCACAGCCGGCGACGGATCGTGGCTGTCGGCGCTGGCCGACTGGACCGTCTCCCTGATGGACATCATCGGACCGGTGGGCGCGGGCCTGGCGATCGCGCTGGAGAATCTCTTCCCCCCGCTGCCGAGCGAGGTGGTGCTGCCGATGGCGGGTCTGGCGGCGAGCCGCGGCTCCTTCTCGCTGGCCGAGGCCCTCATCTGGACCACGATCGGATCGATCGTCGGCGCCCTCGCGCTGTACGGCCTCGGCCGGTGGCTGGGGGTCCAGCGGCTGCGCCGGATCGCCGACCGGATGCCGCTGATGAAGGTGCAGGACGTGGACGTGACCGTGGCGTGGTTCCAGCGGCACGGCGGCAAGGCGGTGTTCTTCGGCCGGATGCTGCCGATCTTCCGGAGCCTCATCTCGATCCCCGCCGGTGTCGCGAAGATGCCGGTGTGGCGGTTCACGCTGCTGACGGCGGCGGGCAGTCTGATCTGGAACACGATCTTCGTCCTGGCCGGGTATCTCCTCGGCGAGCAGTGGCACGTCATCGAGCAGTACGCCGACATCCTCCAGTACGTCGTGATCGCCGCCGTTCTCGTCGCGGTGGTGTGGTTCGTGGTCGTCCGGGTGCGCATGCTGACGCGCGCGCGCCGCACCGGCACTGACGGCGTCTGACCGAGCCCAGGGCCCACCCTCCCCACAGGCGCTCCACAGAACGCCCCCGCCTAGACTGGAGGGGTGTCCGCCGATCGCCTCCACCTCGTGCGCCACGGCGAGGTCGACAACCCCGGGCGTGTCCTCTACGGACGGCTGCCCGGCTTCGGCCTGAGCCCCGATGGGCGGCGGATGGCCCGGCAGGCCGCCGAGTACGTGCGATCGCTCGAACGATCCGTGAGTGCACTGGTCGTCTCACCGCTGCAGCGCACGCGCGAATCGGCCGAGCCGTTCGCGGAGCTGTTCGCGCTGGAGCCGGTCATCGATGAGCGCGTGATCGAGCCGACGAACGTCTTCGAAGGCCGGCGGATGGGGCGGGTCTTCTACAACCCGCTGAACTGGCGCCACCTCGCCCGCCCCGCCCTCCCCAGCTGGGGCGAGGCCTACGAGAGCATCGTCGCGCGGATGCGGGCCGCCATGGACGACGCGTGGGACACGGCTGACGGCGGGGATGTCGTGATCGTGTCGCACCAGCTCCCGATCTGGATCTCGCACCTCTCGATCGCCGGCGGCGCGCTGCGCCACGATCCGCGTCGCCGTCGCTGCGCACTGTCCAGCGTCACGAGCTTCGAGCGCCGCGGCGACCGCTGGGTCGAGGTCGACTACGCAGAGCCGGCGTCGACCGCTGGTGCCGTCGACGTGGGGGCCGTGTGATGCGCCGGCGCCTCCTCGCCGCATCCCTCACCGCCGCTCTCGCGTTCGGGCTGGGCGCGTGTGCGGCCGATCCGCTGGCCGATCAGTACCGGGCGGGCGACAACAAGGGCTATATCGCCGCCAACGGCTTCCAGACCTCCGAGATCCCGGCCGCGGATCGCGGTGAACGGGTCGAGTTCGCCGGCGTGACCGAGACGGGCGCCGAGGTGTCGGACGCCGACTACGCCGGCCAGGTGCTCGTCGTGAACTTCTGGTACGCCGCCTGCGGCCCCTGCATCGTCGAGGCCCCGCGCCTGGAAGAGGCGTATGAGAGCTTCGAAGGGCAGGACGTCGCGTTCCTGGGCGTGAACACCTACGACCAGGCCGCGACCGCGGCATCCTTCGCCCGCGACAACGGCGTGAGTTACCCGAGCGTCATCGACGTCAACGGCGGCGCGGTCAAGCTCGCCTTCGCCGAGCATGCGCCGCTCACCGCCACGCCCGTGACGCTCGTGCTCGATAAGGAGGGTCGCGTCGCCGCGCGCATCATCGGCGAACTGCCGGAGGCCTCGATCCTCCAGACGATCGTGCGCGACGTCCTCGCGGAGCCGGCGTGAACCCCGGCGCGGTCGTGTTCGACGGTGCGCTGTGGCTCGCCCTGCCCATCGCCCTCGCCGCCGGGCTGGTGTCGTTCCTCTCCCCGTGCGTGCTCCCGCTCGTCCCGGGCTACCTCGGGTTCATCGGCGGCTCCGTCGCGCCCCGCCGCGGCTCGTCCACGGCGGCGCCCGGCCGCGGCCGGCTCCTGGGCGGCGTGCTGCTGTTCATCGCCGGGTTCACGCTCGTGTTCATGACCGTCAACGTCCTGGGCGGCACGGTCGGGCGCTTCTTCGTCGAGTACGCCGACCCGATCACGCGCGTCATGGGCGTCATCGTCATCCTGCTCGGGCTGGTCTTCATCGGGCTGTTCGGCATCGCCCAGCGCACCGTGCGACCGCAGGCGCGCAACAACATCGGGCTCATCGGCGCACCGCTGCTGGGCATCGCCCTCGGCATCGGGTGGACGCCGTGCATCGGCCCGACCCTTGCCGCGATCTTCTCGGTGTCGTGGAACCTGGGCGACCCCGGCCGCGCCGCGCTGCTGGGCCTGGCCTACTCGCTGGGCCTGGGCATCCCGTTCCTCCTCCTCGCGCTCGGCTTCGGCTGGGCGACCCGTTCGGTGGCGTTCCTGCGCCGCCACATCCGCGCCATCAACCTGATCGGCGGGGCGCTCCTGATCCTCCTGGGCCTCGCGATGGTCACGGGCGTGTGGGGCGCGTGGATGTCGCAACTCCAGGGGGTGATCCAGAGTGTCCCCCTCCCGCTCTGACGAATCGACCATGACCGACCCGCTGCGCCCTGCCGACCACGCCTCCGCCGATCCCGAGGACATCACCGCGCCCGCCCTCGGATTCGTCGGATGGATGCGGTGGGGCTGGCGTCAGCTGACGAGCATGCGCACGGCGCTCGTCCTGCTGCTGCTGCTGGCGATCGCCGCGGTGCCGGGATCGATCGTGCCGCAGCGCAGTGCCGATCCCAACGGCGTCACGCAGTACTTCACCGACAACCCCGACCTGGCTCCCATCCTCGAGAACCTGAGCCTGTTCGACGTCTACTCCTCGCCGTGGTTCTCCGCGATCTACCTCCTCCTGTTCGTCTCGCTCATCGGCTGCGTCATCCCGCGCACCAAGCACCACTGGAAGGCGCTGCGCTCACGCCCGCCGCGGACGCCCGCGCGCCTGTCGCGCCTGGACGACTTCCGCGAGGCGGAGCTGGATGCCGCGTCCCCCGACGACGCCGCCCGCCTGGCGGCCGAATCCGTCGAGCTGGCGGCCGGGCAGCTGCGCAAGGCCGGGTACCGCGTCGAGCGCTACGACGGCCGTGGGGCCTTCTCGGTGTCGGCGGAGCGCGGGTACCTGCGTGAGACGGGCAACCTCGTCTTCCACGGGGCACTGGTCGGGGTGCTCGTGGCCGTCGGTGTGGGCGGCGGATTCACCTACACCGGCCAGCGCGTCATCGTCGAGGGGACGACGTTCGTCAACTCGCTGCTGGATTACTCCTCGTTCAACCCCGGTCGCTTCGTGAGCGCCGAGACTCTCACGCCCTACGCGCTGACCCTCGACGAGTTCGACGTCAGCTATGTGCCCCTCGGCGAACAGGGCGCCGGTCAGGCCGGCGACTTCGCCGCGAACCTCACCACGCGCGTGGACGGCGAGGAGGGCGAGGGGCAGGTGCGCGTCAACCACCCGCTGGACGTCGCGGGCGACCGCGTTTACCTGATGGGCAACGGCTACGCCCCGACCCTCACCATCCGCAACGCCGAGGGCGAGGAGATCTTCCACGACTCCGTGCCCTTCCTGCCGCAGGACACCAACATGACCTCGCTCGGCGTCGTGAAGGTGCCCGACGGTCTGCCCGAGCAGATGGGCCTGGTCGGGTTCTTCTATCCCACGCAGGCGGCGCTGGCCTCCGGCGCGTTCACGTCGGCGTATCCCGACCTCATCAGTCCCGTCGTCACCTTCAACGTCTTCGTCGGCGACCTCGGCATCGACGGCGGCCAGCCGCGCTCGGTCTACACGCTGGACACGAGCGAGATGGAACAGCTCAGCGGTGGAGACACGGGCATCGACTCGATCGAGCTCGCCCCCGGGCAGTCGGCCGAACTGCCGGACGGGCTCGGCACGATCACCTTCGAGGACGAATCGCCCGAGGGTGCCACCGGCTATGCCGAATCCGTGAAGCGGTTCGCGTCGCTGTCGATCCATCGCGACCTGGCCGCCCCGTGGGTGCTGCTCTTCGCGGTTCTGGCCACCCTCGGCCTGCTGGCGGCGCTGTTCGTCCCGCGACGGCGGATGTGGGTCAAGGCGACGGTGCAGGGCAGCTCCGTGCACCTGGAGTACGCCGGACTCGCCCGCGGGGAGGACCCCACGCTGGGCGCCGCGGTGGATCAGTTCCAGGCCCGTCACGCCGCCGCCGTCCAGGGTTGGCGCAGCACCTCGGACGTAGACTGAGACCATGCCCGGATCCGAAACGCTCTCCCTCGACGCGGTCTCCGTGCTGCTGGTCTGGACCGCCATCGCGATCTACGTGCTGGCCTTCATCGCCTACGCCGTCGATCTCGCGCGCCGCTCCGATGTGGCGCTCAAGGCGCAGGACGCCGCGCGCGAGCGCGAACTCGTG
The DNA here is from genome assembly GCF_004570445.1 of Microbacterium sp. dk485. Taxonomy (NCBI): domain Bacteria; kingdom Bacillati; phylum Actinomycetota; class Actinomycetes; order Micrococcales; family Microbacteriaceae; genus Microbacterium; species Microbacterium sp. dk485. The sequence goes on from NZ_SPQW01000001.1 coordinate 2,091,640, forward strand.
ACCGCCGGCGCCGCCACCGCTCCCGCCGGCACCCGGACCGGGCGGCCGCAGGGCGCCATGGACGCGGGCGCCGCAGCCAAGCCCCGCTACGTCTGGGGGCGGATCGGCACGTCTCTGACGGTGCTGGGCTTCCTCTTCCACGTCGCCGCCGACGTCACGCGCGGAATCGCCGCCGAGCGCGTCCCCTGGTCGAACATGTACGAGTTCGCCCTCACCGGCACGATGCTCATCGTCGCGGTGTACCTGGTCGTCCTCTTCCGCTACGACCTTCGCTTCCTGGGCTCCTTCATCACGGGGCTCACGGTCGTCCTCCTCGGCGGCGCGACACTGGCGTTCTATGTCGAGGTCGTGCCCCTGGCCGACCCGCTGAAGTCCGCGTGGCTGGTCATCCACGTGTTCGTCGCGTCGCTGGCCACGGCCCTGTTCGCGCTCGCTTTCGGCCTGTCGGTGCTGCAGCTCATGCAGTCGCGCCGGGAGCGGCGTGCGGTGGCGGCCGTGGCGTCGGGCGACGCAGCATCCGCGCCGTCGGCCAAGCGCGGGCCCGGGTTCCTGCGCACCCTCCCCTCCAGTGAGACGCTGGAGTCCCTCGCCTACCGCTTCGCGATCGTCGGGTTCATCTTCTGGACCTTCACCCTCATCGCCGGCTCCATCTGGGCCAACGACGCATGGGGCCGGTACTGGGGCTTCGACACGAAGGAAGTCTGGACCTTCGTCATCTGGGTGCTCTACGCCGGTTACATCCACGCCCGTGCGACGCGCGGATGGCGCGGCACGCGATCGGCGTGGCTGTCGATCATCGGGTTCACCGCCGTGATCTTCAACTTCACGATCGTGAACATGTTCTTCAAGGGCCTGCACGCGTACTCCGGTCTGACCAGCTGACCCCGGGTCTCCCTCGGTCCTGACGCCGCCCCGCGCCTTTCCGGCGCGGGGCGGCGTTTCGCGTGCATCACGATCGTCGCAGTCTTGTCGTAGTCCGCGGAATGCAATATATTGCATTCCGTCCGGACAACCGTCCCGACTGGACAGCACCGGGGGAGACCTGCCGGCGCGCGAACGAAAGGAACAGCACCATGAGCACCACTCCCACCCCAGAGATCACCAATGTCGTGCTCGTGCACGGCGCGTTCGCGGACGGCTCCGGCTGGCGCCGCGTCTACGACGCACTGACCGCGCGCGGGTACCGGGTCATGATCGTGCAGAACCCGCTCACCTCCCTCGAGGACGACGTCGCGGCCACCACGCGCGTGCTGGACCTCATGGACGGGCCGACGATCCTCGTCGGCCACTCGTGGGGCGGCACCGTCATCACCGAGGCGGGCGTGCACCCCCGCGTGGCGGGACTGGTCTACGTCTCGGCCCTCGCGCCGGACGCGGGAGAGACGACCGGCCAGCAGTACGAGGGCTTCGCGCCGACGCCGGAATTCATCATCGACACCGTCGAGGACGGGTACGGCTTCCTCAACCTCGAGAAGTTCAAGGCGGGGTTCGCTGCGGACGCGACGGACGAGGATGCCGCGTTCCTGCGTGACAGCCAGGTGCCGATCAACATGTCGGTGTTCGCCACACCCGTGAAGAACGCGGCGTGGCACGACAAGCCGACGTGGGCCGTCATCGCGACGGAGGACAAGTCCTTCGACCCGGCGATGCTCCGGTACATGGCCGAGCGCATGGGCGCCCAGACCACGAGGGTCTCGGGGAGCCACGACGTCTACATCACGCAGTCCGACACGGTGGCAGGCGTGATCGTCGACGCCGCCCGGAGTGCCCTCGCGCAGGAGTCACTCAGCTCGTCGACCGCGTGAGCGGTCGACGCGAGTGACCAGGGTCAGCCGGCGTCAGGCCGGGGCGGCGGTCAGGAGGGCTCGCGCGGAGACCGAGCGGCGACGTGCCACGGCGATGGTCGTGGCGACGAACGCCAGCGCTGTCCACACGACGAGCCCGACGACCGCCGCTCCCAAGCCGCCCGCGGCGGTCAGGGCCGCGAGCATCCCCTGGTAGGCCGGAGCCGTGGGGAGGATCCCCGCCGCGGCGGAGATGACCCCCGGGACGGTGGAGACGACCCCCGTCGCGACGGCGAGGACGCCCACGAGTGCGGAGATCCAGCGCCCGGCCCCGCCGAACACCGCGACGAGCGCCTGGTTGACCGCGGCGAAGGCGACGCCCGCCACCGCGGCGACGGCGGCGAACAGCGACCAGTCCGCCCAGTCGTAGCCGGCGGCGAGCTGCACCACGATCGCCACGAGCACGCCCTGCACCGCCCCGATCCCGGCGGCCGGAGCCAGTGCGCGAAGCGCCAGCAGAGCCGACGGGCGGCGGGAGGACAGCGTGCGCGCGGTCACGGCGCGCAGCGCCACGAAGGTTCCCAGACCGCCGAACCACAGCGCCACGGTGACCACGAGCGGCACCGCCGACGCGCCGAACAGGTTCGTGCCCACGCCCTCCGCCGCGACGGGGTCGGCCACGACGGAGGCGAGGTCGGCCGCCTCGGTGTCGGTGTAGGAGGGCAGTTCGGCCACAGCGGTGTCGAGGCCTTCGGCCAGGCCTGCCGTGCCGTCGGCGACCTGCCGCACGCCACCGGACAGCTCCTCGGCACCCGTGGCCGCCTCGCCGGCCCCGTCGGCCAGCTGTGATGCCCCGTCGGCCAACGCGGATGCTCCACCCGACAGCTGGGTGGCACCGTCCGACAGCTGACGCACCCCGCCGGCAGCGGACGTCGCTCCGGCGGCGAGCTGGTCGATTCCGCCGGACAGCTGTGCCAGGTTCGCGGAGATCGTCTGCAGGCCCGGGCCGAGCTGCTGGAGCCCGGTGACACCGGCGGCGATCGCGTCGGACTGGCCGATCAGCTCGTTCACCGGCCCGACGGCCGCCTGGGCCTCGGTGGACAGCTGGGTGAGGGTGGCGCACAGCTCCGCCGATCCGCCGTTCGCGGCGCACTCGGTAGCCGCCTGGCTCAGCGCCTCGGATGCCGCGGTGACCTGCGACTGGATGGCGGCGCTGTTGGCGGCCAGACCGTTCGCCGCCGTGACCAGCTCGGCGGGAAGCTGCGGGATGGCGTCGGCGGTCTGCTGCAGCCCGCCGGCGAGGAGCCGTCCGTTCGCGGCGATCTCCTGCGCCCCGCCGGCCCACGTGTCCAGGCCGTCGGCGGCCTGCGTGGCCCCTGTGCCCAGCTCGGCGGCGCCGCCGGCGAGCTGGGTCGCGCCGTCGGCGAGGACGGCCGCTCCGTCGGAGAGCTGCGCGATGCCGCCGGAGAGCTCGGTGGCACCGTCGGCGGCCTGCGTCGCGCCGTCGGCCAGCTGGGCGGCGCCCTCGGCGGCGGTGCCGAGCTGGTCGCCGAGCGTGGTGAAACCCAGGAACACGTTCTCCAGATACACCTCCGACAGCGACGTTCCCAGGAGGGATGCCGCCGCCTGCGTGATCTGCGCGGAGATGGCGTCGTCCACCACGAGGCTGTCCGGCGGCGTGGTCACCTCGATCGTGGCGCGCTCGGGCGCCTCGCCTCCCGGGGAGGTGGAGGTCGCCGCGGCGGAGAAGTTCTCCGGGATGCGGATGACGGCCGCGTACGAGCCGTCGGCGAGGCCCTGCCGGGCGTCTTCGTCGTTCGTGATCGTCCAGTTCAGATTGCTCGGGATGTCATCCGACCCCTCCACGAGACCCGCCGTCAGCTGCCGGCCGAGCGGCACGGGCTGGTCGTCGATCGTGACCGGCTCGTCCTCGTTCACGATGGCCGCGCTCATGGATTCGAGGCGCTCGACGGGGTTGTACAGGGCGGCGACCAGCACGCCGCCGACGATCACCGGCAGCAGCAGGGCGCCGAGAATCGTGAGCCAGGTCACGGGCCGGCGGGAGCCGGCGCGCTCCAGCGCGAGGGGGGAGCCGGGACGGGTCATGCGGTCACCTCGGACAGGTCGAACGTGCGGGGGGATGCGGCGGCGACGTGAGTGACGGATGCGCCGGTCCAGCCGGCCTCCGACAGCACGCGGCGTGCCGCGTCGTGGTCGGCGGCGGTCAGCAGCAGCGTCCACTCGCCGGTGGTCGCGGCATCCCGCAGGGTGGCGGCGGCCTGATCACGCAGGGCGCCGTGGGCGATGGTGTCGATGCCGGAGACGGCGAGCACTCCGGGTGTGCCGGTGAGCGCGTCACGGAGCTCGGCGAGCGGGTCTGCGGCCTCATCCAGCGCGGCGATGCCGACATGACTGCGCACCCACGCCTCCCGGCCGGGCAGGAGGTGCCCGGCGACGCGGAGGCGGCCGTCCGTGGGCGAGACGCGTCCGGCGAGGGTGTACAGGGCCGCGCGTGCGGTCCGCGGGTCGGCGGAGGTGAGGATGGCCGCGTGCCCCGGCTCGACCTCGAGGGAGAGGCCGTCGAACAGGGGGGTGTCGTCGGCGGCCAGCGAAACGCCGTCCGCGATCACGACGGCGCGCGAGCCGGGCCCCGGCCAGTCCTGCAGAGCGATCTCGCGCTCGACGGCTTCGCCTTCGACGTCGAGCTGAGGCAGCATCCGGTCGAGCCATCGCGGGATCCACCACGCCTTGTCGCCGAGCAGCGTCATGAGCGCGGGGATCAGGGTCATCCGCACCAGGAACGCGTCGACGGCGATGCCGACGGCCAGGCCCAGCGCGATGGGTTTGATCGAGGAGTCGCCCTCGGGCACGAACGCGGCGAACACTGCGAACATGATCAGCGCGGCGGCCGTGACCACGCGCGCGGTCGCGGAGAAGCCCGAGCGCACCGCCGCCACGGCTACAGCGCGGGCGTCGGCGCGCGAGGCGTTCTTGGCCCGCGCGTGGACGTAGTCCTCGCGCATGCGGGTCACGAGGAACACCTGGTAGTCCATCGCGAGCCCGAACAGCACGCCCATCAGCACGATCGGCATGAAGCTGATCACGGGCCCCACTCGGGACACGTGCAGCAGGTCGGCGAACCAGCCCCACTCGAACACCGCCGCGACCACGCCGAAGGCCGCGGCCACCGACAGCAGGTAGCCGAGGGCGGCCGTGAGGGGGACGGCGATGGAGCGGAACACCACCATGAGCAGAAGGAAGGACAGGCCCACCACGAACAGGCCGAAGGGGACGAGGGCGGCGCCCAGGCGGTCGGAGATGTCGATCGCGACGGCGGTGTAGCCGGTGACCTTGAGGTCGATGCCGTACTCGTCGAGCAGCCGGTCGTGCTGGGCGCGCAGCTCGCGCACGAGGTCGGCGGTGGCCGGGTCATCCGGTGCCGTCTCCGGCACGATCTGCACGATGCCGGTGTCGGCGGTCTCGTTCGGGGTGGCCAGGGCCACCTCCGCGACGCCGGGAAGGTCTTCGACCTCCGCGGCGATGTCGGACATGAGCCCCAGGGGGTCGGTGGAGGTCACGATCGTGCCGGTCAGCACGAGAGGTCCGTTGACACCGGGGCCGAAGTGCTCGGCGGCGAGGTCGTAGCTCTGGCGGGCGGAGTTGCTCTCGGGCAGGACGCCCGCGTTGGGGAGGGCGAGCGCGAGGCTTCCCGCCGGGATGGCCAGGATGCCCAAGCCCACCACGACGGCGATGGCGGTGACCAGAGGCCGCCGCGACACCATCGCGACCCACCGGTTGGTACGCACGACGGCAGCGGGCGTGGCCGGGGCGTCGGCGTCGAGATCGGCCCCGGCCTGGGACTCCGCCTCAGCCTGGGACTCGGCCTCGCGTGCAGCCGCCTCCCGCCGACGGGCGCGACCGCCCGCTGTGCGCCCGGCCGCGCGGCGGCCCACGAAGCCCAGCAGCGCGGGAGTGAGGGTCACCGAGACGACCACGGCGATCGCGACGGCGACGGATGCGGCGATCCCCATGGTGGTGAGGAAGGGGATGTTCGCGAACGACAGGCCGATCAGGGCGATGAGCACCGTGACGCCGGCGAACGTGACGGCCGATCCGGCGGTGCCGGTGGCGCGTGCGGCCGACTCCTCCGGGTCCATCCCGCCGCGCACCTGGTCCTGATGTCGCGCGGCGATGAACAGCGAGTAGTCGATCCCGACGGCAAGGCCCAGCATGAGCGCGAGCAGCGGGGTGGTCGAGGAGATGGTGGCGACCGCGGTGGCCAGGAGGATGAGCGCCATGGACAGCCCCACCCCGAGGATCGCGGTGACCAGGGGCAGCCCCGCCATCACGAACGAGCGGAAGGTCACGATCAGCACGATCAGGGCGATGAGCAGCCCCAGCGCCTCGGTGATCGTCACGCCGGGGATCGACTGGGCGAACAGGTCGCCGCCCAGTGCGGCCTGCGCGCCGTCGGGGAGGTCGGCGGCGAAGTCGTCGGCGGCGTCGCTGAGCGTCTGCTTGGACTCCGGCGAGACGCTGGCGCCCTGGCCGTCGAACTGCAGCCGCACGATGGCGGCGTCGCCCTCGTCGCTGATCAGGCCCGAGACGGTCTCGTCGAACGGGTCGGTGACGGCGAGGACGCCGTCGATGTCACCCAGATCGGCGACCAGCTCGTCGATGCGGGACGCATACGGATCGTCATCGATCCGGTCGCCGTCCGCCGCCACGACGACGATCTGGGCGCTCGTTCCGCTGACTTGCGGGAAGGTCCGGGAGAGCTGTTCGAGACCCTCCTCCGACTCGGTGCCGGGGATGGAGAAGGAGTTGTCGGTGCCCTGGTTGAACGCGAGCGCCCCGCCGCCCGCTGCCAGCAGGACGACCACCCAGGCGATGAGCACGCGCCAGCCGTGACGGTACGACCAGCGTCCCAGCGTGGCGAGGAGAGTGGACACAGCGGCTCCGATCGGTCAGACGGCTCCGATACAGCGTCGTATCCGATACACCCATGTATCGTATGTGGCGCAGAGCCCCCCGGGGCTGAGTGATCCGTGTGAAACGAGGACTGATGAGCGAGACGACCGCCACGACCCCTCGCGGCCGGGAGGCCACGCGCCAGCGGCTCCTGGACGCTGCCACCGAGGTGTTCGCCGAAGTCGGGCTCGATGCGACCTCCGTCGAATCGGTATGCGAGCGGGCGGGGTTCACGCGCGGGGCGTTCTACTCCAACTTCGCGTCGAAGGAGGAGATGTTCCTCGAGCTCGCGGCCTCCGTCGCGCGGTCCCGCGTCTCGGATGTGGAGGCGCGGGTCGCCGAGCTGGCGGGCGAGGGGGCGCTGGATGCGACCCCGGCCACCGCCGTCGCGCTGGTCGAGCGCGTGCTGGATCTCCCGGGGGATGACCGGCTGGGCGTGCTGCTCATGAGCGAGATCCGCATCCATGCCCTGCGCAATCCCGCGATGGCCGAAGCGTTCCTCGAGCAGGATCAGGAGCTCAGCCGGAACATCGCCCGCATGATCGGCGACATCGCGCGCGCCAGCGGGCTGCGCCTCGCGCTGCCGCAGGATCAGGTGGCCCAGCTGCTGCTGCTGGTGTGGGAAGGGACCATGACGCGCGCGGTGATGGCGGGACGTGACCGTCTCGGCGCACGCGAGGAGGTCCAGCACGCCCTCGCGGGCGTCGTCCCGCTGCTCATCGCCGGGTCGGACTGACCCCCGGTCAGCGTTCGGCGAGCAGCGCGTGGCAGCGCGTGAGACGGCGCAGCCACCACTCCCGGCGCTCGGGCGCGGCAGCGAGTGCGCGCAGCCGGTCCGGCGAGGGCACCACGGCTCCCACCGGCAGCATCCCCTCGCGCGGTCGCAGCGGCGGGTCGGCGACATCGGCCAGGAACAGGGACGAGGTCCCCAGGCCGCAGTCGTAATCCAGCTCGGGCAGCGCCGCGGCCAGCGCCACGCCCATGGCCAGTCCCACGGAGGTGTCCAGCGCGCTGGACACGACCGCCGGCAGGCCGGATGCGGCGACGATCTCCAGCGCGCGATGCACTCCCCCCAGGGGCTGGGCTTTGACGACGAGCAGGTCGGCGGCGCCGGCGCGCGCGACCCGTAACGGGTCATCCGCCTTGCGCACGCTCTCGTCGGCGGCGACGGGGATCCCCAGGTAGGCGATGCGCTCCCGCAACTGCGCCAGGTCTTCCAGGCCGCCGCACGGCTGCTCGACGTACTCGAGATCGAAAGGCGCCAGGGCGTGCACGGCGTGCTCTGCCTCATCGAGGTTCCAGCCGCCGTTGGCATCCACGCGCACTCGGCCCTCGGGGCCCATGGCGGTGCGGACGGCGCGCACGCGCGCGATGTCGTCGGCGAGGGTCTGCCCCGGCTCGGCGACCTTCACCTTGGCCGTGCGGCAGCCGTCGAAGCGCGCGAGCACCGCGGGGACGTCGTCGGCCGAGACCGCGGGGATCGTGGCGTTGACCCGCACGGTGTCGCGCCGAGTCGTCGGGGGCTCGCCCCATCCGAAGTCGATCGCGCCGGCGAGCCACGTCGCGGCCTCGGAGTCGTCGTACTCGACGAAGGGCGAGAACTCCGTCCATCCCGACGGGCCCTCCAGCACGACCGCCTCGCGCACGTCGACACCGCGGAAGCGTCGCGCCATCGGGAGGGCGACGACGTGCGCGTCGGCGAGCAGTTCGTCGAGCGGGGGTAGGGGAGCGGTCACGCCCCCATCCTGCCTCGGATGTGCGTCCGTGCAGTGACGGGCACACAGCGGTGTGGGGTTGACGTTAGTGTGTGACGCACAGTACCGTGTGCGTCATGAGTGAGGATGACGCGCTGAGCGGACACCTGCAGGAGATCCGGCGCGGGACCGTCGTGCTCGCCTGCTTGCAGCTCCTGCGCGAGCCCGGCTACGGCTATGGCCTGCTCGAAGACCTGGAGCGTCACGGGTTCCCCACCGACGCCAACACGCTCTATCCCCTGCTGCGCCGCCTCGAGAAGCAGGGCTACCTGACCAGCGAGTGGAACACCGACGAGACGCGGCCCCGCAAGTTCTACCGCACGAGTGCCGCCGGCGCGGCGCTCGCCGACCGGCTCACCGCCGAATGGCGCGCCGTCGCCGACGCAATCGCCACCCTGCCTGAGGAGAGATGACCATGTCCACGTTGACCGACCGGTACGTCGATGCCGCGATGCGTTCGGTGCCCGAGAAGCAGCGCGCTGACCTCGCCGCGGAGCTGCGGGCACTGATCGACGATCAGCTCGACGCCCGCGTGGCGGCCGGGGAATCGCCCGATGCCGCCGAGCGGGGGGTGCTGACGGACCTGGGCGACCCCGATCGCCTCGCGGCCGACTACATCGACCGCCCGTTGCAGCTCATCGGGCCGCGTTACTACCTCGCGTGGTGGCGACTGACGAAGCTGCTGTGGGCGATCGTGCCGGTGTGCGCCGCGTTCGGGGTGGCGCTGGGCCAGACCCTCTCCGGCGCGGCCTTCGGCGAGATCGTCGGCTCGGTCGCGAGCGTCACGGTGAGCGTGATCGTGAACGTCGGCTTCTGGACCACGCTGGTGTTCTTCACCGTGGAACGGTCTGCGGGCGGTGCGGACGTCGGGTTCGTGAGCCGATGGACGCCCGACCAGCTTCCGGAGCCTCGCGACAGCGGTGCGCGCCTGTCCGACCTGGTCGCGTCGCTCGTTCTCCTCGGGGTGGTGGCCGGCGCTGTCCTGTGGGACCACTTCGTGGGGACGGCGTACCTGGCCGACCGCGGCTGGACGTCGTTCCTGGCGCCGGGGCTGTGGCCGTGGTGGATCGGGGGCCTGCTCGCCCTGTGCGCGTGCGAGGCGCTCCTGGCAATCCGCGTGTATGCGCACGGCCGCTGGACGGCGCGTTCGGCTTCGGTCAACCTGCTGCTGAATCTGCTCATCGTGGTGCCGGGGCTGTGGCTGCTGGTGCGGGGCGAGCTGGTGAACCCGGAGTTCTTCGCCTCGGTGATCCCGGAGTCCGGCGACACCGTGGCGGTGATCGTCGGGGTCGTCTTCGGGTTCACGCTGGTCGGCGTCGCCGGGTGGGACAGCGTGGAGGCCTTCCTCAAGGCCCGGCGCGCGGGGCGGACGTCAACCCGGGCCCGGGCCGCGGTGACCGCGGAATAGGCTGACGGCATGCTCCTGGACACCCCCGTGCGCATCGGCGTGCAGATCGAACCGCAGCACGCCTCCTACCCGCAGATCCGCGATGCGGTGCTGCGGCTGGAGGAGATGGGCGTGGACGTCCTGTTCAACTGGGACCACTTCTTCCCCCTGCACGGCGACCCCGATGGTCTGCACTTCGAGTCGTGGACGATGCTCGCGGCGTGGGCCGAGCAGACCGAGCGCGTCGAGTTCGGCGCGCTGGTGAACTGCAACAGCTACCGCAATCCGGATCTGCAGGCCGACATGGCCCGCACGATCGACCACATCAGCGGCGGCCGGTTCGTCTTCGGCACCGGCGCGGGCTGGTTCGAGCGGGACTACGCCGAGTACGGGTGCGAATTCGGCACGCCCGGGACGCGCCTGAACGACCTCGCGGAAGGCCTCGACCGGGTCGTGGCCCGCTGGGGCGTGCTCAACCCGCCGCCCACCCGCCGCATCCCGATCCTCATCGGCGGCAAAGGGGAGCAGAAGACCCTGCGGATCGTCGCGCGTCACGCCGACATCTGGCACAGCTTCGTCGCGCCGGAGGAGATGGCGCACAAGATCTCGGTCATCCGGAAGTGGGGCGAGGTGGAAGGTCGGGATGTCTCCGGGATGGTCGTCTCCAACGAGCTCAAGGGGCGCGACGACGACGCGGCCGACGCACTGTTCGACGCCGGTGTGCGTCTGTACACCCTCGGCTGGGCGCCCGGCGCCGCGGATTACGACACGGTGGCGCGATGGCTGCGCTGGCGCGACGGAAAGAACGGCTCCTGATGGTCTCGGAGCTGTTCGACGCCGCGGAGTGGACGGCGGCACCTGGAAGCGAGCGCTACACCGACATCACGGCGCACGTCTCGCACGACGGGCGGATCGCGCGCATCGCGTTCGATCGCCCGGAGGTGCGCAACGCCTTCCGCCCGCACACCGTCGACGAGCTCTACACGGCCCTGGACATCGCGCGGCAGGATCCGCGCATCGGCGTCGTGCTCCTCACCGGCAACGGACCCAGCCCCAAGGACGGTGGCTGGGCGTTCTGCTCCGGCGGCGACCAGCGCATCCGCGGGCGCGACGGCTACACCTACGCCGGCGACGACGCGACCGCGCCGGACCCCGCCCGCGCCGGGCGGCTGCACATCCTCGAGGTCCAGCGCCTCATCCGCTTCATGCCGAAGGTTGTCATCGCCGTCGTCCCCGGGTGGGCCGCGGGAGGCGGGCACTCCCTCAACGTCGTGTGCGACCTGTCGATCGCCTCGGCCGAGCACGGCCGGTTCAAGCAGACGGACGCGGATGTCGGCTCGTTCGACGCCGGCTACGGCTCCGCGTACTTCGCGCGCCAGATCGGGCAGAAGCTCGCACGGGAGGTATTCTTCCTCGCGGAGGAATATTCCGCCCAGCGCGCGTACGAGATCGGCGCGGTCAACCGCGTCGTGCCGCACGCCGACCTCGAACGCGAGGCGATCGCGATGGCCCGCACGATCCTCGGCAAGTCCCCCACGGCGATCCGCATGCTCAAGTTCGCCTTCAACGCCGTCGACGACGGCCTCGTCGGACAGCAGGTGTTCGCGGGGGAGGCCACGCGCCTGGCGTACGGCACGGATGAGGCCGTCGAGGGTCGCGACGCCTTCCTGGAGAAGCGCGACCCCGATTGGACCGGCTTCCCGTGGCACTACTGACGCCCCCGCGCACCCCCTTGCGAGAAGCGACCGCCGAGTCGACCGTGGAAAACAGCGGCATCCGGAGGGGGTGAGACCGACGTGAGGCTGGAGCAGATCGACGCGGCCGACCCGCGGGATGTGCTGCGGGCCCTGCGCGCGGCCCTCGGCGCAGGGCCGGCGGTGGGGTTCGGTTCCACCCGTGGCCAGCTGCCCGCCGAGGTGCCGGCGGGGACGGCGGTCGTCGTGACGACGTCGGGCTCCACCGGCGTGCCCAAGGCCGTCGCGCTCAGCCGCAGCGCGCTGACGTCCAGTGCGCTGGCGACCTCCGCCCGCATCGGCGAGGGCGCGTGGCTGCTCGCGCTTCCGCCGGCCTACGTGGCAGGTGTGCAGGTGCTCGTGCGCTCCCTGATCGCCGGGCGCGAGCCGGCGATCCTGTCGGGATCGTTCTCACCCACATCCTTCGCCGCCGCCGCACGGCTCATGACCTCCACCGAGAACGGCGTGCGCGTGCCCACGTACACCTCCCTCGTGCCGGTGCAGCTGCAGCGGGTGCTCGACGCCGCCGCATCCGATCGCGACGTCGCCGACGCGCTGCAATCGTTCGAGGCGATCCTCGTCGGCGGGCAGTCCCTCCCCGACGCCCTCCGCGAGCGCGCGGCCGACGCCGGCGCCCGGATCGTCCGCACCTACGGGTCGACGGAGACGTGCGGGGGCTGCGTCTACGACGGCGCGCCGCTGGACGGCGTGCGTATCCGGGTCGTCGGCGGCGAGGTGCAGATCACCGGCCCCGTCCTGGCCGACGGCTACCTCGGCGAACCCGACCGCACGGCCGCGGTGTTCCCCACCGATCCCGACGGAACCCGCTGGTACCGCACGGGCGACGCCGGACTCGTCGACGAGCACGGGCTGCTCCGCATCCACGGACGCATCGACAACGTCATCGTGTCCGGCGGCGTGAACATCTCCCTCGATCGCGTGGAACAGGTCGTGCGCAGCATCCGCGGACTCGAATCCGCCGTCGTGGTGCCCGTGGCCGACCCGCAGTGGGGCGAGGCATCCGTCATCGTCGCCCCGCGCGGCGACGCCCTGCGCCGTAGCGAGGCGGAGCAGCTCGAGCACGCGCGCACAGCCGTCGCCGCCGAGCTGGGTGCCCCCGCGCGGCCGTCCCGGCTCATCGTCGTCGACGAGCTCGACTCCCTGCCCTCCGGCAAGCCCGACCGCGAGGCGATCCGCCGACTCGTGGCATCGCTGCACTAGGCGGAGCGGGCAGCGACCGCCGGTGGAGGGTGGCGCGCCCGCCTAGGATGGCACTTCGTGGCCGCTCAACCCCGTAAACGTCCCGCCCGCACCAGCTCCGCGCGCCCCCGCCCCCGTGGCAATCCGCAGAAGCGTCCGGTCGCGGCGCCTCCCGCGAAGGCCACCGCGCGCGACTGGATCGGTGCGGCACGCCTGCGCACGCTGCCGCTCGCGGTGAGCCCCGTGCTCGTGGGAACGGGCGCCGCCAACCTCGGCGCCGAGCCGTTCCACTGGGTCATCGCGCTGGCCTGCCTCGTCGTGGCGGTGAGCCTGCAGATCGGGGTGAACTTCGCCAACGACTACAGCGACGGCATCCGCGGCACCGATGACCACCGCGTGGGGCCTGCGCGGCTCACCGCATCGCGCAAGGCTCAGCCCCGCACCGTGCTCGTCGTGGCCCTGGTCTTCTTCGGCATCGGCGCGCTCGCCGGCCTTGCCATCGTCATCCGCACGCAGCAGTGGTGGATGATCGTGGTCGGGGCGGCGTGCATCGTGGCGGCGTGGTTCTACACCGGCGGGAAGCGCCCCTACGGCTACGCGGGGCTGGGGGAGCTGTTCGTCTTCGTCTTCTTCGGGCTGGTCGCAACGCTCGGGACGACGTGGGTGCAGGCCTTCGCTCTCCCGCAGGAGGCGTGGTTCGGCGCGGTCGCGATCGGCTTCCTCGCATGCGCCGTGCTCCTGGCCAACAACCTGCGCGACATCGACCAGGACCGCGTCGCCGGCAAGCGCACCCTCACGGTGCGCATCGGACGGCGGGCGACGCAGGTGCTGTACACCGTGCTGGTGCTGGCCCCCTTCGGGATCGCGGCGTATCTGGCGCTGTTCTACCCCATCGCTTGGCTGAGCCTCATGGCACTGCTGGCCGCCCTGCCGGCGATCCTCATCGTCTGGACCTACCGCGTGCCCCGCGAATTGGTGATCGCGCTCGCACTGACGTCGCTCACCTCGCTCGCCTACGGCGCGTTCCTCTTCTGGGCGTTCATCGGCTGACGCCCCGAGCGGATCGTCAGCGGTCGGTGTCGCGGGAGGAGGCCGCGGTGTCTGCCGCGGCGTCCTCGGCGAGGGCGTCGTCGGCGGCGTTCGGGCGGTGGGCCCTGCTGCGGCGCTCCGCGATGCCGGAGGTCACCTGATCGAGCGGGCGGCGCAGGAACAGCAGCGACAGGCTCAGGCCGATCAGCGCCGCGAACAGCGCGGCCAGCCACGGCAGGTCCTGGAACACCGGGAACAGCATCAGGACACCGAACGGCACGAAGAACGCGAGCAGCCGCAGCACCGTGTAGACCAGGGCGGAGCGTGCGTTCATGCCTCCATCCTAATTCGCACCTCTCGAGGTCCCGGCCGCCCGGCCCACGCTCAGACATCCCGCCTAGGATGAGCACATGACGAGGCTGTTGCTGATCCTGGCGCTCGTGGGCACCGCGTTCTGGGTGTACGCGATCGTGGATTGCGCGCTGCAGCCCGCCACCCGCCACCGCGGTGTGAGCAAGGGCGCATGGATCGCCATCGTCGTGCTGCTTCCCGTCCTCGGCGGCCTCCTGTGGTTCGTGGTCGGACGTGGCCGAGGCGCGAAGGCCGCAGCCGCCCGTCGCGCTCCCGATGACGACCCGGAGTTCCTCGGCAGCATCGGATCGATCGCCGACCAGGACGAGCGCATCCGCCGCCTCGAGGAGGAGCTCGCCCAGCTCGACGCCGAGGCCGACGACGAGCAGTTCCGGGGGGATGCCTCCGCGGACACCCCGCCCGCCGACCCCGGCCCCACCCCGCCGAGCACCGACGGCGACGACGACGCGCGCGGTCAGCGCGGCGCCGTCGGCTGAGGTGACCTCAGCCCGCCGCCCCGACGCGGCACCCGCCACCGACGCGGCCGCTGCGCTCCTGGGTGCCCTCGTGGGCAGCGGTGTCGCACACGTCGTACTCAGCCCCGGCTCCCGGTCGCAGGCGCTCGCGCTCGTGGCCGCCGCGCTGGAGCGAGCCGGCCGCATCCGGCTGCACGTGCGCATCGACGAGCGCGTGGCCGGCTTCACGGCCCTGGGCATCGGACGCGAGACCGGCACCCCCGCGGTGCTCATCTGCACGTCGGGCACGGCCGTCGCCAATCTCCTTCCCGCCGTCCTGGAGGCGCATCACGCCGGCGTCCCCCTCGTGCTCCTGACCGCCGACCGGCCGCCAGAACTGCGCGGAGTGGGCGCGAACCAGACCACGCGCCAGCCGGGCCTGTTCGCCCCGAACGTCCGCTTCGACGCCGATCTGCCGGTGCCGGAGAGCGTCGACCCCGATGGATCCTCCGAGCAGACGATGCTGCTGCGCTCGCTCGCGGCGGAGGCTCTCACCGCAGCGCGGGGGAGCGCGGGCCGCCCTGCCGGCCCCGTGCACCTGAACCTGCCGTACCGGGAACCGCTCGCCGGCGCCCTCCCCGCGTGGCTCTCGGAGCCGGCGGCGGCGGAGAGCGACGCATCGCCGGAGGGCGAGTCGGGGGCGCTGTATCAGGGCGGCGGCGGCATCGGCGGCGCCGACGCGGGCCCTGCCGAGACACTGCCGCACGAACTCGCCCGTGGGCCGCGCACGATCGTGGTGGCAGGGGCGGATGCCGGTCCCGCGGCGGAGGAACTCGCCCACGTGGGCGGGTGGCCCCTCGTGGCGGAGATCGTCAGCGGTGCCCGCTTCGGCCGCAACCTCGTCCACGGGTATCGCGAACTGCTGCGCGAACCCGACCTCGGCGGCGCCGTGCAGCGCGTCGTGGTGTTCGGTCATCCCACCCTCAGCCGCGAGGTCGCGGCGCTCCTGGCCCGCCCCGACGTCGAGGTGCTCGCCGTGCGCGGACCCGGCGAACCGCTCAACCTCAACGGCGCCACCGCGTGGGTGGATGCCGTGCGCGTCGGTGACGGTGCGCCCGATCGCGAGTGGCGGGGCCGCTGGATGCGCGCCTCGGCCGCCGCCGCGGTGGATCTGACACCGCCCGCGCCCGACGCCCAGGCGCTGTCCTCCGCCGAACCGCAGCAGCGGCTCGGGGCGATCGCGGCCGAAGTCGCCGTCCTGCGCACCCCGCTGGACCGCGCGTCGCTCGTGGATGCGCTGTGGCGGGCGACGTGGCCGCATGACCGGCTCGTATTCGGCTCCTCCCGGCTCGTGCGCGTGGCCGACGCGCTCCTCGGGGGCAAGAAGGTGCCCGTGCACGCCAACCGCGGCCTCGCCGGAATCGACGGGACCGTCGCGACCGCACTGGGGGTGGCTCTCGCCAGTCAGGCCGACGGGCGGCCCGGCGTCACCCGTGCCCTGGTCGGGGACCTGGCGTTCCTGCACGACGCCGGTGCGCTGCTGATGCCCGGCGTCGAGGACGAACCCCGCATCCAGGTCGTCGTGGGCAATGACGGCGGCGGCACGATCTTCGACGGCCTGGAGGTGGCGGCGACGGCCGGCCCCGAGGCCATGGACCGGGTCCTGTACACGCCGCAGGCCGTGCGGCTCGAGCACCTCGCTCTCGCGTACGGGTGGGAGTTCCACCGGGTCACCACGCGCGGCGCGCTCGATCAGCTGCTCACGTCCCCCGCCGGCGGGCGCCAGCTCATCGAGGTCCCGCTTCCACGGTGACCACTGCCATCCCACTGCCACCGTGAGGCAGGGGATGCGCGGCCGGCTGCGGGCCGCCATCATGAGGGCATGACCACTTCCGCGCGGTGGCGCACCGCTGCATCCGAGGCGCTGCGCGCCGGAGCGGGTTTCGCCCTCGCGGATGTCGATCCGAACTCGACGCCGGGGTACACCGGGAGGAAACGTGACGGCGTCGACGACCTGGCGGAGGGTGCCACGCGGCTGGGCGAGCTGCAGGAGCGCCTGTTCGCACAGAGCGTCGCCGGTACGGCTGAGGGGTCGGTGCTGCTGCTCCTGCAGGCCATGGACACCGCCGGCAAGGGCGGCGTCGTGCGGCACGTGGTGGGCGCCGTCGACCCCCAGGGCGTCGAGCTGGCGGCGTTCAAGAAGCCGACCGAGGAGGAGCTCGCCCACGACTTCCTGTGGCGGGTCGAACGGCGCTTGCCCGAGCCCGGCCGCATCGGGGTGTTCGACCGTTCGCACTACGAAGACGTGCTGATCGGCCGCGTGCGCGCCCTTGCTCCGCCGGAGGAGATCCAACGGCGCTACGGCGCGATCGAGGAGTTCGAGGCGGATGCGGCGGCCCGCGGCATCCGGTGGGTCAAGGTCATGCTGCACCTCTCCCGCGAAGAGCAGCGGAAACGGCTGGCCGACCGGCTCGACCGCCCCGACAAGCAGTGGAAGTACAACCCGGGCGACGTCGACGAGCGGGAGCGCTGGGACGACTACATGGCCGCCTATCAGGTGGC
The DNA here is from genome assembly GCF_004570445.1 of Microbacterium sp. dk485. Classification (NCBI taxonomy): domain Bacteria; kingdom Bacillati; phylum Actinomycetota; class Actinomycetes; order Micrococcales; family Microbacteriaceae; genus Microbacterium; species Microbacterium sp. dk485. Next base: position 2,108,866 of record NZ_SPQW01000001.1, read on the forward strand.
CATCGAGCGCACCTCCAGCGAGGCGGCGCCGTGGCACGTGGTGCCCGCCGACCGCAAATGGTACGCGCGGCTGGCCGTACAGGAACTGCTGGCCGAGGCGCTGGCGGGGCTGAACCCGACCTGGCCGGCACCGGACTACGACGTCGAACGGGAGAAGGCGCGGCTGGCGGCGACGTGAGGCCTCGCACTGCCGGGGCGCAGTAGGGTGCGACCGGAGGGATTCATGAGACGCGGGTCGAACCTGCCGGCGGTGGGCACGTACAACCAGACGCTGGTGCTCGACCTCATCCGCCGAGCGCCGGAGGGCATCAGCCGTACCGAGCTCGCCGAGCGGACGGGACTGTCGGCGCAGACGCTCAGCAACGTCGCGCGTCGGCTCGTGGGCGAGGGGTGGATCGTCGAGGGCACCCCGGTCGCCGCAGGGCCCGGCAAGCCGCGCACGCCGCTGCAGCTGCGCCCCGCCGCCCGCTGCGCGGTCGGCATCCATCTCGACCCCGCCGTCGACACGTTCGTCGTGGTCGATCTGACCGGCGCCGTCATCGCCCACAGCGAGCGCACTCCGCCTCAGATGGGCACCGCCGCCGACCTCGTCGCCGATCTGGCCGACGCCGTCGAGGAGCTGCTGACCGCCGCCGGCGTCCCGCGCGAGCGCGTCCTGGGCATCGGCGTGGCCGCGCCCGGCCCCTTCGACGCCGAGCGCGGAGCACTGTTCGAGCCGCCCCTGCTGGCACCGGCGTGGCATCACGCCCCTCTGCGCGAGCACCTGTTCGCGGCCACCGGGCTCCCCACGACGGTGGAGAAGGACGTCGTGGCCGCAATGGTGGGGGAGCTGTGGATGGATGCCGACCAGGAGCTCGACGACGCGATCTTCGTGTACTACGGCGCCGGGGTCGGAATGGGGCTCGCGATGGGTGGCACGCCGCTGCGGGGCCGCACCGGCAACGCCGGCGACGTCGCCCACCTCGGCGTCGAGCGCGATGGCCCGCTGTGCGAGTGCGGGCACCGCGGGTGCCTGGGCGCAGCGATCGCGCCGGAGCGGCTCCTCGTCGACGGAGGGGTTCTGCGGGCGGGTGCGGCGCCGACCGCTCCGGAGCTGCGGGCCCACGTCGACGTGCTGACGCGCCGTGCACGGGGCGGGGACGCGCGCGCCGCGGCCGCCGTCGAGCGGGTCGGGGAGAACCTCGCGCGTGCCGTCGTCCAGATCAACAATCTCCTCGACGCCGACGTCGTGGTGGTCGGGGGACCGTTGTGGAGCCGGTTGGCCGAGGCGGCGCGCCCCGTGCTGGAGCGCGCGGTGGCCGCCAGCCGCGCCACCGCGACGGTGCGCGGCATCCGGCTGCTCGACAGCGCGCTCGGAACCGACGTCGCCGCGGTGGGCGCCGCGTGTCTCGTGCTCGATTCCGCGCTTACGGCGCGCCCGGCCGACCTGATGATCTCCTCGGGCTGACCCGCGGTCCGGTTCGGCGCACTCTTGCCCATTTACTCCAGTTGGTTTAGAAAAGAGGGGCGCACCCCGGGCGCACTGCGGAACGAGCAAAGGAGCTTCGACCATGAAGAGATCGACGACGACTCTCGCCCTCGCCGGCCTCACCGCCACGGCACTGGCGCTGAGCGGATGCGGCGGAGGTGCCGAGTCGGAGGCGTCCGATGGAACCATCCGCGTCGCCTACCAGAAGACCAAATCGTTCACCGCGATGGACGAACTCATGAAGAAGGTCAAAGAGCAGTACGAGGAGGAGTTCCCCGATCGCTCGGTCGAGCTCATGCCGATCGAGGCCGAGCAGGATCAGTACTTCACCAAGCTCGCGCTGATGAACGGATCCGCCGACACCGCGCCCGACGTGATCTACGAAGACACCTTCCAGATCCGCTCCGACGCCGCGGCCGGCTACCTGCAGCCGATCGACGAGTTCGTCGCCGAGTGGGACGAGTGGGAGCAGTACGACGAGGGCGCCCGCCAGGCGGGACTCGGCGATGACGGCAAGATCTATGGGGTGCCGCTGGGCACCGACACGCGCGGCCTGTACTTCAACAAGGAGATCTTCGCCGACGCCGGCCTTCCCGAGGACTGGGCTCCGACGAGCTGGGACGACGTGCTGGACGCCGCGCGTGCGGTGCAGGAGAGCAATGCCGACGTCATCCCGTTGAACGTCTACGCCGCGCAGGCGCTGGGGGAGGCGACCTCCATGCAGGGCTTCGAGATGCTGCTGTACGGCACCGGGGACGAGCTCATGGACACCGAGTCGAACAAGTGGGTGACCGGATCACAGGGCTTCCTCGACGCGCTGGAGTTCTACCAGACCGTCGCCGAGGAGAAGCTCGGCCCCGACCCTGCGCTGGCCCTGGACGCCGGCTGGGGGACGAAGGTCAGCACCGAGCTGCTCCCGCAGGGCGGCATCGCGATCGCGCTGGACGGCTCGTGGCTGCCGAGCAACTGGATCAACGGCGAGAACGAATGGCCGGAGTGGGAGGAGACGCTCGGGTTCGCCGCGATGCCCACGCAGGATGGCGGGGGCGACGGCTTCACCTCGATGTCGGGCGGATGGACGCTCTCGATGGGCGCCAACGCCTCCGACCCGCAGGCGGCCTTCGATTTCATGGCACAGGCCCTGACCTTCGACAACGCGCTGACCTACCACCAGGAGGCCGGCCAGATCGCCGTGCGCACCGACGTCGCCGAAAGCCAGGAGTACCTCGACTTCAACCCGTCGTTCGAGTTCTTCTCCTCGCTGGTCCCGTACACGAACTTCCGCCCCGCGACGCCGGACTACTCGCAGATCTCCTCGAACATCCCGGTCGCCACCGAGGGCGTGTACACCGGGCAGACCACGCCCGAGGACGCGCAGACCGCGTACGACCAGGCTCTCGTGGGCATCGTCGGCGAAGAGAACACGCAGGCGGGCTGAACCCGCGATGACCGCCACCGCCACCCTCACGACCGGTGGTCGGCACCGTCCGGGCCGGGGGACACCCTCCCGGCCCGGACGGCCCGGACGCACCGCCGCTCGCCTGCTGCCACTCCTGCCCGCGACGCTGCTGCTGCTCGCGTTCATGCTGGGCCCCATCGTCTACTCGCTCTACGGATCCCTCACCGACCGGGCGATGACGGGGCCGCGCGCCGCCGACCCGCAGTTCATCGGCTTCGCCAACTACACCGAGCTGTTCGCATCCCCGGACTTCTGGCTCTCGCTCGGGCTCACGGTGGTGTTCGTCCTCGCCTCGGCCGTGATCGGCCAGAACGTGCTCGGGATGCTGCTGGCCGTGCTCCTGCGCAGCGCGGTCAAGCCGCTGCGGTCCCTGGTGGGAGGGCTCGTCGTGCTCGCGTGGGTGCTGCCGGAGATCGTGGCGGCCTTCGCCCTGTACGCCTTCTTCCAGACCGACGGCACGCTCAACGCGTTCCTCGGCTGGTTCGGGCTGGAGGGCACGAGCTGGCTGTATTACTTCCCGATGCTGTCGGTCATCCTCGCGAACATCTGGCGCGGCACCGCCTTCTCGATGATGGTCTACAACGCCGCGCTGTCCGAAGTGCCGCCCGAGCTGATCGAGGCGGCCACGATCGACGGTGCCGGCGCGTGGCAGCGTTTCACGCGCGTGACCCTTCCCGTGATCAACCGGTCGATCTCCACCAACCTGCTCCTCACGACCCTGCAGACCCTCGGCGTGTTCACCCTCATCTGGGTGATGACCGGCGGCGGGCCGGGCACCCAGTCCTCGACACTGCCGGTGCTCGCCTTCCAGGAGGCGTTCAAGTTCGCACAGGTCGGCTACGGCACGGCCATCGCCACCGTCACGCTGCTGATCGGCGCCGTGTTCTCGGCCATCTACATCAGGATCCTCAAGCCGGAGGTGGTGTGATGGCGACCTCCACCGCGGCAGTGTCCGTCTCCGCGCCGCGCCGGCGCCCGCAGACCGTGCTGTCCTCGATTCTCCTCGCCGTGATCGGCGTGCTGTTCCTCGTGCCGCTGCTGTGGATTGTCTTCGCCTCCTTCGACGGCGACGCGCAGGTCACGATGAAGCTGCCGGGGACGTGGACGCTGGAGAACTACACGCAGGTGATGACGTGGGAACTGACGTGGCAGCCCCTGCTGAACTCCGTCGTGATCTCCCTCGGCACCGCGGTCATCACGGTGGTGGCCGGTGTGCTCGCGGCCTACCCGCTTTCGCGGTACTCGATGCGGTTCCAGCAGACGTTCATGTACGGGATCCTCTTCGGCACGGGCCTGCCCATCACCGCGATGATGGTGCCGGTCTACGCGCTGTTCGTGTCGTTCGGACTGCTCGACTCGGTGTGGGGCGTCGTCGTCTTCATGGCCGCCACATCGCTCCCGATGGCGATCTGGATGCTGAAGAACTTCATGGACTCCGTGCCCATCTCCCTGGAGGAGGCCGCGTGGGTCGATGGCGCCGGGTCGATGCAGGCGCTCGGCCGCATCGTCATCCCGCTCATGCGGCAAGGTATCGGCGTGGTGTTCATCTTCGTGTTCACCATGGCGTGGGGGAACTTCTTCGTTCCCTTCGTGCTGCTGTTCACGTCGTCGAACCTCCCCGCTGCCGTATCGATCTTCAACTTCTTCGGGCAGTACGGCTCGGTCGCTTACGGGCAGCTCGCCGCGTACTCGGTGCTCTACGCCGCACCGATGGTCCTCCTCTACGTCCTGGTCCAGAAGCTCTCCGGCGGGGCCTTCGCCCTCGCCGGCTCCGTCAAGGGCTGACCGCCTCCTCTCCCCACTGCTCCACCGGAAGGCACGACATGCACGACCGCTCCACCCTGGCCGCACTCCGCGTCGACCGGTTCATCCGCGAACGGCTCCTGCCCGCCGTGCACCGCGACGCGCACCCTCTCGAGGTGACGTGCTGGGAGGCACCCGGTGAGCCGGTGACCTTCGCGGAGGCGGCTGCGGGCGAGTACCGGCCGATCTCCGCGGGGGAGGCGTGGGGTCGCCCGTGGGGCACGACCTGGTTCCGCGTGACGGGCGCGGTGCCCGACCGCTGGCGCGGGGCGGACGGTGCGCTGCCGGCCGGGACACGAGCCGAACTGGTGGCCGACCTCGGCTTCACGATCGGCCAGCCGGGCTTCCAGTGCGAGGCGATGGTGTGGTCTCCCGACGGCCGGCCGGTGCGCGGGATCGCCCCGCTGAACAACGCCGTCATCGAGGCCGTCGGCGCCGACGGCGCCGTCGACGTCTACATCGAAGGGGCGTCCAACCCCGATGTCGGGAGCCTGTTCACCTTCGCGCCGACACCCGTGGGGGATCCGCTCACCGCGGGCACGGATCCGGTCTACCGCCTCCGTCATGTCGACGTGCGACTGCGCGACCTGGAGGTGGCCGGCCTGCTGGCCGACACCGTGGCCCTGCACGGTCTCGCGGCGCAGCTGGATCCGGCCTCGCCGCGCCAGGCCGACATCGTCGCGGCGCTCGAGCGGATGATCGACGCCGTGGATCCGCACGACGTCGCGGGCACGGCGACCGCCGGTCGTGCCGTGCTCGCGCCGGCGCTCGCCCGCCCCGCGGCCGCCAGTGCGCACACGCTGCACGCGGTCGGTCACGCCCACATCGACTCCGCGTGGCTGTGGCCGGTGCGCGAGACCGTCCGCAAGGTGGCCCGCACGTTCTCCAACGTGCTGTCGCTCATGGACGAAGACCCGGGGGTGGTCTTCGCGGCGTCGTCGGCGCAGCAGTACGCGTGGATGAAGGAGTACTACCCCGACCTGTTCGAGCGCATCCGCGCGCGGGTGGCGGAGGGTCGGTTCGTCCCCGTGGGGGGCATGTGGGTGGAATCGGACACGAACATGCCCGGCGGGGAGGCCTTGGCGCGGCAGTTCGTCGCAGGGAAGGGCTTCTTCCTGCGCGAGTTCGGCATCGACACGCGGGAGGTGTGGCTGCCGGACTCGTTCGGCTACACCGGCGCGATGCCGCAGGTGGCAGCCGCCGCCGGCGCGCGGTGGTTCCTCACGCAGAAGATCTCGTGGAACGAGACCAACCGCTTCCCCCACCACACGTTCCAGTGGGAGGGGATCGACGGCACGCGACTGTTCACCCACTTCCCGCCGGTGGACACGTACAACTCCACCGTGTCCGCCGCCGAGCTCGCCTACGCCGAGCGGAACTACGCCGACAAGGGACGCGGCACCGTGTCGCTCCTGCCCTACGGCTACGGCGACGGCGGGGGCGGCCCGACGCGGGAGATGGCCGCGGCCGTCGCCCGTGCGCAGTCGCTGGAGGGCTCGCCCCGCGTCGTGCACTCGTCCCCGCGTCGGTTCTTCGAGACGGCCGAGGCAGAATACCCCGACCCCGAGGTGTGGGTGGGCGAGCTCTACCTGGAGTTCCACCGCGGCACGTATACGAGCCAGCTCCGCACGAAGCAGGGCAACCGGCGCAGCGAGCACCTCCTGCGCGAAGCGGAGCTGTGGGCGACGGCCGCGACCGTCCACACAGGCGCGGAGTATCCGGCCGAGCGCCTGTCGCGCGCGTGGGAGACGGTGCTGCTGCAGCAGTTCCACGACATCCTGCCCGGGTCCTCCATTGCGTGGGTCCACCGCGACGCCGAGCGCAACTACGTCCACGTCGCGCGCGAGCTCGAGGACATCATCGACGCGAGCCTGCGCCGCCTGGCCGGGGACGGCGCGCACACCCTCACCGCCAACGCGGCGCCGCATGCCCGTCGTGGTGTGCCTGCCCTGTCGGCTGCTCCCCGCACGGCCACCGCCGGCACGGTCCCGCGTGCCGAGGCCGCCGGGTGGGTGCTCGACAACGGCGTCGTCCGCGTCGTGATCGACCGGCGCGGGCTGGTGACCTCAGCGGTCGATCTCGCCACCGGGCGCGAATGCATCCCGCCGGATGCCGCGGGTGGACTGCTGCAGCTGCATCGCGACACCCCGACGCAGTGGGATGCGTGGGACGTCGACGTGCACTACCGCGCGACCGTGATGGAGCTGACCGATGCCGACCGCGTCGTGGCGGTGGAGGACGCGGTCGTGGTGGAACGGTCTTTCGGCGACTCGCGCATCGTGCAGCGGATCTCGCTGGAGGCCGGCTCGCGCACGGTGGAGTTCGCCTTCGAGCTGGACTGGCACGAGACGCAGAAGCTCCTGAAGCTCGCCTTCCCGATCGACGTGCACACCGACCGGGCGACCTCGGAGATCCAGTTCGGCCACATCGACCGCGCCACCCACACGAACACCTCGTGGGACACGGCCCGTTTCGAGACCGTGGCGCACCGATGGGTGCGCGTCGCCGAACCCGATTTCGGCGTCGCCGTCGTGAACGACTCCACCTACGGCCATGACATCACGCGCGCTCCGCGCTCCACCGGCGGCGGCACGGTCTCCATCGTGCGGCTGTCGCTCATCCGCGCGGCGCTGTTCCCCGATCCCACGCAGGATCAGGGGGCGCACGCGCTGCGGGTCGGTCTGGTCATCGGCGCCGAGGTCGCCGATGCCGTCGCGGAGGGCTACCGGATGAACCTGCCCGAGCGGGTCGTGACCGGAGCCGCCGCGACGGACATCCCGCCGCTCGTGTCCGTGTCCGCCCCCGGCGTCGTCGTGGAAGCGGTCAAACTGGCCGAGGACGGCAGCGGCGACGTCGTCGTCCGTCTGTACGAAGCGCTCGGACGCCGCACGACGGCCAGCCTGTCGACGGGGTTCGCCGCAACCGCCGTGACGGAGACCGACCTGCTCGAGCGCGAGTCCACGGCATCCGCGGTCGTGGACGTGCAGATGGGCGAACGGCCGGAGGCGACGCTGCAGCTGCGGCCGTTCCAGCTCGTCACGCTGCGCTTCGCCCGCTGACCCCGGCTCAGGCGAGTGCTTCGACGATCGGCCGGAACTTCACGCGCGTTTCCAGCAGCTCCGTCTCCGGGTCGCTGCCCGCGACGATGCCCGCTCCGGCATAGGCGGTGAGGGGCAGGGCGCCGTTGGCGTCGGGCAGATCGAACTGGGCGCAGCGCAGCGCGATGGCCCACTCCCCGTCCCCGGATGCGTCGATCCATCCGACCGCCCCGGCGTACCGGCCCCGGTCGAAGGGTTCGAGCCGGCGGATCATCGCCATCGCGGCGGGGGTCGGGGTTCCCGCGACCGCTGCCGTGGGATGCAGTGCCGCGACGAGGTCGAGGGAGGACGATCCGTCGTCCAGCTCCCCCTCCACATCGGTGGCGAGGTGCCACACGTTCGGCAGGCGCAGCGTGAACGGCTGCTCGGCCGCGGCGAGGGCGCTCGTGTGCGGGCGCAGTGCGTCCAACACGCTCTGCACGGCGAAGCGGTGCTCGTCCTGGTCCTTCCCGCTGTCGGAGAGGAACAGGGATGCCGCGGTGTCGGCATCCGCGTCGGCGCCGCGGGCGATCGTCCCGGCGAGGACGCGCGCGGTGACGGTGCCGTGCGAGGCGGTCACCAGGGTCTCGGGGCTCGCCCCGATCAGGCCGTCGACGGCGAACACCCAGCAGTCCGGGTAACCCGACAGCAGGGCGCGGACGAGGCGGCGAAGGTCGGCTCCGGAGGGCGCGGTGCCCACGACGTCGCGGGCCAGGACGACCTTCTCGACGTCGTGGCGGGCGATCGCCGCCAGCGCCGCGCGCACCGCGTCCTGGTACCCCTGTGCGCTCATGCGCCCGGGGCCGAGCGTCGCCGACCAGTGCGGCCCGTACGGCGTCGCGGGCGGGAGCGCGGTGGCGTCCTCGGCGGGAACGGGGTCGTCGACGCGGACGTGCGTGACCCACGTGCGCCCGCCGCGCCGCCCCACGAGCGTCGCCGGCACGGTCAGCACGCTCGCGTGAGCGGAGCTGGGGTCGAACGCGAAGGAGCCGAACGCGACCAGGCCCGTTCCCGGGATCCCCACGGCGTCGTCGATGTCGGCGGCTGCCGCGACCGCGCGCCAGCGGACGGCCAGTTCGGCCGCCGGAGTCAGGGCGCCCGCCGCCGCCTCCAGTCGCAGAGCGACGCCGAAACCGGCCAGCGCATCGCCGCGGCGACTCCAGAAGAGCGGGTCGGTGGCGGCGGAATGCGCGAGGACGTCGTCCACCGTCGCGATCTCGCGCGTGACGACGCGCAGCCGCGGGATCGGAGGCGAGGCGGGCGAAGGCACGACTCCCAGCCTAGTTCGCGCCCGGTCAGCGATCCTGGGGGAAGGGCCCGGGGTGGGCGCCGCATCCCTAGACTGCGATCGTGATCCCTCGTCCTGCCCCCGGCACCCGCGTGATGTTCCGCTGGCGCAAGTGGGACGGCGGTGTGCACTGGGAGCACGAGTGCGTGTACCTGGGTCGCGATGACCACGGCGACTGGGTGGGGCAGCAGGCCGGATGGCGCAGCGTGCGCCCCGGCCGCGATGTGCGGGCACGACAGCCCAATGTCACCCTGATCCCGCCGAGCGGGGAGTGGACGTTCACCTCCAACGCCGCCCCGCACCCCACGCGCGTCTACATCGACCTCGCGTGGGACGTGGGCTGGGAGGGCGACGAGCCCACCGGCATCGACATGGACCTCGATGTGGTCGAGGAGGCCGGCCGCGGCATCTGGATCGACGACCGCGACGAGTGGGACGAGCACCGCGTGCAGTACGGCTACCCGCTCGACATCGTCGAGCGCCTGGAGTCGGTCGCCCTGGACCTCGAGCTGCAGGTGCGGCGGCGGCGGGCCCCCTTCGACGACGCCACGATCGGCCGCTGGCTCGACGCGCTCGCCTCCTTCCCCGGCTGACTCGCACCGTCCCGGGCGGGGTGCGTGCACGGTGGGGCGGCGCATCCGCCCGGCCTAGACTCGACACGTGACCACTCCCGAGCCGAATCGCGCCGACCTCGGCAAGGACCCGGCACGCGTCAGCGGCATGTTCGACCAGGTCGCGCCCGCCTACGACCGCACCAACACCGTCCTCAGCCTCGGCAACGACCGGTTCTGGCGCGTCGCCACCACCCGCGCGGTGGCCCCGCGCCCGGGGCAGCGGATCCTCGATCTGGCGGCCGGGACCGGCGCCAGTTCGGTGTCGCTGGCCCGCAGCGGCGCCGAGGTCATCGCCGCCGACTTCTCGCCCGGGATGATCGCGGAGGGCCGGCGCCGCCACGGCGGCATCCCGAACCTGTCGTTCGTCCAGGCCGACGCGACCGACCTCCCCTTCGGCGATGCCGAGTTCGACGCGGTGACGATGTCGTTCGGACTGCGCAACGTTCACGACCCGCGTGCGGCGCTGCGCGAACTGCGCCGCGTCACCAAGCCCGGTGGCCGCATCGTGATCTGCGAGTTCTCCCACCCGCCCGCACGTGCTTTCGCCGAGCTGTACCGCTTCTACAACGGCCGCATCCTGCCGCTCGTGGCCAAGGCGGTCAGCTCCAACGCCGAGGCGTACGACTACCTGAACGAGTCGATCCGCTCGTGGCCCGACCAGCGCACGCTGTCGAGGTGGCTGCGGGAAGCGGGCTGGACGGATGTCGCCTACCGGAACCTGTCGTTCGGGATCGTGGCGCTGCACCGGGGCATCGCTCCGGGAACAGAGGCCTCCAGCCTGGCGGGGTAGGGTGGGACGGTGACCCCCAGACCTTCCGCTGCGGGCTCGCAGATGGCGGGCAAACTGGGCCTCGCCGACCGCATTTTCGCCGGCGTCCGTTCCCGCAAGCTCCTCGCCACGGTCGAGGCCGGACTCGAGCGCGTCGAGCAGAGCCTCGCCGGCGAACTGCGCGTCACCGATTCCCTCGCTGATGCGACCAGCCGTTACCTCTACGAGGCCGGCGGCAAGCGCGTGCGTCCGATGCTGGCGATCCTCACCGCGCAGCTGGGGGACGGCGTGACCGATGCCGTCGTGCAGGGCGCGACCGCACTGGAGATGACCCACCTGGGCTCGCTGTACCACGACGACGTGATGGACGGCGCGGACGTCCGCCGCGGGGTCCCCAGCGCGCAGACGGTGTGGGGAAACAACATCGCGATCCTCACGGGCGACCTGCTGTTCTCCCGCGCGAGCGGGATCATGGCGCGGCACGGCGATCGCGCCATCCGGCTGCAGTCCGACACCTTCGAGCGGCTCGTCCTCGGGCAGATGCACGAGACGGTGGGCCCGCAGGCCGACGACGATCCGGTCGCCTTCTATCTGCAGGTGCTCTCGGACAAGACCGGATCGCTCATCGCCGCCGCCGCCGAGGCGGGTGTCGTCTTCGCGCGCGGCCCCGAGGAGTACGAAGAGCCCGTGCGCGTCTTCGGCGAGAAGGCCGGAGTCGCGTTCCAGCTGCTGGACGACGTGCTGGACCTCTCCGACGACCCCGACGAGACGGGGAAGGTGCCCGGCACCGACCTGCGCGCGGGTGTGCCGACGATGCCCTACCTGCTGCTCGGGCAGCGTCAGGATGCGGCATCCCGCGACCTGCACGCGCGCATCGACGACGGCGTGGCGCGCATCGCCGACGGCGCCGACCCGGGGATCCTCGACGGCGCGCTCGCCGAGCTGCGCGATCACGAGGCGACCCGTGCGACCCTCGATCTGGCCCACTCCTGGTCGGCCGAAGCGATCGCGGCGCTGGGCCCGGTGCCCGACGGCCCCGTGCGCGAGGCGCTCACGCGCTTCGCGCAGGCTGTCGCCGACCGCTCCAGCTGACCTTCGAACGCGCGCAGCGACCGGTCTCCGGAAAACCCGAAAGGATCTTCATGACCAAGCTCAGGCTGGCCATCGTCGGCGCCGGACCCGCCGGCATCTACGCGGCCGACATCCTGCTCAAGGCCGAGCGCAAGTTCGATGTGTCGATCGATCTGTTCGAGCAGCTGCCCGCGCCCTACGGGCTCGTCCGCTACGGCGTCGCCCCCGACCACCCGCGCATCAAGGGCATCATCACCGCCCTGCGGGAAGTGCTCGACCGCGGCGACATCCGCCTGTTCGGCAACGTCCGCTACGGCCAGGACATCACGCTCGAAGACCTCAAGCGCCACTATCACGCGGTCATCTTCGCCACCGGCGCGGTCCGCGACACGAGCCTCGACATCCCCGGCATCGACGCGGAGGGCTCGTACGGCGCGGCCGATTTCGTCAGCTGGTTCGACGGTCACCCCGACGTGCCGCGTACGTGGCCGCTGGACGCCGCCTCGGTCGCCGTCATCGGCAACGGCAACGTCGCCCTCGACGTCTCTCGCATGCTCGCCAAGCATGCCGATGACCTGCTGCCCACCGAGATCCCGGACAACGTGTACGAGGGCCTGAAGGCCTCACCCGTCACCGACGTGCACGTGTTCGGACGCCGCGGCCCCGCGCAGGTGAAGTTCACCCCGCTCGAACTGCGCGAGCTCGGCGAGCTCCACGACGTCGACATGGTCGTGTACGACGAGGACTTCGACTACGACGAGGCCTCCAAGGCGGCCATCGCCAGCAACAAGCAGGTCATGGTGATCGATCGCGTGCTGCAGGCCTGGCGCAAGCGTCCGAGCGTGAACAACGCCGGCGGCGAGGCGTCCCGCCGCCTGCACCTGCACTTCTGGGCCAAGCCCGTCGAGGTCAAGACGGATGAGGCCGGCCACGTGTCGGGGTTCGTCTACGAGCGCACGCGCCCCGACGGCGAGGGCGGCGTGGTCGGCACCGGCGAACTGCGCGAGATCCCCATTCAGGCGCTCTACCGCGCGGTGGGCTATTTCGGCTCCCCGCTCCCGGGTGTGCCCTTCGACAAGCGGCACGGCGTCATCCCCAACCGCGAGGGCCAGGTGCTGCACAAGGACTCCAACGAGCCGGTGCCGGGCGTGTACGCCACCGGGTGGATCAAGCGGGGACCGGTCGGGCTCATCGGGCACACCAAATCGGACGCGATGGAGACCGTGCGTCATCTCATCAACGACCAGGGTTCGTGGTGGCAGCCCGAGGACGCGTCGGAGGGGGCGATCCCCGCGCTGCTGGAGTCGCGCGGGGTCCAGTGGACCGACCTCGAGGGATGGCACCGTCTCGACGAGCACGAAGTGGCCCTCGGCCTCCCGCACGAGCGCGCCCGCATCAAGGTCGTCCCTCGCGACGAGATGGTCTCGATCTCTCGCGGCGAGTGACCCACCACCGCCAGCTCGAGGGCACCCCTGCCCGGGCGGGGGCGCGGCCCTGGGGGAGCGGATCGGTCCGCCCGTAGGGTGGGAGGATGAGTGGCCAGTGGCGCGCCGACATCCTCGGGCCGGGGTTCGAGCAGCTGACGCTCCCGCTCGGCGACGAGGACGGCGAGGAGATCGTCGCGACCCTGGTGCGGAGCATCCCCTCTGTCCTGCTGCGGACGGTGGGTCCGCTGCGGGATGTGGACGTGCTGTACGTGCACGGCTGGTCGGACTACTTCTTCCAGACCGAGGTCGCGGAGTTCTGGACCGAACGCGGTGCCCGCTTCTTCGCGCTCGACCTGCGCCGGTACGGCCGGAGCCTGCGGCCGGGGCAGCGCCCCGGCGACGTGCGCTCCCTCGAGGACTACGACCTCGACATCGCCGCCGCCCTCGCGGCGATGGAGGTGGACGCGCGTGGCCCCCGTAGGCTCGTGCTGCTGGGACACTCCACGGGCGGACTCACCCTCACGCTGTGGGCAGCCCGGCACCGCGGCCGCGCGGCCGCTCTCGTGCTGAACAGCCCGTGGCTCGAGCTCCAGCTGGGCCCGATTGGGCGTCAGGCCCTGACACCGCTCATCAACGCCCGCGCGCGCATCGATCCGCTCGGGGCGCAGCCGGTCCTCGACCTCGGGTTCTATACGCGTGCGCAGCGCGAGATCGGTGTGCTCCCGGCGGGCGTCGGACCGTGGCGGCCCGAGCAGGGGTTCCCGACGCATCCGCGCTGGCTGGCCGCCGTCGTGGCGGGGCATGGCCGGATCGCGGACGGGGTGGATGTCGGATGTCCCGCGCTCGTGCTGCTCTCGGCGCGCTCGACGCCGCCGATCCGGTGGAGCGATGACATGACCTCGACCGATTCGGTGCTCTTCGTCGACGACATCGCCCGCGCGGCGACGCGCATAGGCGAGCTCGTCACCATCGCGCGCATCGAGGGTGCGATCCACGACGTGTTCCGCTCCCGCCCCGAGCCGCGGGCGGCAGCGTTCGCGACCCTGGACCGGTGGATGCGCTGGCTCCGCTGACGGCGGGGTGTCAACCCCCGTCCGGGGTGGGACGCACCCGTGCTGGAGTGATGGCATGGACATCGACCGCGAGAAGCCGCCGATCGAACCCACCACCGAGCCCGACACGACGTCCGCCGGCGAGCCCAGTGGCACCGGCGAGAGCATCGACGCCGAGGATCGCCCGGCCCTGCAGGAAGACGACGGGGTCGACGGCACGCCCGCGTGACCCGCGGATGAGGCATCCGTCAGTGTCGTGACCGTGCGACGAGCGCGCACACCAGCGCGGCGGCCGCGGCGCACGTTCCGACCACGGCCATCGGCAGTGCCGTGCCTTCGCCCCACAAGCCGACGATGGGGGAGATCGACCCGCCGAGGGCGAACTGCGTCGCGCCCAGCAGCGCCGCCCCGGCGCCGCGGGAGGTCGGCCCGGTGCGTGCGAGGGCCAGCGCACTGGCGTTGGACATGATCAGCCCGGCGCCGCCAGTGATCACGAAGGCGTAGGCGATGAACAGGGCCGCCGAGAGCGCGCCGGTGGCCGCGAGCGCCGTCATCGCCGCGCCGGCGGTAAGGGTCGCGGCGACCCCGATCAGCAGCATCCGCTCGGGTCCCACCCGTGGAGCCACGCGCGCGTTGACGAGGTTCACGCACACGAGGGCGACGCCGCCGGCGGCGAACGACAGCGAGTACAGCAGCGGCGAGAGCCCGAGCACGACCTGACCCACGAAGGGGGAGGCCGCGATGTAGGCCATCATGCCGGTGAACCCGAGGCCGAACACGACCACGTACGCGGTGAACGACGCATCGCGCGCGAGCTGCCCGAACCGCCGGAAGACGGAGAGGACGGTCCCGGTGTGCCGGCTCTCCGGGGGCAGCGACTCGGGCACCACGACGGTTGCCAGCGCCAGCATCAGCACGGCCGCCAGCGCGAGGGCGGCCAGCACGCCCCGCCATCCCGCGATCGGGGCGATGAGGCCGCCGATGGGCGGAGCCACCACGGGCCCGAGCGCACCGACCGTCGCGATGAGGCTCAGGGCGCGCACCGCCGTGGCACCCGTGCTGAGGTCGGCGGCGATCGCCCGGGCGATCACGACGCTCCCCGCTCCCGCGAACCCCTGGAGGAGGCGCAGGCCGATGAGCACCTCGATCGACGGGGTGAAGACCATCGCCACGCTCGTCGCAGCGAACAGCGACACCGCCGTCAGCAGCACGGCGCGGCGCCCCCAGCGGTCCGAGAGCGGGCCCAGGACGAGTTGCCCGGCACCCATGCCCGCCAGGAACGCCGTCAGGGTCAGTTGCACGGAGGGGGCGTCGGTGCGCAGGTCGCCGGTCATGTCGGTGAACGACGCCAGGTACATGTCCGTTGCCAGCGGCCCCACGGCGGAGAGGAAGCCGAGCACCGCCAGCAGGCCGGGGGTGAGCGAGCGGGGGCGCCTCATGTCCTCGCTCCGCTCACTGATTCATCCTGGCATCCGCGAGCGGGTCGGATGGATCCTCCGCGTGCGCGTCAAGCCCCCCGTGCCCGGTGCCGTGACCTCCTTACGCTCGGGGGATGGCGAACACGGAGAAGAGCGCACCCGACGACCGGCACGACGACGTCGTGGCGGAGCAGCAGATCGTCGAGCCGCCGGCGGCTCCGCAGGAGCAGATGGAGTCCGGCGCGGACGGCGCCGGCTCCGGCGACGACTGATCGTCGCAGGAGCGCCACTCACCGCGTGGGGCGTCCGCTGCGACGGAGCATCGCGATCAGGACGACGCCGGTCACCACGTGCATGAGCGCCAGTGTCAGCTTGGTCGCGTCCGTCGCCTCCAGGAAGAGCAGCGGCGGCAGGGACAGCAGCAGCACGGCGACGGCCACCGCGGTCCACACCCGCCGTGGGCGGGGGGTGAATCGCTCCGCCAGTGCGAGGGCGCCCCATGCCGCGAGGGCCAGGGGGAGTGCGCTCGCCACGACCAGGGCGGCTCCGATGCGAAGCGTGCCGGCCGCCGGACTCGTGACCTCGAGACCGCCTCCGCCGGCCCAGGCGATCACCCACACGAGCAGCGCCGCGCACACGGACACGGCCACGGCCAGCGCGCGGTACGCCCTGCGCTGCCCGCGTGACACGGACACATCGACCTCGCTGTTCGTTCCCATCACGTTCCTCCCTGGACATCCGCTGCGTTGGGCACCGACGATACGGCCGAATACTTGAAGCGTCAACCTTTATGCTGGGGTGATGACGAATGAACCGCTGGGCCCCGAACTGAGCGTGCTGCAACGCACCGCGTGGATCCGCTTCGCCATCGTCGCGCACGGCATCCCGGCGGAGCTGAACTCCCGCCTGCTCGCCCAGCAGGGAATCGGTCAGTTCGAGTTCCTCGTCCTGAACCACCTCCACCTCAGCGAGGACCGCTCCATGCCGATGTCGCGCCTGGCCGTCCTGATGGCCTCGTCGCTCTCGCGCCTGTCGCACGTGGTGTCGAGGCTGGAGTCCGACGGGCGGGTGGCGCGGAGTCGCTCGACGCAAGACGGGCGGGTCGCCGTCGCCACCCTCACCGACCGGGGAGAGGAGCTGTTCCGCACCGCTGCACCGGGGTACCTCGCGGCCGCGCACGAGCTGTTCTTCGACCGGCTCGATGATCACGACCTGGCACAGCTCGACCGACTGGTCGCGAAGCTGCTGCCGGGGGTGGATGCCGGCGGTATCCTGGCGCCCCTGGCCCGCGACGTGGGTGGCCGCACGCCGTCCGCCGGCTGACGGATCAGCCGGCGGCGGTGGATGCCTGCCGCGCGCCACCGGCCGGCGCCGTGGCGAGCAATCGTGTGAT
This sequence comes from Microbacterium sp. dk485, assembly GCF_004570445.1. Lineage (NCBI taxonomy): Bacteria > Bacillati > Actinomycetota > Actinomycetes > Micrococcales > Microbacteriaceae > Microbacterium > Microbacterium sp. dk485. Next base: position 2,125,705 of record NZ_SPQW01000001.1, read on the forward strand.
GTTCTCCTGACGCAGGGTCCACAGGGCCCCGTGGATGGCTGCGCCCGTGATGCTGGCATCACGCTCGGTCTGCGTCTTCGCGATCGTCAGGCTGTCGGTGATGTGGGGGATGGAGCGGGCGAAGAGCACCTCGCGTATTCCTGCCATCAGGTGGTCGCCGGCGAACGCGAGGAATCCTCCGACGACGAGCACCGAGGGATTGAGCAGCGTCACGCAGGAGGTGAGGACATCGCCGAGGTCGCGTCCGGCACGACGGAGCACATGCGCCGTCGTGACGTCGCCGTCGCGGACGAGGGCGAACAGGTCCTGGGCGTTCTCCGCCTGCACCCCCCGCGAGCGGAGCTCGCTGAAGATGGCATCCGAGCTCGCCACGGCGACGAGGCATCCGGTGTTGCCGCAGTTGCACGGAACGTCGGCGTCGGGGCGACGCACCGGGAGGTGGCCGATGTCGCCGGCGAGGCCGTGAGCACCGGAGTAGGCGGATCCCCGGAGGATGAGCCCGAGGCCGATTCCGTTGGAGGCCGTGACGAACATGAGGTCCTCGGCCGACGGATAGTGCGCGGCTTGCTCGCCGATCGCCATCAGGGTGGCGTCATTGTCGATGAGGATGTCGACGGCGAATCGCGCCCGCAGCCACGGCTCGAGCGCGAAGGCGGACCAGTTCGGCATGGGGCTCACGTTGAAGATGAGTCCGGTCGTGGGATCGATCGGGCTCGAGACCCCGACCGTGATGACCGCGACGGGCCCGTACTCGGCCGGCAATTCCCGGATGAGCCGTTCGAGCTCCTCCGCTGCGCGGTCCAGCACGACCTCCGGCCCGTCGCTGAGCCGGATGTCGAATCGCTCGCGAGCCAGGATCCCGCTTCCGAGGTCGGCGACCGCGACCGTGCAGTGTCGGCGCCCGATCTGCATGGCGCCCACCGTGCGCGCCCGGTCGTTGAGGGCGAACCTCGTGGATGGTCGGCCCCCGGTCGATGATCCCTCGCCGACTGCCGCGACGAGTCCGGCTCTGCGCAGAGCGTTGATCCGGTTGAAGACCGTCGAACGCGATGCGCCCGTGAGGCGAGCGATCTCGGCTCGCGTCCGAGGGGTGCGGTCCGCCAGGAGCTTGAGCAGGTCCACTGCGCCGGCATCAAGGCCCACGGCGTCCTGAGGGTGGCTCATGTCGGGAGTTTACGCACCGATCAGTCCGACGAGGCGGCCTTCATGCCGGCAGCGAGCCGCTGCATCCGTTGTGGGTGCCCGATTGCCTCAAATTTCCGCGAAGGGAAGTACTTTTGCTTGTTTACAAGACATAAGCGTGCCAGCATTCACGTGGACGGTCCGTCTGGTGCGGAGGAAGGGCAATCATGAGCGTCGAGGTCGGCATTCAGCTGTACTCCGTGCGCAACGCGATGGCCGTGGATCCCGAGGGGACGCTGGCGCGCCTGGCCGGACTCGGGTTCACCCGCGTGGAAGGCGCCAATCACGAAGCAGACACCGATCCGGGGATCGGGTTCGGGATCTCGGCCGATCGCCTGGCTGCGGTCCTCGAGGCCAACGGGCTCTCGATCGTCGGGAGTCACATCAATCCCCTCGACCTCTCCCAGCTCGGCCCGACGCTCGACTTCCATGCCGGCATCGGCAGTCCGGGCATCGGATGCGACATCGAGTTCTACCCGTATGGCGACATCGACTACGTCAAGCGGCGCGCAGACGCGTTCAATCGCGTGGGGGAGCTGTGCGCCCAGCGCGGGATGGTCTTCTACTACCACAATCACTTCCAGGAGTTCCAGGAATTCGACGGCACACCCGTGTACGAGCTGATCCTGGAGCACACCGATCCTGCGCTCGTGAAGATCGAGATGGACACGTTCTGGGTGTATCGCGGCGGCCACGATCCGCTCGAGTGGATCCACCGGTATGCCGACCGCGTGATCCTCACCCATCAGAAGGACTTCCCTCGTGACTTCTCTGAACCTCTGAACCTCTACGACGGCATCGTCGATCCGCGCGAGAACATCACGCTGGAACGCTTCCTGGAGGTCAAGAACCCGTTGTCCTTCGTGGAGATCGGAACGGGGACCCTCCCCATCCAGGACATCATCACGACGCTGGCCGAGCTGCCATCCTTCCGCTGCATGGTGCTGGAGCAGGACTTCAGCACGAACGAAGATCTCGAATCCGCGCGCATCAGCCGAGACGCGTTCAGCCGTCTGCGCGGCACGGAGCTGGAATCGCGCGCCTGAACGCCGACTGTTTCGGAGGGGAGCTCCCATGAGCGCGACGGTGTTCAGGTGGGGAATTCTCGGCCTGGGAGAGGTCGCCGAACGCTTCGCCGAGCAGTTGCCGCTCAGCGCGTCCGGGCGGCTTGCCGCCGTGGGCAGCCGCGACGGCACCCGCGCCGCGGCGTTCGCTGCACGACACGGATCAGCGCAGACGCGTGCCTACGGGTCGTACGAGGAGCTGATCGCCGATCCCGGGATCGACGCGGTGTACGTCTCCACCGTGCACACCGAGCACGCCGTGTGGAGCGTGCGGGCCGCCGAAGCGGGCAAGCACGTCCTGTGCGAGCAGCCGCTGACCGTCACGTTCGCTGAGGCGATGGCTGTGCACGAGGCTGCCCGGCGAGCGGACGTGGCGCTCGTCGAGGCGTACATGTACCGGTACCACCCCCAGACCGAAGAGGTCCTGCGTCGCGTCGCCGAGGGGGAGATCGGCGACCTGCAGCACATCGAGGCCGGGTATCTCTTCCAGGCGGGCAACCCCGCGGGCCGGCTGTTCGACCCCGAGGTCGCCGGGGGAGCGATCCTCGACGTGGGCGGGTACGCGGCCTCGATGGCACAGGCCGTCGTCTCCGCGACCGGCCGCAAACCCGATCCGGTCACGCTGACCGCTCGGGCGTCCCTGCACCCCTCGGGGGTCGATCAATGGTCGACCGCTTCGCTGACCTTCGCCGACGGCATCACCGCCCACCTGACGAGCGCCATCTCGCTCGAGGACACTCCGCCGCTGCGGATCTGGGGCTCGGAGGGCGTCATCGAGGTTTCCCAGCCCTGGACCGTCCTGCCCGGCGAGCGGCCGACCTTCACGGTGGCGCGCGCCGGTGAGGGGCGACGCGCCGTGGTGTGCGAGCCGGCCGCGGTGTATGCGCGGGAGGCCGACGCGGTCCACACTGCCGCCGAAGCCGGTTTCTCGCCGGATGCGGCGAGCACAGCCATCGCGCTGGCGCAGCTCCTCGCCCGGTGGCGGGCCGCGGCCGGCGTCCGCTACCCGTTCGAACACGACGACGCGTTCATCCCCACTGTCGGCAGGCGGCCCCTCGTCCGCGGAGACCACTCGATGACCTACGGGACGATCCCCGGCGTGGACAAGCCCATTTCGCGTCTCGTCTTCGGCTGCGACAACCAGCGCGACCTCGGGTTCGCGAGCGTCGTGTTCGATGACTTCTTCGAGCGCGGCGGGAACGCGTTCGACACCGCGTATGAGTACGGCGATCGGCTGCAGCAGAAGCTGTTCGGGCAGTGGATGGCCAATCGGGGCGTGCGTGAGGAGGTGTTCGTGATCGGGAAGGGCGCGCACACGCCGTACTGCGATCCGCAGAATCTGGAGTCCCAGCTGCTGGAGACCCTCGAGGACCTGCAGACCGACCACCTCGACCTGTACTTCCTGCACCGCGACAACGAAGAGATCCCCGTCGGGGAGTTCGTGGACGTCCTCGACCGCTACCACCGAGCGGGCGCCATCCGTGCCTTCGGCGGATCGAACTGGAGCCGGGAACGCTTCGACGCCGCCAACGAGTATGCGCGGGCCAACGGAACGCAGGGCTTCACGGCGCTGAGCAATCACTTCGGGCTCGCCGAAGCCCATGCACTGCCGTTCCCCGGGAGTCGGCACGTCACCGACAGTGCGTCCAAGCGGTGGCTCGAGGAGGCTCAGATCCCGCTGTTCGCGTGGGCTTCGGGCGCGCGGGGCTTCTTCAGCCGCGCCGACCCCGCAGACCTGTCCGATCCGATCCTGGTGGAGTGCTACTACAGCGAGCAGAACTTCGAAAGGCTCCGGCGTGTGCGAGAACTCGCGGACAACCTCGGCGTCTCCCCGACTGCCGTCGCCCTCGCCTACGTGCTGAAGCAGAAATTCCCCACGTTCGCCCTCATCGGGCCGCGCACGCTCGCTGAGACGAGAACCTCGACGGCAGCGCTGGACATCGACCTGGACGACGCCACGAGCGCGTGGCTGGACCTGCGCGAGTTGTAGGGGTCGTCTCCGCAACCGGCGGGTGCAGGTCACAGCGTCCGATGGGTGAAGCGCCCTCCGAGCATGGTGGCAGCCACCGGCATCGAGCGCAGCTCGTCGGAGGTGCAATGGAAGGGGTCGCGTTCGACGACGATCAGGTCCGCCGGCTGCCCGACCTGGACGCGTGTGCGTGTGGACGCCGCCAGCGCCGCTTCCACGCTGATCGCCTGTTCCGGATGCCACGGGGGGCGGCCGTCGCGGGAGCGGTCGACCGCGGCGGCGAGAGTCACCCACGGATCCAGCGGAGCCACGGGTGCGTCCGAACCCAGCGCCAGCTCCGCACCGGCATCCAGGAGGGTCTTCAGCGCGAAGGAGCGAGCAGTCTTCCCCGCCCAGTACCGATCGGCCACGTCGCGATCGTCCATGGCGTGCTCGGGCTGCACGCTGGCCACGACGCCGAGCTCCGCGAACCGGCCGACGTCGGACTCGTCGAGGAGCTGGGCGTGCTCGATGCGCCCGCCGATCCCGAGCGCTTCGAAGGCGTCCAGCGCGAGGGTGTTCGCTCTGTCGCCGATCGCATGCACGTCGGGGACGAGCCCCGCTTCCGATGCGCGCCGCATCAACGGGACGAGCCGCTCGGGCGGCACTTCGAGCAGTCCGCGGGAGTTCGCCTGCCCTTCCAGGCCGGGATACTCGTCGTGGCAGAAGGCCGTGCGAGTGTTGAGGGAACCGTCCGTGAGCACCTTGTACCCGCCCACGGTGACCAGGTCGTTGATCGCCATGCCTGTGCGCAGCCCCATCCCGATGGCACGCTCCAGGTCTCGCGTGTAGATGCCGAACTCCACCCGCAGCGATTCGAACCCGTTCGCGGTGCGCCGGACCCAGGGGTCGAGGTTCCAGCGCATCTCCAGGTCGACGACACCGACCACGCCGCGGCGGGCAGCATGCTCGCCCGCAGTGGCCACCCACGCATCGAGCGTCGCCTCGGGCACCGTGCCGATGCGGCGGGTGACCTCGAACGCCGCCTCTTCCTGCAGGAGTCCGGTGGGGTGATCTGCATGCCCGTACCGCTCGAGGGCGGCAGAGTTCAGCCACACGGTGTGGAGGTCGGCGCTGACGAGTACGACAGGGTGGCGACCCGCCGCGTCATCGAGCATGGTCCGGGTGGGAGCATCCGGCCAGAGGCCATCGCGGAACCCGAACCCGGTCAGCGGTACGCCGGCGCGCTGCGGCAGGGCGGAGGCGACGAGCGCGGCTGTCTCGGCGGCGGACCTCGCCCCCGACAGGTCGACCCTTTGCTGCACCATCGCCCACTGCGTGAAATGCACATGGTTGTCCCACATGCCGGGAAGGAGGATGCGGCCGTCGAGTTCGACCTCCTCTGCCGAGCGCTCCAGGCCTGCACCGATCTGCGTGATGGCCCCGTTCTCGACCCGCACGTCGATGACGTCACCGCCGCCCACCCGCGCGTTCCGGAGCACTGTGGTCATGACCTTCCCTCCGCATCGGGCGTGTCTCAGCATTGCCGGACTTATGCCTGAAAGGTAGACAAAGGTCCGGGCGTGTGTCAATCTTCGTGCGTGGCAATCAAGGGTGAGCGCCGGCTCTGTGCTCCTGCGTCGAAGCGGTCGAGCGCAGCGGTATCGCGTCGCCGTGTCCCCTCGGAAGTGCGCGCGGGCGCACGTAACATCCAATGCAGGAGGACGGGCCGCAGCGCTGCACACCCGGCCTGCACCTGACCACCAGGGAAAGGACAGCGACAATGATGCGCACCACGAAGACAGGGTTGTCTCGGGCTTCCGGACTCGGTGCCGCGGTGGCCATCACCGCAGTCACCCTCGCCGGATGCGGTCGCGCCGACGACGGCGCTGGCGCCTCCGGTGCATCGGAGGGGATCAGCGACGGACCGGCGACCGGCACGATAGAACTGTGGGCCGCCGGAGCCGAGGGCGAAGAACTGCCCGAGCTGTTCGACGCCTTCATCGAAGACAATCCGGACGTCGACATCAACATGACGCCGATCCCCGAGGAGGACTTCGTCACGAAGATGACGGCGGCCATCGCCGCCGGCACGGTGCCCGACCTCATCTACGTCTTCGCCGAGCACCAGCCCGCCCTGTTCGCGACCGAGGCCTTCGCGCCGGTGCCCGACGGCCTCGTCGACGAAAGCGCGTTCTTCGAGTCGGTGTGGGAGACCGGTCAGGTGGACGACGTCGCCTACGGCGTTCCGTGGTTCACCTACGCGCGCGTGTTCCAGTACCGCGCCGACCTGGCGGAGGCGGCAGGCGTGGACGCCCCCGAGAACTGGGACGATCTCCGCGCATTCGCCCGAACGCTCAAGGACACCGGCGTCGCCTACCCGCTCGGGTTCTACGTCGTGCCGTTCGACGAGTACACCGCGGCGCAGTTCGATACCTTCGCGCACCAGAACGGCGGGGGGATCATCGACGACGACAACTCGGCCTGGACCATCAACTCCCCGGAGAACGTGGAGGCGCTGGAGTTCTACAGCTCCTTGTTCGCCGACGGGTTCGTGTCGCCGGACGGTCCGACCTCCGTGGACTCCGTGGCCTACCTCACCGAAGGACGCCTCGCCGGCGTGCTCAACGGGCCGTGGCTGCGCGGCTGGATCAAGGATGCCAACGGTCAGGAGTGGCTCGACGCGCACATGGCTGCGCTCGTCCCGCCGGCCGGGCCCGACGGGGAGCGCGCAGCATCCATCGGCGGAGGCAACTGGGCGGTCCCCGAAGACGCCGACAACGCGGACGCCGCCTGGAAGTTCGTGCAGTACGCGTCCGAGCCCGAGGTCCAGCTGACGTGGTTCGGGCTCATGGGCAACCTGCCGACGGTCAAGGTGGCGTGGGATGACCCCGCCATCGCCGACGACGAGGCGCTGGACGAGGTGCGGGCGGCGATGGAGTTCGGCGTCCCCATCCCGGCGGTGCCGACGTGGAATCAGGTGGGCAAGATCCTCGGCGAGCAGATCGAGCGTGTCGTGCGCGGTGGGGCGACGCCGCAGGAGGCGCTGGACACCGCGCAGGCCGAAGCCGAATCGATCGGCGTCGGGCGGTAGTCGTGTCGGCCGTGGCGACCACGACGCCGGAAGAGCGGGCGCCGTCCCCTCCTTCCGGCGGCCGGGGGTCGCCGCACCGTCACAAGCCGCGCTCGAGCGTTCTCCGCAGGTCCCAGACCCGTGCGGCGTGGATCTTCCTCGCGCCGTTCCTGCTCATCACGGCGGTCTTCACCGCGATCCCGGTGGTCGCGGCACTGGGGATGAGCCTCACGGATCTGACCTCGCGCGACATCCGGACGCCGCTGGCGGTGGATTTCGTCGGCCTGGAGAACTTCGTCGACGTCCTGACGGACGTGGCGTTCCAGAGATCGATGCTGAACACGGCGATGTTCGTGCTGCTGAGCGTGCCGCTGAACCTCGTCCTGGGCCTCGCCCTCGCACTGCTGCTGAACCGCGGCATCCGACGCCTGCGGACCTTCTTCCGCGCCGCCGCCTACCTGCCGGTCATCACGAACATCGTGGCCGCCGCCGTCATCTGGCAGTACGCCTTCGCTCCGCGCGGACCGGTCAACGCGGCCCTGGAGAATCTCGGCACGGGCGGGCTGAACTGGCTGGGCGAACCCCCGTCGGCGGTCGCGGCCATCGTCATGCTGGGCGTGTGGCGCAACGTCGGCACGTGCATGGTGCTGTTCCTCGCCGGGCTCCAGTCGATCCCGGAGTCGGTGTACGAGGCGGCCGCCGTCGACGGTGCGACTGCACCCCGCAGGTTCTGGTCGATTACCCTCCCGCTCCTGCAGCCGACCACGCTGCTGGTGACGGTGCTCATGACGGTGTCGTTCCTGAGCATCTTCGAAGAGCCCTACCTCCTCACCGCGGGTGGCCCGCTGGGCTCTACGCGCTCCATCGCGCTGTGGGTCTACGAGCAGTTCGGCTTCGGCAACACCGCCGCGTCGATGGCGGGATCGTTCATCCTGATCGCCTTCGTGTCGGTGGTGGCGGTCGTGCAGTTCCGATTCCTGAGGGGGAAGGATTGAACAAGACCTCCCGCCTCGCCACCACCGTCATGTACGCGGCGACGATTCTCGTCGTCGCGGCGCTCCTGCTGCCGTTCGTGTGGGTGGTCTTCGGCTCGTTCAAGACCCAGGCCGAGTTCATGTCCGACCCCGGCGCGTGGTTCCCCCGCGGATTCCCCGTCGACAACTACGTCGACCTGTTCGTGGAGGAAGGCTTCGGGCGCTACTTCCTCAACAGCGCCATCGTGTCGGCGGTGGCAGTCTCGGCGAACGTGCTGCTCAGCTCGATGGCCGGCTACGCCCTGGCCAAGCTCGACTTCCGTGGGAAGAACCTGATCTTCTCCATCGTGATCTTCGCGTGGATCGTGCCCTACGTGGCGATCTTCGTTCCGCAGTTCCTCATCATCGTGCAGCTGGGGCTCGTGGACACGCTCGCGGGGATCATCGCGCCGATCCTCGTGTCGCCGCTGTCGGTGTTCATCATGCGGCAGTTCGCCTACTCGCTGCCCAACGATCTCCTGGAGGCCGCGCGAGTGGATGGTGCGGGGGAGGGGCGCCTGTTCTTCCAGATCTTCCTTCCGCTGTCGGGGCCCGCCGTCGCCACCATCGCGATCCTGTCGTTCCTGGGCTCGTGGAACTCCTTCCTCTGGCCGCTGATCGTCGCGCAGAGTCAGGGCACCTTCACCCTGCCGGTCGCGCTGGCCGTGGCATCCCAGGCGTCGAACACCACCGAGTTCGGCCTCCTGCTCGCCGGCGCCGTGGTCGTGCTGCTGCCGGTGCTGATCCTGTTCCTCTTCCTGCAGCGGTACTTCATCCAGGGTGTCGCGACGGCCGGTTTGAAATAGGAACGCGCCGTGGCCGAGCCGGTGAGGCTCGGCCCCCGCGCGCGTGGGGGGGCCGCCCGGCGGCGCGCGGCCGGGGGCGGCGGTCAGGCCGTGACCAGTCGGTCGGTCTCCCGGGACTGCGGCAGAGCCACCGGAGACTCGACGGGGAGGTTCGCGTCGCGCACCTCCTTGTACTGGGGCAGGTCGGTGTAGAGCTCGTCGCGCAGCGGGTTCTTGTGCAGCTTGACGATCGTGTGCAGCTGGTAGGCCGCCACGGCGACGTTGGCCGCCAGCGACAGGGCCGACACCACGAACAGCGCGGTCGGGTTGTGGGAGGACTGCACGGCGAACGGCGACGACGTCACGAACGTCGGAACCGCCATCGTGAACATCATCCACAGGGCCAGCGTGTGGGCGCGGTGCTGCAGCCACGCACCCTTCTTGATGAAGAAGGCGGGGATGGTGCAGGAGATGAGCAGGGCCGCACCGGCGTAGAAGGAGTGGTCACCGACGCAGTTGTAGACGTAGGCGAAGTTCCACAGGTCGTAGGCGATGATCCAGAACCACATCATGTCGGGCCAGATCATGTCCTTGGACTTGTCGCTCGACACGATGATGCCGGCCCAGCCGCAGATGGTGATCAGGTTGAGGATCCCGGCGATGGCGTTCATGTAGTTCCAGGGGCCGCCGACCATGAAGACGCCGTCGTGCATGCCCTGCAGGCCGGCCACCTCGAAGTCGCGGATGACGGCCTCACCGATGTTGATCGCGAGGATCAACGGCGGGAACAGCAGCATCCACCGGTTCGCGGCCAGACGCGGGATGTAGCGGATGAGCATGAAGCCCAGGCACCCGATGAGGGCGGAGTACACCTTCACCCAGTGGAACCAGGTGCCGGTCGATGACCCCTCTCCGGCCGTCGTCGGCCACACGAAGATCGTCAGGACGAGGGGCAGCACGACGAAGAAGCCGATACCGGCCCACTTCCAGCGGCGCGTCACCTCGTTGAGCGCAATGAGGGCGACCAGGACGACGCCGAACATCGCCCAGGAATACCAGGGAATCGATTCGTACAAGAACATGTTTCGGACCTCCGGTTCCGCGGCCCGCGGCATGCGTGCCGTCTGTGATATCCACGGTATAAATCCCTGTTCAGCTGGTCATTAGACACCTTCGGCGAAGTGTCCAGAACGGTGCGGTGGTACCGTCGGGCATGGCCCACGCGACCGCCGAGGAGCACCGGCATGGACGTGCGCGCGAAGCGCTGGCGGCGGCGCTGAAAGCCCGCCTGCGGACCGAGCCGCTGGACAGGGTGACGGTCACCGAGCTGACGCGCGACTGCGGGCTGACCCGGCAGGCGTTCTACTACCACTTCCCCGACGTGCGGCAGCTCGCGGTGTGGGTGTTCGAGACCGAGGTCGCCGGCCGGGTCCGTGCGTTCGCGTCCGAACTCGGCTGGGCCGACGGCCTCGTCCGGTTGATGCGGTACATGCGCGACAACCGCTCGTCGACGCTGGGGGTGCTGGACGGGCTGGGCCGGTCGGGGCTCGAGCGCTTCCTGTTCGGGCAGATGCGGCCCATCACCGAGGCCGTGATGGACCGGGAGGGCGGCGGGCCGGTGCGCGCGCAGGACCGCGTCCTGGTGGTGGACTTCTACACCTCAGCGGTGCTCGCCGTGGTGCTGCGGTGGGTCGCGGACGGCATGGTGGAGCACCCCTACCGGGTGGTCGGCGATCTGGAGATCATGCTGCACGGAGCGATGCGGGAGTCGGTGCGCCGGCTCGACGAACGTGCCGCGCCCGGGCGGGGTCAGGGGCGCGGGTGAGAGAGGACCGCGTCAGACCGCTTGGCGCTGCTGAAGCAGGGGGCACTCGAACGGGTCGCGCTCGCCCAGGCCCACGCGATTGATGTAGCGGACCACGATCGCATACGACTGCCACAGGCCGGTCTGCGTGTAGGTGACCCCCTTCTCGCGGCAGTACGCCGCGATCATCGTCGAGGCCTTGCGAAGGTGCGGCCGGGGCATGGAGGGGAACAGGTGGTGCTCGATCTGGTAGTTCAGCCCGCCCATCGCGGTGTCCAGCAGCCGGCTGCCCCGGATGTTGCGACTCATGAGCACCTGCCGGCGGAGGAAGTCGCCCTTCACGCCGGCCGGAACGAGCGGCATCCCCTTGTGATTCGGCGCGAACGACATTCCCATGTACACCCCGAACACTCCGAGCTGCACGCCCAGGAAGGCGAAGGCGATCCCGGGGGAGAGGACGACGAACGCCAGCACCAGGTAGCCGATGATGCGCACCAGGAGGAAGGTGATCTCCACGGGCCGTCGCCGCAGGGGTTCACGGGAGAACACCCGGCGCACACCGGCGGCGTGCAGGGAGAGGCCTTCGAGCAGGAGGATGGGGAAGAAGAAGAGCCCCTGGTGGGCCATCAGCCAGCCCAGCGGCCCCTTTCGTCGCTCGGCCGCCTGATCCGCCGTGAAGGAGATGACCGGCAGCTCGATGTCGGGGTCTGAGCCGATCTTGTTGGGATTGGCGTGGTGCTTGGTGTGCTTGTGCTGCCACCAGCCGTAGCTCATCCCCACGAACAGATTGCCGATGATCAACGACGTCCAGTCGTTCCACGTGCCCGAGCGGAAGATCTGCCGGTGGGCGGCGTCGTGCCCGAGCATGGCGATCTGCGTGAACACGACGGCCAGCACGGCGGCGGTGACCAGCTGCCACCACGAATCGCCGATCCAGACGAACGCGAGACCCATCGCCGCGATGACGACCGGGACGGCGAGCAGTTTCGTCCAGTAGTAGCCGTACCTGCGTCGCATCAGTCCGCTGGAGGTGACCCGGCGCGAGAGCTCGGTGAAGTCGTTTGCGAGCTTCGGCGTGGTCGACCGCACGGCTGCGGCGGAGGAACCGGGGAGGATGTCGGTCATGGTGACCCCTTGTCGGGATGAGGGAGGCGCGGAAGCCTCGGGGGAACGACGGGGTCTGGGCCGATCGGTGTCAGCCTAGGGGCGGCGGCTCCGCACGAGAAGCCCTTGGCGAGGATGGTCGGCGGACTGTCAGCGGTCGTACGCCATGGCGGCGATCGGGGGCTCAGCTCGGCGAAGGGCCGGTTCGGTGCAGGAGCGGCAGCAGCATCTCGGTGAGCGCGCGCTCGGTGGCGCCCGGATCCAGGTCGCCGTCGATGCGGAGCACGCGCCATGTCGTGGCATCGCAGAGCGCCACGATCTGCGCCGAGCGGCGGGCGCGGGTCGCCTCGTCCAGCTCGGGATCGAGGTGTGGGGCGAACGTTCGTCGGCACCAGTCCACGTGATACGCCCGGCCGCGCCCGGCGATGTCCGCAAGCCCTGGCACGAGGGGCGCCTCCGCGTAGGTCTTGAGGATCAGCAGCCCATACTCCTCGTAGTGCGCCACGAGGGCGCGGATCGTCTCGGTCGGCGTCGACCGAGACGCGGCCTCACGTGTCGCGGCGATGCGCGCGAGTTCACGCTCCACCGTCGTGGTCATCAGCCCGGGCTTGCTTCCGAACCGGCGGATGACCGTCTGCACCGTGACGCCGGCATCCGAGGCGACGTCCTCGAGGCGGACGCGTTCGTACGGCGTGGTGCGCAGCCGCGCGAGCATCGCGTCCACGATCCGCTCCGCGGTCGACTCGGCCGCATCCGCCCGTGCCGACATGCGATACGTGCGGGTTTTCATGTTAATTACGCTAACATCAAAATGTGGAAGCCTTCATCGAGCACGCTCGGCGCGTCCCCACGCGCCTCGGCTCCCTGTTCGTCCGGCGGGTCGGCCGTGGCGTCCCCACGGTGCTGTGGTCGTCGATGTTCGTCGACGGTCACACGTGGGACCGGCTGCTGCCCCTTCTGCTGGCCGATGCTCCGGGGCGGGAGTACATCGTGATCGACCCGCCGGGGCTCGGCCTCAGCGAGCCTCTGCAGCGCCGCACCACCATCGCCGAGGCGGCCGGTGCCGCGCGCGACGCCCTCGAGGTGCTCGGGGTGGGCGAGCCGGTGGACTGGATCGGCAACGCATTCGGAGGTCATGTCGGGTACGAGCTGGCCACAGATGCGTCGGTGGTACGGAGCTTCGTCGCGATCAGCGCACCCGTCGAGCCGCTTCCTGCGGAGCTCCGGCGGAAGATCGCCCTGCTGCATCCGCTCCTGCGCCTGGCCGGCCCCGTCCGTCCCGTGGAGAACGCCATCGTGGCGGCGATGCTGACGTCCGACTCTGCGAAGGACACCGGCATCCTGCGCGTCGTCATGGAGAGCCTGGCGCGACCGACGCGCGCAAGCCTGAGCTTCGCGCTGCGCTCCTTCATCATCGATCGCTCCGATGTCACCGACCGCCTCGCGCGCATCTGCGCACCGAGCCTGTTCGTCGCCTCCGACGACCGCGGCGACTGGAGCCCGGCCGACGCCCGGCGGGCCGCCGACCAGGCGCCGAACGCTCGATCCGTCACGATCGCGGGTGCACGGACCCTCATCCCGCTCGAGCAGCCGGCCGCGCTCGCGCGAGCGATCGTGGACTTCTGGCGCGCCGGAGCCGGCGAGCCGTCTCAGCGGTAGTTGATGAACTGCAGGTCGACGTCCAGGTCGGCGGCCTTGAGGATGCGGATGACCTCCTGGAGGTCGTCGCGGCTCTTGGACTGCACGCGCAGCTCGTCACCCTGGATCTGGGACTTGACCGACTTGGGGGCCTCGTCCCGGATGAGCTTGCCGATCTTCTTGGCGTTCTCCTGAGAGATGCCCTCCTTCAGCGTGGAGACGATGCGGTACTCCTTGCCGCTGGCGGTGGGCTCACCGGATTCGAGGCTCTTCAGGGAGATCCCGCGCTTGATGAGCTTCGTCTGGAAGACGTCGAGCACCGCCTTCGCGCGCTCCTCGGAGTTCGCCTTGATGAGGATGGACTCCCCGCTCCACTCGATCGAGGAATCCGTGCCCTTGAAGTCGTAGCGCTGCTCGACCTCCTTGCGGGCCTGGTTGAGCGCGTTGTCGGCTTCCTGCCGATCGATCTTGGAGACGATGTCGAATGAGCTGTCGGCCATGACGCGAGTTTAGCCGGGAGGGTGCCGCCGGACATCGGCGAGGCGCCCCGCGGTGCAAGCGCTTCCGCCCAGACGGATCCATCACGTCTTGATACGGATCCATCACGTCTTGATATCGAATGGGCGTGCGCGTTGCGCGGCCCTCGCCGCTCGCCCAAACTGTAAGCGCTTGCATAACGAGCCGGGGTCGACGGTGTCCGCCAGTGCGCTGACAGCGGGAACTCCTTCTGACAGAGAGGCACACACCGATGAAGGTGAACACCAAGGGAGCGCTCGGGTTCGGCGCACTCCTCGCGACCGGCGCCCTGCTCCTCGCCGGATGCGCCGGCGGCGGCGGGGACGACGAAGGTTCGAGCGGCGGCGGCGACGCGTCGGCGAAGCTGACCGTCTGGGTCGACGCGAACCGCGTGGACGCACTCAAGGACGTCGCGGCCACCTTCGAGGAGGAGAAGGGCATCGAGGTCGAACTCGTCCAGCGCGACTTCACCAAGATCCAGGCCGACTTCGCCGCTCAGGTCCCCACGGGCAAGGGCCCCGACATCACCGTCGGCGCGCACGACTGGCTGGGCGGCTTCGTCCAGGACGGCCTGGTCGCCCCGATCGAACTCGGCGACAAGGCCGCGGAGTTCCAGGAGGTCGCCATCCAGGCCTTCACCAACGAGGGCAACGTCTACGGCCTGCCCTACGCGACCGAGAACCTCGCCCTCATGCGCAACGTCGACCTCGCCCCCGAGGCCCCGACGTCCTTCGACGACATGATCGCCAAGGGCACCGCGGCCGGTGTGCAGTACCCGTTCGTCGTGGGTCTCGACCCGGCCAACGCCGACCCGTACCACCTGTACCCGTTCGAGACGTCGTTCGGAAACTCCGTCTTCGCCCAGAACGCCGACGGCAGCTACGACGGCTCGCAGCTGACCATCGGCGACGAGAGCGGACTCGCGTTCGCGTCGTGGCTGGGCCAGCAGGGTGCCGCCGGCACCATCAACCTGAACCTGACGCAGGACCTCTCCAAGGAGGCCTTCAACTCGGGCCAGACGCCGTTCATCCTCACCGGCCCGTGGAACGTCGCCGACGCCGAGGCGAAGGGCATCACGGTCGCCATCGACCCGATCCCCTCCGCCGGTGGCCAGACGGCCAAGCCGTTCGTCGGTGTGCAGGGCTTCTACCTCAACGCCAAGTCGGACAACGCCCTCGCGGCCAACGAGTTCCTTGTGAACTACCTGGCCACCGAGCCGGTCCAGACCGCCCTGTACGAGGCGGGCGACCGCCCGCCGGCCCTGACTGCCGCGTACGAGAAGGCCGCGAGCGACCCGATCATCGCCGGATTCGGTGCGGTGGGCGCCGAAGGTGCGCCGATGCCGAGCATTCCCGAGATGGGCGCCGTGTGGGAGTTCTGGGGCGTCGCCGAGGTTGCGATCCTCAAGGGTGAAGACCCCGCCGCCACCTGGACGAAGATGGCGGAGGACATCCAGGGCAACATCGGCGGCTGAGACTCCGCGTCTCTCCGCCCACGGATGGGGCGGTCTTCGGGCCGCCCCATCCTCACCCCACACGATCCGACGAAGAAGAAGGCCCCGAGGATGACCCTCACCCCGGTCGAGACCGATCAGCCCACCGAGCGCCGGGACCCGGCCGCCGACAAGCGCCGCCGCCGCGCGGAGCGCTACGCCGAAGCGGCGTCGGCGGGGTGGAAGGTGTGGCTGGTCAAGATCGCCGCGCTGGCGATCATCGACGCCGCCGCCGTCTACGCCACGATGGTGCTCGCCGCATCCGATCAGTGGGTCATCGCGGGCATCGTGGCGGTCGTGACGGTCGCCGTCAACGTCGTCTATCTCACGCCGGGACTGCTTCCCGCCAAGTACCTCACGCCCGGACTCATCTTCCTGCTCGTGTTCCAGATCTTCGTGATCGGGTACACGGTGTACATCGCCTTCACCAACTACGGGTCCGGCCACAACTCCAGCAAGGACGACGCGGTGAACGCGCTCCTGCTGCAGTCGCAGTCGCGGCTGGAGGACTCCGCGACGTACCCCATCACGGTGGTCGAGCAGAACGGCGTGTTCTCGCTGCTGGTCACCGACCCCGAGACCGGCGACGCCGAGGTGGGCAACAGCGACGCCCCCCTCGAGCCGGTCGACGCCGAGTTCAGCGGCGGCAAGGCCATCGAAGCCGAGGGGTACACCACCCTCCAGTTCGCCGAGGTGATCGCCAACCAGAAGGAGATCGGCGCCATCGCGGTGCCGGTGTCCGAAGACCCCAACGACGGCTACCTCCGCACGACCGACGGCTCGAGCGCGTACTTGTTCACGTCGAGCCTGCAGTGGGACCCCGACGCCGACACGATGACCGACACGCGCACGGGCACGGTGTACCACGACGTCGGCACGGGTGCCTTCACCGCCGATGACGGCACCGAGCTCCTTCCCGGGTGGGTCGTGACCGTCGGTGTGGACAACTTCGTCCGCGCCTTCACGGAGGAATCCATCCGCGGCCCATTCATCGCCGTGGCCATCTGGACCTTCGTGTTCGCCTTCCTCTCGGTGGCGACGACGTTCGTGCTGGGGCTGTTCCTCGCGATCGTCTTCAACGATCCGCGCATGAAGAGCCGGAAGTACTACCGCGTCATCATGATCCTGCCGTACGCGTTCCCGGCGTTCCTGTCGGCGCTGGTGTGGGCGGGACTGTTCAACCAGGACTTCGGCTTCATCAACCAGGTGATCTTCGGCGGTGCCTCCATCCCGTGGCTGCAGGATCCGTTGCTGGCCAAGATCGCGATCCTGATCGTGAACCTCTGGCTGGGCTTCCCCTACATGTTTCTGGTGACCACCGGCGCGCTGCAGTCCATTCCCGACGACGTCACCGAGGCCGGCAAGGTCGACGGGGCGAGCGTGTGGCAGATCTTCCGGTACATCAAGTTCCCGCTGCTGCTGGTATCGGTCGCCCCGCTGCTGATCTCGTCCTTCGCGTTCAACTTCAACAACTTCAACCTGATCTACATGCTCACCGGCGGCGGCCCCCGATTCGCCGACGCCTCGATCAACGCCGGCGCCACCGACATCCTGATCTCGATGGTCTACAAGGTCGCCTTCGTGGGGCAGCTGCGCGACTTCGGGCTCGCCAGCGCGTTCTCGATCATCATCTTCGTCCTGGTGGGGGTCATCTCCTACATCTCGTTCCGCCAGACCAAGGCCCTCGAGGAGCTGAACTGACATGGCGCTGAATTCGACCCCGTTGACCGGGGGCACCGGGCCGGAGGTCGCCCGCGCTCTGGGCGAAGACGCCGCGGCGGGGCGCGCCGACGACTCCGGCCGGCGAGGCGCGCGCGCGCCGCGACGTCCCTTCGGCGTGTGGTTCCGGCAGACCGGATGGCGTCACCTCATCGGCATCGTGATGCTGGTGTTCTGCTCCTTCCCCCTCCTGTACGTCCTGTCCGCGGCGCTGAACCCGGGTGGGACCCTGCTGACGGCGAACGGGCTGTTCCGCACGTTCAGTGTGGAGAGCTTCACGCGGCTGTTCGAGAACCCGACCCAGCCGTTCGCGGCCTGGTTCGTGAACTCGATGGTGATCGGGCTCGCCACCGCGATCGGCACCGTGTTCCTCGGCGCGCTGGCGGCGTATTCGTTCTCGCGGATGCGGTTCGCCGGGCGTCGCATCGGATTGCTCAGCCTGCTGCTGGTGCAGATGTTCCCGCAGCTGCTGGCCTTCGTCGCGATCTTCCTGCTCATGTCGACGATCGCCGACATCTTCCCCGCGATCGGTCTGAACACGCAGATCGGCCTCATCATGGTCTACCTCGGTGGGGCGCTCGGGGTGAACACGTACCTCATGTACGGGTTCTTCAACACCGTGCCGATGTCCATCGACGAGGCCGCGAAGATCGACGGCGCGGGGCACGCCCGCATCTTCTTCACGATCATCCTGCGCCTGGTGGCGCCGATCCTCGCCGTCGTCGGGCTGCTGTCATTCATCGCCACCCTCAACGACTTCGTGATCGCCTCCGTCGTGCTCGTCGACACCGACAAGCAGACCCTGGCGGTCGGGCTGTACCGGATGGTGTCGGAAGAGACGGCGGCGAACTGGAGCCTCTTCGCCGCCGGCGCGGTCTTGGCGGCGATCCTGCCCATGGCGCTGTTCCTGGCGTTGCAGCGGTACATCGTCGGAGGGCTCACGGCCGGCAGCGTCAAGTAGCCCGCCCGGCTCGCACGCATCGGCGGCGACGAGCCGGCGGGCCCGGCGTCGGATCCGACTTCGTAGACTGGTCGCCGAGGTGATGCCATGCGTCCTCTGACCGAGGAAGAAGTGCGCGAGTCGTTCGTCAACGCCGCCGGCGAGGACCGACGGATCGTCGCGATGCCCGATGATTTCCTGCTGACCGATTGGGACCACTTGGACTTCCTCGCGTGGCGGGACCCCCGCACGCGCGGCCGGGGATACCTCGTGACCGAGCGCGACGGCCGGCCGCTGGGAGTCGTCCTGCGTGCGGCGGAGGGCACCTCCCATGCGCGCTCGGCCCTGTGCAACCTGTGCCACACGATGCAGCCCGGTGACCAGGTCGCCCTCTTCACCGCGCGCAAGGCCGGTCACGCCGGCGAGGCGGGCGACAGCGTCGGCACGTACATGTGCGCCGACCTGTCGTGCCACGAGACGGTGCGACTGGCGATGCCGCTCGCGCCGAACGAGGTGCGCGCCAGCGTGGACCTGAAGATCGACGGCACGCGCCGGCGCACCGAGGCGTTCGTGGAGCGCGTGCTCGAAAGCGCGCACGCATGAGCGGCCGGGTGGTCGTGGTCGGTGATGCCCTCATCGACGAGCTGCGCGACGACACCGGCGTTCGGGAGTTCGTCGGCGGTGCCGCGCTCAACGTGGCCG
This sequence comes from Microbacterium sp. dk485, assembly GCF_004570445.1. Classification (NCBI taxonomy): domain Bacteria; kingdom Bacillati; phylum Actinomycetota; class Actinomycetes; order Micrococcales; family Microbacteriaceae; genus Microbacterium; species Microbacterium sp. dk485. The sequence continues at coordinate 2,144,685 of NZ_SPQW01000001.1, forward strand.
TGGGGCTGTCACGCCTGGGCGTTCCCACGACGCTCGTCGCGATGGTCGGCGAGGACGAACCCGGCGGCCGGATCCGCACGTACCTCGAGGATTACGGCGTCGAGCTGCTGGCGACGCCGTCGCCGTTCGGGACGTCGCGCGCCGTGAGCACGCGGTCGCCCTCGGGTGAGCCGGAATACGTCTTCAACGAAGCCGCGCAGAAGCGCCGCATCCGCTTCGGCGACGCCGAGCGCGCCGCCTTCGCGGATGCGGCGATGGTCGTCGTCAGCTGCTTCCCCTTCGACGACCGGGCGCAGACCGACGAGTTCGCCGATGCGCTGGATTCGGCATCCGCGGCCCTCGCGGTCGACCCGAACCCGCGCGAGGGCATGCTGCACGACCGGGAGGAGTTCGTGCGCGGATTCGAGCGGATCAGCACCGGCGCCGTGCTGGTGAAGATCGGCGAGGACGACGCGACACTGCTGTACGGGGAATCGCTGGATCTCCTGCGTCCCCGCATCGCCGACCTCGGGGTGGGCGCCGTGCTGGCTACGTACGGCGCGGGCGGTGCCGCGATCGACGCCGGGGCCGACACGGTGTCGCGTCCGATCTCCGCCATGCCGGGGCGCATCGTCGACACGATGGGCGCCGGCGACGCCGTGCTGGCCGCCACCGTCGCGCTGCTGCAGGACGGCATGCCCGCCGACGCGGACGAGTGGGGTGCCGTGCTCGAGCGGGCCATGGATGTCGCAGCGGCCACGTGCCGGTTCGAGGGCGCGCTGCTGCGCGTTCCCCGCGCGCTCGAGGGCCGCGACATGGACCGCATCGGCACCTGACGCCCGTCCGCCCCCGCCGCCTGCGGCGCCTGCGGTCGCCGAAATCAGGAGAAACGCCCGAATCAGGATGCTTTGCGCCGCATCCGTCCTGATTCGGGCGATTCGCCTGATTTCGGCTGGCGGACCTGCTGATTCGGTGCGCCGGTCGCGGGGAGGTAATATGGGGGATCGCGCCTCCGGTCGACTGCACAAGCCGGGCGGGTGCGCACCTGGCGAGTTACCCAAGCGGCCAAAGGGATCTGACTGTAAATCAGACTGCTCAGCATTCGGGGGTTCGAATCCCTCACTCGCCACCAAAGGAGAGCCCCCTCAGGGGGCTTTTTCCGTATCCCCGTCGGCGGATGCGTCGAAGGCAGCGGCGAGCGCCGCCCGAACCGCACGGATGCCGGGACGCCCACGGGACCCGCGGCGTACGGCGGTGAAGACGTCGCGTCGGGGCGTGCCGGGAAGGTCGACCAGGCGCACCGGGGGAGTGGCGCCGGCGAAGACCAGGTCGGGGATCATGCCCACAGCGGCGCCGGCGGCGACCAGCCGGGCGTGCGCGGTGAGGTCGGCGAGCTCGAACCGCACGTCGGGCTCGAAGCCGGCGGCCCGGCACTGCTGCGTCGACCACTGCCGGGCCGCCGTGCCACGCGGCTCCATCACCCACGCGCGATCGGCGAACGCGGCCAGATCGGTCGTCGGCTCGTCCGGTGAGACGGCGAGGCGGATCGCGTCGCGCCCCAGCAGCGTGTGCTCGATGCCGGCGCGGTGCTCGCGGGTGTGGCCGGGGTACTGCTCGGCCACGACGAGATCGAAGCCCCGGGCCGACAGCTCGAACAGGCCCTCCTCGGGCGCGAGCTCCATGACCTCGACGCGCAGCTCGGGTTCGCTCTCGGCGAGGGAGCGCACGGCCGCCGGGATGAGACCGTGCACGGCGGACTGCATCGCCGCCACGCGGACGGGCGCGTGCGAGGGCTGCAGGCGCTCGAGCTCTGCCCGTGCCTGCTCGTCCGCGTCCAGCATGATGGCGGCGTGCGCGGCCAGCGCTTCACCCTGGGCCGTGAGCCGTACGCGGCGCCCGTCGGGCTCGAGGAGCGGCACGCCCGCGTCGCGCTCCAGCTGCGCGAGCTGCTGCGAGATCGTCGACGGGCTGTACGCGAGGGCCTCGGCCACAGCGGCGAGCGTGCCCCGCACCGACAGCTCGTACAGCAGGCGCAAACGCCGCAGGTCGAACATTCCGAGCACCCATCAGTTGAGCCGAATGGTACTGATCGTAATCCATCGCTTTTCTCGAAGGGTCTGGGCGGTGAGACTGGGCTCATCCCCAGGAGGCACGCCATGACGCTCACCGATTCCCCGCCCCACGCCGTCGCGCCGGCCGATCTCGCCGACGAGGCCATCGCCCTCGTGCGCGCATGGCTGGAGGCGGCGCGGGATCAGCCCGCCGACGTCTCCGCCCAGCGCCTGGCCGGGGTGCTGCGCGACCCGCGCGGGCTGGACTTCACCGTCGGCTTCGTCGACGGCGTCGTCCGTCCGGAGGATCTGCGCGTGGCCGCCCGGAACCTCGCCGCGCTGAAACCCCTCGTCCCCGCCTTCCTGCCGTGGTACCTCAGGGCCGCGATCCGTGCGGGGGCGCTCGCCGCGCCGGTGCTGCCGGCGGTGGTCGTGCCCATCGCCCGCCGTGCGCTGCGCGCGATGGTCCGTCACCTCATCGTGGATGCCACCGACCGCCGCCTGGGACGCTCGATCGCGCGGATCCGCGGTGGAGCGGACAGCGGCATCCGGTTGAACGTGAACCTCCTCGGGGAGGCCATCCTGGGCAAGCGCGAGGCCGCGCGCCGGCTGGAGGGCACGCGCCGCCTGCTCGCCCGGGACGACGTGGACTACGTCTCGATCAAGGTGTCGTCCACGGTGGCGCCGCACACGCCGTGGGCCTTCGAGGATGCCGTGACCGACGCCGTCGACGCCCTGCGGCCGCTGTACCGGCTCGCCGCCGCGGGTGGCAAGTTCGTCAACCTCGACATGGAGGAGTACAAAGACCTCGACCTCACCCTCGAGGTGTTCATGCGCACCCTCGGCGAACCGGAGTTCCAGAGCCTGGAGGCGGGCATCGTCCTGCAGGCCTACCTGCCCGACGCCCTGGGCGCGATGATGCGGCTCCAGGAGTGGGCGGCGGCGCGCGTCGCCGCCGGCGGCGCACCCATCAAGGTGCGCGTGGTCAAGGGCGCGAACCTCCCCATGGAGCGCGTGGACGCCGACGTGCATGACTGGCCACTGGCCACCTGGCCCACCAAGCAGGCGACGGATGCGTCGTACAAAGCGGTGCTCGACTACGCACTGCGCCCCGAGCACACCGCGCACGTGCGCATCGGGGTGGCCGGGCACAACCTCTTCGACATCGCCCTGGCGTGGCTGCTCGCCGAACGGCGCGGCGTGACCGGCGGCATCGACGTCGAGATGCTGCTGGGGATGGCCACGGCGCAGGCCGCCGTCGTGCGGCGCACGGTCGGCTCGATCCTGCTGTACACGCCGGTCGTGCACCCCCAGGAGTTCGACGTCGCGATCGCCTACCTCATCCGCCGCCTGGAAGAGGGGGCGTCGGGGGAGAACTTCATGTCGGCGGTGTTCGACCTCGACAGCGACGCGGGCCTGTTCGCCCGCGAACGCGACCGTTTCCTCGCCGCCCTCGAGGATCTGCCCTCCGGTGTTCCCGAGCCCCGCCGGGTACAGGACCGCCGCACTCCGGCGGAGCCGGCGCCGCGTGGCGGATTCCGCAACGCGCCCGACTCCGATCCGTCGATCGCCGCGAACCGGGAGTGGGCTGCCGGCATCGTCGGCCGGATGGCCGCCTCCCGCCTGGGCGAGGAGACCGCTGCCGGGCACATCGTCACCGAGGCGGGCGCGCTGGATGAGCTCCTCACCGCCGCATCCGCGGCATCCGCCGCGTGGCGCGCCCTGGGGGCCGAAGGCCGCGCCGAGATCCTGCACCGCGCCGGCGACGTGCTCGAGGCCCGTAGAGCGGACCTCATCGAGGTCATGGGCTCCGAATGCGGCAAGGTCGTCGAGCAGAGCGACCCGGAGGTGTCGGAGGCGATCGACTTCGCGCACTACTACGCCGAGCAGGGTCGCGGCTTGAGCGGGGTCGACGGCGCCGAGTTCGCGCCCGTGGCGCTGACGGTCGTCACCCCGCCGTGGAACTTCCCCGTGGCGATCCCTGCCGGGTCCACGTTGGCCGCCCTCGCCGCCGGAAGTGCCGTGATCATCAAGCCGGCGCGGCAGTCGCGCCGGGCCGGGGCGGTCATGGTGGAGGCGCTGTGGGAGGCCGGCGTCCCCCGCGACGTGCTGCGCTACGTGCAGCTGGAGGACCGCGATCTCGGGCGGCGGCTCATCGCGCATCCGGCGGTGGAGCGCGTCGTGCTCACCGGCGCGTACGAGACGGCGGAGCTGTTCCGCTCCTTCCGGCCGGATCTGCCCCTGCTGGCCGAGACCAGCGGCAAGAACGCCATCATCGTCACCCCGAGCGCCGACCTGGATGTCGCCGCCCGCGACGTGGCCTTCTCGGCGTTCGGCCATGCCGGCCAGAAGTGCTCGGCCGCGTCGCTGGTGATCCTGGTCGGATCGGTCGCGACTTCCGACCGGTTCCGGCAGCAGCTCGTGGATGCCGTCACCTCGATGGAGGTGGGGATGCCGTGGCAGCCCGCCAGCCGCATCGGACCGCTCATCGGCCCGGCGGAGGGAAAGCTCCTGCGCGCGCTCACGACGCTCGAGTCCGGTCAGCGTTGGCTCGTGCAGCCGCGACGTCTGGACGACGAGGGCGCGCTGTGGACCCCGGGCATCCGGGTGGGTGTGCAGCCGGGGAGCGAGTTCCATCTCACCGAGTACTTCGGGCCGGTGCTGGGAGTCATGTCCGCCGCGACGCTGGAAGAAGCCGTCACGCTGGTCAACGCCATCGAGTACGGGCTGACCTCGGGGCTGCACTCGCTGGAGGAGGCGGAGATCGCCACGTGGCTGCGCACGGTGGAGGCGGGCAACGCGTACGTCAATCGAGGCACGACAGGGGCCATCGTGCAGCGGCAGCCCTTCGGCGGCTGGAAGAAGTCGGCGGTGGGGGCCGGAACCAAGGCCGGCGGTCCGAGCTACCTCTTCGGGTTCGGAACGTGGACGGATGCGGCGCCCTCGGCCGACGGCCGCCTCGACGCCTTCGCCACCACGGCCCTTGCCGCGGTGCCCGAGGACGATCGGGCATGGCTGGCCGCTGCACTGGCCACCGATGAGCGGGCCTGGCGTGAAGAGTTCGGCCTCGCCCGCGACGTCTCCGCGCTCGAGACGGAGCAGAACGTCCTCCGCTATGCGCCCGTTGCCGTGACCGTCCGGATCGAGGACGCGCCCTGGCGGTCGCTCGTGCGCGTTGTCGCCGCCGGTGCGCGCGCCGGCGCGGATCTCACCGTCAGCACCGCGAGCGACCCGGCGCCGGCGGTGCGCGCCTGGCTGGAAGGCCTGGGGATCACGGCGCACACGGAGGGACCCGCCGCCTGGACGCGGCGCGTGGCGGACCTGGCGCGCGGAGGTGGTCGCATCCGGCTGCTGGGCGGGTCAGTGGGCGATATCGCCGCGGCGACGGAGGGATCACCGGCGGTCGCCGTGTACTCGGGCCCGGCCGTCAGTGCGGGCAGGGTGGAGATGCTCCCGTTCCTGCGGGAGCAGGCCGTGTCGATCACCGCCCACCGGTTCGGGACGCCGCGTCGGTACGCCGTGCCTGCTGCAGTGGTCGACGGCGTCATGCCCCCGGGGCGAGAACACTAGCGGATCTTCCCCAGCCGGGCCGACGCAGCCGGGCGGCGGAGCGTGCGCATGCCAGGATGGAGCGAACCTGCCACGAGAGGATCCTCATGACCGAAGCCCTGCAGCATCCGCCTCAGCCCGCCCCGCCCGCCCGCGACCGCAGCCGCGGTCTGCTGAGGATGGCGATCTGGGTCGCCATCGGTGCACTCATCGCCGCAGCGATCGTGTGCGTGGTCTGGGTGCTCATCGGGCCCGAGAACGACATCATCGGCCGGGCGTTCCTGACGATCCTGCTGCTGGCGGCGTTCGCCGGAGTGGCGATCCTCGATGTGCATCTCTCGGAGCGCCGGCCCGCGTGGTTCGCGCTCACGAGCATGATCACGTGGGTCGTGACGCTTCTGGTGGGGGCGTTCCTCATCTGGATGCCGACAGAGGAATACGGCTTCGAGGGCTTCACCCGCTTCGTGTCCTTCCTCGCCGTGATCCTCGTGCTCCAGCTGGCGCTGCTGCACGTGCGCCTCTACATCAAGTCCCTCGCGCGCCACATCACGCCGTTCACCCAGACGATCGCGGGCGTCACCGTCGCTCTCGTCGCCAGCCTCGCCGTCATGCTCGTGCTGCCGCTCACGTTCCACGAGTTCATCGACTTCCGTGACCTGTACTGGCGCATCGTCGTGGCCATCACGATCCTCGCGGCCGTCGGCACGGCGCTGATCCCGCTCATGAACGCCCTGTTCGCGCCCAAGCGCCCGCGGCCCGAGCCCGCGCCGTACGCCGCGCTGCCCGCGCCGTACGCCGCGCTGCCCGCGCAGGGCGGCGCCGCGTACGCGCCCGAGCAGCCGGCGCTCCTGCCGTGGCCCACCTTCGCCGACGGCGTGACGCCGCTGCCGGTGATGCCCGACGGGTCGCCCGACTGGAACGCGTACTACACCGGTTACCCGACGTACCCGCAGCAGCACGGTCTCGCTTCGGGCAGCGCTCCGCAGGCGCACCCGCCGGTCGAGCAGCAGCAGGCGTATCCGGCCGCCGAGCCGCAGGCGTACCCGCCGGAGCAGCAGCCGCAGGCGTACCCGCCCGCCGAGCAGCAGCCGCAGGCGTACCCGCCGGCCGAGCAGCAGCAGCAGCCCGGCTATCCCGGTGCTCCGCAGCCGGGCTACGAGGGCTTCCCGCCTCCGCCGCCGGCACCGCGCTGATCCGCCGCGCCCGGGCTGGTCGTCGCGGTGGACCCGCGCACGACCAGCTCGGGAAGCAGGCTGATGTGCGACACCGGTCGACGCGGGTTGGCCCGGAGCGCCCGCAGCGCCTCCACGGCCGCCGCACCGCTCTCGGGAAACGGCTGACGCACCGTCGTCACGGAGAACACCTCCGCGACCTCGACATCGTCGTAGCCGGCCACGCGGACGTCGTCGGGCACTCGGACGCCGCCCTCGCGCAGCCCTGACACCACACCCGCGGCGATGATGTCGTGGAGGGCGAAGACGCCGTCGGGCCGCTTTTCCGCCGCGAGCAGTTCGGCCGCCGCGGCCCGCCCGCCCTCGAAGCTGTCGTCGCACACGACGAAGGCGAGCTTGCGGTCGAAGCCCGCTTCGCGCAGTCGCTGCGCGAAGCCCTGGAGGCGGAGCTCGCCGTTGGTGACGTATTCGCTCGAGCGCGGTACGGGGCTCACCCACGCGATCTCGCGCACACCCTCTTCGAGCAGGTGATCGGCCACGAGTGCTCCGCCCCGCCTGTCGTCGACGGTGACGCTGGTGTACTCCTGCGAGGGCCGATCCAGCAGGACGATCGGTACCCCGCTGTCCTCCAGCTCCGCCGCCAGGCGCGTCGTCGGCTCGGCGCCCATGATGATGAGACCGTCCACGGGCCCGCGGCCCACGACGCGGTCGATCGTCGGCTGATCCGTCGCGGGGAAGTCGATCACGGTCACATCGGCGTCGGGTTCCGCTTCCGCGAGCACCCCCAGGAGCCGTTGCAGATACGTGGAATGCGTCGAGAACGGCGCGACGACGGCGATGCGACGCAGGGTCCGCACGGCTCTGCCCCGGCCCCGGGGGACGAATCCGAGTTCTTCCGCCGTCTCCAGGATCCGCCGGCGAGTGGTGGGGGCGACCCGTTCCGGACGGTTGAGCGCGTGCGAGACCGTGGCGATGCTGACGCCGGATCGGGCGGCGACCTCGTAGATCGTCACGTTCGCGGATGCGCGTCGTTCGTCGGGCGGTTCGATGTCAGACGGCATGACTCATCGCGACCTTTCGATCCGCACGGACCTCATCGTAACGGCGACGCGTCGGCGGTGTGAGAGGGGTCCTCGCGGTCCGTCGCGGTGGCACTGTCGAACTCGGCCAGTTCCCCGCGCAGCTCCTCGATCGCCGCTTCCTGCCAGTCGCGCGACGACGCGACGGCCGCCGTGAGGCCGGGCGTGCCGTGCAACTGGCCCGCGCCTCGGCGGAGTCGTCCCGCCACGCCGGCATGGGTGATCCGGTGCACGAAGGCTTCGGCCGCATCCCGCAGTGCGTCGAACTGTGCCGTCATGACGAGGGTGCGGGGAAGCCCGGACAGGTCGGCGACCCGGGACGGGTTGAGGTAGGGGCCGGGGTCTTCGACACCGCGGTACGCCGCGACGACCGCCAGGGCGCCCTGGAGCTCGGCCGGTGTGGCGAACGCCCGCATGGAGGGCCAGTCCACCGACAGGTCCAGTGCGGGAACCTCGAGAAGCATGTGCGCGAGTGACGGGCCGGCCGGGTCCGCGCGCCGCGCGTCGCGCAGCCGTAACGCCGTGACGGCCGCGATGTGGCCGCCCGCGGAGCCGCCGCCGATCCCCAGCCGCCAGGGGTCGACGTCCCAGCGGTCTGCGGCCGTGTACAGCGCCTGCAGGACCGACAGGGCGTCTTCGACGGCGGCGGGATACGGGTGCTCGGGAGCCAGCCGGTAGTCCAGCGCGATGATCTGCAACCCCGCCGCGGCGGACCGCTCCGACAGCACCGCGTCGTTGAGGAGCTCGCGAGCGCTGCCCGAGACGAAGCCGCCGCCGTGCAGGAACAGCTGGGTGGGCAAGGGCCCGCCGACTCCGCGAGGTCGGATGCGGCGGGCGGAAAGCGGTGCGTGCCCGTCGACGCCGGGGAACTCGATGTCGGTGAGCTCGGCACGCGGATCCACCGGTGCGACGAACTCGGCCGCCAGCGCATCGGAGAGCCGCCGATCGCGTTCGCGCCGGGCGGGGAAATCCCCCGGCCGTGGCAGGGGGAACTCCGCCTGCAGATCGTCGATGCGGGCCAGCCAGTCTCGAATGCCGGGCTCCAGGCCGGTGTAGTCGATCATGGGGCGTCCTCCTCGGATGCGGTCTCGGAGCTCGCTGGTCGGGTGCCGGCGGGCGATGCGGCGATCATTCGGCCACCGGCAGAGTCAGCTGGGAGGGGCTCGCCCCGCCCAGGACGATCGTCTGCGTGCTGGGGATCAGCCGGCCGAAGTCGTGCAGTGGATCGGCGGTGCCGGGGTTGCGCAGGTGGAGCGGGTGCGCGCCGGAGGACACCTGGAGTCGCAGCCGATGCCCGGCCGCCACGCGGTACGCCGCGGGGGAGAGCGTGAGACGCACGCTCCGTCGGTCCGAGACGGTGCCGACAGCGTCCATGCGCCGGTACCCGTCGGTGATCGTGCGCGAGCGTCCGCGCACGTCGACATCGCACAGGCGGACGAAGAAATCGACGCGGGGGTTCGTCGAGGTGAAGGTGAGGTCGACGGTCGCCTCGCCCATGATGACGGTGTCGTGGGGGAGCGGGGTGCCGGTGAAGACGAGGACGTCCGCCCGCCTCTCGCGCTCCCGCTGGTCGCGCGGCCCGGACGTGAAGGGGTTGAGGGAGCGTCCGCCGCCCTGGGGTGTGGGATCTGCCGGATCGTACGCGTACGCGATCGTGTGCTCACTGCTGCCGGCATGCGTGCCCGTGACGGGGTCGAGGTGACCCTCCGGCGCGAGCAGCCACCGGGAGTCGGTGCTCGGAGGGGGCCAGGCCGCAAGGTCGCGCCATCCGCCCGCGCCGCCCACCTGCACGCGCACCGGCGATGGGGGCGGCACCGTCGCGGCATCGCTCAGGCGGCGCAGCGCCTCCCCGACGGCGACGGCCCCCGCTTCGGCCCCGTCATGGGTCCAGTCGCCGACGATCAGGCGGACGGGGCGGCCGGCGGCGTGCAACTCCCGGTAATCGTCCACTCCACCGGTGAGGAAAAGATCGTGCCACCCGGCGATCACCGTCACCGGCGGCACAGTCCGCGGGTCGCCGGCGAACCGCATCGGCTCCCACCACGCGTCGTCGCCGCTGTGCGCGAGCCAATCGCGGAAGAAGGCCGCCTCCCGGCCGGTCGTGACGCGTACTGCGGTCTCCGGAGGCACGGCGAGGCTGCCCCGGGCGACGCGGTGCCGGGCGTGCAGGAGCTTCCACAGCTGCACGATGAGTGCTCGCTCCTGCATGTCGAGGGCGTACGCCCAGGTCACGGCGGTCTCCATGCTGAAACCGCCGCCGGCATAGATCATGGCGCGGTCGATGCTGCGGGCCGACAGCCCCGCGACGAGGGCGTCGGGGCGGTCGGGGCCGTCGCACAGTGCCCACTGGGTCGTTCCGACGTAGCTGAAACCCCACGAGATGACAGGGCCGGCCGACCACGGCAGGGTGCGGAGCCACCGCATCGTCGCCTGGCCGTCTGACACGTCGTCGCGCAATGGGGAGAACTGCCCGCCCGACCCGAAAGTCCCGCGGACGCTCTGGATGACGACGTGGTGCCCGCGCTCGGCGAAGAACGTCGCGACCGCCGCCATGCCGCGCCGGCCGTAGGGCGTGCGGATCAGGATCGTCGCCCCGCCGGCGTTGTGAGCGAACCAGTGGTCGGTGAGCAGCGCGACGCCGTCGGAGGCGAGGACGCGGATGTCCCGCTGCACCTTGACGCCCGAGTGGCTCGGCGCGGGCATGCCGGCCGTGGCCCCGAGCCGCCGGTGCTCCGCGCGTGCCCGCCGGCGCAGGCGCGGAGCATCCACCGCGCGCGGGAACGCGGCCGACGGTGACGCTGGGCTCATTCCAGCACCCCGCCCAGCCACGCGAGGGTCTCGTCGTGCATGCGGCGGAACACCTCCGGTGTCGCGACGGTGTGCGTCATCGGATACCGGTGCCGAGTTACGGCGACCCCCGCGAGCTCGAGCCGATCGGCGTAGGCCAGCGCGTCCGCGCTCAACGGGTCGTCGTCGCCGGTGATGACGAGGGTCGGGCTGGAGCCGCGGAGGTCTTCTCGGCGAGCGGGTGAGACGCGCGGATCCTCCGGGTCTGCGCCGGCCGTGTACAGCGCGATGATCCGCCGGGCGTCCGCGACGCTCGCCTCGTCGGCCCGGAAGCGACCCGACTCGATGCTCAGATCCACCGACGGGGACTGCAGGACGACGGCGACCGGACGTGGCAGCTCCCCGTCCAGGGCGCGGTGCGCTGCGGCGGAAACGAGGTTTCCGCCCGAGCTGATCCCGAAGAGCACGAGACGGTCCGCATCCGCTCCCCACTCGTCGGCGTGATCGGCGATCCACGAGATCGCCGCGGCGACGTCGTCGGCGGGGATGGGGTACGGATGCTCCGGAGCCAGGCGGTGGTCGATTCCGACGACGACGGCCGGAAGGCGTGCGGCGAGTTCCCGGCACAGGGTGTCGTTCAGGTGCCAGCCGGCGGCGCCACCGCCCATCCAGTAGGCCCCGCCGTGCACGAAGGCGATCACGGGCAGCTTCTCCTCGGCGGCCGGACGGTGGACCCGGAGCCCCACGGCGCCCCCGGGCACCGGCGCACCGGCCCACGTCGTCTGGACCGGCTGCTCGCCCGCCGCGGGGAAAGCGGCGCCCGAGGCCTCCGCCAGGATCGTGTCGTAGAACGCGCCCGCGGCCAGGGCGGCGGCGTCGTGGCGTGCGCGTCGCAGCGCCACCTCGGCTTCCCATGCCGGCCGGGAGGATGGATCGGCCGGCGGCGGCTCGGGCAGCGGGCCTCCGCCCGGTGCGAGCCGGGGGAGTCCTCGGGCGATGATCTCCGCGATCAGGGCCGCGTGGTCGGGCTCGCTGTCACTCAGCGGGCGTGGCAACGGCATGAGCTCTCCAGTCCGGGCATACGGGTGGACGACGATCCGTCCCGATCAGCGCACACTCTTGATGGGCAGCACCGAGAGCCCCCCGAGCACGGCGAAGACGATCGCGGCGACGTACAGCGCCGTGTAGTTCTCACCGCCGCCGATCGCCAGCAGCGGCACGGCGACGACAGGGACGAGCAGCTGCGGCAGCTGGTAGGACAGCGCGACGATCCCGAGGTCTTTCCCGGCCTCCTCGAACGTCGGCAGCACCTCGGTCATCAGCGCGATGTCGACGGAGACGTACGCGCCCTGCGCCGCCCCGACGATGAGGATGCCGACCAGGAACATGTCGGGGGCGGCGATCGCCACGAGCAGGCCGGCCGCCGACAGTGCGCACGATGCCCACACGATCCCCTTGCGTCGGCCGGTGCGGTCCGAGATCCACCCGAACAGGATCGTCATGACGATGTTGCCGACGGTGAAGACGATCAGCGTGATCGCCTGAACTCCGGATGCCTCCTCGGCCGGTACTCCGAGGTGATCGATGATGAAGAACAGGAGGTAGGTCGACACCGACACGATCGACATCGTCACGAGAAGCCGGCACGACCATGCCCAGAAGAAGTCGCGGTAGCGGATGGGGTCGAGCCAGTACGTCGCCACGACGTCCGACCACTTCCAGGGGGCGGGGCGCTCCGTGCGGACGATGTCGCGCAGCCCGAAGAACAGCAGCGCGCTGAAGAGCGCTCCGAGCGCACCGGGAACGAGGAACCACGACCACTGCGCCCCGTTGGGCAGCGCGGCGATGAGCGATGCGCCCACGATGAGCGCCAGACCCGCGGAGGCGCTGGCGACGGCGGCGACCCTCGCCCGGATGCGCTTGGGGATCTGATCGGCCAGCAGCGCGTGGACGGCGGCGTTGGATGCGCCGAACCCGCACTGCACGATGATCCATCCGAGGACGACCATCCACACCGAGCCGGAGAAGGCCAGGACGACCACGCCCACGGTTCCCGCGATCGCGCCGCCGAGGATCCAAGGCCGCCGTTTGCCCAGCGACGACATCGTGCGATCGCTGAACCGCCCGAACAGCGGAGTGATCACCATGACGACGATTCCGCCGATCGCCGCCGTGATCGAGAGGTTCAGCCCCTTGGTGTCGTCGTCCAGGAAGGCGAAGACCTTGGGGATGGCCGCCCCGCCGATCGTCCCGGTCGCCAGGCTCAGCCCGAACCAGGCGAGTACGAAGAAGAACAGGAAGCTGCGGCGCTGCGGGGACCCGGGCACCTCGTCACTGCCCGCATCCGCCACCGGTTCCGCAAGGATCGCTTCCGAGGCGGGAGTCGCGCCCGCGCGGGCGTTCCCCTCCCGGGGCAGGCTCGGTGACATTCGTCGGCTCCTCATCGACATGCTCGTCGGTGAGCGCCGTGCCGAGGGAGTGCGCGTCCTGACTCATGGCGGCGCGGCTCCGTCGCAGCGGTGCGACAAGCGAAAGTAAAGCTCTCACACTTTACAGAAAGAACCGTCCCTCGGAAGGGTGGATCTCGGCGGTGCACGGAGCGACGGGGAACGCGCCAGTAGCGTGGAGGTATGACCTCCGCCGACGACCTGCTCGACATCGCCACCGAGATCGGGCGGGAGGCCGGCGCCCTGGCGCACCGGCGCCGCGCCGAGGGCGTCACGATCGCCGCCACCAAGTCGGCGCTCGCCGACATCGTCACCGAGGCCGATCGCGAGGTGGAGGACCTGATCCGCCAGCGCCTGAGCGTCGCGCGGCCGGCCGACGGGTTCCTGGGCGAAGAGTCGGGTGGCCGGCCGAGCGGCGCGGAGGTCACGTGGGTCGTCGATCCCATCGACGGCACCGTCAACTACGCCTACGGGCAGCCCGCCTATGCCGTCAGCATCGCCGCGGTCGCCGGTGAGCCGGACCCGGAGAGCTGGACCGCGCTGGCGGGCGTCGTGTACTGCCCACCCACCGGGGAGCTCTTCCGCGCCGCCCAGGGTGGCGGCGCATGGCTCGGCGACCACCGGCTGCGGGTCAACGACGATGCCGGCCCCGCCGGCGCCCTGATCGGTACCGGATTCGGCTACGACCCGGCCACGCACGAGGGCACTCTGGACCAGATCCGCCGGGTGATGCCCCTCGCACGCGATCTGCGACGCGGGGGCGCGGCGTCCCTGGACCTGGCGAGCGTCGCCGCGGGGCGACTGGACGCGTACTACGAGCGTGGACTGCAGCCCTGGGACCACGCGGCCGGCGCGCTCCTGGTCCACGAGGCCGGCGGCGTGGTGTCGGGCTCGCCCGGCGGCCGTCCGGGCCGGCGCATGACGATCGCCGCCGCACCCGGTCTCTTCGAGCGGCTGTCTGCGCTGCTGGACGACTGACACGCCCACACCGCCTGCCGGCTCGTGCGGCTTCCCGGTCCCAAAGGCCCGGATGAGCGATCCACGCTTGCCTCACCAGGTGTCACGGCGTAGACCCGGGGCATGACCCAGCCCGTCGAAGGACCGAGCTCGGCCCCGCCCGTCGAGCTCTCCCGCCGACGCGTCTTCGTCATCTTCGGCGCACTCCTTGCCGCGATGTTCCTCTCCTCCCTGGACCAGTCGGTCGTGGGCACGGCGCTTCCCACCATCGTGGGCGACCTCGGCGCCGCGCAGAACGAGGGCTGGATCATCACGGCCTACCTCCTGGCCATCGCGATCGTCATGCCGATCTACGGCAAGCTGGGCGACCTCGTCGGTCGGCGCATCCCGTTCCTCGTGGCGATCGCGCTGTTCGTAGTCGGATCGACCGGCTCCGCGCTCGCCGGGTCGTTCGTCGACCTGATCCTCTGGCGCTCGGTGCAGGGGCTGGGCGCCGGCGGGCTGGTGATCCTCGCGCAGGCCGTCATCGCCGACATCGTCTCCGCCCGCGAACGCGGCAAGTACATGGGCCCCATGGGTGCGGTGTTCGGCGTGGCGACGGTGACCGGCCCGCTCCTGGGCGGATGGTTCACGCAGGGGCCCGGCTGGCGGTGGTGTTTCTGGACCAACGTGCCGATCGGGCTGATCGCTCTGGGCGTCGCATGGTTCGCCCTGAAGCTGCCCTCGCACCGCCCCGCGCACCGTTTCGACCTCGGCGGGGCGCTGCTGCTGGCGACGGCCACAGCCGGCGTGGTCTTCCTCACGAGCTGGACCTCCCTCACCGGCGCCGCCGGCTACGACTGGGGCGATCCGGGGCTGCTGGCGCTGACGGCGGGGACCCTGCTCGCCGTGGCGGGCTTCCTCGTCGTGGAGTCGCGGGTCAGCGACCCGATCGTGCCGCTGCGTCTGTTCCGCAGCAGCACCTTCGCCGTCGCGGCGATCATCGCCCTCTCGATCGGCATGGCGATGTTCGCGGCGCTGTCGTTCCTGCCCACCTTCCTGCAGATGGCGCAGGGCGTGGGGGCCACCGAATCCGGTCTGCTGATGCTGCCCATGACGATCGGCATCCTCATCACCTCCCTCGCGTCGGGCCTGCTCATCACCCGCACCGGCCACTACAAGCTCTATCCGATCGTCGGGATGGGGGTCGCGACGGCGGCGCTGGCCTGGCTCACCCTCATCTCGGCGGGCATGTCGATGGTGCTGTTCGGGGCGATGATCTTCGTGCTCGGACTCGGGCTGGGCGCGGTCCTGCAGACGATCGTCATCGCGGCGCAGAACTCCGTTCCGGCCACCCAGGTGGGCGTGGCGACCTCGACCAACAACTTCCTGCGAGAGATCGGCGCCGCCGTGGGCACGAGCGCGTTCTCCACCGCCTTCACCACGCGTCTGTCGACGACACTCGCCGAAGACATGCGGCAGCTGCCGGCATCCGACGTGCCTGCCGCATTCGGCGCCCGCTCCCTGACCCCCGCCGACGTCGCGTCCCTGCCTGCGAGCGTGCGCGAGGCGGTCGTGGAGGCCTACACCACCTCCCTCGCGCCGTCCTTCTGGTACCTCGTCCCGGTGGCGGCGGTCGGCTTCATCGCGGCATTCTTCATGCGTGAGATCCGCCTGTCCGACCGTGCCGGACTGAGCGCGCGCGCGTCATCCTGAAGCGAGCGCATGCTCCGGCAGCCGCGGGATGTACCGCTCGATTCACGTCCACATGGCATTCCCAGACCGCGCGATGTAGTGTTTACCCGATCGTTACCTTCGTCGCCCGAATGGCGGGGGTGGCCCAACCCGAATCGATGTACATCGTCGCGCCCTCGTGACACGACCCGGAAGCCTCCTCGTCTTGACCGACCCTCGCCCGGCTGAGCCCGCCCTTCCCCGGCGGTCCGGCCACACGTCCCACGCGCGTGCGGACGAAAGCCTCGCCCTCACCAGAGCCGAGTTGCGGCGACAGGCTCAAACCCTCCCGGCCGCGCCCGCCTCTCCGCCGCTCACGCGTCGTGAAGCCCGTGGCCGACTCGGCGCCGCGAGCGTCGCGCCCGAGGTCGCCGTCGAGAACCTGCCCGACCTCGCGCCCGAAGCGCTCGAGCTCCCCGCCGTTCCGGCCGACGTTCCGGTGGTCGTCGAGACGGCTGCGGCCGCCATCGACGCCTCGCCCGCCACTCTCCCCACCTCGCCGATCGATCTCCCGCAGGTGCGCGCCGGGCGTGCTGCGGAGGCAGAGGACACCGCCTTCGGCCGAGTGCGCACCGGATGGCCCGAGGCCGACGCGCATCCCCTGGCCGACGAGGCCGCGCCCCTGTTGGACGAGACGGAACTCGATGCGTTCGAGGCCGCCGCCCGGCTGTTCGCCTTCACCGGTGAGACGCCCGTGCAGGTCGCCGCCGCGGCGCGCGACGAGGGCGACCTGACGCCTGCTCCGGCGCCGGAGCCCGCGCGACGCGGTGCCGGCTTCCGGCGGATGGCCGCTGCATCCTTCTCCGTCGGCGTCATCGGCGTCGTCGGACTGCTCACCGTCGGCATGACCACGCCGGTCGAGGCCGTCGCCGCTGCGCAGGGTGGCACGGCAGCCCTCAGCGTCATGGCGCCGGGCGACGCGGAAACCGACGAGGAGGCCATCCAGGCCTACGTCGCGCCGGCCGACGTGCACACTCAGGGCCTCGTACGCAACGAGAGCTACCGCACCGCGACGATCGCCGAGATCGCCGCCGAGTCGGGCATCTCCAACTTCTCCAGCTTCTTCGTCAACAACCCGAGCTCGGCCATCCAGTGGCCGTTCGCGGTCGGGGTGCCGATGACCTACGGCTACGGGATGCGCTCGGGCCGCCTGCACGAGGGCCTCGACTTCGTGCCCGGCGCCGGTGCGCCCATCCAGGCGATCGCCGACGGCACGGTGCGCATCGCGACCGAATCGGGCGGGGCCTTCGGTGTCACCGTCGTGATCGATCACGTCATCGACGGCGAGATGATCTCCAGCCGCTACGCGCACATGCAGTACGGCTCGCTCCAGGTCACACCGGGCCAGCAGGTCAGCGTGGGGACCTTCCTCGGCCGCACCGGAGACACCGGGCGCTCCTTCGGCGCGCACACGCACTTCGAACTCCTCGCCGGCGGTACGACGGCGATCGATCCACTCCCGTGGCTCCGGGAGCACGCCGGCGGCTGACCTGCGTGAGGCGAGGCCCAGGGCTCTGGTATTCTCGTTGAGTTGCCCGGATCGCTCCGGGTACGCCCCGATAGCTCAGTGGTAGAGCACTTCCATGGTAAGGAAGGGGTCGTCAGTTCAATCCTGACTCGGGGCTCGAAGCATCCAACGGATGCGTCGCGGCAGGGTAGCTCAGTTGGTGAGAGCGCACGACTCATAATCGTGAGGTCGCGGGTTCAAGCCCCGCTCCTGCTACCGCCAGAACCCCCGGGGGAATCCCCGGGGGTTCTCTGCTTCCGGCGGCTGCCGGGTCCGGCGGGAAGGCTACCTCAGGACGAGCACCACCCCGTAGCCCTTTCCGGGTGCGACCGCGTCGTCACCGGCATAGGTCGCGGTGATCACGTGAGCCCCCCGGGGCAGCTTGCCGGCGTCCACCGTCACTCTGCCGTCCACCGCCGTTCCGGTGAAGGTCCTGCCGGCAAGCGTGACGGTGACGTCGCCGCTCGCCCGCGAGGGCAGGATGTGCACGGTGACGGTCACGTTCTTCGACGTGCTCGTGACCAACAGCGGCTTCGTCGTCACGAGAACCGAAGCCTTGTACTTCACGGTCACCGAGGCACTTGTCGCCTCGGTGGAACCGCCGGCGGACGTGGCGGTCACCCGCACGCTCAGCGACGTGCCCTGGTCGGCGGGGGTCGCACGGTACTGCGCCGAGGTGGCACCGGGTATCGGCTGCCCGTCCCGCAGCCACTGATATGCGAAGGTCGGCTCGCCGCCCGTCCACTCGCCGGCGCTCGCGGAGAGGGTCGACCCCACGACCGGGGTGCCGCTGATGAGCGGCGCCGCGGTGTTCACCGGCGACGCGTCGGTGACGCACGTGAAGCTGTCGGCGGAGTCCGGGTCTTCGCCGGTGTACTGCGGCCACGTCGGGTACTCGCACACGGGGCGCTCGCGTCCGGCGGTTGCGGCGACGGTGTCGATCGCCGTGAGGGTGCCCGGCTCGACACCTTCCTCCACCCACTTCATGAGCGCGGGCAGCGACTCGAAACCGGCCACGAACGGGCCGAAGCCGTGCGACATCCCGGGGATCGTGTAGAACTTCAGGAACTCGTCGACCTTCTCCTTCCCCATCGCCGCGACCTGCCGGTCGTAGAACTGGATGGTGTTGTACGGCGAGATGCCGTCATCGGCGAGCCCCGTGTACAGCAGGATCTTCACGCCTTTGTCGTGCGCGGGGGTGAAGTCCACGTTCGTGGTGTCCACGATGTCGCCCAGTTCGGAGACGCGCTCGGCGTGCGCCCGGAGGTCGAAGTCCAGATAGTCGAGGGTGGGGTCGCCGGTGACGAACCACTTCGCGTTCGTATCTCCGGTCTGGTAGTGCCACGCGTCCTGGGCGGGAACGGCGGGGTTGGACGGTGTCGGGGCGAGACCCAGGTTGTATTGTCCCCGGATGGCCGACCCGGCTATCGTGCCGCCCGCGAGCAGTCCGCCGTTGTAGATCGGGTTCGGTGCGGCGACGCTGTTTCCGGCGATGTCGATGCCGATGTCGTTGGGGGAGGCCAGCGTGTCGAGCGTCGCGATCTGCGCGTCGGAGAGGCACGTGTCGCCGGTGTCCGCTCCATCCGGGCAGCGCAGGGTCTGGACATCGAATGCCTCGAGGCACCCCGATATGTCGGAGATGATGCCGTCGGCCAGGCCGTCGATGGGGTCACAGGTGGCGTACACCGAGTCGACGAGCAGGGTCTGCTTGGCGGGGTTCACCCAGCCGGCGCCCCCGTCGGCGTAGAGGGCGTTCTTGTACACGTCGCCCCAGCCGGCGTGCATCATCGTCACGTTGTACGCAGGCGTGCCGGCGACGACGCCGTCGTAGTCGTCCGAGTATCGTCCCGCCGCGTCGAGGGCCTCATGACCGCCCTGAGAGAACCCGGCGAAGTAGAACCATTCGGGTTCGGCGGAGTAGGCGGCCTTCATCAGTGACATCGCGACGTCATGGGTCTTCTTGATCGAGTGCTGCCCGTAGTTGAGCAGCGCCTCCGCATTGAGTGCGAAGCTGCCGCCTCCGCCCTGGTGACCTCCGTCGGATCCGAGTGTGACGAAGCCGTCCTGCAGCGGGGTCGGCTGCCCGGGAGGCTGATAGCGGTAGGGTCCGGTCGCGGCGACCAGGGTGCCGTTCAGGCCACCGCCGCCCATCTGCAGCGCTCTGCTGTTCCAGTTGTCGGGAAGATTCACCTGGAAGGTGATGTTCGGCGCAGTGGGGTCGACAGGGCGGATATCGCCCTTCACGCGGCACTGGCCGTTGGTCTCCGTCACCCACTCGGCTGCCGTGACCGCGGCTCCCGTCGTGGGCAGGCCGATCTCCGCGGCGTCGATCTCCATTCCCACCAAAGCAGCGCAGCGTTCGGCATCGATCGGAGGGGCTGCCTCCTGAGCGGACGCGGCTGTGCTGGTCAGTAGCGCTGCCACCAAAGCGACGGTCACCGTCGCGACGGCATGCGTCATTCTGTGCATGATGCTCCTCGTCGAGTCTTCACACGTCCGGTCGGGGGCGCCGGACCTACGCGCAAAACTACCGATCGGGGCATGCGACAGGAAGGTCTGCGCCATGATCGTCGACAAAATGGTCCATCAACGAACCCCGCACCCCCGCCTGCCGGCCCGGGCCCAGTCACTCTTCGGCGGGGCCCCGCCGGGACGGTGAGGGCGGAAAAGAGTGATTCCCGCCGACCTCGCCTACGCGGAGGTGGCGCTGAGGTCGTGGACGAGTTCGCGCTCCTGATCGTGGGACAGCGAGGTCTGCACGACGCTCCCGTGGTAGGGCGCCAGGGCGGCGGCGAACTTGTCCGCCGTCAGCTTGGTGGCGTAGAGGACGACGGCCGACTTCCCGGCGCTCACGGCGTCCTGCACACGCTGGCGGAACTCCGCATCCAGGCCGGACTTGTCCATCGCGGCGAAGAGGGCGCCCAGGAGGCCGCCGAACACGAGGCCGACGACGGGGACGAAGAAGAGGATGCCCACGAGCGTTCCGAACAGGGCTCCGCTGGCGGTGCCGAGACCGAACCTGGCCGCCGAGCCCGGATATTCGACGCGGGTCTTGCCGTCGCCGTCGACCTTGACCAGCGCGAGCCCGGCGAGCTCGACCACGAGGTCGTTCTGGAGTTCCTGGATCTTGTTGTAGGCGGCTTCCGCGTCCGGCTCGGTGTCGAACGCGATCACGATCAGGTCGGCCATGGGGTCCTCGCTTCGCTGGGGGTGGTGTCTGGCCGACGCTAGTTCCCGGCCGCGCAGGGCAGCAAGGACGGCCGGGCCTTTCGGCCCGTCGTCGCATGGCGAGGTGGCCGGCGCATCCGTGGGAGGCTGAGTGGATGGCGCAACCCTCGCGGGCACCGGCCCAGCGCAACGCATTCGTCCCGTCCTTGCTCGCGGCGGCCATCCTGTTCCTCGCGCCGCTGCTGTTCGGTGCCGGGTGGGCGCTGTTCGTGCTCTTCGCCACCGCCATCCTCGCCCTGATCGTGGCGTGGTTCGCGGTGCAGGCGCGGCACTGGTGGTGGGTGCCGGTGTTCGTCGCGATCGCCGTCGTGTGGAATCCCGTCTATCCGCTCGCGCTGAGCGGACCGGTGTGGACTGCCGCCCAGCCGGTCGCAGCGGTCGTCTTCCTGATCGCGGGTGCACTCATCCGGACCCGCCGCTCGTAGAGCGCGATGGCGGCCGCGACGGAGACGTTGAGCGATTCCACCGCCGGGCTCACCGGGACGTGGAAACGAAGCGCCGCGCCCTCCTCCATGCGGGCGGACGCCCCGCGCCTCTCACTGCCCATCAGGAGGGCGAGGCGGCGATCGACGAGGCCTGCCTCGCTGAGGGGAGCGGGCGCGCGGGCGCTGAGGCTCGCGACGGGGATGTCGGCCCGGTCGAGGCACCGCTGAAGCTCGCCCGCGTCGGCCAGCACGACCGGCATCGCGAAGACCGTGCCGCGGCTCGAGCGCACCAGCCGCCGATCCACGACGGTGGGAACTCCGCTGTCCAGGAGTACCACTCCGGCGGCATCGAACGCGCGTGCCGAGCGGATCACTGCCCCGACGTTGCCCATCAGCCGGACTCCGTCGAGGACCACGATGTCGCCCGGCCGGGCGATCACATCGGCGAGGACGGCGGGGGGAGGCGTCCGCGCCAGCGCGAACAGCCGTGATCGCCTGTCCGTGCCGAACAGGGCCGCGACGACGTCGTCGGCGAGGAGATGGAACGGCGCATCCGTCAACCCCGCTGCGGCAAGGGGCGCGTGCCGTGACTGCTGATCGACGGTGCCGTAGACGCTGTCCAGGCGCACTCCGCTGCGCACGGCCTCGAGGATGTTCTCCTCGTCGTCGATGACGAATGTGCGCCGGCGGACGGCCGAGCTCCGGAGGATGTCGCGGACGCGGCGCACGGCGGGATGGCCGACGTCGCCGATGATCGTGCCGGCGGTCATCCCGTCGGCCCTTCCCACCCGCTCTGCCGTGCTTGCCATGACGATCACCTTCGAGCATGACGCGACGTCAGGGTCAAGACGGCGCGGCCACCTCGGCGCGGAGAGGGCTTCGTCGACGGATGGAGCCGGGGGTCCGCCCGACGATGCGGGTGAAGGCCCGATGGAACGCCGCCTCGGAGTGGTATCCCAGTTCGTCGGCGAGGGCGGCGACCGTCGTATCGCCGTCCGCCAGACGCGACTGGGCCAGAGCCATCCGCCACCGCGCCAGGTAGGCGATCGGGGCTTCTCCGGTGAGCTCGGTGAAGCGCGCGCTGAAGGCAGAGCGAGACATTGTGGCCGCGTGCGCGAGGAGCTGGAGGTTCCACCGGCGCCCGGGATCGTCATGGATGGCTTCGAGGGCACGCCCGATCCGCTCGTCCTGCACCGCGTGCATCCACCCGCTCGCCGACCCGTCCTGGCCGGCGATCCATGCCCGGATGGCCTGGAGCACCAGCACGTCGGCCAGGCGTGTGGCCACCGTCTCACCGCCGATCTGAGGGTGCGACAGTTCCCTCGCCATCGTGCGCAGCGTGTCGTGGACGGAGGATCCGGCCTCGAGGTCGTCGCCGCGCACCGGCACGACGGCGGGCAGCGCACGCATGAGTTCTCGAGCGGCGGGGGCGTCGAAGGAGACGATGCCGCAGATGAGCTGCGACGCCTCGCCGGAGCCGCCGTGCCGCAGGGTGGAGTACTGCTCGCCGATGTACTCCTGCGGAAGCCGGTCGACCCGCAGGGCCGGGCCCGCCGAGGGCGAGCTCACGAGGTCGTGACCTCTGCCGTGCGGCACGAGGGCGAGGTCGCCGCGGCGCAGTTCGAGCGGAGGGGAGTCGGGGAGCCGCACCCAGCAGGACCCGTTCGTCACGACGTGGAAGCTGACGGAGTCCTCGATGGCCGGCATCTCCAGCGCCCACGGGCCGGTCAGTTCGGCATGGCAGTAGAACGTGCTCCGCATCTGGACGGTTCGGAGCAGTCGTGCGAGCCGTGCTCGATCCATGGGGCTCCTCCGATCGAGGTCATTGCGGAAGAGATTACTCCCGGCGGTCCACGGTTGCTGGACGATCGAGCAAGAATCACGGCGTTTCTGGCATGGAGCATCCTGGCGCATCCCCGTAATTTCGGACGCGTTCACCCCTACGGAAAGGATCCACCATGTACGTCATCGCAGGAGCAACCGGACGCGTCGGGTCGGCCGCCGCACAGGAACTGATGGACGCGCACGCCGACGTCCGCGTCGTGGTGCGGCGACAGGCGGACGCCGAGCGATGGGCCGCGCGTGGAGCCGAAGCCGCCGTGGCGGCGCTCGCGGACCGAGCCGCGCTGGGGACGGCACTGCGGGGATGCTCCGGTCTGTTCGTCCTGCTCCCCTTCGACCTGAGCGCGGATGACCTCGACGCACACGCCGACGAACTGATCGCCTCGGTCGCAGGGGCCGTCGCCGACCAGCGCGTGCCGCACGTGGTGATGCTCTCCTCCGGCGGCGCGGATCTTCCCGAGGGCACGGGGCCCATCCGCGGGCTGCATCGGATGGAGCGCGCGCTCGCGGAGACGGGGGCCACCGTGACCGCCCTGCGTTCGGGGCACTTCCAGGAGAAGGTCGGCGACGTGATCGATGTGGCCCGGGAGGCCGGCGTCTATCCGGTCTTCGCCTCCTCCGCCGATACCGCCCGCCCGATGGCGGCCACGCGTGACATCGGCGCGGTCGTCGCCGACGTCCTCCAGAACCCGCCGGTCCGCAGCGAGGTGGTGGACGTGCTGGGTCCGGAGTACTCCGAGCGGACGGTGGCCGACCTCCTCGGCGCGGCGCTGGGTCGCGAGCTCCACGTCGCCACCGTCCCGGAGGAGGCGTGGCCGGCCGCGTTGATCGAGGCGGGTTTCCGTCCGCACATCGCCGAGAGCCTGGCAGAGCTGTACCGCGCCGACGACCGCGGACTGCTCGCGCCTCGCGGCGATCGCGCGGTCCACGTCTCCACGGAGCTGGCGTCGACCCTCGACGCCATGCTCGCCTGACCGGGTGGGGCCAGGATCGGGCTGGACCGAGTGCGCAGAATTCAGGAGATCCGGGCGTATCGCCGCCGCCGGAGCACCCCGGCGCGGCGTGTCTCCTGAATTCTGCACGGTAGAGGGGGCGGGGTCGGCGCCGCGGCGGGCTGAACCGAGGGCGTCAGGGCGTCTCGATCGCGACGAGCGGATCGGACGTGGGCTGGCCGGTGGGCGAACCGCCCTCGGGCTCCCGCGTGACCGCCAGCACGTCCCCCGGCTCGGGCGTGTCGGCCAGGAGCGCGGGCCCGCTGCCGTCATCGGCGGGCACGAGGCCGGCGGAGACGGCGGCGCCGTCGCGGATGAGCCACATCTGGTAGCTCTCGTCCTCGCCGAGGGGAGGGAAATCCTCCAGGACCAGGACGGCCTTGCCGACCGTCGGCGACCAGTACGCCGTCGCCTCGCCTCCGCCGGCGACCGCGGCCGACTCCGTTCGGGCATCCGGGGCCTGCCGGATCTCCTCGAGGGCCGCAACCGGCGCGGGGCGGTTGAGCTGCTGGTTCACGAACGCCGCACCCCAGCCGATGCCCACCAGCAGCGCGAGGGACGCGGCCAGGGCGAACCAGGAGCGCGCGCGCCACGCACGGGGTCGCCGCGCCGGCGCGCCCGGCGCGCCGGGGACGTCCGGCTCGGCCTCCGGCGCCGCGGGGGCGGGATCCTGCGGGGCGACGGCGATCCGGGCCAGCAGCGCGCTGCGGATGCCGGCGGGTGGGGCGACGTCGGCGACGCCGTCGGCGAGCACGGCGGCGGTGGCGACGTTCGCCGTCACGTGATGCTCCCATTCCGGATGCTGCCGGCGGGCGGTGTCGAAGGCGACCTGGTCGTCGTGCGACAGGGCGTGGAGTGCGGCGCCGGCGGCGAGCTCGGCGAAGTCCTGCTCGTTCACGTCGTCACCCCCATCGTCGCTCGAAGGCGGGACAGGCCGTCCCGCATCCTCGTCTTGACCGTGCCCAGGGGAGACCCGACGAGCGCCGCGATCTCGCTCTGACTGTAACCGCCGTAATACGCCAGTGTGAGCGCCTCACGCTGCGGCTCGGGGAGGGTCGCCAGGGCCTTGGCGACCCGTTCCGCGTCGGCTCGCAGCTCGACTTCCTCCGCCACCCCGTCATGGGCGACCCCCAGGTCGCGGAAGCCCGCACGCACGTCGCGGTCGGTGCTGGCCTGCGCCGCCCGCACGCGGTCCACCGCCCGGCGATGCGTGATTGTGAGAATCCACGATCTCCCCTGACCTTTATCCGGAGCGAAGCGGGCGGCGGATTGCCAGATCTCCAGGAACACCTCCTGCAGCACCTCCTCGCTCTGCGCACGGTCGACGAGGACTCGCAGGATGAGGCCGAAGGCGCGGGGCGAGAGCATGTCGTAGAGGCGCGCGAAGGCGCCCTGATCCCCACCGGCGATCCGCACGAGGAGGGCGCCGACGTGGTCGACGGCATCGCCGCCGTCCTCAGGCACCTCCACGCCGTCGATCACCACAGCATCCAGCATGCCGCAGGACACACGCGACGGTCCGCCCCCGCGCGGAACCGGGTGATCCGAGCCGCGCCGACTCCGTCCGATTCGAACCGGGCCGACTTCGTCCCATCCGATCCGCGACGTGTTCCGAAGAGTCCGTGTAGCCCGCTTGAGCGGCTGCAGCAGCACCGACACGACGGCGCCCCGGCGTCGCCAGATCAGGAGAAGACGATGTCCCGCAAGAAGCTGTACCTGCTCGGCATGCCGATGGCCGTGGCGGCCGTCATCGCCCTGAGCGCCTGCTCGCCGTCATCGGGTGGAGACATGTCGGAGGAGTCCTCCTCTGCGCCCTCGTCCGAGGAGACCATGGAGACGGAAGAGATGGATCCGGCCGCCGGCCTGGTCGGAGCCGGCTGCGCGGAGTACGCCGAGACGGTGCCCGATGGTGCCGGGTCGGTCGAGGGGATGTCTCAGGATCCGGTCGCGACCGCGGCCTCGAACAATCCCCTGCTGACGACGCTGACGGCGGCGGTGTCGGGCCAGCTGAACCCGGGCGTCGATCTGGTCGACACGCTGAACGGGGACGAGTTCACGGTGTTCGCGCCGGTGGACGACGCGTTCGCCAAGATCGACGCGGCCACCCTGGAGACGCTCAAGACCGACAGCGACCTGCTCACCTCGATCCTGACGTACCACGTCGTTCCGGGTGCGCTGGCCCCCGACGAGGTCGAGGGGACTCTGGCCACCGTCAACGGCGCCGAGCTCGAAGTCACCGGCAGCGGTGACGAGATCATGGTCAACGGCGAGTCCGCCGTGATCTGCGGTGGCGTCCAGACCGCCAACGCGACCGTCTACCTCATCGACACGGTGCTGATGCCGCCGATGATGTGAGAAAGCTCCCGGTGGGCGGGGGCCCGGGGGATAGAGCGGTCGCCGACGCGTGCGAGGGGGAGCGTCGGCGACCGCGCATCCGCGCAGGCGGTGCGTCGCCGGGGCTCCTCCCGGTGCGAAACGGCCGGAGGCAGGGAGAATGCACACGACGGGATGCCGCGCAGGCGCGCGACGGGGGGATCGGCTGTGGGGGAAGGTGACGAGGATGCGGCGCAGATTCTGGGGCTGGGCCGCCCTCGGGGGAGTGGTGGGCGCGGGGGTCTTCCTCGCCGCGGCAGAGCTGGTCGCGCTCGTCGCATCGCCGGAGGCCAGCCCGCTGCTGGCCCTGGGGTCGGTCGTGATCGATGCGGTTCCGCAGCCGCTGAAGGAACTCGCGATCACGACCTTCGGGGAGTACGACAAGATCGCGCTGCTGCTCGGTCTCGCCGTCGCCGTTCTGGTCGCCGCGTCCGTGGCCGGCGTGCTGCAGTTCGTCCGGCCGCCGCTGGGCATCGCGGTGGTCGTGATCGCCGGTGGCCTCTCGCTGGCCGCCTCCCTCACGCGGGCCGGGGCCGGTCCCGCCGCCGCGCTTCCCGCTGCGGGGGGCACGGTCGCCGGCGGCCTCGTGCTGTGGTGGCTGATCGCCCGGTTACGCGCCTGGGCCGCCGCGCCCGGCGATGAGGGGCCGCTCGAGCAGCCCGTGCCGCACGCGCACGAGGGGGAGCCCGCCGAGCGACCCACCGTCCATGCGAAGGGCGCTGCCGGACCGGGATCCGTCGACCGGCGCGCGTTCTTCGGCGTCACCGCGATCGCCGGAGCATCCGCGCTCCTCATCGGTGTCGGGGCACGCGCGCTGATCACTGCCTCCTCGTCGTCGCTGGCCGCCGTCCGCAAAGCCCTGCGCCTGCCCGCGGCGAAATCCTCCGTGGCGATTCCCGCCGGTGCCGAGCTCGATATCCCGGGGATCTCGCCCCTGTTCACGCCGAACGCCGACTTCTACCGCGTCGACACCGCGCTGACGGTGCCGTCCGTGGATCCGGCCGCCTGGCGGCTGGTGATCGACGGGATGGTGCAGCAGAGGGTTGAACTCACCTTCGACGATCTCGTCGGAATGGGGCTCGACGAGTACGCCATCACGCTGACGTGCGTGTCCAACGAGGTCGGCGGGCCTCTCGTGGGCAACGCGAAGTGGCTGGGCGTACCCGTCCGCGACGTGCTGAGGATGGCGGCACCGACCCCGGGCGCCGACATGGTGCTCTCGCGCAGCGTCGACGGCTTCACCGCCAGCACACCGCTGGGCTCGCTGCTGGACGACGACCTCGACGCGATCCTGGCCGTGGGGATGAACGGTGAACCGCTGCCGCTGGAGCATGGGTTCCCCGTGCGCATGGTCGTACCGGGGCTGTACGGCTACGTGTCGGCGACGAAATGGCTGAGCGGGCTGAAGGTGACCACCTTCGCGGCGGATGAGGCGTACTGGACACCCCGCGGCTACAGCGCGAAAGCGCCCATCAGGTTCTCCTCGCGACTGGACACCCCCCGCACCGGGCAGCCCGTCCCGGCCGGGCGCATCCCTCTGGCGGGCGTCGCGTGGGCGCAGACGGTCGGCATCGAGCGCGTCGAGGTGAGTATCGATGACAGCCGCTGGCAGCAGGCAACCCTGTCCACCCCCGTCAGCGACGACACGTGGGTGCAGTGGTTCCTGGAATGGGATGCCGCTCCCGGTGCGCACAACATCGTCGTGCGTGCCGTCGACCGCAACGGCGACGTCCAGATCGGGGAGCGGACGCCGGTGGCCCCGGACGGCTCGACCGGATGGCACCGCACCCTCATCCGGGTCACGTAGGCCGGCGGCGCCGGCGTGGGCCGCCGGAATGCTGTAGCCCATTCCGGCGCAGATCAAAAGGGTCAACGGAAAACTCCGTCTGCCGGATAGAAGTGGAGCATGGACAGGATTCACTACGCCGGAGATTCCATCCTCACCGGGACCGACATCGCACGTGCCCTCCTCGAGTGCGCGCAGGCGCTGGCCCAGGTGGGCACCGCCGCGACGGTGGACGTCCCGACCGTCGACGACGACGGAGAGCCCGGACGCTCGGAGATCCTGGTGGGCCCGGCCAGCCAGCTGATCAGCAGCTCCGCGGATGTGCCGTACGAGGAGGTCGTCGACGAGGACCTCGTCGAGCAGCTGCGCGAGAAGACCCGCAACCTTCGCCGCTACGGAACGCCGGACGCCGGCGCCGTCACGCATGAGCAGGGTGACCTGGCGGCAGGAGAGTGGTCGGACTACGAGGGCATCTGAGGCCTAGGGATGCGCGTCGTCACCCGGCACGGGCGTGAGCGCGATGTCCACTCCGCGGGTGATCAGCAGGAACGTCGGCCGCGGTTGTCCCTCGCCGACGTTGACTTCGAGCCACATCGGCTCCCCGTCCTTCGTGGCGCTCAGAATCTGCTCGCGCAGCTGAGCGATGTCGATGTTGCCGACCGAGTAAGCCTGGCCGCCGTACGCGATGTCAATACGCTTCATCGGTCGCTTGCTCCCCTCCTGTGTTCGCCGGCGGTTCCGGCACGACGTACAGCCCACGCGGCGAGTTGGCGGTGAACATGAGCGCGTCCACCCACGCGCGGTTGAGGGCCGGCAGCCGGCCGCCGTAGAACTTGTAGGTGATGACGCTGTGCGGATGCACCCAGATCGACGTCCTCCCGTCGCCGATGCTCGGATCGTCCTTCCACGTGAAGTGGAACGACTCCCCGCGCCGCAGCTTGGCGCCGATGACGACCTGCAGATGCGCGAGCAGGCGGTCATCGAAGTCGGCCTTCAACTGACCTTCGAACAGGAACTTGCCCACGGGTCCTCCGCTTCATGCCGCCCCCGAAGCGGAACCTGACGGTGTGTGGAGCAGACCGCCAGGGTCACACCCGCCCGCGCTGTTTGTGTCAGGCTACGCCGGAATCCGGCTTCGCGAAAAGGAGCGACATGCGTCCGCGTCTTCCGTCCCCATCCAAGAGGTCAGCGGTGCTCGCGCGCCGCGGGCGTCCGGCTACGGTGATGGCACTGGCCGGGATCCTCCTGCTGACCGCCTGCACGAGCATCCCCGCCGACGCCGCGGGAACCTCTGACCGCGTCCGCGGGGGTGAGCTGCGGGCGGGGATCACGCACAACCCGCCATGGACCGACACCTCCTCGGGGGAGCCGACGGGTGCGGAGGTCGCTCTCGTGGAGAGCCTCGCTCGCGCCCTGGACGCCCGCGTGGAGTGGGTGGAGGGAAGCGAGGCGGTGCTGGCCGACGCTCTGCACGAGGGTGAACTGGACATGGCCGTCGGCGGATTCACCGACGACACCCCGTGGACGGACCAGGCCGCCGTCACCGCGGTGTACCGCGAGGTCCGCAATGACCGTGGTGTCACCGAGAAGCACGTGATGCTCACCCGCCCCGGCGAGAACCGATTCCTGGTCACCGTCGAGGACCACCTCCGCGAGAACGGCGCGGACCGGTGAGCCGTCGCACGCTGGCCGACACGCTGCCCGAGCAGCAGGCGCGGGCCCTCGCGCGCGCCGTCCGCATCGAGTGGGCGACGATCGCGTTCCTCGCTGCCGCCATCACCGCCGTCGGGCTCACCGTCGGCAACTCCCAGGCGATGCGGGCGGCGTGGATCGAAGATCTCCTCTCCCTCGCCCCCCCGATCGCATTCCTCGTCGCGGTGCGCGTCATCGCGATGCCGGCGACCCGCAAGTACCCGTATGGGTTCTTCCGCTCCGTGGGGGTGGCCCACCTGGTCGCCGGCGTCGCCCTGTTCACGATGGGTGCCATTCTCATCGTCGAATCGGTGACGGCGCTGGTCCGGGCCGAGCGCCCGCCGATCGGATCGGTCGAGCTCTTCGGGCAGACCGTCTGGCTGGGCTGGATCATGATGGCCGTGATGGTCCTCACCATTCCGCTGCCGATCTACTTCGGCCGCGTCAAGATGAAGCTCGCGCGCGAACTGCACAACAAAGTGCTGTACGCCGACGCCGACATGAACAAGGCCGACTGGATGACCGCGGTCGGGACGATCGTGGGGGTCGGTGGCATCGGCCTGGGACTGTGGTGGATGGATGCGGCGGCAGCGACCTTCATCGCCGGCAGCATCCTGTGGGACGGTGTGAAGAACACCCGCGCGGCGATCACCGACCTGATGGACACCACGGCGACGACCTTCGACGACGCGCACCATCATCCCGACGCCGACGCGGTGCACGACTACCTGTCATCGCTTCCCTGGGTCGCAGAGGTGCGCACGCGCACGCGCGACCAGGGGCAGTTCTTCCACGTGGAGGCGTTCGTGCTGCCGGTGCGGGGTCGCACGCCGTCGCTGCGCAAGCTCGCCGATGCCCAGGAGGGATGCCGGCGGCTGGACTGGAAGCTCCACGACGTCGTCGTCGTACCGGTGGCCGAATTTCCCGCTCACGCCATGGCGCGCTCGACGGACCCGGAGACGTAATCGCCCTGGGCGACCGACGCAACCCTCCTGCCGCTCCCGTGTGCCGGTGCCTACGCTGGTGGTCCTTGAAAGGAGTCTCGACATGATGAGCACCCCCGTGCCGCCCCTGTCACCGGGAGACGAGAACCCCGCGGACGATCTGAAGACCGACATCGTCGAAGACGTCAAACGCGAACACACCATCACCAGCGACGTAGGCGAAGACGACGAAGACGCGTGATCCGCGCCCGGCTCAGCCCGCCGTCACGGCGGGCTGAGCCGCTCCGCGTCGGCGCCGCCCCAGCACGCCCTGGCGGGGGCTGAAGAGATACACCGCAGTGAACACCGCGCCCTGCACCAGGACGACGAGCCCGGCCGACGAGGCATCCAGCCAGTAGCTCAGGTAGATGCCGAGCACCGACGACAGCGCCGAGGTCACCGGTGCGATGACGAGCATGCGGCCGAACCGGTCGGTGAGCAGATACGCCGTCGCACCGGGGATGATCAGCATCGCCACCACCAGGATCACGCCGACCACCTGCAGGGCCACGACGGCGGTCAGTGCCAGGACGCCGAGCAGGAGCGCCCCCAGCAGGCGGGGCGACAGCCCGATGGCGAACGCGTGGGCGGGATCGAAGGCGTACAGGGTCAGATCCCGCCGCTTGACCACGAGCACGGCGAAGGCGACCAGCGCGAGCACCGCGATCTGGACGAGATCGGCCGTGGACACCCCCAGGATGTTGCCGAAGATGATGTGGTTGAGGTCGGTCTGGCTCGGGGTGACCGAGATCAGCACGAGGCCCAGCGCGAACAGCGTCGTGAAGACGATCCCGATCGCCGCATCCTCCTTCACACGACTGGTGTCGCGGATGACGCCGATCAGGGCGACCGCGAGCAGGCCGAAGACGACCGCGCCCAGTGCGAACGGCGCGCCGACGACGTAGGCGAGCACGACCCCGGGCAGTACGGCGTGCGACACCGCATCGCCCATGAGCGACCAGCCGATGAGCACCAGCCAGCACGACAGCATGGCGCACACGACCGCGGCGATCACCGTGGTGAGGATCGCGCGCGTCATGAACTCGTACTGCAGGGGCTCCACAAGCACGTCGAGGAGGTTCATCGTGTTCCTCCCTCGAGAGGGGCGTCCAGGCCGAAGGCGCGCGCGAGGGTGTCGGGCTGCAGGGCGTCGGCGACGGACCCGCGGAACACGACGCGCTGGAGCAGCACGACGGCGTCGTCGGCGAGGGACGGCAGGGCCGCGAGGTCGTGGGTGGAGACCAGGACCGTGCGGCCGTCCGCGGCGAGCTCCCGCAGGAGACGGACGATGGTGGCCTCGGAGGTCTTGTCGACCCCCGCGAACGGTTCGTCCAGCAGCAGCACCGCCGCATCCTGGGCGATGCCCCGTGCGACGAACGCGCGTTTGCGCTGCCCCCCGGAGAGGCGGCCGATCTGCCGGTCGGCCAGGTCGGTCAGGTCCACGCGGGCGAGGGCCCCGTCGACGGCGGCGTCGTCGGCCGCTCGCGGGCGCCGGGTCGGGCCGAGCCGCCCGTATCGCCCCATGAGCACGACGTCGCGCACCGAGACGGGAAAGGCCCAGTCGACGTCTTCGCTCTGCGGCACCGACGCGATCAGGCCCTTCCGCCGCGCCACCGCCGGTGCCATGCCCGACACCTGCGCCGTGCCGGAGTCGGGACGGATGAGCCCGAGGATGGTCTTCAGCAGCGTGGACTTGCCCGATCCGTTCATGCCGATCAGGCCCGTCACCCTTCCGGCCGCCAGTTCGAGGGACACGTCTCGGAGCGCGACGACATCGCCGTAGCTGACCGTCACCCCCTCGACGGTGATCGCGGGTGTCACCGCGCGCCGCCGGTCAGCGCGGCCAGGATCGTCTCGGTGTCATGACGGAGCAGGTCGAGGTACGTGGGCACCGGGCCCTCCGCCTCGGAGAGGGAGTCGACATAGAGCACGCCGCCGAACTCGGCGCCCGTGGCATCCACGACCTGCTGCATGGGCTTGTCCGACACCGTGGATTCGCAGAAGACGGCGGGCACCTCGTTGTCGGCGACGAATTCGATCGTCGCGGCGATCTGCTGCGGCGTGGCCTGCTGCTCGGCGTTGACGGGCCAGATGTACGCCTCGGTGAGACCGGCGTCGCGCGCGAGGTAGGAGAAGGCGCCCTCGCACGTGACGAGGGCGCGCTGGTTCTCCGGCAGCGCCCCCAGTTCGCTCACCAGCTCCTCGTGGATCTGCTGCAGCTCAGCCGTGTACGCCTCGCCGTTCGCGGCGAAGTCGTCGGCGTGCTCGGGCGCGAGCTCGCTGAAGGCGTCGACCATGTTCGCGACGTATCGCTGGGCGTTGACCGGGCTCATCCACGCGTGCGGGTTCGGACGGCCGTCGTACGCGTCGCCGGTGATGTCGATCATGTCGACCCCCTCCGACACCACGACGTGGGGCACATCGGCGGACTCTACGAACTGCGCGAACCACGCCTCCAGATTCAGCCCGTTGTCCAGGATGAGGTCGGCCTCGGCGGCCTTGGCGACGTCGCCGGGGGTGGGCTCGTACCCGTGGATCTCAGCGCCCACCTTCGTGATCGACTCGACCTCGAGGTGATCGCCCGCGACGTTGCGCGCCATGTCCGCCAGGACGGTGAAGGTCGTCAGCACGCGGGGGCGATCGTCCGCGCCGGGGGTCGCCGAAGCGGTGACGCATCCGGTGAGAAGCCCTGCCATGAGGGCCGCCATCGACACGAGTGTCACCGTTCGGCGGAGATTTTTCGGCATGCCGAAAAACTACTGCGTCGCGCCGTGGTGAAGCAAGACGCAGGCGCGGGGGAGAGGTCAGAATGGGACGATGTCGCCCTCCCCCTGGACTCCGCCGGCCTTCACGACGCGCCCGACCCTGACCGGATCCTTCGGGATGACCGCTTCCACCCACTGGCTCGCGACGGGCGCTGCGCAGAGCGTGCTCGAGCGCGGCGGCAACGCGTTCGACGCGGCGGTGGCCGGATGCCTCGTGCTGCACGTCGCCGAACCCCACTTGAACGGCCCGGCCGGCGATCTCGTGGGCCTGGTCGCACCCGGCGGGCGGGCGCCCCGCGTGCTGTCCGGCCAGGGTGCCGCCCCGGCCGCGGCGACCATCGCGCACTACCGGTCGCTGGGACTGGAGGCCGTCCCGGGGGCGGGGGGCCTGGCCGCCGCGATCCCGGGCGCCTTCCCCGCGCTCCTGCTGCTCCTGCGCGAGCACGGCACGTGGGAGTTCGCCGACGTCGCCGCCTACGCGATCGGGTACGCCGATCGCGGCGTGCCCGTCGCCCCGGCCTGGGCGCGGACCGTCGGCGCCGTGGCCGAGCTCTTCCGTGCGCACTGGCCGACCTCGGCGGCGCTGTGGATGCCGGACGGGCGGGTCCCCGAGGCGGGGGAGACCTTCTGCAATCCCGAGTGGGCACACACGCTGCGGCGGCTGGCCGCGGCAGCCGGGTCATCGCGCACCGAGCGCATCGACGCGGTGCTGCGGGAATGGCGGGAGGGATCCGTCGCGCGCGAGCTCACGGCGTTCCTGGCCCGGCCCCACCGCCACTCCGACGGCGGCGCGTACGCGGGAGTGCTCGCGCCGGAGGACCTGCGCGGATACGACGCCGCGTGGGAGGAGCCGGTGACCTACCGGTTCCGCGGCATCGACGTCGTCAAGGCCCCGGCCTGGGGCTCGGGGCCCGTGCTGCTGCAGGCCCTCGCCATCCTGTCGGCCTTCCCCGACGACGAGCTCGACCCGGCCAGCGCGCGCGGTGCACATGTCATCATCGAGGCCCTCAAGCTGGCCTTCGCCGACCGCGACGCGTACTACGGAGAGGACGCGCGCGAGGTGCTGGAGGTGCTGCTCAGCGACGCGTACGCGCGCGAGCGTGCCGCGCTGATCACGGATGCGGCCAGCCCCGACTGGCGACCGGGTGCCGTGCCCGGACGCGAGCCGTTCCTGCCCCCGCTGGTGTCCGATGCCGGTGGCGCGGGCGGCAGCGTCGGTGAGCCCACCGTGCGCAGCGACGGCGAGACCCGCGGCGACACGTGCCACCTGGACGTGGTGGATGCGGCGGGCAACATCGCGAGCCTCACCCCCTCGGGCGGGTGGCTGCAGTCCTCCCCGGCGGTGCCCGGGCTGGGGCTGGCCGCCGGCACGCGGCTGCAGATGACGTGGCTGGACGAGGCGGCACCCGCGGCGCTGCGGCCCGGCGCCCGCCCCCGCACGACCCTGTCGCCCACCCTGCTGCAGCGCGACGGCGAGGTGATCGAGGCACTCGGCACCCCCGGCGGCGACCAGCAGGACCAGTGGCAGGTGCCCTACCTGCTGCGCCGCATCCTCGGCGGATTCTCCGCGCAGGCCGCAATCGACGCTCCGACCTTCCACACGACCCACCTGCCGAGCTCGTTCTGGCCGCGGGCATGGGAACCGTGCGGCGTCGTGGTCGAAGCCCGCCTCGGCGCCGACGTCGTGGACGACCTGCGCGCCCGCGGGCACGCCGTCACGGTCGTCGACGGCTGGTCGCTGGGGCGTCTGTCCTCCGTCGGCCGCGACGCCGGCGGGATCCTCTCCGCCGCGGCGAATCCCCGCGGCGCGTCCGGTTACGCCGCCGGGCGCTGAGTCGCGTCCGTCGCGGCCGGGCCGAGCGCGCATCAGCCTCTTGTCAATCCCTCCCCTTTCCCGGGTCGCGTGGGGTGGGCTGGTCGCACCAAACCACACGAGGAGTGACATGGTTCAGATCATCGAGACCATCGACGTCGACGTGCCCGTGAGCACGGCATACAACCAGTGGACGCAGTTCGAGACCTTCCCCTCCTTCCTGGATGAGGTCGAGTCGATCCAGCAGCGCGACGACACCCACCTCCACTGGAAGGTGAAGGTCGGCGGCGCCGAGCGCGAGTTCGACGCGGAGGTCACCGAGCAGCACCCCGACGAGCGCGTCGCGTGGCGCAGCGTCGGCGGGGAGACCGAGCACGCGGGCGTCGTGACCTTCCACAAGCTCTCCGACACCTCCACGCGCGTCACCGTGCAGATCGACTGGGAGCCCGAGGGGCTGCTGGAGAAGGTCGGCTCGCTCGTCGGGGTCGGCCAGCACGCCGTCAAGAAGGACCTCAAGAACTTCAAGGAGTTCATCGAGAGCCGCGGCGCGGAGACCGGTCAGTGGCGCGAGGACGTGCCTCGCTGACCCCTCGCTAACGAGCAGCGCCCCGGTTGTCAACGCTCTCCGGCCGGGGCGCTGTCGCGTGTTCACTGGAAGGAAGACATTTCCACACAGGAGGACACCATGAACGAGGGGAGCACCGCCGCCGACGCCGACCTTCGCGACGAGGCCGACATCTTCGAAGAGGAACTGATGGCAGAGCTGAGCGCACGTGGCATCGTCGCGGTCCTCTGAGCCGCAGGCTCGGGTCCGCCCCATCGCGCCGGCCGACGCCGGCGAGGTGCTGACGCTACAGCGGGCGGCGTTCGTCTCCGAGGCGCTCATCTACGGCGACGCGGACATGCCGCCTCTCACGCAGACGCTCGAAGAACTTCAGGCCGAGCTCGTGGAGAACCTCGGATGCGTCGCCGTCGCGGGGTCACGGATCGTCGCCGCCGCGCGGGCGCAGCGCGACGGGGATCTGCTGCTGATCGGCCGGATCGCCGTCGCGCCCGACATGCAGGGGGCAGGGCTGGGCTCGCTCATCCTGCACGCCGTGGAGGAGCGCGGCCGGGAGGCCGGAGCCCGCGAGGCGGAGCTGTTCACGGGGCGGCTGAGTGAAGCCAACCTCCGGCTGTACACGCGGGAGGGGTATCGCGAATCCGAGCGCGCCGGCGGCGAGACGGGGGAGGACCAGATCTTCCTCCGCAAGAACCTGCGGTCCTGACCGGCTCCTCACCGGCCGTCGAGCAGCTCGGCGGGGACGAGATCGCGGATCGTGAGCGCGGCGCTGACCACGCCGAGGTGGCTCAGGGCCTGGGGCACGTTGCCCCAGAATGCGCCGTCGTCCTCGGCGATCATCTCCGCGAAGATCCCCACGTCGTTGGCCCGTGACACCAGGTCGTCCATCGCCTCGACCGCCTCCCGGTGTCGGCCGATGCACGCCAGCGCCGAGACGCGCCAGAAGGCCGCCGCGACGAAGGTGTGCTCCTCCTGATCCATCCCGGTGTACCGGTACAGGAGGGGCCCGGCGCCGAGGTCGCGCGTGATCGCGTCGATCGTGGCCGCCATCCGCTCGCCGCGGTCGAACCCGCTCTCGGCGTGCAGCAGCACGGAGGTGTCGAGGTCGGTCGTGCCCGGGTGCATGACGTAGCTGCCGGCCTCCTCCGACCATCCGTGCCGCGCCACCCAGTCCGCGATCCGGTCGCGCTCCGAACGCCATCGCTCAGGGTTGCCCGGGATCGCATCGCGCTCGGCGAGGAAGACGGCGTCGTTGAGCGCCTGCCAGCAGCCCATCTTCGACGACGTGTAGTGGCGGAGTTCGGGGAGCTCCCACATCCCCGAATCCGGCTGGCGCCACAGGTCGCACGTGCGGTCGGCCATCGCCGCCAGCGAGCGGCCGGTGGCCACGTCCAGGATGTTGCCGCTGTGGACGTAGGTGCGGCAGATCGCGAAGAGGTCGCCGTACACTCCCAGCTGCAGCTGGCCGTGCGCGGGGTTGCCGGTGACGACGGGCCCGAGGCCCTGCCATCCGCCGACGTCGTACTCGTGCACGCCGTCCGTCACCTCCCCGCGCAGCGAATAGAACACATGCAGTTCGGGGCCGTTGCGCCGGATCGTCTGCAGCAGCCACGAGATCGCCGCGTGGGTCTCCTCGCGCAGGCCGAAGCGCACCAGCGCATGCGTCGTGTACGCGAGGTCGCGCACCCACGCGAAGCGGTAGTCCCAGTTCTTGCCGCCGCGCGGGCTCTCCGGCAGCGATGTGGTGGCCGCCGCCGCGATGGCCCCGGTGGGGGCGTAGACCAGAAGCTTCAGCGCCAGGGCGCTGCGCTGCACCGCCCGCTGCCACGGCCCGTCGTAGGAGAACTCCCGTGACCACGCGCGCCATCCCGCCACGGTGCGGTCGATGCCGCGCTGCACGTTGCCCGGGTCGGGCAGGTGCAGAGGCTCGCCGTCGGTGGCGACCAGGATCAGCACCGAGGAGGATCCCGAGCGTGTCGCGAACGACCCGTGCACGGCCGGACCGTCATCGCCGTCCGGCTGGGCGTGGGCGGTGCCGTGACCGTCGCCGACCACGGCCAGGGAGATGTCGCCCACGCGCAGGATGGACACGCCCCCGCGCTCCTCGGTCCACGGTGCGGCCGTCTGCAGCCGCGTCCCCGGCTGCACGCGCCACCGGAACCGGACGCTGCCCTCGACCCCCTCGATCCGCCGGGCCAGCTCGGCCCAGGGCAGGCGTCCGGCGACCCCTGTGACCATCGCATCCGTCACCCTCGCTGATCCCGACGCGGTGCGGAACGTGGTCTCGAGCACGTTGGTGCGGGGGAGATACCTCCGCCGCACGGTGTACTCCTCGTCGGGTTCGAGCTCGATCCGCCCGCCGGTTTCGGTGTCGAGAAGCCCGGCGAAGACGGGCAGCGAGTCCAGGTGCGGGAGGGGGAGCCAATCGATCTGTCCTCGCCGCCCCACCAGCGCGATCGTCCGCCCGTCACCGATGGGCGCGTACTCACGCAGGTCGGTGTGACGGGGCGCATCGGCGGAAGCCATGCCGCCACGCTAGAAAGCTCGGACGCCGCGCCGGGCGGGGTTGCGCCGCGGCAGCACGTCGACTATCGCTCGGGGCGCGCATAGCAACGGGGTGCGGCAGCGACAAGCCCCGGCCCGCTCGAGGGGAGCCGCGCTAGCGTCGCAGGCGTCCCGTTTCCGAGTGCAAGGAGAACAGCCATGGCCACCACGAAGGCGAAGGACGCCAAGAGCGCCCCCACGCGCAACCGCCGCCGGCCCGCACGCGGCGGAGCGGGGGCGGGTCTGACGAAGGAGGAGAACGCCGAGAGCGGCTTCACCGCATCCGCGGAGCTGAGCGAGAACCTCCAGAAGGTGCTCGTCGACCTCATCGAGCTGTCGATCCAGGGCAAGCAGGCCCACTGGAACGTCGTGGGCAGGAACTTCCGCGACACCCACCTGCAGCTGGACGAGGTGATCGAATCCGCGCGTGAATTCAGCGACACCGTCGCCGAGCGCATGCGCTCCCTCCACGCGCTGCCCGACGGCCGCAGCGACACCGTCGCCG
This sequence comes from Microbacterium sp. dk485, assembly GCF_004570445.1. NCBI lineage: Bacteria > Bacillati > Actinomycetota > Actinomycetes > Micrococcales > Microbacteriaceae > Microbacterium > Microbacterium sp. dk485. The sequence continues at coordinate 2,183,436 of NZ_SPQW01000001.1, forward strand.
AGACGACCAGCCTTCCGGAGTTCCCGCAGGGCGAGATCGACACCGCCGAGGTCATCGACCTCATCACCGAGCGCCTGGATGCCGTCACCTCCATGTGCCGCGAGGTGCACGACGAGGTGGACGAGGAGGACCCCACCAGCGCCGACATCCTGCACGCCGTCCTGGAGCGGCTCGAGCAGCTCTCCTGGATGGTCAGCGCCGAGAACCGCACCCCCTCCACGCGCAGCGCATAGCCGCCGGGCCCGCCCGCCGCAACCCCGGTGGGCGGGTCAGCCGGGGCTCCTACCGTGGCGGGCATGGCCGACATGTACACCGCACAGGACCCCACCACGCAGTACCCGCGCCCGCCCTTCCCGCCGCAGCAGCAGTCGGGACCGGGCGACATCCACCAGATGGATCCGGCCCCCGACCACGGCGAGACCACCTATATCGGGCTCGGTCGGCTGCCGGGGCGCAAGGCCCTCATCACCGGTGCAGACTCCGGCATCGGGCGCGCGATCGCGATCGCCTACGCCCGTGAAGGCGCCGACGTGGCGCTGAGCTACCTCCCGGAGGAGCAGGCGCAGGCCGAGGAAGTTGCCGCACTCGTGGAGAAGGAGGGGCGCACCGCCGTCCTCCTCCCCGGCGACCTGCAGGTCGAGCAGACCAACATCGACGTCGTGGAGAAGGCCGTGGCGGGCTTGGGCGGGATCGACATCCTCGTCATCAACGCCGGCACGATGCCCACGGTCGACAGCATCGACGACTTCGAGACGAAGACCCTCGACCACGTCGTGAAGGCGAACATCTACCCGCTTTTCTGGCTGACGAAGGCGGCGTCGCCGCACCTGCAGCCGGGGGCGGCCATCATCACCACCTCCAGCATCCAGGGGTTCCAGCCCTCGCCCTCGCTCGCCGAATACGCGGTATCCAAGGCCGGCATCGCCAACTGGACCCGGGCGCTGTCGCAGCAGCTCATCGAACGCGGCATCCGGGTCAACGGCGTGGCGCCGGGGCCGGTGTGGACGCCGTTGCAGCCCGCCTTCGTGCCGAACGAGAAGATCGAGCAGTTCGGCGCGCAGACCCCCATCGGCCGCGCCGCCCAGCCGGTGGAGCTCGCGCCCGCCTTCGTGTTCCTCGCGTCGCAGGAGGCCAGCTACGTCATCGGCGAGACGATCGCCGTGACCGGCGGCTCGCCCATGCACTAGGTTCCCCCCATGGACGACGAGACCCTGCAGCGCCTGCATGCGTGGTGGCGGGCGGCCAACTACCTCAGCGTCGGGCAGATCTACCTCCTCGACAATCCGCTCCTGCGCGAGCCGTTGACGCGGGAGCACGTGAAGCCGCGGCTGCTCGGCCACTTCGGCACCGTCCCAGGGCTCACCCTCGTCTACGCGCACGCCAACCGCGCCATCCGCGAGCGCGACCTCGACGCGCTGTACATCGCCGGTCCCGGTCACGGGGGGCCGGGCGTCGTGGCGTGCGGGTGGCTGGACGGCACGTACACCGAGATCTACCCGCGGATCACGCGCGACGGGGACGGGATGCGGCGGCTGTTCCGCCAGTTCTCCTTCCCCGGCGGCATCCCCAGTCACGCGGCGCCCGAGACGCCGGGATCGATCCACGAGGGCGGCGAGCTCGGCTACTCGCTCAGCCACGCGTACGGTGCGGCGTTCGACAACCCGGATCTGACCGTCTTCTGCGTCGTCGGGGACGGCGAGGCGGAGACGGGACCGCTGGCGACCGGATGGCACGGCAACAAGTTCGTCGACCCCGTCACCGACGGGGCCGTGCTACCGATCCTCCACCTCAACGGCTGGAAGATCGCCAACCCGACGCTGCTGGCCCGCATCCCCGATGACGAGCTGCTGAGCCTCCTGCGGGGGTACGGCCACGATCCGATCCTGGTGTCCTTCAATGCCGACGACGAGCCGGCCCACGTGCATCGAGTGTTCGCCGAGGCGCTGGACGGCGCGCTGGACCGCATCCGCGACATCCAACGGGCCGCGCGTGAGGACGGCTCCACCGAGCGCGCGATCTGGCCGATGATCATCCTGCGCTCGCCGAAGGGCTGGACCGGCCCGAAGGAGGTCGACGGACTGCCCGTGGAGGGCACGTGGCGTGCGCACCAGGTGCCGCTCCCCTCCGCGCGCGACACCGAGGAGCACCTCCGGCAGCTCGAGGAGTGGCTCCGCTCGTACCGGCCGGAGGAGCTGTTCGGCGACGACGGTGCACCGCTGCCCGACACCGTCGCGCTCGCCCCCGACGGCGAGCGGCGCATGTCGGCGACGCCGCACGCCAACGGCGGCACCATCCGCGCCGACCTCGACCTGCCCGACTTCCGCGACTTCGCCGTCCCGGTCGGTGCGCCGGGAGCCGAGGACGCCCAGGCCACGGCCGTGCTCGGGCGCTTCTTCGCCGACGTCATCCGGCGCAATCCCCGCACCTTCCGGATCTTCGGACCCGACGAGACCGCCTCCAACCGGCTGGCGCCGGCGGTGTACGACGCCACCGACAAGCAGTGGAACGCGGAGTTCTCACCCCTGGACGAGCACCTCGCGCGCGCGGGCCGGGTGATGGAGGTGCTCAGCGAGCACCAGTGCCAGGGGTGGCTCGAGGGGTACCTCCTCACCGGGCGGCACGGCGTGTTCAACAGCTACGAGGCGTTCGTGCACATCGTCGATTCGATGTTCAACCAGCACGCGAAGTGGCTGGAGGCGTCGCGGCCGCTCGTGTGGCGCGCGCCGATCGCGAGCTTCAACTACCTGCTCTCCAGCCACGTGTGGCGTCAGGACCACAACGGCTTCACGCATCAGGATCCGGGATTCCTGGACGTCGCGGTGAACAAGAGCGCCGAGATCGTGCGGGTGTACCTGCCCTTCGACGCCAATACGCTCCTGAGCACGTACGACCACTGCCTGCGGTCGGTGGACTACATCAACGTCGTGGTCGCCGGCAAGCAGCCCTCGCCGCAGTGGCTGGGGATGGACGAAGCCATCGCGCACTGCCGCCGCGGGCTGGGGACCTTCCCGTGGGCCGGCACGGAGGAGGAGGGGCGCGCTCCCGACGTGGTGCTCGCGGCGGCCGGCGACGTCCCCACGCACGAGACCGTCGCCGCCGCCGCGATCCTGGCCGAGCACGCGCCGGATCTGTCCACCCGGGTCGTCAACGTCGTCGACCTCATGCGCCTGCAGTCCGAGGATCAGCATCCGCACGGTCTGAGCGACGCGGACTTCGACGGGTACTTCCCGCCCGACGTGCCGACGATCTTCGCGTTCCACGGCTATCCGTGGCTCGTTCACCGCCTCACGTATCGCCGGCACGGGCACGACAATCTCCACGTGCGCGGGTACAAGGAGCGCGGGACGACCACCACTCCGTTCGACATGGTGATGCTCAACGATCTCGACCGCTTCCAGCTCGCCATCGACGCACTCGACCGCGTGCCCGGGGGCGCGGCTCGCTATGCCGGGTTGCGCCAGGACCTGCTGGATCGCCGAGCCCGCGCCCGCGCCTACACGCGCGAGCACGGCGAGGACGAGCCCGCCATCGCGGGGTGGCGGTGGGGCGCGGCGCACGCCTGACCGCCACCGCGGTGCGCAAAACTCAGGAGATCCGGGGGTTTCGCCGGGCTGGGGATGCCGCGGCGCGGCGTGTCTCCTGAATTCTGCGCAGGCCGGGGGCCGCACCCGGCGTCGCTGCGGTTGCCGCGATGAGGGTGCATCCCGGTGAGGGGGCGTGCCGCTCCGGCTGCGGGGCGACGGCCGCCAGCCCACCGCGGTGCGCAGAACTCAGGAGATCCGGGGGTTTCGCCGGGCTGGGGATGCCGCGGCGCGGCGTGTCTCCTGAATTCTGAACGGAGGGAGGCGGCCGTGAGAGCGAATCAGCCGGCCGAGAGCGCCTGGTCGAGGTCGGCGCGGAGGTCGTCGAGCGACTCGATGCCGACCGAGAGGCGCACGACCTCGGCGGGCACCGCGAGCTCCGTGCCGCGCACCGACGCGTGCGTCATCTCATCGGGGTAGTTCACGAGCGATTCGACGCCACCGAGCGACTCGGCGAGCTGGAACAGGCGTAGCGACTCCGCGAAGCGGCGGGCGGATGCGGCGTCGGCGAGTTCGACGGAGACGATGCCGCCGAACGCCGACATCTGCGCGGCCGCGATGTCGTGACCGGGGTGCGTCGGCAGCCCCGGGTAGTACACGCGGGCGACCCGGTCGTCCTCGTCCAGGAAGCGCGCGAGCGCGAGCCCGTTCTCGCTGTGCCGCTGCATCCGCAGCCCGAGGGTCTTGATGCCGCGTGACGTCAGCCACGCGTCCATGGGGCCGGACACGGCGCCGGCGGCGAACTGCAGGAAGCGCACCTGCTCGGCGAGGGCGTCGTCGTTCAGCACCAGGGCGCCGCCGACGACGTCGGAGTGGCCGCCGAGGTACTTCGTCGTGGAGTGCACGACGACATCGGCCCCGTGCGCGAGCGGGCGCTGCAGCGCGGGGGAGGCGAAGGTGTTGTCCACCACGACGAGCGCGCCGGCGTCGTGGCCCAGGCGTGCGAGCCCGGCGATGTCGGTCACCCGCAGGAGGGGGTTGCTCGGGGTCTCCACCCACAGGATCTGCGGGGCGCCCACGGCCAGCGCCGCGGCGACGGCTTCCAGGTCGCTCATGTCGACCACCCGCAGCGACACTCCCCACGGCCCGAGGATGCGGGAGAGGAGCCGGTACGTGCCGCCGTAGACGTCGTTGCCGAGCAGCACCTCGTCACCCGGCCGGAGGGCCGCGCGCAGCAGCGCGTCCTCCGCGGCGAGCCCGGACGCGAACGACACTCCGTGGCGCCCGCCCTCCAGCGCAGCCAGCTGCTCTTCGAGCGCGTGGCGCGTGGGGTTCCCGCTGCGGCCGTACTCGTAGCCGGCGCGCAGGTTGCCGATGCCGTCCTGCACATAGGTGGTGGAGAAGTGCACGGGCGGGATGACCGCGCCGGTGCCCGGATCGGCCGACTGCCCGGCGTGCACGGCGAGGCTGTCGAAGGCGAGGCCGTCGGAGGAATGTGCGGCGGAATCGGCGATCACGAGGAGGCTCCTTCGGAAGCGGAAGCGGAAGCGGGCGCGGAAGCGGAAGCGGAAGCGGGCGCGGAAGCGGGGATGACGGATGCGGGGGAGACCGCGGCGGCGGGAAGGTCGGCGGTCGTGAGCAGGGCGACGGGGCGACCTGTGGCGGCCACGAGCACGGCCCCGGCGGTCGAGACGAGCTCGATCGCTTCGTCGGCGGGTGTCCCCACGCCCACGAGCGGGAGCGGAGCGGCGACGAGATCGGCGACCGGAGTGCCGGGGGAGGCCGCGCGCAGCGTCGTCGCGTGCACGGCGCCCGACACCTCGCCGAGCACGGGATCGGCGGCGGATGCCACGGGGGCCACGTCCACGCCCGCGCGGCCGAGCGCTGCCAGCGCTTCGCCGGCGGTGGCGGATGCGGCGATCACCGGGAGCGCGCGCTCGCCGCGCTCGGCGAGCAGATCCGACACCGTGCGACCGGAGGCCGGCGCATCCACAGCGAACCCGTGCGTCCGCATCCAGGGATCGGAGAAGACCTTCGCGAGGTATCCGCGCCCGCTGTCGGGCAGGATCACGACGACCACGGCCTCGGCAGGGAGGTCTCGCGCCACCCGCAGTGCCGCGACCACGGCCATGCCGCTGGAGCCGCCGACGAGCAGCCCCTCCTCGCGCGCGAGGCGCCGAGTCATCGCGAACGACTCGGCATCGCTGACGGCCTCGACCGCGTCGACCACCGCCGGGTCGTAGGCGCCGGGCCAGAAGTCCTCGCCGACGCCCTCGACGAAGTAGGGGCGGCCCGTGCCGCCGGAGTACACCGAGCCCTCGGGATCCGCGCCGACGATGCGCACGGCACCGTCGGAGACCTCCTTGAGGTACCGCCCGGTGCCGCTGATCGTGCCGCCCGTGCCGACGCCGGCGACGAAGTGGGTGAGCGCCCCGTCGGTATCGCGCCAGATCTCCGGACCCGTGCTCTCGTAGTGGCTGCGGGGGCCGTTGGGGTTGTCGTACTGGTTGGGCATGAATGCGCCGGGGGTCTCCTCGACGATGCGCCGCGAGACGCTGTAGTAGGAGCGCGGATCGTCCGGCGCGACCGCGGTAGGCGCGACGACGACCTCGGCGCCGTACGCGCGCAGGACCGCGCGTTTGTCGTCGGAGACCTTGTCGGGCACGACGAACACGCAGCGGTACCCGCGCTGCTGCGCGTACAGCGCCAGCCCCACGCCCGTGTTGCCGCTGGTGGGCTCGACGATGGTGCCGCCGGGGCCGAGCGCGCCGCTGCGTTCGGCGGCGTCGATGATGTTCGCGGCGATCCGGTCCTTGGACGATCCGCCGGGATTGACGAACTCGATCTTCGCCAGCACGGTGGCGGCGATGCCGTCGGTCACACGGTTGAGGCGGACGAGGGGGGTGTCGCCGATGAGGTCGGTCACGCTCGAGGCGTAGCGCACGGGGTGCATTCCTTCAGTGGGCCGCGTTCGGACGCGGGATGGGCAGAGGTCGGCGAAGGGGCGCGAACGCGCTCAGCGACAACAACGACAGGTCTGCACGGCACCAGCATATCGGCGGCCGGCTTTCGTGCAACCTGCGGTCCCGGCATCCGGCCCGGGCGCTCCGCCGCCGCTACGGGGCCGTGCGCAGGCAGGCCTCCAGCGCCACCCACGGGAGCATCGCGCACTTCACGCGCGTCACCAGGCGCGACACTCCTGCGAACGCCGCCGCATCCCCGAGGCTCTCCGCCGGTTCCACCTCCCCGCCGCCGCGCATGAGGGCGCGGAAATCGGCGATCAGCTCCACCGCCTGCTCGCGCGTGCTGTTGCGGACGAGATCGGACATGACCGACGCGGATGCCGTGGAGATGCTGCATCCCGATCCGTCCCACGCCAGCGCGCTGATGCGGCCGTCGGGGGCCACCTCGACGCCGAGGGTGATCTCGTCGCCGCACGTGGGGTTCAGTTCGTGGTGAGTCGTGGCGAACCCCGACACGTCGCCGCGGCCGATCGGACGCCGGCTGTGATCGAGGATGACCTCGCGGTACAGGTCGTTCAGATCGCTCATCGGTCGGCTCCGAAGAATCCGCGCACCTCGGCGAGGGCTTCGCCGAGGGCGGCGATGTCGTCGTCGGTCGTGTAGACGTAGGCGCTGGCGCGGGTCGTGGCCGGCACGCCGAGCCGGCGGTGCAGCGGCTGGGCGCAGTGGTGGCCGGTGCGCACCGTCACGCCGCGGTCGTCGAGGAACTGCCCGACGTCGTGGGGGTGCACGCCGTCGACGACGAAGCTCACCAGGGCGGCGCGCTCGGCGCCGGGCGCGGGGCCGAGAATCCGCACGCCGGGGACGCGCACGACGGTGTCCACGAGCGCCTGCGCGAGCTCGTGCTCGCGCTCGGCGACCGCGGTCAAGCCCAGATCGTCGAGATAGTCCGCCGCGGCGGCGAAGCCGACGGCCTGCACGACCGGCTGCGTGCCCGGCTCGAACCGGTGCGGTGCGGGGAGGAAGCCCGCGGACTCGAGCGTCACGGTCGTGATCGCAGAGCCGCCCGTGCGCCCGGGCGGCAGGGCGTTGAGGAGCTCTGTGCGGCCGTAGAGGACGCCGATGCCGGTGGGCCCGAGCATCTTGTGCGCGGAGAAGGCGGCGAAATCCACGCCGAGGCCGTGCAGGTCGAGCGGACGATGCGGGGCGGATTGGCACGCGTCGAGGAAGGTCAGCGCGCCGTGGCGGGCGGCGAGGGCGACGACGTCCTCCACCGGTGCGACGAATCCGGTCACGTTGGAGACGTGGGCGAAGGCGATGAGCCGGGTGCGCTCGGACACGACGCCGGCCATGGCGTCGAGCGTCCACAGCCCGTCATCGTCCACCGGCACGGCGCGCAGGATCGCGCCGGTGCGCGCGGCCAGCCGCTGCCACGGCACGAGGTTGGCGTGGTGCTCCGCCTCGGTGATGACGATCTCATCGCCCGGATGCAGCACCCAGGCGCCCTCGCCGCCTTCGTGTGCGGCATCCGTGAGCGACCACGCGAGCAGGTTGATGGCGTCGGTGGCGTTCTCGGTCCACACGATCTCGTCATCGCCGGCGCCGACGAAGCGGGCGATGCGGGCACGTGCCGATTCGAACGCGGTGGTCGCCGATCCGGTGGCGGCGCTGGAGCCGCGGTGGACGGCGGCGTAGGCGGTCTCGGTGAATGTGCGCTGGGCATCGAGGACCACCGCCGGCGGCTGGGACGTCGCGGCGGAGTCGAGGTACACCTGTCCCGGCCGCCGCTGGACGAACGGGAAGTCGGCGCGCGCCTGGCGCATCGCCGTCGAGCGTGGCATCGTCATGGTTCCTCCGTCATCGGCCGCATGGGCCTGCATCCAGTCTCTCTCGTCCGGCGCCGCCGCGGGCGTGTATCAGGTTCGCCCGCCGTGCGTCAACGGCCCGGGGCGACCGCTCTCGCCGGGATACGTTCGTGGTGTTCGACCCCCGCGGATCAGCCGCAGACCGGTGTTCGGGTCACCGCGTCTCTTCGGCCCGTGGGGAGGACGGCCCCCGTCGGCAGTGGCTTCCGCCGCCGGGGGCCGCGAACCTCCCCCTCCCTCGCGTGGCGCTTCTATCGAGTGGCGCGAGCGAGGTTCTGCTGAATCTCAGACCGCGTCTGCGGCGAGGCGGCGGCCGGCTGATCGCGTTCCACGCGCCAGCTCTCGCTCAGAGGTCCGACGTTCACCGTGTCGTAGCCGAACTCGTCGTATACGCGCGCGGCCAGTTCGGCAGCCTCCGGGTGGTCGCTCGAGGTCACGAGCGCGCGGCGGCCGGGCGTCCCGGTCGGCCTGCCGTGGGTGAGGATGTCTCCGCTGCGGATGTGGTTGAACGCCTTGGCCACCTTCGCGCCGGCCAAGTGCGACTGAACCAGACCGGATGTGGTCGTGTCGCCGCTGTCGAGCGCGGGGATGTGCCCGCCGAACTCCCAGTAGTAGTTGGTCGTATCCAGCACGATCTTGCCGACGAGGGGCGCCACTGGGAGGGACGCGTACGCGGCCATCGGCACGGCGACCGCGACGAAATCACCTGCCGCCGCCGCTTCTTCGGCAGTCGCCGCGGTGACACGATCGCCCAGCTCGGCGACGAGATCCGACAGGGTGTCGGGAGTGCGCGAGTTGGCGATCACGACGTCGTATCCCCGCGCGGCGAACCCGCGCGCCAGGGTCGAACCGATGTTGCCTGCTCCGATGATGCCCACACGAGTCATAGCGGTGCCAACCCGGGGTGGTCCCGGCTCATTCCCGCGGCGACGGTCGCGGTGCGGGCGCGGCGATAGGGTGAACGGAATACTCCGCATCCCGCCGAAACGAGACGGTTCATGAGCACGACACCCCCCGGATGGTACGACGACGGCCATGGCGCCCTGCGCTGGTGGGACGGTGCGCAGTGGACCGAGCACGTGCAGCCGCAGGCGGCTCCGGAGCCCGCGGCCGAGGCGGATGCGGCACCCGCTGCGGCCACCCCCGGGGCGAGCGGACCCGCGGAGTCCGCCGATGCTCCCGTGACGTCGGATGCCCACGCGGCGCCTGTCATCGACGGCCCCGCCGCATCGGATGCCGCGACGCCGGCAGGCCCCGCCTACCCGCCGCAGTACCCGGGAGCCCCGCAGCCCGGCGCCCCCGTCGGCATGCCGCCGCAGCCCGGACCCCCGGCGCCGGATCAGTCCAAGCCCAAGTCCAAGCTCTGGATCCTGTGGACGGTGCTCGGCGGCGTGGTGCTGCTGCTCATCGTGCTCGCCCTCATCCTGGTCCCCATCATCGTCGGGTTGTTCACGACGACTGCGGCGACCACCGGCAGCCCGGAAGAGGCGGCGGCAGTCGAAGCGGTCGAACTCTACGACGAGGCGTGGGGCGACGCGGACTGCGACGCCTACGAGCGATCGACCACCGAGGCGTACCGCGAGAGCATCGGCGTGGCCGATTGCGAGGCGTTCGCCGCCGACGCCGAATCGTTCGGCCTGTCCACCGACGATTACGACCTGGAGGTCACCGAGGTCACCGTCCTCAGCGATGACCGCATCGAGGTGGTCACGCTCGAGACGTACGACTCGCTGTACGACCAGAACGGCGAGCCGCTGGACCAGCCGGAGCCGGTGCAGGACACGCTGCGCTACGAACTCGTGCTGGAGGGCGACCGCTGGGCCATCGACGCCCTCGAGTACGCCGGATGAACGCGTCCGCGCCTCCGCGCCGGGGTGCGCGCTTCGTCTTCGCGTGCGTCGGCATCGGCCTGCTCGCAGGACTCCTCTCCGGCCTGTTCGGTGTGGGCGGCGGCACGGTCATCGTCCCCCTGCTGGTCCTGCTGCTCGGGTTCGACCAGCGCCGGGCCGCCGGCACGTCGCTCGCAGCGATCGTCCCGACCGCCGCGGTGGGGGTCATCTCCTATGCCGTCTCCGGCTCGGTCGCGTGGATCCCGGCGCTCATCCTCGCCGCCGGCGCGGTCATCGGTGCGCAGGTGGGCACGTGGCTCCTGCCCCGCATGTCGCAGACGGCGCTGCGGTGGGCCTTCGTTGCCTTCCTCGTCGGCGTCATCGTGAGCCTCTTCTTCGTCATCCCCTCGCGCGAGGCCACGCTCGAGCTGACATGGCTGACGGGGGCGGGTCTGGCCGCACTCGGCCTCATCACGGGTGTCCTCGCGGGGCTTCTGGGAGTCGGGGGCGGCATCATCGTCGTGCCGGCGCTGCTGCTGCTGTTCGGCACGAGCGACCTGGAGGCCAAGGGCACGTCGCTGCTGATGATGATCCCCACCGCGATCTCGGGAACGATCGGCAACCTCCGCCGCCGCAACGTCGACCTCGCCGCGGCGGGACTGGTGGGGCTCGCGGCGTGCACCACGACGGCCGTGGGGGCGTGGCTGGCGACGATCGTCGATCCGTTCGTCGGCAACATCCTGTTCGCAGCGTTCCTGGTCTTCATCGCCGTGCAGATGGCGATCAAGGCGGTTCGCGGTCGCAAGCGCTGACCGCGGTCGCCCCCGACGCCCTCGGTAGACTGGACGCGTGCCCGTCAATCCCCAGCTCGTCGGCCGGACGTTCCCGCCGACCGCTCCCTATCTGGTCGGCCGGGAGAAGGTGCGCGAGTTCGCCCGCGCCGTCTTCGCCGACGCGCCCGCGCACACCGATCCGGACGCGGCGCGCGCGCTCGGGTACGCCGATGTCGTCGCACCGCCGACCTTCGCGATGGTCATCCAGGACCTGACTCTGCAGCAGCTTCTGAGCGAGCCGGATGCGGGCATCGAACTGGCCCGGACGATCCATGCCGAGCAGCGGTTCCGCTACACGCGCCCCATCGTCGCCGGAGACGAGCTGACGGCGACGCTCACCGTCGGCGGGGTGCGCACCGTGGGAGGCAACGCGATGGTGACCAGCGAGACCGAGATGACCGATGCCGCCGGCGCGCACGTGGTGACGGCCACGACGGTGCTCCTGGTCGGATCGGGGGAGCCCGCATGAGCGCCGTGGGAGACGTCGTCGCCGAGCGCACGGTGCACCTGACGCGGGAATCGCTCGTGCGCTACGCCGGAGCATCCGGGGATTTCAATCCCATCCACTATCGCGACGACGTCGCCGCCGAGGTCGGGCTGCCCGGAGTGGTCGCCCACGGGATGCTGACGATGGGCATCGCCGTCGGCGCGATCGGGGAATGGCTGGGGGATCCCGGCCGGATCCTGGAGTACGGCGTCCGCTTCACGCGGCCCGTCGTGGTGCACCCCGACAACGGCGCCGATCTGCACATCGTGGCGAAGCTGGGCGCGGTGGATGAAGACGTCGTGCGCATCGATCTCACGGTGACGCACGCCGAGACGACCGTGCTGGGCAAGGCCCAGGTGCGCGTGCGCGCCTGACCCATGCCCGAGCTCTCACCCGTCCCCCTCGCGCAGCTGACCACGCTGCGCACCGGCGGCGCACCCCACCGCCTCGTCGAAGCGACCACGACCGACGAGCTGATCGCGACGCTGCGGTCCGTGTGGGCCGACGGCGACCCGTGGCTGCTCGTGGGCGGCGGTTCGAACCTCTTCGTCGGCGACGAGCCGTTTCCCGGCACGGTCGTGCTCGTGCGCACGCGGGGCATCGAGCGGCTTCCCGGATCGCGCCCGGGCACCGCGCGGCTTCGTGTGCAGGCCGGCCACGACTGGGACGAGCTCGTGGCGTACACCGTCGCGGAGGGGCTCGGCGGAGTCGAGGCGCTGTCGGGCATCCCCGGCACCGTCGGGGCCGCCCCGGTGCAGAACATCGGCGCCTATGGGCAGGAGATCGTCCAGACACTCGTGGAGGTGGAGCTGCTGGACGAGCACACCGGCGACGTGTCGGTCGTGCCGGCATCCGAGCTGGGGCTCGGTTTCCGCACGTCGGTGCTCAAGCACCACTACGGCTCGGTCCCCGCACGCTCCGCGGCGATCCTCAGCGTGACGTTCGAGCTGGAAGAGGTCGGCGACCGGGCGCGCCCGATCGCCGGAGAGCAGCTGCGCACGGCGCTGCGTCTGGCCCCCGACGCCGCCGTGCCGTTGAGCTACGTGCGCGAGAGCGTGCTCGCGATCCGCCGGAGCAAGGGGATGGTGCTCGATCCGGGCGACCCCGACACCACCAGCGCCGGATCGTTCTTCCAGAACGCGATCGTCTCCGACGCGTTCGCGCGCACGCTGCCGGCCGAGTGCCCCCGCTGGCCGGTGTCGCCCGATCTCGACACCGTGCTGGTGATCCCGCTCGCCGAGTTCGACGGGGTCGTCCCGGCCCTCGCCGCCGCCGCACCCGAGGTGAAGGTCAGCGCCGCGTGGCTCATCGAGCACTCCGGGCTCGGCAAGGGCTTCCGCCTGCCGCGGTCCCGTGCCGGGCTGTCGACCAAGCACACGCTCGCCCTGACCAACCGGGGCGGCGCGAGCGCCGAGGAGCTCGCCGAGCTCGCCCGGTTCGTGCAGCAGCGCGTGCAGTCGGAGTTCGGACTCCTCCTCCAGCCCGAGCCGGTGCTGGTGAACGTCGAGCTCTGACCCCCGCCCCCGCCCGCCCGCCGCCCCACCCACCATCCGCGAGACTGCACGCCACCGGCGAGACCGCGACATGATGTCGCGGTCTCGACACGTGCGCGCAGTCTCGCGGATGCGGGCGGCCCGGGCCTCCGAGCGGAGAGCCCGGGTCAGGCGAAGAGGCGCTGCAGGCGCTGGACGCCCTCGAGCAGCTGGTCGTCGCCCAGGGCGTACGACAGGCGCAGGTAGCCGCTGGGACCGAACGCCTCACCGGGCACGACGGCCACTTCGGCCTCCTCCAGGATGAGGTCGGCCAGCTCGAGCGAGGTGGTCGGCGTCTTGCCGCGCCATTCGCGGCCGAGCAGACCCGTCACGTCGGGGTACACGTAGAACGCCCCCAGGGGCTCGGGCACCGTCACGCCGGGGATCTTCGCCAGCTCCGACACGATGAGCCGCCGGCGCCGGTCGAAGGCGAGACGGAAGCCCTCCGCCTCGTCCTGGGGTCCGCTGAGGGCCGCGAGCGCGGCGCGCTGGGCGATGTTGTTGACGTTGCTGGACAGGTGCGACTGCAGGTTCGCGGCGACCTTGATCGCGTCGGCGGGCCCCACCATCCAGCCCACGCGCCATCCGGTCATGGCGTACGTCTTGGCGACCCCGTTCACGAGGATCGTCTGGCCGGCGAGGTCGGGCACCGCCTCGACGATGGATGCGGCGTGCGCGCCGTCGTACACGAGGTTCTGGTAGATCTCGTCGGTGATGACCCACAGCCCGTGCGCGAGCGCCCAGTCGCCGATCGCCTTGGTCTCCTCCGGCGTGTAGACGGCGCCGGTGGGGTTGGACGGGGACACGAACACGAGCGTCGTGGTGCGGTCGGTGCGGGCGGCTTCGAGCTGCTCGACCGTGACCTTGTAGTCCTGATCGGCCCCGGCGAACACCTCGACGGGTGTGCCGTCGGCCAGCGCGATGGCCTCGGGGTAGGTGGTCCAGTACGGCGCCGGCAGCAGCACCTCGTCGCCGGGGTTCACCACGGTCTGGAAGGCCTGGTACACCGCCTGCTTGCCGCCGTTGGTCACGATGACCTGCGACGCCTCGACCTCCAGGCCGGAGTCGCGCAGCGTCTTGGCGGCGATGGCCTCGCGCAGAACGGGAAGGCCCACGGCGGGGGTGTAGCGGAAGTTCGCGGGGTCGGCGAGCGCCTCGGCCGCGGCATCCACGATGAACTGCGGCGTGGCGAAGTCGGGCTCGCCAGCGGCGTAGGAGATGACCGGACGCCCCGCGGCCTGCAGGGCCTTGGCCTTCGAATCCACCTTCAGCGTGGCGGACTCGGCGATCGCGGACAGCTTGCGGGAGAGGGGGGCGCGGGATGTCACGGCACGAGCCTACCGGCGCGCGGCGTTCGTTACAGGGTCGTTGCCCGCCGCCGGCGGGCCGTGGCATATCGTGACGCGGAGGGGGTGGCGATGCGGCGCGCACGGATGCTGGTGGCCGGTGTCGTCCTGGCCGCGATGCTCAGCGGCTGCGCCGGCATTCCGGGCTTTCCCGTGCCGCGTCCGGATGCGACGGCGGTCGGCGAGATCACGTGCACCGAGGCCTTCTCCGACCCCGGCCCCACCGTGGTGGCGGGGGCGGTGCCGGACGGCTTCGACCCGGTGGCGGTGTACCGGTGCGACCCGTACGCCACCGACGAGGACGACGCCGGCACGTGGTCCGGGTCGCGGCTGGAGCGATTCGACGGCGACCTGGGGCCGCTGCTGGCGGCACTGGCCGAGCCCGACGGAGCCCGGTGGTTCGGCGCGTGCACGGCCATCGGGTACGCCGGGCCGGAGTTCTGGCTCGCGGACGCGCAAAGCCACTACGTCCGGGTCGCCTACCCGGCGGACGGATGCGGTCAGCCGCAGCCCGGCGCCATCGCCGCGGTGGACGCCGCGATCGAGCGCCTGCGGCTGACCGAGGAGACCTTCACCCCCGCGGTGCTCGTGGAATCGCGCGCCGCCGATGCCGCCGGATGCGCGACGCAGGCGGGGATGCTGGTGCTCGCGGGCGGGGCGGGGCTCGACGTGTCGGCACCCGCGCCCGAGCCCGAGGAGGTCGCGACGATCCCGTGGGAGCCGGCCCCGCTGCCGGCCGCCGCCGAGATCGACGCACTCCTGGTGTGTCGCTACGAGACCGGTACCGCGGTGCAGGGCGCGTTCGCGGGGGCCGGCACGCTCGGCGCCGACGACGCCCGTGCCGCTGTCGCGTCGGCCGCGGCCGCCGCTGGCGCGCCGGCGACGGACGCGCCCGCGTGCCGCAGCACGGCGACCCGTCTGGCGGTGGCGCATCCGCTGATCGCCGGGCAGCCCGCATCCGCGTCGTTCACCGTCGAACTCGACGGATGCCGCCGCCTGGTCGACCCGAGCCTGCGTGCCGTGCCCGCGCCGCCCGAACTCGCCACGCTGCTGGAGGCCGGCTGACGGGCCTGCGCCCGCCGGTTCCCTAGGCTCGTCGGGTGATCGAGTGGATTCTGGCGGAGTGGATGCAGATCGTCGGGTTCGCCACCGGCGCCGCATGCGTGTTCCTGGCGGCGCGCCGCAACGTGTGGACGTACCCGGTGGGCATCGCGAACAACGTCGTCTTCCTCGCCGTCTTCCTGCCCGCCGGTCTGTACGCCGCGGCCGCGCTGCAGCTGGTGTACCTCGCCCTCGGCGTGCACGGGTGGTGGCGGTGGACGCGCGGCGTCGAGCACGATCGCCACTACATCGCCCGCACGCCCCGCCGAGCCATCCTGTGGCTCATCGTCGCCGGTGTCGCCGGCGCCGCCCTGCTGACGTGGGTGCTGTCGACCTTCACGGATTCGCAGGTCGCCGTCGCTGACGCTCTCACGACGTCGGCGAGCCTCGTGGCGCAGTACATGCTCAACCGCAAGTGGCTGGAGAACTGGTTCGTCTGGATCGGGGTGGACATCGCGTTCGTCGCGCTGTCGATCGTCACGGGCCTGTGGGTCGTCGCCGCCCTGTACGCCCTGTTCATCGCGCTGTGCGTGTTCGGATGGCGGTCGTGGCGGCGGGTGGGGGTCGAGGCCCCGGCGGACACCCGGACGGATGCAGCGGACGCGCGTGTCTGAGCGGCGGTTCCGCCACGGCCTGATCGTGGGGAAGTTCTACCCGTTGCACGCGGGGCACTCCCACCTCATCCGCACGGCCCTGCGCGCGTGCGATCGGGTCACCGTCGAGCTGATCGGGTCGTCGGTCGAGTCGGTCGCCGTCGCCACGCGGGAGCAGTGGATCCGCGAAGAGCACCCCACCGCGCACGTCGTCGCGTTCGTCGACGACACACCCGTCGATTTCGCCTCCGAGACCGCGTGGGAGGCGCACACGGCCGTCATCGCGGGCGCCCTCGACGCCCCCGTCGACGCCGTCTTCACCTCGGATGCGTACGGGGAGGAACTGGCGAAGCGAATGCATGCGGCGTGGGTGCAGGTCGATCCCGGTCGCGTGCGCAATCCCGTGTCGGGCACGGCGGTGCGCGCCGACCTCGCCGCCCACTGGCACGAGCTCGCACCCGCGGTGCGCGCGAGCCTGGCGGCGCGCATCGTGGTGCTCGGCGCCGAATCCACCGGGTCCACGACCCTCGCCGCCGCCCTCGCCGACGAACTCGGCACGCACTGGGTTCCCGAATACGGCCGCGAGCTGTCGGTCACGCGTGCGGGCGGGCTCGCCACCCCGTGGCGCAGCGACGAGTTCGACCTCATCGTCGACCGGCAGATCGCGATGGAGGATGCGGCGCTGCGACGCGTGCCGGCGCCGGTGCTCGTGTGCGACACCGATGTGCTCGCCACCGCCCTGTGGCACGAGCGGTACGTGGGTGCACCAGCACCGCGCATCCTCTCGCGCGCCGCCGGGCACCGGCCCGCGCTGTACGTGCTCACCGGCGACGAGATCCCCTTCGTCCAGGACGGCACCCGCGACGGCGAGCACATCCGCGCGCACATGCAGGCCCGCTTCCGCGCGGTGCTCCAGGGGCAGCCCGTGCCCTGGCTGGAGGTGCGCGGCGACGTCGCCACGCGCGTGCGCGAGGTCCTTCCGGCCGTGCACGACGCCCTCGCGCGAGCGCTGTCGTTCACCGCGCCGCTGGAGGGTCGGCCCGTCGAGGAGCAGCTCGCTCTGCAGCGCCGGGCCGGCCGATAGGCTGGCGAAATGGCGGATCGCTGGCACAAGGTCTCCGAATCACCGACGACCCCGTCCGCATCCGCCGGGGTGTCCCAGCTCACCGCGGAGGACCTGTTCCGCGAACCCGACGTCGACATCCACGTGCCACTGGATGAGAAGCTGCGGCGCACCTACTACTGGATCGTCAACCGCGCCGTCATCTCGCCCTACTACGACGTGGAGTTCTCCACCGGCGCCCCCGTGAGCTTCCCGCTCGGCGACGCGGGCGCCGAGCTCACGCTGCCCACCGAGCCGTCGTTCTCCTCGAACGTGCTGCTTCCGCTGCTGACCTTCGCCGTGGGCGGGAAGTGCCTGCTGATCGGCGGCCCCGGCCGCGGCAAGACGACCGTCGCCGTGCTGATGGGCGTGCTGGCCGGTTCATCGGCGGAGGAGGTGCGCCGCGGCGTCCAGCAGGGGCAGCCGCAGCTGACGATCAGCGACCTCGTCGGCATCCCGCTGCCGCGAGACCTGGTTCACGCCGAGAGCCTCGCCGAGATCGGGATCGCGTGGCGGGACTGGCTCACCCGCCCGGTCAAGATCATCGACGAGTACAACCGCATCCCCACCAAGACGCAGTCGGCACTGCTGACGATGGTGGCGGAGGGGTACGTCGAAAGCCACGACCAGATGCATCGCACCGCCCCGCCCTCCGGCGTGGAGAGCTGGTTCTTCACCGCCAACGACGACGCCGGCGGCGGCACGTTCCCCGTCATCCAGGCACTGCGCGACCGGATGGACGTCACCGTCCAGGCCGCGAGCTTCAACAGCCGGTTCTTCGACGAGCTGGTGGCGCGCGTGGAGGCGGGGGAGAAGCCCGAGGAGCACGTCCCCGCAGAGCTCGTCTTCGCGCCCGACGAGCAGAGCCGCATGCGCGCGGCGATCCGGGCCGTGCCGGTACCGGCGCAGGTGCGGCGACGGCTGGAGTTCTTCCTCAGCCACTTCGAGTTCGTCCAGGCCGGCGGGCGGCGCTTCGAGTACCGCACGAAGGACACCGTCACCACCGCCGGCGGGCGCGTGGCCGAGGCGATCGAGGCGAACTCGGGGGCCGATCTGGCGGCCGACCTGGGCGCGCAGTCGATCAATGGGCTCTCCGTCCGGGCGCTGCAGACCCTCATCGTCTACGCCAAGGCCATCGCCTGGTTCCGCGGGCGCGACGCCGTCGGTGTCGACGACGTCGGCGCCGTGCTGCCCTTCGTGCTGCGCGGCAAGCTCCTGCCCAACCCCACGCATGCGCGCTTCGACGTCGGGGCGGAGCGGGAGCTCGCCACCGATCTCATGAGCTGGCTCGCCGACCTCTTCGCCGAGTCGTGCCGTCAGTTCGACGCCCTCGGCCGCGGCCACCACGACCCTGTCCGCGATCTGCTCACCCAGCTGGATGGCGGGCTGGACGGGCTGAGCGCCGTGGACGCCTCCCGCCGCATCACGGAGATCGAGGCCCGCGTGCGGGCGATCTCGGCCACCGGCAAGTTGTACGGGCGCGATTTCGACGACCTCACCAGCCTGAAGTACCTTCACCAGCGCTACACGGCCTACCTCCGATGGGTGGAGCGGCAGCGGTGAACCGACTGCCGGGGCACCTCGCCGACCAGAGCCCGCCCTCCGGAGCGCCGGAGCCGGTCGCAGACGTGGACTGGGCCGTCGCCGGGCGGAACGTGCGCCGCGCCGGCGGCGATCCGGAGCGGTTCGCCGCCGGCATCGCCGACGCCCTGCGCGCGGCCGGCGGGGCCGACGACGTCGTCGCGCTGGCGGGGATCGCGGCCTGGCGATCGGGTGCACTGGCGTACCGCGACGACGCGCTCGCCCGCATCGCCACCCTCGAGGCGGCGGGGCGCGCGGGCGCGGCCGCGGCTCTCGGCCTGGAGCCGGGCGAGCTCGACGCGTTCACGGAGCGGCAGCGGACCGACCGCTTCTGGTGGCCGGGGCGTGCCGCCGCCAGCGGGTACGTGTGCGCCGTGGGCGGGTTCGCGGGACTGGGCGGTGCCTGGGTGGCGCCACCGGTCTCCGGGATGACGCTGAGTGCGGAAGGCGCGTTCGCCATCCAGGCGGGCGATGAGTGGTGGCGACTGGACGCCGACGTGTGGGGGTCGCAGCTGTCGCGCCTGGACGCGGAGCCCGAGGCCCCCGGCGCTGCCGGGCCCGCCTCGATCGTGTGCCTGCCCGATTCCTACCTGGCGTGGGTGCACGTGCGGGCTGCCGCGTGACGCCGGGCGCGGCCACGTCGATCCCGCTGATCGGCGACGCGCGTGCAGCGTGGGATCGCGCGCTGGCGCTGTGGGGCGTGCACATGCACGACGCCGAGCTGAGGCCCGGAGCCGGCCAGGGCGCTCCGGCGTGGTTCACCTTCCCGCCCTCGATCACCGTCGACACCGAGAGAGTGCGCGAGCTCGGTGGCGCGGGTGAGCTGGAGAGCGTCTTCGCCCACGAACTGGGCCACCACGTGCTGGCGCCGAGCACCCGCATCGATGCCCTCAAGATCCGCCATCAGCTCGCCCGGGCGCTTGTGGCATCGGGGGCCGAATCGGTGCGCGACGACGATGTCGCGCTGCTGTCCAACCTGTGGACCGACCTCCTCGTGAACACGCGCGTCGGCCTGCTCCAGCGGCGACGCGACGGCGAGGGAGCAGAGCCGGGGATCGTCCGGCTGGGGCGTGCCCTGTACCGCCCGTCGCGCGAATCGTCCAGCCGCCTGTGGTGGCTGTACCTGCGCACCTACGAACTGCTCTGGAACCTTCCGCCCGGGGCGCTGGCGACTCCGGATCCGCCGGCAGCTCCCCCCGCGGCAACCGCACGGGCGCGGATCACGGAGGTCCCGCTGGAGAAGATCCCGGAGCGATTCCGCGAGAAGGAGGTGGCCCTGCGGGCAGCCCGACGCGAGGCCGAGCGGGTCGCGGCGGAGCTGGACGGCGCCATCACGACGCATCCGGTGCTCGACGCGGATCTGCTCGCCGGGATCGTGCGCGCCTTCGCGGCCGACCCGGTGGGCGGCGCGCTGCGCTTCGGCGTGCTGGCCGCCCCCTACCTCGTGGAGGAGCGCCGCTCGGGCGGCGCCGCCGGCGTGCCCGGGGGAGCGTGCGCCGCCGACGACGCACCCGCGACCGCCGGCGAACTCGGCCGGGTGCTGGGCGACCCCCGCCTGCACGGGGCGATACCCGACCGCGCCGGACGCGCCGACGACGGCACGGGCCGCGGCCAGCGGCTGGATGTGGCCCGCACGCTCGAGCTGTACGCGGCGTCCGATCCCGACGCCGTCGTGGCCGCGTGGTACCGCGCGCAGGCGGCGCCATGGGTGCGTCCGGTGACCCAGCGCATCCCCGCGCGCCCCGCATCCGATCTGCCCGGCCCGCTGGAGAAGTGGGAGAGCGGCGACGACCTCTCCGACCTCGACTGGGCCGCGACGCTGCAGGCCGGAGCCGACGTGGTCCCGGGGGTCACCACGCGGCGCCGATCCTGGCTCGACGACGACCCCGAGCCGCAGGAGGGCAGCGTCGAGCTCGACCTGTACATCGACTCCTCCGGCTCCATGGCGCGCCCGCGCACCGGCTCCCCGGCGGTGCTGGCCGGGATGATCCTCGCGCTCTCGGTGCTGCGGGGAGGCGGGCGCGTGCGGGTGACGAGCTTCTCCGGCCCCGGACAGGTCGCCGGCGGCGATGGGTTCGTCCGCGATCCGGCCCGCGTCGTCGGCGACCTCGCGGAGTACTTCGGCGGCTCGACGTCCTTCCCGCTCGACCTCCTCCAGCGTCGGTACGCGCCGCTGGCGCCCCCGCGCGACGGCGAGCGGCGGCACCTCGTGGTGCTGTCGGACGACGGGCTCACCTCGATGTTCGGCGACGGGAACGAGCCGTTCGCGGGGGTCGCGGCCGCCACGCGCGGCAAACTCACGACCGGCACGCTGGTCGTCCTGGCGTGGGCGCGCCGCATCGAGCCGCTCGCGCGCGAAGCCGGCTACGACACCCTGTACCTGGAGCGGATGGATGACGCACCCCGCGTGTGCGCACGACTGGCGGAGGTGCTGCATGGCTGAGTCCGGCGAACTGCTCGAGGTGTGGGTGTCGATGGCGCAGTCCGACGACGCGGCATGGGCGGCCGCGCGACCGGGACCCTCGCTCGCCGCCGTCGCCGCGCGCCTGTCGAGCGTGCCGCGGGCGTTCCTCGACGATCGCGTCTCGATCCAGGCGCTCGCCGGTGACGTGCTGGGCCGTCCCGTCGTGGCCGCCTCGTATGCGCAGGACCGGCGCGTCCGCCAGGGCGCCGCGCTGGCCCTGTGGCTCCTGGCCAGTGAGAGCACCGTCGAGCCGTTCGATCCTCCGCTGCAGTACGTCACCGGGACATCCGCCGTCGATGTGCTCGCGCTGCGCCTGGCGCCTGTCACCGACCCGCTCGAGTGGCTCTCCGACGAGGAGCGTCGCGAGGAGGCCGTGCGCATGTTCCTGCTGTGGTGCGGGCACTTCCCCGCGGGGGAGGATGCGGCCACCGCGCGGGCGCTGCTGGAGGCGCGCGACTCCCTGCGCCGCAACAGCGCACTCGCCGAGGCGTACGAGGCTCATCGGCACCGAGCAGAGATCGCGCGCCGACTCAACGAGGCGCGGGCGAGGGAGGCTGCCGCGAGGTACTCCAGTGAGTGACCCTGTCGCATCCGACGATCCGCTCGCGCTCGCCGAGTACGCCGCGGGCGGGGCGGCGGTGCTCACCGACGCCGAGCGGTGGCCCACGATGGACGCCGCCGGAGCGGCTCGCCTGCACCGCTGGCGGACACATCCCGCCGCCCCGCGGTGGGTGCACGAGACCGGTGACCGCGTCACGCCCGACATGCTCGACCGGGTGCGCACGCCGCTGCCGACGCAGGGGTGGCTGGCGGAGCACCTCGAGACCGCCCGCAGGCTCCTCTATTACCGGGGCATGCCGGGTCTGCACACCCTCGCCGACTTCCCGCCGATCGGCCGCGCGCATCTGGCCGCCGACATCGCCGCGTTCGTGCCGCTGGACGCCGACCTCGGGCGCATCCTGCACGGCACGAGCTCGGGGTCGACGGGCGCGGCCCTGCGGATTCCCGACGACGTCGAAGAGGTCGCCCGCGGCTTCCACCACCTCGTCGGGCTCGTGTCCGGTGCCGGGGTGCACTGGCGACCGGACGGGGAGCGTCTCGCGCTGGTCTCGGTCGTGCACCAGCGGCAGGCGTTCACGTACGTGTCGCTCGTGAGCGGGTTCGACCAGCGCGCGATGGCGCGGCTCAACCTCGCCGCGCATGCGTGGGAGGCGGCATCCGACCGCGCCGCCTTCCTCCGCGACGCCGACCCGCAGGTCATCACGGGCAACCCGACCAGCCTCGCCGAACTCCTCGCCCCCGACCTGCGGGGTGTCGTCCGGCCGCTGGCGCTGTTCTCGGGGGCGATGGCGCTGGCCGCACCGCTGCGGGCCGACCTGGAGGCGGCGTTCGGATGCCCCGTCTTCGACGTGTACGGACTGCACGAGACCCGCCCCCTCGCCGTGCGCACCGACGACGGGCCCTTCCGGGTGCTCGATCGTCGCGTGCTCGTGGAGGCCCTCGGCCCGGACGGGCGTCCGGTCGCCGAGGGCGAGGTGGGGGAGATCACGGTGACGGCGGGGGAGAACCCGCTCCTGCCGTTGGTGCGCTACCGCACCGGCGATTTCGGGCGGCTCGTGCCGCTTCCCGGCGGCGGTGTCGGCATCGCGGATCTCGAGGGCCGCGAGCACACCGTGTTCGTCAGCGGTGAGGGCGGCCGCATCCCGTGCGTGGACCTCACGCAGCAGCTGCAGGCGCACGGCGCGCACGGGTGGAGCGTCGAGCAGTCCGCCGACGGGCGGGTGCGGGCGCGCATCGCCGGCGGCGACGCGGATGCCGTGGCCGAGGCCCTCCGCGCCCTCCTCCGCCAGCCGCTCGAGGTCGAGCGCGTCGAGCGCGTCGCCGACCTCGGCGACGGCAAGCCCCGCCGCTACCGCTCCGCCGCCCCCGCCCCCACCCCCGCCGCGACCCCCACCCCCGCCCCCATCCCCGCGAGACTGCTGCCCACCGGCGAGACCGCGACATAAGGCCGCGGTCTCGTCGGGTCCGTGCAGTCTCGCGGCCGACGGATGGACGGGGCGGCCGCGGGACGGGCGGATGCCGCGGCATAGGATGAGGCGGGTGCGCGCTGCGCGCGGAGGAGGCTGCCGTGGTCGAGGACCGCAAGACATGGGTGCTCGTGGACGGCGAGAACATCGACGCCACTCTGGGCGGCTCCATCCTGGGGCGCCGTCCTCAGCCGGAGGAGCGGCCGCGGTGGGACCGCATCCTGAGCTTCGCCGCCGACGCGTGGAACCAGGAGGTGCGGGGCCTGTTCTTCCTGAACGCCTCCACCAACCTCCCGATGCCGTTCGTGCAGGCCCTGCTCGCGATCGGCTACCAGCCGGTGCCGCTGTCGGGGGAGCAGCACGAGAAGGTCGTCGACATCGCCATCCAGCGGACGCTGCAGGCGCTGCGCGACCGCGAAGACGACGTCATGCTCGTCAGCCACGATGGTGACTTCGTCGACGACGTCGGCGCGCTCGCCGACGGATCCCGGCGCCTGGGCGTGCTGGCGTTCGAAGAGTTCCGCAACTCCGCCTTCGCCGCCATCCCCGGCCTGCGCTTCTACGACCTCGAGTTCGACGTCGGCGCCTTCGACGCGCAGCTGCCGCGCGTGCGGATCATCCCGATCGACGAATTCGACCCAGCCCAGTTCCTGCGCTGATCCCGCCGCGTCACGCCGGCGAACGCCCCGGAGGGGCGATGTGGTGGTTTGATCGGTGTGTGACACGTCGTGTGGAACCCTCCCCCTCCGTCAGCCCGGAGCCGACGCTGCGGCACGCGCTGCGGCACGTGTCCAAGCAGTTCTCCGGCCAGCTGCAGCGGCGGATCCAGGAGCACGGCGTGAGCCACGCGGAGTACGTCGCGATGTTCGCCCTCAAGCGGCTGCCGAACCTCTCCAGCGCCGAAGTGTCGCGGTGGACGGGTGTGACACCGCAGGCGGGCAACCAGATCGTGCAGGGGCTGCTCGAGCGCGAGCTCGTGCAGCGCCACCCCTCCCGAGACCACGGACGCGTGCTCCTCATCGAGCTCACCGACGAGGGGCGCCGGGTGATCGACGCGTGCGAACGCGATGCGAACGACCTGGAGAACCAGATGTGTCAGGAGATGACCGGTGAGCAGCGCAGCGAGCTGATGTCACTGCTGCGCCTCGCCGCCGCGGGGCTGGGCAGCCCCATCTCCTCGCCTGCCCGATAGCTCCGCGCGGACCCCCGCAGTGAGCACGAGACATTTGTTGTGTCATCAAACTTGATCAATATCTAGTCACTTGATACTCTCGCCGAAGGGGCCATGGAGGCCCGCCGTTTGGCGAGGAGGCTGAACTTGATTGGGATGTTGGGCAAGCGCCTTCTCCTGGTGATTCCGATGGTGCTGGTCGTCTCGATCATCATGTTCCTGCTGGCTTCTCTCGTGCCCGGCGATCAGGCGCGCACGATCCTGGGCGAGAACGCATCGCCGGAGGCTGTGGCCGCGCTGCGCAAGCAGCTCGGCCTGGATCTGCCGCCGATCCAGCAGTACTTCAACTGGGCGCTCAACGCGCTGCAGGGCGACCTGGGCTCGTCGATCTACAGCGGCGAGCCGGTCACCTCGATCCTGGCGGGGCGACTCCCCGTCACCCTCTCGCTCATGGTGCTCTCCACGCTCGCCATCGGCGTGGTCGGCATCGTGCTGGGGCTGGCGAGCGCCCTGCGCGGCGGATGGCTCGGCCGCGTGCTCGACGCGATCTCGCTGGTGGGACTCGCCGTCCCCGGCTTCGCGATCGCGATCTTCGCGGTGTCGCTGCTGGCGGTCACCGTCCGTATCTTCCCCGCCACCGGCTACGTGCCGCTTCACGTGAGCCTCGGGGGATGGCTGTGGACGCTCGTCCTGCCCGTCTTCGCGCTGAGCCTGGGTGGAACGACCCTCGTGGCCAAGCAGGTGCGCGACTCCGCGAAGGACGCGCTGGCGAAGGACTATGTGCGCTTCCTCCGCGCGAACGGGGTGAGCGAGACGTCGATCGTGCTGCGGCACGTCCTCAAGAACGCCGCGATCCCCGCCGTGACCGTTCTGGGCATCGGTGCGATCGCGTCGCTGACGGGCACCGTCTTCGTCGAGAACGTCTTCGTCCTCCCCGGGCTGGGGACCATGGCGACGCAGGCGACGCTGAACCACGACCTGCCCGTTCTGCTGGGCATCGGGGTGCTCTTCACACTCATCACCGTCTTCATCAACCTCCTCGTCGACATCGTCTACGGGGTTCTCAACCCGAAGGTGAGGGCCGCCTGATGGCTGCGCGTCGTCGTCGTCAAGGATCGCCGCGCGTCGTGGCGAGCAACCGGCGGAACCTCTTCGTCGACGTTATGCGCCGGCCGCTGGGCGCGGGGGCAGCGGTGTATCTCGCCGTCGTCGTGCTGGCCTCGGCGCTGGCACCCGTGCTGGCTCCGCACGATCCGCTCAAGCAGTCGCTCACCGCCGTGCGGCAGGGGCCCTCCGCGGAGTACCCCCTCGGCACGGACGCCCTCGGCCGGGATCTGCTGAGCCGCCTGCTCTACGGCGGCCAGGAGTCGCTCATCGGGGTGGCGCAGGCGCTCATCGTGGCCCTGGTGATCGCGGTTCCGCTGGGCATCGCTTCCGGCTACTTCGGCGGATGGTTCGACCGCGTCGTCATGCGATGCATCGACATCAACATGGCCATCCCCAACCTCATCGTGACCCTCGCGGTGCTGGCGATCTTCCGCAACAGCATGGCCGCCGCGATGGTCGTCTACGGCGTCCTCGTGTCGGCCTCCGCGGCGCGCGTCATCCGCAGCGCCGCCCTCGGGGTGCGGGAGGAGTTGTACATCGACGCCGCGCGCACGACCGGGCTCGGTGGTCTGCAGATCCTCGTCCGGCACATCTTCCCCCGCACGCTCGGCGTCATCATCGTGCAGGCGGCCATGCTCAGTGCCATCGCGCTGGGGGTGCAGACGGGTCTGGCCTTCCTCGGCTTCGGTCCGCCGCCGCCCGAGCCCACGTGGGGCGGGATGGTGGGCGAGGCTTCCTCGATGCTGCAGTTCCACACGTGGATGATCGTGCCCACCGCCGGCGTCATCACCCTCACGACCCTCGCCTTCGGCCTCCTCGGCGACGCGGTGCGCGACGCCAACGCCGAGGGCATCCAGCGCCCGATGCGCCCGTCCACGTCCCGCTCGCGCGCAGCGCGGGGTCAGGCGCAGGCTGCCCGCGTCGCCGCCGCGGCGGCGGTCGATCCGGTGGCCCCGGCCCCGGCGGACGCGCTGCTGTCCGTCCGCGGCCTGACGGTGGCATTCGGCTCCGGGGACGACGAAACGATCGTCGTCGACGGCGCGGACTTCGACATCCGTCGCGGCGAGACGGTCGGGCTCGTCGGCGAATCCGGCTCGGGCAAGACCGTGACGGCGATGGCCGTGCTCGGCCTGCTGGCCGAGGGCGGACGCGTCGTGTCGGGCCGGATCTGGTTCGAGGGCGCCGACATCTCCGGCTACACCCAGGCGCAGTACCGCGCGCTGCGGGGAACCAAGATGGCGATGATCTCGCAGGAGCCGATGGTCGCGCTGGACCCCGCGTTCCGCATCGGCTTCCAGCTGGCCGAGGTGATCCGCTCGCACAACAAGATCAGCTGGCGAGCCGCGCGCAAGCGCGCCGTCGATCTGCTCGCAGCGGTGCGCCTGCCCGACCCCCAGCACGTCGCCTCGCTGTACCCCCACCAGGTCTCCGGCGGCATGGCGCAGCGCGTGGCCATCGCCATCGCCCTCGCCGGCCGGCCGCAGCTGCTCATCGCCGACGAACCCACCACGGCGCTGGATGTGACCGTGCAGGCCGAGATCCTCGACCTGCTCCGGGCGCTGCAGCGCCGGATGGGCATGGCGATCCTCTTCGTCACCCACGACTGGGGGGTCGTCGCCGACATCTGCGACCGCGCCGTGGTGCTGTACGCCGGGCAGGTGGTCGAGCACGCGACCGTGTCGGAGATGTTCCGCGATCCGCTGCATCCCTACACCCAGGCGCTGCAGGCATCCGATCCGCACAACGCCGTCAAGGGAGAGCCGCTTCCCACCATCGGCGGGGTCGTCCCGCCGCCGGGCCAGTGGCCGGAGGGCTGCCATTTCGCCGCCCGGTGCCGCTTCGTCACCGACGCGTGCCGTGTGGGTCGCATCCCGCAGGTGGACCGCGGCGAGGGTCGGGATGCCCGCTGCATCCGCATCGACGTCGCCCGCGCCGCCCGCATCGAGGAGAGTGTCCGATGACCACGACCGTGCCGCCGATCCTCGAGGTGCAGAACCTGTCGGTGGAGTACCGCCGCGGACGGCGTCGCACCCTCGCCGTCGATGACGTGAGCCTGCAGATCGCACCCCGCGAGACGCTCGGACTCGTGGGCGAATCGGGCTCGGGCAAGTCCACGATCGGCAAGGCGGTACTGGGCCTCGTGCGCCCCAGCAGCGGAGTCATCAAATACGACGGCCGCGACATCCTGAGCCTGTCCAAGACGCAGCGCCGGGCGCTCACGAAAGAGCTCCAGGTCATCTATCAGGACCCGCACACGTCGCTGGATCCCACCAAGCCCATCGGCTACTCCATCGCCGAACCCGTGCAGGTGCACGAACCGGCATCCAAGGAGGTCGTGCGCGAGCGCGTGTTCGCGATGCTGCGGCGGGTGGGGCTGAGCGAGGACGCGGCGCGGCGGTTCCCGGCTCAGTTCTCCGGCGGGCAGAAGCAGCGCATCGCGATCGCCCGTGCGCTGATCCTCTCGCCCCGGCTCGTGGTGTGCGACGAACCCGTCAGCGCGCTGGATCTGTCCATCCAGGCCGAAGTCATCAACCTGATGGCCGAACTCCAGCACGAAATGGGCGCCAGCTACCTCTTCATCTCCCACGACCTGTCGATCGTGCACTACCTCTCCGACCGGATCGCCGTGCTCAAGCAGGGGCGGATCGTCGAGCAGGGCGACGCCGGGCGCGTGTACGAGGATCCGCAGCGCGAGTACACCCAGCGGCTGCTGGCCGCCGCGCCCGTGCCCGACCCCGAACTGCAGGCACAGCGCAACGCCGCGCGGGAGAAGGACGGGCTGGACGCCCGCACCGACGCCATCGCGAGCACGCTCCGCTGACGCCCCGACCGCCATCACCGAGGAGAAGTATGCCCCTGCAGAAGATCGACGACGCCGAGCTCTGGTACGACGAGTACGGCCCCGACGACGCTCCGGAGACGATCCTGTCGTGCGCGATGGGATTCGCCGGCACCGGATATCCCGAAGACCTCGCCGAACCGCCGACGGGGTACAAGGTGTACACGATCCAGGCCCGCGGTTTCGGCCGTTCCTCCCGCCCCGCGGAACCGCCCACCGAGGGGTGGCTCACGCGCTGGGCCGATGACGTCGTGGCCTTCGCCGACGCCCGCGGGATCGACCGGTTCGTCTACACCGGCGCATCGCACGGCGCCGGCATCGGATGGTACATCGCGGTGCGCAACCCGCACCGCCTGAAGGCGTTCGTCTCCGTCGTGGGGACGCCGCACGACCGCTTCGGGGTGACCGACTCCTCCGAGGGGCGGCGAGAGGTCATCCGGGCGCGGCTGGCCGGCGACACCGACTCGATCCGCGCTCAGCTGGAGAAGCTCGGCGGCTGGCTGCACGAGGACGAGGTGGAGCGCCGTGCGGAGCGCGACCGGTTCCTGGATGCGGCGGTGGCCACGACCCTGACCCGCGACGAGGACGAATCGCGCATCAACCAGGGGATGCCCTTCCCCGAGGCCAAGACGAACGACGAGCTCGCCGCGGTGCTGCGCACCGTCCGCGTTCCGACCCTCATGCTCGCGGGCATGCGCGACGGCATCGTCTCGCCGGAATCGTCCCTGCGCGGCATCACGAGTGTCCGCGACTCTAAGGCGGTGTTCTTCGAGAGCGAGGGGCACTTCATGACTCAGGAGATCCCCGAGCGACTCATCCGCGAGGTCCGGGTGTTCCTGGACGAACTCAACGGCACGGCCGAGCCCCGGCCGCGCCAATCGCACGACGACAAGAAGGTGGACACGATATGACGACCCAACGACAGCCGCGACGGCGCGGCGCGCTGCGACGAGCAGGCAGCATCGCCGCTGCCCTCGCCCTGGTCGCGGGCCTCGCTGCGTGCAGCCCCACCGCCGACACGGGCGGCGACGCCGCCGGCGGCGAGACGGGTGAGCGCGGAGAAGAGCTCGTGCTGCAGTTCCGCGGCGCGCCCATGAGCCTGGACCCTGCGCTGCAGGGGACGGCGAGCGGCTCGATCTTCACGGTGCTGGCCTACGATCCGCTCATCTACCAGGCGCCCGACGGCAGCCTGCAGCCGTCGCTGGCCACCGAGTGGGAGTTCACCGCCGAAGACAACAGCGTGTTCGAGTTCACGCTGCGCGACGACGTGCAGTTCGCCAGCGGCGAGCCCCTGACCGCGGAAGCGGTGGTCGCGTCGATGGAGTACTTCGTCGCCAAGGGCGGGGGCAACATGCCGCGCGTCGGTCCGATCGAGGCCGTCGAAGCCGTCGACGACTCGACCGTGCGGATCACGTACGGCGCCCCGTTCGCCGATGCGCCGATGTCGCTGACGCAGACGCTGATGCTCGGCAACATCATCGGGCCCGACGGTCTGGCCGATCCGGCCTCGCTGCTGCAGACGATGGACGGGACCGGGCAGTACGTCTACGACGCGGACGAGTCCGTGCCCGACTCGGAGTACATCTACGAGCTGAACCCGAACTACTGGAACCCCGACGCGCAGATGTGGGATCGGGTGAAGGTGCAGATCATCTCGGATCCGAACGCCGTGCTCAACGCCGCATCCACCGGTCAGATCGACTTCGGCCTCGGCAACCCGCTGCTGGCCTCGACGGCCGAGTCGGCGGGCCTGGAGATCGTGTCCGCGCCGTTCTACAACTGGGCGCTGCGACTGGCCGACGCTGGGGGCGAGGTCAACCCCGCCCTCGCCGACGAGCGGGTGCGCGCCGCGATCGCCCTCGCGATCGACCGTGAGGCGATCGTCAACGCGCTCGGCGGCGAGCACATGTCGCCCAGCAACCAGCTCGTGGTCGAAGGCACCGCCGGGTACAACGACGACATCGGGTGGGAGTTCGACCTCGAAGAGGCCCGCCGCCTCATGGCCGAAGCCGGGTACGAGGACGGGTTCGAGATGACCGTGCTGGACAGCAGCCTGCAGGACCACCAGTCGCAGATCGCGCTGGCCATCTCCAGCGCCCTCGAGGAGATCGGCATCTCGGTCACGCTGGAGGTCGACTCCACCAGCATCCCCTCCTTCGCCGAGAAGGCCGAGTCCAAGCAGTACGAGGCGGTCCTGTGGGCCACCAACGGCGGCGTCGGCAACGCGTACGCGGATCTGCGCAGCGCGGGCACGATGTCCAACCCGTTCGGCTTCCTCGACGAGGAGATGGAGAAGCTGTACGCCGAGAGCCTGGGGCTCACCGGCGACGAGCGTCAGGCCGTGTACGAGCGTATGAGCGAGCGCTGGCAGGAGGTCGCGGTGACCGTCCCGATCCTCACGCAGCACTTCGTCAACTACGTCGGTCCGAAGGTGACCAACGTCAAGGCGTCGCCGCAGAACCCGGTGATGCTGCCGGTGGGTCCGGAGCCGGAGTACAACTGGCAGCCCGCCGAGTGACTCGTGTCGTGGTGGGGGCACCGCCTCCACCACGACACCGACATGCGAAACGGCA
The DNA here is from genome assembly GCF_004570445.1 of Microbacterium sp. dk485. NCBI lineage: Bacteria > Bacillati > Actinomycetota > Actinomycetes > Micrococcales > Microbacteriaceae > Microbacterium > Microbacterium sp. dk485. Next base: position 2,214,370 of record NZ_SPQW01000001.1, read on the forward strand.
GGTCCCCGATGTGGGGGCCTGCCGTTTCGGCGTCCGTCGTCGTGGCGCCGCTATGACACGCGGACGACGTCACCCTCCCACTCGAAGCGGGTCTGCAGTCCTGCCCGGCGGGAGATGTCTTCGATGTAGTCGGCGACGGAGTCGCGCTCGCCGCGGGCCAGGGGGACGGGGGCGGCGTCGCCATCGATCCAGCACGGGATGAAACCGGCGTGGATGCCGCTCTCGTCGACGTCGAGGATCGCGATCGCGGTGTTGCGGCTCTCGGGGTGGAAGGGGTACCCCGGCATGTCCGGGTCGGGGGAGAAGCCGTACATCTCCACGCGGCGCCGCGCCCACGCCTTGAGCTCTTCGGAGTCGCTGTCGGGGCTCGGGGTGAGGGCGTCGGTGACGGTGACGAAGTTGCCCAGGCCGTGGAAGATCGCCTTGCCGCGGTACATCTCGATGCCCCGCATGATGTGCGAGTGATGCCCGACGACGGCGTCGGCGCCGGCGTCGATGGCGGCGTGCGCGATCTCGTACTCGTAGTCGTCGATGCGGGCCGGGGTGTGGCCGTATCCCTTGTGCAGGGCGACGACGACGACGTCGACCTGGCTCCGGAGCGACTCGATCGCGGTGGTCATCTGCTGCAGCGACCGCCGGTCGGCGAAGGTGTAGACCTGGGGCGGGTTGCCCGGGTTCAGGTCGTCGAGGTCGTAGTGGGTGAGCACTTTGACGAAGGCGCTGCCGGCCTTCTTGCTCGTGGCCCACGACTCCCGCGGGCCGACGCAGTTGAAGCTCAGGACGCCGACGCGCACGCCCTTGCGCTCGACGATGGCGGGCACCATCGCCGCTGCCAGGTTCGCGCCCGTGCCGGTGGTGACGATGCCCGCTTCGTGTGCTGCCGAGAGGGTGTCGAGGACGCCCTTCGTGCCCAGGTCGAAGACGTGGTTGCCGGCGACGGTGCCGATGTCGTAGCCCGCGTCCGCCATCGCGCGCAGGTGCGCCGGATCCGACGGCGGCGAGGGGACGGTGAGCGCGGTGACGTCGGTCTCGGTCGTGTGCGGCACCTCGATCTGCCCGATGGCCACGTCGCTCGCGCGCGTCACGGGGGCGCTGGCGACGAAGTACGGATCGGGGTCGCCGTACTGGAGGACGATGTCGCCGACGGCTGCAATGCGGATGTTCATGAAACTCCTCAATCAAGTTACTTGATACTATGGCTCCATCGACAGAGGTGGCAAAGAAGGCCCGTGGCTGTCGCCGACACATCGGGGTGAGTATGAGCGGACCGCTCGAAGGCAAGACCGTGATCGACCTGACTTCCGCACTGGCGGGGCCCTACGCGACGCTGCTGCTCGCGGGATTGGGGGCACGGGTCATCAAGGTGGAGAATCCCGGCCGAGGGGGTGATTCGTCACGCAACAACTCCCCGTATGTCGGCGCGGACGGCCTGAGCCTGCGCCGCACCTCGCCCGATGACATGTCGGTGTCGATGATGCTGCGCGGGCGCGGCAAAGAAAGCCTCACGCTGGATCTGAAGCATCCGGACAGCCGCGAGGTCCTGTTCGACCTCGTGCGCAACGCCGACATCCTCGTGGAGAACTACAGTTCCGGGGTCACTCGGCGCCTGGGCATCGATTACGCCCGCGTGCGCGAGGTCAACCCGCGCCTGATCTACACCTCCATCAGCGGGTTCGGTGCCACCGGCGACCACGGTGACCGCAAGGCGATGGACACGATCATCCAGGCCCTGAGCGGGGTCATGCTCACCGCCGGAGAGCCGGAGGACGGCCCCATCCGCTTCGGGCTCCCCGTCGGCGACCTGGTGGCGCCGCTGTTCGCCGTGATCGGCACGCTGTCGGCGGTCCTCGAGGTGGAACGCACGGGCCATGGGCAGCACGTGGACGTGTCGATGCTCGGTGCGCTCACCTCGCTCGTGGCCTGTGAGCCGTTCGACGCGCTGGAATCGGTCGGCTTCCCGCTGCGCACCGGTGCGTACGTGCCCCGGCTGGCCCCGTTCGGCACGTTCCGCACGCGCGACGGATGGTTCGCCATCTGCGCGCCCACCGACCAGTTCGCCGCGGGTGTCCTCGCGGCCATCGGGCGCACCGACCTGCTGCAGTCGGAGGATTTCGCCACGCGCGACGCGCGCGTCGCGAACGCCGATCGTCTCCACGCCCTCATTGCGGGGTGGGCCGCGGAGATGACCCTGGACGCGGCGCTGGCGGCCCTGGAGGAGCACGGCGCGCCCGCGGCGGCGGTGCGCACGACCGCGCAGGCCGTGCGTGATCCGCAGGTCGTGGCGCGGGGCGAGGTGGTTCCGCTGGTGCATCCGAAGTTCGGTCACTTCGACGGGCTGTACGGATCGGGCCTTCCGGTCGTCTTCTCCCGCAGCACGGTCGATCTGTCCGCGCCCGCGCCGGGCCTGGGCGAGCACACGCAGGCGATCATGCGGGATCTACTGGGCTACTCCGACGAGCGCGTGGAGGGCCTGGCCGAGTCCGGAGTGCTCTGAGGCACGCCGCCTCGCCGCTCACCTACGTCGGAGAATCGCACCGAGGTCGGAGCATCCGGCTCGCATTCTCCGACGTAGGTGCGATGCTCCGACGGGGCTGGGCGCACCGGTGGGAAAATAGTGTCGCGGTTGCGCGGATGGCGGGCCCCGGGGCGGCCTTGGCCTCGTTCAGAACTCAGGAGAATCCGTCTCCGGAGGGGCCGCCGCGGGTGCCGGGTCGGCGTGTCTCCTGAGTTTTGAACGGCGAGGAGACGTCGAGCGCACCCTGGTGGAGCCGCCGCTCGCGCATCGCGTGGAACAGCGGGAACGTGAAGGCGAACGCCGTGACGGCCGACAGGACGATGTACAGCCACGCGCGCCGCATCCCCAGGCGCCGCGCCTCCACGACGATGAAGATGCACCCGGCGACGGCGACGACGAGCAGATCGGTGCCGATCGAGGCGACCGCGGGGCCGGAGCCGACGAGGTCGCCGAGGTAGTCGCGCATCTGCACGACCGACCACGCGTTCAGCGCGAAGGTGGCGACGAATCCCACGACGGCGAGCGCGAGGTAGGCGATCGCCAGCGGGGTCCAGCGGGATGCGGTCATGGCGAGCATTGTCCTCCTGCCCGCGGTGCGTTCAGTCGATGCGGATGCGGTGGACCGCCGCGGCGACGTGGGCGGCGGGGGAGTCGGTGCCCCCGGCGCGCGCCCACGCCTGCATCGCCGCGTTGGCGACGGCCTCGAATCCGCACGCGAGGGCGAACGCGGTGTCGTCGTCGATGTCGGGCACCCGCGCTCGGATGGATGCGGCGAGCTCAGTGATCCACGGCGCATAAGCGGTGCGCAGCCAGGACTGCAGGAGTGGCTCGGCCGCGACGACGCGCACCCAGGGGAGGCCCCCCGACCGCACGGCATCGTCCTCCGACACCGAGGCCACGACCGCCGCGTGCACGACGTCGGAGGGGTCGGCGTCGGCGGGAGCGGCGCGCAGGGCCGCTCGCAACCGCTCGGTGGCCGCCTCGATCGGGCGGGCGAGGATCGCCGGCTGCGATCCGAAGCGGCGGATGAGGGTGCGCACGCTCACGCCGGTGCGCTCGGAGATCTGATCCCAGGTCGTGGCGGCGAATCCCTGCGTGGACCACAGGTCGATCGCCGCCCGCGCGACGGCGTCGCGATCCACCACGGGAGGACGGCCGCGCCGGGCGGAAGTGGTCGTGTCCATGCCGGAAGCGTACTATTTATGGCAGAGGGTGCCATAAAGATCACCCGCGCGTCGGAAAGAGGAATCATGGGTACGTATGTCGTGACCGGGTCTGCATCGGGGATGGGGGCCGCGGTCGTCAGTCGCCTGCGCGAGGCCGGCCACGAAGTGATCGGCGTCGACCTGCGCGAGGCCGAGGTCGTCGCCGACCTCTCCACCGCCGAGGGGCGCGCCAGCGCCGGACGGACCGTGCTCGAGCGTGCCGGAGGACGCCTGGACGGCGCCGTCCTCGCCGCCGGGGTGGGGCCGATGCCGGGTCGTGAAGAACTCATCGCGGCGGTCAACTACTCCGGTGTCGTGGAGCTCCTGGAGGCGTGGCGTCCGGCGCTCGCCGCCGCCGGGAACGCACGTGTGGTCGTGTTCTCGTCGAACTCCACGACGACGGTCCCCGCGGTGCCGAGCGGTGTCGTGCGGGCGCTGCTGAAGGGCGACCGCGCGCGGGCCATCCGCGTCGCCCGGCGCATGGGCAAGAACGCACCGGCCATGGTCTACGCCGGGTCCAAGATCGCCGTCAGCCGCTGGATGCGTCGCAACGCCGTGACGGCGGAGTGGGCGGGTGCCGGCATCCGTCTGAACGCGATCGCCCCGGGTGCGATCCTCACGCCGCTGCTTCAGAAGCAGCTCTCCGAGCCCGAGGAGGCCAAGGCGATCGAGAACTTCCCCGTGCCGGTCGGCGGATTCGGCGACCCCGCCCACATCGCGGACTGGGTTCTCATGATGCTCGGTCCCTCGGCGCAGTTCCTGTGCGGGGCGGTCATCTTCGTCGACGGCGGGACGGATGCGTATTTCCGCGCCGACGACTGGCCCGTGCCGCTCGGTCTCACGCGCGTGCGCGGCTATCTGCGCCGCATGAAGGAGTTCCGCCGGCCCGCCTGACCGCGTGCCGCCTCGTCGAGAGTGCATCGACCCGGCGAGAGTGCACCGGATTCGGGGCACTCTCGCCGAGGTGATGCACTCTCGCGGGGTCAGCGAGCGGGGTCAGAGACCCGACACCTGCAGCGCGGCCCACAGCTCCGCGCGGGCGGGGAAGGACGACAGGTCGCTGCCGAGGACGGACTCGGCCTGTGCGATGCGGGTGCGCACGGTGTGCCGGTGCACGCCCAGGGCGGCGGCGGCGGCGTCGATGCGCGCGTCGTGCTCGAGCCACGCCCGGAGCGTCGGCAGCAGCTCGGTCCCGCGGGCGGCGTCGTGATCGGTCAGCGGGGCGAGGGATGCCGCGGCCAGCACCCGGGCGAGGTCGCTGTCCAGCGCGCCGAGGACTCCGGATGCGGCGGTCTCGCCGAACCGCGCGACGGCGCCGCGCTGGCGGCGCAGGGCCGCGAGCGCCTGGTCGTGGGCGCGGGCGAACTCCGCCCACGCGGCGGGCGCCGACACCCCGACCCGCACGGGGAAGCGGTCGACGAGCGCCTCGGGCAGCGGCGACTCCGGCGCGGCGGCCACGACGAGACCGTCCGGCCCGCGGCCGAACACGACCGGATCGGTGGCGGCGGCCACCGCCAGCCACTCCGCGGCGTTCTCGAGGGTCGCCGGCGTGCCCTCCGCGACGCAGACCGTCGTGGGCGCGGACGGGAGCGCGTCCCCCAGCTCCCGCACGAACCGGCGGGCCAGCGTGACGTCGCCGGCCAGCAGGGCGTGGATCACCCCGGCGCGCAGCACGCCCTGGGCGCGCTGGAGGCCGTCGTTCTGCTCGAGAGCGAGCCCGGCCATCGCGATCACCGAGGTCACGACCGCCCGGCTCTCCGCGTCGAGGTGGCCCGACGCGATCGCCAGCACGCCGCGCAGGTGCCCGCCGCGGCCGAGGGTCTGCAGCGAGAACGGGGTGTCCCCCACGTGCAGCGCCGAGCCCGCCCGTGCGCCGCGGCGCAGGACCGCCGACACCTCCGTGTCCAGACCGCCGCGGGTGGCCGCATCCAGCTGCCCGGCCGGATGTTCGCGGCGGAGGCCCCCCGCCGCGTCATACAGGCCCACCCACGCCCCCAGCTGCCGGGCCAGCTCGGCGAGGGTGGCGTCCAGGCCGTCGGGGCGGAGGGCGGCCAGCGCGACGGCGCGCTGCGCGGCGAGGGCCCACGTGCGCCGCGCGTAGGACTCCGCCGCGAGAGCCTCCGCGTTGGCACGCGCGACGGCGATGAACGGGATGCGATACGGCACTTCGAACAGCGGCAGCCGTGCCTCCAGGCACGCGGACTCCAGCAGGGGCGGGATGCCGTCGCGCACGACCTCGCTGCCGAATCCGAGTGCGACCACGCCGCGGTCCTGCAGGCGCCGGACGTACGCCCGGTGGGTCTGCTCGTCGTCGCCCGCCTCGGCGAACTGCGTGCCCGTGGTGAGCAGGACGAGCCCTTCGGACAGGAACGGGGTCGGGTCGGCGAGGTCGCTGCTGTGGACCCAGCGCGCTGCGCGGTCCAGGGCGGCCGGCTCCAGTGCGGCCTCGGGGGTGGCCAGGCGGAGCTTCAGATCGGCGCGGGACAGCAGCGCCCGCACTGTGGCGGCGGATGCCGAGGGGTCGACCACGTTCCGGTCCTCTCCCCGCGGAGCTCGCCGCGGCGTACAGGCGTTGGTGCCGAATGTACATGATGGTGAGTGCACGGGGTTCCCGCCCGTCCCTACGATCGCGGTCATGACCCTCATCGACACTCCCTCGATCCCCCTCGGCGGACCCGACCTCCCGCAGGTGCGGCGTCTGGTCACCGCCCTCCCCGGTCCCCGCTCGCAGGACATGCTCGCGCGCAAGTCGGCCGCGGTGGCCTCGGGCGTCGGGCACACCGTGCCGGTCGCCGCGGTCGCGGCCGGCGGAGGGGTCGTGGTGGATGCCGACGGCAACTCCCTCATCGACCTCGGTTCGGGTATCGCCGTCACGACCGTCGGCAACGCGCATCCCGCCGTCGTCGCCGCGGTGCAGGCGCAGGCCGCCCAGTTCACGCACACGTGCTTCATGATCTCGCCGTACGAGTCCTACATCGCCGTCTCGGAGGCGCTGAACCGGCTCACCCCCGGCGACCACGAGAAGAAGTCCGCGCTGTTCAACAGCGGCGCCGAGGCCGTGGAGAACGCGGTGAAGATCGCACGCAAGCACACCGGGCGCCAGGCGGTGGTCGCGTTCGACCACGCGTACCACGGGCGCACGAACCTCACGATGGCGCTGACGGCCAAGAGCATGCCGTACAAGAGCGGCTTCGGCCCGTTCGCCTCGGAGGTGTACCGTGCGCCGATGTCCTACCCGTACCGCGACGGACTGAGCGGCGCGGATGCGGCGGCGAAGGCCATCTCGGTGATCGAGAAGCAGATCGGCGCAGACAACCTCGCCGCCGTGCTGATCGAACCGATCCAGGGCGAGGGCGGTTTCATCGTCCCCGCCGAGGGGTTCCTGCCCGCTCTCGCGCAGTGGTGCCGTGAGAACGGCGTGGTGTTCATCGCCGACGAGGTGCAGAGCGGGTTCGCCCGCACCGGCGCGATGTTCGCCAGCGAGCTGTTCGGCATCGTGCCCGATCTCGTCACGACGGCCAAGGGCATCGCCGGCGGGCTTCCGCTGGCGGCGGTCACCGGCCGGGCAGAGATCATGGATGCCGCGCACGCCGGGGGCCTCGGCGGCACCTATGGCGGCAACCCGATCGCGTGCGCGGCGGCGCTGGCGGCGATCGAGGTGTACGAGACGGAGGACCTGGCCGGGCGCGCGCGTGATGTGGGGGAGATCCTCCAGACCCGCCTGCGGGCGATGCAGGAGCAGGACCCGCGCATCGGCGACGTGCGCGGACGCGGCGCGATGGTCGCCGCCGAGTTCGTCGACCCGGCCACCGGCGCGCCCGACGCGGCGCTGACCTCGGCCGTCGCGAAGGCATGCCTCGCGGAGGGCGTCATCGTCCTGACGTGCGGCACGTACGGCAACGTCATCCGCTTCCTGCCGCCCCTCGCCATCGGCGATGACCTGCTGAACGAGGGACTGGACGTGCTCGCCTCGGTGCTGGCGACCGCCTGATGTCGCACGTGCAGGCGGGCGAGACGAGAGGTGAGGACAAGTCGATGAGGGAACTGACGCGAGACGTCGTGATCGTGGGAGCGGGGGCGGCGGGGCTCACCGCCGCCAACGAGCTGCGCAAGGCGGGGCTGTCGGTCGTGGTGCTGGAGGCGCGCGACCGCGTGGGCGGGCGCCTGTGGACCGATGTGATCGAGGGTGCGACGCTCGAGATCGGCGGGCAGTGGGTCTCACCCGACCAGGACGCGCTCATCGACGCGCTCGCCGAGCTGGGGCTGGAGACCTACAGCCGCTACCGCGACGGCGACAGCGTCTACATCGGACCCGACGGCGCCGCCGCGCGGTTCACCGGCGAGGTCTTCCCCGTCTCGCCTGAGACCGAGCGCGTGATCGGCGAGATCACCCAACGCCTGGATGCGATGGTCACCGAGATCGACCCCGACCGCCCGTGGGCGCATCCGCGTGCGGCGGAGTGGGACGCGATCTCGTGGGATGCGTGGCTTCGTACCCAGACCGACGACGACGAGGCGGTGCGGAATCTGGCCTTCGCGACCGGCTCGGCGATGCTGACCAAGCCGACGCACGCCTTCTCGCTCCTGCAGTCTCTCCTCATGGCGGCATCCGCCGGGTCGTACTCGAACCTCGTCGACGCCGACTTCATCCTCGACAAACGCGTCGTCGGAGGTCTGCAGCAGGTCCCGCTGCTGCTGGCCGAGCGCCTGGGGGAGGACGTCCTGCTCGGTCGTCCGGTGCGCGAACTGGCGTGGGCGGAAGCCGGCGGCGTGACCGCGGTGACCGATGACGTGACGGTGCGCGCCCGCTTCGCGATCCTGGCGCTCGCGCCGGTGCTGTACCCGCGGATCTCGTTCGTCCCGCCGCTTCCGCGTCTGCAGCAGCAGATGCACCAGCACATCTCCATGGGGTTCGTGATCAAGGTCCATGCCGTCTACGACCGGCCGTTCTGGCGGGAGCAGGGCCTGTCGGGCACCGCGTTCAGCCCGTACGAGTTGTGCCACGAGGCGTACGACAACTCCAACCACGGCGATTCCCGCGGCACGCTGGTCGGATTCGTCTCCGACCGCAACGCCGACGACCTCTTCCGTCTGAGCGCCGCCGAACGCAAGGAGCGGATCCTCGAGTCGCTGTCGCATTACTACGGCCCCGAGGCGAAGAACCCGGTCGTGTACTACGAGAGCGACTGGGGCGCCGAGGAATGGACGCGCGGCGCCTACGCCGCCAGTTTCGACCTGGGGGGTCTCTCCCGCTACGGCGCCGACCTGCGCACACCCGTGGGCCCCATCCACTTCGCGTGCAGTGATCTCGCCGGCGCCGGGTACCAGCATGTCGACGGGGCGATCCGGATGGGGCGGCTGGCCGCGAGCGCCATCGTCGCGGAGGCCCGCGCATGACCCGCCCCGTGGTGGTGGGCTACACCGCCACCGACGCCGGCGCCGACGCGCTGGCCGTGGCCGCGCGGGTGGCGTCATCCTCGCGGCGCTGTTCGTGCTCACCCTGGTCGAATCGCTGGATCCGGACTACGGCAGCGGTACGCAGTGGTTCGGTGTGGGCAGCGTCTTCGTGCTCGGGGTGGTCATCATCGGCCTGGGCATCGTGATCATGATCTGGCAGGCGATCCGCCGTCCCGCGTTCTTCCGTGGCGAGACCCTGTCCAAAGACGCCCCGGCGAGCATGCGCCGCGGACGGCAGACTGTGTGATGAGGGAGAAAGGACCGTCATGAGCGAATACGCCGTGATCAACCCCGCAACCGGGGAGAAGCTCGCCGAGTACGACACGCTGACCGACGCCGGCGTCGACGGGGCCATCGCCGCCGCGCACGACGCGTTCCACGTGTGGTCGCACACGCCGGTCGCCCAGCGCGCCGCGCGCTTGCGCCGAGTCGCCGAGCTGCACCGTGAGCGGCGCGAGCACCTGGCCGCGCTCATCGTCCGCGAGATGGGGAAGCCGCTGGAGGCGGCGCTGGGGGAAGCCGACTTCGCCGCCGACATCACCGAGTTCTACGCCGACAACATCGAGCGGATCACGGGTGACCAGCCGCTGGAGATCGAGGGCGAGGGCACCGCCGTCATCCGCCGCTCGCCGCTGGGCGTGCTGCTGGGGATCATGCCGTGGAACTTCCCGTACTACCAGGTGGCGCGCTTCGCCGCCCCCAACCTCGCCGTCGGCAACACGGTGCTGCTCAAGCACGCGCAGCAGTGCCCGGAGTCCGCGGAGGCGCTGCAGCTGATCTACCGGGATGCGGGGCTCCCCGAGGGTGCCTACGTCAACGTGCGGGTGACCAACGAGCAGGCCGCGGCCATCATCGCCGACCCGCGTGTGCAGGGGGTCTCGGTCACGGGCTCCGAGCGTGCCGGTGCCGCGGTGGCCGAGGTCGCCGGGCGCAACCTCAAGAAGGTCGCGCTCGAGCTCGGCGGCTCCGACCCGTTCCTGCTGCTGTCCACGGACGACCTGGACTCCGCCGTCCGCTCGGCCGTCGACGCGCGCCTGGACAACACCGGGCAGTCGTGCAACGCCGCCAAGCGCTTTCTCGTCGTGGACGGCCTGTACGACGCCTTCCTGGAGAAGTTCACCGCGGCCATGGCGGAGGCGACCGTCGGCGATCCGCTCGCCGAGGACACCGTGCTGGGCCCGCTGTCCTCCCTCGCGGCGGCCGAACGACTCGAGGAACAGGTCGAGCGAGCCGTTGCGCAGGGTGCCACGGTCGTCACCGGCGGCACTCGCGACGGCGCCTTCTTCGCCCCGACGGTTCTCACCGGAGTGACCTCCGACATGGACGCCTACCGCGAGGAGTTCTTCGGGCCCGTGGGCGTGGTCTACCGCGTCTCCGGTGAGGATGAGGCGATCGCCGTGGCCAACGGCACCGGGTTCGGGCTGGGCTCGTACGTGTTCACGACCGACCCGCAGCAGGCCGATCGGGTGGCCGATCGCCTGGACGCGGGCATGGTCTACGTCAACGTCGTCCTCGCCGACTCTCCCGAGCTTCCCTTCGGCGGCGTCAAGCGCAGCGGCACGGGGCGCGAGCTGGGGCTCCTGGGCGCCGACGAGTTCGTCAACAAGAAGCTCATCCGCGTGGTGTGATGACGCAGGCCCGCCACGACGACGGCGTCGCGCACGCCCTCGCCGAGGGGGTCCGTCGATGGCGGCGGCGCCGAATCATCCGGCGCGCCGTCCTCACCGCATCCCTCGTCCTGATCGCAGTGGCGGCCGCGTCCGTGTGGCTGGTGGCGGACGCCCGCGAGCGCGCCCTCGCCGCCCGGGCCGTGACAGCCGGGCAGCACGCCGTCGTGATGGCGACGTTCGAGGGCACCGCCGACCTGGCAGGGCGGATCGAGTCCCAGCGCACCGCGTACCGCGATGCCGATGCGCTGTGGGCGGCGGCGGAGGAGTCGACCTCGGCGTTCCGCGGCGGCGACGTGGTGCCCGCGGTCTCGGCCCCCAATCCCGGCGGAGAGAGCCTGCCCGGGGGTGACGCGGAGGCGCGGGCCCTGCTCGACGGCATCGGCGGCACCGCGGTGCAGATCGTGTACGACGGCGGCCCGCAGAACTGCGGGTACGCCGCGGCCGACGAGACGTACCGGGTGGCCCTGGGCGGCTGCTACGACAGCAGGTTCCGCAACCGCATCTTCCTCGCGTGGGATGCCGGTGCCACGCGCACCAATATCTGGCCGATCTTCGTGCACGAGGCGATGCACTGGTACCAGTGGGACCGCTTCTCCACGCAGTTCGCCGCCGCCGAGCAGACCGGCGTCGGGCAGGACGCGTACCGCGTGCAGATCGAGGCCGACGCCAGTTGCCGCGCGGTGATCCAGCACGGCGTGCCCGCCACGGCGTACGAGCTGTCGTCCGCTCCGTGCGACATCGCGCAGTGGCACGACGGGTGGCTGCTCGAGCAGCTCACGGCGCTGGGAGTCCCGGTGGCCGCCCCCGACCCCGAGGCGTTCGAGGTGCAGGAGGTGGTGCGCCCGTGATCCGGCCATCCAGAGCCGCCGTGCTGGGCGGCGTGCTCCTGCTGGGGCTCGCGCTGTCGGGCTGCGGATTCGGGCCCGACCCCGAGACCGTGCGCGCGCAGGCGCGGGTCGTCTTCGACGATCTCGTCGGCGAGATGGCCGCCGCCGATCCGGCCGTCCTGCGTGCGGTGGAGCCGGCGGCCGAGGCGGAGCAGCCGTGCGGCGAGGGGGGCCAGGGATCCCGGCGCGCGCTCGTGGCCACCGCGACGCTGTCCATCACCGCGGAGGCGGAGGCCGGGGAGGAGACCATGGCGGCACTGGCAGCGACGCTCGATCCCGAGACGTGGGACCGCATTCGTCCCGCGGCCGAGGCTGCGGAGCAGCACGCGTGGGCGTCGCCGGACGGCGTCGTCGTGACCGTCACCTTCGATGATCCGGTCCTGGTCACGGCCGTATTCACGCCGTGCCAGGACTGAGTGCGTTCGCGAGGGTGCGGGGGATGACGTAGACTTGCTGCGCAGTTGAAGTCTGCATTCTTTTGCCGTGCCCGCCCGTCGGGCCGACCCCATCGGACAGGTCACGGCAGTGGAATGCGGGCATCCTGAGGCCCTTGCGGCCTCTAGGGCGGTAGCTCAATTGGCAGAGCAGCGGTCTCCAAAACCGCAGGTTGCAGGTTCGATTCCTGTCCGCCCTGCGCGCCGGCGCATGCTGGCACACGGAAAGCAACTCAGGTGGGTTCGATGGTCCAGGATGAACCGAACGGCGAGCTCGTCGCCAAGCGCGACGTGCCGCGTGAGAAGAAGCCCGGCTTCTTCGCACGCATCGCCGTGTTCGTCCGCCAGGTCTTCGCGGAACTGCGCAAGGTCGTCACTCCGACCCGCTCGGAGCTGCTGAAGTTCACGGCGGTCGTCCTCGGCTTCGTCGTCGTCATGATGGCGTTCGTCTACGGACTGGACGTGCTCTTCGTGTGGGTGACCACGGCCGTGTTCGGCGTGCCGGGCGGATCCGTCCCCTGACCCGCGCCGTGAGCGCTTGCGGAGCGTCCGTGACGCCCGCCCCATCAACGGAAGAGATCACATTGTCTGAGAGATACCACGACGACGCCGACTGGGCGACGGCCGCAGAGCAGGCCAGCGAGGAAGACGAAGCCCAGGAGGGCGGGCAGCTCGCAGCCGAGGAGCGCTCCGTCGTGGCCGCCGAGCACCTGGCCATCCACGTCGTGGACGACGATGACGACGACGCCGACGACTCGCTGGGTGATGAGGACATCGACGTCGACGACCCCGAAGCCGATGCGGTCGTCAACGACGCCCTGACCATCGACGAGGCATCCGAAGTGGAGGCGGCCGCGGAGGTCCTGACCGATTCCCTCGCGGATGAAGAAGCCGAGCGAGAAGCCGAGGAGGCTGACGACGTGACCCCGTACGACGGACCCGACGTGAACGGCGAGCCCGACGAGCCGGTGCTGGACCGCGAGTTCGTGGAAGAGGTCGAGGCGGCCGAGGGCGTGGTGGACGAGGTCGAGGCCTCCGTCGACCCGGCGAATGCGGCGGAGGAGCCCGAGGGCTTCGACCCCACCGTCAACCCTGACGACACCGTCGACCCCGACACCGACGACACCGCGTCCGAGGACGACCAGACCGACGAGGACGAGGACCCGTACGAGGCGTTCCGCGCCGACCTGCGGATGCTGCCGGGCAAGTGGTACGTCATCCACTCCTACGCCGGTTTCGAGCGCAAGGTGAAGGCCAACATCGAGCAGCGCAAGTCGACGCTCGAGGTCGAGGATGACATCTACCAGGTCGAGGTCCCCATGGAGGACGTCGTCGAGATCAAGAACGGCCAGCGCAAGATGGTCACGCGCGTCCGGATCCCCGGATACGTCCTCGTGCGCATGGAGCTCAATGAAGACACCTGGTCGGTCGTGCGCCACACGCCGGGTGTCACCGGGTTCGTCGGCAACGCCCACAACCCCACGCCCCTGCGCTTCGAGGAGGCCTTCAACATGCTGAAGAGCCTCGTCGAGGTCAAGGAGGTCGCACCGGCCAAGTCCGGAACCGCCAAGGGCGGCCAGGCGGTGGCCCGCAGCATCCCCGCCGAGGTCGATTTCGAGATCGGCGAGACGATCACGATCAAGGAGGGCTCGTTCGCGGGCCTGCCCGGGACGATCAGCGAGATCAAGCCCGAGAGCGGCAAGCTCACGGTGCTGGTGTCGCTGTTCGAGCGCGAGACCCCCGTCGAGCTCAGCTTCGACCAGGTCACCAAGCTCTGACCCTGTCGCGACGACGCCCCGCTGGCTCCGGCCGGCGGGGCGTTTCGCGTCATCGGTGCTGCGCGGCCCAGTGCGGGCTCTGGATGAGCCCGAGCAGATTCCCGAACGGGTCGGCGACCGACGCCGACCACCAGCCCTCCCCGCGTGGGGTGACGGGGTCGACCTCCGTCGCGCCGACGGCCATGAGGCGCTCGAGTGCCGCGCGGATGTCGTCCACGTGGATGCTCACCAGTGCCCCGCCCGGGCTCGGCAGCACGGCCCGGTAGGCGCTGGACATGAGGGCGAGTTCGTCCTCGTCGTCGCCGAACCGCCACTCGGCGTACTGCACGGGTCCGGTCTCGGGCCGCACGAAGTACGGCGGAGCGTCCAGGACCTGGGAGTACCAGGCGACGGCGGCGTCCATATCGGAGGCCACGAGGTTGAGGTTCGCCAGTCCGCGGAACATGTCGTTCTCCTTCTTTCGAGGTGGATGATCCCACTCTTCCCGGCAAAGTGATCAGCTATCGATCACTTTGTCTGGAATCCTCGAGTCATGCGCGCCGACCGGCTCATCCAGGCACTCCTCCTGCTGCAGGGGCGGGAGAGCGTCACCGCCGCCGAGCTGGCCGAAGAGCTGGAGGTGTCGGTGCCGACCGCCCGCCGTGACCTGCATGCGCTGCTGGATGCGGGGGTGCCGATCTATCCGCGCGTCGGCCGCGGCGGAGGCTGGCAGCTCGTCGGCGGGGCGCGCACGGATCTCACCGGGCTGACGGGCCCCGAGGCGTTCGCGCTCATGCTGCGCCTGACCCGCGTCGGCGCCGAATCGGAGGCGGCCGTGCGCGCGGAGAGGAAGATGCTTCAGGCTCTTCCGCGATCGTTCCGGGATGCCGCCGAGCGCGTCGTCGCCGCGACCGTGCACGAAGGGCCGTGGGGGCGCGATGAGCCGGTTCCGGCGGCCCCGCCGTACGCGCAGCTGCTGCAGGACGCGATCGCCGCGGGTGCCGCGGTCGCCCTCCGCTATCGCGACCGCCCCGCCGCGGTCGCGCTGATCCCCCTGGTGGTGGGCCGCCGCGGCGACCTCTGGTACGGGATGGCTGCGCCGCCGCGCGAGGGGACCGACGTGGCCGACGTGTCCCGGATGCGGACGTACCGCATCGACCGCATCGGTGAGCTGCGCGTGCTGAGCCGGCCCGGCCGCGCGCCCGACGACTTCTCGCCCGAGCAGGCGTGGCGAGACATGGTGGCCATCGTCGACGCCCGCCGCGGGGCGGTCGCGGCGACCGTGACGGTCGCGCCCGAGGTCGTCACGGCGTTCTGCCGGTGGTTCGGGGAATACGCCGTCGCCGGTGGCGGCGAGGCCGGGGGACGCGTGCACGTGGAGGTGCGGGCGCAGAGCGCGCGGGCGCTCGCGGAGCAGCTCGCCGGCTGGAGCGCGGAGGTCGAGGTCATCGAGCCCGAGGTGGTGCGCCGTGAGCTGGCGGCGATCGGCGCGCGGCTCGTCACGACCTACGGTGAACGGTCGGACTCCACGCCATGACGGCTCGCCGCGGTCTCCGTCACCGCGGCATGCTCATGCGGGCGTCGTGCCCAGGGCCGTGTAGGCGGTGGGGCGCTCGCCTCCGGCCAGCCGTGCGGGCGGCTCGCCGGCGTAGCGCAGCATCTCGCGCGTGAGGTGGCTCTGGTCGGCGTAGCCGTGACGGACCGCCAGATCCGGCAGGGGAACTCGTCCCAGCTCCGCGGCGGCGCGCTCGAATCGGATGACACCGGCGGCGGCCTTGGGACCGACCCCCACCCGGCGCGCGAAGCGGGTGGTCACGTGGCGGTGGCTCCACCCCGTGCGGGCGACCAGGTCGCCGATGCGGGCCCGGCCGCCGGAGCGGCGGAGGCGGTCCCACATCCAGTCGACGAGGGGATCGGGTTCGTCCGACTCCGCCAGCGCCGAGAGGAGCTCGCCCTCGACGAGTGCGATGCGCTCCGCCCAGCTCGACGCGCTGTCGAGCCGGTCGGGGAGCGAGCCGCCGAGGAACGGGGCGACGTCGTCGACCGCGACGACCCGCCGTGCCAGGTCGGAGCCGGGGACGCCGAGGAGCCGGGAGGCGCCCTCGGGGGTCAGATACACCTGCACGCACCGCTGGGTCCCGACGTATCGCGTCGCGGCGTGGCCGGTCATGAACCCTGCCACGAAGGACGAGTACGTGCCGGTCCCCGCTCCGTCCGAGAGCGCAGTGACCTCGAGCGGGTCGCCGAAGGAGAGCACGAGCGGCAGCAGCGCTCCGGCCGGCTGTCGTCGCTCCAGCGGGCCGGACGCGCGCTCCTGGAAACCGACGATCCCTGCGACCAGGCCCCGCAGGTGCGGGTGCGGGCGGTGGCGGGCCACCCGTGTGCGCGAGGTGGCTGCGGGTCGATTTCCTTCAAGCTCCGGCGGGGTCGCGGCGGGCATGATCGGAGCCTAACGAGAGGAGAGACGGATGGTAAGCAGGCTGGTGGCAGTGGAGTTCGTGAGCGCAGACGGGGTCATGCAGGGCCTCGGGTCACCGGACGAGGATCGTGAGGGCGGCTTCGCGCACGGCGGCTGGGGGCAGCGGTACGGCGATGTGCTGCACGAGGTTCTGGATCCCGATGGCCTCGCATCGACGTCGGCGTACCTGTTCGGGCGGAAGACCTACGACAAGCTCGCCGCCTTCTGGCCGTCCCAGCCCGCCGCGAACCCGATGGCGGCGAGTCTGAACGCGACGCCCAAGTACGTCGCGACCCGCACGCGGCCCGACCTCACGTGGAGCGGCTCGGCGCCGTTGGAGGGCGACCTCGTCGACGCGGTGCAGGGGGTGAAGACGCGGACGGACGGCGACACCGTGATCTTGGGCAGCGGCGACCTCGTCCGGCAGTTGCTGGCTGCCGGACTCATCGACGAGCTGCGCCTGTTCGTGCACCCGCTTCTGCTGGGCGAGGGCAAGCGCCTCTTCGGCGCGCTGCCGGCGCCGCGCGAACTCGGGCTGCGGAACGTGGCGGCGACGAGCAAGGGCACCCTCGCGATCACGTACACCCTCGGCCCGCAGGCGTAGGGGCGAGCGTCACACGGGGAGCCGGCGGAACAGGCCGGGGTAGTCGACCACGAACCCGTCGTCGTCGACCGTGATCTCCCGCCGGAAGTCGCTGTCGCGGGATTCGTAGAGGTAGCGCCGCTCGTCCATGCGGGTGTACCGCTGAGGGTCGGCGGTGACGGTCAGATCCGCCCCGACGAAGGCGGTGACGATGTCGGCGGACGAGCCGACGGCGAGGGCGAGTCGCCGGATCGGCAGCGTGTTGGTGAACGGCGAGAAGGACAGGTCGATGTCGATCGCCTCGGACAGGTCGGCACGCGGATGCCCGTTGCACAGCCACGAGCCGTCGGCCGTCCGTTCCAGGAGCAGCTGCATCCCGCCGTCGCGGCGAGCCTCGAGCGTGCGGAACATCCACTCCTCGTCCAGTGCGACGTCATACGAGTAGGAATGATCGGCGGTGCGCACCTCGGATGCGGCGAACAGGCCCTCCGCGTCGGAGACGAATGCGAGGCGCTCCGTGCTGGGGTCCAGCACCCCCTGCCACATGATGCGCATGCGCCTCCTCCCTGTCGTGACTGTACGGCTCGGGCGGCCGCATTCCCACCGGTGCGAACCGCGACTATACTTGTGTGGTTGCCCGTCACCGGGACGACACCCCCCACCACTGCCAGGATTCGCCTGGTTCGTGGCAGCGCGCCGCTCCCGGCGCACGACAGTGAGGAAGCACATGGCACCGAAGAAGAAGGTGACCGGCCTGATCAAGCTCCAGATCAACGCCGGTGCCGCCAACCCGGCGCCGCCGATCGGCCCCGCGCTCGGTCAGCATGGCGTCAACATCATGGAGTTCTGCAAGGCGTACAACGCCGCGACGGAGTCGCAGCGCGGCAACGTCATCCCCGTGGAGATCACCGTCTACGAGGACCGCAGCTTCACGTTCATCCTGAAGACCCCGCCGGCAGCAGAGCTGATCAAGAAGGCCGCCGGTGTGGCCAAGGGCTCGCAGACCCCGCACACGACCAAGGTGGGCAAGCTCACCAAGGACCAGGTGCGTCAGATCGCTGAGACCAAGCAGCCCGACCTGAACGCGAACGATCTCGAGGCCGCCTCGAAGATCATCGCCGGCACCGCCCGCTCCATGGGCATCACGGTCGAGGACTGAGGGGATAACGAACATGGCTACCAAGTCCAAGGCGTTCCGCGCCGCCGCTGAGAAGATCGCGGCTGACAAGTTCTACACTCCGGCCGAGGCTGTCGCCCTGGCCAAGGAGACCGGCTCGAAGAAGTTCGACTCGACCGTCGAGGTCGCGCTGAAGCTCTCCGTCGACCCGCGCAAGGCCGACCAGATGGTGCGCGGCACCGTCATGCTGCCGCACGGCACGGGCAAGACCGCCCGCGTCATCGTGTTCGCCAACGGCCCCGCGGCCGAGGCTGCGATCGCGGCCGGTGCCGACGAGGTCGGCGGGTCCGAGCTCATCGAGCGCGTCGCCGGCGGCTGGACCGACTTCGACGCGGCCGTCGCCACGCCCGAGCTCATGGGCCAGGTCGGTCGGCTGGGTAAGGTGCTGGGCCCCCGTGGCCTGATGCCCAACCCGAAGACCGGTACCGTCACGCCCAACCCGGCCAAGGCCGTGGAGGAGATCAAGGGCGGAAAGATCGAGTTCCGCGTCGACAAGCACGCCAACGTGCACTTCATCGTCGGCAAGGCGTCGTTCTCGGCCGAGCAGCTGGATGAGAACCTCAACGCCGCTCTCGAGGAGATCGTGCGTCTGAAGCCGTCGAGCTCGAAGGGCCGTTACATCCAGAAGGGTTCGGTGTCGACCACGTTCGGCCCCGGCATCCCGCTGGATGTCAACGCCATCGCCTGATCCGCGTACAACGAAGGGGCCCCGCCGTGAGGTGGGGCCCCTTCGTCGATCCTGGCGGCCGTGCGCAGCAACGTGGCGTAACGTGCGGCCGCCGTCGTGCCGCGTCCGTGTTCTACTGAAATATCCCCCTCGACGCCGCTGCGTGCCCAGCGGCACCGACGACTCATGTCTGGAACCCTCATGCTCCGCTCCCGCCCGACCGTCCTCGCCCTCGCCCTCGGCGCCGTCCTCGTCCTCACCGCCTGCAGCGGGGGAGCGCAGCAGGCCGGAGCGTCGCCCGCGGAGGACGACTACGCCCTGGCCACCGCCGGAACCCTCACCGTCGCCACCGAGGGGACGTACCGGCCGTTCAGCTTCCACGACGCCTCGGGCGAGTTGGTCGGGTTCGACGTGGAGATCGCCGAAGCCGTCGCCGACAAGCTGGGGCTGGAGATCCGGTTCCAGGAGACCCAGTGGGACGCGATCTTCGCCGGCTTGGATGCGGGTCGCTTCGACGTCATCGCCAACCAGGTGTCGATCAACCCCGAGCGTGAGGAGAAGTACCTCTTCAGCGAGCCGTACACGGTCTCGCCCGGGGTCATCGTCGTCACAGAGGACGACGACTCGATCGCCGGCTTCGAGGACCTCGCCGGAAAGACCACCGCCCAGTCCCTCACGAGCAACTGGTACGAACTCGCCACCGACAGCGGCGCGAACGTCGAGCCCGTCGAGGGGTGGGCCCAGGCGGTGAGCCTCCTTCAGCAGGGGCGTGTGGACGCCACCATCAACGACAGCCTCACGTTCCTGGACTACGAGAACAGCGAGGGCCCGACGGGGCTGAAGATCGCCGCCGAGACGGACGATCCCGCGTACAACGCCTTCGCCTTCACCCAGGACAAGGACGCGCTGGTCGCGGCGGTGGATGAGGCCCTCGCCGAGCTGCGCGAAGAGGGCGTGCTCGCCGAGATCAGCGAGAAGTACTTCGGGGCCGACGTCACCCAGTAGAGACGTCACGCAGTAGAGGCGTCACGCAGCGCGTGGCGTCCTGCTGACGGGAAGGAGTGTCATGGAGGAGGCGTGGCCCCTCATCGTCGACTCGTTCTGGCCCCTCCTGCTAGCCGGGCTCACCGGGACGATCCCGCTGGCGCTGGCGTCCTTCGCGATCGGGCTGGTCCTCGCGCTCGGCGTCGCCCTGCTGCGCCTCGCCCGCAATCCCGTGCTGTCGGGCATCGCCCGCTTCTACATCTCGGTGATCCGGGGGACCCCGCTCCTGGTTCAGCTCTTCGTGATCTTCTACGGCCTGCCCTCGGTGGGCGTGCTGATCGACCCGTGGCCGGCGGCGGTCATCGCGTTCTCCCTCAACGTCGGCGGGTACGCCGCGGAGGTCATCCGCGCGGCGATCCTCTCGGTGCCGAAGGGTCAGTGGGAGGCCGCCCACACCGTGGGCCTGTCGCCGACGAAGACCCTCACCCGCATCGTGCTGCCGCAGGCGGCGCGCGTGTCCGTCCCGCCGCTGTCGAACACCTTCATCTCGCTGGTCAAAGACACTTCGCTGGCCTCGCTCATCCTGGTCACCGAGCTGTTCCGGCGCGCGGAGAACATCGCCGCGTTCACGTACGAGTTCATGATCATCTATCTCGAGGCGGCGTTCATCTACTGGGTGTTCTGCCTCGTGCTGGCCACGGGGCAGGGCGCGATCGAGAGGAGGCTCGACCGCTATGTCGCACGTTGAGCCCGCCGGCGGCGATCCGCTGGCCCCGCCCGCCGCCGCCGATGATCGGGTGCTCCTCACCGTCGGCGGACTGGAGAAGAACTTCGGGACGAACCGCGTCGTCGACGGCGTCGACTTCGAGGTGCGCCGCGGAGAAGTGGTCGTCCTCATCGGCCCGAGCGGCTCGGGGAAGACCACTGTGCTGCGCTGTCTCAACGGGCTGGAGATCGCCGACGCCGGCCGGGTAGCCTTCGACGGCGGCCCGGCGATCGACTTCGGCCGGCGCGTGTCCAAGGCCGACCGGCGCGCCCTGCGCGACCGCTCCGCGATGGTCTTTCAGCACCACAACCTGTTCCCGCACCGCACGGTGCTGCAGAACGTCGTCGAGGGTCCCGTGCACGCCCACGGCGTCGGGCGAGGCGAGGTGGTGGCCCGCGCCGAGGCGCTGCTGGCGCGCGTGGGCCTGGGTGAGAAGCGCAACGCCTACCCCTTCGAGCTGTCCGGCGGCCAGCAGCAGCGCCTGGGCATCGTGCGTGCGCTCGCGCTGCAACCCGACCTGCTGCTCTTCGACGAGCCGACCAGCGCCCTGGACCCCGAGCTCGTGGGGGAGGTGCTGGCGGTGCTCAAAGAGCTCGCCGAGGAGGGGTGGACGATGGTGATCGTCACGCACGAGCTCTCCTTCGCGCGGAAGGTGGCCGACGAGGTGCTGTTCTTCGACCGCGGCGCCATCGTGGAGCGCGGGACGCCCGGCGAGCTGTTCACCCGCCCGCAGCACGAACGCACGAGGCGGTTCGTCGACAGCATCCTGCGGCCCCTGGAGGACTGACCGGCTGCGGTCAGGCGGTGCTGTGCACCTCGAAAGAGGCGTCGCCCACCGGCGCGGTCTCGGTCGTCGTCACCTCGTCGACGCGCGATCCGGGCGGCCCCTGTCGCATCCAGCCCAGCATCTCCTCGACGGCGGCGGGCGCGCCCTCCACCTCGGCCTCCACCGTGCCGTCGCGACGGTTGCGCACCCAGCCGCGCACGCCCCGGGCGTCGGCCTCCAGGCGGGCGGTGTAGCGGTAGCCGACGCCCTGGACCTCGCCTCGGACGATCACGTGCACGCGCATCATCTCCCCATCGTGACGCACGCCGCCGCTCACGGCACCAGCACGAGGCTGACGGCGAGTGCGATCATGACGACCGCGATGAGAGCGTCGAGGATGCGCCAGGCCCGTGGCGTGGCGAGCCACCGGCTGAGGTAGCGTGCGCCGAAGGCGAGCCCGAAGAACCACAGGATGCTGCCCAGCATCGCGCCTGCGGCGAACACCCAGCGTGCCTCCCCATGACCGCTGGCCACGAGCCCCAGGAAGAACACGGTGTCCAGGTACACGTGCGGGTTCAGCCAGGTCAGGGCGAGGCACGTCAGCAGCACGGGCGCCAGGCGGCTGCGCACGGCGGTGCCGGCGCGGCCGGCCGACCCGGGAGCCGGCTCGGTTTCGGGGGAGGGCGCGAGCGCGTGACCGCTCGGGCGGATCGCCCGGCGCGCGGCGAGGAGTCCGTACCCCAGCAGGAACAGCGCGCCGGCCCACCGGATCACCTCCACGAGCCAGGGAAGCGCCGTGAGGGCCAGCCCCAGCCCGGAGACCCCCAGCGCGATGAGCGCCGCATCCGAGGCGGCGCACACGGCGGCGACGGCGAACACGTGCTCGCGGCGCAGCCCCTGCCGCAGCACGAAGAGGTTCTGCGCGCCGATGGCGATGATGAGGGTCAGACCGAGGCCGAGGCCCGCGAGGAAGGAGGGGAGCACACGTCGACGTTAGGCGGGTCGCGGAGGAGCGTCCAGTTCAGGATTCTTCCGAACCATTAGCCTGTCTTCATGTCCATCCCCATCGATCTGGCCCGCACGCTCGCGGTCATCCTCGATGAAGGCACCCTGGAGGCCGCCGCCCGGCGTCTGCACGTGACCCCCTCCGCCGTGAGTCAGCGAGTCCGGGCGCTGGAGGCCCGGCTGGGGCGCGTCGTGCTCGTGCGCACCAAGCCGGTCCGCGCCACGGAGGCGGGACAGGCCGTCGTCCGCCTCGCCCGCCAGCTCGACCTCCTCGAGCACGACGCCCTGGCCGGCATCGGCTCCGATGAGGCCGCGACCGCCGTCGTGCCCCTCGCCGTCAACGCCGACTCCCTGGCGACGTGGTTCCTGCCGCCGCTGGCCCGGGTGGCGGAGCGTCACCGGGTGGTCTTCCAGCTCCACCGCGACGATCAGGACTTCACGGCGGGCCTGCTGGAATCGGGGACGGTGATGGGGGCAATCACCTCCCGGGAGGCGCCGGTGGCCGGATGTCGCGTGCGCGCGGTCGGCGTGCTGCGGTACGAGGCGGTCGCCAGCGCCGGGTTCGCGCGGCGCTGGTTCCCGGACGGCGTCGACGGCGACGCCCTCGCGCAGGCTCCGGTGGTGGACTTCGACCGCCGTGACGACCTGCAGTCGCGCTGGCTCGCCGATCAGGCGCCGGCCGGTTCGCCTCCGCGTCATCTCGTCCCCGCCTCGCACGACTTCGCCACGGCGATCCGGCTGGGCCTGGGGTGGGGGCTGCTTCCGCCGTTCCAGTCGGAGGAGCACGTGCGCTCGGGCGAGCTCGTCCTCCTGGGCGGCGCGCCCGTGGACGTCCCCCTGTTCTGGCAGCAGTGGAACCTCACCTCCCCGCTCCTCGACGAGATCGCCGACGAGGTCGTGCAGGAGGGCGCGCGGGTGCTGGCCGCCGCGTGAGCGCCCGCTCGCCGGTCGGGCTCCGCCTGGTCAGCGGATGCCGACGTGGAAGCGCGACTCGTCGCTGCGGTGCAGGGCGTTGTAGCGCTCGAACGGCACTCCGTCGTCGTCCCACGCCAGCGACTCGATGGCCAGCACGGGCTGGCCGGGCTTGAGCTCCAGCAACCGGGCGTCCTCTTCCCCCGGTACGACGGCGCTGATCCAGCGGTCCGCCCCGCTGGGGTGGACGCCGAAGTGCCGGCGCAGATGCTCGTACAGGGACCGGTTCTCCAGGTTCGCCCTGCCCAGGGTCGGGAAGCGGTCATAGGGGAGAACCGTGTCCACGAGAAGCCAGGGCGTGCCGTCCACGCGGCGCAGGCGACGTAGGCGTACGACCTGGGAGCCGGAGGGGAGGCGGAGCGCCTGGGCGTCGTCGGGGCTGGCCGGGCCCACCTCGAAATCGAGGACGCGCGTGGTGACGTTGCGCCCGGTCGTGGACAGATCGTCGGAGGAACCCGCCATCGAGCCGATGAACTTCAGATCCGGCCGCTGGGGCGCCACGAAAGACCCGCGCGCACGCACCTTGTAGATGAGGCCGGCGCGCACCAGTTCGGCCAGGGCCTCCCGCACGACGGTCCGCGAGACGCTGTAGCGGTCGATGAGCTCGGATTCGGAGGGGAGCGCCTGATCGGCGCGGAGCAGCCCGGATTCGATCTCCTGACGCAGCACCCTGGCCAGTTGCTGCCACAGCGGCGCATCCGCCTCGCGGTCGAGGACGGGGTACGGCGCGGGTGTGGACATGGCGGCTCCTTCGGTCCGGCGCCAGTGCTCAGAGCGTATCGCGCGTGCTCGGCAGGCCGGAGTCGATTGACAGCGCCGCGACGCATGCCTATCTTAGTCATTACCAACTCATCATGACATGTTGGTCATAATAGGTCCCGAGCGGTGCCCGATCGCTCAGCGTTCGTCACTTCGCGACGAAGCGAACCAGGAGGCAATGACAATGAAGTTCCCCCACATCCGACGTGCCGGCGCCGCGGTCGCCGCGACCGTCGCGGCGACCCTGCTCCTCGCCGGCTGCGGCGGCACCGCCGACGCCGGAAACGGCACGGAGGGCGGCGAGCCCGAAGGGCTGAAGATCGCGCTGTCCAACGGCTTCGTCAACGGATGGCGCCTCACGCTCATCGACAAGTTCGAGACCGAGGCGGACAAGCTCAAGGCCGAAGGCGTCGTGTCGGACTACTCGGTGGTGAACGCCCCCGGCGAGAACAGCGCCACCGAACAGGCGTCGCAGATCCGCAGCCTCATGCTGCAGAACCCCGACGTCCTCATGGTCATCCCGGCGTCCTCCAGCGCGCTCAAGCCCGTCATCGAAGAGGCCTGCACCGCCGGCATCAACGTCATCATTCTCGACGCCGACATGGAGACCAGCTGCGGCACCGTGGTGCGCAACGAGTACGGCCAGTGGGGTGCGGACTCCCTGGAACCCGCCCTCGAGGCGATCGGCGGCAAGGGCGACATCGTCATCAACCGCGGCGTCGTGGGTTCTCAGCCCGAGGAGGCGTTCCACGCGCGTCAGCTGGAGATCCTCGCCGACTACCCGGATGTGAAGGTCGCCGCCGAGATCAACGGCTTCTGCGACTCGGCGACCGCGCAGAAGGAGATCGTCGGAATCCTCGGATCGCTCCCCGAGATCGCGGCGGTGCCCGGCTGCATCGGCGGCATGGGCATCGTGCAGGCGTTCGAGTCCGCCGGTCGTGAGGCACCCGTGGTCGTCTTCGACACCGACGGCAAGTCGCTGAAGTTCTGGCAGGACAGCGGCATCGACAACGGCTCCTTCGCCGCCCTCACCGACCCCGGCCAGGTCGTCGCCGCCATCTACGTCGCCCTCGCCAAGGAGCGCGGTGACGACGTGCCGGCCGAGGTCGTGCTGCCGCTGGTGAAGATCGCGCAGGAGGACCTCGACTACTGGGTGTCCGAGCTGGGCACCGACGAGTACGCCGCCATCGCGTGGGATGACGAGTCGATCGAGGCCGCCCTCGAGGCGCTCGAGAACGGCGAAGACGTGCAGGCACCGGCGCTGCAGAAGTGACCGACCGGCCGACCAGTTCGAAGGAGCACCCGATGGCATCCGTGACGCAGAGTCCCCCCTCTGCTTCGCCCGAGGCGACGCAGGTCGTGCTGACGGCGCAGGACGTGTCCAAGCGGTACGGCAGCACGACGGCCCTCGCCGGGATCGACGTCACCGTGCGGGCGGGCGAGATCCTCGGACTGGTCGGCCACAACGGCGCCGGCAAGAGCACCCTCATGCGCGTGCTGGCCGGGCGCGAGCAGCCCGATGCCGGCAGCGTGAGCTGGCGCGGCGGCGCGGCGTGGAACCAGTCCGCGGCCGCTCGCGCCGGCGTCCGCATGGTCTACCAGGAGCTGGCGCTGTGCCCTGACCTGACGGTCGCGGAGAACATCGCCCTCTCCGATCGCGGCGCCCGGGGCCTGGCGTGGCGGCGCACCGCCGAACGGCACGTCGCCGAGAAGCTCGATCACGTCTTCCCGGGGCACGGCATCGCGATCGTGCGCCGCACGAGCGATCTGACGATGGCGCAGCGGCAGATGGTCGAGATCGCCCGCGCTCTCTGCACGCCTGATCTCGCCATGCTCATCCTCGACGAGCCGACCGAGTCGCTCAGCGTCGACGCCACCGCCCAGTTGTATGCGCACCTGCGCGAGCTCGCCGCATCCGGTGTCGCCATGGTGCTCATCTCGCACCGGATGCAGGAGGTCCTGGCGAACGCGGACCGCATCGCCGTGATGAAGGACGGCCGGATCGTGGACACCGTCGCGGCACGTGCCACCTCCGAACAGGCTCTGCTGTCCACGATGGGCGGCGAAGTGCATGCCGACACGGCCACCGTCCGCCGGGTCAGTGCCACCGAGCGCGCCGACATCCGCCAGGGCGGAACGGTCGCGCGCATCACCGGGGAGGGCGTGCCCTTCGTCGTGCAGCCGGGCGAGATCGTCGGCCTGGCCGGGCTCGCCGGCCATGGACAGGACGTGCTCCTGCGGCGGCTGTGGACCAGCGCGCGGGGGGTCACCGTCGCCAAGCGCCGCGCCTACGTGCCCGGCGACCGTCAGACCAGCGGCATCTTCCCGCTGTGGAGCGTCGCGGAGAACCTCACCGTCTCGGCCTCCCGGCAGCTCTCCTCCGGCGGCGTCATCCGCTCGGGCCGCAAGCGCGCGCTCGCGGACGAATGGGTGCAGCGCCTGAGCGTCAAGGGCGGCGCCCGCGCGCCGATCACCTCGCTCTCGGGCGGCAACCAGCAGAAGGTGCTCGTCGCCCGCGCCTTCGCCACGGACGCGGCCCTG
Organism: Microbacterium sp. dk485; assembly: GCF_004570445.1. NCBI lineage: Bacteria > Bacillati > Actinomycetota > Actinomycetes > Micrococcales > Microbacteriaceae > Microbacterium > Microbacterium sp. dk485. The sequence goes on from NZ_SPQW01000001.1 coordinate 2,240,973, forward strand.
GTGCTGCTGGACGACCCCTTCCGAGGCGTGGACGTCGCCACCAAGAACGAGCTCTACGCCCTCATGCGCGTGGAAGCCTCCCGGGGCCGCTCGATCGTCTGGTACTCGACGGAGAACAGCGAGATGGCGCACTGCGACCGCGTCTACGTGTTCCGCTCCGGCCGCATCGTGAGCCAGCTCGCCGACGACGACATCACGGAAGACCGCATCATCGCCGACTCGTTCGGCGGCGACGACCGCACGCAGGAGGACGCTCGATGAGCACCGCCACCGTCTCGTTCCCCTCCACGGGTCAGCGCCTGCGCGCCGGCGCCGTGAACGGATCGCCCGCTCTGCTCGCGCTCGTGGCACTGGTGGCGATCTTCGCGATCACCGCGACGCTGCAGCCGGGCATCCTGAGCGTTCCCGGTCTGACGCTCATGCTCATGTCGTCGGTGCCCCTCGTGCTCGCCGCGCAGGCGCAGATGATCATCATGAGCGTCGGCGACATCGACCTCGGGATCGGGTTCCTGGTGGGTCTGGTCACCGTCATCGCCGCGACGCTCTTCGTGGACGCGCCGCTGCTCGCGCTCGCCTCGATCGTCGGGATCGTCGTCGCCTACGCCGTCATCGCGTACGTCGTGCAGCAGCGCGGTGTGCCCTCCATCATCATCACGCTCGGCATGTCGTTCGTGTGGCTGGGCATCGGCCTGCAGATCCGCCCGACGCCGGGAGGCGAGACGCCCGCGTGGCTGTCGGTCATCTCGACGTGGCGACCCACGTGGTTCCCGGCCCCCGTGATCTTCATCATCGCCGCGACGCTGATCGGCTGGTACGTCACGCGTCGTGCGCGCATCGGCACGCGCATGCGTGCGCTCGGCTCACAGGCCCCGACGCTCGAGAAGGCAGGCGTATCGCTCGCCGCCACCCGCATCGCCGCGTACGTGATCGCCGCGATCCTCATGATCCTCGCCGGCCTCATGCTCGCCTCCCAGACCTGGTCGGGTGACATCAACGCGGCCAGCGAGTACACGCTCATGACGATCGCCGCCGTGATCCTCGGCGGCGGCACCTTCGCCGGAGGTCGTGCAATGCCGATCGGCACCACGCTCGGGGCGGTCACCCTCGGGCTCATCACCGTCCTGCTGAGCCTCATCAACCTGCCCTCCAGCCTGCAGTCGGCCGCACAGGGACTCATCGTCATCGCTGTGCTGGCCGGCCGCATCATCACCGAGAGGTTCGTCCGATGAGCGCCATCGACAACGCCGTACCGACCGAGCGCCGCCGCCTCACGTGGCCCGCGTGGGGGTGGTCCCTCATCGGCGTGCTCGCGGTGTGGGCCGTCATCGTCGCGGTGCGCCCCGGCGCGCCGCTCGACCCGCTGACCCAGGCGCTCTCGCTGGCGCCGTTCCTCGTGCTGGTCGCACTGGGGCAGATGCTCGTCATCACCCTCGGCCCCGGCAACATCGATGTGTCCGTCGGCACGATCGTCTCGATGACCTCGTACGTCTCGGTGGCCGTGGGAGCGACGGCGGGACCGGTCGTGGGCCTCGCCGCCGCCGCGGGCGCCGGAGTCGCCGCGGGCGCCGTCAGCGTCGCAGCCATCCTGCTGCTGCGGGTCCCCCCGATCATCGCCACCCTCGCAACGAGTCTGGTCGTCACCAGCGCGACACTGCTGCTCGCCGATGCCGCACGGGGCGGTGCGGATCCGGCGCTGCGCTCGTTCGTCAATGCCAAGGTGCTCGGCATCCCCCTCATCGCCCTCCTCGTCGTGCTGGTCACCGTGGTCATCTGGTTCCTGCTGCGCCACACCCGGCTCGGGCTGTCGATCATCGCGGTGGGCCAGAGCGAGCGTGCCGCCGAGCGGGCGGGGCTCAAGGTCGTCGCCGTCACCGCGACCGCCTACCTCGTCAGCGCCGGTTTCGCCGGGCTGGTGGGCGGCCTGCTGGCCGCGTTCATCTCGCCCAGCACGCAGCTGGGTACGTCCTACATGCTCGATTCGATCGCGGTCGTCGTGATCGGCGGCACCCTCATCTCCGGCGGACGCCCGGTCGCGACCGGTGCCTGGACCGGTGCCCTCTTCTTCGTGCTGCTGTCGGGGCTGCTGAACCTCGTCGGCTGGTCCGTCGGCGCCCAGAACGTGCTGAAGGGCGTCCTGGTCGTCCTGGTCGTCATCGTCGCCTCCGCCGCCACCGGCACCGGTCGCACCAGCATCCGGCGGCTGCGTGCCTCCCTGACCCCGGGCGCGCCGCAGGCAGCGTCCACCACCACAACACAGAAGGAGCCCATCCATGGCTGACCTCGACGACCTCCGCGACGGCACGGACTTCTCCGCCGCCCGCACGGCCCCCGGCGCTTTCCACCTGAAGGGCCAGTCCGGCCAGGACTGGGGCCTGCGCGCGCGTCTGTCGCGCGTGTTCGACCCGAGCGATGGCAAGACCGTCATGCTCGCGTTCGATCACGGCTACTTCCAGGGCCCCACCTCCGGGCTGGAGAACCTCGAGCGCTCCATCCTGCCGCTGGTCCCGCAGGCCGATGCCCTCATGTGCACGCGCGGAGCTCTCCGCACCACGATCCCCGCCGACAACGGCAAGGGCATCGTCCTGCGCGCCTCGGGGGGACCGAGCGTCCTGAAGGAGCTGTCCGACGAAGAGCTCGCGGTCTCCATCGATGACGCCGTGCGCCTGGACGCCGCCGCTCTGGCGGTGCAGGTGTTCGTCGGCGGTGAGAACGAGACCAAGTCGATCAAGAACCTCACCACGCTCGTCGACCAGGGTCAGGCGACGGGGATCCCGGTGCTCGCGGTCACCGCCGTCGGTCGCGACATGGTGCGCGACGCGCGGTACTTCCGTCTCGCCACCCGCATCAGCGCCGAGCTGGGCGCCGCCTTCGTGAAGACGTACTACGTCGAGGAGGGCTTCGAGACCATCACGAGCGCGTGCCCCGTGCCGATCGTGATCGCCGGCGGCAAGAAGGTCGAGGAGCAGGAGGCCCTGCGCGTGGCGTACCAGGCCATGCAGGAGGGCGCCGCGGGCGTCGACATGGGCCGGAACGTGTTCCAGTCCGAGCACCCGGCCGCCATGCTCGCCGCCGTCCGCGGTGTCGTCCACGACGGCCTGAACCCGGCCGACGCGTTCGAGCTCTTCCAGTCCCTCTCCCACTGACACCGGCGTGGGGGGGGCCCCCCCCCG